>CAVPTA010000007.1:0-1097569 GCA_963708645.1 uncultured Actinomycetota bacterium | reverse complement strand
TACTGTACGCCTCGACCAGTACGTGCTTGCTAGACCTCCGGTGGATGCGTTCCGAGCAGCTCGCACTCCACTCGGAGGTCTTCGTTTTGTCAGTCAGCCACGCCGTCACCAACGTCCGTGGTCAGAACAGCTAGGTCGTGCGATCGTGTCGCGGTCGCGTTCGGGCTGGGTGGGGACGGGCCCGCGCCGGGCGAGGCCCAGCCGCCGCTGCACGTGCCGTGAAGTAACCCATGGTTGTACCAATCGGATCTCGTGAACCGTGCTCGTTGGCGTGTCCATCATGCGCCTGCCCGTGAATGGAGCAGCGAAGTCCATGGCACGATTGGGACGGTCGGTGTATGCCGCGGTGGCGGCAGGTGCTCATCGCTGGTCCTCTAAGGCATCAGTGCCCTGGTCCCAAGATGCAGAGCGGTGCAGCGCAGCCCGAACCCATACCCGCCCAACGAGCGGGTCCGGCGACTTCGGGACCCGGTGTTCGGCGTGGCGAGCGCCGGCTCAACCCGGGCGTATCGATCTGGTAGGCATCGTTCATCTGCAGCCGATGTAGCGATGGGCCGCACCGTCGGCGCAGGTGCATGCTGGAGCGGATCCGCGATCCAGAACGGCTGGACAGCCTGCGATACGCACGCTGTGGGAGTGGATCCAGTCAGCTACTGGGCGTCATATTGGGCTTGGACCGAGCAGTTACCTGGGTAGGCGAACAGGGCGAACGTGACGGCAATGGTATGCCCCGACTGGATGATGAGTGTGTTACCGGTCATGCCTCCGCTTTGGGTGACGGTGAAGACCGATCTGCAGGTTCCGGTGGTCGCAGCGAGGCTATCTGTCCGGCGCCTTTCGAGTCGGGCCGGTGGGTGTGAAGAACGAGGAGTCCACGTTGCCGGTGAAGATCTCGGTGCCTTGAACGACGTAACGTGCTGCGCTGTGCAGAAGGAGTTGCGCGTCGGTCGAACCGGACTTATCGAGAAGGCATTTGGCGCTGACGGTGAAGTTTGCAACGCTCACGTTCTTTGTGGTGGCGGGTGACCCCGTCCCGTTCAAGGCAAGTGGTGCGGGGGCGGACGCGAGGTTTACGCGGGAGAAGCCGCGAGCGCACGCGCCCTTGGCGTCGACCAGGCGAAGCGTGTGGTGGGTGTTGGCGCAAGCGGTCGCATAGTTGATCCGCGGTGCGGAGGATGCGGTAGCGGCATAGGTGATTCCGATCGAAGCACCAATGAGCACAGCGACACCGGCGGCGACGCCGACAGTCCGGACACGGCGTGACATATCTCCTGTGCCTCCTTGATGGTCGGTGTCTGGATCGTAGGTCGAACCTCGATCGGGCCCAATCCGCAGATGCGGAGTGCGTGACTGGCCGTGTTCGGGGTCGAGCGAGTTTGCTCACCCAGGACTACGGAAACGAAATCCTTCTGCACTCAGACGGTCGTCATAGGCCGCGGCCAGGTCGTGGAGGGCACGTACACAATCACCTTGGTACGACGGCCCGTGCATGAGGGCGAGAGTCTGCGGAGCAAGCTCCGCCAACGCGCGAATGGTCGGGCCTGTTGACGGGGTCAGACAGGTGGCACCGAAAACGTCCTCGGCTGCCAAAGCGGGGCTGATGATCTCCTGCCCGGTGAGCGCGGGACTCGCACCTAGGGCGGTAAACAGGTCCCCACACAGCAGCGTCGAAGTTGTTTCCTCGTAGAGCACTCCGGCATCCCAGCCGTGTGGCAAGTGCGCAGTCTCGATCCGACGCAACCGCTTGCCGCCCGTCTCAATCACCTCGCCGTCGTGCAAGGGTCCGCGGAGCTCGGTCGGCCAGATCGTTGACCGACACAATGCAGCCCATTGCTCCGTGTGCCACCTGCGCGTGCGGGGCGGCGGCCAGCCAGTCGTTCATCGATCCGCACTCGTCTGCCTCGACGTGGCCGAAGGTGATCCATCGCAGCCGCTCCAGCGGCATCACCGTGGAAACTGCCTGGCTCACGAGCGGAAACAGCGCTCGCAAACCAGTGTGAAAAAGCAATGGCTCATCATCGACAACCAGGAACTGGTTGAACATGAAATTCGCGTCGGAGATGAAGGTCGACAGCCGGTACACATTGGGCGCAATTTCATCGACTGCGGTCTCCATGAAGTACCTCCGCATTAAGACGGCCACGTGGTGACGCGCGTCGGCTCAATTCCCCATGGAATGCCGACGAGACGAGGAACCCGATACCGCGCATCAAACCCGGTGTTCCTGAACTAACGCGCAGAAACACCGGGCGCAATGCTGAGCGAGTAGACACGCACCCTCCCACGGGTGCCCCGGTCGCCGGAGCTTTCGCTGGCCGCTGACCTGCTCACTTCCAACCGTAGACCTCTTTTCGCCGCGTGGCGCAAAATCAGTCGAATCACTCGCAGGTTTACTGATTCGCACAGTTGAGAATGGCGCGCGACGCCAACAAACGTCGACACGTCACGACACCGATACGTCGCTGCGCCCGTGAGCACCGAGGTCAAATTCAGCACTGCCCCGACACAAAACCGTCACGATGACTCGCAATATCTATCCTGGGCTGATCCGCGCGCCCTCGACGAGCGCGTCCCGGCCGCCGTGGAATTCGTGGTAAATTTGGCGTGTAGTGCTCGAGGAATTCGCTGATTCGCCCCCCGATGGGGTTCACCCCACGGCGGCACCTCCGGTCAAGTTGCAGGCGCGATATCCGCGTCTCACTGAGGATCACAATGCTGGAGACCCGCATACTGCCCTCCGTCCGGTTCACCGGACGCGCGCCGTCGATGACCGGTGCGATGTGACAGGGCGAGCCGCTCCCGTCTCTGAATACGCCTCCGACGAGCGTCTGGCGGTGGAACTTGCGTTGGGCTTCGACCGCACCGCAACACGGTTGGTGCAGTACGCCCAGACTCAGCTCGTCGCAGCGAACGCCGTCGTCCAGGCAGGCCTGAGCGGTCAGACCATGGGTCATGACCTCGCGGCCGCAACCCGTTTGTTGCAGATAGCTGTAGGGGCACGGCAGTTCGCGACTGAATATCAGAGACGATGCCGCGATCAACTAGCTGACTCCTTGGACGGCTTAGGAGGCGCTGACGCTGCGTTCGCGCCAACCGTCCAGGAGAACGACTCCATGTCGTCGACATCCCCGGCAGCCGTCATCGTTGTTGAGGCAACCGCGATCGCTGCCGAGGCGCAGGCGAGCATCGCCGCTGAACTGCACGCCAACACCGTCCGTGCAGCGGCGACAGCGCGCGATGCGGTTATGAGCGCCGCGGCGACAGTGTCGGCAGCAGCCGAGACCGCGCGACGCGCGAGGGCCGCCGCAGATGACGTGGCAGCCGACGACATCGCCGCGACCGCTGCGTCGACGGCATCACAGGTCCAGCGTCGAGCCGACGAACTTGCCGCGATGGTCAGCGCCGGCGTCGCACGCGGTGTCCGAACTGCCGACGCCGCGCACCGCGAAGGCAACGCTCGCGGCTGATCGTCTCGCAGCACTAGTGCACTCGACCGCGACGAACAAGGAACACGAGACCGCGGTCGCGGCGGCGATTGTCGCCGATGCGGTGGCACAGGCCGCGGCAGCGGTCGCAGCCGCCACCGCCGCCGCTGCCGCAGCGACCGAACAGGATGTTCGCCACGCCGCTGCCGCAGTGCAGGCAACGGCTGATATCACCGCGGCAGATCTCGCCGCGGACTCCACACGCGCCCCGACTCCCTCGTCGGACCCGGGTCCCCTCACCCTCGCCGTCAGCACGCACCCGACGTCAACTCCAGTTCGGTGATCCCCCGCCGCCGTCCTACGACGATGTCGGGGCCTTATTTCGATCTTTGGTAGTCACGCCTGGCGTGCACGTCGGCGATGATCCGCGCTGCTTCTTTCGTGATAAACGCATAGTCGAAGACATTTAGCTTGGACCGCGGCTCGCGGGCAATTAACTGGCGCTGTGCGGCTGTTCGGTGCCGACAAACGACCGGTCTTTCGTCGAGCGGGCCGCTCACATTGCGATGAGCTCGCCGACCTCGACGCCGCCATCCTGGGACAGGCCCGGGCATCCCTTAGCCAGCGCCACAGCAGCCTCGAGGTCGTCGGCCTGGATGATCGTGTAGCCGGTCACGGCAGTCGCTGAGGCCGCGGCCCCGAGAGTGCTGGTGGCACCGACCCGGCTGCCAGGGTCCACGATCGCGCTGCCCAGCTCGCCGAACCACGCCATCCACGCGGCTCCATCGGCCTCGGACAGAGTGCGGTCCGTTGCGCCGCGGAAGGTTAGGATGAAAGTGCTCATAATGGGTCTCCTCCTCGTTGGACCGGCCTCACGCCGGCACTCGTCATCACGACGAACGACCAGGGCTCACATCGACAGACCGCCAAACGAAGACCCCCACCCCGCTGACCAAGAACGCGCGAGCAGACCGCACCATCCGCACACAGCAAGGGTGGTGTCCACGATCTGGGGTGTGGGTATTCCGCTGTCGGGTCAGCTGGGCAGCTATCCGCCGATGCCGGCGGTGAATCGTGGTCCGCACTGGACGCGGCGTGCGCGCCCGCACTGCCTGATCACAGCGGAGCGACCTTGCGGCCGACTCGCCGGTCCGCCCGTCGCGCCCTGTCCGCTGATCAGGCAGCCAGGCGGCCTGCGGGTGGTCCGAGGTCGGCTGAGCAACGGGCGGGCGTCCGCGGCGAAGCGCCGCCGCTCCTGCCGCACGGCCTGTCCATGATTCAACGACCAACGCCAGTAGGAGGTCGGCGTGCGGCACGGTGGACACGTCACGCCTCGTCCTGGGGCAGCGCAGTTGCTCAGCGCGCGATTTCGAACGGGAGGCGGTCGAAAATGATGCGGATGTGCACGATCTTTCCGGCGCGGACGGTGATCCTCTCGGCGCCGGGAGCGGCTGGCACCGGCACGGTGTCCGTGTCGTAGATAAGGACGGCGATGTCGTCGTCTCCATAGGCGGCAAGCAGTTCGGCGCGGGTGACGATATGCGAGAAGGGCTCCATGAAGGCGCGGAACTCCGCCGCGCCGACGAGCGAGCCGGCCGGGGCATCACAGACGGTCGAGCACGACAGCCCGAGCAGGTGCGCGACCTGGTCGGTGGTCAACGCGACCGGTTCCGGGATTGAGTCCGTCTTGGCCGCAATTAGTTCCGCCTCTGCCGTGGCCAGTGCCGTCCGTGCTCCGGCCAGGTCACGTTCGAGCGCGTCGAGGCGATCGCGCACGGCGCGGATCACGCCGGTCGGTGTCGGCGCGACGGCGCTGAATTGCGCCAGTTCGGTCATCGGATTCACCTCCCGCGCAGGGCCGCACAGCGCGGCTGCTGCATCCAGGAGGTGCGGGTGCGGGGATTTCGCGCGGGCAGATCCGGCTCGGTTCGTGCCCGAACCGTGTCGGCACTGGCTACCACACTGGCTACCACGGTGGGTCTCATCGCGAACGCTCCTTTGCTGGCGACGGGCTACGAGCCAGCAACTACGGGCGTTCCTATGGCGGTGGCGGTGGGATTCGAACCCACGGTGGTGTTACCCACACACGCTTTCGAGGCGTGCTCCTTTGGCCGCTCGGACACGCCACCGCGGGACACCTTACAGGAGCTGCGGACGGACGATTTACGGCGAAAGAACGCCCTCGATCAGCCGAGGATTCCGACCAGATCGATGCCGACGTGCACACCCCTGGTGGTGTGCACCTTCACCTGTCGAGCGGCCGACAGCTGAACGACCGCCTCGGACGTCGTCGTCGACTTGCCGTAGTGCATGGTCGCGTCACCAGGACGGCTCGTGTCGGCGCGGAAGATCGTCAGCGCTCCGTCGTCGCTGGCGCCCGACACGGTGATCTGGGCGATCATGCCCATCACGCCGGGTGCGATCAACGAGTCCGGCACGGTGATCGTCTTCGTCGCGTTGGCGGGAATCTGGCCGTTGAACACGCGGGCGGCTGCGCCACGGGTGCCGACACCTGCGGCGGCGCCCGTGAATCCAACGCGCGCACCGTTGACCTGAACCTGTCCCGTCGACGGCGTTGCGCAACTGATCAACAGCTTCGCGCCGAACGGATACGGCCCCTGCAGGCTCACAACGGCGCGCGCTGCGACGAGCGAGCCCGTGCTGGGTACGGCGACCGAGGCACCTATCGACGAGATAACACCGTGTCCCGGCACATAGATGTGGCTGTCGGGCGAGAAGTCCGATCCCGAGTTGTTGTAGATGTAGTACTCGACGTCACGGACGAGGCATCCCGGCGGAATGTCGATGTTGGCCCGAATGGTTGTGGCCGTTCCGCTGGAGTAGGTCCCGTTTCCGCCCCACGTCAGCCCCGACGCGGGATCGAACGGCTTGAATTCGTACATGTCCACGAACTTGTAGACATACGCGCTCATCGGAGCCGAGGCGATCGTGGTCGTGATCGGCGAGTCCGCCCCTCGCATGGCGGCCGCGTCGAACGGCACAGCGCCGTCGTTGGCGTGCCCGCTGACGATGGCATCCGCCTCGCCGGCGCCGACGAGCGAGGTGCCCAGCACGGCGGCGCCCATACCCGACAACATTCCGCGCCGCGAGATTCGCGCGCCTGACCGATCCTCAGATTTCATGACCAGATCCGTCCCGGGATTGTCGTGTCCCCGGATGATCTGAGAACGGACTGAACCGGTCAACCGACCGGGCACAAATCCGCCGGATGTGGTCGGGGTCAGCCGCGACGTCCGGCGAAGAACTGCTCCAGCAGCGCTCCGCACTCCTGCTCGCGAACTCCCCCGACGACCTCGGGACGGTGGTTGAGTCGTCGGTCGCGCACGACATCCCACAGTGAACCGACCGCGCCGGCTTTCGGGTCCCACGCACCGAACACGAGACGCGCGATGCGAGCCAGAACGATCGCGCCGGCGCACATCGTGCACGGTTCGAGTGTCACTGCGAGCGTGCAGCCGACCAGGTTCCACGTGCCCAGCGCGGCACCGGCGCGGCGCAGCGCGACGATCTCGGCGTGGCCCGTCGGATCGTGCAGCGCCTCGCGTTCGTTGCGTCCGAGCGCGACCACCGTCCCGGTCGCGTCGAGGACAACAGCGCCGATCGGGACGTCTCCGGTTGCCAGCGCCGCCCGCGCTTCGACCAGCGCAGCCTCGATCGCTTCCCGTCACGCACGCAGGTCGTCGAAGCTCTCGCCGCAACCGGCCTTTTCACACACGACGACAAGCACGTCCATCGGCAGCGTGCCCTCGTGCGCGCACATTGCCAGCAGATCCGACGGTGATGTGCCGAGGTCGTCGACGATCTCGGCGTCGCCGAACGGCGCGCTGTCGTGTGCCGGCGGCGCGTCCTCGTCGCCGTCGAGGACGTCCTCACCGATCTCGACGAGATCCTCGGCGATCGCCGCGGCGAGCGGGTAGTTGTCGGCCGCATGGCCATCGGACAGGAACGCGCGCGGATCGTCGTCCTCGTCGTCGATGCGCACGATCGCCGCGTACTCGTCGTCCTGCTCGATGACGACGAGTCGCACCTCGCCTGAGAAGTCACGGGCCAGATCAGCGATGTCTTCGACGCTCTCGCATTCGTCGATGTCGATCTCGGCCGCGCGCCAGCGATCGCCCCGACGACTGAGTACGGCCGCAAAGGCGCTCATCGCAGCGCCAATTCCGTTGCGCGCTTGTACGCGTCGGTAATGCCGAGCCGATCGGCGATCGCGTCCAACATCTCGTCGGGATAAGCGTCGATGTCGTCGAGTATCTGTTCCATGTCGTCCTCTGCGACGTCGAGGTCGGTGAACAGGTCGAGGTCGCCCACGGGCCACACCTCATCGAGTTCGTCGTCGTCGGGCGGGTCCTCGCCGAGACGCGCAAGTGCCTGCTCAGCAAGGGAATACTCGACCGAGGCAGTCAGGTCGGACAGCAACAACGAGATACGCGCGCCGTCCTGACGTGCGATGAGGAAGAACTCCTCGTCGACACACGCGATCACGAACGGACCGCCCTCCGGCGGCTGCGATCGCAGCGCCTGCAGCAGGACACCGAGATCGTCGAGTACCGCGGGAGGCAGCGGTTCGGCACGCCACTGGCCGGCGTCGCGATACGCCGCGACGGCGAACCCACGCTGTGCCATTACCCACCTGCCCGAGGAGTGAGGTACCGATCCTGACACGTCTTCGGTGGCGGCGGGAAGTCGTTCTCCGCAGGCGCTAGCGTCGATCGGGTGACCCACTCCACGAGCGCTCAGGTTCGCCCGGCGCTTCGTCGCGCACGATGACAGCCCACTTCCACCGCGTCGCCGTCCTCGGCCTCGGTCTGATCGGCGGTTCGTTGATGCACGCGATGCGTCAGAGCGGACTCGAGGTCGTCGGTTACGACGTCGATCACGCGACCGCGGGCGCTGCGAGTGCGGCAGGATTCCCGGTGGCACCGAACGAGAACGCTGCGGTGCACGGCGCTGACCTCATCGTGCTTGCGATGCCGCTGCCGCAGGTTCGCGGCGCGCTGTCCTCGCTCGCCGGCCACCTCATTCCGGGCGTCCTGCTGACCGATGTCGGGACGTTGAAGGCGCCGGTGCTGGACGCGGTGCGCGAGCTCACACCGCAGGCCAGGTTCGTCGGCGGCCATCCGCTTGCCGGCACCGAGGACAGCGGTTGGGCAGCAGCCGACCCGCTGCTGTTCCGCGATGCGCCATGGACGTTGACGATCGAGCCCGATACCGATCTCGACGCCTGGCTGCGTGTCGCGGAGCTGGTGTGCGACCTGGGCGCGCGTCCGGTGCCTGCTGCTGCGGCCGAGCAGGACGCGGCGATCGCCCGCGTGATCGGATTGCCGCACATGCTCGCCGAAGCGCTTGCGCTGATCGGGCTGGACGGCGGTCCGCTCGGTCTTTCGTTGGCGGCCGGGTCGTACCGGTCGGGCTCGCGTGTCGCTCGCACCCGTCCCGATCTGGTGGCCACGTGGTGCGACGGCAACCCGTCGCTGGTCGACGCGCTCGATGACGTCATCGTCCGGCTGTCGAAGGCGCGTGACGAGTTGGCCGCGAACGATTCGGTGTACGAACTGGCCGAGGCAGGGCACGATGCGCGGATGAACTGGGAACACCGCGCCTTCGAACCGGTCGAGCTGCCGGTCGAGCGCCGAGGCCCTGTGCGACCACGGCCGCCGCGGCGGCTGGGTCACCGCAGTGCTGCGCGACGACGACGGTGTGCGGTTGCTCGGAATGCGGCCCGAAGGCATGATCTTCTACCTGCTCGGCCTGCTCGTCATCGGCCTGCTCGCCGGCGCGCATCGCCCGCCTGATCGTCGTCGAGCCCGCAACGTCTCGGCTGCCTCGGCACCGCGCTGCTCGGCATCATCGGCTCGTATGCGGGCGGCTCGCTGTGGGCGGTGCTCGCCAACGACAAGTTCGACCTGCGCAAGGCGTCGACCTTCATCGGCGCCGTTGCCGGCAGCGTCGTCGTCCTGCTCATCTGGCGAGCTGTTCGCCGGCACGCGGACGGAGGCGGTTTTGAATCACACGCCGACCGTCCCCTATGCTGATCGGGTCAACCGACGGGGCTAGAGTGATGCGGTTCGCCCTCATCGTCTAGAGGCCCAGGACGCCGCCCTTTCAAGGCGGTAGCACGGGTTCGAATCCCGTTGGGGGCACGCAGTACCGCAACACCTCAGGCCCCGTAGCTCAGTTGGTTAGAGTGCCTCCCTGTCACGGAGGAAGTCGCCGGTTCAAGTCCGGTCGGGGTCGCCAGACAGACAAACGGCTGCGGCGATTGCCGCAGCCGATTGTGTTTGTCGGTAGGGCGGTCAGGCTCCGCCGGCCGTGACGACGGCGTCGGTGAGGAACCCGGCCAGGAGGCCGATCAACAGGCCGGTGGCCACCAGGTCCATCCGGTTGGCGCGTGCTGCCACGCCGAGCAGTTGGCACACGACGTAGATGATCGAGCCCGCCGCGAGGGTCAGGAACACGACGCTGACAGCTTCGCTGGTGAAGCCGTGCCCGATCCAGGTGCCGACGAAGGTCGGGCCACCGCCGATGAGTGCCATTGCGCCGAGGAAACCCCACGACGGACGACGGATGTCGCCGCGCTCGTCGACGTCGCCGCCCAGCGGGGCGACGATGCCGAAGCCCTCGGTCGCGTTGTGCAGGGCGAAGCCGATCACCAGCACTGTGGCGAGATCCGACCGCGCCGCTGGCCGCGGACTGGCCGATGGCAAGTCCTTCGGCGAAGTTGTGCAGACCGATGCCGACCGCGATCAGCAGGGCAGTTTGCCGGGCCTTGCTCCACGACGCGACGCCGCGCGTGGCCGGCGCGCGTTCCTCGACCGACATCGCACCGGGCCCGCCACGCCCGGTGGCTTGCTTGCGGCGCTGCAGGTAACGGTCGTACCCGACCAGGCCGAGCAGTCCGACCGCCAGGCCGAGAGCGAACAGCGACGCCGTACTTCGCGACGTCGCCGGCGCCGCCGTTGCCGTCGTGGATCCTGCCGAGCGCGGCGTCGATCGGCTCCCAAGCGTGCGCGAGCACGTCCCAGACGAGAAACAGCAGCACTCCGATCGCGACCGCGTTCAGGATCAGTCGCAGGTTCGGCCGCGGCGAGCGCATTCGCCCGAGCGGCATGCCGATGAGGATCGTGACGCCGGCGATGAAGCCGAGTACGAGCGTCTTCGACAGGTCCACGAGCGTCCCTTCATCGTAAGTTAGGTCTGCCTTACCTAAACATATCTTCGCAAGGCACGCGAGATCGGTTCAACCAACTCTGTCTTTATGCTCAATCTCCGTGAATGCGACCCTGCTCATCGCCGCACACGGCACGCGTTCGTCGGCCGGGGCGGCGACGACAGCTGCTCTCGCCGAGGCGATCGCGGCCGCTCGTCCGGACGTCCCGGTCTCGCTGTGCTTCCTCGACGTTGCCGAGCCGTCGTTGGCCACCGCGTTGGACGAACTGCGTGGACAGCACGTCGTCGTCGCGCCGCTGCTTCTGTCAGCGGGCTATCACGTCATCAGCGACATTCCCGCCGTCGTCGCCGGCCGCGACTCCGTGCAGGTTGCGCGGCATCTCGGTCCTGATCCGGCGCTGATCAGCGCGGTCGCCGATCGCCTGGCCGAAGCGGGCGGTGCCGGTCCGGTCCTGCTCGCAGCGATCGCGTCCAGCAGGTCGTCGGCGCGAGCCGAGGTCGATCAGGCTGCCGATGCGCTCGGCACGCGCATCGGCCGCCCCGTCCGCGTGCTGGAATTGGGTACCGACATCCCGGGCGATGTCGAGGCGCCCTTTGCCGTTGCGACCTACCTGCTGGCCGAAGGCGGCTTCCTGGACGATCTCCGCGCGCGCGTCGCGGACCGTGGTGTCGTCGCCGACCCGATCGGTGTGCACCCGGCACTGGTCGACCTCGTGTGGGAGCGCTACGACGAAGTGAGCTGAACTCGGCCACGGCGTGGGACGTGTCATGGGGTGCACCTTCGGAGGTTTCCATGTCACGTCTTGCACTGTTCAGCGCAACAGCCGCAGTCGTCGTAGCGACCGCAGCCTGCTCGTCCAGCGGCGGGAGCAGTGCGCCGCCGGCGACGAATGCCGGTTCATCCGGCACGTCCCAGACGGTCCAGATCACGCTGTCGAACGGCCACCTCGTCGGCGCCGGCGACCGCACGCTCTACTCCAACACCGCGGACACTCCTACACACCTGATCTGTACTGGGTCATGTCTGAGCATCTGGCCGCCGGTGCTGGGGACGGCCGGCGCCGGCTCGGGCCTGTCCGCCGCCGACTTCGGCACGATCACCCGCGGCTCGTCGACCCAGGTCACGTACCAGGGCCACCCGCTGTACGAGTTCAGCTCCGACTCGAAGCCCGGCGATGCGAAGGGCGCAGGCCTGACCGACCAGGGCGGCACCTGGCACCCGGCCGGCGCGTCCGCAGCGGCGAAGCCGGGCGGCCACGGCGGATACCCGTAAGCCGACAAGCCGCGCGTCGGCCGTCCGGTAAACTTCGCTGGTCCTCCGACGAGGGCATGGCCAGGTAGCTCAGCTGGTACGAGCGACCGCCTGAAAAGCGGTAGGTCGGCGGTTCGATCCCGCCCCTGGCCACCACCGGAATCCCTGACCCGCTGCCGATGGGGCCGGGTGTCGTCGAGGACGCCGATGGGCACCGCGCAGGTGTGGCTGCGCCGGCCTGAGTCCCGTGCTTTCGTAGGGTCGTCGAATGGCGTTCGAAGCGGTGCTCTTCGACTTCTCGGGGACCCTGTTCCACATCGAGAGCGCTGCCGAGGCGCTCGAGGCCGCGCTCGGCCCACAGTTCGTCTCGTGGGCGCCAGAGCTCGAACGCTGGGGCGCCATCAACGGCAGCGGCACGCCGGAAGAACTTCCCGAGCATCTTGCGGACGCGTGGGCGCGGCGCGATCTCGACCGCGCCGCGCACCGTGCCGCCTACTCCGGACTGTCGGTCCACGCCGGGCTGACCCGCGAGCAGGCCGACCGCCTCTACGACCGCGGGACGACGCCGCAGGCCTGGCGCCCGTTTCCCGACACCGCGTCGGTGTTGCACCAGCTGCACGCCGCCGGCACACCCGTCGCCGTCGTGAGCAACATCGGATGGGACCCGCGGCCCGTCATCGCCGCATACGGGCTGACCGACTACTTGCCCGTCCTCGTGCTGTCGGACGAGCGTGGCGTGCTCAAACCCGATCCGCGCATCTTCGAACTCGCGATCACCGAGCTCGGCGCCGACCCGGCCCGCACGGTGATGGTCGGCGACAACCCCGACGCCGATGGCGGTGCGGCAGCACTCGGGTGCGCTTTCCGGCTGGTCTCCGCAGCTCTCGACCGTCGCGCCGATTCGTTACTGCGCGCGGTCAGCGACCCGTGACACCGTCGATCGCCTCGCGCAACAGGTCGGCATGCCCGTTGTGGCGGGCATACTCGCCGATCACATGGACGTAGATCATCCGTAGCGAGTACTGCTCGGCGTGGACATTCGTCACGTGCTCGAACTCGATGTCTGCCACCGCGGCGTCGGCTGCCTGCCACTCGGCCTGCAGGCGCTCGAACGCATCGGCCGCATCGTTCGGGTCGAGCACGTCGAAGTCATGGTCCTTCCCCAGAGCGGGGTCGTACATCGGCGGAACGTCCTCGCCCGCGACGCGTTGCCGGAACCAGATCCGCTCGACCTTCGCCAGGTGCCGAACCAGCCCGAGCAGTGACAGGTTGGACGATGCGAGCGGCCGCAGTGCGAGCTGCGTCGCGTCGAGTCCGGCGCAGATGTTGAGCAGCGTCGCGCGCTGCCAGCGCAAATAGCCTTCGAGAATCGGACGATCGGGACCCGACACCGGTCCGTCGACGGCGGCGACGGAGGGCGCGACAAATGCAGGCGACATCAGCCCAGTCTCGCGGAACGGTCACGGCGAGTCGCTACCCAGCGTCGGGAACCCCCGCACCCACGCAGGCTGACTCGACCGTGACCGTCCGTTGCGTATCGCCACACGAGGTCGCGATACCTGCTTAACGTACGAGTACGCAGGTCCGTGCCCGATGCCGGATGCCCCGCCGCGTCGGCGGAGCGTTGTCACCTATCGCGCCGCACCGTCGCTCGGACAGCACGCTCGCGCGCCGGTCAGGGTCGATGTGAGGCTCGTCCGGCCGCGCTCGGCGTGATCTGCTCGGGTTGATGGGTCGCCCCACCGGCGTCGGGCATCGTCGCGTCGGTCGCCGCTGCCTGCTCACGCGCCGCCTGCAACCCCGACTGCATGCGCAGGGGCACTTCCTTCATGACGGATGCGAGGACGACGGCGACGACGAGCACGCAGGCGCCGACGAGGAACACCATGTCCATGGCGTCGGAGAAGCCGACCAGGATCGGATGCCTGATCGCTTCGGGCAGTTTCGACAATCCGCTGGTGTCGTTGATGTTCACCTTGCCGGCGGCCGCGCTCGGCACACCTGCTGCGTGCAGGTTGTGGGCGATGTTGCTTGCCGCGTTCGAGAACAGGATCGACAAGAAGATCGCCGTACCCATCGAGCCGCCGACCTGCCGGAAGAACGTCACCGCCGAGGTCGCGACGCCCATGTCTCGCGGGTCGACGGCGTTCTGCATCGCCAGCACGATCGACTGCATGTTCATGCCGAGCCCGGCACCGAAGACAACCATGCACAGGTCGGTCTGCCATAGCGCGGTGTCGGCACCGACTCGCGAGAGAAGCAGCAGGCCGGCAACGAGCAGCACCGAACCGACCACGGGGAAGACCTTGTAGTGCCCGGTTCGTGAGGTCACCTGACCGGCCAGCAGGGACGCCGCCATGATGCCGAGCACCAACGGCAGGATGAGCAGGCCTGCCTTGGTGGGTGAGGCGCCCTTCACGATCTGCAGGTACAGCGGGATGGACACCAACCCGCCGAACATCCCCATGCCGATGATGAACGACTGCACGGAGCCGAGGGCGAACACGCTGCCCTTGAACAGGCGCAGCGGCAACAACGCCTCGTCGCCCATGCGGGCTTCGATCAGCACGAACCCGATCAGTCCGATGACGCCCAGTACGTAACAGACGAACGCGCTGCCGCTGGCCCAGCCCCAGGTGCGGCCCTGCTCGGCGATGATCAGCAACGGGACGAGGCCGACGACCAGCGCGGCCGCGCCGCCCCAGTCGATGCGGTGCTCGCGGCGCGTGTGGTCGAGCTTGAGCACTGCTTGGACGACGATCAGCGCGAGGATTCCGATCGGGACGTTGATGTAGAAGATCCAGCGCCAACCGGAGATGCCAAGGATCGACTTGGTGCCGGCGAAGAAGCCCCCGACGACGGGACCGAGCACCGACGCGGTGGCGAACACCGCCATGAAGTAGCCCTGGTACCGGGCGCGCTCTCGCGGCGGAATGATGTCGCCGATGATCGCGAGCGCCAGCGGGAAGAGGCCGCCGGCGCCGATGCCCTGGAAGGCGCGGAAGGCCGCCAGCTGATACATCGAGTGCGCGAGCCCGCACATCGCCGAGCCGAGGATGAAGATCGAGATCGCGAGCATGAAGAACGGCTTGCGACCGTAGATGTCAGACAGCTTCCCGAACAGCGGCGTCGCGATAGTCGAGGTGATCAGGAACGCTGTTGTCACCCAGGCCTGGACGGAAAGGCCGTTGAGGTCGTCGCCGATCGTCCGGATCGCCGTCGAGACGATCGTCTGGTCGAGCGCTGCGAGGAACATCCCGAGGATCAAGCCCGACAGGATGGTCATGATCTGCTTGTGCGACAGGTCGCCGCCGGACGACACCGCAGGTGCTGGCGCGCTCATTCAGTTCTTCCCTTCCGCCGTGCTCGACGGCACGGTGACGAACTTCCTGCTGGACGTTTCGAAATCGTCGGTGAACCGACGCAACAGGATCGCGAAGCGTGACAGGTCACGATCTGTCCAGTTTGACAGCATTTCGGCGAAGTGGCTGCGCCGGAGTTCTTCGTGCTCGGCGATGACAGCGTCGGCCTTCGAGGTGAGGGCGAGGATGCTGGCACGGCCGTCCTCGGGATCGGCGCGGCGCTCGAGCAGGCCCTCCTTGACCAACGTCGCGACCTGTCGGCTGACGGTGGACGGGTCCGAGTGCAGGCAGTCGGCGATCGCGCTGGCCCGCATCGGGCCGTTGTTCGCGATCTGGCGCAAGATCACTTGCGCCGACCACTCGACGTCGTGCTGCGCCATCGCCAGGTAGCGGGTCTTGACGCGGTGG
The DNA here is from genome assembly GCA_963708645.1 of uncultured Actinomycetota bacterium. Lineage (GTDB taxonomy): Bacteria > Actinomycetota > Actinomycetes > Mycobacteriales > Jatrophihabitantaceae > RYN-133. Next base: position 1,081,931 of record CAVPTA010000007.1, on the reverse strand, counting down.
AACGAGCGCATGAGCTCGACGAAGGTGTCGGCGACCTCGACCGTCGGCGCCGTAGTGCTGGCGACTGCTTCCATGACGCTCCGTTGCTTGCCGGATACAACTAGTTGCTTTCTACAACTATCTACTCTGGCCGCGGACGAAACGCAAATGCGTCTGCGTTGCTGTGCAGGGTTCACTTCGCGCGGCGATGGGTGCAGGGTCAGCACATGACCGCCGCGACCGAAACCCCAGCGAATCCCAACCACCGCTCGCGCCGCCGTCGAAGGCTGGCTGGCCGACTTCGATCGCGCACTGACCGCCGGTGACAGCTCGGCCGCCGCCGCGCTGTTCGGCGAACAGTCGTTCTGGCGTGACCTGATCGCGTTCACCTGGAACCTGAAAACCGTCGAGGGACGCGACGAGATCCGCGCGATGCTCGACGCGACGTTGGCCAACGTGCAGCCATCCGGATGGGCGGTGCAGGACGGTGAGGAGCCGACCGAGGCCGACGGCATCACCGAAGCGTGGCTCGACTTCGAGACCGCGGTCGGCCGAGGACGCGGCCACCTCCGCCTGCAGGGCAGCACGGCTTTCACGCTGCTGACGACGCTGTACGAGCTGAAGGGCTTCGAGGAGCCGGCACGCACACGGCGACCGAAAGGCGCTGAGCACGGCGCCAATCGAGAACGTGAGACCTGGAAGGACCGGCGCACGCGCGAGGCGGCCGAGCTCGGTTACGCGACGCAGCCCTACGTCGTGATCGTCGGCGGTGGCCAGGGTGGGATCGCGCTCGGTGCGCGGCTGCGTCAGCTCAACGTCCCCACGATCATCGTCGACAAGCACCCGCGTCCGGGCGACCAATGGCGTAACCGCTACAAGTCGCTGTGCCTGCACGACCCGGTCTGGTACGACCATCTGCCCTACATCAAGTTCCCTGACAACTGGCCGGTGTTCTCGCCGAAGGACAAGATCGCCGATTGGCTCGAGTCCTACACCAAGGTCATGGAGCTGAACTACTGGTCCAACACCGAGGCCAAGTCGGCGTCCTACAACGACGAGACCGGCGAGTGGACGGTGACGGTCGAGCGCGAGGGCAAGCCGGTCGTGCTGCGTCCGAAACAGCTCGTGCTCGCAACCGGGATGTCAGGCAAGGCGCGCATGCCGACCTTCGAGGGCATGGACAAGTTCCAGGGCGACCAGCACCACTCGTCCGCCCATCCCGGCCCGGACGCGTACCGCGGCAAGAAGTGCGTGGTGATCGGGTCGAACAACTCGGCCTTCGACATCTGCGGCGCGCTGTGGGAGAACGGCGCGGACGTGACGATGGTGCAGCGTTCGTCCACGCACATAGTGCGGTCGGACTCGCTGATGGAGATCGGGCTCGGCGCGCTCTATTCGGAGGAAGCGGTAGCTGCAGGTGTCACAACAGAGAAGGCCGACCTGATATTCGCGTCTATCCCCTACCGGATCCTGCACCAGTTCCAGATCCCGGCCTACGAAGCGATGGCCGAGCGCGACGCCGACTTCTACCAGCGGCTGGAGAAGTCGGGCTTCGACCATGACTGGGGCGACGACGGGTCGGGCCTGTTCATGAAGTACCTGCGGCGCGGGTCGGGCTACTACATCGACGTCGGTGCGGCCGATCTCGTCGCCGACGGCGAGGTCAAGCTCGCCAAGGGCCAGGTCGATCACCTCACCGAGCACTCGGTCGTCCTCGAGGACGGCACCGAGCTCGAGGCGGATCTGGTCGTCTACGCCACGGGCTACAACTCGATGAACGGCTGGGTCGCCGATCTCATCTCGCAAGAGGCCGCCGACCGTGTCGGCAAGGTGTGGGGGCTCGGGTCGGACACCACAAAGGATCCCGGCCCGTGGGAGGGCGAGCAGCGCAACATGTGGAAGCCCACGCAGGTGCCGGCGCTGTGGATGCACGGCGGCAACCTGCATCAGTCACGCCACTATTCGACTTTCCTCGCGCTGCAACTCAAAGCCCGCCTCGAAGGCATCGACACCCCCGTCTACGGATTACAAGAAGTCCACCATCTGGGCTGACGTGCCGTAGTGATCAGGTTTCCTCCGCACTGCCCGCTCCTGCACCGTCCAACCGAGCGCACCGGAGGAAGACCTGATGACGCCGGACGTCCCTAACCGTACGGCCGTCAGGACCGACTTTGCACTCGGCAATGTTGTTCAACGACGTCTTTTCGCCAGCAGCAGCGACATTGCCGGGTGCACCGTTCGGCGCCTGACGGCGAATGATCAGCTCTTCCTTCGTTCTGCCCGGTCAGGCGGTGTCGGACCGATCAGACGGGAGGAAGACCTGATCGACGCCGGACGTCCCTACCCGTACGGGCGCCAGGATCGACTTTGCACTCGGCAATGCCGTTCAACGACGTCTTTTCGCCAGCAGCAGCGACATTGCCGGGTGCAAAGTCGCGCTCGTGGTGGCAGCTTTCGCGCGGAGCAAACCCCAGGCGAATCAGGCGTGCTTGGCCTTGGCGACGTCGTGCAGGCCGAGGATCTCGACGGCGTCCTTGCGCATCTCGACTTTGCGGATCTTGCCGGTAACGGTCATCGGGAATTCGTCGACCACGTGCACGTAGCGCGGGATCTTGTAGTGCGCGAGCTTGCCCGAGGCGAACTCGCGCAGCTGCTCGGCCGACAGTGACGCACCGTCTTTCAGGCGCACCCAGGCCATCAGTTCCTCGCCGTACTTCTCGTCCGGGACGCCGATGACCTGCGCATCGACGATGTCGGGATGGGTGTACAAGAACTCTTCGATCTCGCGCGGGTACACGTTCTCGCCGCCGCGGATCACCATGTCCTTGATCCGGCCGACGATGTTGACGTAGCCCTCGCTGTCCATCGTCGCCAGGTCACCGGTGTGCATCCAGCCGCTCTGCAAGACCTCGGCCGTCTTCTCCGGCTCGTTCCAGTAGCCGATCATCACCGAGTAGGCCCGCGTGCACAGCTCGCCCGGTTCGCCGCACGGCACCGGCAGGTTCGTGTCCGGGTCGACGACCATGACCTCGACGTGCGGGTGGACGCGACCGACCGAGCCGGTGCGTCGATCGAGCGAGTCGTCCTTGCGGGTCTGTGTCGACACCGGCGACGTCTCGGTCATGCCGTAGGCGATCGTCACCTCGTCCATGTTCATCTCGCTGATGACCCGCTTCATCACCTCGACCGGACACGGCGAGCCGGCCATACATCCAGTACGCAGCGACGACAGGTCGTACTCGGAGAAGTCGGCCAGCGCGAGCTCGGCGATGAACATCGTGGGGACGCCGTAGAGCGACGTGCACTTCTCCTGCTGCACCGCGCGCAGCGTCGCGGCGGGATCGAAGCCCGGCGCGGGGATCACGACACACGCGCCGTGCGAGGTCGAGGCGAGATTGCCCATCACCATGCCGAAGCAGTGATAGAAGGGCACCGGGACGCAGATGCGGTCCTGCTCGGTGTAGCTCATCCCCTCGCCGACGAAGTAGCCGTTGTTGAGGATGTTGTGGTGCGAGAGCGTCGCGCCCTTCGGGAACCCGGTAGTCCCGGACGTGTACTGGATGTTGATCGCGTCGTCGAAGGACAGCGCGTCGGCCCGTTCACGCACCTGCTCGGCGCTGACCGAAGCACCCGCGGCCAGCAACTCGTCCCAGGACGGGTCGGCGACGTAGACGACGTCCTTCAGGTCGGGCACGCGGCCGCGGACCTCCTCGATCATCTGGCGGTACTCGCTCGTTTTGAACGAGATGGCCGAGATGAGCGTCGCGATGCCCGCTTGCTTGAGCACGTACTCGAGTTCGTGTGTGCGGTACGCCGGGTTGATGTTGACGAGAATCGCTCCGATGCGCGCCGTCGCGTACTGCACCACGAACCACGGGATGCAGTTAGGCGCCCAGATCCCGACGCGATCGCCGCGCTGCACGCCGCGCGCGATCAGGCCGCGGGCCACCTGCTCGACCGCCCCGTCGAGCTCGGCATAGGTCAATCGTTGCCCGGTCGCGACATCGACGACGGCCTCGCGCTCTGGATGAGCGGCTATCGCACGAGCCAGATTGGCGTCGATCGTCTCGCCGAGCAGCGGCTTGTCAGCCGTCCCGGAGGCATAGGAAGCAGGGGTGACCGTGACCATGGCCACAGCCTAGAGGCGCGCTGTTGCAGCGACATAGCGCTGGAGACAGCAGAAGCGCCGCACCCGATGGGGGTGCGGCGCTTCTGCGATGCCCGATCGACGCGGGCCAAGAACTATGCGTCGATCGTGGCGTGGGTGTTGCCTTCGAGCAGCGAGCGAACCTCGGACTCGCGGTAGCGGCGGTGGCCGCCGAGCGTGCGGATCGAGGTCAGCTTGCCGGCCTTCGCCCAACGCGTGACTGTCTTCGGGTCAACGCGGAACAGCGTTGCAACCTCGGACGGCGTGAGCAGCGGCTCGGACTCGGGACGGTGACGCGGTGTCGTCATCGGGGCCCCTTTCTGGGGTGCTGGATAGTCGTGCCCAACGAAGTTCCTGCTTTCGGCGGGGGCCGGCGGGCTGGGGCCTCGATGGTGCGTATCGCGGGTCCTGTACCGCGGTACGTGGCAAGTATGCATACGCACCCGTGTGTCTGCCCACGCGCAGAACGTCAGGTGTCCACTGTGTGCCACGCGTCAGCCGGTGTCCGAATCGTCCGGCGACCGAAATTGGACTTTAACGGGCAGGGTGGACATCACGACACCACGGGTCGTCCTGCGTGCGGCTAGGGATTGCCGCGCGGTAGTCTTGATCCCACGACGATGCCAATTTCCCCGACGGGCCCGCTACGCGCCACGTGCTACGAGCCGCCCGTCGGATGACCGGGTGAGCGAGGGGGTCGAGCCATGGGGCGCGGCCGTGCCAAGGCAAAGCAGCAGAAAGTCGCTCGGGAGCTGAAGTACAACTCCCATTTCACCGACCTCGACGCACTTCAGCGCGAGTTGTCGGGATATCCAGAGCCTTCTGACGCCGCTGAAGATGACGACGAGGACGAGGACGAGAGCGGCAATTGGGCCCGCTCCGGCACTTGACGGCGCCGGGGCGGTCGCCGCAGCGACCGTCGACGCCCTTGATCCGCGGTTGAGCTTGTCGCTCGCATTTGTTGAGCGTTGAAGCGGTCGCTTCTCAGCGCGGTTGCGGCTGCAACCAACCGTCCTGAGGTCCATTAGCAACCTGGGCAATTCGTGCCAGCAGGCTTGGCAGGCTCGTGGCGCGGAAAGTCGGCTAAATCAGCGCAGTTAGCCCGGAAAGCCTGGGATGTCGGAGTAACTGCCTGCCATTTTGACCTGTCCGGGACGATCAAGTGCAGTTGGATCCGTGTGAAGCGGACCCTCATTCACGTGACCAAGCGGCCACGCCGGGACGCCCCGGGTGGCAGCTAGCGCCAGCGCATCGTCCAGTCGGCCGGCCGGGACGACGGCAACCATCCCGACGCCGAGGTTGAACGTCAGCTCCATCTGGGCCAGCCCGACCTGCCCGGTGCGCGCGATCAGGGCGAAGATCGGGTCCGGCGTCCACGTCGACCGGTCGACGACCGCGTGCAGTCCGGCCGGGATGACCCGGGCGAGGTTTCCGGCGAGCCCGCCACCGGTGACATGGGCGAAGGCGTGCGCGTCTGCATCGGCTGCGAGCGCGAGGCAGTCCTGGGCATAGATGCGGGTGGGTTCGAGCAGTTCGTCACCCAGCAAGCGCCCGCCCAGCTCGTCGGGAGTCGCGTCGAGCTCGAGCCCGCCGCGCTCGAGGAGCACGTGCCGCACCAGCGAATAGCCGTTCGAGTGCAATCCGGACGAGGCCAGCGCGACGAGGACGTCGCCGGGACGTACCCGCTCCGGCCCGAGCACGGCGTCGGCATTGACCACACCGACACCTGTGCCGGACACGTCGTATTCGTCCGGGCGCATCACGCCAGGATGTTCTGCCGTCTCGCCGCCGACCAGAGCGCAGCCGGCGCGAACGCAGCCCTCGGCGATCCCGGACACGATCGCCGCGATCTTGTCGGGGACGACCTTGCCGGTAGCGATGTAGTCGGACAGGAACAGTGGCTCGGCGCCGACCACTACGAGGTCGTCGACGACCATCGCCACCAGGTCGATGCCGATCGAGTCGTGCCGGTCGAGCGCTTGGGCGATCGCGATCTTCGTCCCGACGCCGTCGGTCGAGCTGGCCAGGATCGGCTGGGGGTAACGGGTCAGGTCGAGGGAGAACAATCCGGCGAACCCGCCGAGACCGCCCAGCACTTCGGGACGCGTGGTGCGCTTGACCGCGTCCTTCATCAGCTCGACGGCGTGCTCGCCGGCGGCAATGTCGACGCCGGCGGCTTCGTAGCTGGCGCCGCCGGTCGCGTCGGGATCGCTCACGGGCGGGAGAGCGCGTCCTCGGCGCTGTAGCCCGCGACGTGCTCGGGTTCGCGAGCAGCGTCGACGCCGCGCCCGATCCCCTCCAGCACGTGCTTGCCGCCGACGACCTCGGGCAGCTCGATCGGGTAGCGGCCGTCGAAGCAGGCGCAGCACAGCCGGTTGTACGGCTGGTCGCTCGCGGCGACCGTCCCGTCCAGAGAGACGTAGCCCAGCGAGTCGGCCCCGATCGAGGCGCGGATGCCCTCGCTGTCGAGGCTGTTGGCGATCAGCTCGGCGTTCGTGCCGAAGTCCATGCCGTAGAAGCACGGCCATTTGACCGGCGGCGAGGAGATGCGCACGTGCACCTCGACAGCGCCTGCCTCGCGCAGCATGCGCACCAGGGCGCGCTGGGTGTTGCCGCGCACGATCGAGTCGTCGACGACGACCAGGCGCTTGCCGCGGATGATGTCGCGCAGCGGGTTGAGCTTGAGTCGGATGCCGAGCTGGCGGATGGTCTGCGACGGCTGGATGAACGTGCGTCCGACGTAGGCGTTCTTGACGAGCCCGGTGCCGTACGGGATGCCGGATGCCTCGGCGTAGCCGATCGCGGCAGGGGTGCCCGATTCCGGGACCGGGATGACGAGGTCGGCGTCGGCAGGATGTTCCTTGGCCAGCCGGCGTCCGATCTCGACGCGGGCCTTGTGCACGTTGCGTCCGGCGATCGTGGTGTCGGGACGGGCGAGGTAGACGTACTCGAACAGGCAGCCCTTGGGTGCCGCGTTGGCGAAGTGCTGGCTGCGCAGGCCGTCCTCGTCGATCGCGACCAGCTCGCCCGGTTCGATCTCGCGCACGAAGCTGGCGCCGACGATGTCGAGGGCGGCCGTCTCGGAGGTGACCACCCAGCCGCGCTCGAGGCGTCCCAGCACGAGCGGCCGAACGCCCTGCGGGTCGCGGGCGGCGTAGAGCGTGTGCTCGTCCATGAACACGAGCGAGAACGCGCCGCGCAGCTTCGGCAGCACCTCCATCGCGGCCTGCTCGACGCTGACGTCCGGACGAGCTGCGAGCAATGCGGTCAGCAGGTCGGAGTCGGTGGTCGCGGTGAGCGTGTCCTGCCGCATGGCGCCCTCGGCGCGCGCGTCGGTGAACAGTTCGAGGGTGTTGACGAGGTTGCCGTTGTGGCCCAGCGCGATGCCGGTGCCGGCGGGCGTGGTGCGAAAGCTCGGCTGGGCGTTCTCCCACGTGGTCGAGCCGGTTGTCGAGTACCGCGTGTGGCCGATCGCGAGGTGGCCCTGCAGGGTCGCGAGCGTCGCCTCGTCGAAGACCTGGCTGACCAGGCCGAGATCCTTGTAGACCAGTAGCGCGCTGCCGTCGCTGACGGCGATGCCGGCCGCTTCCTGGCCGCGGTGTTGCAGGGCATAGAGGCCGAAGTAGGTGAGCTTGGCGACCTGTTCGCCGGCCGCCCAGACGCCGAAGACGCCGCACGCGTCCTGGGGGCGTTTTTCGCCGGGGTCGATGTCGTGATTCAGGAGTCCGTCGCCTCGGGCCGCCACGTTGTTCATCGTACGGGCCTTGGTGGAACCGCTGGTCACGGCGCTCCGTCCGGGACATGGCGTGCCGTCGCAACCACCCTCCTCACTTCGTTCGGAGGGGGCCAGGCCCATCCCAGCACGCATTGGCGGGGCAAAGCGGGACGTCCATTTCGGCTTTGCCCCGTGAATGTGCGCTCGCGGCCCATCCCAACTCGCATTCGCGGGGCAAAGAGCTAGGCGAGGACGGGGAGGTGGTCGGTGAGGTCGCTGCGGTTGCCGCTGGCTCGGATTGCTCCTCGCGCCGCAGCGGCGGCGAAGGTTTCGCGCCCGGTGGCCACGCGCAGCCAGGTGACGGGATCGGTCTCGACAACGTTGGGCGGCGTGCCCCGGGTATGGCGCGGACCGGGGACGGCCTGGACGGCGATGAACGGGGCGATGCGCACCTCGACCGAGCGGCCCGGCGCCTGGGCGGCGAGGATCTCGGCGAGCGTCCGCACGGCGGTTGCCAGCGCCGGACGCAGCAGTGGCACCGGCTCGCGGTCGGGGAACGAGCGGGACAGGTCGTCGCAGTGCACGATCAGGTCGACGGTGCGGGTGCGGGCGAAGTCGAGCGCGGTGATTGCCCCACGCGGGCCGGCGATCACCGCGTTGTCGGCAAGGTCCGGGGCAACGACCGGCGCGCGGAGCGATGCGAGCACCGCGTCCGGTGGCAGGTCGCCTGCGGCCGCGCTTGCCGCGGTGATGTCGGCCGCGGCGGGCGCGTAGGCACGGACGTACTGCGCGAGCGGCGTTGCCGGGCCGGGTGCCGAGGTGCCGAGGTGGTGCCCCACTCCGTCCTTGCTGCCGACCAGGTGGCCGACGAGCGTTCGCAGCGTCCAGCAGGGCAGCACGGTCTCGGCATCGAGCGATTCGGACAGGAACGGCTCGAGCCAGTCGGCCGCCGCTCGCGCCTGTGAGCTGTACGCGTCGAGTTCGGCGCGAAGACGCCCCATTATTCGAAGCGCTGGCGCAGTGCCGCCCACCACGCCGTGCGCAGTTCGCGCAGCGAGAGCGAGAACTGCCCGCGGACGTCGACGTTGATCTCGAGGACGTCGACCACGCCGAGGTGGCTGTATGCCTGCCCGTGCTCGTCGCACAGCGCGGTGAACGCGTCGACATGCGCGCGCGGGACGGAGACCAGGGCACGGTGCGCCGATTCGCTGAACAGCGCGACGAACGGGTCGAGGTCAGCGGGCAGGTCGATGTGCACTCCGGTGCCGCCGAGCAGGCACGACTCGGCCAGCGCCTGGGCGAGGCCGCCGTCGGACAGGTCGTGCGCCGAGCTGAGCAGTTCCTCGCGCGCCGCGGCGACGAGCACGTCGGCGAGGCGCTGCTCGCGGGCGAGGTCGACGGCCGGCGGCAGTCCGCCGAGGAAGCCGTGCACGACCTCGGCCCACGCCGACCCGCCGAACTCGTCGCGGGTTTCGCCCAGCAGGAAGATCTGCGCGCCGTCGTGGGAGAAACCGGACGGCACACGCTTCGCGACGTCGTCGATCACGCCGAGCACGCCGATCACCGGGGTCGGCAGGATCGCGGTCGTCCCGGTCTGGTTGTAGAAGCTCACGTTGCCGCCGGTGACCGGCGTGCCGAGCTGTTGGCAACCGTCGGCCAGGCCGCGCACCGCTTCGGCGAACTGCCACATGACGGCCGGGTCCTCGGGCGAGCCGAAGTTGAGGCAGTCGGTCACGGCGAGCGGACGGGCGCCGGTGACGGCGACGTTGCGGTAGGCCTCGGCGAGGGCGAGCTGCGCGCCGGCGTACGGGTCGAGCCGGGTGTAGCGGCTGTTGCCGTCGACGGCGAGCGCGATGCCGCGCTCGCTCGACTCGTCCAGCCGGATCACCCCGGCGTCCTCGGGCTGGGCGAGCACGGTGTTGCCGAGCACGAACCGGTCGTACTGGTCGGTGACCCACGAGCGGTCGCACAGGTTCGGCGAGCGCGATCATGTGCATCAGCAGCTCGCCGAGTTCGGCGCCGCCGCGCGGGCGGGGCAGGTTGTGCCCGTCGTGCTCGTTGAGGATCCCCTGGTCGAGCGGGCGCTCGATCGGACGCTCGTAGACCGGCCCGTCGTGCGCGGCGGTGCGCGGCGGCAGGTCGACGATCTGCTCGCCGCGCCACGTCATGCGCAGCCGGCCGGTATCGGTGACGGTGCCGATGACGGTGGCGGTGACGTCCCACTTGCCGCAGACGGCGAGGAAGTCGTCGAGGCGCTCCGGCTCGACCACGGCCATCATGCGTTCCTGCGACTCGCTCATCAGGATTTCTTCGGGCGCCAGCGTCGGGTCGCGCAGCGGGACGACGTCGAGGTCGACGTCCATGCCGCCGGTGCCCGCTGCCGCGAGCTCGGTCGTCGCGCACGACAGCCCGGCGGCGCCGAGATCCTGGATGCCGACGACGAGGTCGGCGGCGAAGATCTCGAGGCAGCACTCGATGAGCACCTTCTCGGCGAACGGGTCGCCGACCTGCACGGACGGGCGCTTGGACGGCTTCGAGTCGTCGAAGGTGGCGCTGGCGAGCACCGACGCGCCGCCGATGCCGTCACCGCCGGTCCGGGCGCCGAACAGGACGACCTTGTTGCCGGGCCCGTCGGCCTTGGCGAGCTTGATGCCGTCGGTGCGCATCACGCCGACGCACAGCGCGTTGACGAGCGGGTTGCCCGTGTAGCACTCGTCGAAGCTGACCTCGCCGCCGATGTTGGGCAGTCCGAGGCAGTTGCCGTACCCGCCGACGCCGGCGACGACGCCCGGCAGCACGCGCGCGGTGTCGGGGGCGTCGGCCCGACCGAACCGCAGTGAATCCATCACCGCGATCGGGCGCGCGCCCATCGTCAGGATGTCGCGGACGATGCCGCCCACGCCGGTGGCCGCGCCCTGGTACGGCTCGACGTAGGACGGGTGGTTGTGCGACTCGATCTTGAAGGTGACCGCCCAGCCGTCGCCGGCGTCGACCACGCCGGCGTTCTCGCCCATGCCGACGAGCAGGGCGTCGGTCTTCGGCGCCTTCTCGCCGAACTGGCGCAGATGCACCTTGGACGACTTGTACGAGCAGTGCTCGCTCCACATGACGCTGTAGATCGCGAGCTCGGAACTGGTCGGGCGGCGGCCGAGGATCTCGCGGATCTGCAGGTACTCGTCGTCGGCGAGCCCGAGTTCTTTCGACGGCTGCGGCTGCTCCGGCGTCGCCTCGGCTCTCTGGACGGTGTCGATGCTCATCCGGGGCCCCCGCGGAACCGCGGAGCGCTCTTTGCGGAGCGATTTCGTGGGGTGGTCATGCTGCGACACCGACCTGGCTCAGGAAGAAACCCATGCCGTCGCTGCCGGTGCCGGTCAGCGCGTCGATGGCGTGCTCGGGGTGCGGCATCAGGCCGACGACATTGCCGGCCGCGTTGGTGATGCCGGCGATGTCGCGGTAGCTGCCGTTGGGATTGCCCTGCCGGTAGCGCACGACGACGCGTCCCTCGGCCTCGAGCTCGTCGAGCGTGCGCTCGTCGGCGACGTACATGCCGTCCATGTTCTTGATCGGGATGACGATCTCTTGGCCGAGGCGATAGGTCGACGTCCAGGCGCTCGACACGTTCTCGACCTCGAGCAGCTGCGCCTTGCACACGAACTTGCGGCCGGCGTTGCCGACCAGCGCGCCCGGCAAGAGATGCGACTCGCACAGCACCTGGAAGCCGTTGCAGATGCCGAGCACCGGCAGCCCGTCGTGCGCTGCAGCGATCACGGCGTCCATGACCGGAGCGAAGCGCGCGATCGCGCCGGCACGCAGGTAGTCGCCGTAGCTGAACCCGCCCGGCAGGACGACGGCGTCGACATCGTGCAAGGACGGGTCGGCGTGCCACAGCGCCACGGCCTCGGCGCCGGCCTGACGCACAGCGCGCGCCGCATCGCGGTCGTCGAGGCTTCCGGGAAAAGTCACGACACCCACACGAACCGGCACCCCGTCAGGTTACCGGCCGGTGGTACGTCAGCGGCGGATGGTGAAGTTCTCGATGACCGGGTTGGCAAGCAAGGTGTCGGCCAGCTTCGCGACGGTCTCGTCATCGACGCCGTCGGCCACCTCGAGCTCGAAGTGCTTGCCCTGGCGCACGTCGGTGACGCCCTCGATCCCGAGTCGGGCCAGCGCACCGACGATCGCCTGGCCCTGCGGGTCGAGGATCTCCGGCTTGAGAACGACGTCGACGATCACGCTCGGCATGGACGAGAGCGTATCCGCCCCACCGTCATCGACAGTGGTCAGTTGTGGCCTCAGTGGTCAGTTGTAACTGACCACTGAGGCCCGAACTGACCACTGTCGGAGCGTCAGCGGACGGACGCGAGCGCCGGCGCGAGGCGGGCGAGCTCGTCGAGCATCGTCTTGGCAGCGCCTTCGGCGCCGGCGTCCGGCTCGAAGACTCCGTCGGTGCAGGTGCTGGCTGTAGTTGGTCAGCGCGACCTGCATCGGGACGGGCAGCATCGTCAGCGTCGTCACGACCTGCTTGAACTGCTGCACGGCGCGCATTCCGCCGGAGACGCCGCCGTAGCTGACGAAGCCGACCGGCTTGTACTTCCACTCGTTGTGCAGGTAGTCGAAGGCGTTCTTCAGCGGCGCGCTGAACGAGTAGTTGTATTCGGGCATCACGAACACCACGGCGTCGGCGGCGATCGACCTGTGCCGACCAGCGCTTGGTGTGCTCGTGCTCGTACTGACCCAGTCGCGGATGCGCCGGCTCGTCGTGGAAGGGCAGGTCGAGCTCGGCGAGATCAGCCACGTCGACCTCGAAGCCCGAGTGTGCGCGGGCGATGTCGGTGAACCAGGTGCCGATGGCACCGCCGGCGCGGCCGGGACGGGTGCTGGCAACGACGACGAGCAGGCGGGGCATGCGGTGCTCCTCCACGATCGCGTTTTGTTGACGTGTCATACGTTACGAGAGCGTTTGATGACACGTCAATATTTCTCTGAGTATCCTGGGTCACGTGACCCGATGGCTGTCCCGACGACCAGCAGCGCGCCTGGCGCGCGTACCGGCGCATGATGCTGCTGCGTCGACGCCGCCGTCGCCCGCGAGCTCGCCCGCGAATCCGGGCTCTCGATGCCCGACTACCTGGTGCTGTCGGCGCTGTCCGAGGCGACCGGCCACCGCCGCCGCCTGACCGAACTGGCCACCCGCATGCAGTGGTCGCCGAGCCGGCTGTCGCACCACGTCACCCGCATGGAGCAGCGCGGTCTGGTCACGCGCGCCGAGTGCTCCGAGGACCTGCGCGCCGCCTACGTCGTGCTGACCGATGTCGGCTGGGACGCGATCGCGCGCCGCGGCCCCCGACCACGTCGAGTCGGTGCGCGCGCACCTGATCGACCTGCTCGACGAGGACGATCTCGCCGCGCTCACCGCGATCGGCGAGAAGGTCGCCACGCACTTCGGCGAGGGCTGCATCGACGCGCCGGCGACCGTCCCGGCCGAGGGTCAGTCGGAGAGCCAGTCGGCGAAGGCCAGCCCGGTCAGCCGCTCGTAGGCCTCGACGTACCGCGCGCGGGTCTGCTCGACGACGTCCGCCGGGCAGCGGCGGCGGAGCGGTGCCTGCGCTGCGGTCCCAACCGGACGCCGGTGAGCAGCAACCAGTCGCGGACGTACTGCTTGTCGAAGCTGGGCTGCGCGTGTCCCGGCTCCCACTGGTCGGCCGGCCAGAACCGTGACGAGTCCGGGGTGAGCACCTCGTCGCCGAGCACCAGGGTGCCGTCGGCATCGCGGCCGAACTCGAACTTCGTGTCGGCCAGGATGATGCCGCGCTTCGCGGCGATCGCGCCGGCGCGGGCGTAGACGGCGAGCGTGAGTTCGCGCAGCTCGCTGCGCGGTCTGCTCGCCCACCGTCGCCACGATCGCGGCGTAGCTGACGTTCTCGTCGTGCTCGCCCATCGCCGCCTTGGTCGCCGGCGTGAAGATCGGCTCGGGCAGCTGGTCGCCGTCGCGCAGCCCGGCCGGCAGCGGGTTGCCGCACACCGCGCCGGTGGCCGCGTAGTCGATCAGCCCCGAGCCGGCGAGATAGCCGCGCGCGACCGCCTCGACCGGGACCATCGTCGAGCTCACGGCACACGATCGCGCGTCCGCGCCACTGCGTCGGGGATGGCCGGGTCGTCGTGCTGATCAGGTGATTCGGGACGAGGTCGCCGAGCTGGTCGAACCACCACACCGACATCGCGGTGAGGATGCGCCCCTTGTCGGGGATCGGCGGGTCGAGCACGTAGTCGAAGGCCGAGATCCGATCGCTCGCAACCATGACCAGCCGGCCGTCGTCGATCCGGTACAGCTCGCGGACCTTGCCGGTGTGGATGTGCTCCATACCGCCCGAGGCTAGACACCCGCGCTAGTGGCCGGCCTTGCGGTGCTCGGCGTTGCGCTCGCGTGCCGCGGCCCGCTCGGCGCGCCTGCGTCGCGAGCCGTTGCTCGAGTCGCCGCTGGTTGCGCCGCGCTGTCGCGTTGTAGGTGTAGTCCGGGACGAACAGGTTCGCCGCGGACTGGTTCTCGTCGGGGCTCACCCACGGCGTCCAACTCGGGTCGCTCACGAAGCGTGTCAGCTGGGCCAGCGTGAAGGGCGGCGTCGGACGGGTCGGCGCGACGTCCTTCTCCTGCGGTGCGTTGAACGCTGTCATCGAGACCTCGACGTGGTCGGGCCGCACGATGTACACCGAATTCTGTGCGGTCCCCTGCGTCGATACGAACGTGCCGATGCGCGAGCCGTCCGGCGTGGTGCGGCAGGTCTCGGTGTAAACCGGGTCGCTCGGGTTGCACGAGTCGTCGACACCGTCGCCGCCGTCCTGGCGAAAGCCCATCGAGACGTTGATCTGCGCCGCGCCGTGGCCGTCGTCGTAGACGAACTCGGCAAGGACGTCGCCGGCCATCGACCGCCCGTGCAGATCGCTGATCTGCGCGGTCTGCGGAAGCAGCTTGATCGTCCGCTCCGCGAGCAGCTGCGGCGAGATCGACTCCTTCACCGCCGTGCCCGCGCCGTGCGCGGTCGCCGGCACCGTGGACGAGCCCGTCGTGGCCCGGGGCCGGCCGGCCGGCGTGCGCTGCGCCGCGGGCGAGCCGCCGGGGACGAGCGACACCGCAACGACCGCGATGAGTCCGATCAAAGCGACGCCACTGCCGCCTTGAATCACTCTGCGCCGCAGGCGCAGACGCCGGCCGCGCTGAAGTCCGCCGCGGACCAGGCGCTCGGTCGGCGAGTCGAGTCCGTCGACGGCGCGTTCGAGCAATGCGGTCAAGTGCGAGTCGTTCGTCATCGGTTCGCCTTTCACGGATTCACCAGATCGAGGACGCTGTCGCCGAGGACGGCGCGCAGCTTGGTCAGGGCCCGCATCGACTTGACGCGAACGGCGCCCGGCGAGCGTCCGAGGTCGTGGGCAACCTCGTCGACGCTGCGATCGGCCAGGTACCGCAGCACGATGACTGCCCGGTCGCTTTCGGACAGGGTCAGCAGTGCGTCGAGCAGCGTGCGGCGCAGCGCGGTGTCGCCGTCGTGCACCGGCCGCTCGGGCAGGTCAGCGCTCGGCCGCTCGCTGGACGAGCGGCGCCGTCGCCACGAGAGGAAGACCCGCACGAGAACACGACGCGAATACGCGAGGGGGTTGTCTGCGTGCACCGGCCAGGCACGGTAGATCCGCGCGAGGCTTTCCTGGACGAGGTCCTCGGCGAGATGGCGGTCGGCGGCCAGCAACCAAGCCGTGCGGTAGAGCGGTCCGGCGACGTCGCGGGCGAACTGCTCGAATTCGTCCTTGTCCCGCATCGCTCACCCCACCGTCGCGTCCGATTGCCCCGTCGCTTGATCAGACGCAACCCGCCGGCGCAGCGTTACACCGACCGTCCACCGGCGCCACCAAACACCGATCCCGCTCCGTACGTGCCAACGGGCACCTTCGAAGCGGGATCGGGTGTTGCCTCGCGGCCGCCAGGACTACGGCCGCGACTACGACTGACCTGCTAGTCGAACCACCAGTCCTGGAAGGTGTACACGCGGCCGGGCTGGTGCAGTGCGTGCTTGCTGGTCGAAGCCGAGTGCGTCGTGTGCGTGGTGGTGGCTGCCGCCGGGGCGGTACCAGCAGCGACCCCGATGCCGACGGCGAGCGCCACGAGGGCGACGGCCCGACGGAGGATCGAAACCATAAATTTGACCCCTTTTGTGTGCATTTGGGTGCAATCACCTAGCTGCTTTTCGCGCCGTGACGCGACTCAATGATGCCTTACATCTAGGATTCAATCTCGTCGAGATCGAGACAAACCTTCTGTGTGGCAGGTAGCTGCCTGACACGTTCTTTGCGGACGGCGATATGGGCGAAACGGACGAATTCGGTCACGCCGAAGTCGCGCTCTACCGCGCCGCGCTGGAGCACCCCGGGGCAGCGATGCGCGAACTCGCCGAGGTACTCGAGCAGGACGTCGTCGATCTCGACAAGCCGTTGCGTCGCATGATCGAGATGAGCCTGCTGCGCCTCGACGACGCCGACCGCGTGACCGCCGTGAGCCCGATGCTCGCCGAGGCGATCGTGCTCGGCGCCGAAGACCTCGAACTCGGCGTGCGCCGGGCGTCGGTCGAGTCGCGCCGCAACGCGATCCGCAGCTTGATCGTCGACTGGAACGACACCCTGACCGCGGCCGGCGAGGTCACACCGTCCGTCCAGGTGGTCGAAGACCAGACCCAAATGGGCAATGTGCTGATGCACTATGCCGATCGGTGCCGCGACGAATTGCTTTCGGTCGCGCCAGGACGACTGCCCAAGACGCGCATCGACAGCCGCACCCGCATCGCGAACCTGTATTCGGCGCGACGCGGCATTCGTAGCCGCCTGATTTACCAGCACACCGCATTGCGCGATCGGCACACCCGCAGCTATCTCACCGAGTTGGCCGACAACGGCGCACGCATCCGCTTCGCCGGTTCGGTGCCCGGCCGCAGCCTCGTGATCGATCGCGAAGTTGCGCTGCTTCCGCTGCCGACCAACGACGCCAACCAGGCCGGCCTCGCGATCGTGCACGAACCGAACGTCGTCGCGTGGGTGATCGCCACCTTCGAACAGCTGTGGGCCGAGTCGCAGACCTTCGAAGAAGCGATGTCACGGCAGGGCGACGCCGCCGAACTCGACCAGACCCGCGCGGCGATCTTGCGTCTGATGGCCGAGGGCGAGAAGGACGAGGCGATCTCGCGACGGCTGTCGATCTCGGTGCGCACCTGTCGCCGACAGATCGCCGATTACATGGCGCAGGTGGGCGCGACGAGCCGCTTCCAGGCGGGCGTGATCGCCGCCCGGGCCGGCCATCTCGACACCGGTTCGCTCTAGGACAGCGCCGCAGCGATCTGCTCGGCGGCATCGACGGCGCTGCGGTGCGTCGTGTCGACGACCTCCGCCTCGGCGTGCAACCAGGTGCGCGCTGCCTCGGCGTACACCTCGACGTACTGCAGGCGAAACTGCGACGGATCAGGGCAATCGCCGGCGATACGGCAACGCAAGGTGTCCTCGTCGGCGTGCAGGACGAAGTGTCTGATCGGGACGCCGTGCTCGGCGAGGCCCGCGCTGATCTCGCGCCAGTAGGGCTCGACCAGCACGGTCATCGGCATGACGAGGACGCCCCCCACATAGTCGAAGATCCGGTAGGCCGTCTCCACGACGAGCGGGCGCCATGGCGGCCAGTGCTGGAAGTTGTCAGTGAGCGGCAGGCCGGGGGTGACGTCCATGAGGGCCTCGCCGACCTTCTCGGCGTCGAAAACGCGGGCCTGCGGGATCAATTGCGCCAGGTGGGCGCTCGTCGTCGTCTTGCCGACACCATGGGTGCCGTTGATCCAGACGATCATGCGTTGCGACGGTAGTCGTGCTTGCGCCGGCGAAAACCAGTGGCCCGGCGTGCAACCGTAGACACATGCGAGCCACTTCCACGCTCCGGACCTGTATCCGTCCTGCTGTGGAGACGCATGCCCTCGCTCAACCTCGCCATCGTCGCGCACGTCGACGCCGGTAAGACCAGCCTCACCGAACGCCTGCTGTTCGAAGCCGGCGCGATCGCCGCGCTCGGCAGCGTCGACGCCGGCACCACCCGCACCGACTCGATGGACCTCGAGCGCCGCCGCGGAATCACCATCCGCGCGGCCGTGACCTCGTTCGAGGTCGGCGAGCTCGCGGTGAACCTGCTCGACACTCCTGGCCACCCGGACTTCATCGCGGAGGTCGAACGCTCGCTCACCGTCCTCGACGCGGCGGTGCTTGTTGTGTCGGCCGTCGAAGGTGTTCAGCCTCAGACGGTCGTGCTCTGGCGTGCGCTGCGCCGCCTCGACGTGCCGTGCATCGTGTTCATCAACAAGATCGACCGTGCAACTGCCGACCCGGAGCGGGTGCTGGCCGAGCTCGGCCGGCGCCTCGGACACCAGTTCGTCGCCGTTGCCGCCGATCGCGCGGACGATGAGGCGATACGGCATGGCTCCGTTACTCCGGTTGTGGCCGGCTCGGCGATGACCGGCGCCGGAACCGAACAGTTACGGCAGGCAGTGGTGCGGCTGCTGGCCCCGGTTGCACCGCCTCCGGGATCACTCGCTGCCACGGTGTTCGCTGTCGACCGGGACGAACGAGGGCGTCGGACGTGGCTTCGGATGTGGCGCGGCGAGCTGCGCGTCCGCGACCGGATCGCCGTCGGCGACGCGGCACCAGAACGGGTGACCGCGCTCGGCGTCAGCCGGACGGGTGGGCTGCGCAACGACCCGGTCGCGCGGCCGGGCGACATCGTCGTCGTGCGCGGCCCGTCCGGGTGGCGGATCGGCGACACGATCGGAACGGCTCCCGCACGCGCGGTGCGGCCGTTCGCGCCGCCCACGCTGCAGACGGTCGTCGAACCCGTCGACGCGACGCAGCGCGGGGCGCTGTTCGCAGCGCTCACCGAACTCGCCGACGAGGACCCGCTCATCGATCTACGGCTCGACGAGGACGACTGCGCCGTGAGCCTGCACGGCGAGGTGCAGAAGGAGGTCATCGGCGCGCTGCTCGAGCAGCGCTTCGGTGTGCCTGCGCGGTTCCGAGGCACGCGGACGGTGTGCATCGAGCGCGTCGTCGGCACCGGCAGCGCGCTCGACAAGATCAACATCGCCGGGAACCCGTACCTGGCCACGATCGGTCTGCGCATCGACGCGGCACCGATCGGGCACGGCGTCGAGTTCTCCCCGGGCATCGAACGCGGCCACCTGCCGCCTGCGTTCATCGCCGCAACCGAAGAGGGTGTCCGCGCGGCGCTGCGCCAAGGTCGATTCGGCTGGGCGGTGACCGATTGCGTGGTGACGATGACTGCGTCGCATTACGCCCCGCGGCAGAGCCACGCGCACCAGAAGTTCAACAAAGCGATGTCGAGCGTCGGCGCCGATTTCCGCCGCCTGGCACCCGTCGTCGTGACCGCGGCGCTCGAGCAGGCCCGCACCCGCGTGTGCGAACCGGTCGACCGGTTCGACCTCGAGTTCCCCGAGCGGCTGGTGAGCGCTGTGTCCGCGCTGCTGGGTCGCGTGGGTGCCACGACGTCGGAGTCGATGACCAGCAACTCGTGGACGCGTTACCAGGGGCACGTGCGATCGGCCCGAGTCGCCGAACTGGCGAGCCGGCTGCCTGACCTGACCGGCGGGGAGGCCATCCTGCAGAGCGACTTCGACCACTACACGCCGGTGACCGGGTCGGCGCCGCCCGCGCGACCGCGCAGCGGCGTCGATCCGCGCGATCGGCAGGAGTGGTTCCGCGCCATGCCACGGTGATGCTTCGGCGAACGCGGCACCGGCAACGCAGCCCGTCCCGTAGCGTCGGAGGGGTGCTTGCGCTGGTCATCGTTCTGCTGGTCACCAACGTCGTCACCGCTCTCGTGCTCGCGCGCCGCTTCCGTCCCGGCCCGCCGGTCGGTGACGCGCTCGAGGTGTTCGAGGCGCCGCGTCCACCGGGCGTCAGCGAGCGCAACCGGCGCCTGATCACCATCGAGGTGTTGAATCCGCTCGAGCTCGCGACCGCTCGCGGCGGCCGCATCGCCGGCCTGGCCGGCACGCTCGCGCCGGGGTTCACCAGACGGCTCGTCTACGACCAAGTCTTCAAGACCTTGCGCACCGAACTCGACGCCATGGCTGTGCACGCCGACGTGCGGCTACACACGCTGCGTGCGATCGCACGGCCGCAACCGTCAGCGCCGGTGGCGCCCCACCGGTCGACGGGGACGGACGAGGAGCGGGTCGCCGACGCGGTGATCGTCGACGAGGTCGCGCCGCTCGATCTCGGTCCGGAGCGCGGCTGATTGCGCCGCACGACTCCGTCGTGGGCACCTGTGACTGATCTGAGGCGGCGCGCCTGAACGTCAGGGTCATCCCGGAAGCGCGCGAGCACGGTGTCGGTCACGATGGGCCCCGGTTCCGGATCACCTTGGGCCACAACCTGCCCCGGGACGTCGCGCAGGCTGTGAGAACAGCGAGGTCGCGATGCCGACGACCACCACGGTCGAGTACGGCCGATGGGCCGTGGAGACCCAGGGGCTGACCAAACGATTCGGCGACACCGTTGCGGTGAACGACGTCGACCTGCGGATACCGCGTGGCTGCGCGTTCGGCTACCTCGGACCCAACGGTGCCGGCAAGACGACGCTGATCCGCGTGTTGCTCGGATTGACGCACGCAGACGCCGGCCGGATGCGGTTGCTCGGGCACGAGGTGCCGCGACATCGAGATGTCGCACTGGCGCGCGTCGGAGCGATCGTCGACGAGCCGCGTTTCCACGGCCATCTGACCGGGCGACAGAACCTGCAGGTGCTTGCCGCCGCACGCGAGCCCGCGGCACGCGGCCGCATCGAGCCGGCTCTCGAGCGAGTTGGCATCCTGCATCGCGCCGACGATCGCGTGTCGAAGTACTCGATGGGAATGCGGCAGCGGCTCGGCGTGGCCGCGTGCCTGCTCGGGAACCCGCAGTTGTTGATTCTGGACGAGCCGATGAACGGCCTGGACCCGGCCGGTATGCACGAGATGCGCGAGATGATCGCGGCCCTCGTTGCCGAAGGCCGCACTGTCGTGTTGTCCTCACATCTGCTCGACGAAGTACAGCGCACCTGCGATGCCGTTGCCATCGTCGATCGCGGCCAAGTCATCCGTCAGGGAACCATCGAGGAACTGCTCGCCGGCACGTCGACGACACTGCGGATCGAGTGCTCCGACCCGACTCGCGCCGCACAGCTACTTTCCGCGGCGAATCTGGACGTGGCGCGCGACATCGTCGGCGCAAGTGAGTCACACACGGCCGGGCTGACGATCAGCCTGTCTGATGAATCGTCACGCAAAGGCGCCGCCCGGGTCGCCCAGGTGCTGGTCGCAGCGGGAATCGAGTTGTACCGCTTGCAACCGGAACAGGCTTCGCTCGAATCGTGGTTCCTGCAGGTCACGAGCAGGTTGGGGGAACCGTCGTGACCGCCGGATCCACGCTCGACCCGCTGCGGATCGACGACAGGGCCGATAAGCGCGGCTCACCGGTACCCACTGCCGCGATGATCACGACGAGATTCATGGAACTTCGTAAACGTCGGGGATTGACCGCTGCATTGATCGTCGTGACGATCGGTATCCCGACATTGTTCCTGGCGGGGCGCCTGCTACTGCATGCGATCGCACCGAAGACGTACGGCCCGGCCGGCGGCTACGCCATCTACACCGCGTTGAGCGCCGGCGTCCTGTACGTATTCGGGTTCATCGTGGCCGCTGCGCTGGGTTGCACGGCCGGCTCTGATGACCTGACCGACGGGGTCTTCCGTCATCTGGTCATCACCGGGCGATCGCGCGTCGCGTTGTACCTCGCGAGGATCCCCGCCGGCCTCGCCATCATCGTCCCGCTGGTGGCGATCGGATTCTCGATCGTGTGTGCCGTCTGCGTATGGGCTGCGCCCAGCACGACGACCTACGGCGGCCTAACCGTGCCCGCCGGGCTGACGAAGCCCCAGCTCGAGACGTGGGCCGCCGACCATGCCACGCAGGTGATCTGCGACGTCCCGTACACGGGGCGCGTCGCCGTGCCAGTCAACGCGTGCGGCGCGCCGCCGCCGCCCCAGGGCGGGTTACCGGCCGGCAAGCCGCACGCCCCGACGATCACCGCAACGCCTGCGCGGCTTCGCGCCGCCGCCGTGCGCATTGCCGACCTGAACTACACCGCCTATCGCACGCACTTCGCCGCTCCACCGGCATCGTTGATGGTCAAGACCGGGTTGTGGCTGGAACTCGAGACGATCGTCGGTTTTGTCGTGGGGCTCGGCGTCGGCTCGCTGATCGGGCAACGCACGGTCGGCGTTGTCCTCATGATCATCCTCGAGATCGTGCTCACACCGATCTTCATCCGTGCGCAGATTCCGCACCTGATCAACGTGCAGCGCGCTGTTGTCGGCGTGGCCACCGCCCATCTGGAACCGGGTGCCCTCCCGCTCGCCTTCGGCGGTGGTGGCGGCGACTACCGCGTCACCGAATCGACGGCCACCGCAGTGATCGTCGTACTGGCGTGGCTCGTCGGATGGACGGTCCTGGGTGCGTGGCGAATGGCCACTCGGGACGCGTGAAAGCGCGTACTGCGCGGAGCGGAACTACGCCGGCAAGTACGCGGCCGCCACCCGTTGCCACGGACGGCGCTGTTCGAGCTGCGCCGCCAGCCCCAGCAGCGTCGCTTCGCCGCCAGGACGTGCGACGAGCTGCACCGCGCGCGGCATCCCGTCCGCACCGATTCCGGTCGGGACGGCCATCGCCGGCCAGCCGGCAAGGTTCCACGGCGCTGCGAACGGCGCGTACCGCACGTTGGACAGCACATTGGCGAGCCAGCCGCGTTCGGCCCAGGCGAGCGAGCGGATCGGTGACTGCGCCAGCGCCGGCGTGACCAGCACGTCGTGGTCGGCGAAGAACGCCTCGGCATGGCGGCGCCACGTCTCGCGTCCCTTGTCCTTCGGGCAGCCGGCACGCAACACGAGTCGGCCGACCGCGGCGTGAGTTCGGGTGCGGCGCGCCATCGCGCTGCGATCGCGCAGCGCGCGGGCGTCCAGTTCGGTACCGGAGGTCCAGCGGACGATACCAGCGGGGCCGATCCGCTGGCCGTAGGGCGGGTTCGCCTGGCGCACGGTGTGCCCGGCCTCGCGTAGCGCTGCACCCGCGAAGGCGGCGGCATCGGCCCACGACTTGTCGACCCGGAAGCCCTGGATCGGGTTGCGGGTCGAGACCGCGATCCGCAGTGGCGACGGGTCGGCCACCTCGGCGAGCTCGGGTCGTCCGGCGAGCACCGAGAGCACCAGTGCGCAATCGGCGACGGTCGTCGCGAGCGGGCCGTTCTCGGACATGTCGAACCACGAGCCGTTGCCGAGGTCGGCCGGCACGACACCCAGCCCGGGTTTGATGCCGACCAGGCCGCAGCAGGCGGCCGGGATGCGGATCGAACCCATGCCGTCGTTGCCGTGCGCGACGGCGACCATGCCCGCCGCCACCGATGCCGCCGCGCCACCGGACGAACCGCCCGGAGTGCGGTCGAGGTTCCATGGATTGCGCGTGATGCCGAAGCTCGAATCGGTCGCGCCGTAGATGCACAGCTCCGGCACGCGCGTGAGCCCGACGACGACGGCACCCGCCCGTCGCAACCTGCGCACGATCTCGTGATCGAACTGCTGTGGAGTCGCGTCGCTGCCGGCCGAGCCGATGCGCATCGGCTCGCCACTGACGGCAACGTTGTCCTTGATCGCGATCGGCACTCCGGCCAGTGGGAGCGAGAAGCGATCGGGGCGTTGGTCGACCGCGTCGGCCTCGCGTAGTGCGGCCTCGGTGCGCACCACCTGGAACGCGCCGATCTCGGCGTCGCGCTCGGCGATCCGCGCGAGCGCGACCTCGGTCGCCTCGCGAGCCGTGAGATCACCTGCACGCACTGCGGCTGCGATCGCGGTTGCGGTGTCGGGGGTTGGATCAGGTACGGCCATAGGGTCAAACCGTAGTGCGGTGCCAGGATGGCTGTATGGCCGATCCTCGCGCGGGACAGCCCGCCGGACCCGAAGACCTCGTCGACATCGCCGATCTGGTGACTGCCTACTACACAGAACACCCTGATCCGTCCCGTCCGGAACAGCAGGTCTCGTTCGGGACGTCCGGACATCGCGGATCGGCGCTGACGAACACCTTCAACGAGGACCACATCGTCGCGACCAGCCAGGCGATCTGCGAATACCGCGCCGAACAGGGCATCGACGGCCCGCTGTTCCTCGGCGCCGACACGCACGCCCTGTCGGCACCGGCGACCGCCTCGGCGCTCGAGGTGTTCGCCGCCAACGACGTGACGGTGCTGATCGATGCCCGCGACGGCTTCACGCCGACGCCGGCCCTGTCGCGGGCGATCCTCGATCACAACAAGTCGAGGCCCGCGCATCGCGCCGACGGCGTGGTCGTGACCCCGTCCCACAACCCGCCGCCGGATGGCGGCTTCAAGTACAACCCGCCGGACGGCGGCCCCGCCGGCACCGAGATCACGAAGTGGATCCAGGACCGCGCCAACGAGCTGATGGCCGCCGGTCTCGACGGGGTGCGGCGCGTGCCGTACGCGCGGGCACTCGACGCGGCGCACAAGTACGACTTCCTCGATGAGTACGTCGGCGCGCTCCCGCGCATCGTCGACCTCGACGCGATCCGCTCGGCCGGCGTCCGGATCGGTGCCGACCCGCTCGGTGGAGCGGCCGTCGACTACTGGGGCGAGATCGGCTCGCGGTACGGGCTCGACCTGACCGTGGTGAACCCGCTGGTCGACCGGACGTTCCGCTTCATGACGCTCGACTGGGACGGCAAGATCCGGATGGACTGCTCGTCGCCGTCGGCGATGGCGTCGCTGATCGCGCTGATGGAATCCGGCAAGGACGAGTTCGACGTCGCGACCGGCAACGACACCGACTCCGACCGGCACGGCATCGTCACGCCCGACGGCGGTCTGATGAACCCGAACCACTATCTCGCCGTCGCGATCTCGTATCTGTATGCACATCGCAGCGACTGGTCGGGCGATGCTGCGATCGGCAAGACGCTGGTCAGCTCGTCGATGATCGACCGCGTCGCGCAGTCACTCGGACGCACACTGCTCGAGGTGCCGGTCGGCTTCAAGTGGTTCGTCCCGGGGCTGCTCGACGGCTCGGTCGCATTCGGCGGTGAGGAGTCGGCCGGAGCATCGTTCCTGCAGCGCGACGGATCGGTGTGGACGACCGACAAGGACGGCATCATCATGTGCCTGCTCGCGTCCGAGATCATCGCCGTGACCGGGAAGTCGCCGTCGCAGCTCTACGCCGGGCTGGTCGAGCAGCACGGCGACCCGGCCTATGCACGGGTCGACTCGCCTGCGACGCGCGAACAGAAGGCCGCCCTGGCCAAGCTCTCCCCCGACGACGTCACCGCCGCCACGCTGGCCGGCGACAAGATCGTCGACAAGCTGACCAGAGCACCGGGCAACGACGCGCCGATCGGCGGGCTCAAGGTCGTCAGCGAGCACGGGTGGTTCGCCGCCCGCCCGTCCGGCACCGAGGACGTCTACAAGCTCTACGCCGAATCGTTCAAGGGACCTGATCATCTGGCGCAGATCCAGGACGAGGCGCGCGAGATCGTCGCCGCCGCTCTGGGCTGATCCGTCAGGCGAAGGCGTCGTCCGTGTGCGGGATGAACAGGGCGGCAAGGGCGGCAAGGGCGGCCGCTGCTGCGCATGCGGCGAACAACGCGCGGTAAGCACCCAGCGATGGCAGGGCGACTCCGGCCACGATGATCGTGCTCGCCGTGAGCATGCTGCCGCCGACAGCGCTGGCCAGGCTGCTGCCGAACGAGCGCGCGAGCGAGTTGAGCCCGTTGGCGGCCGAGATCTCGGTCGGCGGCGTGTTCCGGTTGATCAGCGCGGGCATCGTCGCGTACCCGATGCCGGTCGCGGCACCGACGATGGTTGTGCCGATGACGATCTCCCAGATCGCGCCCGTGAGCACGATCCGGCTCAGCCATCCGAGCGCCAGCAGCACGCCGGCGACCGACAGCGTCCGGTGCGCGCCCCAGACATTGATCAACCGCGCGGCCAGCGGCGACAGCAGGAGCATCACCAGACCGCTCGGCAGCAGGCACAGCCCGCCGACGACGATGGACGAACCGAATCCGTAACCGCTGGCCACCGGCGCCTCGACGTAGGACGCCGTGCCGATCAGGCTTGCGAACAGCGCGAATCCGAACAGGATCGACGCCACGTTCGTGAGGACGATCGGGCGGCGCATGGTGGCGCGGATGTCGACGAGCGGGTCGCGGATACGAAGCTCGTAGGCGACGAAGATCGCGAGCATCACGACTGCGATCACGAGTAGCCCGACCGTGCGCAGCGACGACCAGCCCCACTCGCTGCCTTGGGCGAGCGGTAGCAACAGCGCAACCAGGGCGACTGTGAGCACGCCTGTGCCGAGCACGTCGACCCGTCCGCCGGCGCGTCCGGTCGCTTCGGGGACGACGAGCACTGTCGCCGCGAGCGAGACCGCACCCGCGACAGTCGTGATCCAGAACAGCACGTGGTAGTCGGCGTGCTCGGCGACAACCCCGGCGAGCGGCAGCCCGAGCGAGCCGCCGACACCGAGCATCGCGCTGATCAGCGCGATCGCCGACGGCACGCGCTCGCGCGGCAGCAGCGAGCTGAGCAGGCTGATGCCCAGCGGAATGCCGGCCAGCGACGCGCCTTGAATCGCTCGCCCGACGATGAGCAGGCCGAGGTTGCTCGTGACCGCATCGAGCAGCGACCCGACGGTGAGCGCGCCCACGGCGACCAGCAGCAGCCGGCGCTTGCCGAACATGTCACCGAGCCGGCCGAAGGTCGGAACCGCGACCGCGCCCACGAGCAGCGTCGACGTGAGCAGCCACTCGACGTTGGCGGCCGACGTGTGCAGCCGCTCAGGCAGGATCGGCAGCACCGGGACGAGCAGTGACTGCGACAGCGACACCATCAGCGCGGCGAGGCCGACGACGAGAACCTCGAGTCGTGCTCGGACCGTGGAGGACGTGCGGACGGGGTCGGCCAGGGTCGCGTGGGGCACCCGCCGATATTAGTGACGCGACAACTATGGCCGCAGCGTCGCGCCGTAGATCACCTGGTGGTACTTCGACGATGAGGACGCCGGTGGCTTCGACGACACGGCCCACACCATGTAGATGCGATCCGGTGCGATCGCCTCGCCGATGTAGTCACCCGGGAAGTAACCCTCCGCGAACGCGGCGTACTTCAGCACCGAGCGCGGCCCGATCGAGACCGGCGGACCGAACGACAACCCACCATTGCCGGACGTCGACAGCTGCTGCTGGACGAATCCGCCGCTTTGGCTCGGCTTCGTGCGCGTGCCGTAGCCGACGTAGACCCGCCCGGCTCGCGCGACCACATCGACGTTGACCCGCTGGACACCGCTCACGTCATGGCGCGAGACGCGGACAGGCGAGGACCAGTCCATGCCGTTGTCGGAGAAGGTCAGATAGACCGGGTCGGTGTTGCCGACACCGCCTTCGTAGGCGACGTACATCCGGTGCGTCACGGCATCGATGTCGGCGGCGAACAGGCAGCACCGCACGCCGTCGGCGTAGCCGCCGCCGTTGTTCACGACCTCGTTCTCGGCAGACCAGGTCGCACCGCCGTTGGTCGAGACGACCGACTCGATCGGGCCGGTCGCGTTGACCGTGGCCATGCGAGCGCCATCGGGAATGCGGTGCGGGACACCATTGGGCGCCGCGTCCGGCGTGCGCTGGCCCTTGCCGTAGTCGTAGAACGTGTCGACGATGTGCCCGTTCGGCAGGATCATCGGCTGCGAGTTCTGCGTGCCGTGGTCCTTGGCGGTCAAGAAGTGCACGCCGCTCCACGTGGTGCCGTGGTTGTCCGACCAGCGCACCACCTGCGGGTCGCCGATGAACTTGTTGCCGTGCGAGATGAACGGCGTCCAGAACTGGTACAGCCGTCCGTAGTGCGGGCTGGACTTGTGCGTATCGACGACGATCCAGTTCTTGTCGTCGGAGAACCCGCAACTGGTGCGCCGGTCGGCGTAGAACGGCTTGCTCCAGGTGCGTCCGCCGTCGCTCGAGCGCAGCACGACCACCGCGGACGGGCAGTGCACCGAGATCACGAGCACCGACAGGTATGCGGTGCCGTCCGGCCCGAACGCCAGCACGGGGTCGGACGCGCGATCCCAGATGCCGCCGACCGCCTTCGTGATGCCCGGCACCGCCTTGTGGTGCCAGGTCGCACCGCCGTCGCGCGTCCACGCCACGGAGATGTCGACGGCGCCGCCGTCGGCGTAGCGCGAGTCGTGCGCTGCCGCGATCGCGATGTTGCGGTTACGCGGGTCGACCGCGACGTCGGGCTCGACGACGGTGTCGGTTTCTGACTTGCCGCGGCTGGCGACGTCCTGCCGCGTGACGACCCCCTGGTGCGTCAGCACGGTGTGCGGTCGCACCGTGCTCGCCGACGCCAGCGCTGGGATCGCCAGAGCAGCGGACGAAAGAATCAGGATCGCGAAATAAAGACGACGCACGAGGCCACCCCATTGAGACACCGGACCGGACGTTCCGGGCTATTTGATCACCGTGCGTCGCGATTGTCGACGATGCGACGCATCTTGCCCATCGAGCGCTCGACCCCATCGGGGTCGACAACGTCGACTGCCACGCTCACGCCGATCATGTTCTTGATCAACGTACGTAGCTGCGCGCCGGCCTCGGTCGCGTCGCCGGAGCTCGCATCCGCGCGGCGTTCGACCCGGACGGTGAGCTCGTCGAGGCGCGAGGTCCGCGAGAGCACGCACTGGAAGTGGGGCGCCAGGGCCGGCGTACGCAGGATCAGTTCCTCGATCTGGGTCGGGAACAGGTTGACGCCACGCAGGATGATCATGTCGTCGGTGCGTCCGGTGATCTTCTCCATCCGGCGCATCGTCCGGGCGGTGCCCGGCCGTAGCCGGGTGAGATCGCGCGTGCGATAGCGCACGACCGGCATGGCCTGCTTGGTCAGGCTCGTGAACACCAGCTCGCCCTCGGCACCGTCGGGCAGCACCTCGCCGGTCGCCGGGTCGATGACCTCGGGATAGAAGTGGTCCTCCCAGATGTGCAGGCCGTCCTTCGTCTCGACGCACTCGTTGGCGACGCCCGGCCCCATCACCTCCGACAACCCGTAGATGTCGACGGCGTGCATGTCGAGCCGCTGTTCCATCTCGAGACGCATGTCGTTCGTCCACGGTTCGGCGCCGAAGATGCCGACCTGCAGACTGGTCGCGCGCGGATCGACGCCTTGCCGCTCCATCTCGTCGACGATGGCCAACATGTACGACGGCGTGACCATGATGACGTCGGGCTCGAAGTCGCGGATCAGGGTGACCTGGCGTTCGGTCATGCCGCCGGAGATCGGGATGACAGTGCAGCCGAGCGCCTCGGCACCGTAGTGCGCACCGAGGCCGCCGGTGAACAGGCCGTACCCGTACGCGACGTGCACCTTGTCGCCCGGTCGCCCGCCGCTGGCACGGATCGAACGAGCCATCACTGTCGACCACGTGCGGATGTCGTCGGCGGTGTAACCGACGACTGTGGGACGACCCGTGGTTCCGCTACTGGCATGAATGCGCGAGACCTGCGCCTGCGGAACAGCGAACATCCCAAACGGATAGTTGTCGCGCAGGTCCGCCTTCGCCGTGAACGGGAACAGCGCGAGATCCTCGAGCGACTTGCAATCGACCGGGTGCACGCCCTTCTCGTCGAATGCCTTGCGATAGTGCGGCACGTTGTCGTAAGCGTGCCGCAGTGACCACTGCAGTCGTTCGAGCTGCAGGCCGCGCAGTTCGTCGATCGATGCGCGTTCGATCGGCTCGAGATCGTCCGGCTCGGGTGTGCGGTCGTGCACGGGTACTCCCCCTACGCGTCGTAGTCGACGGTGACGGTGTCGCTGATCGGAAGTGCCTGGCACGTCAGGACGTAGCCGGCGTCGACCTCGTCGTCCTCGAGTGCGTAGTTGCGCCGCATCGTCACCTCGCCGTCGCGAACGAGCGCACGGCACGTTCCACAGACACCGCCCTTGCACGCGAACGGCAGATCGGGGCGCGACTTCTGCGCCGCATCGAGGATGGCCGTGTCGGGTGCGACCGTGAGCGTGCTGCTGCGACCGTCGAGGACGACCGTGACCTCAGCGCCCGGACCGGCGGGTGCGTCGACGTGGTGCACTTCGGCGGGCGGGTCGGGTTCGACGTAGAACAGCTCTCGATGGACGCGGTTGCGTTCGACGCCGAGCCCAGTGAGAACGTCCATCGCGTCGGTGACCATGCCGAACGGGCCGCACAGCCACCAGTGGTCGACGGCCTCGACGTCGACGGTCACCGGCAGCAGGGCGCGCAACTTCGCAGCGTCGAGACGGCCGCTGAACAGCTCGACCTCTTGCGGCTCTCGGCTGAGCACGTGGACGAGCTGCATGCGCGCCGGGTAGGCGTCCTTGAGATCGGACACCTCGTCGGCGAACATCACCGAGTCTGTGCGCCGGTTGCCGTAGAACAGCGTGACGGTCGACTCGGCGTCCGCGGCGAGGACGGATGCAGCGATCGACATCATCGGGGTGATGCCCGAGCCGGCAGCGATCAGAACGTGGTGGGCAGGCGTCGCGAGCTCGGGTGTGAACGAACCCGTCGGGGTCTGCACCTCGATCACGTCACCCGCGCGAACCGTGCGGACGAGCCACCCCGACACCGACCCGCCGGGAACTTCGCGCACACCGATGCGCGGCAACCGGCCGACCGGTGCGCAGATCGAGTACGAGCGGCGTTCGTCGCCGCGCCGAAGCGTCAGCGACTGTCCAGGGGCAAAGGCGAACTCGTTTGCGAGTTCATCAGGAACCCTGAAGGTGACGGCCGCCGAATCATCGGTCAACGGATCGACCTGATCGACGGTCAACTGGTGAAAGGTCGCCATCAGATCGCCTTGACCTGTTCGAACGGCTCGCGGCACTCGGCACACCGGTGCAGCGATTTGCAGGCCGTCCCGCTGAACGCGGCGGTCTCGACGGTGTCGGACGAACCGCAGCGCGGGCACGTGACCGTCACCCGCCGGCCCAGCGTGAGGGGCACCGGTCCGGTACGCGGCGGCGCGCCGTGCGGCGGCGCGATGCCGGCCGCGGCGAGCTTCGCGCGTCCGGCCGCGGTGATCCAGTCGCTCGTCCACGCCGGCGCCAGCTGCGTGCGTACCTCGACCGTGCGGTAGCCCGCCTGCTTCAAGTGGTGCGTTAGGTCATGGCTGATCTCGCGCATGGCCGGGCAGCCCGAATAGGTCGGTGTGATGGTCGCGGTGACGGTGTCGCCGTGTTCGCGCACGTCGCGCAGGATGCCGAGATCTTCGAGGGTGAGCTGCGGCAGTTCCGGATCGGGAACGGCCGCCGCCACTGCGTAGGCGTTCACCATTCTGCGTCCGGGTAGCTGCGCGCTATCGACTGCAGTTCGGCGAGGACGTAGCCGAGCGCCTCGGTGTGCACGCCGTGCCGCCCGGTCTGGCCACCAACCGCGGCTCGCGGCGCCTCGCTCGGGCGTTCGAGCGTGGCGGTCGCCAGCACCGTGTCGATGACGACGTCGAATTCGGTGCGGTCGACCACTGCCTCGAGGGCGGGATCGGCGCTGGGCGCGAACAGTTCGTCGACGAGCGGCCAGACGACGCCGAACGCGGTCTGGATCTTGGCGCGGGAGTAGTCGGTGCCGTCGCCGAGTCGGACGACCCATTGCGCCGCGTAGTCGCGGTGATAGGTGAGTTCCTTGACGCCTTTGCCGGCGATCGCCGCGAGCACCGGATCGCGCGACGTGCACAACCGCTCGAACAGCGACAGGCGCCACGTGCTGAACACGAGCAACCGGGCGACCAGCTCGGCGAAGTCGTCGTCGAGGCGCTCGACCAGGCGCACGTTGCGGTACTCGTTCTCGACACGGAAGAACGCGAGCTTGTCCTCGGTGGTGTTCTCGATCGAGGCCGCGCGAGCGAGCAGCATGCGGGCCTGGCCGAGCAGGTCGAGGGCGATGTTCGCGAGCGCGGTCTCTTCCTCGAGTTCGGGCATGCGCGTCATCCACTGCTGGAGGCGGTGCGAGTAGATCAGCGCGTCGTCGCCGAGCATGAGGCAGTACGTCGCGAGTGATTGCGGGTCGATGCCGGCCGGGATCGAGGTGTCGACACCGTCGAGCGGATCGGTGAAGCCGGTGCCGTAGGCCCAGCGGTGGTCGTCGCCGTCGTCGTCGGAGAGATGGCTGTACGGAGTGTCAGCGTCGTCGTTCATGTCTGCACGGCCTTCACATGTGCGGGACGTCGTCGGGGATGGCATAGAACGTCGGGTGCCGGTAGACCTTGTCACCGGCCGGATCGAAGAAC
The DNA here is from genome assembly GCA_963708645.1 of uncultured Actinomycetota bacterium. GTDB lineage: Bacteria > Actinomycetota > Actinomycetes > Mycobacteriales > Jatrophihabitantaceae > RYN-133. The sequence continues at coordinate 1,049,656 of CAVPTA010000007.1, read as the reverse complement.
GGATCCTTCTCGTCCGGGCTGCTCGCGGTGATGTCACTCGCCGCGACCACCCAGATGCTCACGCCCTCATTGCGCCGGGTGTAGAGGTCGCGCGCGTGGTGCAACGCCATCTGCGGATCAGCCGCGTGCAGCGACCCGACATGGACATGGTTGAGCCCGCGCTTACCGCGCAGGAACACTTCGTAGAGTGGCCAGTTCGACCGGACGTGATTCGGCGCAGCCGGCACCCCGTCCGTCGGAACCGCGCCGTGGCCGCCCTCGGCGGTGTACCCGGTCACGGCTTCTCCCCGCTGGTGGCCGGTTCGGACGGGCCGGAGCGAGCACTGGCGGCGAAAGGCCGCGCCTTCGCGGCGTGGGCCGCTGCGGCATCGCGCACCCAGGCGCCGTCGTCGTGGGCGCGGCGGCGGTGCTCGATGCGCTGCGTGTTGCAGGGGCCATTGCCCTTCACGACCGCGGTGAACTCGTCCCAGTCGACCGGGCCGAAGTCGTAGTGACCGCGCGCGTCGTTCCAGCGCAACTGGTCGTCGGGCAGGGTGACGCCGAGCTTCTCGGCCTGCGGCACGGTCATGTCGACGAAGCGCTGCCGCAACTCGTCGTTCGTGTGCCGCTTGATGCCCCACGCCATCGACCGCTCGGTGTTCGGTGACTGGTCATCGGGCGGCCCGAACATCATCAGCGACGGCCACCAGAACCGGTTCGTCGCGTCCTGCACCATCTGTCGCTGGTCGTCGGTGCCGCGCATCATCGTCATCAGCAGCTCGTAGCCCTGCCGTTGATGGAACGACTCCTCCTTGCAGATGCGGATCATCGACCGCGCGTACGGGCCGTAGGACGAGCGGCACAGCGGCACCTGGTTGCAGATCGCGGCGCCGTCGACCAGCCAACCGATGACGCCGACGTCGGCGTAGCTCAGCGTGGGGTAGTTGAAGATCGACGAGTACTTCTGCCGGCCGTTGATGAGCATGTCGGTCAGGTCAGCGCGGTCGGTGCCGAGCGTCTCGGCTGCCGAGTACAGGTACATGCCGTGGCCGGCCTCGTCCTGCACCTTCGCGATGAGAATCGCCTTACGCCGTAGGGAAGGAGCGCGCGTAATCCAGTTGCCCTCAGGTTGCATGCCGATGATCTCGGAGTGCGCGTGCTGCGCGATCTGCCGGATCATCGTCTTGCGGTACGCGTCGGGCATCCAGTCACGGGGTTCGATGCGGCGATCGTGCTCGATCGTCTCGTCGAAATGCAGTTCCAGCTGATCGCTCATAGCGTCTTGGCCACCATGGTCAGGACGTCGTACTTGGCGACCGACGAGCCGTCCTGCTTGGTCACGTCGGCATCCCAGCGCACTTCGCCGTATTCGCCTTCGCGCGGACTGATCTGCTTGCAGGTCAGCGTCACCGTCAGCTCGTCGCCCGGGTACACCGGCGTGAGGAAACGCAGGTTGTCGACGCCGTAGTTCGCGAGCACCGGCCCCGGGTCGGGTTGCACGAACAGTCCGGCCGCGAGCGAGACGATCAGGTAGCCGTGCGCAACGCGACCGTCGAAGAACGGGTTCGCGCGAGCCGCTTCCTCGTCCATGTGCGCGTAGAACGTGTCACCGGTGAACTCGGCGAAGTGTTCGATGTCCTCGAGCGTGACGGTGCGCGGACCGCCGACGACCGTGTCGCCGAGGCGCAGCGTCTCGAGCGACTTGCGGAACGGGTGCTCACCCTCGGTACGTGCCGCGCCGGTCACCCAACGATTGGTCACGGCGCCGAGCACCTTCGGTGACGCCTGGATCGCGGTGCGTTGCATGTGGTGGAGCACGCCGCGGATTCCGCCGAGTTCCTCACCGCCGCCGGCGCGCCCGGGACCACCGTGCACGAGCATCGGCATCGGCGAACCGTGGCCGGTCGACTCGGCCGCGTCGTCCTGGTCGAGCACCAGTAGCCGTCCGTGCCACGGTGCAACACCGAGCACGACCTCGCGCGCGAAGTCGGCATCGCCGGTGACGATCGAGCCGACGAGGCTGCCGCGTCCACGGGCGGCGAGATCGATGACGTCCGCCGCGTCGCGGTAACCGATGAGCGTCGACACGGGCCCGAACGCCTCGACCGAATGCAATTCCTCGGCTGCAGCGTCGTCGGCGCGCAACAGGATCGGCGACATGAACGCGCCGCGTTCGGCGTCGGCATCGATCACGTCGACGTGCTCAGGATCGCCGTAGACAACCTTCGCGGCCGACTGCAGCGCCTTGAGCGAGCGACGTACCTCTTCACGCTGTTCGAGGCTCGCAAGCGCGCCCATCCGCACGCCATCGGCGGACGGGTTGCCGACCGTCACCTTGGCCAGCTTCGCCTGCACGGCTTCGACGACGTCGTCGACTCGGTCGGCCGGGACGAACGCCCTGCGGATCGCGGTGCACTTCTGGCCGGCCTTGACCGTCATCTCTTGCAGCAACTGCTTGACGTAGAGGTCGAACTCCGGTGTTCCGGCGGTCGCGTCCGGCCCGAGGATCGAGCAGTTCAGCGAGTCGGCCTCGGCGTTGAACCGCACCGCCCGTGACACTACGACCGGATGCGAGCGCAATCGCTGCGCCGTCGAGGCGGAGCCGGTGAAGCCGAGCAGGTCTTGTTCCTGGAGGTGGTCGAGCAGGTCGCCGGCGTTGCCGCAGAGGTACTGCAGCGAACCCTCGGGCAGCAGGCCCGACTCGACGATGAGTTCGACCATCCGCGAAGTGAGGTAGGCCGTCTGCGAGGCCGGCTTGATCAGCGACGGCACGCCCGCGATGAAGGCCGGCGCGAACTTCTCGAGCGGGCCCCACACGGGGAAGTTGAATGCGTTGATCTGCACGGCGACCCCGCGCAGCGGCGAGAGGATGTGTTGACCGAGGAACTGCCCGCCCTTGCCGAGCGGCTCTGGTGCGGCCTCGACATAGATCGATTCGTTCGGCAGCTCACGCTTGGCCCTGCTCGCGTAGCTGAAGACGACTCCGATGCCGCCGTCGATGTCGAACCGCGAGTCGAACAACGTCGCGCCGGTGCGTGCCGAGATCTCGTAGAGCTCGTCGCGGTGCTCGCGCAACACCCCGCCGATCGCCTTCAGCAGCGCCGCGCGCTGGTGGAACGTCAGCTCGCGCAACGCAGGCCCGCCGACCGACCTGCCGTACTCGAGTGCCGCTCGCATGTCGACGCCCTTGGTCGACACCCGCGCCACTTCGGCGCCGGTCACCGCATCGTGGACTGGTGTGCCGTCGTCGTCCGGAGTCACCCAGTTACCACCGACGTAGCTGCGCAGAACCGTCATCGTCACCGACTTCCTCGAATAATTACTGACCGTTCGTTCGGTAGGTTATCCTGCCGTGGTGGTGACGCGCCAGAGTGACCCGGTCGCAGTGATGATTGCCTCGGACGAGGCGTCCCGCGGCCTCGGCATCGTGGTCGACTCGTGGGGCGACGGCCGGGCGCAGGCTCGGATGACGATTCGGGCAGACATGGTCAACGGCTACGAGATCGCGCACGGCGGGCTCGTCTTCGCGCTCGCCGACACGGCGTTCGCCGCCGCTTGCAACAGCGTCGCCGCGCCGACGGTGGCCGCCGGCGCCGACATCACCTTCATCACCTCGGCCCGCACTCGGCGACGAGCTCACGGCCACCGCGCAACTGCGCACGTCCTTCGGCCGCAACGGCATCTACGACGTCACCGTCCGCCGCGGTGACGAGGTCGTCGCCGAGTTCCGCGGCCGGTCGCACCGGATCAACAAGTGACCGCCACGCGGCGCGGCCGTCCCGGCTACGACCTCGAGTCGCTGCTGACGGTCGCGGTCACGGTCTTCAACGAGCGCGGCTACGACGGCACGTCCATGGAGGACCTCTCGCAGCGCCTCGGCATCAGCAAGTCGGCGATCTATCACCACGTGACGAGTAAGGACGCCCTGCTCCGGATGGCCATGGAGCGTGCCCTCGACGGTTTGTTCGATGCCCTCGAACGCACCCGCCGTCTCGATGCGCCGGCGATCGACAAGCTCGAGCACCTCGTCCGCACCAGCGTCGAGGTGCTGCAGGATCGATTGCCGTATGTGACGCTGCTGCTTCGCGCCCGCGGCAACACCGAGGTCGAGCGTGCCGCGTTGCAGCGCCGACGCCAGTTCGACCGCTATGTCGCCGGTCTGGTGCGCCAGGCCGAAGCCGACGGCGACATCCGTCCCGACGTCGACCCGGCGATCACCGCCCGTCTGCTGTTCGGCATGGTGAACTCGTTGATCGAGTGGTACCGACCGGCGCATTCGGGTCTTGCCGATGCGGTGTGCGCGGTTGCGTTCCATGGGTTGCGCCAACGAGAGGACGGGCGATGAACGAGGCCGAGGTGCTTGCCGACGCGTTCGATCGGATCAAGCGATCCGTGCACAACACAGTGGACGGACTGACCGACGAACAACTCGCGCACCGCATCGACGGGCGGTCCAACTCGATCGGGTGGCTCGTCTGGCATCTGAGCCGGGTTCAGGACGACCACGTCGCAGGCGTGGCCGAGCGCGAGCAGGTGTGGATCGCCGACGGCTGGGTCGAGCGGTTCGGTCTGCCGTTCGACGAACGCGAACACGGCTACGGGCACGGCTCGGACGATGTCGCGGCCGTGCGCGTGTCGGCGCAACTTTTGCTCGACTACTACGACGCTGTGCACGCGCAGACGCTCGACTACCTCGCCACGCTGAGCGGCGCCGACCTCGATCGTGTCGTCGATGAGGGTTGGGATCCGCCGGTCACGCTGGGTGTACGGCTGATCAGTGTGGTCAACGACGACCTGCAGCACGTCGGTCAGGCCGCATTCGTGCGCGGCCTGCTCTGACCGCAGTCAGGATTTGTTGCGGACGGCGACTGTGAGCTTGTCGATCGCGGCGGCGAGCGCGTGCAACGTCGTGGTGAGCTGGATGCGTTCGGTCTCGGGGACCGCCTCGTCCAAGGCACTGGTCAGTTCGTCGGTGGCTTCGGCGAGAATCTCGCGGCCCTTGTCGGTGAGTCGCACCAGCAGGCTGCGGCGGTCGCGCGGATGCGCGGCCCGCACGACGTAACCGCCCGCCGCCAGCCGGTCGAGCATCGTCGTCAGCGTCCCGGAACTGATCACCAGCCGGCGGCCGAGGTCGCGAGGTGTCAGTTGCCCGCCCGCGGTCGCGAGGTTGCTCAGCACGAGCGAGTCGCTGACCGTTATGCCCCAGCCCGACGCGAGCGCAGCTCGGTGGCGCGAGGTCGCGAGATCGAGGACGCGGATCGCGTCCAACGCATCGTCAGCCGACTGACTGCTCGCCTCCACGACGCTCCCTCACGTTGTTGGCGGACAAACGCGGCGACTGTAACAGCTACACCGTGTTCCGATCATGTTCGGTTCACCCGGTTGGCTGCTGCCTGCGGTGACGCACCCGCCGTCGCGGCGATTCAGTCCGGGCGGCGACCCCAGGTGCTGATCATCAGCGGCGCGAACGCCACCGCGTCGCCGTCGTGCCACAGCGCATGGAAGGCGTCGAGATCCGCCTGTGTCACCAGATCCAGAGCGAGCAGTCCAGGACTGAGCTGGTCGACCAGCAGTTCCCATTGCGGGACGCCGCGCGCAGCGTCGGCCTTGACCTGCGCGGACACCGCGCGGGTGTGGATGTCGGTCAAGCCGTGGGCTTCGAATGCGCGTGGCAGCCGGCGTGCGAAGTACGGGTCGTACGCGTGACCGGCGAACAGCGTCATGCACGCGTCGGCAACCCGGGCGTGGACGGGTGACGGCGGATCGGTGACGTTGGCCGTTGCCCAGTCGAGGTCTTCCACTACGACCCAACCACCCGGCGCGAGCGCGTCGACGAACCCGGCCAGTACCGCGTCGCGTTCGGGCAGGTGCTCGAGCAACAACCGAGCATGGACGAGATCGAACGCGCCGGTGGCCAGCGGCTCGGCGACGACGTCTTGGCGCAACACCGTCAGACGCTCGCTCGCGATCGGGTCCAGGAAGCGCGTGTCGGTATCGGTCGCAAGTACCGATCCATCCGGGCCGACGAGCTCCGCGAGACGCTCGGCGACGCTGCCCGTGCCCGCCCCGACGTCGGCGCAGCGCCAACCGGCTGCGAGGCCGACGCTCGTGCAGATCTCGATCGTGGTCGGGTCGTACAGCTCGGTCAGGCTGTTGAGCCGGTCGCGTTCGGCGTGCCAGGCCGCGTCCAATGCGTAGCGGGTCGTCCGGTCGATGGTGGTCATATCTGCCTCCGCGGTGATCATTTGTAGGTGAAGGTGGTCGTGGCCGAGGCGGCAGAGGTGCCGTTCGGTGTGGTCACGCGTACAGCAACTGCGCCGGTGGCGTGTGCCGGGCTCGTCGCAGTGATGCTCGTGCTCGACACGACGGTGAACTTGGTGGTCGTCGTCCCGAACTCGACCGCAGTGGCGCCGCTGAGGTCCGAGCCGGTGATCGTGACGTTGGTGTCGCCGGTGTGTGAGCCCGACGTCGGAGAGAGCGTCGACAGCGCCGGCGCGATCGATACGACACCGGCGAGCGAGGTGTCGCCGTAACCCGCGATGTTGTCGACCTTGAGACCCGTCGCGAGCGAGACCGAGGTCGGCAACAGGACGTTGGCCCCGACGCCTTCGTTACCGACGTCGCCGTAACCGTTGTAGCCCCACGCCCAGACCTTGCCGGTCGTCGCGAGCGCATCGACGCCGTAGTACAGATCGACGATGCGCGAGATCGAGACCCCGCTTGGCAGATGCGCCTTCAGTGGAGTTGCCTCGACAGTGCTCGAGGTGCCCACGCCGAGTTGGCCGTAGACGTTGTAACCCCAGCCGTACACGGCGCCGGTCGAGGTGCGTGCGCTGCTGAACAGATAACCGGCCGCGATCTGGGTGGGGACGACTCCGGACGGCAGCGTGGCGTACACCGGACTGAGACGCGTGATCGTGGTGCCGTCGCCTGACGCCGCCGGCGTAGTTGTCGCCCCAGCCGAGCACTCGTCCCGCCGAGGTCAGCGCGAGCGCGTGGTAGTAACCGGCGGCGACCTGCGTGATCGCGACACCGGACGGCAGGTGCACGGCTGTCGGCACCATCGCCCATGTGGTGCCGCCGTCACCCAGCTCGCCATCGGAGTTGTAGCCCCAGCCGTAGAGCTTGCCGGTCGAGGTGCGAGCGAACGCCTGGGCGTAACCGGCTGAGAGCTGCACGATCTTGATGCCCGAGGGGAGCTGGACGCGCACCGGCACGTCGCTGGCCGTCAGGCTGTTGTCGCCCAGTTGGCCTTCTGTGTTGTCGCCCCACGCATACACCTGACCGGTCGAGGTCAGTGCGTAGGCGGAGGTATCACCGGCCGTGAGCGCGGTGGCGACGACCCCGGACGGAAGGGAGACCTTCACCGGAGTCGCGCTGCTCGTCGTCGAACCGTTCCCGAGTTCGCCGTAGCTGTTGTCGCCCCACGCGTACACCGCGCCCGATGACGAGATGCCGTACCCGGCGAGTTGGCCGAGGGTCACGCTCGACGCGACCACGGTGTTACCGACCGCCTTCGCCCGCTCGACGGCAGGGACGCTCAGTGTCGAGCTGCCGTCGCCGAGCTGGTCGAACTGGTCCGAGCCCCAGCCCACGATCGATACGGACCGTCCGACCCAGCTGAAGCGATCGGCGGGGGTGACCGTCGATGTCCCACTGGGCGTGATGACCCGCAGGTCGACGGTTCCGGCCGTCCCGGCGGGAGCCGTGACCGTGATGCTCGTCGGCGACGTCGAGTTGATCGTGCCGACCGTGGTCCCGAACCGAACCGCGGTCGCTCCTGCGAGGTTCGTCCCCGCCAGGGTGACCGAGGTGCCGCCGCTGGTCGGTGCGACCGCCGGCGACACATGCGTGATCGCGGGCGGCGGTGGGGTGAGCAGCAGCTGGTGTTGTCCGCCGGCGGACGCGCTCTTGACGTACGCGCCGTTCGGGACGGCGACCGCGACTGGTGAGAGGCGGGTGGTCGTGGTGGCGTCGCCGAGCTGGCCGAAATCGTTCAGACCCCACGCGTAGTCAGCGCCGGACGAGGTCACTGCGGCGGAGAAGCCGCTGCCCGCCGTCGCGGACGAGATCACGACGCCCGTCGGGAACGGCACCGTCACGGCGGTGAGCTGGTTGGCGGTGTTCCCGGTCCCGAGGTCGCCGTTGCCCCCGCCGCCCCAGGCGAGCAGTCCCCCGCTGGTCGTGACCGCGAGCGCGTACCCGCCACCGCCAGTGACGGACCGCACCGAGATCCCCGACGGCAACGTGACGTACGCCGGCGCGGCGCTGCTCGTCTGGCCGCCGTTGCCAAGCTGGCCGGCCGAGCCGGCGCCCCACGCTAGTACCCCGCCCGCACCCGTGACCGCATATCCGTCGTCGGCGCCGGCGCCGACCGACGTGACGGCGCTCCCCCCTGGGACGTCCACGCCGACGGGCGTCGTCCGCATCGTCGTCGTGCCGTCGCCGAGCTGTCCGGTGCCGTTGTCGCCCCAGGCGAACACGGCGCCGAGGTTCGTCAGCGCGACAGCAAAGCCTTCGCCTGCGCTGATGTCGGTGACCGTCGCGCTGTCGGGGAGCGACACCTGCACCGGCGTCGGCGAGCCGGTGTTCGACTGCGTACCGTTGCCGAGTTCGCCGGTCGTGTCGTCGCCCCAGGCGTAGATCTTGCCGTCGCTCGTCAGCGCGAGCGCGAAGCCGGTGCCCGCGGCGATTTTGGTGGCGACGACTCCGGCCGGCAGTTGCACCGGCACCGGTACGGCGGAGTCGTTCGTATTACCGTCCCCCAGCGCCCCGGATGATCCACGGCCCCAGGCCAGCACGCCACCGGCGCGGGTGAGTGCGTAGCTGTCGTACTGCCCGGCAGCGACCTGTACGACATCCGTGCCGGCCGGGATGCTGACGGCGATCGGCGTCTGGGTGCTCGTCGCCGACGATCCGGCGCCGAGCTGGCCGTAGGTGTTGTCGCCGGTGGCCAGCGCAGCGGGTGGTGTCGGCGGCGTGTCAGCGTGCGCGGCACGCGGTGTGGCGACAACGCTTGCCAGAGCGGCAAGCGTCATTGCCGATACAGCTACGGGCAGTTTGCGACGCACGTTGGCGAACGTGGGCATGCGAATCTCCATGAACGAGTGGATGAACGCTGCCCCGCGTATCGGGGGTGTGAACGGTGCGCGCTCGTTGGTTGACGAGCGTTGGTGTCAGCCGAGCTGTCGTGTCTTACCTATGAGGTCTGCAATCTTCGCGCTCACTCAGGTTGTTGCGCGTCGGTCCGGATCACGTCGAGCAGGGCGTGCAGATCCTCGGCGCACGGTCCACAGGCACGCAGGTGCACAGCGACCTCGGGAAATCGTTGTTCGGCCGTCGCGGGATCGGCGGCGGCCAACTCGGCGTACACGTCCAGCAGTTCGATGGCGTGGTCGCAGCCGAGGTCGCGCGGATCGGTCTTGAAGAACCGGTCGAGGTCGATGGGTCTGCTCATGTGTGACGTCCGTGTTCGTTGCGGTCCAGATATCCGTCAGCGACCAGGCACGAGCGCAACTTACGTCGCGCGTCGAAAAGTGACTTGTAGATCGCATTGCGGGTCGACCCGATTTCGATTGCCAATGCATCGAGCGGGACGCCCTTGAGCACGATCGACACGAACAGGTTGCGCTGGTGGTCGGTGAGTTGCTCGGCAATGGCCCGCCGCACAGCGGCCACCATGCCACGCCACTCGGCCTCGTGTGCCGGGTCGAGACCGAACCGGTCGGGCAGCCGCTCCCAGATGTCGGTGTCGTCGTCCGAAGCAGGTGCGTTGCGCCAGAAGTGGCGGCCCAACTTGTTGGCGACCTCGAGCAACACGAACTTGTACGCCCAGGTCGTGAACCGGCTCTCGCCGCGGAAGTCGCCGAGCTTTCCGACGATCGCGACGAGTGCGTCGGCGGTCGCCTGGTGGGCGACGTCGTCGACCTCGGGACCGGTGACGTGGAAGCGTGCGGCGCGACGGTTCACCTCGCTGCGGGCGAAGCGCAACAGCAGGGCGTGCAGGTCGGCCAGCGCGGCCTCGCGGTCGCGACCCTGCGTGGACAGCCGCACGACCCAAGGATCAGTCGTCGTGGCTTCCCGCGTCCCCATCTAGGTCTCCGTGGCATTCATGTCGGCCACCATCCTGGCCCCACGGCGAACCCAGAGCTAGTGGTTGCGGGTCATCTGCATCCAGTTCCTCAACGACGGCCGCACCGTTCCCGCGCCGGACGCGGTGCACGTGCGGCAGCTGCGCGAGCCCGGCGTGCAGCGTGTACCCGTTCATGAAGATCTCGCAGTCGCAGCAGCAGGCGCCGATGCGCCGCCAACCGTGTGCGCAATGCCGTCGGTGTGAGCTCCGACAGTTTCGGCGTGGGCGCCGGGTCAGGGCACGACGTCGATCAATACCTTGCCGACGGCGCCACTCTCGACCGCTGCGTGCGCCTCATTCGCGGCTTCGAGCCGAAAGTGCGTCAACGGCAGGCCGCGCTCGTCTCCGATCACCAACTGCCCCGTCGAGCACTGCGGCCGAAACATCCTCTATCGCCCGCACCTTCGCTTCATGCGGCGCGGTGTAGAGGAGCACGAACTGCCAACGGGCGTTCGTGGTCATGTTGGGACGGATCGGGATCGTGAATTCGGCGCCCCCGTTGTTGGCGTAGATCGCGATCGACCCGTGTGTCGCGATGACCGAGCTGTCGATGTCGGCGTTCATCGTCGGCGACACCTCGACGATCGCGTCCACGCCCTTCGGGGCGATCGCCCGGACCCGCGTGATCACGTCCTCGTCGTGGTAGTTGATCACGTGATCGGCCCCGGCGCGGGCGGCCAGCTGAGCCTTCTCGGCGTTGCTGACGGTGGTGATGACGGTGGCGTCCGACCAGCGGGCGAGCTGGATCGCGGCGTTGCCGACCGCACCGGCTCCCCCGACGACCAGCACGACCCGGCCGGCGAGTGCGCCGGGCCCCAGCCGCTGTGGCCCGTGCTCGGCGACCGTGAGACAGCGATGCGCCGTCACGAACGGGACGCCGAGCGCGGCGCCGAGATCGAACGACGCACTGTCGGGCAAGGTGACGACCTGTCCGGCGGGCACGATCGCTGACTCCTGGGCAGTGCCGTCGGGACGTTGGTAGGCCGCTTCCCACACCCATACGCGCAATCCCAGCAAGCCCGCCTCGACACCGGTACCCACGGCATCCACGACTCCTGCACCGTCCTGCCCGGGCGTCTGCGGTGGGTCGACCGGCGTCCCCGCTTCGCTGCCGCGTCGCGATTTCCAGTCGGTCGGGTTCACGCCGGCGCGATGCATGCGGACGCGAACCTCGCCCGGTCCGGGCTCGCGAGCCGGCTTGTCGACGAGGGTCAGGACGTCCGGGTCACCGGTGGCGGTGTACACGATTGCGCGCATGCGTCCACCCTGCCAAAGCGCTGGTTGGGCAGCCGTCGGCTACAGCGCGGCGATCGCCTCGTTGAATGTCTGTCGACGGACGCATCACGGCGGCGAGCCTTCTCGTCGTCGGGCCGGTAGTAGCCGCCGATGTCGACGGGCTCACCCTGCACGGCGAGCAGCTCGCGGTGATCGTCTCCTCGCCGTCGGTGAGCGCCTTGGCGAGCGAGCCGAACGCGTCGGCCAGGTCGGCGTCGTCGCTCTGGTCGGCCAGCTCCTGCGCCCAGTACATCGCGAGGTAGAAGTGGCTGCCGCGGTTGTCGATCGTGCCGAGCTTGCGACCCGGCGAGCGGTTCTCGTCCAGGAACCTGCCGGTGGCGCGGTCGAGGGTGTCGGCGAGGATCTGCGCCCGCGCGTTGTCGGTCGACTGTGCAAGGTGCTCGAAGCTGACCGCGAGGGCCAGGAACTCGCCGAGGCTGTCCCAGCGCAGGTAGTTCTCCTTGACCAGCTGCTGGACGTGCTTCGGTGCCGAGCCGCCGGCGCCCGTCTCGAACAGCCCGCCGCCGTTGATCAGCGGGACGACCGACAGCATCTTCGCGCTCGTCCCGAGCTCGAGGATCGGGAACAGGTCGGTGAGGTAGTCGCGCAGCACGTTGCCGGTCACGCTGATCGTGTTCTCACCCTTGCGGATGCGCTCGAGCGAGGTCGCGATCGCCGCGACAGGTGGCGCCAGCGTGATGTCGAGCCCATCGGTGTCGTGCTCGGGGAGGTACTGCTCGACCTTGTCGATGAGGTTGGCGTCGTGGGCGCGGTCGGCGTCGAGCCAGAAGATCGCCGGGTCGCCGGTCGCGCGGGCGCGCGTCACGGCGAGCTTGACCCAGTCGCGGATCGCGACGTCCTTGGTCTGGCACATGCGCCAGATGTCGCCCTGGCTGACCGCGTGCTCGAGCAGAACCGTCCCCGAGCCGTCGGTGACCCGGACGGTGCCGGTCTGCGCGATCTCGAAAGTCTTGTCGTGGCTGCCGTACTCCTCGGCGGCCTGCGCCATCAGCCCGACGTTCGGAACCGATCCCATCGTCGCCGGGTCGTAGGCGCCGTTGGCGCGGCAGTCGTCGATGACGACCTGGTAGATGCCGGCGTAGCTGCTGTCGGGGATCACGGCGAGCGTGTCGTGCTCGTCGCCGTCCGGACCCCACATGTGCCCGGACGTACGGATCATTGCCGGCATCGACGCATCGACGATGACATCGCTCGGTACGTGGAGGTTCGTGATGCCGCGGTCGGAGTCGACCATCGCAAGTGCAGGCCCGCTCGCGAGTTCCGCGTCGAAGGACGCCTTGATCGCGTCGGCCTCGGGCAGCGATTCGATGCCCTTGAGGATGCCGCCCAGCCCGTCGTTGGGCGACAGGCCCGCCGTGGCGAGCGCCTCGCCGTACTCGGCGAAGGTGTTCGGGAAGAACGCGCGCACCGTGTGGCCGAAGATGATCGGGTCGGACACCTTCATCATCGTCGCCTTCAGGTGCACCGAGAACAGCACGTCCTCGGCCTGCGCGCGCGAGATCTGCGCGGTGAGGAACTCACGCAGCGCCGACACGTTCATGACGGTGGCGTCGACGACCTCGCCGGCGAGCACCGGCACCTGCTCGCGCAACACGGTCGACGAGCCGTCGTCGCCGTGCAGGGTGATGGTGAGCGCGTCGTCGCGCCTCGATCACGACCGACTTCTCGTTGCTGCGGAAGTCGTCGGCGTCCATGTGCGCGACGTTCGTCTTCGAGTCGGAGCTCCACGCGCCCATACGGTGTGGATGCTTGCGCGCGTAGTTCTTCACCGAGGCCGGCGCGCGCCGGTCGGAGTTGCCCTCGCGGAGCACCGGGTTGACGGCGCTGCCCTTGACCTTGTCGTAGCGGGCGCGCACGTCGTGGTCGTCGTCCGTGCTGGGCGAGTCGGGGTAGTCGGGAAGGTCGTAACCCTGCTCGCGCAGTTCGGCGATCGCTGCCTTGAGCTGCGGGATCGACGCGGAGATGTTCGGCAGCTTGATGATGTTCGCCTCGGGCGTCTTGGCGAGCTCGCCCAGTTCAGCGAGGGCATCGGCCTCGCGCTGGTCGTCACTGAGGCGATCGGAGAACTGGGCGATGATGCGCCCGGCCAGCGAGATGTCGCGGCTCTCGACGTCGACGCCCGCGGTGCGCGCGAACGCCTCGATGATCGGCAGGAACGAATACGTGGCCAGCAGCGGCGCCTCGTCGGTGCGGGTGTAGATGATCTTCGCCATAGTGCTTGCCAGCTCCGTCCGCTCAGTTATCTTGACGTCAAGATACCTTACTCGTCGAGCGGGACGAGCGGGTGGATCGCCGGGGCGCCGGCCAGTGCCTCCCCGGCCTTGGCGAAGGTCGCCGCGATGTGGTCGGTCTTCATGTGTGCGTCGAGGTCACCCGGCTCTCGCCACGACTCGACCGTCACGAAGACCGCCGGATCCGCGCTCGACTGGTACAGCGAGTACGAGAGACACCCTGGCTCATCCCGCGTCGGAGCGACCAGTTCCGACAACGCTTCCCGGACGAGATCCTCCGATCCCGGCTTTGCAGTGATGACGGCAACGACGGGCAGTGGCATGGCAATCCTTGTCGCTAGACGGAGGTCGGAGCACGCAGATGAATCACCGCGTCTGCGGAGGGCGTGGGATTCGAACCCACGATGACTGTCACCAGCCATAGCGGTTTTCAAGACCGCCGCACTAGGCCTCTATGCGAGCCCTCCAGCTGCGGTCCACATACTTCCACGCGGCGTGATCGCGCGGTCGGCTCAGTCGTTCTCGACGATGAAGTCCCACCCGACGAGCGGGGTCGATCCGCTCGGCGCCCAGTAGATCCGTCCCTCACCCGTGGGCATGACGGCGGTGACGTGGAAGGTGACGCTGCGTCCGGCGATGAGGCTGGCCGGCGGGGCTTGTTCATGGGTGACCAGCGTCGGGTGAAAGGTGCGTCCGAGCTGATCGGTGATCGTGAAATCAGCGAGCCGGATGGGAATCGTCCCGGTCACATGCGTGAACGTGACAGCGAACGTAGCGGTCACCGCGGGCGGCGGCGGCGCTACGAACGGCGGAACCTTCGGTCCGGTGACGGTCGCGAGCGCGTGTCCGGACGGCAGGTCGACTGCCACCGAGATGCCCTGGACCGCGAGCTGTGAGTGGCCGGTCGAGGCGGTGACGACCCGATCGACCGGCTGGGTCTGCTTGGGCAGGTAGCCGGGTGCACTTCGAAAGCCCAGCGGCGGCTGGGACGACGGGCTCGAACCGCTGGACGATGCGCTGCATGCGGTCAGGCCCACGGCGAGGGCCACGAGTGCGAGCACGCGCCGGCACGTACGGGAGTCGGCAATCACGCGGGAAGCTCCTTGTGCATGCACGTGGGCCGGACCTGATGGTCCGACCCACGTGCACGACTGCTGATGTGCTGTTGCGCCTGCGCTAGCGGCCGCGGTTCCCGTGGTGCTTGGGAAGCTTGGTGAACACGTCCAACCCGAACGTACGCAGGTCGGGCTGCGCCGCGAATCCCAGGTGCCCCTTGCCGTCCAGACCGCCGCTAGACCGACCCGGCGCCGCCGGGGATGGTGGACTTCTTGTTGCCGCTTGGAGACCTTGAACAGGTCTTCCATCGTGGCCAGCCAGCTGTAGTGGTTGTAGTAGACCTTCGACACCGTGCCGGGCTTGATCAGCGGGCTGATCAGGACGCTGCCCGTGTCACCGCCACCCGGGGTCTCGATCGTCGACGAGTACAGCGGGTCGGTGTCGGTGGTCTCCGCGGCGAGCGTCACGCTCGTGACGGCATCGGTCAGCGCCTGCGGCGGCGTTGGTGGTGCAGTCGACGACCTGGAACGAGCCGAAGTAGGCCTTGTTCGCCGGGTTGGTCGCCGTGGACGAACCCGTCGGCGCCGTGTCGAAGCGCGGGCCGTTGTCGGTCACCGGTCCGACACAGGCGTTCGCCGGAATCCCGGTGCCGGAGATCGGACGACCGGCGTCGGGAGCGGTGATGCTCGGGTCGGTGACGAGGTTGCTGCCGGTGCCCCCGCTGACGCCCGTGCTGTCGGTGCGCGCACCCGGAGTCAGGTTGCCGCCGCCGCGGATGTACTTCGGGTCGTTGACCGAGTCACCGCTGAGGCCGGCCGGACGGTCGATGAACGCGCTGTCGCCCGGGCCGGGGTAGACCTGGTTGCCGTGCGAGTCGCGCAGCAGCGGCGTGTTCGGGCCGGTCGGCTCGATCGCCATGTTGACCGGGCCGTGCTTGGCGTTGAAGCTCTCCCCCGCGGTGTCCGACTTCGCGTAGCCGCGCGCCGTCGCCGGCGTGCTGACACCGGCGGTGCTGCCCGGGTTGTTCGCGTTGTTGAAGCTCGAGTTCGCGAACGGCGGGTTGGCCTCGTCGAAGGTGATGTCGATCAGGCCGCCGTCCTTGAACGCGGCCGACTGCTCGATCAGCGGGATGTAGTACTTCAGGAACAGATCCGACGCGTACAGGCCGCCGGTGTAGTTCTTCGGCGTGCTCGCTTCCGGCTGGTAGGCCGGGCCGCCCGAGGGCATGTACACCGGGTTGCCGGACGAGTCGAACGCGCCGGACAGGTTGTTGCCCGCGCAGATCGCGTCGTGGGCGTCCGAGCAGTTGTCCGGGGTGATCCAGCTGAACGCCGGAGTCGTCGACTCGCTCTGCAGGTCGTGCACCAGACCGTTCGTCGAGCTGTCGAGGTTCGCGATCTCGGCGGACGTGCAGTCCGACGAGTTGCTCAGCAGCGACTCGAACCACGGGAACGGGAAGTGCTTCGGGACGTACTGGTCGGTCGCGTTGGCCGAGCCCGGGTTCGTCACGCCGACACCGGACGGGTCGCCGGGGCCGCCGCACTTGTTCACGTCGTGCGCCGGGCCGGAGGCGTCGGGGTTGCCGAGGTCCTGCGCGTAGCCCTTCCACCTCACGTGCGCGGCGTCGAACTGGTTGAACAGCGTGGGGACGCTGGCCGGGTAGACGCAGCCGGTGCCGCCGTGCGCGCCCTCGGCCGGGCCGCCCGCGACAGGGTTCGCGTACGGAGCGCCCGTCTCGGCGAACTGACCGCGATCAGTTGTCGGGCCGTCCTTCGTGGACTTGTTGGTGACGACCGAGCCCTGCGCGTCGGCGTACACCGGGCAGTCGTTCTGGTCGGCCGGCGCCGGGCCCTGACCGCTGACCATGGAGGTGTAGTTGTCGAGGGAGAAGTGGCCGGTGCCGTAGTAGTTCTTCAGCAGCGCGCCCTGCGAGGGCAGCGTCTTCCACAGGTAGCTGTTCTGGTTCAGGCCGGTGAAGGTCGCGTCGTAGGACTTGTTCTCGAGGATGATCAGCCACACGTGCTTGACCGCCCCGACCGGGGTGCCGCTCGCCGTCAGCGTGAAGCTGTGCGAGTCGGACGTGTGTGCGATGCCGGCGCCGACGAGGCCACGGCCGGCAGCGAGCACGCCAGCGCAGCGACCGCGGCGAGACCGACCATGCCTGCGAGTGTTTTCACGCCGGGACGGCGCTTCCGAAGTGTGTTCACAGACTGGAACGTTAGGGCGGCTAAGGACAACCCGAGCTAACAAACGGTGGCCAACGGGCTAACAGTCCGGGACGACATCGGTTTCGCCGCTCGTGCGCTCGACGGACGCCGGAAGATCTGCGCCATTTCTGGCCCAGCGCTGGCGACGCCAACCTTATCGCGTGTCACACTAACAACAACTTAACAATGGTCTACGAAGGACAAGCCGGTGTCGTCGTACCACTCCCTCCCACGACCGCAGCGCAAGGACGCAGTCCGCAATCGCGCCGCGTTGATCCAGGCTGCGCGGGAAGTTTTCGCCCAGCGCGGGTTCGAGGCGAGCATGGACGACATCGCCGAGCACGCCCGCCTGGGCGTCGGCACGGCCTACCGGCATTTTCCGAACAAATACGTCCTTGCCGATGCCGTCTTCGACGACGTCGTACGCGAGTTCGTCGCGCGGGCGCGGCAGACGCTGCTCGAACCCGACCCGTGGGACGCACTCGTCGGGCTGATCGAGCACCTGCTCGAGGCACAGACCGACAACCGGGCGATCCGCGAGATCATGCTCGGCCAGCGCCAGGACTCCCCCGACCATCACCGCGCGATGATCGCGGCGTTCACCGAACCGTTCGCCCGGGCGCGGAGGCCGGCGCCGTGCGCGCGGACGCCGAGGTCACCGACCTCAGTGCCATCGTGATCATGCTGTGCACCATCGCCGACGCGAGCGGCGCGCGGAGCCCGCACCTGTGGCGTCGCTACCTGCCGATCCTGCTGCAGGGGATGCGTCCCGACGGTGCGCCGATGCCGGTGCCGCCGCTGCCGCAGGGACAGCTCAGTTTCGCCGTGCTGTCAGCCTGACCGGTACACGATCTCGCCGGACGCCACCGTCGCCACCACCGACGCGTCGGCGACCTTGCCGTCGAGAGTGAACACGTCCTGATCGACGACGTGCGAGATCGGCCCGCTTGCCGATCGCCAGCGTCCCGCCGTCGTCGTCGTGGTTCAGGTACGCCGACCCGGACGTGAAGGCTGTCAGCGCGTCGTCGAGGGACAGTCGCTCGTCCGGCAAGGAACGGCGCGTTGTCGCGATGCTCAGGATCGATGCGGCGCACGGCGACCTCGAGTTGGTCGAGCGGATCAGCCGTGGTGACCGGCCAGTCGCTACCCATCGCCAGTCGCGCGCCCGCATCGCCGCAGCCCTTCGAACGGGTACTGCAGCGCGCCGCGTTCGCTGCCGATGTAGGGCATCGTCAGCTCGTCCATCTGGGGTTCGGTCTGCGCCCAGTACGTCTGGCAGTTCGCGATGACGCCGAGCGCGCCGAAGCGGGCCAGGTCGGCCGGGCTGGATCACCTGCAGGTGGGCGATGTGGTGGCGGCGATCGTGGGTGCCGTTGGCGCGCTGCGCCGCCTCGACCGCGTCCAGCGCGTTGCGGATCGCCCGATCGCCGATCGCGTGCATGTGCACCTGGAAACCCGAGCGCGTCGAGCTCCGTCAACGCGGCGATGAGCAGGTCGCGGTCGACGTAATCGAGCCCGTAGTTCTCGTCCGGGACGTGGCTGCCGCAGCCCGCGCAGTACGGCTGGAGCATCGACGCGGTCTGGTTCTCGATGATCCCGTCGACCATGATCTTCACGGTCGTGGGGCGGAACGTGCCGCGCCGCCCGCTCGCGGCGCTCCTGGAACTCGGGGATCTGGTCGAGCCCGCGATGGCGGTCCCACCACAGCGCACCGACGACCTGCGCGGTCAGCCGGCCGTCGTCGCCGAGCGAGCGATAGGCCTCGAAGGTCTGCGGCGTGACCCACGCGTCCTGCCAGCCGGTGATGCCGAGGGCGTACAGATGTTGCTGCGCGTGCAGGATCGCGTGTTCCCAGTCGGCACGCGACGGCTCGGGCACCCAGCGCTCGTTGAACGTGTACGCCGCGCCCTCGTGCAGCATGCCGGTCGGCGTCCCGTCCGCGTCGCGCTCGAAGTAGCCGTCAGGCGGATCCGGCGTGCTCGCGTCGATGCCGGCGATACGCAGCGCCGCGCTGTTGACCCACGCCCCGTGCACGTCGCGGTTGAACAAGAACGCCGGACGTCCGCCCGTGACGGCGTCGAGGTCGTCGCGGTGAGGCCCGGTCTCGGGAAAGTGGTCGAGCGCCCAGCCGCCGCCGGTGATCCACTCGGCGTCGGGATCGGCAACGCAGTAGTCGGCGATCTTGGCGAGGTAGGCGGGTCGGCCCTCAGCCAGCTCGTGCAGGTCGATTGTCAACAACTCGCGCGCGGCCGGCGGCGCGTGGATGTGAGAGTCCTGCATGCCGGGCACGACCAACCCACCCACCCCGTCGAGCACTTCGGTGCGCGGGCCGATCAGCGATCGCACATGCTCATCACCGAGCGCGACGACGCGTCTGTCACGAATCGCCAGCGCGTCGGTCGTCGTCCCGTCGCCGACCCAGACCGGCGAGCCGGTGATCGCCAGCGCCGCGAAGTTGGTCATGAGTCCATGATGCCGATTGACCGCCTCCGGCGATACGCGTACCAAGGACGCATGGACGTCGAAGTTCTCGGACGGGCGCTGTCGACCTTGCCCGCTGATGACGACCACCCCTACCGCACCGGGCCGTGGCGCCCTCAGACTGTTGAGCGCAGCGCGACCTACGATCTCGATGACCCCGAGGTGATCGGCAGGATTCCTGATGATCTCGACGGCGTGTATCTGCGCAATACCGAGAACCCGGTCCATCCGGCGCTGCAGATCTATCACCCGTTCGACGGCGACGCGATGGTGCACGCCGTGGGCTTTCGCGACGGGAAAGCGTTCTACCGCAACAGATTCGTACGCACCGACGGGTTTGTGGCCGAGCAACGTGCGGGAAAGCCGTTGTGGGCCGGATTGGCCGAAGACCCGGCGACGTCTCCGTCCGAACATGGGTGGGGTGCGCGCACCCGGATGAAGGACGCGTCGAGCACCGATGTGGTCATGCACAACGGTGTTGCGCTGACGAGCTTCTATCAGTGCGGCGACCTCTACCGGCTCAGCCCGACGACGCTCGAGACCCTCGGCAAGGCGACCTGGCACGGAGCATTTCCTGCTGGCGTAGGCGTTTCCGCGCATCCGAAGCTCGACGACCGCACCGGCGAGCTGATGTTCTTCAACTACTCGACCGAGGCGCCGTACCTGCACTACGGCGTGGTCGACGGGTCGGACGAGCTGGTGCACTACATCGATGTGCCACTGCCGGGCCCGCGCCTGCCGCACGACATGGCGTTCACCGAGAACTACGCGATTCTCAACGACCTCCCATTGTTCTGGGATCCGCGCGGACTCGCGGCCGGCAAGTACGCGGCACGTTTCCATCCCGAGTTGCCGTCGCGGTTCGCGGTCATCCCGCGACGCGGCAACACCTCCGACGTCCGCTGGTTCGAGGCCGACCCGACCTACGTCCTGCATTGGGTCAACGCCTACGAGGACGGCGACGAGATCGTGCTCGACGGGTTCTTCCAGGACAACCCGGAGCCGCGGTCGTCGGGCGGCACGCTGTATCAGCGGATGTTCCGGTTCATCGACAGTGAACAGCTGCAGACGCACCTGCACCGGTGGCGGCTGAACCTGACGACAGGCCTGGTCAAGGAGGAGCGGCTCACCGACACGATCAGCGAGTTCGGCATGATCAACCAGCAGCATGCCGGCGGTGCGTACCGCTACAGCTACGCCGCGTCCACCGTGCCCGGCTGGTTCCTGTTCAGCGGCATCGTCAAGCACGACGTCGTCACCGGCCACGAAGAGCGCTACGACCTCGCGGACGGTGTGTTCGCCAGCGAGACCGCAATGGCCCCGCGCGTCGGCTCGGCCGGTGAGGACGACGGCTACCTGATCACGATCACGTCCGACGTGAATCGCGACCTGTCCGAGTGCCTGGTCTTCGATGCGCAACGGCTCTCGGACGGGCCGATCGTGCGCGTCCGGCTGCCCGAGCGCGTGAGCAGCGGCACCCACGCGACCTGGGCACCCGGCGCGTCCGTCCCCGACTGGCGCGGCTGACCGGGTTCGCCGGCGCTGCTCTGCCGGGCCGATGCCTGTGTTGCAGGTCCGTGTGACCAAATTTCGGTCCGCGAAATGGTCAGGCGGAACTGCAACTCTCACGGGTGGTCGGCAGCTCGACCGACCTCGACTTTGTCAGTCGAGGAGTTTGCGGCGCAGGGCCGCTGCGTCGGCGTCGGTCCAGCCGTGCGCGCGCAGCCAGGCGGACGGCCCGCCGAACTCTTCGTCGATCGCGTCGAGCAGACGTTCCATCGTGGCCGCTCGCGGGGCGTGCTGGCGTGCGTCGGTGTCGCCGAGATCGGCGGCGTAGGTGCGCGTCGCCCGGAGCCGATCGAAGATCGCCTCGATGCGCTCCGCCGACAGCGCATAGTCGGCGACGATCGCCTCGCGGGTCACGCCGACCTCGGCGAGCGCGAGCGCAGTGACGGTCCCGGTGCGGTCCTTGCCTGCCGCGCAGTGCACGATAGTCGCGCCCGGCGAGCCCGCGATCAGCCGCAATGCGGCGATGACGGAGTCAGCACGATCGTCCAGGTAGCGCAGGTAGATCGCCGACGTACCCTGCCGCCCCCCGGTCTCTTCCGTGCGCTTCTCCCAGGGCAGGATGACGCTGCCGTCGGCCGCGAGATCGGTCGTGTCACCGGCCTCGGGCAGCAACGACAGATGCACGATGTCGACGTCGTCGACCTCGGTCAGCGGGCCCGGGCCCTCATGCTCGACCTCGACACCCGTGCGCAGGTCGGCCACCGAGCGCACGCCGATGTCCTCGACGAGCAGCTCGACGTCGCGCTCGGACAGGCCCTGCAGATTGTCCGAGCGGATCAACCGCCCCGGTTGCACAGTGCGTCCGTCGGTCGTCGGCAGGCCGGCGACATCGCGGACGTTCACCGCACCGTCGAGCTCGATCCAGCGCGCCTCACTCACAACGAGAGAGCCTAGTCAGCGGGGACGAACTCAGAACGACTCTTCCGCGACGTCCATCAGAGCGTTGTCCGTCGCCTCGGCGACCTGGCGACGCGCGCTCAGCTCGGGCAGCACCGTCGTAGCGAAGAATCGAGCGACAGCCGGCTTGCCCTCGTAGAAGGCCCGGTCCGCGGCCGAGACGCCGTTCGCGTCAAGCTTCTGCAGCGCGACATGCGCCTGACGCAGCAGCAGGTAGCCGACCATCAGGTCACCGGCCGACAGCAGCAATCGCGTGGCGTTCTGGCCGACCTTGTAGACGTTGCGGACGTCGTCCTGGCCGCTCATGAGCTGGCCGAACATCGCCGCAACGATGCCGCCGAAGTCCTCGAGGCCCTTCTGCAGCGCGGCGCGCTCTTCCTTCAGGCGCGATTCGTCCTCGAGCGAGGCGAGGAACCCGGTGATCTCGGCCGACAGCGCACCCAGCGCGGCGCCCTTGTTCTTCACGATCTTGCGGAAGAAGAAGTCCTGGCCCTGGATCGCGGTCGTGCCCTCGTAGAGGGTGTCGATCTTCGCGTCACGGATGTACTGCTCGAGCGGGTAGTCCTGCAGATAGCCCGAGCCGCCGAAGGTCTGCAGCGCCTGGGCGAGCTGGTCGTACGAGCGCTCGGAGCCGGCGCCCTTCACGATCGGCAGCAGCAGATCGTTGATCGCAAGGTCGGTCGCGTCCGCCTCACCGCTGGTCGACTCGGCGATCAGGATGCGGTCCTGGACGGTGGCGGTGTAGTAGACCAGCGCCCGCAGTCCCTCGGCGTAGGCCTTGTTCAGCATCAGGCTGCGGCGCACGTCCGGGTGGTTGATGATCGTGACGCGCGGCGCGTTCTTGTCGGCGGCCTGCGTCAGGTCGGCCGACTGCACCCGGCTCTTCGCGTAGTCGAGGGCGTTGAGGTAACCGGTCGACAGGGTCGCGATCGCCTTCGTGCCGACCATCATGCGCGCGTGCTCGATGACCTGGAACATCTGCGCGATGCCCTGGTGGACGTCGCCGACGAGCCATCCGACGGCCGGGATGTTATCGATCTCGCCGAAGCGCAGCTCGCAGGTGGTCGACGCCTTGAGGCCCATCTTGTGCTCGACGTTGGTGACGAAAGCACCGTTGCGCTCGCCGAGCTCGCCGGTCTCCGGGTCGAAGTGGAACTTGGGGACGACGAACAGCGACAGACCCTTCGTGCCCGGGCCGGCGCCTTCGGGGCGGGCGAGCACCAGGTGCACGATGTTCTCGGTCATGTCCTGCTCGCCGGACGTGATGAACCGCTTCACGCCCTCGATGTGCCACGTGCCGTCGGCCTGCTCGATCGCCTTGGTGCGGCCGGCACCGACGTCCGAACCCGCGTCGGGCTCGGTGAGCACCATCGTCGCGCCCCAGCCGCGGTCGATCATGCACTGGGCCATCTTCTTCTGCGTCTCGTTGCCGTTGCGGTAGAGGATCCCGGCGAACGGCGCGCCTGCCATGTACATGTGCAGCGCCGGATTGGCGCCGAGCACCTGCTCGGCGATCGCCCAGACAAGCGTGCGCGGGACCAGCTGGCCGCCGAGCTCGGGCAGGGTCTCGGTGCGCCACCACTCGCTGTCCTGCAAGGCCTTGTACGACTTGGCGAACGAGGCGGGCATCTTGACCGAGTAGGTGTCCGGGTCGTAGACCGGCGGGTTGCGGTCGGCGTCGGCGAACGACGCCGCGAGCGGCCCCTCGGCAAGCTTGGCGACCTCGGCGATGATGCCGCGCGCGGTGTCCTCGTCCAGATCGACGAACGGCTCCTTCTCGAGGACGGCGTCAGTGCCGAACACCTCGAACAGGTTGAAGTCGATGTCGCGGACGTTGCTCTTGTAGTGGCCCATCGCCGTTGCGCTCCCGAAATCAGAGGTTCGTGCCAACCAAGTTACTGATGAGTAACCCAAGGATATTACCCATCAGTAACCGATGCAAGCAGACACAGGATTCCCAGCGCCGGCGCCGCCATCACGCCGATCCGACACCCATTTCCTCGGCGGGTCAGATCAAGAACACGGCGTGAAGTTGCGGTGGCTCCAGCGCGGCGCGTACTGCTTGTGCTTCGGGACGCACGGGCCGTAGTCGGTGCGATAGACGTTGCCGGTCCAGAACGAGGTCAGCGCCCGCGCGCCGTTCCACGACAGCGAGATGTGCATGTGGGTGCGGTGGCACTGGTTGTCGTACTGACGGGCCTTGTACTTGGTCTGGCAGCCGTCGTACTCCTCCCACTTCTGGTCCCACATGCCCCACATCCGGCTGTTGAAGATGATGTACATGACGCCCAGGCGGCGAGCCATGGCGAACTTGTTGCCCTGCTTGTCGGTCGCGAGCAGCCAGACCCAGAAGGCATGACCCATCGCGTGCTGCGCGCGGTTGCGGCTCGAGACCATCCAGTCGATCGCGCGGCCGTCGTGGTGCTCACTGACCGATCCGTCGCAGGGGCGGTACGTGCCGTAGGTCGTGCCCTTGTACGTGCGGGTCAGCAAGTTGGCCAGCAGCATCGTCCCCTTCTTGGGACGCGAGTCGCACGAGTCCTGCGGGACGTAGGCGGTGTAGTCCTCGATGTTCGCGCCGAAGGCCCGTGGGGCGCGCGGCACGGTGGCCGACGCGGCAACTGGGCTGGCTATGACGAGAACACCGGCCAGGACGGCGATGGTGCTGAGCAGGGCGAGCAATCGGTGCATCTGAAATCTCCGTGGGGTCTACGAACTAGAATTCCCCGCAGTGATCAAATCCAGTGATCAAATCCCGCGTCGTCCACCATGCCTTGTGAAGTCCGCATAAGCAAGGCGGAGACGAGATCACCGGTGCCTGGGCAGCCGCAACCGGACCGTCTCGGGCAATCCGCGTAGTTGGGCGAGCATCTCCTCGGTGATCACCGCGCTCGTGTCGGTGACCACGTAGCCGAATTCGCCCCGCGTTCCCAGCAGCTGTGCCTCGACGTTCGCCTTGTGGTCGGCGAAGACCTGGTTGACCGTCGCCATGACGCCCGGGACGTTGCGGTGGATGAGGATGATCCGGTTGGTGTCGGGCGGTTGGGGCAGCGCGAGTCCCGGCAGGTTGACGCTCATCGCGGTCGTCCCGTCGAGCACGAAGTCGCGCAACTTGCCTGCGACGAACCGGCCGATGTCCTGCTGCGCTTCCTCGGTCGATCCGCCGATGTGCGGCGTCAGGATGACGTTCGACAGCCCGCGCAGTGCCGAGACGAACTCCTCGCCGCGCGCCTTCGGTTCCACGGGAAACACGTCGACGGCGGCCCCGGCGATCGCGCCGGACTCGATGCGTGAGCGCAGCGCCGCGTAGTCGACCACGAACCCGCGCGACAGGTTCAGGAACAGCGCGCCGGGCTTCATCCGATCGAATTCGGCTTCGCCGAACATGCTGTGGTTGGAGGCGCGCCCGTCGACGTGCAGGGTCACGATGTCGGCTTCGGCGAGCAGGTCGGCAAGCGATCCGCAGCTGCGCGCGTTACCCAGGGCCAGACGGTCGGCGGTGTCGAAGAAGATCACCTTCATGCCGAGGTTCTCGGCCAGGACCGACAGCTGGGTGCCGATGTTGCCGTAGCCGACGATGCCCAGCGTCTGCCCACGCACCTCGTGCGCACCGTCGGCGGACTTGTCCCATACGCCGGCGTGCATGAGCTGGTTCTTCTCGGTGAGTCGGCGGGTCATCGAGATGATCTCGGCGATGGCGAGTTCGACGACCGAGCGGGTATTCGAGAACGGCGCGTTGAACACCGTCACGCCGCGCTCGCACGCGCTGTCGAGATCGATCTGGTTGGTGCCGATGCAGAACGCGCCGATGGCCACGAGATCACCGGCCGCCTCGAGCACGCGCTCGGTGACGTGGGTCTTCGACCGGATGCCCAGCAGCTCGACGCCCTCGAGCGCGGCGATCAACTCGTGCTCGTCCAGGGCACCCGAGCGGGTCTCGACCTCGAACCCGGCCGAGCGCAGCATGACCTGCGCGTCAGGGTGGATCTGTTCGAGCAGCAGCGCACGGGGGGCGGTCACCTGACAATCGTACGGAGATCCCCGAACACACTTCGACCCCGTAGCGGCTGCGATCCAGCGCGGATCACGACCGGTACGGGGTCGAAGCCGACGATCAGGTGCGCAGCATGCCCCCGCGGCGGCTGCGGCCGCTGACCGCGCGGTAGATGAGAAGCGCGATGATCGCGCCGATGACCGAGCCGATCAGGCCGGACGTCTGGAACGCGCCCGACTTGGCGTCGTGGTGGAACAGGGCCCAGCCCAGGAAGCCACCGATGAACGAGCCGACCACGCCGAGCACGATGGTGGCACCGATTCCCATCGGATCCTTGCCGGGCACGATCAGGCGGGCGAGCGCGCCGGCGATCAGGCCGACGATCAGCATGACGATGATGGTCCAGAGCATTAGGGGTTCCTCCTGGTTTCCGGCTGTTGCCGAAGAGGTACCCGAGGCCCGTTTTGGCCTAACTGTGCCTATTTGACCGAGACTGTGCGGCTGACGCCGATGCCGCCCGGGGTGTCGGCGCCGTAGCGCTCGATCTCGCGCGCCAGGTCGAGGGGACGGATCTCGGAGCGACCGGACAGCACCGCCTCGTCGATCCGGTCCGCCGGGACGACCCACGCGATCTCGAACTCGAGACCGTCCGGGTCGTGCCCGTACAGCGACTTGGTCGTGCTGTGGTCGGACGCCCCGACGAGCGCGCCGGCCTCGCTCAGCGCTTGCGCGATCGTCTCGAGGTCGCGCAGCGTGTCGACCTCCCAGGCCAGGTGATACAGCCCGACCGCGGTACGGCCGGCCGGGGACGCGGTCGCGTCAGGACCCATCTGGAACAAGCCGAGGTCGTGGTCGTTGGTCGAAGCGGCCGCGCGAAGGAAGGCCGCGGCGCCGTTGCCCAACTCGTTGACCACCTCGAAGCCGAGTACATCGCGATAGAAGGCGACGCTGCGTGCGGTGTCGCCGACGTACAGGACGGCGTGGTTGAGGCGGTGGATCGACATACTTCAGGGTACCAAATTTTCGATTGAAGGCTCAACTAACCAGCAAGCTGCCGATAGGATTGTTGACGTGAGCACCGTGCGCCCCGCCAGCGCGTCCCCGCGATGGCTCAGCCCCGCCGAACAGCGGGCGTGGCGCAACTACATCGAGGCCACGACGCTGCTCATCGATGCCCTCGATCGGCAGCTGCAACGCGATGCCGGCATCCCGCACGGCTACTTCGAGATCCTCGTCCGACTCTCCGAGCCCGAGGACCGCACGATGCGCATGAGCGAGCTGGCCGACGCGACCCGCTCCTCGCGCAGCCGCCTCTCGCACGCTGTCGCCCGTCTCGAGGAGCGCGGCTGGATCGAGCGTGAGGAATGCGAGACCGACCGACGCGGCCAGCTGGCCCGCCTGACCGACGCAGGCTTCGCCGCACTCGAGGCGGCCGCGCCCGGCCACGTCGAGGCCGTCCGCCAGCACGTCATCGACCGGCTCAGTCCGGCTCAGGTCGATCAACTGGCCGACATCGCAGCCAGCATGCTCGCGGGTCTGAGCGACCCGAGCTGACCGACCGAGCTGACCGACCCGGGCTGACCGACCCGGGCTGACCGACGGCTAACGCGGCGGGTCGCCCTTCCAGAGCACACTGTTGTTGATCGGATCCATGAACAGCGCTGCGGCGGTGGCGACACCGGACGGGTGCCCGTCGGTGAGCCCGCCGGGCGCGAACTCCTGGTAACCGCCCAGTCCGGCCACGAGCACGTAGGTGTTGTTCTTGACCGCGGCGAGCACGACCAGTCGAGCGTGCGTGGACGCTCCGGTCGTCGACTGCGGGAACACGTCGTAGACCGCACCGTATCCAGGCGTGTAACCGACCTCGGCGTTCGAGATCTGGTACGCGCCATGCGCGTCCGCGAACTTCGCCTGCACGAAGGACGACACGACCTGTTGTGCCGTCGAGCCGTTGGCCGATCCGCCCTGGACGAGGATCACGCCGAGCCCGTGCGCGATGGACAGTTCGATCGAGGTGCCGTTCTTCTGGATCGTGTTCGCGCCGATGTTGGGCAGCGCCGTCGGGTACTCGACGCTGAACGACCCGTCCGAGGCGGTGAAGCGGGGGTTGGCAGCCACGGGCGGCCCGACCGGGGGCGGCCCCACGCACGTGGGGTTGCACGCCTTGGCGTTGTTGGCGGCCGGAGTCACGAACTTCGATATCAGCACGAAGGCGCCCGCCGCGACGACGAGCGCGGCGACGAGGATCGCGATGATCTTCGTGTGCGAGCTCTGCGCGACGGTCGGACGCGCGGCCTGCGCCACCGGGTAGCCATAGGGCGTCCCGGTGTGCGGCGGGTACCCGCCCTGTAGGGCGTAGCCCTGCTGCGGATAGCCCTGCGGTGCGTACCCGGGTTGGGCAAAACCGCGCTGGTAACCGGGCGGTTGTCCTCGCCCGGGCCCGGGCGGTGGCGCCGGCGGGCGTGGACCCTGTGGGCCTCGCGGACCCTGCGGATACGTCACGCCGGATCCTCCTCGTCCGTAGTGGTGCCGGGGCTCGCCTCGGGCGGATCGGGTTGGTCAACCGCCGGTTCGGCGCTCGCATCGTCCGGCCCGGGCTCGCCGAGGTCGAGACGCATGCGCGCCGAGCGGGACGAGGCGCGGTGCGCGAAGCCGCAGTGCGGACAGAACGGCATCGACGGGACGACGTGCTCGCAGTGTTGGCACACGCGCGGCGGCCCGACGTGCACCTCGTGCTCCTCGTGCAGCAAAACCGCGTGCAATCCGTAGCGCAGCAACAACAAGGCGGCGATCGCCACGATGATGTGCAGGCCGAGCAGCGTCGCCTGCGGCGGCTGCTCGTAGTCGATGACCCCGAGCAACGCGTACAGCACGATCGAAATCGGGACCATGATCCGAGCGGTTGCCAGCCAGCGTCCGAGATGGCCGGACTGCGAACGGCGCCGGACCCACAGCGCAGCACCGACGATGCCGCCCATGCTCGCCGCCGTGATCGGGACGGTCCCGCCTTGCAGCAGCGCCTCGACCACGATGCTCTCGACCGGGCGGTCGTGCGCGATGATCCCGGTCTTCAACTGCGGGGCCAGCCGGGTGATCGTCGCGGCCGCGGTGAATGCGACCGCCCCGAGCGAGCCGATCAAGAACCCGTCCAGCGACTCGTCGATATGCGGCGGCTTCATTGCAAAGGCGGCCACAACAGGGACGAGCAGGAGCAACCCGGCACCGGCGGGAATCAGGACGCCGTCGATCCAGAAGTGGCCCGTACTCGAGCCGCCGAGCAGGTTGGCGTTCGACGCATCGCTCACGTGCCGATCGGTCAGCGCCGACCAACCCCACCCGAGCACCGCACCGAGCAGGGCCGCCACACCGAGCAGCCTGGCGGGCAGGTCCTCGTAGACGTCCGACTCCTGCAGGTACAGCTGGAAGACGAGCGGCACGCCGAGCGCGGCGACCGCGATCATCGGCGCCTGCAGTCGAAGCGAGGCAAGCACGACGAGGCCCGCAATGAGCACGACGACCGCGACGCGGAAGGGCGCGCGCGAGCGGTGCGGCAGATGCGGGAACAGCGACGAGACGATCGACAGCCGCAGCACGTGTTCGCCCGGCGCTGCAAGGTACGAGTGCGACCGGAAGCCCGCGCCGCTGTGCTCGGTGTCGCGCGCGAGGTGATAGCCGCACACACCGCAGAATGTGCCGGGCGGAATCTCGTTGCCGCACGTCGGACAGATGGTGCCTGCGCCGTCCACCGGCGGTTGCGTCACTTCGGGCGACTGCTCGGTCATGGTCCCGCCTTCTGCGCGGCTTGCAGAGCTTTGACGAGGACGGCAACGTCGGGCGAACCGAGCCCGGTCAGATAGTCGAAGCCCTTGCCTGCGACGTAGGGCATGTTGCCGCCGAGCACCACGTCGTGGAAGGCGTTGGGAGTCGAGGCCGCTGCCTTGTAGAGCAACGGGTTGATCTCGCCGAGGGCCTTACCGCCATTGGCTTCGAGGTACTGGTTCATCATCACCGTCAGCCCGGCCCAGATCGGCGCCGACTGTGAGGTGCCGCCGCCGAGCTGCTTGGCGCCGTTGACGACGATCTTCACACCCGTGGCCGGGTCGGCATCGGCGGATACGTCCGGAGTAAGTCTGTGCGTTGTGTCGCTGACAGTGCTCAACGCCGGACCGGTCTGCCAACTCGGTCGTGGGACGTAGATGCTGGGGCCGCCGCTTGTGCCCTGCTGCGTGGCGAACTGCGTCCACGCATCTTCGGAGATCCAGCCGCCGTTGGCGTCGGTGTTGAGTTGGGTGCCGCCGGTGCTGGTGACGCTCGGCGGGGTGCTGATCGCGCTGACGCCGATGTCCTGCTGCTCCGGCGGCGAGCCGAAGCCGCCTTGGCGCGCGCCCTTGCACTCGAGTCCGCCGGTGTCGCCGGTCGACATGAACACCGAGGTGCCCTGGGCCGTGGCCTGCTGGAGCGCGGATTCCATGGGCGCCAGGTCGGTGGCGTTGAAGACCTTCTCGCACGCCGATCCGATCGAGAGGCTCCACACCGCGCCGGGGTACTTCTGCGCGACGGTGCGGTAGGAAGCGGCAATGTGCGAGATGTAGTCCGCGGCCGAACTGCCCGACCAGGCGGTGGCGATGTTGAAGACGACAAGCTTGGCGTCGGGGACGATCGCGTGCACCACCTGCAGGTCCATGTCGGTCTCGCCCTCGACCTTGCCGGGCATCGTCGAGTCGAGGACCGGGGTGAACCGGCTAGTCCCGCTCAACTGCGAGAACGCGTCCAGATCCGACTGCAGGAAACCGTCGAGTTCGAAGAACACGACCGTTTTGCCCTTGCCGGTGTCGCCTGCCTGGGCCAGCGAGGTCGCGTCGTAGCTGCGGAGCAGCTGACTCGGTGACAACCCACCGGCGGGGACGTCGCTGAGGAATGGCAGGCCGGCAACGGTCGTCTTCGGGACATAGCTGAGGATCGAACCGACGCCGGTGATCGATGTGCGCAGTGCGCTCGGCACCTGCGCGTACCGAGTCGTGGCGTAGAAGCGCTTACCCGATCGGGCCTTGTAGTCGTGAATCGCAATCGCGAAGCCGGCGCTCATCGCGGCGCCGGTTCCGTGCACGAGCGCGTAGGCCTCCCCGCGCGTCCAGCGCACCCCGAGATGATGCGCCGTCGCCCACCGGTAGAGCTGGACGGGACGAGTGGCGCGGTGGAGCGACACGAGCACGTCGACGTTGCGCGCGCGAGACGGACCGAGGTCGGTCGACGCGGCGAGCAACGACCCGACGAGCGAGTTCGAAGCCGAGTGCGTGCCAGCTGTCGCTGCACGGTTGGTCGTAGCGCGATGAGCGCCGCTGCAGGCGGCGAGTGCCGCAGCCACAACCGCGGCCAGACACAACGCACCGCCTCGACGCCAGCCACGGCCGGCTGTCTTGATCGTCACCGACTCACCCCTCCCCACGCTCGGGTCGGGGCGATACTCGCAGCCCGCACCGATCTTGGAAAGCGGGGACGCGACCTTGTTACACAAGGCCGCCGACTATGTGCCGCCTCGTCCGAATTCTCGCGCGAAATGCTGCCCGATCAGGACGTCGTTCGCCGCAGCGTCGCAGCCGCGGCGACCAACGCACCGACGACGAACGCGGCGAGCACGGCGAGGTCGCGTGCGAACGCGGCGTCGGGCGCCGTGCCGTTCGCGACGTATTGCAGTGCCTCGACCGCGTAGGGCAACGGCAGCACGTCCGCGACCCACCGCAACACTTCGGCCATCGCCGCGCGCGGCTGGAACAAGCCGCACACCAGCAGTTGTGGCAACACGACAACGGGCATCAGCTGGATCGCCTGGAACTCGGTCCGGGCGAACGCGCTGGCGAACAGACCGAGGGCGACGCCGAGCAACGCGTCCAACAAGATCACGACGAACAGCCAGACGATCGGGCCGGCGACGGTCATGCCGAGCGCGAGCGACACCGTCGTTGTCACCGCCACCTGCACGATGGCGACCGCGCTGAATCCGGCGCCATACCCGCCGAGCAGCGCGAGCTTCGGCAGCGGCAAAGTCATCAGCCGCTCGAGGGTGCCGGACGAGCGCTCGCGCAGCGTCGCTACGGACGTCACGAGGAACATCAGCAGGAACGGGAAGATCCCGAGCAGATCCGGCGCAACGCGACCGAACTCGACTTTCGAGTCGAACACGTACCGCAGCAAGGTCATCAGCAGCGCGGGGACGGCGATGAGCAGCGCCAGCGTGCGCGGATCATGACGCAGTTGCAACAGCACCCGCACCGTCGTCGTCCTCATGAGGCTTGTTCCCGGATGAGCGTGAGGAACGCTTGCTCGAGATTGGTTGTCCCGGTGCGTTGCCGCAGTGACTCGGGCGATTCCTGGGCGAGCAACCGGCCGTCTCGCAACAACAACAACTCAGCACAGCGTTCGGCCTCGTCCATCACGTGACTCGACACGAGCAGCGTGAGGCCGTCGGCGGCGAGCTCGCTGAACGTGCGCCACAGCTGTTCACGCAACACCGGGTCGAGGCCCACGGTCGGTTCGTCGAGCAACAGCAACTTCGGTGTGCCGAGCAGCGCGACAGCGAGGCTCACACGCGAGTGCTGTCCGCCCGACAAGGTCGAGACGAGCCGGTTGGCGTAGTCGCCGAGCTCGACCGACTCGATCACGCGCGCGACGTCGCTGCGGGGCGCGTGCAGCACGTCGGCGAAATAGCGCAGGTTCTCACGGACGGTGAGGTCGCCGTAGACCGCGGCGGTCTGAGCCGCATAGCCAATGCGACTGCGCAGGTCGGCGTTGCCTGCGCGTCGGTCGAGGACGGTCAGTTCGCCGGTGTGGCGTTGCACGCCGGCGATCGCCCGGATCAGCGTCGTCTTTCCGCAGCCGGACGGACCAAGCAGACCGGTTACCTGTCCGGACGCGACAGCGAAGTCGAGACCACGCAGGATCTCGTGGCCGCCGCGGGCAACCCGCAGCCCTCGAGCTTCGACCGAGTTGGTCATGCCTGGTACACGTTCCTACGGAGCGGGTGACGAGAATCGAACTCGCACTGTCAGCTTGGGAAGCTGATGTTCTGCCATTGAACTACACCCGCGAACGCGCCGAGATTACACGAGCCCGACGAAACGGCTGGTGCGGATATCATGCTCCGGCACCGGTCGGCGAGCACTGATCGGCACGGGAGAGGGGTGCGCAGTGACCGAACCACATGGGGCTTCACACGCGGCGGGGATCGGCGCCATTCTGCGCAACCAGCGCGACGCGATCATCGCGCAGTGGGTGCAGGCAGTCGCGACGACCTCGCGCGGACGGATCACCGCCGCCGAACTCGAGCGCGAACTGAGTCCGATCCTCGATCAGATCGTCACGGGCCTCGACGCCGGTGGCGCCGACGGACGTGAGCACCGCTTCGCCGAAGCGCGGGCGCTGCTCGCCGAGCTGTCTCGCAGCCGGGCGCAACAAGGTTTCTCACCGAGCGAGACCGCAGCGTCGGTGTTCGCGCTCAAGCAGGCGGTGGTCGATTCCACCGACGCCGACAGCGTCCGCGACAACGCGGCCGCCCTGTTCGCGTTCTCGCGCCTGCTCGACGACCTCGGGCTGTTCACCTTCGAGACCTACGTCGAAGCGCGCGAACGCATCATCTCCGCGCAGTCGGAGGAGCTTCTCGAGCTGTCGACGCCCGTAGTCAAACTCTGGGAAGGCATCGTCGCCGTGCCGCTCGTGGGCACACTCGACTCGGCCCGCACGCAGGTCGTCACCGAGAAGTTGCTCGAGACTCTCGTCGAGACCGGCTCCGAGCACGCGATCATCGACATCACCGGCGTCCCGTCGGTCGACACCCAGGTCGCCCAGCACCTGCTGAAAACCGTGGTCGCCGCGCGGCTGATGGGTGCCGAATGCATCATCTCGGGGATCCGACCGCAGATCGCCCAGACGGTCGTCGCCCTCGGGATCGAGTTCGGCGACATCGCGACGAAGGCGACCCTGGCCGACGCGTTGATCACCGCGCTACGCAGCAGCGGCGTCGCCGTCGCGCGACGGGCGAACTAGCTGATGGCACGCGTCCCGATTCTCAAACTCGGCGACCTGCTCCTGGTATCCATCCAGCTCGACCTCGACGACGAGACTGCCCTCGCGCTGCAGGACGACTTGTCCGACCGGATCGTCACCACCAGTGCAAGAGGCGTCCTCATCGACATCTCCGCCCTCGAGATCGTCGACAGTTTCATCGGCCGGATGCTGTCGACTATCGCGTCGGTCGCGCGGGTCCTCGACGCCGACACCGTGGTGGTCGGCATGCGGCCGGCGGTCGCGATCACCTTGGTCGAACTCGGTCTGTCACTCAACGGCGTACGCACCGCCCTCGACGTCGAGCGAGGGATCAAACTGCTGTCGGTCGACCTGACGATGACTGGACGAACGGTCCTCGAGGTGACGATCGACGACGACACGACTGAAGCGCGATAGCCGTGAGCTCGATGCAGATCGGCGAGACGCATGTCGATCGACATCCACATCGACCAGGACGTCGTGCGGGTGCGCCAAGCCACGCGCGCCCTCGCCGTCGCGGCGGCCCTCTCGCTCGTCGACCAGACCAAGATCGTCACAGCAGCGAGTGAACTCGCCCGCAACACCCTCATCTACGGCGGCGGCGGAACCGCCGTGGTCGAACTGGTCCAGCAGGGCGCGCGCCGCGGAGTGCGCGCAGCCTTTCGCGACACCGGTCCCGGCATCGACGACATCAACCTCGCACTCTCGGACGGCTACACGACCGGCGGTGGCCTCGGCCTCGGCCTGTCCGGCGCACGCCGTCTCGTCGAGGAGTTCACGCTCGACAGCACGCCGGGCCAAGGCACGCTGGTGACGATCACCAAGTGGGGCCGCTGAGTGGAGACGCTCCGCTCGGGGACGGACTGGTTCGCGATCGACGATTCGGCCGGGGTGGGCGCTGCGCGGCGGCCCGCGCTGCGGTTGGCCGAACGCCTCGGGTTCGGCGAGTCGCGCACCGGCGAGGTCGGGATCGTCGTCAGCGAGATCGCCACCAACCTCTGGAAGCACGCGCGCAGCGCGTCCCTCGGGATCCAGGTGGCGCTGCGCGACGGCATCGCCGGTGTTCGAGTCATCGCGATCGACGCCGGTCCGGGCATGAGCGATGTGGACCTGTCGGTGCTCGACGGTCACTCGACGACCGGCACCCTCGGCCTCGGCCTCGGCGCGGTACTGAGGCTGTCCTCGGGCGTCGACATCAGCACCGTCCCCGGTCGTGGCACCGTGCTCGTAGCCGACATCTGGCCTGAGCCTGCGGGCACCGAAGCGGCTCGGTCCGGACTCGATGTCGCCGGTGTCACCCGGGCGATCGCCGGCGAGCAGGTGTGTGGTGACGCGATTGCCGCGCGCACACTCGATGGCAGCCACATGATCATGCTCAGCGACGGGTTGGGCCACGGCCCACTGGCCGCCGACGCATCGGTCGGAGCTGTGTCCGCATTTCATGCCGCCACCACGACCGACGCACAACGTGTGCTGGCCTCGATCCACTCCGAGCTGCTCGGCACGCGCGGCGCCGCCGTTGCGGTGGCGACGATCGACGAGTCTTATCGGACGATGCAGTTCGCCGGCGTCGGTAACGTCAGCGCCTTCATCGTCGACGAACGCCGCAGCGCGGCCCTCTCGCAGCCGGGCATCGTCGGTCACAAGCCGGCCCGCATCCGTCCGTTCGCGCTCACGTTGCGCGACAGCGCAGTGGTCGTGCTGCACAGTGACGGCGTGCGCGAAAGCTGGGACCTTGCGAAGACACCGGGGCTCTCGCGTCGATCCTCGGCCGTCATCGCCGCGAGCGTGTTGCGTGACTGCGGGACGCGTCCGGACGACGCGTCCGTGCTTGTGGTGCGCAGGCCACGATGAGCGAGCGTCTCGGCAGCCTCGCCCTCCGCGCGGAGACCGACGTGCTGACGGTGCGGCGCCGTGCTCGCGACCTGGCTGACTCGCTCGGCTTCGACACCACCGACCAGGTCCGCATCGCCACGGCCATCAGCGAACTGGGACGGGTGATCGCTGCGGCCGGCGCCACAGCTCGCGTCGACTTCGACATCGCCGACAACGCGACGCTGGTCATCACCGCCCGTCCTGACCGGGCAGTCGCGTCGCCGTCGCCCGCGGCGAGCGTGACCGGACTCGTCGCGATCCGGCGGCTCATGGATCGTGTCGTGATCGGCGAGGACGACACCATCACGATGACGAAAGGCCGACCGCTCGCGCACCGCTCGGGACCGCAGCGCACGCTGGAACAACTGCGCGAGGGTCTCGCCCGCACGACCGCACCGTCGCCGATGGAGGAGTTGCGCAGCCAGCACGACGAGTTGTTGCGCGCATTGCACGAACTCCAGTCGAAGCAGGACGAGCTCGTCCGGCTCAACGACGAATTGCAAGAGACCA
Source organism: uncultured Actinomycetota bacterium (assembly GCA_963708645.1). Lineage (GTDB taxonomy): Bacteria > Actinomycetota > Actinomycetes > Mycobacteriales > Jatrophihabitantaceae > RYN-133. Next base: position 1,013,389 of record CAVPTA010000007.1, on the reverse strand, counting down.
ACCGCGGCGTTGTCGCGCTCTACGCCGAGCTGGACGAACGCGGCGAGCAACTGCGCACAGCCAACGACGCGAAGTCTCGGTTCCTCGCCAACGTCAGCCACGAGCTGCGCAGTCCCCTGAACTCGATCAGCGGGCTCGCCAAACTGCTGCGCGATCCCGAGACCGGATCGCTGACGCCGGCGCAGGACAACCAGGTGCGGCTGATCGCCGACGCTACGACCGAACTGCTCGTCGCGGTCAACGGCCTGCTCGACATCGCGCGCGCCGAGGCCGGACGTATCGAGCCGGACGCGGCGCCGGTCGACGTCGCGGAACTCGTCGCGGACATGCGCGCCACGCTGCGCGCCCAGAGCGCGCCCGGCGTCGAGCTCGTCGTGCACGTACCCGACGACCTCGGCCCGGTGGTCACCGACGGCGTGTTGCTCGGACAGCTGGTACGCAATCTGATCAGCAACGCACTCAAGTTCACCGAAGCCGGCCAGGTGACGGTCACTGTCACCGCCGAGCCGGGCGTTGACGGCGACTTCATCGTCATCGAGGTGCGCGACACCGGGATCGGCATCGCCGACGAGCACCGCGACCTCGTCTTCGAAGAGTTCTACCGCGTCCCCGGACACCTGCAGGTGCGCGCGCGCAGCACAGGCCTGGGTCTCCCTTACGCCCGCCGCGTCGCCACCGCTCTCGGTGGCACCTTGACGATGACCAGCACGCCCGGCGAGGGCAGCACGTTTGTCGCACGCGTGCGCAACAACTGCGACGCCGAGGCCGAACTCGATCGCACGCCGTCCTCGGTGCTCATCGGCGACGACGACGTGGCCTACCGCGAGGTGCTGCGTGGTCTGCTCGCCGGGATCGCCGAAGTCGTCGTAGAAGTCGCCGACACCGACGGTGTGCTGGCCGCGTTGGACGACCGGACGCCCGACCTGCTCGTGCTCGACGTGCGCATGCCGGGCGGTGGCGGCGAGCGGGTGTTGAGCGAACTCGACAAGCGACCCGGCACGCCCGCTATCGCGACCATCGTCATATCAAGTGCTGTCGACGAATTCGCCCGGCTGCGCGCGCAGTGGCCCGCGCTGGTGATCATCGATAAGGCAACCCTTGATCGCGAATCGTTGCTGCGGGGTATTGCGTCGGCGATGACTGCGAGGGCCACGAAGTGAGCGCGACGGTCCTGCTCGTCCATGACAACGACGGCACCCGTTTGGTGTTCGCGGAATGGCTGCGCCGCGCGGGGCACGACGTCATCGAGGTGGCGACGGGCCAGGACGCGTTGAGCCAGGTCACCCGCGCGAAGATCGACCTCGTCCTCGTCGACGTGCACCTGCCGGACATGTCCGGCCTGCAGGTGTGCGACCAGATCAAGTCCGGCCGCGCCACCGCAGCGATCCCCGTCCTCACCGTGTCGGCGACCGCGACGAGCCCCGACGACCGCACGATCGGCCTCAACCGGGGTGCCGACGGATACCTGATCGAGCCGATCGAGCGCGACGAGCTGACCGCGTCGGTGACCGCGCTGCTGCGCTATCACGATGCCCGACGTACGGCGGAGCGGCTGGCGAGCCGCCTCGAGCGCCTGCACGAGGCGACGCTGCTGATGAATGCCGCACCGACGGTGAGCGACCTCGTGCAGTTCGCCAGCTCCGGGCTCGCCACGATGTTCGACACGCCGGCGGCCGTGCTCATCGCACGTGAGGGCGTCGGCCGCGCCGCCGTCACCGGGACGACCGCGGTGGACCCGGTCGTCGCCGCCTGGTCGTCGGCCGATGTGCTCGACATCGCGGGAGCGGCCCGCAATCGCACGCCGATCGATCTCGCGCGCTACGCGAGCTTGCTCGACATCGACCCGGCCACGCAGATCACGGCGGCCGCGATCGCCACGCCTCGCGGCGAGCTCGTCGGTGCCGTCCTGTTGATGACCTCCGGTGACGTCCAGGCCGACGAACTGATGCTCGATCACTTCGCGCAGGCCGTCGCGGGCGCACTCGAGAACCAACGCCTGTATGCCGTCGAGCATCAGATCGCGCTGACTCTGCAGCGGGCAATGTTGCCGAACGCGATCCCGCAGCCGCCCTACCTCGATGTCGCGGTGCGCTATCTCGCCGCGAGCGAGGCGGTCGAGATCGGCGGCGACTTCTACGACGTCCTCGAACTCGACGCCGACCGCACCCTGCTCGCCATCGGTGACGTCCTCGGACACTCGCTCCAGGCGGCGACGGTGATGGCCGAGCTCCGCCACTCGTTGCGGGCACTTGCGGTCGCGGGTCACGATCTGCCCGACATCATCGCGCACCTCGACCGCTTGTTGCCGATGTCGTTCCCAGACATGACCTCGACGCTGTGCCTGGTCGAGATCCATCGCTCCGGTGTCGTGCGCGTCTGCAATGCCGGCCACATGCCGCCGGTGATCGTGCACGGGTTCGACGCCCGGCTCGTCGAGGACCACGGGGTGCTGCTCGGCGTCAACCTGGCGACCAACACGCCGACGGCCACCGTCGGCTTCCCGCCGGGTGCGCTGATCGTCCTCACCACCGACGGCCTGATCGAACGGCGCGACGAAGAGATCAGCGTCGGCCTGGAGCGCCTGCGCGTCGCGGTGCTCAACCACCGCGGCCCTATCGAGACCCTCAGCGATCAACTGCTGTTGGACGTCAGCTCACGCGCCAACACCCTCGACGACATAGCGATCGTGGCAGCAAGACACAAAGTTGCCCGATAGATCGGCCGCCGGCCGATCTTTCAACGCGACCTTTTGCGCCGCGTGAGCACCGCTTTGCCCCGGCAATACATGCTGAAACGCACGTACCACTCGCGTACGCGGGGCAAAGCAGACGCGAAGGCCGAAGCGCAACCACCCCGAAGATGACCACGAGGAGGCTCAAGCCCTAAGACGACGGCGACGCAAGCGGCGGACGAGGAGGCCCGCCGCTCGGCCGAAAATCAGATGGTGCCGTCCGCCATGGCCTGCTTGATCCACGGGATGACCTCGTCGAGCATCTCGTCGAGGGTGGTCGTTGCCTCGTAGCCGAGCACGCTCTTGGCCTTCGACACGTCCGGGACGCGCTTCTGGACGTCGTACTCGAACGCCTCGTCGCTGGTGACGTTGAACGGCTTGTCGCCGTTGATCTTCGTCCAGATCACCTGCGCGAGGTCGAGCACCGTGGTCGACTCGGCGGTCGAGAGGTTGAAGTCGTCGTTGAGCGCGGCATCCTGAAGCACGCACTCGACGATGCCGCGGGCAAGGTCGCCGCCGTAGGTGTAGTGACGCACCTGGTCGCCGGTGCCGAGGATGTGCAGCGGGTCCTGGCCCTTGAGCACCTTCTGCACGAGGTCCGGGACGACGTGGCTCATCGCAAGCTTCACGTTGCCGGAGTCGATCTCGACATCGCCCAGCGCGCGGCTCTCGCCGATGCCGACGCAGTTGAACGGACGCACGATCGTGTAGGGCAGCTTGTACTGGTCCCACGCGGCGATCGCGAAGTACTCGACGGCGAGCTTCTGGAAACCGTAGGACGACAGCGGCGGCGGGATCTTGCGCTCGTCACCCTCGGCCGAGGGCCAGTGCGTCGCCGACTCGAACACCATGGACGAGCTGAGGTAGGTGACCTTCTTCAGCTTGCCCTGCTCGTGCGCCTTGATCGCGGCATCGCAGGACGAGGCGATGATGCGCTCGTTCTCGGCCAGCAGGTCGTAGGCGTAGGTGTGGAAGTAGGAGATACCGCCGATGAGCGCCGCGCCCGCGATGAAGTGATCGCAGTCCATGAGCAGCTTGGTCATCAGGTCGGTGTCGCGGACATCGCCCTCGGTGAAGTCGTAGTTCGGGTTGTCGTCGTAGGACTTCACGACCTTGCCGTACTTCGAGTAGTTGTCGATACCGACGACCTCGTGGCCGCGGTTGAGCAACTCCTCGACCACATAGCCGCCGATGAAACCGGCCGAGCCGCTGACGCAAACCTTCATTTCTGTAACTCCGTATCCTGCGGGTTGGCGCTGGCGCTACTGGGTGCAACGCCCGCGTGGACGGCCGGCTGCAGATCATCGACCTGCAGCCGCTTGCCGAACGCGAAGCGATACCAGCGGACGTACTTGGGAATCCATTTTGTGAGCTTGAAGTTGGAGACCCCAGCAGGGCGGTCCAACCAAATGGTAGGGATCTCGGCGACCGGAAGACGCAACCGGCGCGCCTTGGCGGTCAACTCGAGGCCGATCTCGAACCCGTCGGAGCTGTCGATGCCGACCGACTCGACGAAATCGCGGTTGTAAGCCTTGAAGGAGTTCGTCGCATCGCGTGTGCCGATGCGCGCGAACCAGTAAAGCGACCGTCCGGCGTTCTTCGAGAGCATCCGCTTGAAGTACGGCCCGCCGACCTGCTGGCCACCCGGCATGTAGCGCGACGCGGCGGCCACGACGACCCCGCGTTCGACCAGCCGGGTCAGCTCGTCGATCTGGCGCGGGTCGTCACACCCGTCGGCCATGGTCACGACCACGACCGGGGCCTCGGCCACGTGGATGCCGTACCGAATCGCGTAGGCCGGCCCGCGTCCGAAGTCGTTGATCACGACCCGCACCGACGGCGCCTTGAGCGCGTACTCCTCGATGACCGGGATCGTCGAGTCCTCGGCCATGTCGACGACTACCAGTACCTCGCAGGGCAGATTCACCGACTCCAGGAGTCGATCGAGCACCGGGACGATGTTGGTCGACTCGTTGTAGGCCGGGATCACCACCGAGACCCGCAAGTGGTGGCTGGGTGTGGAGATCACGCGGTGCCTAACACGTTCCAGACGTCGGCGACGGGCTTGTCGGTCGTGATGCCGCGGTACTCGGGGTGCGGAGTCGCGACGATCAGGACGTCTGCCTCGGCAAGCACCTGCTCGAGCGGGACGAGGTCGGCGTCGACGGTGACGTACGGGTCGGTCATGAGCACCTTGCGCGGCCTTGAACGACAGGATGCGCTTGAGCTTGTAGGCCAGGCTGGACCGGATGTCGTCGGAGTTCGCCTTGAACGAGGCACCGAGGATGCCGACGGTCATCGAGCCCAGGTCATGCTTCTCGGCCAACTGGCTGACGACGTAGAGCGGCAGGCCCTCGTTGACGAGCATCGCAGCGTGGCCGAGCGCGAAGTTGTTGTCGTTGAACGCGGCGAGCTGCATCGTGTCCTTGAACAGGCACGGGCCGGCAGCGAATCCGGCGCCGGGCATGTCCTGCGCGCGCGGGTAGTCCTGCGAGAGGCCCTGCCGGATGCGTTCGAAGTCGAGGCCACGGCTGTCGGCGAACATGTAGAACTGGTTCACTGCCGCGAACTTGATGTAGCGCCAGGTGTTGGTGAACAGCTTGGCCAGCTCGGCCTCTTCGGGCTCGAGGTGGACGACCTGCTCGGTGAGTCGGCCGAACAGCGCCGCGGCCCGCTCGCTCGCCTTCGGCGAGTTCCCGGAGATGATCTGCGGCAGCGAGAACAGCTCGGTCATCGCCTTGCCCTCGGCGATGCGCTCCGGGCAGAAGGACACGTCCATCTCGAGGCCACGCTCGGCAACCATGCGCTCGACCAGGCGGGTGACGCCCGGGAACACGGTGCTGCGCAGTACGAGCAGCTGGCCGTCGCGGAAGTACGGCGCGCACTGGTCGAGCGCGCGCGGGATGGCCTGCGGATCGGGGTTGAGGTGCTCGTCGACCGGGGTCCCGATCACGACGATCACGTTCTCGGCGTCGGCGACGACCGATTCCTCGGTCGAGGCGCGCAGCGCACCCGATTCGACGGCCTTCTTCAGCTTGTCGGCAGCGCCAGGCTCGTCGAAGGGCAGAACGCCGTCGTTGACGGTGTCGACGGCGGCCTTGCTGACGTCGTACACGAGGACGGACGCGCCGCGGTCGGCCAGCGCGATCGCCAGCGGCAGCCCGACGTGTCCACATCCGCCGATGACAACGACGTCATGGCTGAAGTTTTCGGCGCGTTGCATAAGTCCTCGGATTCTCGTAACTGCCCGGTGGGTGTGTCCTGACCGGCCCTCGAGGCCGAAGCCGGGGCACGACAGACAAACCTAGCAATGCCTACCGGGGCGGCTGTGAAAGCGATTAGCCGTTTCCACAGGGTACCTTGGCGGGCAGGGGTCTCCCGTCCGTGTTCGTCGCGATACGCGTGAACTTGGTGCTCAGCTTCACATTCGCCTGCTTCGCGTGGGCGATCTCGGCCTTGGTCATGAACATCTTGAACTGGCCGATGTAGCGCACCTTGTAGCCGTGCTTGCGCAGCGCGCGAACCATCACCTTCGTCCACGCGGTCTTCCACCCGTCGACGTTGATCGCCGGTGGATGCCGCCGGACGATCTCGTTCACCCAGCCCTTGAAGCCGCCAGTGGTGTGCTTGATCTTCCAGTGATCGACGCCGGAGGACAGATAGATGTAGTTCGTCGGGCTCTTGCGGTGCGTGAGGACGAACACGACCGGGTTGCCCAGGCTCTCCAGCGTGCCGTGGCCCACAACCCGATCGATGCCGCATGCGCCACGCAGTTGCGAGACCAGCTTGGTGTCGTGGCCGAACGCATCGGTGTAGTTCGTCCAGGACACCGACGCGAGCACGACCGCGACCGCCACGACCGCACCGGTGACGACCCGCCGAACGTTGGTCACCTTGAGGTAACCCATCGCCACACCGATGCCCAAGCCGAGGCCGATCGCGGGATACGGGAGCAGCGGCAAGGTGTCGGGGTCGCTCTGGAAGTCGTAGAACGCGTACAGCATGTTGAGCGCGAAAGTGCCGAACACGATGAGCACCACTGGTGAGGTCAGGGCCGCCCGGCGCTTGTGGACGAACTCGAGAACCACCACAGCGAACAATGCGACCGTCCCGACCCAGAAGATGACATCGGTCATCGGGTAGTGGGACAGCACCTCGAACGGGTGTGTCAGGTGGGTACGGAAGCTCTCCTTGGCCCGGACGTTGCCGGACAGCGGGTAGAGCAGCGTCGCGCTGACGAAGACCTTGAACGCTCCGACCACCAGGAAGTAGACGCCGAAGATCACCATCGGCAGCGCCGCGCCGACCAAGGTGCGGATCAGGGCCCGCACACGACTGCGTGCGCCGGGATCAGCGGCGACAACCCCCGCCACGATCGAGATCACGGCCATCGGAAAGAGCGGCTGCCAGCAGGCAAACGCCAACCCGGCGAACAGCGCGCCGGTGAACCACTGCTTGCGGGCCAGGAACAGAATGCACAGCACGAGGAACAGGACGGCCGGCGTCTTGGCGTCCGGGCCGATGATCGCGTCGTGAGCGAACTTGGTGAAGAAGGTGAACGCCATCCCGCCCGCGAAGGCACCGAGAACCGAGCCGGACACCTGCAGGATGCACAGGTACACGGCGACGACGGTCAGTACCGACAGGAGAAGGAACATCAACCGGATCGCATGCAGGTCGTTCGCATGGAAAAGGTGCGCCACGAAAGCGGCGATGCCGCCCAGGACGCCGGAACCGGGTGTCTTGGGGTCGAAGATGCTTGCGTACGGCGCCTGCCCTCGGCTGAACCGCTGCGCCTCGTAGGCGTAAATCGACTCGTCCCGACCCAGGCCCCCGGTGAACGGGAAGCGGGTGTACAGCAGGACGGCGGTGATGAACACCCCGAATCCGCCCAGCGCTGCGAGCAAGGAGTTGTCGCCGAAGCGGTTGCGCAGCGTGCCGAAACGGCCACCACCGGACTGCGACGCCTCCGGCGACTGCGGCGCGGTGGCCGAACCCGAGGTCGCACCGTCGGTGGTGGCCTCGGTGTGCCCGTTGGCCTCGGCCGGTGCCGGCTCGGTCGTCGCCTTGTCGACGGCGCTGGTCTGATCACTGGCCTCGCTCACGGCCCGCAGTATATGGACGCGGTTGGCAGCGATCCGCGCGATTCTCAGCGGTGTCGGAGGCAAGTCAGAGGCAAGTCGCAGGCAACATCGCCACAGGATCGAGCAGACCCGGATTCGGTGCCGGCGACCCGCTTCGGGGATACTCGCCCGTGACCAACGTCCAGCTCAGCACCCAGAAAGGCACCCGGTGACCGCTTCGGTGAACGCGTCGGGCAAGGCCTCCGTCCGCGCGAAGGAGTTCGCCCGGCGTGCCGCCCGGGCCGCGTCGCGCCGGGTCCGTCGGGCCGGCTCGTCGGCTGCCCCGATGTTGCGTCCGACCACTCCGGCCGAACAGTTCCGCCTGGTGCAGCAGCCGGTCTTCCTGCTCAGCTACCTGCGCTCCGGCTCGACGATGATGCGGATGGTCCTCAACAGCCACTCCCAGATCTGCGCGCCGCTCGAGATGCATTTGCGGGCGCTGCGCCTGGACACGTCCACCGCGAAATTGCTGGAACTGGCCATGCAGGAACTGCGGCTGAGCAACCGCGATCTCGAGAACATGCTGTGGGATCGACTGCTCTACGACCAGGTGCTCAAGAGCGGTAAGCCGATCATCGTCGACAAGACGCCGCACAACACGCTGAGCTGGCGGCGCATCCACCGGTACTGGCCCGAGGCGAAGTTCATCCTGCTGTATCGCCATCCGGTGCGGATGATGGAGTCGATGCACAAGGCGCATCCGAACAACCCGCCCGAGCACTGGGGCGACCAGATTCTGCGGTTCGCGAAGAACCTGGACGAGGCCCGGCGGATCCACGGTGGACTCGTGCTGCGCTATGAGGAGCTCACCCGCGACCCGGCAGCCCAGACCCGGCGCATCTGCGAGTTCCTGGACGTCCCGTGGGAGGCCGGCATGATCGACTACGGCAACCAGCAGCACGGCGGATTCGTCCGCGGCCTCGGCGACTGGAGCGACAAGATCAAGGCCGGCGCGATCCAGCCCGCCCCGCCGGACCCGGCGCCGTCCGAGGTGCCCGATTACCTGCGCGAAGCCGCCGAGATCCTCGGATACATCTGACGTGGAGTCACTACGCACGCCGGACGAGCGTTTCGCCGACCTGCCCGACTTCGACTACGCACCGCACTACGCAACGGTCGGCGACGGGCTGCGCATGGCCTGGGTCGAGGCCGGTCCCGCCGACGGCGAGCCGGTGCTGCTGCTGCACGGCGAGCCGTCCTGGTCGTTCCTGTACCGCACGATGGTGCCGGTGCTCGCCGAGGCCGGGCTGCGTGCGATCGCGCCGGACCTGATCGGGTTCGGCCGCTCCGACAAGCCGACCTCGGTCGACGACCACAGCTACGCCGCGCACGTCGAGTGGGTGCGCGAGTTCGCCTTCGACCGGCTCGACCTGCAGGGCGCGACGCTCGTCGGGCAGGACTGGGGCGGCCTGATCGGCCTGCGGCTGGCCGCCGAGCATCCCGACCGGTTCGCGCGCATCGTCGCGGCCAACACCGGCCTGCCCACCGGCGACGTCGACATGCCCGAGATCTGGCACCAGTTCCGCGCGGCGGTGCAGAGCGCGCCGACCCTCGACATCGGACGCTTCGTACAGGCCGGGTGCCGTCGTCCGCTCTCCGACGACGCGCGCGCCGGCTACGACGCCCCGTTCCCGGACGAGTCGTACAAGGCCGGCCCGCGCGCGATGCCCGGACTGGTCCCCTACCGTCCGGACGACCCGGCCAGCGACGCCAACCGCGCGGCGTGGGCGCGCCTGAGCGCATCGACCACGCCGATGCTGGTCGCGTTCAGCGACGGCGACCCGATCACCGGCGGCATGCGTCCGATCCTCGAACGCACGATGGCCGGCGCAGCAGGGTCGCGAGCACCCGGTGATCGCCGACGCCGGGCACTTCCTGCAGGAGGACGCCGGCCCCGAGCTGGCCGCCGCGGTCGTCGAGTTCGTTCGCGCTACGCCTGCCTGACCGCGCCAGATAGCCTGCACGCATGCTGCTGTCCGACCGTGACATCCGCGCCGAAGTCGACGCCCGGCGACTCGTGGTCGACCCGTGGGACGCCGACCTCGTTCAGCCCTCGAGCGTCGACGTGCGGCTCGACCGGTACTTCCGGGTGTTCAACAACTCGCAGTACACGCACATCGATCCGTCGAAGCAGCAGGACGAGCTGACGACCCTCGTCGAGCCCAAGGACGACGACCCGTTCGTGCTGCATCCGGGCGAGTTCGTCCTCGGCTCGACCCTGGAGATCGTGACCCTGCCCGACGACCTGGCCGGACGCCTCGAAGGCAAGAGCTCGCTCGGGCGGCTGGGGCTGCTCACGCACTCGACCGCAGGCTTCATCGACCCTGGGTTCAACGGTCACATCACCCTCGAACTGTCGAACGTCGCCAACCTCCCGATCACGCTGTGGCCCGGCATGAAGATCGGCCAGCTGTGCCTGTTCCGGCTCTCCGTCTGCGGCCGAATTCCCGTACGGGTCGGCGCAGTACGGCTCGCGCTACCAGGGCCAGCGCGGCCCCACCCCGTCCCGCAGCCATCAGAACTTCCGAACCTGGCCCACTCGCTGATTACATGATTACAGTGACGGGATGGGTACGCCGTCGCTGTACGAGTGGGCGGGCGGCAGCGACGCCTTCGTCCGGCTCATCAACGCCTTTTACGACCGCGTGGAGCGTGACGATCTGCTCTCGCCGTTCTTTCCCGGCGGTGTGAGCCGCGAGCATCGCGAGCACGTCATCGCGTGGTGGAGCGAGGTCTTCGGCGGGCCGGCCGACTACACCGACATGTATGGCGGCTACGAAGCCATGCTGGCGCATCACCGCAATCTCAAGATCACGCCCGAGCACCGGTTCCGGTTCGCGTCCCTGATGAGCCTGGCCGCCGACGACGCGCAGCTGCCCGATGACCCCGAGTTCCGCGCCGCGCTGGTCGGCTACCTCGAGTGGGGCACGCGGCTGGCGATGAGCAACTCGCAGACCGACGCGGCGGTCGTCGAGCATGCGCCCGTCCCCCGCTGGGGCTGGGGCGTCGCGCCGCCCTACCGAAGCTAGCTGCCGCGTCGCGCCGCGGCGTCACTCAACTCGTGAGCGAGTGCATCCAGCCGTGGGTGTCGTCGAGCTTGCCGGTCTGGATGCCGGTGAGGTGCTCGCGCAGTTGCATCGAGACAGGACCGGGCGAGCCGTCGCCGACCGTCCACTCGCCGTTCGCGCTCTTGACCGATCCGACCGGCGTGATCACCGCGGCCGTGCCGCAGGCGAACACCTCGGTGATCGCGCCGGACTCGTTGCCCTCGCGCCACTCGTCGGTCGAGACCTTGCCCTCCTCGGCGGTGTAGCCGAGGTCGCCGGCGAGCGTGAGCAGCGAGTCGCGGGTGATGCCGGGCAGCAGCGTGCCGGTCAGCGCGGGGGTGACGATGCGGGCGTTCGCGCCGGACCCGTACACGAAGTACAGGTTCATGCCGCCCATCTCCTCGACCCAGCGGTGCTCGGCGGCGTCGAGCCAGACCACCTGGTCGCAGCCCTGGGCGGCGGCCTGGGCCTGGGCGACGAACGAGGCGGCGTAGTTGCCCGCGCACTTCGCCTCGCCGGTGCCGCCCACGGCCGCTCGCGTGTACTCGGTCGACAGCCACACCTAGACCGGCTTCACGCCGCCGACGAAGTACGGACCAGCGGGAGACGCGATGAGCAGATAGGCGTAGGACGACGCCGGCTTCACGCCGAGGCCGACCTCGGTCGCGATCATGAACGGACGGAAGTAGAGCGAGTCGGCCGGGTCGGTCGGCACCCACTCGGAATCGACGGCAACCAGTTCGCGCAGCGACTCGACGAACAGGTCATCAGGGAGTTCGGCCATCCCGAGCCGACGCGCCGAGCGGGCGAACCGTCCCGCGTTCTGGTCGGGACGGAACGTGGCGACCGAGCCGTCGGGCTGGCGGTAGGCCTTGAGCCCTTCGAAGATTTCCTGCCCGTAGTGCAGCGCCATCGTGGCCGGGTCGAGCGCAAGTGGGCCGTACGGCACCACCGCGCCGTCGCCCCAGGCGCCATCGCGGTAGTCGATGCGCACCATGTGATCGGTGAAGAACCTGCCGAAGCCGGGCGCTTCGAGGATCTTCGCGCGCTCGTCAGCGGTAGCCGGGTTCGGGTTTCGTTCGACGGTGAACGCCATAGTCGCCATCCTAGTTCGCACCGCCAGCCCTCTCAGGGCCTAGACGAACCGGGCCTATTTGGCAGCAGCGGTCCGATCCGCCGTCAGCACCGACACCAGTGTGTTCATGTCCTCGTCCGACGACGCGAGCACGACGGCCGGCAACGCCTTGGTCAGCATCTCCAGTAGCGACTCGCGAAAGGCCGGATCGTCCAGCGAACCGTCGTCGATCGCACGGACGACGCATTCCTCGACGAAGGCCACCCAGCCGTGCACGGCCAGCGCCGCGCGCGGCCCGAGCGGCAGGCCCAGCTCGCCGAGCACGCTGACGATGCGCCCGGCCATCGTCGACCGGGTGCGGTCGAAGATGGCACGCATGTCGGTGTCGCCGCTGGCGGCGCCGCGCACCAGCGACTTGTAGTTGTCGGGGTTGTCGGTGACGTAGTCCATGAACGCCGTCAGCGCGCCGCGCAGGGCGTCCAGCGGCGCGAGGGTCGTGTCCGGCTCGGTGCGCGCAATCAGTTCCTGCGCGGCTGCGCGCGCGACCTCGAGGTGGAACTCCTGCTTGGACGCGAAGTAGTGGAACAGCAGCCCGCGCGAGATCCCGGCCTGGGTGGCGATGTCCTCGACCGACAACTCGTCCAGCGTGCGGGTGGCGAGCATGTCGACGCCGAGCGCGATGAGTTGGGCCCGCCGGGCGTCCGGCCGCAGGCGGGTGCGCTTGTCCGGCATGTGTGCCATCGTAACGCTATTGAACGCCAGCCAACTATCTATTGACTCGCGTTCAATGAGCAATTAGCGTGAGCTTGCATGACGCAGAACGAGCGCCGTCATGTCGGCGTCCTGGTGATCGGCAGCGGCTTCGCGGGCTTGGGCACCGCGATCCGGCTGGCCCAACAGGGCCGCGACGACTACCTGGTCGTCGAGCGCGGTAGCGAGGTCGGCGGCACCTGGCGCGACAACACCTACCCGGGCGCTGCCTGCGACGTCCCCTCGCACCTCTACTCGTACTCATTCGAGCTGAATCCGAACTGGTCGCGCTCGTTCTCTCCGCAGCCAGAGATCCAGCAGTACCTGCGCGACACCGCGCAGAAGTACGGCGTGCTCGACAAGCACCTGTTCGACACCGACGTGACCCGCGCGGCGTGGGACGCGACGAGCGAGCAGTGGCTGGTCGACACCACGAACGGCTCGTTCAGCGCGAACGTCCTGATCGGTGCCGTCGGCGCGCTCGCCGAGCCGGCCCTGCCGGACATCAAAGGCATCGACAGCTTCGCCGGCGAGATCTTCCACTCCTCCCGGTGGAACCACGACGCCGATCTGAAGGGCAAGCGCGTCGCGCTGATCGGCACCGGCGCGTCGGCGATCCAGATCGGACCGGCACTGGCCGGGTCGGTCGAGCACCTCGACGTCTACCAGCGCACCGCACCGTGGGTGCTGCCGCGCGGCGATCGTGCGTACACCAAGGTCGAGCGGCTCGCCTTCAAGCACGTCCCGTTCGCTCAGCGGCTCTCGCGCGAGGCGATCTACTGGGCGCGCGAGCTGCTCGTGCTCGGCTTCGCCTACCAGCCGCGGCTGCTCAAGGCGGTACAGAAGATCGCCGAACGCCACCTCGAGCGCAGCATCAAGGATCCGAAGCTGCGCGACGCGGTGACACCGACGTGGCAGATCGGTTGCAAGCGGATGCTGATCTCCAACGACTGGTACCCGATGCTCGCCCGCGACGATGTCGACCTGATCACCGACGGCATCGCCGAGATCCGTCCGAACGCGATCGTGACCAACGACGGCACCGTGCGCGAGGTTGACGCGATCGTCGTCGCGACCGGCTTCCACGTCACCGACTCACCGACCTTCGAGCGCATCATCGGCACCGAGGGCCGCTCGCTCGCCAACGTGTGGTCGGACAAGGGCCAGCAGGCGTACAAGGGCGCCGCAGTGCACGGCTTCCCGAACATGTTGTTCGTGATCGGCCCGAATACCGGCCTGGGCCACAGCTCGATGGTCTACATGGCCGAGTCGCACATCAACTACGTCGCCAGCGCGCTGGAAGAGATGGACAAGCACGGCCTGGCCACCTTCGACGTGCGAGAGGACGTGCAGCGCGCCTACAACGAGAAATTGCAGGACCGGATGGGTGCCACGATCTGGACGACCGGTGGGTGCGCGAGTTGGTACATGGACGCGCACGGCCGCAACACCACTCTGTGGCCCAGCTTCACCTTCGCCTTCCGGCGCATCACCCGTAAGTTCGATCGACAGGCCTACGAAACGACCGCGCGGAATATCCAGCGGGCGCGTGAAGGAGTAGCAGCATGACTGCCATTGCAGGCAAGGTCGCCGTCATCACCGGCGCCGGTTCGGGTATCGGACGGGCACTGTCCTACGAACTCGCGCGGCGCGGCGCGAAGCTCGCGCTCAGCGACGTCGACGTGGCCGGACTCGGCGAGACCGCACGGCATGCGCGCGTCATCGGCGCACCCGTGCATGAACAGCGTCTCGACGTCACCGACCGCGACGCCGTGCTCGCCTACGCCGACGCAGTGTCTGCCGAGTTCGGCGTGATCAACATCGTGGTGAACAACGCGGGCGTGGCGTTCACCGGCGACGTCGAGCAGATGAGCTTCGGGCAGATCGAGCGCGTCATGGACGTCGACTTCTGGGGCGTCGTGAACGGCACCAAGGCCTTCCTCCCGCACCTGATCGCGTCCGGCGACGGCCACGTGGTCAACATTTCGAGCCTGTTCGGGCTGCTGGCCATGCCGAGCCAGAGCGCCTACAACGCGGCCAAGTTCGCAGTACGCGGATTCACCGAGTCGCTGCGGCAGGAGATGCTCATCGCCAAGCACCCGGTCGAGGTCACCTGCGTGCACCCCGGTGGCATCAAGACCGCCATCGCCCGCAATGCGGGCACGATCGCCGGCATCAACCAGGCCGAGTTCGCCGCGTTCTTCGACAGCAAGCTTGCCAAGACCACCGCCGAGTCGGCGGCGAAGACGATCGTGCGTGGCATCGCCGGCAACAAGCCGCGCGTGCTCGTCGGCCTCGACGCGAAACTGCTCGACGGGCTCATCCGGCTCATCGGCGCCCGTTACCAGCGGCTTTTCAGCGTGCTCGCCAACCGCGTCAGTCCCCGTTCCGAGCAGACCGATGATCCCGCCACTGAGGACGCGGCGGCGGCTCAGGCGCGCGAGAGCAAGCGCATCAGCGCTTAGACTCGCGCGGCACTTGCGGTCTCACCCCTGCGGGGGAGGATGGGGCCATGAGCGAAGAGCAGGGCACCTCGGTCGACAGCGCCGGACGCACGGTGCTCACCGGCATCAGTTCGCGCGCCTTCGAACATCCGGCCGATCGCACTGCGCTGACCGCGCTGCGGTCCGTGCCCGGCTTCGACGCAGTGCTCAAGGCGGCGTCCGGACTGCTGCGCGAGCGGCAGTACCGCCTCGTCTACCTGTCCTCGGCCGTCCGGGTCGACGAGCGCCAGTTCGCCGGGCTCAGCAAGATCATGGACGAGGTCGCCGTCACGCTGGACATGGCGCAGCGCCCGGAGCTCTACGTCTACAACAACCCGTTCCCCGAGGCGATCACGCTCGGCGTCGACCGTCCGTTCATCGCGATGAGCAGCGGGTTGTACGACCTGACCGACGACGAGGAACGCCGGTTCGTGCTCGGCCACGAAGCCGGGCACGCGATGTCCGGGCACGCGCTCTACCAATCGATGCTGTTCCACCTGCTCAACCTCGTCGGCGTGCTCGGCTGGTTGCCGGTCGGCGGGCTGGGCCTGCGCGCGGTGATCGCGGCGCTGCGCGAATGGCAGCGCAAGGCCGAGTTGTCCGGCGACCGGGCCGGGTTGCTCGCCGTCCAGGACTACGCCCCCTGCCTGCGCACGCACATGAAGCTGGCCGGCGGCGCGCACCTGGACGAGATCGAGGTCGACGCGTTCCTCGAACAGGCCGATGACTACGAGTCGACCGGCGATCTGCGTGACGGCGTGCTGAAGCTGCTCAACACCGAGAAGCAGACCCACCCCTTCGCGGTCGTCCGCGCCGCCGAACTGCGCCGCTGGTCCGATTCGGACGAGTACCGCGCGATCCTTGCCGGCGACTACCCGCGCCGCGACGACGACCCGCACGCGAGCGTGTCCGACAGTGCCCGCGATGCGGTGCGCTCGTACAAGAAGCGCATCGACGAGTCGAACGACCCGCTGGTGACGACGGTGCGCAACGTCGGCTCGACATTGGGGACGGCCGCCGACTCACTCGTCGACTGGCTCAACCGACGCACCTCGCGCACGCCGTCGGGCGAGAACAACCACAACGGCGCCGACGACAGCGCCGACGAATCGCGTGAGGACGACCCGGGGATCTAGCCGACCTGAGTCGTCGATCCGGCCAGATGGGGTTTGCCCGACTTGGGATTGCGCACGTCCAGCGTCCATCCGCTGTCGGTGCGATTCGAGGTGATCGCGATCGTGCCCGGCAGCAACACCGGCGTCTTGAACGCGACGTCGACGGTGAACGCGTCGGGCAGCCGACCTTCGAGCGTTGCCAGCGTGCGCGCCTTGAGCCACATGCCGTGCGCGATCGCCGACGGGAAGCCGAACGCCTTCGCGGTCAGCGAGTGCAGATGGATCGGATTGCGATCGCCTGACACCGCCGCGTAGCGCCGTCCGATGTCATCAGGAACCCTGACGATCGACGCTGCACCGGTCGTGGCCTCGGCGTCGGTGCGCGTCCCCTTCTCGCCACTGCCGCCACCACGACGCAGGTAGGTCGAGCGGCCGCTCCAGACTGTCTCGCCGTCGACCCTCGCATCGACGAGCAGGTCGAGCTGGCGCCCGGCCGGGTGCGGACGCAGATCGGCGGCGCGCACGTCGAACGAGACCTGCTCATCGGCGCTGCACGGGACGGGCCACGGTGATCGAGTTCGCAACGTGCACCAGCCCGACCAGCGGGAACGGGAATGCGCGCTCGGTCATCAGCGCGACCGTCACCGGGAACGCCAGCACGTGCAGATACGTCGGCGGCAGCACGTCGCTCGTCCGGAAGCCGCACACCCGCTGGTAGTCGGCCAGATGTTCCGAGTCGATCGTCTGGTCGGCCAGCGTGTAGCGCGAGTCGGGCAGCTCGTTGCCGCGGTGCAGCGGCCCGGTCACCGCCGCCTTGGCGTACATGCGGCAGCAGCGCCGGCGCGCTTTCCAGCGAACGGCTCATCGCGCCGCTCCCGGACCGCTCGCTCCGCTCGGGCCCGCTCCGCGGCCCGAATTCGCTCCTTCGTCGCGGACTGTGCTTTCTAGTTCTGCGCGGCGAGCGCTGCGATCACGCGAGTCACGCACCGACCAGGTTCTGGCCGCACACGCGCAGCACCTGGCCGTTGATGCCGCCGGCGCCGGGCGACGACAACCAGGACGCCGCCTCGGCCACGTCGACCGGCAGGCCGGCCTGCTGCAAGCGACGACAGTCGGCGCGCGACCTCGCGCGTGGCCAGCGGCATCTTCGCCGTCATCTCGGTGTCGATGAAGCCAGGAGCGATCGCGTTGATCGTCGAGTCGCCGTGCTCGGCGAACGCCGGCGCCGACGCGCGCACCAGGCCGAGCACGCCGGCCTTGGTCGCGCCGTAGTTCGTCTGGCCGCGGTTGCCCGACAGGCCGGTCGTCGACGACAGGCAGACGACGCGGGCCTGATCGTTGAGCTGATCGCGAGTCGAGCAGGGCCGCGTTGATGCGCAGCTGCGACTCGAGGTTCACGGCGAGCACCGAGTCCCACTGCTCGGGCTTCATGTTCGCGAGCAGCTTGTCGCGGGTGATGCCGGCGTTGTGGACGAGGATGTCGAGCCCGGCGGTGTGCGCGCCGAGATGGGCGAGCAACTTCTCGGGCGCATCGGCGGCCGCCACGTCGAGGTGCAGCGTGGTGCCGTTGACGCGGTTGGCGACCTTGGCGAGCGTCTCGCCCGCGGCCGGCAGGTCGGCGACGATCACGTGCGCGCCGTCGCGGGCGAGCACGCCGGCGATGGCGGCACCGATGCCGCGCGCCGCGCCGGTGACCAGCGCGGTCTTGCCGGCCAGCGGCTGGTCCCAGTCCTTCGGCGCCGGCGCGGCGCCCGGGCCGAGCAGCACCGGCTGCCCGTCCACGTACGCCGAGCGGCCGGACAGGAAGAACCGGATCGCGGACGGCAAGGACGCCTCGTCCTCGACCCACAGCAGGTTCGCGGTCGAACCGCGCTGCAACTCCTTGGCCAGCGAGCGCACGATCCCGTCCAGCGCCTGCCGGGTGGCGTCGACGGTGATGTCGTCGCCGTCGGCGGCGCGACCGAGCACGAGCACCCGTCCGGACGGCAGCAGCGAGCGCAACGACGGCGCAAGGAACGCGCGCAGGTTCGCGAGGTCGGACGGCGTCTTCACCGAGCGGCGCGTCGAGGATCAGCGCGCCGTGCTTGGCGCCCTCGGCCGGCTCGGTCGCGACCTCCGCGCCGGTGGCGGCGACGATCTTGGTCAGCGCAGCGGGCACCTTCGCCGGCTGTCGACCCGACCAGCACCGGCCCGGGCACGATCGGGTCGCCGGCGCGGTAGCGACGCAGCACGGCCGGACGAGGCAGCCCGACGGTCGAGGCGACCTTGGCGCCGAGCGGCGAGTCGAGATTCGAATAACGTTGCACGCCCCACACCGTTCAGGTATCAGCGGCTGCCCGGACGTCATGTCTCAGCGTCCTCCAGGATTGCGACGACGCCCTGGCCGCCGGCCGCACAGATCGAGATCAGGCCACGCCCGCCGCCGTTCTCGTGCAGCAGCTTCGCCAGCGTGGCGACGATGCGTCCGCCGGTTGCGGCGAACGGATGCCCGGCCGCGAGCGACGAACCGTTGACGTTGAGCTTCGCGCGGTCGATCGACCCGAGCGCCGAGTCGAGGCCGAGGTACTGCTTGCAGAACGCGTCGTCCTCCCACGCGGCGAGCGTGGTCAGCACGGTCGAGGCGAACGCCTCGTGGATCTCGTAGAAGTCGAAGTCCTGCAGCGTGAGCTTGTTGCGCGCGAGCAGCCGCGGCAGCGCGTACACCGGCGCCATCAGCAGGCCGTCGGCGCGCTTGTCGCCGTGCACGTAGTCGACCGCGCCGGTCTCGGCGTCGACGAGGTGCGCGAGCACCGGCAGCTTGTGCTCGGCGGCCCACTCGTCGGAGGCGAGCAGCACCGTCGACGCACCGTCGGTCAGCGGCGTCGAGTTGCCGGCCGTCATCGTGGCGCCCTCGTCACGGGTGCCGAACACCGGCTTGAGCTTGGCGAGCTTCTCGACGGTCGAGTCGGCGCGCAGGTTCTGGTCGCGCGTCAGGCCGAGGAACGGGGTGACCAGGTCGTCGAAGAAGCCGCGGTCGTAGGCGGCGGCGAGGTGCTGGTGCGAGGCGGCGGCGAGTTCGTCCTGCGCCTCGCGGGTGATGCCCCACTCGCGCGTGGTGATCGCCTGGTGCTCGCCCATCGACAGCCCGGTGCGCGGCTCGGAGTTCTGCGGGATGGCCGGCACGAGCTGACCCGGACGCAGCCCGCCGAGCGCCTTGAGCCGAGCGCCGAGCGATCTTGGCGCGGTTGAGTTCGAGCAGCACCTCGCGCAGGTCCTCGTTCACCGCGATCGGAGCGTCGGAGGTGGTGTCGACGCCGCCGGCGACGCCGGACTCGATCTGCCCGAGCGCGATCTTGTTCGCGACGAGGATCGCGGTCTCGAGGCCGGTGCCGCACGCCTGCTGGACGTCGTAGGCGGGCGTCGTCGGCGCCAGGCGTGACCCGAGCACCGACTCGCGGGTGAGGTTGAAGTCGCGGCTGTGCTTGAGCACGGCACCGGCGGCCACCTCACCGAGGCGCTCGTCCTGCAGGCCGAAGCGGGCGACCAGGCCGTCGATGGCGGCGGTGAGCATGTCCTGGTTGGACGCGCGCGCGTACTTGCCGTTGGACCGGGCGAACGGGATGCGGTTGCCGCCGACGACGGCGGCGCGACGAGGACGGATACGGACGACCTCGTGAACCCAGAGTATGCGATACCGTGGGTAGCGTGAAAGCGCGATGTGGTCGTGGACACCTGGCCGACGTCCCGGTCGGACGGGCGGCGCTCGCGCTGGGACGCCCACCGCGTCGGCGCGGCGCGACGAGCTGATCGACGCCGCGGTCCGCTCGATCAAGCGCCACGGCGCCGAGCGTCGGCATGGACCAGATCGCGGCCGACGCCACACACCAGCAAGCCGGTCATCTACCGCTACTTCGCCGACAAGACCGACCTGTACCGCGCGGTCACCCAGCGCGTGGTCGGCACGATCCTCGCCACGTTGCGCGCCGTCACGCGACGCACGCCGGCGCCGCAGCGAGCTCATCCGCGACAGCGTCGACGCCTACCTCGCGCTGCTCGAGCAGAGCCCCGAGCTCTACCGCTTCGTCGTCCGGCATCCGCACCTCGACGGACGGCACGACGACTTCAGCGACGTCATCGCCGACCTGCTCGGCCGAGCAGCTCGCGACGTCCCTGCGCGCCGGCGGGCTCGACCCCGCCTTCGGCGCACCCGTGGGGCGAGGCCATCGTCGGCTTCATCAGCGCGGCCAGCCTGTGGTGGCTCGACCACCCGTCGGCGATGACGCGCACGCAGCTGAGCCGACTATCTCGCCGCCCTGCTTTGGGGCGGCGCGGCCGGGGTACACCAGCTACGCGGGGCAGCCCGCCGACCCCCGGCCGGCCACCGACGTGTTCCCACGCATTGGATCTCGACGTGACCAGCCGCCGATGCCAGCGACCGATGCGACAACCGCTGCCGTCGCCGGTCGACACCGCTGCGCACGGTACTGGACGGGCGCTGGCACGCGGTCCGCGACGAGGCCCGCGAGCTGGCCGCGCGACCCGCGCTTCGCCGTCACCGTCGGCGACGACGTCGAGCAGCAGCGCGCCGACGTGCTCGAGAAGCTGCAGGCGCTGGCCGGTCCGCAGTACTCCGGACGCGGCTTCCCGCGCCGAGTACGGCGGGCAGGACGACGTCGGCGGCGCGATCACCGCGCTTCGAGATGCTCGCCTTCGGCGACCTGTCGCTGCTCGTCAAGGCGGGCGTGCAGTGGGGCCTGTTCGGCGGCGCGATGCTGCACCTCGGCACCGCGCGCCACCACGACGCCTACCTCGCCGACATCGTCACCGGCAAGCTGCTCGGCGTGCTTCGCGATGACCGAGACCGGGCACGGTTCCGACGTCGCGCACGTCCGCACAACGGCGACCTACGACCCTGCGACCGACGAGTTCGTCATCGACACGCCCGACGACGCCGCACGCAAGGAGTACATCGGCAACGCCGCCCGCGACGGCCAGGTCGCGGTCGTCTTCGCCCAGCTGATCACCGGCGGCGAGGAGCAGGGCGTCGCACGCCTTCGTCGTCCCGATCCGCGACCAGCCGACGGATCGACCATGCCGGGCGTGCGCATCGAGGACTGCGGGCTCAAGGCCGGACTCAACGGCGTCGACAACGGCCGGCTGTACTTCGACGACGTCCGCATTCCGCGCGACAACCTGCTCGACCGCTACGGCAAGGTCGACGCCGCACGGCACGTACTCGACGCCGATCGAGAACAAGACGCAACGCTTCTTCACCATGCTCGGCACGCTCGTGCAGGGACGCATCAGCGTCGCCGGCGGCGCGGGGTCGGCCGCGAAGCTGGCCCTCACGATCGCGATCCGCTACGGCGACGAGCGGCGCCAGTTCGAGGGTCCGGACGGCACCGAGATCCGCGTGCTCGACTACCTCGGCCACCAGCGCAAGCTGCTGCCCGCTCTGGCGCGCACGTACGCGCTGCACTTCGCCCAGCTCGAACTCGTGGCGTCGCTGGACGAGACCACGCCCTCGCTCGAAGCGATCGCCGAGGCCGGCGACGAACTCGAGGACGACCCGCGCCGACGCGAGCTCGAGGCCCGGGCCGCCGGCATCAAGGCGATCGCGACGTGGCACGCCACCCGCACGATCCAGGACTGCCGCGAGGCCTGCGGCGGTGCCGGCTATCTCGCCGAGAACCGGCTGCCCGGGCTCAAGGCCGACACCGACGTGTTCACGACCTTCGAAGGTGACAACACCGTCCTGCTGCAACTCGTGGCCAAGGAGTTGCTCACCGGCTACCGCGACCACTTCGGCGAGCTCGACTGGCTGGGCACCGCCCGGTTCGTCACCGACCAGGCCTTCGAGACAGTC
The DNA here is from genome assembly GCA_963708645.1 of uncultured Actinomycetota bacterium. Taxonomy (GTDB): domain Bacteria; phylum Actinomycetota; class Actinomycetes; order Mycobacteriales; family Jatrophihabitantaceae; genus RYN-133. Next base: position 991,220 of record CAVPTA010000007.1, on the reverse strand, counting down.
ATCGAGAAGCTCGGCGCGCGGCGCCTCGTCCAGCGGCTGGTCGATGCCGGACGCGACGAGGAGCAATCACTGCTCGACCGCAGTTGGCACCTCGAGATGTTCGAGTACCGCGAGCGGCACCTGCTCGAGACGCTCGCCCGCCGGCTGCGGCGCGCACCGGGCGCCGACGACCCGTTCGCCGTGTTCAACGCCGCCCAGGACCACCTGCTGGCCGCGGCCCGTGCCCACATCGACCTCGTGCTGCTGCAGGCCTTCGCCGACGCGATCGACGAGCACCCCGAGGTCGCGCCCGTGCTCGATCTGGTGTGTGACCTGTTCGCACTCTCGACCATCGAAGCCGAGCGCGGCTGGTTCCAGGAGCACGGCCGCCTCACCGCGACCCGCTCCAAGGCGGTCCTCGCCGAGGTCAATCGCCTGTGCGCCGAACTGCGTCCTCGCGCCCTCGACCTCGTCGCCGCCTTCGCCATCCCCGACGAAGCCCTCGCCGATCCAACCCCTAGGGCGCCGAACCCGAGCCAACAGGCAGGCTCAAGCTCGCAGCCCCAGTCTGACCAGAGCTTCGGGTCGACCCCGTCGCTCGTGCGAGTCGACTGCGATTCGACCGCGCATGGCCACGATCGAGCCGGTGGCACGACCAGGTCGACCCGGAGGTAGCACCCTCATGTATCGTGGCGATACATCGTGCTGATGTAACGCAGTGATAGGGGGTGACGGTCGAATGCTCGAGATCGCAATCTTGGGGCTGCTCAACGAGAGCCCCATGCACGGCTACGAGTTGCGCAAGCGGCTGTCGACCCTGTTGGGTGCATTCCGGGCGTTTTCCTACGGTTCGCTCTACCCATCGCTGCGGCGCCTGTCCGAAGCCGGGTGGATCTCGGAAGAGGCTGCCCTCGAGGCACCCAGCGGCGCTCGTTCGCGTCGCGGCAAGCGGGTCTACCGCCTCACGGCCGAGGGCAAGGAACACCTGGCCGAGCTGCTCAGCGACGTCGGTCCGGACGCCTTCGAGGACGAGGGTTTCGGCGCGCGGTTGGCGTTCTTCGCCCAAACCCGTTCAGACATCAGGCTGCAGATCCTCGAAGGACGACGCCGCCGGGTCGAAGAACAGCGCGACGGGATGCGCACGGCAGCCGGGCGAGCCGGTGAACGTTTCGATCGCTACACCCGCGAACTGCAACAGCACGGCCTGGAATCCAGAGGAACGCGAGGTCCGTTGGCTCACCGAGCTCATCGAGCACGAGAACACCCTCGCGACACCACAAATCAACCCGAAGGAGGAGCCCTGATGGGTTCGATCAGAGTCGGAATCGTCGGCGTCGGTAACTGCGCCGCATCGCTCGTTCAGGGCGTTCACTTCTATCACGACGCCGACCCGGCCACCAAGGTGCCGGGCCTCATGCACGTCAACTTCGGCCCGTACCACGTCAGCGACATCGAGTTCGTCGCCGCGTTCGACGTCGACGCGAAGAAGGTCGGCACCGACCTGTCGCAGGCGATCCTCGCGAGTGAGAACAACACGATCAAGATCTGCGACGTCCCGCAGCTCGACGTTCCGGTGCAGCGCGGCCACACGTTCGACGGTCTCGGCAAGTACTACCGCGAGACGATCGAAGAGACCCACGACGAGCCGGTCGACGTCGTGAAGGTCCTCAAGGACCAGGCCGTCGACGTCCTGATCTGCTACTTGCCGGTCGGCTCGGAGCAGGCCGCAAAGTTCTACGCACAGTGCGCGATCGACGCGGGCGTCGCATTCGTCAACGCGCTGCCGGTGTTCATCGCCAGCACGCCCGAGTGGGCCAAGAAGTTCGAGGACGCCGGCGTCCCGATCGTCGGTGACGACATCAAGAGCCAGGTCGGCGCCACGATCACCCACCGCGTGCTCACCAAGTTGTTCGAGGACCGCGGCGTGGAGGTGCAGCGCACCTACCAGCTCAACGTCGGCGGCAACATGGACTTCAAGAACATGCTCGAGCGTGACCGTCTCGAATCGAAGAAGATCAGCAAGACCCAGTCGGTCACCAGCCAGATCCCCGACCGCGACCTGGGCGAGCGCAACGTCCACATCGGCCCGTCCGACTACGTGGCATGGCTCGACGACCGCAAGTGGGCCTTCGTCCGGCTCGAGGGCAAGACCTTCGGCGACGTGCCGCTGAACCTGGAGTACAAGCTCGAGGTGTGGGACTCGCCGAACTCGGCCGGCATCATCATCGACGCGCTGCGCGCGGCGAAGATCGCCATGGACCGCGGCATCGGTGGCCCGATCCTGTCGGCGTCGAGCTACTTCATGAAGTCGCCGCCGGTGCAGTACTCCGACGACGAGGCTCGCCAGGCCGTCCAGGACTTCATCGACGGACGGGTCGCGCGCTGAGGCTCGCACTCTGACACCACGACCGGCCGGTTCCCCACCAGGGGAGCCGGCCGTTGTCGTTCAGCGGCGAATCGCTCCGCGCTCCGGACGAACGAGCATCGGCCGCGGCTCGCGGAATCCCGCGTCTGCGTAGGCGGTTCGCACCGCGTCGACCGCGGCATCGACCGCGCCCTCGTCGAGAACCGCGATCACGCAACCACCGAACCCACCGCCGGTCATCCGCGCGCCGTACGCACCCGCGGCGACGAGCGTGTCGGCGGCGAGGTCGATCTCGGGGATGGTGATGCGGTAGTCGTCGCGCATCGACGCGTGCGACGCAACGAGCACCGGACCGATCTCGCGAATGCTTCCGGCATGCAGCAGCGCGACCGTCTCGAGCACCCGCTCGTCCTCGGTCACTACGTGGCGCACATAGCGGCGTAGTTCGTCGTCGGGGAGCCTGCCGAGCGCGTCGTCGAGCTCGGCACTCGTGACGTCGCGCAAGGCATCGACACCCAGGATGCGTGCGGCCCGCTCACAACCCTCACGCCGCGCGCGGTATTCACCGTCGGCATGGCGATGCTCCGCGCCACTGTCGAGCACGAGGACCGCGAGCCCGTCCGCGGCGACGTCGAAGGGGACCTGCTCGACGGCGAGTGTGCGCATGTCGCAGAACAGCGCATGGTCGGCCGTCGCACGCAGCGAAGCGAGCTGGTCCATCCCGCCCGTCGGCGCGCCGACGTAGTCGTTCTCGGCACGCCGCGACACGGCGAGCACACCGTCGGCGTCGAGCCCGGCAGCGAACAATTCGTCGAGTGCACTCGTCACTGAACACACGACGGCTGCCGACGACGAGAGCCCCGATCCGCTCGGCACAGTGCTGTCGAGATGGATGTCCACTCCGGCGATGTCGACCCCGAGTTCGCCCAGCGCCCACAGCACGCCGGCCGCATATCCCGCCCAGGCACCGCGGCCCGGTTCGAGTTCGGCGAGATCGATGTCGACCGTGTCGTCGCGCTGCGCGGAGGTAATCCGTACAGTCGTGTCGGCGCGGCGTCGCACCGTCGCCGAGCATCCGAATCCGATCGCAAACGGAAGAGCGAATCCGTCGTTGTAGTCGGTGTGTTCTCCGATCAGGTTGACTCGTCCCGGAGCCCACCAACTGACCGCCACGCGCTCTGTTCTATCAGGTTGATGATGCAATGACGCACCGCACCGCGATAACGCTCGCCGACGGCCGCGAGCTGTTCTACTACGACCGCGAGGCCGGCCGCGACCGCGGCGCACCCGACACCCGTGCCGATCTACCCGTGGCCGAGACGACGTCGCAGATGCGATGGAACCCGCTGATGCGCGATTACTCGGTGATCGCCGGGCACCGGCAGACCCGCACGTACAAACCGCCGGCCGACCTGTGCCCGCTCGACCCCTCACGCGACGGCAAGCAGACCGAAGTGCCCGCTTCCGACTACGAAGTCGTCGTGTTCGAGAACCGCTTCCCGTCCTTCTCGCTGCATTCCGCCGACACCGTTGCCCTCGTGGACACGCCGCCGTTCCGATCAGGGCCGGCAGCGGGGCGCTGCGAGGTCGTGTGCTTCAGCAGCGACCATGACTCGTCGTTCTCGCAACTGCCGCTCGCCCAGGTCGAGACCGTCATCGACGCGTGGGTCGACCGCACGACGGCCCTGTTCGCTATCGACTCGATCGATTACGTCTTCTGCTTCGAGAACCGCGGCGAAGAGATCGGCGTGACGCTGAGCCACCCGCACGGTCAGATCTACGGCTATCCGTTCGTCCCGCCCCGCTTCTACCGCACCGCCGAGGCGTTCGAGCGGCACCGCGAACGCACCGGCGGTTGCCTGCAGTGCGACCTGCTCGCCGCCGAGCTCGAGGACGGGACGCGCGTGGTCACCGAGTCGCAGTCGTGGGTGGCCTACGTGCCGTTCGCCGCGCGCTGGCCCTACGAAGTGCGTCTCGTGCCGCGCCGGCACCTGCCCGACCTCCCCGCCCTGGACGACGCCGAGCGCACGGATCTCGCCCAGATCTATCCCGCCGTGCTGCGCGCGTTCGACGGGCTCTTCGACACCCCGGCGCCCTACATCGCCGGCTGGCAGCAGGCCCCGGCCCGGCAATCCCGTGAGTCGTGGCACCTCGGCGCGGAGATCTTCACGATCCGTCGTGCCGAGGGCAAGTTGAAGTACCTCGCCGGCTCCGAGTCCGGCGCCGCCGTGTGGATCAACGACATCGCACCCGAGGACGCCGCCGCTCGACTGCGCGCCGCGCTGACATGACCTGACCCGACCTGACGCTTGCGCTATCGACGCGGTCGGGGCGCACGCTCTACGGTGTGGCCACCGATGACGATCAGGGAGGCCACATGTCGGGCAAATCGCAGGTCGATCAGCTGACGGACGCGATCAACTACGGCGCTGTCGGATTCGGTGCGCTCGCCGTACTGGCTCCGCGGCTGTTCCAGGGCATCTACGGTCTCAAGGGCGACGGCAACCTCATGGCGATGTCGCGGCTGTGGGGCAGCCGCACCGCGGCGATCGGCGTGATCGGTCTGCTCAGCCGCGGGAGCGGCAACTACAAGAATCTGCTGGCCGTCGGCAGTGCGATGAGTGTCGTCGACACGTTGATCATCGCCAACGCCGGTCCTGACGTCGCACTGCGCTCGCGGGTCATGGGTGCGGCCACGTCCGCAGCGTTCGCAGGCGCCGGCGCTTACTGCGTCAGCCAGAGCTGAACTCGACGCCGTCGCTGCCGAGGCGGCGGCGCATCACGGCGATCGCCTCCGGGTTGTCGTCGACCAGCACGAACCGCCGTCCGGTGTCTCGCGCGACCGCGCCTGCGGTGCCGCTCCCGGCGAAGAAGTCGAGCACCCAGTCGCCGGGACGTGAGGACGCGAGCACTATCCGGCGCAGCACGCCCTCGGGCTTCTGCGTGGGATACCCCGTCTTCTCCTTGCCGGTCGGCGACACGATCGTGTGCCACCAGACGTCGGTGGGCAGCTTGCCGCGCGACGCCTTCTCGGCGCCGACCAGCCCGGGAGCCATGTACGGCTCGCGATCAACGGCTTCGGCATCGAAGTGGTAGGCGGACGGATCCTTGACGTACACGAGGATCGTGTCGTGCTTGGCCGGCCATTTGCGCTTCGTGCGCGCGCCGTAGTCGTAGGCCCAAATGATCTCGTTCAAGAAGCACTCGCGCCCGAACAGCGCATCGAGCAGCACCTTCGCGTAGTGCACCTCGCGATAGTCGAGATGCAGGTACAGCGTGCCGTCGTCGGCCAACAGCCGCCACGCCTGTTCCAGGCGTGGCTCCAGAAACGCCCAGTAATCGGCGAACATGTCGTCGTACGCGGTGACCTGACCGCGCAGGGTCTCGTAGGTGTGCCCGCCGAACCCGACGCGCGTCCCGGTCGCCGAGCGACGCATCGTGAGCGAGCGACGCACCTGCGCGCGGCCCGTGTTGAACGGCGGGTCGAGATAGATCAGCGTGAACGCACCGTCGGGTAGCGACGGGAGGACGGCGAGGTTGTCACCGGCAATGACCAGGTCCCGGTCGGCAAGCTGGATCAATTGCACAGCGCCATCAGTTGAGCAGCGGATCGGACGGGTAGGTCGACAAGATCGACAACGGCGGCGGCTGGCGTCGCAGCACACGCATCCACAGCGGCCGCGGATCGTCGCTGAACAGGTCGCGCGGGCCGCCCGGCACGACCCACCACGCGCCCTCGGCGATCTCGTCATCGAGCTGGTCCGGTGCCCACCCCGAGTGTCCGGCGAACACACGCAACCGCCGGGTCAGCCCGGTGATGACCGTGACGTCGCCGTCCAGGTCGACGGTGGCCACGCCGTCGACAACCGGACGGACGCCTGGCCCATCGGTCTCGAGCTGGCCGAGACACAGCGCGCCGTCGGGCTGCACCGGTCCGCCGTTGAACACGACAGCCGGGCCGCTCACCGCGTCCTGCCAGCTCGGCAGCACCTGCCCGACCGGAGTGTGGCTGGGGCGGTTGAGCACTACGCCGACCGTCCCGCCCCCGTCGTGCTCGAGCAGGTACACCACGGTGCGGGTGAAGTGCGGGTCGGTGAGCAGCGGAGTCGCGACGAGTAGCCGGCCGCCCATCGGCTCCAGCTCGTTGAGGTCGGCCCAGCTCGTCACGTGACCATCTTGGCGGGCGGCACAGCCTCCGCACCAGCACACGGGGCTAACGTCTCCAGTCGTGCAGCCGGGCGTGGACGGAGTCGAGGTGACGCCGTCGTTGCGCCACCGACATCACGTGCGGGCCGCGCTGCGTTCGGTCGCCTTCCGTCGCCTGTTCGGCGTGCGACTGGCCGCCCAGTTCGCCGACGGCGTGTTCCAACTCAGCCTGGCCGGGGCCGTGCTGTTCAATCCCGAACGCCAGGCGCACGCCGCCGATGTCGCGGCAGGTTTCGCGGTGCTCCTGCTGCCCTACTCGGTGATCGGACCGTTCGCGGGCGTGCTGCTCGACCGGTGGTGGCGTCAGCGCGTACTGGTGTGGACCAGCGTGTTGCGGGCGCTGGCGGTCGTCGCACTCAGCGTCGAGATCGCGGCCGGGTTGCACGGCATCCCCTTCTACGCCAGCGCCCTGGTGGTCGTGTCGATCAGCCGGTTCTTCCTGTCCGCACTGTCGGCGTCCCTGCCGCACGTCGTGGGTCACGACGAACTCGTCACCGCCAACTCCCTGTCGACGACGCTCGGTGCCCTGGCCACCACCGCCGGCGGCGGCGTAGCGATCGGGCTTCGCTCACTGCTCGGTGGGGCCTCGACAGGTGCGTACGCGGCCATCGCCGCAGCCGCCGCCGTGCCCTATGTCGTCTCTGGATGGCGCGCGAGCGGATTCGGCCGACAAGTGCTCGGGCCGGACGAGGCTCAACGCGTCCACCGCGAGAGCGCCGGCGACATCGCCCGCGGCCTGGCCGGCGGACTCGCGCATCTGCGCAGCCGTCGTCCTGCCATGCTCGCGCTCGCAGCGATGGGCGTACACCGCTTGTGTTACGGCCTGTTTGCGGTGTGCACAGTGCTGCTCTTTCGTAATCGCTTCGCCGCCGACGGGTTGCTGCGCGCCGGCCTCACCGGCCTGGCCCAACTCGTCGTCGTCCTCGCCCTGGGGTCAGGGCTCGCCGCGCTGGTGACCCCGCCGGCCTCGCGGCACACCGGAATGGCGCGCTGGTGCGGGGCGATGCTCGCCGGTGCGGGGCTCGTGCAGTTGATTCTCGTGCTCCCTTATCGGCTACCCCTCTATCTGATCGCCGCCTTGTTGCTCGGCTTCTGCGCACAAGGTCTCAAGATCTGCATCGACACGATCGTGCAGCGCACCGTCGCCGACGAGTACCGCGGACGGGTTTTCGCCCTGTACGACATGATGTTCAACATCGCGCTGGTGACGGCGGCCGCGATGGTCGCGTTGATCCTGCCGGCGGACGGGCGCTCCCCCGCGTCGGTTGTCGTGATCGGGGTGGCGTACCTGGCTACGGCATTCGGATACACGCGCCTGGCGGGCTCGACCTCCGCCCTCAGCCGTCCTGCTGCTGAGCCCACCAGCGTGTGAGCTCCTCGATCGCCTCATCGTGATCGAGCGGGCCACGGTCCATGCGCAGCTGCTTCAAGAACTGCCAGGCACGCCCTACCTCCGGACCCGCAGCGATGCCGAGGATCTTCATGATCTCGTTCCCGTCGAGGTCCGGACGGATCGAGTCGAGCTGCTCCTGCTCCTGCAGCTCGGCGATGCGGTGCTCGAGTGAGTCGTAGGTGGCCGCCAGCATCGCCGCCTTGCGCTTGTTGCGAGTCGTGCAGTCGGAGCGGACCAGCTTGTGCAATCGCGGCAACAACGGTCCGGCGTCGACGACATAGCGGCGCACGGCCGAGTCGGTCCAGTCGCCGTCGCGATAGCCGTAGAAGCGCAGGTGCAAGAACACCAGCCGCGTCACGTCCTCGATGAACTGCTTGCTGTAGCGCAGCTCGCGCAGCCGCTTGCGTGCCATGGTGCGGCCGACGACCTCGTGGTGGTGGAAGCTGACCCGTCCGCCCGGCTGGAACTCGCGCGTCGCCGGCTTGCCGATGTCGTGCAGCAGGGCGGCCATGCGCAACACCAGGTCGGGGCCGTCGTCCTCGAGATCCATGGCCTGCTCGAGCACCTGCAGCGTGTGGGCGTACACGTCCTTGTGCTGGCCGTGCTCGTCGTCGGCCATCCGCAACGCGGGGATCTCGGGCAAGACGACATCGGCCAGGCCGGTGTCGACGAGAAGTTCGAGACCCGAACGCGGGTCGGGGCCGAGCAGCAGCTTCGACAGCTCGACCTGCACGCGTTCGGCCGTGATCCGCGCCAACTGCGGCGCCAGCTCGGTCATCGCCGCACTCACCTCGCCGGTGGGCACCATCCCGAGGGTGGCGACGAAGCGCGCGGCGCGCAGCATCCGCAGCGGGTCGTCGGCGAACGAGTCCTGCGGGCTGGCCGGCGTCCGCAGTACATATTTGACCAGGTCGCCGAGGCCGCCGAACGGGTCGCTGAAGGTGGGTTTGCCCGTGACCGAGAGCGCCATGGCGTTCATCGTGAAGTCGCGCCGGCGCAGGTCCTCCTCGAGCGAGCTGCCGAACTCGACCATCGGGTTTCGCGACACGCGGTCGTAGCGATCGGCCCGGTAGGTGGTGATCTCGCACATCACCCCGGCGACGCGGGCGCCGATCGTCCCGAAGTCCGCGCCGGTAGTCCAGGTCGCGGACGCAAGCGCGCCGACCAACTCGAGCGTGCGCTCCGGACGGGCGTCGGTGGCGAAGTCGAGGTCCTGGGACGCGCGGCCCATCAGCGCATCGCGGACCGTCCCGCCGACCAGGTGCAACTCGTGCCCGGACCCGCCGAAGGTAGCGCCCAGCGCCCGTGCCGCCTCGGGCACGGGGATCAGGTCAGCGGGCGAGGTCACGGCAGCCGAGCGTACCGACCGCCGCAGGGGGCAGCGGCTACCATCGGGCCATGGCGACCGGCGGTGCTCACGGCGACCGCGATGCGGACAACGACGCCGGGGGCGAAAAGCGTTCGCGGTCGCGTCGGGGCGGTGCCGCCAAGCCGGCCACGAAGCAGGCCCGTCAAAAGCAGGGTCAACCGCAGCAGGGGCGCCAGCAAGGCGGACGTCAGCAGCGGCGCCGCCGCGATCGGCGGCTGCGGCAGGTCGACGAATTCAGCGCCGGCGGACTCGTCCTCGATCTGCGCGGTGAGATCCCCCGCGGCGCCCTCATCGCGCGCACGGATCGCCACGGCCGGCTGCTCTGGTCGCTTCCGAAGGGTCACATCGAAGCCGGCGAGACCGCCGAGCAGGCTGCGGTACGCGAGGTCGAGGAGGAGACCGGTATTTCCGGCACGATCCTCGGCGAGCTCGGCACCATCGATTTCTGGTTCGTCGCCGAGGGGCGCCGCATCCACAAGACCGTCCAGCACTACCTGATGCGGGCCATCGGCGGCGAGCTGTCCGATGCCGACATCGAGGTCACCGAGGTCGCCTGGGTGCCGTTCCCTGAGATCGCGGCGCAACTGGCCTACCCCGACGAGCGCGGACTGCTCGACGCCGCGGGTCGGCTGCTCGCAGAAACCGCCTGAGCGCAGCATGCGCACAGGACGTACGCGGGCGCTCGCCTCGGCCGTGATCGCCGTTCTGGTAGCAGGCGCGTCGGCCGGGTTCGGCGCCGGGCCCGCGAGCGCGAGCCGGGCAACGACCGCAACGGTGACCATGTCGGTCGTCGACGTGTCGCCGAACTCGCCCACGGTCAGCCGGAAGCCAAGACCGCTGACCTTCACATTGCAACTGGTCAACCACAGCGCCGACCCGGTGACCGTGTCGACGATCTCGGCCGCGCGCAGCGATCCGATCGGGTCGCAGGACGCCCTGGACAACGCGATCGCACATCCCAAGGCGCCGAGCTCAACGGGGGTGTCGCCGCTCACCGCCTCCGCCAAGAACATCGTGGTGCCCGGGAACGGCACCGCGCCCGCGTCCATCAAGACGAACACCGACGTGCTGGTCCACGACGGTGTCTGCCTGTGCGCGAATCTGATCTATCCGTTCTGGTTCATCGCGACCTACTCCACCGGAACCGCGACGGCGCAGACGTTCGTCCCGTCGTTCACCAAGACGCCGGTCAAGAGCCGGGTGAGCTGGGTCTGGCCGCTGCTCGACCGCCCGCACCGGCTGTTGCAATCGAAGATCTTCTTCGATGACGCGCTCGCGAAAGAGATCACCCCCGGCGGCCGGCTGGGCCGCCTGCTCGATGTGCTCAAGTCCGTGGCGCCCGACGTCCCGATGACGGTGGTGACCGATCCCGACCTGATCGACGAGCTGGTCCAGATGGCCAGCGGCTACAAGGTGAGCACGCCGAACGGACTGGTGACCGGCACCGGCGCAGTCGCCGCCGAGAGCTGGCTGACCGAACTGCGCGGGATCCTCTCACTCAATCGTGACATCAAGATCGAGTTCACGCCGTTCGCCGATCCCGCCGTCGATTCACTGTCCCGGGCGGGAATGGACTGGCCGATAGGGCTCGATTCCGCGGCTCAGGACGCGGTCCAAGCCGCGCTCGGCAATCGCACGCCGGGAACCGAGCTCGCGTGGCCCGTCGGGCGGGGCCTCGGCCCGACCACGCTCACGAATCTTGTCCAGCAAGGTGTCCAGACGATCATTGTCTCCGACAGCTCGCTGACCAATGGTGGCGTGCAGCCCGTCCCGAACGCGTTGGCCCAGACCACCCAGTTCCCCAACGCACGCTTCGCGGTCACCTCGGCACCGATCGAGCGCCTCGTCGACGCCGCGCTCAACCCCACGGCGAACGGCCTCGCTGTGCTCCCCGAGTTGGTGGCACAACTGGCGGTACGCGTTGAGGAGGACGTAGCCGCCAAGTACACGAACTCCCGGTACGTCCTGATCGCACCGCCGCGCGAACTCGACGTGAACCCCGCAATCGCTGCCCGGGTCATCGAGGCGACCTCGAACTCCACCTGGTCGAGCCCGATCTCCATCGACCAGGCGACCGCGTCGTCGACCATCTCGAACGGCGATTGGGGCACGTTGCGCGCGACGTCTCGAGTGCCGCAGCTCCCGCATCGGCTGCTTCACTCGCTGCGACGGATCGACAACGAGATCCCGAAGGTCGAGACGATGTTCCATGACCAGACGGTCGGGCAGGCGCTGTTCGCGAACTACCCGACGGCCATCCAACGCTGCGAATCGACCTCACTGATCAGCCATCCGGCCGTCGCCAGGGCCATGGCGGGCCGGCTGCAGCACGTCATCACCACGACCCAGGCGTCCGTATACATCGTCAAGCCGACCACCGGCACGTACACGCTGACCTCGAAGAACTCGCCGCTGCCGATCACCGTCGTGAACCATCTCAACACCGAGGTCGACGTGCAGATCTCGGTCGACCCGGTGGGGGGCGAGTCCGGACTGACCGCGTCGGCCGCGCCCGGCGGATACACGATCAAAGCGAACAGCAAGGTGCAGGTGCACGTGCCGACCCACGTCGACCGCGTCGGTCTGATCCGAGTGCTGGTGCGCATCCAGACACCTGGCGGCCTGCCGCTCGGCAAGCCGATCCCACTGACCGTTCGCAGCACCGCTCTCGGCACCATCGGCGTGATCATCACGGTCCTCGCGGGGATTCTGCTCGTCGTGGCAGTTGCGATCCGCCAGGTGCGTCGGCTGCGCAACCGCACCCCGCGAGAACCGCAGGAGCCGATGCCGGTCGCGGCCACCACCGCGTCCCAACCATGAGCGACGACTGGAGCACGCCGTCGCTGTACGCGGGGCGCGGACGGGTGATGGAGCCGCGCACCTTCACCGAGGCCGACCCGATCTCGGCGATGCTCGTGGCCGAATGGCCAGGCGACGAGGACGACGGTCAGAACCCGTGGAGCACCACCACCTACGTCGGCCCGAGGCGTAGACGTCCCGACCGGCGCGGACGAGACGCCGATCCAGCGGACGGTGCGCCGGCGTCAGCGACAGGGACTGCGACGCCGGCAGGGCAGGCACCTGCCAAGGCCGCCGATCGTGGCCTGATGGCCAACAGCCGGTCGATGGCCATCGCGAGTCTGGTCAGCCGCATCACCGGCTTCCTGCGCAGCGCTTTGTTGGTGGCCGCCCTCGGCGTCGGTCCGGTCGGCGACGCCTACAACCTCGGGAACAACTTCCCGAACATGGTCTACGAGCTCTTGCTCGGCGGCGTGCTCTCCAGCGTGCTCATCCCCCTGCTCGTCAGAGCACAGGACGACGACGACGACCACGGGGTCGCATACACCCAGCGGCTGCTCTCCGTCGCAACTGCCGCGCTCGGCGTCGTCACGCTGGTCGCGGTGTTGTGCGCGCCGCTGATCGCGAGCGGGTTCGTCAGCTCCGGTCCCAAACGCGAGCTGACCAGCCAGTTCGCGACCCTGCTGCTGCCCGAGATCTTCTTCTACGGTCTCGGCGCGATGTTCATGGCCGTGCTGAACATCCGGCACTCGTACGCACCCGGTGCCTGGTCACCGGTGCTCAACAACGTCGTCATGATCGTCACGATCGCGACGTTCTTCGCGCTGCCAGGTCCCCACACCCTTTCGCCCTCGTCGATAACGACGGCCCAGGTGCTCGTCGTCGGTATCGGCACGACTCTGGGCATCGTCGCCCAGGCCTTGGTGCTCGTCCCCGCGCTGCGGCGGACCGGATTCCGCTGGAAGTGGCGGTTCCGGGCCCGGCCGAGCGAAGTCGGACGGATGAAGGAGTTGGGGACGCTCGCAGGGTGGGTATTCGCCTACGTCGTCGCCAGCCAGATCGGCGTCACCGTGATCGCGGCGGTCGGTGGACACCACAAGAAGTCGTTCACGGTCTTCACGAACGCCGACCTGCTGATCCAGATGCCTTACGGCATCCTCGTCGTTTCGCTGCTCACAGCGCTGATGCCCCGACTCTCACGCGCGGCGGCACGTGACCAGACGCGCGAGGTCGTCTCCGACCTCGGACTTGCCGCACGGCTTGCCGCGGTGGCGCTCATCCCGGTGACCGCAGGCCTCATCGTTCTGGGTCAGCCGCTGACCATCGTGCTCTTCGCACACGGAAACACCTCGGTCGAGTCGGCACGCCTGATCGGCACCGCGCTTGCGGCCTCGGCATTCGGGCTGTTCCCGTTCGCAATGGTGATGTTGCAGCTTCGCGTGTTCTACGCGATGCGCGACGGACGTACCCCGGCACTCATCAATGTGTTCATGGTCGGCACCAAAACCGTGATCGTGCTCGTCTGTGCGCACCTGTTCAGCGACGACTCGGCGAAGATCGCGGTCGCGCTCACAACCGCGACCTCCGCGTCCTACGTCATCGGCGCGATCGTGGGCCACATCAGCCTCACCCGTCGCCTCGGCAACCTGCATTTCGGCAGTGTCGTCGCCACGATGACCAAGGTGGCGGTGGCCTCGGCGATCGGCGCGGTAGTCGCGTTCGCGATCGGGCTGGGCCTGCAGAATGCGCTCGGCCATGGACGTACTGCTTCGTTTGCGATGCTGCTGCTCGGCGGTATCGGCGGCCTCGTCGTACTCGCCGTCGTGCTGTGGCGCATGCGGATCAGCGAGGTCGAAGACATCGTCTCAATGGCCCGCCGCCGTTGAACGGCAGGGAATGCCGACCCACCTAGGATCGTTTTCGTGTCCGAAGCACTTTGAAAGGGTGAATCAGTGACCCAGCACCGCAACGTCATCATCGTGGGATCCGGCCCGGCCGGTTACACCGCGGCGTTGTACACGGCACGCGCCGACCTCGCGCCGCTCGTGTTCGAAGGCTCGCAGTACGGCGGCGCGCTGATGAACACGACCGACGTCGAGAACTTCCCGGGCTTCCCGGAGGGCATTCTCGGCCCGGAGCTGATGACACACATCCGCACCCAGGCCGAGCGCTTCGGCGCCGAGCTGGTCAGCGACGACGTCACCGAACTCGACCTGAGCGGCGCTGTGAAGGTGGTCCGAACCCATGACGGCGAGTACACCGCAGACTCGGTGATCCTGGCGATGGGTTCGGCCTACCGCAAGCTCGGGCTCTCCCGCGAGGACGAGCTGTCCGGGCACGGCGTGTCCTGGTGTGCGACCTGTGACGGCTTCTTCTTCCGCGACAAAGACATCGCCGTCGTCGGCGGCGGCGACACCGCGATGGAGGAAGCCACCTTCCTGACGCGCTTCGCGAACTCCGTCACGGTCGTGCACCGCCGCGACGCGTTGCGCGCCAGCAAGATCATGGTCGAGCGCGCCCAGAAGGACCCGAAGATGCGCTGGGCCTGGAACAGCGAGGTCGTCGACATCCACGGCGACGGCGCGGTTTCCGGCGTCCGGCTCAAGGACACGGTCACCGGCGAGGAGCGTGACCTCGACCTGGGCGGGCTGTTCATCGCGATCGGCCACGAGCCGCGCAGCGAACTCGTCCGGGGCCAGATCGACCTCGACGCCGAGGGCTACGTCCTGACCCGCACGGGCACGCACACGAACCTGCCCGGCGTGTTCGCGGCCGGCGACCTCGTCGACCACACCTACCGTCAGGCCATCACCGCCGCGGGCACCGGCTGCCAGGCGGCGCTGGACGCCGAGCGGTACCTCGCCGGCCTCAGCGACACCGCCGGGGCGCTCGCGCACACCCCGGCGGAATGACCAGCCACCACTTCGCGTTACACCGGACACCACCGAATTCAGGAGATCAGGAAATGGGCGCTAACACCAAGACCGTTACGGACGCGAGCTTCACCAGCGACGTATTGCAGGCCGACGGGCCGGTGCTCGTCGACTTCTGGGCGGAATGGTGCGGTCCGTGTCGGCTCGTGGCACCGGTCCTCGAAGAGATCGCAGGCGAGAACCCGGACAAGCTCACGATCGCCAAGCTGAACATCGACGACAACCCCGAGACCGCGCGGAACTACCAGGTCATGTCGATCCCGACGATGGCCGTGTTCCACAAGGGTCAGATCGTCAAGACCATCGTGGGTGCCCGTCCCAAGGCTGCGATTCTTCGCGAGCTCAGCGAGTACGTCTGACGCTGACTCGACCCATATAGGAACGGCCGTCACCGCAAGGTGGCGGCCGTTTCGGTTCTGCAGGGGGCGGATGGAACAATAGTTGTTTCTGACGTGCCCCCGATCCGGCGAGGATGTCCTTCGATCATGCAGCTGCTGCGCCGCGGTGCGACCGGCACCGCCGTCGCCGAAGTGCGCCGCATGCTCGCCACGCTCGGGCTGCTCGGCAACACCGACCCCAAGGACCACGACGTCTACGACGAGTCCGTCGAGCTCGCCGTGCGCCATTTCCAACAGACCCGCGGCATGTCGGTCGACGGCATCGTCGGTGCGGAGACCTACGCCGGCCTGGTCAATGCCCACTGGAAACTCGGCGATCGCGTGCTTGCGCATGAGCCGGGTCAGGTGCACGTCGGCGACGACGTTGCCACCCTGCAGACGCAGCTGCTCGAACTCGGCTACGACCTCGCCCGCGCAGATGGGGTGTTCGGTGCCCGCACGGCCGAAGGGCTGCGCAACTTCCAGCGCGACTACGGCATGGTTGCCGACGGCATCTGCGGGCCGCACACGCTGCGCGCCCTGCGCCAGCTCGGTCGTCGCGTCACCGGCGGACGCCCGCAGTTGCTGCGCGAGATGGTCGCCGTCGCTGCGGCCGGCCCGTCCCTGTTCGGCAAGCGGATCGTCGTCGACCCCGGGCACGGCGGCGACGACCGCGGCACGGTCTACGTCGGCGACCCGCAGGATCCACACAGCGAGATCGCCGAGGCCGACCTGTGTTGGGACCTCGCCAGTCGGCTCGAGGGACGCCTGAGCGCGCTCGGCGTGCAGAGCTGGCTCACCCGCGGCCCGCACAACGCCCGCACGGACGAGGAACGCGCCGGGCTCGCCAACGAGGTCGGTGCCGACCTGGTCATCTCGATCCATGTCGACGGCTTCACCTCGCCACGTGCCAATGGCCTCGCGGCGTACTACTTCGGCGCGGCCGAGTCGTCCTCGACGATCGGTGAACGGCTCGCCGACCTGGTCCAGCGCGAACTGGTGGCCCGCACCGGCCTGACGAACGGGCGCATCCACGCGAAGACGTGGGCGCTGCTGCGGATGACCCGCATGCCCGCGGTACGCGTCGAACTGGGCTACCTCACCTCACCGCTGGACCGGGCGCGCCTGACCGATCCCCTCTTTCGAGACACCGTCGCCGAGGGCCTGCTCGTGGCCATCCAGCGGCTGTACCTGCCGCAGTCGGACGACCCACCGACCGGGGTGCTGCGCATTCCGGCGCATGCCTGACCGTAGGGACTGACGATGCCCTACCGGTTCCTTCCCGACGCGAACCTGACCGGCCTGTTCGCCCGCGAAACGGTTACCGTCACCGTCGGCAGCGATGACTACATCCTCGACATCGGTGCGCTGACCAGCAACTACCGCTGCATCTACGGCCAGGGCTGTCAGGGCACGACCCCGCTCGTCGGCGAGCGGCCCGGCCAGCACCGCCCCGCCGACCGGTCGGTGACCGGGTGCTGCCGCACGTCACCGTCCTACGGCCGCGCGATCGCCGAAACCGACGACGACACGCAGCCGGCCGCGACTGCTGGCGACACGCCCGTGCGGGTGCAGCCGTTCGTCGACGCGCTCACCCCGGACGACGCCCAGCACCACGACCAGATCAAGAGCACCGGTTGGCTCGTCGAGAAGGAGAACGAGGACGGGCTGTGGGATTCGCGGCACGTCACCGTCGGTGGCAACTGCATCTTCCTCAACACCGAGATGGCCAACGGCAAGACCGGCTGCGCGCTCTGGCACGTCGCGGTGCGGCAGGGCGTCGACCCCAAGCAGGCTCGTCCCTACGTCTGTCACAGCGCACCTGCGGCGGCCTTCGGTGTCGGGGTCACCGCCGACGGAACCGGCGAGCGCGTGTTCGTCACGCTGCGCCCGCACTGGTTCGGCTGGTTCGACCCGGACGGCTATTTCTGCACCGACGACCCGGCGGCCTACTCAGCGTCCGAGCCGGTGTTTCGTCGGATGGCCTCGGAATACGGCACGCTGCTCGGAGCCGACGTGTACGCAGCGCTGGTACCCGCGCTCGAGCAGGCCTGGGCCGAACGTGGCGAACGGCTGCGTGCAGCGTGGGGCACGCCGACCGACCTCGGTCGGGGACCATGGCTGCGTTCGCCGCAACCCGTCCGGCTGACCTCAGCGCCGCCCGAGCGCGGGGACGGAGATCGAGCCGAATAACCGCTCGAAGGCGTACTCGACGTCTTCCTTCCACGACACGATGCTGCGGATGTCGAGGCGCAGTCGCGGGGTGTGCTGGTGCGGCCGAACGGTTTTGAACCCGACCGCGAGCAGGTAGTCGACCGGCGGTAGGCAGGCCGTGGCCGCATCGTCCGGATCGGTCGACGTGCGGCCGAACGCTTCGATCGCGCGGATGCCGCGGCGGCTGATGTCGCGGGCCACGCCCTGCACGAGCATCCGACCCAATCCCCCGCCCTCGTAGGCAGGCTCGATGTGTGCCGACATCAACAGCACGGCGTCCGGCCCGACCGGCGAGGTCGCGAAGCCGAGTGAGCGCGGCACATACGCCGGCGGGGCGTAGAGGACGTGACCGGCCGGCACCGCGTCGACGTAGATCAGCTGCCCGCAGCAGCCCCATTCGAGCAGCGTGTCGGATACCCACGCTTCCTTCTCGAGGTCGGCGGAGCAGTCGGCGGTTGCGCGGTTCCCGGCCGCGGCGTCGAGTTCCCAGAACACGCAGCGACGACACCTCGCGGATAGGTCCCCGAGGTTGTCCAGCGTGAGATTGACCAGACGCCGCGACACATCACGAGCGTAAGCGCTCAGCCCGCCTCGCGATATGTGTCGAGGAAGGTGCCGATGCGCCCGATCGCGTCGGTGAGATCGTCCGCGCGCGGCAACGTGACGATGCGCAGGTGATCGGGGTGCGGCCAGTTGAAGCCGGTGCCCTGCACGACCAGGACGTGCTGCGCGCGCAGCAGATCGAGCACGAACTGCTGGTCGTCCTTGATCGGGTACAGCTGCGGGTCCAGGCGCGGGAACACGTACAGCGAACCGGACGGCTGCACGCAGGACACCCCGGGAATCGCCCGGAGCGCGGTCAGGGCTGCGTCGCGTTGTTCGAGCAGCCGTCCGCCGGGCAGGACGAGGTCACGGATGCTCTGCCGTCCACCCAGGGCCACCTGGATCGCATGCTGGGCCGGGACGTTCGCGCACAACCGCATGTTGGCCAGGATCGAGATCCCCTCGAGGTAACTGCGCGCGTGCTCCTTCGGGCCGCTGACCATCATCCAGCCGGCCCGGAAACCCGCCACGCGGTACGCCTTCGACAGGCCGTTGAACGTAAGGGTGAACACGTCAGGTGCGATCGCGGACATCGGGTGATGCACGGCGTCGTCGAAAAGGATCTTGTCGTAGATCTCGTCGGCGAGGACGACGAGGTGGTGTTCACGCGCGATAGCGGCGATCTCGTCGAGTACCTCTCGGGGGTATACCGCGCCAGTGGGATTGTTCGGGTTGATGACGACAATCGCCTTGCTGCGTGGGGTGATTCTCGATCGTAAGTGATCAAGATCGGGTAGCCAGCCCGCTGACTCGTCGCAGAGGTAGTGCACTGGTGTCCCGCCGGCGAGACAGGTCGACGCTGTCCACAGCGGGTAGTCGGGAGCGGGCACGAGCACTTCGTCACCGTTGTCGAGCATGGCCTGCAACGCCATCGTGATCAGCTCGCTGACACCGTTGCCCAGCCAGATGTCATCGACATCGACGCCCTCGATGCCGCGCTGCTGGTAGTGCTGCACGATCGCGGTGCGCGCCGACAACAGGCCCTGCGAGTCGCAGTAGCCCTGCGACTGCGACAGATTGCGTACGACATCGACGAGGATCTCGTCGGGCGCCTCGAACCCGAACGGTGCCGGGTTGCCGATGTTGAGCTTGGTGATGCGCCTGCCCTCGTCCTCGAGCCGTTTGGCCTCCTCGAGGACCGGGCCACGGATGTCGTAACAGACGTCTTCGAGCTTGCGAGATTGGCGCAGGTCCATCGCGTCACGATGACACATCCCCGACGCCCCGGTCAGCTGATATGGGCTGGTTCACGGCGGCGCACGGCGGCCGGCTCGTCGGATGCCATGCTGGCAGACATGGATCTCGGCACTGCAATCCGATCCCGACGGATGATTCGAACCTATGATCCAGATCGACCGGTGCCTCGGCCGGTGCTCGACGAGTTGCTCGATCTGGCCGTTCGGGCGCCGTCAGCGGGGTACTCCCAGGGTTGGCACTTCCTGGTTTTGGATGACATAACA
The DNA here is from genome assembly GCA_963708645.1 of uncultured Actinomycetota bacterium. Classification (GTDB taxonomy): domain Bacteria; phylum Actinomycetota; class Actinomycetes; order Mycobacteriales; family Jatrophihabitantaceae; genus RYN-133. The sequence continues at coordinate 971,522 of CAVPTA010000007.1, read as the reverse complement.
TCGGTTCGGACATTCTGGACCGCGACGGCCGAGCCGGGCGCCGAGAACGGGTGGCTGAACAGGCTGCAGACCGCCCCCGCTCTCATCATCTGCTTCTCGGACAAAACTGCCTATCTCGACCGCTATGCCGAGCCCGACAAGGGCTGGACCGATCGCGACGAAGCCCGCTGGCCGATCCCCTATTGGGACGTCGATACCGGCATGGCAGCCATGCTGATGCTGCTCGGTGCGACCGACCGCGGGTTGGCCGCGTGCTTCTTCGGCGTCCCTGGCCCGCGGTGGCAATCGCTGCGCTCGGCGTTCGGCGTCCCGGACCGGTTGCGTCCGGTCGGGGTCATCAGTCTTGGCCATCCAGCGCCTGACGTCCGTTCCCCGTCGCTGCGGCGCGGGCGCCGCGAGCACGGCGCCGTTGTTTCCTACGGTTCGTTCGGGTCGACCGCAGGCTGATCCTGGCGCGGGCCGGGCACCGGACGGGTCGCGAGCTGCGGCGCCATTACCGCCACGATGCGCTCGAGGTCGTCGACCGAGGCGAATTCGACGGTGATCTTGCCTTTGCGCCGGCCGAGGTCGACGCGCACCCGGGTATCGAAGGTGTCCGAGAGCTTGTCGGCGAGCTCGGCGATAGCCGGCGCGGTGATCCGCGGCGCCGATGCGCGCCGCGAGGCCTTTTTGCCGTCGTGTCCGCGCTGCCGCAGCGTCACCAGTTCTTCAGTGGCGCGCACGGACAGGCCCTCAGCGACCACCCGCGAAGCCAGCTCCTCCTGCCCCTCGGCATCGTCGAGGCCGAGTAGCGCACGGGCATGGCCGGCCGAGATGACACCGGCCGCAACCCGCCGCTGGACCGGGACGGGCAGATTCAGCAGCCGGATCGTGTTGCTGACAACGGGTCGGCTGCGCCCGATCCGCTGGGCGAGCTCGTCGTGCGTGGCCCCGAACTCCTCGAGCAGTTGCTGGTAGGCAGCCGCTTCTTCCAGCGGGTTCAGCTGGGCCCGGTGCACGTTCTCGAGCAGGGCATCGCGCAGCATCGCATCGTCGGCGGTACTGCGGACGATGGCCGGGATCGTGTCGAGCCCTGCCGCCGTAGCGGCACGCAGCCGGCGTTCGCCCATGACGAGTTCGAACCCGTCGTCGACCGGGCGGACCACGATCGGCTGCAGGACCCCGAACTCGCGTACCGAATAGGTCAGCTCCGCGAGCGCGTCCTCGTCGAACACCTGACGGGGCTGCTTCGCGTTGGCCCGGATCTGGTCTAGACGCAGTTCGGCGAACTCGGCCCCCACGACCGGAACCAGGTCGCTCGATGCAGCAGTTCCCGCAGCCGACCCGGCCGGCCCATCGCGACCGGTGTCGGCTGACGGCCGGGACTCACCAGTCGCGACGGCGGCACCGTCGCTCGCGGCGTCAGGCTGGTCATCGGCTGCACCCGCAGGGGTCGTGTCGCGCGGCGGTGCGGTCGGGATCAGCGCACCAAGGCCGCGGCCGAGGCCGCCGATGCGGGGCTTGCTCGTCATTGCCCGTCACTTTCCTGTGTCGTCGGAGCGGCGCCGCCGCGGACGGCGATCTCGCGCGCGGCCTCAAGGTATCCGATCGCGCCGCGCGAGCCCGGGTCGTAGGTCATCACCGTCTGACCGAACCCTGGCGCCTCGGACACCCGCACATTGCGCGGGATCATCGGCGTCAGCACCAGCTCGGCGAAGTGTTTGCGGACCTCGGCTGCAACCTGGTCGGCCAGCCGGGTGCGGCTGTCGTACATCGTGAGCAGGACGGTGCTGACCGCCAGGTCCGGGTTCAGGTGCGACCGCACCAGCTCGATCGTGCTCAGCAGCTGCGCCAGTCCTTCCAACGCGTAGTACTCACATTGGATCGGGATCAGCACCTCCCGCGCGGCGACGAGGGCGTTCAGGGTCAGCAGCCCGAGCGACGGCGGGCAGTCGATGAACACGTAATCGAGATCCGGTTCAGAGTCGAGAAACGCGTTGATCGCGCGCTGCAGCCGATACTCGCGAGCGACCTGCGAGGTGAGCTCGATGTCGGCACCGGCGAGATCGAGGGTGGCCGGGACGCAGGTCAGCGTGTCGGCGAAGCTCGACGGGGTGCGAGACCTCGGCCAGCGGCCGTCCCCCGAGCAGTACGTCGTAGATCGACGGCGTCCCGACCGGGTGGTCGATGCCCAGGGCCGTGCTGGCGTTGCCCTGCGGGTCGAGGTCGATGACGCACACCCGCAACCCGTGCAGGGCGAGCGCTGCGGCCAGGTTCACCGTGCTCGTGGTCTTGCCGACGCCGCCCTTCTGGTTGGCGACCGTCATGACTCGTGTCGCCAGCGGGTGCCGGCCAACGCTCCTGCCGCACGTTCATGACGTGGACGGCCTGCATGGCCTCCCGGGCGATCGGGGTGTCGAAGGAAACGCCACCCACTGAGTGCGTTTCACGTGAAACATCGGCGTGCGGCGCAGCGTCGTCGGCCCCGGTCAGCGGTGTTTCACGTGAAACATCCGCGGACTGGTTGGGCATCGTCTCGACAAAGCCGTCCGGGCCGTCGCTCATGCGCTTCCCCTCGTGTTAACAGAGGCATCAATCGTCACTACCGTTACAGCCGGCTCGAGCAGCTCTTCGCCACACGTCACCACTTGCGCGCGATGTCCCCCCGCTCGCCGCACCGCCGACCGATGCCGTTCCACCTCGTCGGCAGCACTCACCCCCTTGATCAGGGCGAGCCGTCCGGACGGGATTGCCAGCGGTAGGCACCATCTCACCAAACGGTCCAGCGGCGCTACCGCCCGGGCGGTGACCCAGTCGGCGCCCCCGACGGCGCGGACGATCTCGCGATCCTCCGCCCGGCCATGAACCACGCGCACCTGTGCCGCAAGGTCGAGCTCATCAACGGCCTCGGTCAGGAACTCGACCCGGCGCTGCAGGGTCTCGACCAGGTCGACACGCAGATCCGGTCGACGAATCGCGATCGCCAGCCCGGGCAGGCCGGCACCCGAGCCCACGTCGACGACGCGCTGTCCCGGACCGAACAACTCGCTGACGGCGGCGCAGTTGAGCACGTGGCGCGTCCAGATCCGGGCGCCCTCGTCCGGTCCGATGACGCCGCGCACGACGCCGGGACCTGCCAACAGCACCGCATACCGTTCGGCGGTCGCCAGGCGGTCGCCGAACATACGCAACGCCGCGTCCGGGACGGGTTCTATCGCCGGCGGGTCCGCCCGGCCGGCGGCCTCGATCAGGGCTCGAGCGAGACGACGACGCGGCGGTTGGGCTCCTCGCCCTCGGACTCGCTGCGCACGCCGTCGATCGACGGCGATCGCGTCGTGCACGACCTTGCGCTCGAACGGGTTCATCGGCGCGAGGCGCGCCGGCTCACCGCTGATCCAGCACACGCGACGCGGTGTCGGCGGCAAGCGCCGGACAGCTCGCCGCGGCGCGCCTGGCGGTGCCCGCTGACGTCGAGCATCAGGCGGCTGCGCGTGCCTGTCTTCTGCGCCACCGCGAGCCGGGTCAGCTCCTGCAGTGCATCCAGCGTCTCGCCGCGGGTGCCCACGAGCGACTGCAGCCCGGTGCCGATGATCGCGACGACGGCCCGGTCGTTCTCGACGTCCAGGTCGATGTCGCCGTCGTAGTCGACGATGTCGAGGAACCGTTCGAGGTAGTCGGCCGCGATGTCGCCCTCTTCGATCAGCAGCGAGCCCCCCGCTTCTGGGTCTTCGGACGTGGCCTCGGCCGACCCCAGCTCGTCATCGGCGGTCTCGGTCGTGGCGTCGCTGTCGTGGGCAGTATCGGTGTCGCTCATCTGGAAGGGTCCTTTCGGTGCAAATACGCGCAGATCACTACAGATAGGAAAGCTCGCGCTAGCGACGCTTCTTGGCCTGGCTCGGCCGCTTGCTCGGCGGCCGTTTCTGGCCGGGACGCTGCGGCCGTTGGCCTGGTCGCGGAACCGCGCTTCGGGTCGCGCCGTCCGCGGCAGTGTCGCCCGGACTGCCACTTACGCCATTCGTGCCGGCGGACGCGGCGCTGCCGTTGTCAGCGGCGGACGGACGGGTCCGCGCCTCGCGGGTCGGCCGCTGCCCGGGCTTGGGCGCGAGCGCCTTGCCACGAGCGCCCACCTCGACGCCGTCCTTCTTCGGCTCCGGCGGGTGGTAGCGGTTGATGTAGGCCTGCTGCAACAGCGTCCAGACGTTGCTCGTGAACCAGTACAGCAGCACACCGAGCGGGAAGATGAAGCCCGAGAACAGCACCGAGATCGGGATGAAGACCTTCATCAGCTTCTGCACGGTCGCCGCGGTGCCGGTCGGCGTGGTGGTCGCCCGCGACATCACCAGCTGCTGGGTGAGGAAGGTCGCCCCGGCGCTGATCAGCACCAGGATGATCGTGACGATGCGGGTGCTGGTCAGGTCGCCACCGAGCAGGTCGACGGTCGTGTGCGCGTTGTCGTGCAGCGAGCCGGCCAGCGGGGCACCGAACAGCTTCGCCTTCGCGGCGTCGCAGGTCTGGCTCGCGGTGAACGTGTAGAGTGTGCAGCAGACCCGCCGCTGTAGCTGGGGTCATCGCACTTGGCTGACCGAGTTCGACAGGTGCCGCAGCACGTGGAACAGCGAGATGAAGATCGGGATCTGCAAGAACATCGGCAGGCAGCCGGCCAGTGGGTTGAACCCCTGCTCCTGCTGCAACGCCATCATCTGGCGCTGCATCTCGGCACGGTCGTTCTTGTACTTCTCGCGCAGCGCCTGGATCTTCGGCTGCATCTCCTGCATGTGCCGCTGGTAGTGCACCTGCTTGATGAACAGGCGGAACAGCAGCAGCCGGGCCGTGACGACCAGGAAGATGATCGACAGCGTCCAGTTCAGCCCGCCTGCGGGATCGAGCCCGAGCACGGTTGAACAGCGAGTGCCAGCGCAGCAGCACCCACGACACCGCGGTATAAGGAAGTCAGCACTCAACTAGCTCCTAGGCTGCGGCGACCTGCGGTCCGCTGGTTACTCAGTGGATACGCAGACTCGCTCGATCAGTCTGGTCCAACGCGTGACCGGCACCGGGTCGTGCCCGCCGGCGTGGAACGGGTGGCAGCGCAGCAGTCGGCGCAGCGCCAGCCACGCCGCCGCGCCGAGGCCGAACCGCTCGATCGCCTCGAGCGCGTAGGCGCTGCAGGACGGGGTGTAGCGGCACGACGGCGGGCGGCATCGGGCTGATCGCGGCGCGATAGAAGCTGATCGCACGCGCAGCACTGGCCGCTCGAGCGCGGTTCATCGCTCGCCCCGACTGGCCAGCGGCGCACAGCGCCGCGGTCGAGATCTGCTGCGAGCGCTCGGGCGGGCGCGGCGCCGGCCTGGGGCAGCGCGCGGACGACCGTCGCGCTGTCCGGCGCGGAGATCGGTCAGCTCGGCACGCATCAGGTGCCGCAGCCGCCGGCTCACCCGATGTCGCACGACGCTGCCACCGACGGCTGCGGCCGACACGACGAAACCGACCGGCGCGCCGCCGTCGGCATGGGCGTGCGCGAGATGGTGCACGACAAGGGCACCGCGTCGAGCGCGGCGGCCGCCCGTCACGAACTGCGGCGAACTCGCTCGAGCGGCGCATCCGGTGGGTCGCGGGGCAGCACGAGGTCGCCGATCGCGGACGCGTGGGCGGCGTCGGCCTCAGGCCGACAGCTCGCTGCGGCCCTTGCGGCGACGCGCGGCGAGGATGGCGCGGCCGGCGCGGGTGCGCATGCGCAGCCGGAAGCCGTGCGTCTTGGCGCGGCGGCGGTTGTTCGGCTGGAAGGTGCGCTTGCTCACGGTCGGGCTCCAACAACTCGGCGGATCAGCTGACGACTCGCGGAACTGCGAGCGCGGCTGGTCGCTGGGTGCGACCTGCAGTCCGGACGTCCAGGCTTCACATGCGCCGTGAAATGCGGCGGCACAACCGTCTACGGTACGGATCGCGCGCCGGCGCGGGTCAAACCGCCGTCCGGCGCGCGCAGCCGCAATCAAGGAAATTAACGGTCCTCGCTCCGGGTTCCCGCAACGACACGCCGGAGCCTATTGTCGTCCCTCAGTGCCCGCTGTTAGGTTCCGCCCGTACCGTGCCACCCGTCACCAGCTGGCAGCTGCCTGCGCGTCCCGTGGCATCGCTGCACCGGCCCCGGAGGCTGCACGGTGTGCTGCTGCGTACACAGCTGTGGAGAACTCTGTGGATTCCGCGGCGCACGCGACGCTCGTGAGAGAGTCGGGCACCGGACTGTCGGTCGACCGGAGCGGCGAGAACGAGCGACGACCGAGCTGGAGTGAACCCGATCCGTGGACGACAAGACCGAACTCCTCGGAGTCTGGGACCGGGCCCGCACCCGCTTCGACAACGACGACGCGCTGCGTCCGCAGCACAAGGCCTGGCTGAGCCTGACCCGCCCGCTCGGGCTGGTCGAGGACACCGCGCTGCTCGCGGCGCCGAACGAGTTCGTCCGCGAGTACCTCGACAGCCACCTGCGCCCGTACCTGGCTGTCGTGCTGTCCGAGGAGCTCGGCCACGACGTCCAGATCGCCGTCACCGTGCAGAACGCCGACGAGGCCGGCGACGCCGCGATCGACGACAGCGTCGACGACGAGCCGACGAGTCGACGCGGCTCCGGTGACAGTTCGCGTCGCCGACGACGAGCACCGGATGGCTGCACGCCGCTCGGCCTGACCGCGGCAGCTACGGCGTTCCGGCCGCGGCACGGCGCAGCGACCGCGGCGGCGCGCGCAATCCCGAGCGCGATGCCCGCGACGCGCGGCTGAACCCGAAGTACACCTTCGACACCTTCGTCATCGGCTCGAGCAACCGGTTCACCCACGCCGCCGCGGTCGCGGTCGCCGAGGCGCCGGCCAAGGCCTACAACCCGCTGTTCATCTACGGCGAGTCCGGGCTGGGCAAGACCCACCTGCTGCACGCGATCGGCCACTACGCCCAGCGGCTGCTGCCCGGGCTGCGCACGCGCTACGTGTCCAGCGAAGAGTTCACCAACGACTTCATCAACTCCGTGCGCGACGACAAGATGCAGGCCTTCCAGGCCCGCTACCGCTCGGTCGACCTGCTGCTGATCGACGACATCCAGTTCCTGGAGCGCGCCGAGCGCACGCAGGAGGAGTTCTTCCACACGTTCAACACGCTGCACAACGCGAACAAGCAGATCGTCATCAGCTCCGACAAGTCGCCGCGGCAGCTGAACATGCTCGAGGACCGGCTGCGCACCCGCTTCGAGTGGGGCCTGATCAGCGACGTCCAGGCGCCCGACCTCGAGACGCGCATCGCGATCCTGCGCAAGAAGGCCGCGCAGGAGGGCATGAACCTGCCCGCCGGAGGTGCTGGAGTTCATCGCCTCGCGCATCCAGAGCAACATCCGCGAGCTCGAAGGCGCGCTCATCCGCGTCACCGCGTTCGCCAGCCTGAACCGGCAGACCGTCGACATGACGCTGACCGAGACCGTCCTGAAGGACCTCGTCGGCGAGCTCGACGCCCCCGAGATCACGGCATCGACGATCATGGGCATCACCGCCGAGTACTTCGGGGTATCGGTCGACGACCTCGTCGGGCCCTCGCGCAGCCGCGCGCTCGTCCACGCCCGCCAGATGGCGATGTACCTCTGCCGCGAGCTGACCGACCTCTCACTGCCGCGCATCGGCGAGAAGTTCGGCGGCCGCGACCACACGACGGTCATGCACGCCGAGCGCAAGATCAAGATGCAGATGGGCGAGAAGCTGACGACCTACAACCAGATCGCCGAGCTGACCAGCCGCATCAAACTGCGGTCGCGCACCTAGTGTCGGGCCGCATGTCTGCAACCCACTTGCCGACCCGCCCGCGCACCTCGACCTGTAATTCACACTCTGTGGGCAGATCTGTGGAGAACCGGCGGCTTGATGTGCACGGCACGGGACAGTCACCTGTTGTCCACCCGATGTCCTATGCACGGGGCATGATCCACCCATGCCTGTCCACAACCCTCACGAGCGCGCCGCGTCAGACAATTACAGGGCTGCAGGCGCCCGCGTCGGCGTTGTCCCCAGTGTCCACAGCAGCGAAGAAGACAGACGAGTACTTCAAATCAACAATGCTCAAAGGCAACGGCTGGTGGGTGGTGGATTGTGGGGACGACCCCGTACGGCACGCTGTAGACCCCCATCGTGTAATTCGCACGAGTCATTCCGCTGGGCAATCGGCGCAGGAGGCGACCAATGAAGTTCCGGGTTGAGCGAGACGCTCTGGCCGATGCCGTCACCTGGGCCGCCCGCAGCCTGTCGACGCGTCCGACCATGCCCGTCCTCGCCGGTCTGCTGCTCGCGATCGAGGGCGAGCAGCTGACGGTGTCCGGATTCGACCTCGAGGCCTCGACCGAGGTCGACCTCGACGTCAGCGCCGGCGAAGACGGCCAGGCGCTCGTTTCGGGTCGCCTGCTCGCCGACATCACCAAGGCACTGCCGCCGCATCCGGTCGACGTCACCCTCGACGGTTCGCGGCTGTCGATCGTGTGTGGTGCCGCTCGGTTCACCCTGCCGACGATGCCCGTCGAGGACTACCCGCGGCTGCCGAGCATGCCGACCACCGCCGGCACGGTCGACAGCGCCGCATTCGCCACGGCCGTCAGCCAGGTCGCCATTGCCGCCGGCCGCGACGACACGCTGCCGATGCTCACCGGCGTTCGGCTCGAGATCGACGGCTCGCGCATCACGCTCGCCGCCACCGACCGGTACCGGCTGGCCGTACGCGAACTCGACTGGACCCCGGAGAACCCGTCGGCCGAGCCGGCGCAGGTGCTCGTCCCGGCGCGCACGCTCTCCGATGCCGCCAAGAGCCTGTCGCACAGCTACACGATGACCCTCGCCCTGTCCGCCGGCGGGGCCGGCGAGGGCATCATCGGCTTCGCCGGTACGACCAACGGCCGCGCCAGCCGCGCGACCACCCGGCTGCTCGATGCCACCTTCCCGGCCTACCGCTCGCTGCTGCCGAGCGAGTGGTCATCCACTGCCGAGATCACGGTTGCGCCGCTGGTCGAGGCCGTTCGCCGGGTGGCGCTGGTCGCCGACCGCAACACGCCGGTGCGCCTCGAATTCAGCCCCGACGGACTGTCGCTGTCGGCCGGTGGTGACGACGAGGGCCGCGCGGAAGAAAATCTCGAAGTCGGTTACGACGGTGACGCGATCACCACAGCGTTCAACCCCCAGTTCCTGCTCGACGGACTGGCTGCGCTGACGGCGTCGAGCGCGCGGCTGTTGTTCACCTCGCCGAACAAGCCGGTCGTGCTGCGTCCCGATGCTGCTGATGCCGACGCCGCCGGCGAGTACACCTACGTGATGATGCCGGTCCGCCTGCCCGGCTGACGCACTCGCGATGTTTGTCAGGCACCTGTCGGTCGCCGACTTCCGCAGCTGGCCGGCTGCCGAAGTCGCCTTCGAGCCCGGGCCGAACGTCCTGGTCGGCGCGAACGGACAGGGTAAGACGAACCTCATCGAGGCGCTCGGTTACGTCGCGACCCTCGCCAGCCACCGGGTCTCGACCGACGCTCCCCTGGTTCGCTACGGCGCCGAGCGCGCGGTGGTGCGCTGCGCGCTCGTGGCCGGCGGCCGCGAACTGCGCGTGGAGCTCGAGATCTCGCCCGGGCGAGCCAACAAGGCCAAGCTGAACGGCGTCGGTCAGCCGCGAGTCCGCGATGTGCTCGGCGCGCTGCGCTGCGTGCTGTTCGCGCCGGAGGATCTCGCGATCGTGCGCGGCGATCCGGGTGAGCGGCGCCGATTCCTCGACGACCTGGTCGTCGCCCGCGCGCCGCGGATGGCCGCGGTGCGCTCGGACTACGAGCGGGTGCTGCGCCAGCGGGGCGCGCTGCTCAAGTCATCGGGAGCCTCGCGACGCGCCGGGACGAGCGAGCGCGACGCGGTCGCAGCCACCCTTGACGTCTGGGACGCGCACCTGGCCGAGCACGGCAGCGAGCTGCTCGCTGCCCGCCTCGCCGCCGTCGAGGCCCTGCGTCCGCACGCGGTCGTTGCCTACGCCCAGGTGGCGCCGGCCAGCGCCGAGCTGACCCTGCATTACGCGAGCGCGCTCGCCGAAGTGTTGCCCGAGTTGGGCGAGGACATCGTCCCGGACCGTGAGGCGTTGCGTGCAGCGCTGCTGGCCGAACTGGCTCGCCGACGCCCGGCCGAACTCGAGCGTGGTGTGAACCTGGTCGGGCCGCACCGTGACGAGCTCGATCTCGGGATCGGCGCATTGCCGGTGCGCGGTTACGCCAGTCACGGCGAGGGCTGGTCGGTCGCGCTGTCGTTACGGCTGGCCAGCTACGAACTGTTGCGGGCCGACGCACCTGCCGAAGCCGAACCGGTCTTGCTTCTCGACGACGTGTTCGCCGAACTCGACGCGGGCCGCCGCGAGCAACTGGCACTGGTGGCGAGCAAGGCCGAGCAGGCGATCGTCACCGCCGCGGTTGCCTCTGATGTGCCCGAGCAACTGGCCGGTACCACCCACCGGATCGCCGACGCGACGGTGAGCCGTGGCTGAGAAAATTCCGGCGAATGAGCCTCCGGAGCCCGAAAACGTCGCCCAGGTCACACCGTCTTCCACAGCAGACAGTGGAAAACCGGGTGATTCTGTGGACAAGTCAGCCGATCCGGTGAAGGCCGCGTTGGCCGGCGCGCAGCGGATCTCACGTACCAAACCCGGCCGTGGCCGGGGTCGGCGGCGCTCGGCCGATCGCGACGTCAACGCCGAGGGCACCCGCGGGGGCTACTCCGGAGCCTGGCCGGACTCGACCGATCCGGCCAGCCTGGGCACCGTCGCCGCTGACTTCGTCGCCGACCGCGGTTGGCAACGCCCGCTGTCGGAGGCGCGGGTGTTCAGCGCCTGGGCCGAGATCGTCGGCGAGGACGTTGCGGCCCATTGCGCGCCGAGCGGGTTGCGCGAGGGCGAGCTGCGGGTCAGTGCCGAATCGACGGCGTGGGCCACGCAGTTGCGGCTGCTGGCAGGCACGCTCCTGGCCCGGATCGTCGCCGAACTCGGACCCGACGTGGTGACCCGTATCGTGGTCACCGGGCCCGTCGCACCGAGCTGGAAGCATGGCCCCCGCGCCGTCCGGGGAGCCCGCGGCCCGCGCGACACCTACGGCTGATCGCCACCGTGAAATCGCCGATACCGGGTCGCAAGGGGAGACGCACGACGCGGTGCCACGTCGTTCTCCGTCCACATGAGGCGCGTTGAACGCGGGATTGCTCCCGCGATTCCGGTAGACTGGACACAAATCGAGCCAGGTCTCGAGCTCGACGCCGAATTTCATCGCCCGCATTAAGGGGAGCACTGCGTGACTGCCGCCAAGACGAAGAAGAACGAATACACCGGCAGCAGCATTCAGGTCCTGGAAGGCCTTGAGGCCGTCCGCAAGCGCCCCGGCATGTACATCGGGTCGACGGCCTCCCGCGGCCTGCACCACCTGGTCTGGGAGGTCGTCGACAACTCCGTCGACGAAGCCCTCGGCGGCCACGCCGACCGCATCGAGGTCACGCTGCTCGCCGACGGCGGCGTGCGGGTCAAGGACAACGGCCGTGGCATGCCGGTCGACATGCACCCCACCGAGAAGAAGCCCACCGTCGAGGTCATCCTGACGGTGCTGCACGCAGGCGGAAAGTTCGACGGCAAGGCCTACGCGGTCTCCGGCGGCCTGCACGGCGTCGGCGTCTCGGTCGTCAACGCCCTCTCGAGCCGGCTCGAGGTCGAGATCGCGCGCGACGGGTTCGAGTGGAGCCAGCCCTACGTCGACCAGAAGCCGGCAGGCCCGTTGAAGAAGGGCGACCCGTCCAGGAAGCACGGCACCACCGTCACCTTCTGGGCCGACGCCGGGATCTTCGAGACCGTCGAGTTCGACTTCGAGACGATCCGCCGCCGCATCCAGGAGTACGCGTTTCTCAACAAGGGCCTGACGATCGTGCTCCGCGACGAGCGCGTCGACAAGATCGTCGACGAGGACGACGCGACCGCTGACGACGCGGCCAAGCCCAAAGGCCCGAAAGAGATCAGCTACGTCTACAAGGACGGCATCGTCGACTTCGTCAAGCACATCAACCGGACGAAGGACAAGGACCCGATCAACAAGGACGTCATCTCCTTCGCCGACGAGGACCGCGAGCGCAAGCTGTCCGTCGAGATCGCGATGCAGTGGAACGCCTCTTTCGCCGAGAGCGTCCACACCTTCGCCAACACGATCGCCACGATCGAGGGCGGCACGCACGAAGAGGGCTTCCGCGCCGCGCTGACGAACGTCGTGAACAAGTGGGCGATCGAGCGCAAGCACGTCAAGGACACCAAGGAAGACCGCCTCACCGGTGACGACATCCGTGAGGGTCTGGCAGCGATCATCTCGATCAAGCTCGGCGAGCCGCAGTTCGAGGGGCAGACCAAGACCAAGCTCGGCAACTCCTCGGCCAAGACGTTCGTCCAGTCGGTGACCAACGACCGGCTCACCGCGTGGTTCGAGAGTCACCCGACCGAGGCCAAGCAGGTCGTCACGAAGATCACCCAGGCTGCCAAGGCGCGCCGGGCCGCGCAGCAGGCGCGCAAGCTCGCCCGCAAGAACGCGCTCGACACGTTCGGCATGCCGGGCAAGCTGGCCGACTGCCGCTCGACCGACCCCGGCCGAAGCGAGCTCTACATCGTCGAGGGTGACTCGGCCGGCGGGTCGGCCAAGTCCTGCCGCGACTCGATGTTCCAGGCGATCCTGCCGATCCGGGGCAAGATCATCAACGTCGAGAAGTCGCGCATCGACCGAGTGCTGAAGAACAACGAGGTGCAGTCGCTGATCACCGCGCTCGGCACCGGCATCCACGACGAGTTCGACCTGGCCAAGCTGCGCTATCACAAGATCGTGCTGATGGCCGACGCCGACGTCGACGGCCAGCACATCACCACGCTGCTGCTGACGCTGCTGTTCCGGTTCATGCGTCCGCTCATCGAGGCCGGGCACGTGTACCTCGCCGCGCCGCCGCTCTACAAGATCAAGTGGAGCAAGGGCGAGCCGTCCTACGCGTACTCGGAGAAGGAGCGCGACGGTCTGATCAAGACCGGCCAGGACGCAAACCGCAAGCTCGCCAAGGAAGACGCGATCCAGCGCTACAAGGGTCTCGGCGAGATGAACTCCAAGGAGCTGTGGGAGACCACGATGGATCCGAGCAACCGGATCCTGCGGCTCGTGACCCTCGACGATGCCGCTACGGCCGATGAGCTGTTCTCAGTCCTCATGGGTGAGGACGTGGAGGCGCGTCGGTCGTTCATCATCCGCAACGCGCGGGATGTTCGGTTCCTTGACATCTAGTCCGGCTCCGGGCGTGGGCATGCCCTCGTGCGCAACCACCCCTCCCTCGTTCCTCGGTCGGGGGGCCAGGCCCATCCACGCTCCCGAGGGCATGCCCACGCCCTCCACCTCCGCTTTTGGTCGCGTTCTCAACCGCTGCGGTCGAAGACTGACGACAGACGCGCCTCTGTTTTGGCTAGCAAAGGATCTGCTTGATGACTGACACGACTGATACCGGTGGCTTCGATCGGATCGAACCTGTCGACATCCAGACGGAGATGCAGCGCAGCTACATCGACTATGCGATGTCGGTCATCGTGGGACGGGCGCTGCCCGATGTGCGCGACGGGCTCAAGCCGGTGCACCGCAAGATCCTCTACGGGATGTACGACTCGGGGTTCCGTCCCGATCGCAACTACGTCAAGTGCGGCCGCGTCGTCGGCGACGTCATGGGCAACTACCACCCGCACGGTGACTCGGCGCTCTATGACGCGTTGGTGCGCATGGCGCAGCCGTGGTCGCTGCGCTACCCGCTGATCGATCCGCAGGGCAACTTCGGCTCGCCCGGCAACGACCCGGCGGCGGCCTACCGCTACACCGAGTGCCGGTTGCAGAACCTGGCCATGGAGATGTTGCGGGACATCGACAAGGAAACTGTCGATTTCATCCCGAACTACGCCGGCAACACCACCGAGCCGGTCATCCTGCCGGCCCGATTCCCGAACCTGCTGGTCAACGGCTCCGAGGGCATCGCGGTCGGCATGGCGACCCGGATCCCGCCGCACAATCTGCGCGAGGTCGCGGCAGGCGTGTCATGGGCGCTGGATCACCCGGACGCGACCTCGGAGGAGCTGCTCGAGGAGCTGCTCAAGCTCGTCCAGGGGCCGGACTTCCCCACCCGCTCACTGATCGTGGGCCGCGACGGCATCGAGGACGCCTACCGCACCGGCCGCGGGTCGATCCGGATGCGCGCCGTCGTCGAGGTCGAGGAGGACGACCGGCACAACACGATCCTGGTCGTCACCGAACTGCCGTACCAGGTGAACCCGGACAACCTCGTCGAGTCGATCGCCGGCCTGGTGAACGAGAAGAAGATCGGCGGAATCCGCGCGATCCACAACGAGAGCTCCGACCGCATCGGCATGCGCATCGTCATCACGCTCAGCCGTGATGGGGTCGCGAAGGTCGTGCTGAACAACCTGTTCAAGCACACCCAGCTGCAGACGACCTTCGGCGCGAACATGCTGGCGATCGTCGACGGCGTGCCGCGCACGCTGCGCATCGACCAGTTCGTCTCGCACTACGTCGATCACCAGGTCGAGGTCATCGTCCGGCGCACGACGTACCTGCTCGCCGAGGCCGAGAAGCGCATCCACATCCTGCGGGGTTTGCTCAAGGCACTCGACCAGCTCGACGCGGTGATCGCGCTCATCCGCAACTCGCCGTCGGCGGACGAGGCGCGTGGTGGCCTGATGGAGCTGCTCGACATCGACGACGTGCAGGCGACTGCAATCCTCGACCTGCAGCTGCGCCGCCTCGCTGCGCTCGAGCGCCAGCGCATCATCGAGCAGCACGACGAGATCGCGGCGCAGATCGAGGACTACACAGACATCCTGGCCAAGCCCGGCCGGCAGCGCAGCATCATCCGCGACGAGCTGGCCGAGATCGTCGAGAAGTACGGCGACGACCGGCGCACGCGCATCATTCCCCACGACGGCGATGTGTCGATGGAGGATCTGATCGCGCAGGAGGACGTGGTCGTCACCATCACCCGTACCGGCTACGCCAAGCGCACGAAGACCGACCTCTACCGCGCGCAGCGTCGTGGCGGCCGTGGGGTGCAGGGCGCAGCGCTGCGTACCGACGACATCGTGTCGCACTTCTTCGTCAGCTCCACGCACGACTGGATCTTGTTCTTCACCAACAAGGGGCGGGTCTACCGGGCCAAGGCGTACGAGCTTCCCGAGGCCAACCGCAACGCCAAGGGCCAGCACGTGGCGAACCTGTTGGCGTTCCAACCGGGCGAGCAGATCGCGCAGGTCATCGCGCTGAAGAACTACGACGTCGCGCCGTACCTCGTGCTCGCGACCAAGCACGGGCTGGTGAAGAAGTCCCAGCTGACCCTGTTCGACTCCAACCGCACCGGTGGCGTGGTCGCGGTCAACCTCCGCGAGGACGACGAGCTGATCGGGGCCGCGCTCATCTCGGCCGACGACGACCTGATCCTGGTCAGCCGCAAGGCCATGTCGATTCGCTTCCGGGCCGACGACGAGACCCTGCGTCCCATGGGACGGGCCACCTCCGGAGTGTTCGGCATGCGGTTCAACGACGGCGACGAACTGCTGTCGATGTCGGTCGTCGGCACTGATTCCGAAGGTTCGTCCGAGGTCGAAATCTTGGTCGCGACTGAGGGCGGATTCGCCAAGCGGACCCGGGTGGACGAGTATCCGGTGCAAGGGCGCGGCGGCAAGGGCGTGCTCACCGCGCGTATCGTCTCTACGCGAGGTGGGTTGGTCGGCGCCGTCGCCGTATCACCCAAGGACGAGATCTATGCGATCACGTCCGAAGGCGTGGTCATCCGCACGAAGGCCGCGGAAGTCCGTCGCGCACAACGACAGACCATGGGAGTTCGTCTGATGAACCTGCCGGACGGTGTCACTCTGGTCGCCCTTGCGCGTAACGCCGACGAACCGGACGAGCAGGAGTAGCGAATGACGCAATCGCCCTACGGGGGGACTGCTTCGCAACCTATGCAGTCGACCGCCCAGCCGGCCGGCACGCAGGCCGGCACCCAGTCGGATGCCGGCCAGTCCGGCACCGCGAACGGCGCCAAGGCCCCGTCGGGGAGCAACGGCGCGAGTTCTTCCAGTGCCGACTTCGGTGCGACGACGATCTCCGGTAACCCGCGCCAGCCCGGCGCAGGTGGCCAGCAGAACTCGTCCGTCGCAACCGAGCAGCGGGTCGCCGAGCAGCGCACCACCGAGCAGCGCACCACCGAGCAGCGCAACCCGGCGCACGGACCCGCGACGCCCGGCGGCCAGCCGTCCGGCCAGCCCGGCCGGCCCCAGGCATCGGCGCCGACCGGCCGGGGCGCGCGCAACCGCGGCCCGCGACGCGCCCGGCTGCAGCTGCGCCACATCAGCCCGCTCACGGTGCTGAAGTTCTCGTGCGTTCTCGCGATCGCGCTGTTCTTCGTGTGGCTGATCATCGTCGGCGTGCTGTACGGCGTCCTCGACGCGGCCGGCGTCCTGCAGAAGGTCAACGACACCGTCGTGCAGCTCAACGGATCCGGGTCGAAGCCGCCGATCACCGCGGGCATCGTCTTCGGCGGCGCCGCAATCATCGGCGTCATCAACATCGTCTTGTTCGTGGCTCTGACGACCATCGGCTCGGTGATCTACAACCTCTGCGCCGATCTGGTCGGCGGGATCGAGATCACCCTGTCCGAACGGTAGGCAACCCAGTTGGTCGCCGCCGGAGGCGGCCAGTAAAGTTCTCCTTCGCACTGCTTAGGTTGCTCGCAGTGCTGCCCGGGCCTGTAGCTCAGACGGTTAGAGCGCATCCCTGATAAGGATGAGGCCGGAGGTTCAAGTCCTCCCAGGCCCACGCACGTCAGACGAACAGCATTGGAGGCCTCGTGCGCAAGCCGCTCGTGCTCGTGGTGGGTGTCGTCGGCGTGGTCGTCACCCTGCTGCGGCGTCGCCAGAACCAGGCCGACGCAGCGCTGTGGCGCGAGGCGACCTCTGACTCATCGCGCTGAACCACCCCTCGGGGGACGTAGCTCAATTGGCAGAGCACCGCCTTTGCAAGGCGGGGGTTAGGGGTTCGATTCCCCTCGTCTCCACTCACTGACGGGCGATCCGGCCCAGCCCTGGCCGCTCAGGACGACCTCGACCGCGCGGCCTTCAGGGCCGTGATCCCGCTCGGACGGAGGTCGTCGTTCCGGTTGTTCAGGAATCCTGATGACGTAGAATTCACCAACTGCAGGTGCTGCCGGGAGGGTGGATGCCAGACAAAAAGCTCGTCCATGAGGCGGAGGCGAGCGCACGAACCCCCACACCCGCCGAACCGAGCGTGAGTCACGTTCCGGCTCCGTTCCGTACTCCGATTGCCCGCAGCGTCGCGCACAGCGCCGACCCGCTCGGCGGCACAGAGGCTGCTCCGGAGATCACTTCGGTGCTGCGTCGGCGCCGCGGTCACGGCAGCGCTCTTCCGGCTGAGACAGCGCAACGATTCAGCGAGGCCTACGGCGCTGACCTGAGCAGCGTGCGCGTGCATACCGACACCGAGAGCAACCACATCGCGCGTTCGGTGCAGGCGACGGCGTTCACGCACGGCACCGACGTCTACTTCTCTGCCGGAACGTATGCACCGGGCTCGTCGTCGGGCGAGCAGCTGTTGGCGCACGAACTCGCCCACGTCGCCCAGCATCGCCGGGGAGAGTTCGGGGCCGCGACAGGCGCGACGACGATTGGCCGCGCGAATGACCCCGCCGAAGCCTCGGCCGATCGCATGGCCGCCGGTGCCCTTGGTTCGCTGCGTCGCTCGCCCGCTCCGGCAGCGCACAGCGCAACCGTCGCACGAGCCGGCCCCGTTGCGCCGGCTCTTCTCGCGGGGCAAGAAGCCCAAGGGTCCCGAGCTGGACACCATGGACAATCACCTGAACCCCCTTTTCGACGAGGGCAAGGTGATGCCCGCAAAGGCCAGGAAGCTGCTCGGCGCCGACGTCAAGTACGACACCACTCCCAACGGGAAGTTCTCCGCCGAGTCGTCGAAGGGCAAGCGCGACAGGGTCGACGCGACCAAGGCGGGCGAGGCGACGAAGGAACTGCACCAGCCTGTCGACGACCTCGGTGAGATCTACGCACACGTCGAGATGCTCGAAGGCGCATTCCGGCACACGGTCGAGGGCATCGCCGCCGACAAGAGCTGTCACGGGACACCTCTGTTCCGTCCGGGCAAACCGGTGAAAGGGCTGGACCGGGCCAAGGAAAAGCTCGATTCTGCGTACAAGGGCGACGCGTCGCGCATGGTCGATCTCGTCGGCGGAACGATCAAGTACGACGACCCCGACGACCTCATCCAGGGTTTCGGCCTCGTGAGCAACAGCCCGCTGTTCAAGGTCGTCCGGATCAAGAACAGCCTGGCCAAGGGAAAGATGTACGGCGACATCAATCTCTCCATCGAGATGGGCGGCGGAGTCGATTACGACGACGCCGTTGGCAAGAAGCAGCACTATTCGGGCTTCATCGTCGAACTGCAGCTGCATCTCGCTCCGATCGCCAACACCAAGAAACTCGCCCACAAGGAATACGAGGAACAGCGCACCATCGAGGCCAAATACGGCGACAAGTCTCCGGAAAAGGCGAAATACACCGAGGAGGACCGGGCTGCGTGGGAGGACCTGCAGGGCAAGATGGAGGTCGCCTATGGCAAGTCGTGGGCGACGATCGGTGCAGCGGCGGGGACCACGCCGGCAGACGTCGCCAAGAGACTTGAGGACGCCATCCCGGCGAAGGGTCTGAGCTAGGAGGCTCTCAGAGGTACGCCGCAAGGCGTTGCTCTGCCGACACCTTCCCGAGCTTGCGGGTCTCCCGAAGGGCCGCGGCGACGACGTGCTTCATGCCGACCGGCTGTCCCTGGTCGGCGGCGTCGTAGGCCGCGGCGAGCACCGCGTTCCGGATGTCCCCGCCCGCGACCTCGAGGGCGTTAGCCAGCACGGGCACCTCGACGGGGTCGACGTCCGACAGCGCCTCGAGCTGGTCCAGATGGTGCTGCCACAGCCGTGCCCGCGTCTTCGCATCCGGATCCGGGAACGGGACGATGAAGCTCAACCGGCGTGAGAACGCCTTGTCCAGGTTGCCGCGCAGGTTGGAGGCCAGCACCGTGATGCCGTCGAACTCCTCCATGCGTTGCAGCAGGTAGGCGACCTCCTGATTGGCGTACCGGTCGCGCGCGTCCTTGACCTCGGAGCGATTTCCGAACAGCGCGTCCGCCTCGTCGAAGAACAGCACGACGTCGAGTGCCTCGGCCGCCTGGAACACCTTCTCGAGATTCTTCTCCGTCTCGCCGATGTACTTGTCGACCACTGCGGACAGGTCGACCTGGAACAGATCCATCGAGAGTTGATCGGCAAGCACGCGCGCGGCGAGGGTCTTGCCGGTTCCTGAGCTGCCGGCGAACAGGGCCGTGATCCCGCGGCCTCGCTCGGAGTAGAGCCCGCGCCTGGCTACGACGTCGCGGTTGCGGGCCCAGGTGACCAGGCGGCGCAGCTCCGCCTCCGTGGTCTCCGGGACGATGACGTCGCCGAAGCCCACCGCGCCGTCCGAGACCGTCGTGATGATCCTTCCGCCCGCCACAGCGCCGGAACCGGCCACCCGCCGCGCCGCCGCGCGCAAGATGGTGCCGGACACGGGCGCCTGGTCGGCATCGGCGAGCACGCGCGCGAACCTGACCGCGGACGCGACGTCCTCCGGACCCAACCGCAGCGCCGCCAGCGCGGTCAACGACTCCTCGTCGATGTCCTGACCGGCTCCGGACACCCAGAGCGCGCGCCGCTCGGCAACGCTGAGCGGCGCAGCCTCGACCGAGAACGGCAGGTCGGGCAGCCAGCTCGAGCGCCAGGGATGGCTGCCGACCAGAACCACCGGGACGACGGGGTCGCGCAGCCGGTCGAAGGCGCCGTCGGGACCCTCGCCCAACTCGTCCGCCCCGCTGACGACCAAGGCACGTTCGGTGAGCCCGGCCTCACGCACGGCGACTGCAATGGCGTCGCCGGCCGACACGCCACCGGGACGAAGGCGCAGATCTATCGTCAGGCCAGGCATCCCCGCCGCGCTCACTGCCGCCACGGCAAGCGACGTGCCGGGCGTGCCGTGCCGTGAGCGCACCCAGAACGTGCTGCCGCCCGCGCGCAGCGCGTTCGCCAGCCGGTCCACGCCCGGGACGTCGAGCGGCCTCACATCGAGCCGCATCGAATCGACGACCGGATCGGCCGGGGCGAGCCCGGCGACCACGCGCATGACGGCGTCGGGCACGCTGACGACGCGCTCGACCCAGGGCTCGGCCGCGGACAGCTGCACCAGGTCGTGCCGGCGCAACGGTGCGCTGTGGCCGAAGCGGTGCAGGCCCTCGGCTGCGCTGGCTGCGCCGGAGAGCTCGATGGCCAGGGCGACGCTGCAGCGCGCGGCGCCGGGGATCAGGCCGCGCAGCAGCGAGTACGCGAATGACACCGCGCCGTCGAGTTCGGCCATCGCGCAGGCGAACAGGATGGCGCGGTCGGTCGGGTCGAGACCGAAAAGGTCGCCGATCCGGTCGAGACCCTCTGTCTCTGCTGCGAGAGCCCGCGGCTGCATCGCCTCGTGGTCGGCGCGCAGCACCTCGACGCAGGCCGCCAACTGGTCGTCGACAGCGGCGCTGTCGCCGGGACCGGCCACGTGTCTTCGTGCCGCGGCCGCCGCAACGGCATCGGTGAGTTGAAGTCGGGCGTCGGTCACTCTCGTCCTCGGGGGAGTCGCGGGGTGTGACTACCGAGCTGTCACTGGAAAGTCAGGGCTCGCATCCGGAGATCGCAGCAGACCGACCCGCAACCGAGCGAAACAGACCTTGGCAGCCTTCCCGGCGGCCAGGACCGGCTACCACCGACTTTGCCGCTGCAGGTGCTGTCCCGGCCGACCACGACGCGCATCCGCGCGAGCAACGGCCGACGCGGCTCGTGTGGGCCACACGACTGCTGCACCTCTGACAACGTTTGCCGTCGCTACGCTGACCTCGTTCTCAGCATCAGCAACGAGGCGAGCGGAGCACGGCGATGGTGGCGACAGAGAAGAGCGGACCCGTCCGAGAACCGAGCTCGAGCGCGTTGAGCGTCGAGACGAACGGCATCGAGGTCATCGGCGACGACCAGCGCCGCGGCACGCCCGCGCAGCTGTTCTGGCCGTGGTTCGGCGCCAACGTCTCGGTGCTGGCCATCGGCTACGGCGCGTTCCTGGGACCGTTCGGCCTCTCGTTCTGGCAGGCAACGATTGCTGCGGTCGTCGGTGTCGTCCTGTCGTTCCTGTTGTGCGGATTCATCGCGCTCGCCGGCAAGCGTGGCTCGGCGCCGACGATGGTGCTCAGCCGGGCGGCGTTCGGCGTGCGCGGCAACGTGCTCCCCGCAACGTTGTCGTGGGTGCTGACCGTCGGTTGGGAGACTGTGCTCGTCATCCTTGCCACGCTCGCGACGTCGACAGTGTTCGACCGCCTGGGTTGGAGCAGCGGAACGCCGACCAAGGTGATCGCGATGATCGTCGTGGCAGCGCTGGTGATCATCGGCGGCGTGATGGGCTTCGACCTGATCATGCGCGCGCAGGCGGTCATCACCGTCGTGACGGGCATCCTCACGGTCGTCTACATGATCCTGGTTGCCGACAAGATCGATTGGCACAATGTGTCGGCCGTGCCGTCGGGATCCTCGCAGCACTTCCTCGGCGCATTCGTCTTCGTACTCACCGGATTCGGCCTCGGTTGGGTGAACGCTGCCGCTGACTACTCGCGCTACCTGCCGCGCCGCGCGTCCAGCAAAGGCGTGGTCGGTTGGACGACCTTCGGCGGCGCGATCGCCCCGGCGATCCTGGTTGTGTTCGGGCTGCTGCTCGCCGGCTCCTCGAAGGGATTGAGCTCGGCCATCGGCTTCGACCCGATCGGCGCGTTGGCGCAGGAGCTGAGCACCTGGGCCCTCATCCCGTTCCTGATCGTCGCCGTGCTCGGCCTGGTCGGCGGCGCGATCCTCGACATCTATTCCTCAGGGCTGGCGCTCTTGACCGCCGGACTGCGCATTCCACGACCTCTCGCCGCGCTCGTCGACGGCGTGATCATGATTGCCGGAACCATCTACGTGGTGTTCTCGGCGAGCAGCAATTTCCTCTATCAATTCCAAGGATTCCTGATCACCCTCGGCGTTCCAGTCGCCGCATGGTGCGGAGTGATGCTCGCCGACGTCCTGTTGCGCAAGCGCGACTACGCCGAGGCCGAGCTGTTCGACGCACATGGCCGCTACGGCGCGGTGCAGGTCGTGCCACTGGCGGCTGTTGTGATCGGCACGTTCCTCGGATGGGGACTCGTCACCAACGTCGCCGCGAGCTGGTTGACGTGGCAGGGCTACCTGCTCGATCCGTTCGGCCTCGGCGGGAAGACCGGCGACTGGGCGGGCGCGAACATCGGCGTCCTCGTGGCGCTCGCCGTCGGCTTCGTCGCCGCGCTCATCGCCGGTAGCCGCCGCGTCCGCGTACAAGAAGGCAGGACGTGAACACACCCCACGAAAACGCTTCGCAAAGCACGCTGCGCGTTTACGCGGGGACCCCGTGACGGACGGCGCACACCTGGTCGTCATCGACCTGCAGCACGTCTTCGGCGATGTCGGCAGCCCGTGGGCCGCGCCGCGCTTCGCCGAGATCGTGCCGCCGATCGAGCGGCTGGTCGCGGCGTTCGGCACCGCGGTGACGTTCACGCGGTTCGTTGCTCCGGCCGAGCCGTCCGGCGCGTGGGTCGACTATTACCGGCAGTGGCCGTTCGCGCTGCAGCCTCCGGACGATCCGATGTACGAGTTGGTCGCACCATTTGCCGACCGACCCGCGATTACGGCGACGACCTTCGGGAAGTGGGCCGAGCTCGCCGGCTCGGTCGGCGAGTCGATTGTTGTCGCCGGTGTGTCGACCGACTGCTGCGTGATCTCGACCGTGCTCGCTGCGGCTGACGCCGGTGTGCGAGTACGCGTTGTCGCCGACGCCTGTGCCGGTGCGACCGATGAGTCGCACGCGCAGGCCCTTGCGGTGATGGCGTTGTATGCGCCGCTCGTCGAGGTGGTGACCGGCGACGCCGTAGCCTGAACAGCATCATGTCTGCTGTGGCGAACGTGCTGGCCGTGTGGGTCGGCAAGGTGACTCTCGCCCTGCTGCGCCTGCTCGGCCGACGCGGCAATGCGCTGCCCGGCCTGGTCGTCGAGAAGCTGTTCCCTCGCTACCTCGCCCACGCGATGGCGCGCCTGCCCGAGGGCGTGGTCGTCGTGACGGGCACGAACGGCAAGACCACAACGACCAAGATGGTCGCGACGATCCTCGCCGAGAAGTACGAGGTGTTGACCAACGACACCGGCAGCAACTTCGTCCGCGGGGCGATCACGGCGACGGTCGAACACGCGCGCTGGTCGGGACGATTGCCTTATGACGTAGCGGTATTCGAGCTCGATGAGGCGTGGGCCGTGCGGTTCGTGGCGGCGGTCGCGCCACGGCGGGCATTGCTGCTCAACGTGATGCGCGACCAACTCGACCGCTTCGGCGAGATCGACATGACCGCAAGGTTGCTCGGCAAGGTCGCCGCTGCGACGACCGGTCAGGTCGTGCTCAACCGCGACGACGAGCGTGTCGCGAAGCTCGCTGCGCAGACGCAGGCCGACGCGACGTACTACGGCGTCAGCAAGGATCTGCGCGAGCTGTTCCCGACCGACGAGGAGCTCTACGGCGGGCCGATCCATTTCGCCGACCAGCCAACGACCGCAGAGCTGTTGCGCCTGCCGGCGGCAGGCGAACCGCTGCGCATGCGCATCGGGACGAGCGAGCATGACGTCGACCTGCGCGCCGAAGGTCCGCACAACGCACAGAACGCCACTGGCGCCGCCGCGCTCGCCCTGACCTTCGGGCTCGACGACGCGACGATCGCCCGCGGGCTGGCTGCGGTGATGCCCGCGTTCGGACGTGGCCAGCGCTTCGACGTCGACGGACGCAACGTCGTGCTGCAACTCGTCAAGAACCCGGCCGGCTTCCGGCAGACCCTGCGCACGCTCGACACCACCGCCGCAGAGGCGATCGTCGTCGTCATCAATGACGATTACGCCGACGGCCGCGACGTGTCGTGGCTGTGGGACGTCGACTTCGGCGCGCTCTCAGCACATCCGGCCCGGATGTCGACGTCGGGCACGCGCGCCGCCGACATGGCCCTGCGACTGCGCTACGACGAGGTCGACACGAGCGAGGTCGAAGCCGATCCGGAGAAGGCCGTGCGCTCGGCCGTAGCGTCCGTCGCGGCGGGCGAGACCGTCGTCGTGTTCAGCACCTACACCGCCATGTGGGCCCTGCATGCGATCCTGCTGCGCATCGGAGCCGCGACGACATGACCGCGTTGACACTCGTCCACCTCTATCCGCGCGAGATGAACATCTACGGCGACACCGGCAACGTCGTAGTGCTCAAACGCCGTCTCGAGTGGCGTCATCGCGACGTGCGCGTGGTCCCGGTCAGTGTCGGCGACCCGCTGCCGCACGACGTCGACATCCTGCTCGGCGGCGGCGGCCAGGACGCGGCGCAGGGCGAGATCGGCGCCGACTTCGCGACACGCGGCGCCGAGTTGCGGGCGATGGCCGACGACGGCGTAGTCATGCTCACCATCTGCGGCACGTACCAGATGCTCGGCCACGAGTTCATCACCCAGGACGGCGAGCACATCAAGGGCGTCGGCGTCCTCGACGTCATCACGCGCGGTCAGCACGAGCGCCTGATCGGCAACAACTACGTCGACACACCCGAGGCCGGCCGACTCGTGGGCTATGAGAACCACAGCGGGCTGACCGAACTCGGCACCGGGGTCACCGCACTCGGGCGCACGCAGAGCGGACGCGGCAACAACGGCACCGACCGCACCGAAGGCGCCGTCCGCGACAACGTCATCGGCACGTACCTGCATGGACCGGTGCTCGCCAAGAGTGCGCGCTTCGCCGACAACCTGCTGCAGCGCGCACTGCGGCGACGCGGTCTGGACGACGCGCTCGAACCGCTCGACGACTCGCTGGCCGACCGAGCGGCGAAGATCGCCGTCGGCCGTCCGCGGTAGCCCGAACCGGAGGTCAGGCGGCCGTACCGGGGTCGCCGGGCAGGCCGGAACCGGTGTCTGCCGTCGGTGACGAGTACGGATCGGTCGCGCTCTGCTTCTTGCGCAGCGCAGACGCGGCAACGACACCGGCGAGGGCGAGACCACCGAGCAGCGCCACCTTGCGGCCACGACGCGGCTTGCGGCCGGCCTTCTCCTGAATCGTCACGTTGAGCTCGTGCGCACGCTTCTGCGCCTTCTTGCGAGCCTTCTTGCCGGCCTTGTCGGCCCGCTTGCGCGCCGATTTGGCCGACTTCCTGGCTGACTTCTTGGCCGCGGCGGCGGCCTCCTCGGCCAGCTCGCGGGCCCGCTTGGCGGCCTGCTTGCGAGCCTTGCGGCTCTGCTTGGCGGCCGTGTCCAGCGCGGAACTGGCAGCAGCGGCGAGGGTGTCGCCTGCCGTTGCCGCCTGCGCCTTCACGGTGTCGAGCGCGGTCGCGGCGGAGGTCCGCACACTGTCGCGGACATCGGCGACGTCAGTCTTGGCCATCGCAAGCTCCCCGGTCGTATATGTGGGCTGGGTCGATTCAGTAACAGACATGGTGCTCAATCACCTACCCCAGATCGCAGGCGGGGTACCAGTCAGGGCTGCGTGGCAGGATGGACTCTCGCTCGACCACCGCCGCAATCCACGATCAGGAGAACTCGACGATGTCAGCCCCGACGTCCACCCAGCAGGCAACGCTGCACACCAGCGCCGGCGACATCAACGTTGTGCTCTACGGCAACCACGCGCCGAAGACCGTCGCCAACTTCGTCGAGCTCGCGACCGGCGCACGCGAGTGGACGCATCCCGGCACCGGGGCCAAGACGTCCGACCCGCTTTTCAACGGCACGGTCTTCCACCGCGTCATCCCCGGCTTCATGATCCAGGGCGGCGACCCGCTGGGTGAGGGCTACGGCGGCCCCGGCTACAAGTTCGCCGACGAGTTCCACGGCGAGCTCAACTTCGACCGTCCCTACCTGCTGGCGATGGCCAACTCCGGCGCGAACACGAACGGCTCGCAGTTCTTCATCACCGTCGGCCGTACCCCGCACCTGAACCGCAAGCACACCATCTTCGGCGAGGTCGCCGACGCCGAGAGCCGCGCCGTGGTCGATGCCATCGCCAACACCGCTACCGACCGGCGCGACAAGCCGACGACGCCGGTGACCATCGAGTCCGTCACCGTCGCCTGAGGTCCTCCTGCTGCGATGACCGAGACCGGGGTGGCGCACTGCTACCGCCATCCCAACCGCGAGGCGGGCGTGCGCTGCACGCGCTGCGACCGGCCGATCTGCCCTGAGTGCATGCGCCCGGCGTCGGTGGGTTTCCACTGCCCGGACGACGCCGCGATCGGGCGAAAGATCCAGCGTCCGGTGCGCAACTCCGTCGGCGCGGTGCTGCGCGACTCACCGCCGTACGTGACGATCACGCTCGTCGTCCTGAACGTCGCGGTGTATCTGGCCACGGCGTTGACGTCGACGGGCGGGATCAACAACCCCGAGGACAGCCGGCTGTTCCGCGACTGGCAGTTGCTGCCGTACTTCGTCTACCACCAGGACGAGTACTTCCGGGTCGCGACGGCGGCGTTCCTGCACGCGAACCTGCTGCACATCGGCGTGAACATGGTGTCGCTGGTGTTCGTCGGGCCCTATCTCGAACGCGAGATCGGTTGGTGGCGCTTCGCGCTCGTGTATGCGGTCTCGGCACTCGGCGGCGGCGCGGCTGTCTATGCCTTCGGCGCGGCGCTCGTCCCGGTGGTCGGCGCGTCGGGCGCGCTGTTCGGGCTGCTCGGCGCCTGCCTGGTCCTGGTGCGACGGCTCAATCTCGACCTGCAGTACCTGCTCGGCGTCATCGTCTTGAACTTCGCGTTCACGTTCTCGGTCGCCGGCATCTCGCGCCTGGGCCACATCGGCGGCTTCGTCACCGGCGCGTTGTGCGGGCTGGCCATCGGTGGCTGGCCGACGGTGCGTCGGCGCATCGCCGACCGGGTGCAACTGGCCGGCTTCGGCGGCGTCCTCGTGCTGGTCGTGCTCGTCGTGGCCGTCCGCACCGCGGTGGGCGGCTTCTGAGCGCCGGTTTCAGCGCGGCCGCATTGCGGCCAGCAAGCCGGCAGCCGTCTCCGGGTCGACGCCGAGGCTGCGCCGGCTGAACACGACGAACACCTCGCCGGCGTCGACCTCGAGCGTCGTGCTGCGCAACCCGTAGCGGCTGCGGACATCGGCACGCACGCCCTCGATCTCGTCCCAGCCGAGGTCGACGCGGGTGAACGGGGTGCGGATCCGCACCCCGGCCTGGTCGGCGGCCAGCCGCGGAGACCAGATCAGGTCACCGGCGATGTACCCGAGCAGAACGAGCGTGGCCACCGCGAACAGCAGCCGTCCTGGCGCGTCGCTCGCGCTCACTGACAGGACGAGCGCGATCACCGCACCCACCCCGGCCAGTGCCATGAGACGGCGGTCCGGCCCGAAGCGCACGGCGGGTGCGGTCACGGCGTCCACAGACTTATCCCCACCTGGGGACGAACTACAGCCGTGTAATCACAGCCGTGGAAAACGCTGTGGACGTTCGGCGTCACCGCCAGCGGACCGCCATGATCAAGCCGAGCATCATCACGCCGAACCCGACCGCGAAGTTCCAAGCGCCGAGATCCTCCATGACCGGCACGCCCTGCCCGCTGTTGGTGAGGTAGTAGACGACGAGGTAGGCCAGGCCCAGCACCATGATCACGACCATCGTGATCGGGTACCAGGACGGGCTCGGCGCCAGCGCCTTGCTCGTACGCGTGCCCGTCGCCAAAGACTGCGGACGGGCCGCGGTGTCTGACTTCTTGCGGACCTTGGACTTCGGCACTGTCGACTCCTGCGCGACGCATGGGCGGTTGGGCTACGGGTTAGCGTAGACGCCGACCCTGTAGGCCGCCCGAGCAGAGACGGATCCTCGCCATGCAGCTGCGCCCGCCGCAGACCTGGCGTGCACTTGTCCCGGTCGTGTGCCTGATCGCCGGCTTCGGGTTCGCCGTCAGCGCGCGCGACTCGCGCGGCACCGATCTGCGTCCGCCCGGCACGGCGAATCTGCGCGATCTGGTGACCTCGGCCGAGGCCCGAGTGCGCGGCCTGGACGCGCAGTACGCCGGCCTGCGCGCGCAGGTCACCGCGGCGACCCGGCTGGCCGGACGCGGCGACGGCGCAGTCGCCCGGGTGCAGGCCGAGGCAGCTCCGCTGCGCGAACCGGGCGGGCTGACGGCGATGCACGGACCGGGCCTGGTCGTGATCCTCGACGACGCGAGCCCGGCCGCCGCGAATGCCGCGACCGCAGCCGGGGTCGACCCGAACCAGCTCGTCGTCCACCAGAGCGATCTGCAGGCGGTGGTCAACGCGCTGTGGGCCGGCGGCGCCGAAGAGATGACCATCGCCGGGCAGCGGGTGATCGCGACCAGCGCCGTGCGCTGTGTCGGCAACACCCTGTTGCTCAACGGCGAGGTGTTCTCCCCGCCCTTCCGGGTGGCGGCCATCGGGCCGTCCCGGACGATGAATTCAGCGCTCGGTCAGTCTCCGGGGGTCAAGCTGTTCGAGCAGGCCGCCGGATACTACGGGCTCGGATTCACCGTAGAAACGACCGACGTCTCGGTTCCGGCGTATACCGGTTCGATCACGCTGCAGTACGCGCGTGTGGCCAAGTAAGAAGTGCCAGCGAAGATGAGGACCTGATGGTCGAGACGACGGACGAGGCAGCGCCCCCGCCCGGGCCGGCGCCGCAGCGTCGCACGTCCTGGGCCGATCGGGTGCGGTTCGTCCTGCGCGGCGTCGGCCAGCTCCTGATCACTGCCGGCGTCATCGTGTTGCTCTTCGTGGTCTACGAGGTCTACGTGACCAACTACTTCGCCGACCGGGCCCAGTCGCAGGTGAAGAGCGCGCTCAAGACCGAATGGCGCCACGCGAGCAGGGACCCGCTGCTGGCGCTGCCAGGACAGGTCTGCGCCGACATTGCCGGACGGCACGGGCATCGCCTACCTCTACATCCCGCGGCTGGGTCGCGACTACGGGTACGCCATCGTGCAGGGCACTTCCGACGCCGACCTCGAGAAGGGGCCCGGGCACTACACCGAGACGGCGCTGCCCGGCCAGATCGGCAACTTCGGAGTAGCCGGGCACCGCGTCGGCAAGGGCGAGCCGTTCCTGAACCTCGACCAGGTGCGGCCCGGCGACGCGGTGATCGTCCAGACCGAGTCGCACTGGTTCGTCTACCGCATCGAGGGACAGCCCAACAACATCGGCGCCGTCGATTCCGACGGCGTCCCCGGCCGCGAGATCGTCGACCCGTCCGACGGCAATGTCCTCTACCCCGTGCCCGACCATCCGGGCGTGACCGCGACCAAGGCCCGGATCACGCTGACGACCTGTCACCCGAAGTTCACCGCGACCCAGCGCATGGTGTTGCACGGCATCCTCGCCGAGACGGTCAAGGCGCACGGGCTCGCCATGCCGGCCGGAATCACCGCGCTCTACAACGAGGTGACCAACTGATGTACGTCTGGATCTGGCGCCACCTGCCCGGCAACCTCGCGCTGAAACTGGGCGAGGTGTTGCTGCTGTTCCTCGCCGTCACTGCATTGTTGTTCTTCGTGATCTTCCCGTGGATCGAACCGCACCTGCCGATCAACCAGGTCACCGTGCCGGGCCAGAAATGACGCGCGTCCTCGTCGTCGACAACTACGACAGCTTCGTCTACAACCTCGTCCAATATCTCGGCCAGCTCGGCGTCGAGGCCGAGGTGCGTCGCAACGATGCGGTCGTGCCGGACGAGCTGGACGCGCTGGGCGTCGACGGGGTGCTGTTGTCCCCGGGGCCGGGCACGCCGCAGGAAGCCGGGGTGTCGATGGCGTTCGTGGCCGCGTGCGCCGATCGCGCGCTGCCGCTGTTCGGGGTGTGCCTGGGCCACCAGGCGATCGGCGCGGTGTTCGGTGCGCCGATCGTGCGGGCGCCGGAACTGCTGCACGGCAAGACGTCGACCGTGTTTCACGACGGGACGGGTGTCCTGGCCGGCTTGCCGTCACCGTTCGTCGCGACCCGCTACCACTCACTCGCGGTCGAGGCCGATGCCCTGCCGCCCGAGATCGTGGTGACGGCCCGCACCGAGTCGGACGTGGTCATGGCGTTCCGGCACGCAAGCCTGCCGATCGACGGCGTGCAGTTCCATCCCGAATCGGTCCTCACCCAAGGGGGGCACCGCATAGTCGCGAACTGGGCGGCGCGTTGTGGCGCACAGATCGACGACGCGCTGGTCGAGCGGCTCGCCGGTGAGGTCGAGGCGATGCGGGCCGGCGCCTTCGCGGTCGGCTGAAGGGCGGACCTCAGTCGTCGGCAGCGACCACCGGGTTGACGCCGGGCTCACCGACCACCTGGGCAACGACCGGGTCCATCGTGCGGTAACACGACGCGATCGCGCCGGCGAAGCGAGCCAGCATCCAGCGCGAGCGGGCGTTGGTGGTGTGTGCCGCTATGACGTCGGCATCGGCGTCACCAGCGAACTCGTCGTCGGTCATCGCCCACCCCTTCGGCGCGCTCAAGAGAACGGCAGGGGGTGCGGAGAGTCTAACTCCGGATCTGGGCCTTCGCGGCTGCTTTTGCTTGTTTCTTGAACTCGCGGACCTTCGTGAGCGAGCCGTCATCGACGACATCGGCGACTGACCGGAACGAGCGGGCCTCGCCGTAGGCGCCGGACGCCTCACGCCAGCCGGGCGGCTGCACCCCGAACTGCTTGCCGAGCAGGGCGGCGAAGATCTTGGCCTTCTGCTCGCCGAAGCCGGGCAGCCCGCCGATTCGCTTGACCAGGTCGTTGCCGTCGGCAGCACCCTTCCAGACGTTCTCGGCGCGACCCTCGTACTGGTCGACCAAGGTCTGGGCGAGTGCCTGCACCCGCTTCGCGAACGCGGCCGGGAAGCGGTGCAGTGCCGGCGGGGTACGGAAGATCTCCTCGAACTTCTCGGCGTCGTAGGTCGCTAGTTCGGTCGCGTCCAGATCGTGCCCGAGACGCTCGCGCAGCACGGACGGCGAGGTGAACGCCTTTTCCATCGGGATCTGCTGGTCGAGGAGCATGCCGATCAGCAGCGCGAGTGGATCGGTGTCGAGGAACTTGTTGGCTTCTGCGGTGCTCGCGACGTACATCTTTCGGATCGTATGCCGATGAGGGGGGCGCGACCCCGTGAAGGCCGCATTGGTTGACCGGAAGTCTTGGCGAAATTCGTCCGAGAGGGGCGCCCATGCCTGCATCGAGCCTGCGCTTCTATTTCGTGGAGATGCTGGTTGGGCTCCCGATCTTTGTCGCCGTCTGTGCCTTCCTGGCCTATGTCGAACTCCCGTACCCGCCAGTGCGTCCCGTCGGGATTGTTGCAACGGTCTTCGGCGTGCCCTCCTCATCAGCGGGTTGAGGGCGTACTTCGTCGCGACGATCGCCCCGGACGGAACGCTGACGTTCACCGCGTTGACGCGTTCGACCAGCACGGCCGCCGCCGAGATCTCACGCATCGGTCTCAGTACGGGTGGGCGCGGTGGCGCGTCGTGGGTGTTCTACTTCAACGGCACCCACGCCGTGCTCGGCGGTCTGGGAGGGCGAGCACTCGCTTGAACCGTCGTCGCTGTTCACCCAGAAGTCCCGCATCCAACCAGGCTCGACCGCTACTCACGCTTCCGCGTGAATTGACTTGCGTCAGCCATGAACAGCCGAGCCCGCGATGCGGCTCGTGAGCTTCCCATCAGCGGTTATTCGCGAGCAGATCGATGCCGTCGGCGGTGTAAGCCAGGTGCATACGGGCACAATCGCAGACATGCGGGTGGTCATCAACGGACACAAGCTGCCCGGACGGATGTGCGGACCCAACCGCGACGTGCACGTGGCGCTGCAGGTCGGTTCGCGTCCCGAGGGACTGGTCCCTGGTGACGCTGAGCAGGCGCACTGGGAGGCCGACGTGCGCGTGGTCGACCTCGACGATGAGCGCGACTTCCGCGGCCCGGCGGTGCACGGCCGCCGCGGCGAGCGTTTCCTCTACCTGACGTGGGGCGAGTACGACGGCCGCGAGTTCTCGATGTTCCGTCGCGCGAAGCTGATGCTCGCCGACGTCCCGATCGCAGACGAGGTCGTCGCCGATGTCGACCTCACCGACGAGGCCGGGCTGCCGTGTTGCGCGCGCCTGCGCGACCCCGTGATCCGCTGGAGCGTGCCGGCCCACTGATCGCCGGGCGCTACCGTCGCGCGGTGGACGTGGTGGCGGCGGCTCTCATCAGGGACGGGCGGGTGCTGGCAGCGCGCCGGGTCACGCCGCCCGGGTGGGAGTTCCCCGGGGGCAAGGTCGAATCGGGCGAGAGCCCACAGCAAGCTCTGGTGCGCGAGTGCCGCGAGGAACTCGCGATCGAGATCGGGTGCGGTGCTCAGTTGGGGGTGGTCGCCGACGACCGGATCACGTTGCAGCTGTGGCAAGCGACGGTGGTGGCCGGGACGCCCCAGCCGCTCGACGATCACGATGTAGTGCGCTGGGTCGATCGCGATGAGCTCGACAGTCTCGACTGGCTCCCGCTCGATCGCGCCCTACTGACGGCGGTGCACAGCGCACTCGAGTGAGCGTGCGCGGCTCGCTGGGTATCGCTCACAGTGATGACAACGCGACGGTGGCTGTTCGGCGATCAGCTCGGCCCGCACTTCCTCGACGATAGCGACCAGCCGGTGCTGATGATCGAGTCGAAGGCGGTGTTCGCACGCCGCACGTTCCACCGCGCAGAAGGCACACCTCGTGCTGTCGGCGATGCGGCACCGCGCGGCCGAGCTCGGCGATCAGTGCGAGTATGTACGCGCCGACCACCTATCGCGATGCCGTCCGCGCGCCGGTCTCGGTGTGCCATCCGACATCATGGGCTGCCAAGCGGTTCGTCGAATCCATCGACGGCGTCGAGGTGCTGCCCGCACGCGGCTTCGCCACGTCGACGCGCAGACTTCGACCTCTGGGCGATCGTCCCGGGGCGCGAAGCGGCTGCTGCTCGAGGACTTCTACCGCGACGCACGCCGCCGACACGACGTGCTGATGGACGGCAGCCGAACCGGCCGGCGGGCGGTGGAACTTCGACGCCGACAACCGCGAGCCGCCGCCGAAGCAGCGCCACACTCGGCGTCGCCGAACCGTGGTGGCCCGACCGAGGACGAGATCGACGACGAGGTGCGCCACGACCTCGACGCGTGGGAGCGCGCCGGCGACGTCAGCTTCATCGGCACGACGGTCCGCGCCGCTTCGCCGCAACGCGAGCCGAGGCGTTGCACGTGCTGCGCGACGTTCATCGCCCACCGGCTGCCGTCGTTCGGCGCGCACGAGGACGCGATGCTGCGCGGCGACGACTGGATGGCGCACTCGCTGCTGTCGGCGCCGCTCAACCTCGGCCTGCTCGATCCGCTCGAGGTCGTCCAGCGCGCAGAGTCGGCCTACCGCGCAGGCGATGCGCCGATCGCGTCCGTCGAGGGGTTCGTGCGGCAGATCATCGGCTGGCGCGACTACGTCTGGCACCTGTACTGGCACCAGTGGCGATGCGTACCGGCGCCGCAACGCGCTCGCAGCGACCGGCACCGTGCCGAAGTGGTTCGCCGACGCTCGACGCCGATGAGACGGTCGAGGCGCGCTGTCTCGAGCACGTGCTTGCGCGGTGTGCGCGAGCACGGCTGGGTGCACCACATCCCGCGGCTGATGGTGCTCGGCAACTACGCGATGCAGCGCGGCTGGCGTCCCACCGCAGGTCACCGACTGGTTCCACCGCGCGTTCGTCGACGGCTACGACTGGGTGATGGTGCCCAACGTCGTCGGCATGTCGCAGTACGCCGACGGCGGCGTGATGGCGACCAAGCCGTACGCCGGTGGCGGCGCGTACATCGACCGGATGAGCGACTTCTGCGGCGAGTGCCGCTACGACCCGAAGGTGCGCGTCGGCGAGAACGCCTGCCCGTTCACCGCCGGCTACTGGGCCTTCCTCGACCGCAATCGCGAGACAGTTGCAGCGGCAATCACCGCATGGCACAACCGTTGCGCGGCCTCGACCGGCTCAAGGACCTCGACGAGCTCGTCGCGCAGGAACAGGACCGCGGCTCGCGCTCGCCCTGATGCAGGTTCCCCGCCTGTGCTCGCTTTGGGACGGGTGAACCGAGCGCCAGCGGGGAAAGGTCGGTCGAGTACGGTCCGAGGAATGCGTGCTGTCGTCGTCCCCGAGCCAGGCGATCCCGAGGTCATGCGGATCGAGGACGTACCCGACGCGGTCGCGGGCCCCGGCGAAGTGCTGATCAAAGTCACCGCCACCGCGATCAACCGCGCCGACTGCATGCAACGCCAGGGCAACTATCCGCCGCCGCACGGGGCATCGCCGTACCTCGGCCTCGAGTGCTCGGGCACGGTCGCGGCACTCGGTGACGACGTGGCCGGCTGGGACATCGGCGCGGAAGTGTGCGCGCTGCTGTCCGGCGGTGCGTACGCCGAGTACGTCGCCGTCCCCGTCGGACAGCTGATGCCCGTCCCGCACGGCATCTCGCTCGTCGATGCGGCTGCGCTGCCCGAAGTGAGCTGCACAGTCTGGTCAATGGTTTTCGGAACCGAAGCGGGCCGGCTGCAACCCGGCGAGCGGCTGCTCGTCCACGGCGGCACGAGCGGCATCGGGACGATGGCGATCCAACTCGCTGCACAACGCGGTGCCCAGGTGTTCGCTACCGCCGGCACCGACCGCAAGGTCGAGTTCTGCCGCTCGCTCGGCGCCGACGTCGCGATCAACTACCGCGAGGACGACTTCGAAGATCGTGTACGGGCCGAGACCGACGGCGGCGGCGTCGACGTCATTCTCGACAACATGGGTGCGTCCTACCTGCGACGCAACATCGAAGCACTGGCTCTGGGCGGCCGGCTGATCGTGCTCGGACTGCAGGGTGGTCGCCGCGGCGAACTCGACCTCGGTGCCCTGCTGACCAAACGTGCCACCGTCCACGCCGCGGGGTTGCGCGCCCGTCCCGCAGCGGCCAAAGCGATGATCGTCGCCGAAACTGTTCTGGCGGTGTGGCCGCTCGTCGAATCCGGCGCAATCCACCCGGTAATTGACCGGGTAATAACACTCGACGACGTTGTGGAAGCACACAAATTGGTCGAATCGAGCGAACACATCGGGAAAGTACTGCTGCGCGTTTCCTGATCGTCACCTGTGGGGACTCTGGTCGTTAGCCAGGCCAAAGGGGGATCCCCCGACCTACGCCCACAGGGACGACCATGACCTCACGCGCTCGACGCACTGCCCGGCATTGCGCGCTGCTGACCGCAGCTGCATTGCTGACCGGCGCCGCGGTAGGCCTCAATGCAGGCACCGCGCAAGCCGCCGCCACGCCAATGATCCGGCTGACCGGCGACGTTCTGCCGCAGCTGCACAACTGGCACGACCTCGGCCTTACTTCGGCGAGCCGCCAGATCCAGCTCGACATCACGATCGCCCGTCCCAACGCGAGCGCCGAGCGCAACTACTACAGCGCCCTGTACACGAAGGGCAGCGGTCACTACCACCAGTTCCTGACGCCCGGACAGTTCGATGCCCGCTTCGGCGTCACCCGCGCGAACTTCAACGCTGTCCGCAGCTTCGCCACGGCCCACGGCCTCACCGTCGCCAGCTCGACCGGTAGCCGCGACCTGCTTGTGCTCGACGGCACCGTCGCCCAGGTCGAGAAGACGTTTGCCATCACGCTGCGCAACTACAGCACCAAGGCCAAGACCTACTACGCGAACACCCGCGGCCCGCAGGTACCGAGCGGGCTCGGCATCACCGGCGTGGTCGGGCTGAACAACAAGCTGGGCAGCCACCTGTACCACAACGGCCCGGACAACCCCGTGCCCGCGACGGCGACGCACGGCGTGACCCCGTCGCAGGACACCTGCCAGGGCGGCACCTGCATCGGGCTCACCACCCCGCAGGACCTGTGGTCGATCTACAAGCAACCCGGCGGCGCGACCGCGAAGCCGATCGGCAACAAGACCGTCGACTTCGGGCAGGGCCAGAAGATGGCCGTGTTCGGTGAGGGCCAGACGGCGCCGGTCATCACGAACCTGCGCACCTTCGAGCGGTTGCACGGCCTGCCGCGGGTGCCGATCAATGTCATCCACACCGACGGCAACAAGGTCAAGTACACCGACAACGCCGGCGAGGTCGAGTGGGATCTCGACACCCAGTCGTCCACCGGCATGAGCCCGGACGTGCTGAGCGAGACGCTGTACTTCGGCCACGACCTGTCCGACCAGTCGGTGCTCAACGTGTTCAACAAGTGGGCCGATGACCCGAACGGGCCACTGCAGGCCAACGCGTCCTACGGCGAGTGCGAGGAGAACCCGGCCGGCGACCAGCTCGGCACCACGCCGGCGGCGTTCTCGGCCGGCCAGATGTACACGCTGGCGTCCGAGGCTGCGCTGCGCAAGGCAGTAATGGAAGGACGCACGCTGTTCTCCTCCGCCGGTGACACCGGTTCGTCCTGCCCGCTCGTCCCGGCCGCGACGCTGAACGGTCTGACCAACTCGGTCGTCCCGATCGTGAACTATCCGGCCTCGAGCCCGAACGCCGTCGATGTCGGCGGCACCGTGCTCTACGGCACCGACTCGGCGTCGCCCCAGCGCGCGCTGGAATACAGCTGGACCTACACCGGCGGCGGCACCAGCTTCGTGTTCGCCAAGCCCGCCTACCAGGACGGGATCACCAACATCGCGGGGATCTGCGACTACGCGCCGGGTGGCGGGACACCTCCGCCGGCGCAACCGTGCCGCGGTGCCCCCGATGTGGCGGCGCAGTCCGGTGACGTCGCGTCCAACGGCTACGGCATCGTGGCTCAAGGCGAGACAAGCTATCCCGGCGGCGGCACCAGCCTGAGCTCGCCGCTCTGGATGGGCATGTGGACGCGCGTGCAGGCCGCGGCCAACGCAGTGAACGGCAAGTTCGTCGGCAACGGCTTCGCCAACCCGACGCTGTACGCGCAGTTCAAGGGCGCGCACGGAGCGCAGGACTTCACCGACATCGGCGGTGGGACGACGAGCCCGCCGGCGGGCAACGGCTTCTACATCTCGACCCCGGGCTGGGACTACACGTCCGGCATGGGTTCGCCCAACGTCGCCACGCTCGCAACCAACATCGACGGCTCGACGACGCCGAAGAACCCTGTGCTGCCGAAGCAGCCGTCGGCCGGCTCGAGCACGCGGACGAACGGGTGCACGCCACTGTTCACCGACCCGGCCGGGGACGATTCGTACCCGGCCGGAACGTCCTCCGGCGGTAACCCGCAGCTGGACATCCTCAGCGGCAACATCAGCCTGACGGGCACGACGCTGCGTGTGCTGACGACGATCAGCAATCTGTCGACGAGCCAGGCCTCGCCGGCCGGAGGCGGCAACGAGTACTACTTCCCGTGGAGCTACAAGGGAGTCACGTACTTCGCCAACGCCGAGGTCGACTCGACCGGGGCCGTCACCTATCACGACGGAACGCTGTCGGGGAACCAGTACACCAACGCGAACACCGACACGGGTCACTTCGGCAGCGGCAAGAACGGCGTCATCGAGGTCGACGTGCCGGTCGCGCACGTGGGTTCGCCGCCCTCAGGTTCCAAGCTCGTCGGACCGGGTGCGCAGTCGAAGGTGCTCGTCGGCACGAGCCAGACTGGCGGCCTGATCGAGACCGCCGACTCGGGCGGCCCTAAGTACGACTACGTCATGGGCCAGCACTGCGGCTGACCTGGGCAGCTTCTCCCCCGGCGCAGTCGGTTCGCCCGACAGAATGTGACTGCGCCGGGGAGGGAGCGCGTGCGGCGTCAGCCGAGATCGGCCAGGCCCGCGAGCAGCTGGTCGACCTCGCCGACGGTCGTGTGCGGCATGAACCCGGCGAAGGCCGCCCCGCCGATCTCGTCGGCGCCGAACGCGGTCAGCAGCTGCGACATCCCGGACGGACCGGTCCAGACCGACACCCCGCGGCGGGCGAGGAACTCGCCGACCTGCGCCGGGGTTCGCCGCGCGACAGTGAACCCGAGGACGGGAAGCCGCGGACCGGAACCGCCGAAGACCGTGACGTGCGGCAACTCGGCAACCCTGGCGTCGAAGTGCTTCCACAGCCGGGCGGTGTGCGCACCGGAGATCGCGATCGAACGTTGCAGCCGCTCGCGTCGAGTGCCGCTCGCCCGGTCGTCGAGCCCGGCCAGGTGGTCGACCGCGGCGCTCGCGCCGTCGAGCAACTCGACGGCCAGCGGACCGAAGTCGAACCGCTTCGGTGCGGGCGAGTGCGAACCCTGGTCGACGTCCAACAGCAGGCCGGGACGGGCGATGAGCGCCGACATCGTCGGGCCACCGAAGGTCGCGGCCTCGACGGTCATCAGATCCGCGCCGAACTCGTCCAGCGACAGCGGGACGTGGGGCGTGGCCGCGCCGACGTCGACGAGCACGAGGGCGCCGACGTCGTGAGCCAGGTCGGCGATCGCGCGCACGTCCGGCGTGGTGCCGGTCGCGGGGTTGCCGAGCGGCACCGTGACCAGCCGGGTCTGCGGCGTGATCAGGTGCTCGTACTGCCAGGTCGGCACTTCGCCGGTCTCGAGGTCGAACTCGGCCCATTTCGCGCTGACGCCGCACGCGCGCGCCGCACGAAGCCAGGGCGACAGCACCGAGTCGCTGTCGAGCCGGTTGAGCACGATCTGGTCGGACAGCTGCCAGTTGCGTGAGAGCAGTTCGGCGAACTGCACGTGCAGCCCGCCCAGCGTCGCGCCGAGCACCACTGAGTCCGGCCCGGCCCCGACGAGGTCGCCGAAGGCTCTGCGGGTTTCGACGAGTGACGAGGCAGTGCGTTGCGAGCGGAACGACGTGCCGCCGGGCTGCGTCGGAGCAGAGCGCAGCGTCGCGATGATCGCGCGGATGACCGACTCGGGCTGCACCGCCGACAGCGGCCCGTCCAAGGTGGCCGGTCCGGTCGGCAGTGACAGATAAAGCCCTCGGACCCGAGCCACGTCCAGCCCGCGCGCCGTCGTCGACACCATCGAGAGCAACCCCCAACACCCGCTTTGCCACACTGGAGGGGTGAGTGAACACACCCCTGATCCCCGACAGCCGAGCAACGAGCCTGCACCCGTTGATTCGAGTGCCGAGGTTGTACCCGCCAGCCAATCAGATACGGACGAAACCGGCGAGTCGGGTGACCACGACGAGGTGTCGGCCATGATCGAACAGCCCGCGAAGGTCATGCGCATCGGCACGATGATCAAGCAGTTGCTCGAGGAAGTCCGGGCTGCCCCGCTCGACGAGGCGGGTCGGCAGCGGCTGCGTGACATTCACGAGATGTCGATCCACGAGCTCGAGGACGGGCTGGCGCCGGAGTTGCGCGAGGAGCTGGAGCGGCTCACCCTGCCCTTCGGATCGGGTGTGCCGTCCGAGGCCGAACTGCGCATCGCGCAGGCGCAGCTGGTCGGTTGGCTGGAAGGCCTGTTCCACGGCATCCAGGCCGCGCTGTTCCAGCAACAGATGGCGGCCCGTGCCCAGCTCGAGCAGATGCGCAACCGCGCGTTGCCGGGCGGCCAGCGCCAGATCGTCGTCGGGCCGGGTGGACAGGTCCTCGGTGGCGGCGCGTTCGACGGCCCCGGCGATGAGGAGGACCCACGGCAGGGTCCGGGGCAGTACCTCTAGTCGGTGGGCAACTACGTCCGGGACGTCCTCGCTGCGCGGCCGCGTGACGAGCTCGCACTGATCACGCTCGCGCGCGACGGTGCGCGCGACGAGTGGACCTTCGGGCGGCTGCTCGATGCTGTCGGCCGGTTCGCCGGCGTGCTGGCCGAGCGCGGGGTCGGTCGTGGCTCGGTCGTGCTGACGCTGGTCGGCAACACCATCGAGTACCCGTTGACGATGCTCGCGTGCCTGCACCTCGGGGCAGCGATGCTCCCGTGCAGCGAGCAGCTGCGCGCAAAGGATGTCGCGTTGCGGTTGCGCCGCGCCCGTCCCGCGCTCGTGGTGTGTGCCGACCGCAACCGCACCGTCGTCGTGGAGGCCGACCCGGGGTGCGCCGTGCTCACCGTGCCCGGTGAGTCACGACGCCGAGCCGGCGCCGTATGCCGAACTCGACGAGCGCGACCCGGCGTTCGTGCTGTTCACATCCGGGACGAGCGGCGAACCGAAGTTGGTGACGCACGGACAGCGTTACGTCTACGGCCAGCAGCTGCAGGCCCGGTCGTGGATGGCAGCCGAGCCGGGCGAGCTCGTGTGGTCGACCGCCGCGCCGGGCTGGTCGAAGGCCGCGCGCAATGCGTTCCTCGCGCCGTGGCTGTGCGGCGCGGCGGCGCTACTGCAGGATCGTCGGTTCGATCCGGTCGAGCGGCTCGAGACGATCCGCGCCGAGAACGTGAACGTGCTCTGCATGGCGCCGACGGAATATCGGCTCATCGCGGCTACCGGTCCGATCACGGACGTGGCGTCGCTGCGGCGCCTGATCACCGCGGGCGAGGCGTTGGGCGTCCCCGCGCTGGAGTCGTGGCGCGCACAGACCGGGCTGGCGATCGCCGACGGGTACGGACAGACCGAGACCGGCCAGCTGACCGGAGCGTCACCCGGGGCCGATGCACCGCCCGGTTCGATGGGCCGCCCGCTGCCGGGGGTGCAGACCTCGATCGTCGACGGTGAGCTGTGCGTCGACCCGGCCAGCGTGCCGACGTTCTTTCTCGGCTACGACGGTGAGGCTGCTCCGGACGGCCTGTGGCACACCGGCGATCGGGTGCGCGCCGACGAGGACGGCTGGTTGTTCTTCGAGTCGCGCGCCGATGACGTCATCGTCAGTGCGGGCTATCGGATCGGTCCCGCGGAGGTCGAGTCGACGTTGCTCGGTCATCCGGCAGTGCGCGAGGTCGCCGTCATCGGCGAGCCGGACGAGACCCGCGGTGAACTCGTCGTCGCAGTCGTGGTGCTGCGCGACGGCGTCGAAGGCTCCGACGAGCTCGCGCGCGAGTTGCAGGAGCACGTCAAGGCCGAGACCGCGCCGTACAAGTACCCGCGCCGAGTGCGGTTCGTCGACGAGTTGCCGAAGACCACGAGCGGCAAGATCCACCGCGCGGCCCTGCGCTCGTCCGGGCACTGAACCGTCCGCGAACTGAACGGTCCGCGAGCTGCACCGGCCGCGGCCGCGTGCTCAGCCGAGCAGCGACTCGATCAGCGCGGCGACGGCGTCCTCGTCGTTCGACGCGACGACCTCGTCGGCGGCAGCACGCACGGCCGGGTGCGCGTTCGCGACTGCGTAAGACGTCCGGCCCACCGAAGCATCGGGACGTCGTTGGGCATGTCGCCGATCGCTGCCACCTCGTGCGGCGCGATGCCGTGCGTCGCAGCGACTTCGGCGAGCCCGGTCGCCTTCGTAACGCCGGGTGCGGCGATCTCGAGCAGCCCGATCGAGGACGAGTGCGTGATCGACGCGCGATCGCCGAGCATGGTGCCGGCCAGCTCGAGGAACTCGTCGACGTCGCGGCCCTTGTCCTTCGCGAGCACCTTCAACAGCGGACGGTCGGCGATCTCGCTCACCGGCGCAATCCGCGGCTGTGGCAGCGGATTGCCCTTGCGGTCGTAGTCGGGATTGATCGTCCAGTCGTGCACGTAGTCGGCTTCGGCCGCGAACCCGTCGAGGTACTCGACGGCGTAACTGACCGCCGGGAACCGGCGCGGACGTCGGCGGCGACCGCCTGCGCGACCTCGGGCTCGAGCGTGTGCGCGCGCACGACGTGCTCGTCATGCAGGTCATAGATCACCGCACCGTTCGCGCCGACAGCGACACCGAGATGCCCGGTCTGCTCGACGACGTCGTCGAGCCAACGCGGCGGACGTCCGGTCACGAACACGACGACGAGACCGGCGGCTTCGGCGGCCTCGAGCGCGGCCCGGGTGCGCGGCGACACCGACGAGTCCGACCGCAGCAACGTCCCGTCGAGGTCGGTCGCCACCAACTTGATCATGCCGTCAGCAACTCGCGTCCACCGAGGTACGGGCGCAACGCGGCCGGCACGTACACCGACCCGTCCGGCTGCTGATGATGGTCGAGCAGGCACGCGATCGTGCGCGCGACCGCGCACAGCGTGCCGTTCAGCGTCGCGACCGGTTCGTTGCCGCGCTCGCCGCGCGTGCGGATGTTCAGCCGGCGCGCCTGGAACGTCGTGCAGTTCGACGTCGAGGTCAGCTCGCGGTAGGTGCCCTGCGACGGGAACCACGCCTCGATGTCGAACTTGCGCGCGGCGGACGAGCCGAGGTCACCGGCAGCGACGTCGATGACGCGATAGGACAGTTCGAGGCTGTCGATGAACTCGCGCTCCCACGCGAGCAGACGCTCGTGCTCGGCGCGCGATTCGTCGGCCGGGACGTAGGAGAACATCTCGACCTTGTCGAACCAGTGCACCCGGATGATGCCCTTGGTGTCCTTGCCGTACGAACCGGCCTCGCGACGGAAGCAGGAGGAGAATCCTGCGTAGCGCAAAGGCAATTCAGGCAGGATCTCGTTCGAGTGGTAGCCGGCGAGCGCAACCTCGGACGTGCCGACGAGATACAGGTCGTCGTCGGCCAACCGATACACCTCCGACGCGTGCGCGCCGAGGAAGCCGGTGCCTTCCATGATCTCGGGACGGACGAGGGCCGGCGCGATCACCGGCGTGAATCCGGTGCGATCAGCCTGCGCCATCGCGATGATTGACGAGAGCAAGTTCGAGCTGCGCGCCGATGCCGGTGAGGAAGTAGAACCGCGAGCCCGACACCTTCGCGCCACGCTCGGTGTCGATCGCCCCCAGCGCCGCGCCGAGCTCGGTGTGCTCGCGCGGATTGTCGATGGCCGGTGGCGTGCCGACCGTCTCGAGCGTCACGAAGTCGTCCTCGCCACCGGGCGGTACGCCGTCCTCGACGAGGTTGGCGATCGCCAGGTGTGCTTCCCGCAACGCCGTATCGGTCAGGTCCTGTTCGACCTCGGCCTCCTTGACCTCGGCCGAAAGCCTCTTGGCGCGCTCGAGCAGTGCCGGCCGCTCGTCCGCGCTCGCCTTCGACACCGACCGGCCGAGTTCCTTCTGCTGACCGCGCAGCGAGTCGGCGCTCGCGACTGCGGCCCGGCGGGCCTCATCGGCAGCCAGCAGCCGGTCGACGGCTGCCTCGTCGGCGCCGCGCAGGCGCTGCGAGGCACGCACCAGGTCCGGGTCCTCGCGGACGGTCTTGAGGTCGATCACAACGCAACCCTACTGACGCACCTCGGCGCGTTATCCACAGCGCGGTGCGCAGCGACGCGTGGCCGGCCACGATCTGCTTACGCTGCCGACATGACCGGGTTCGACGTCACCACCCCCGCCGTACACCATGCGGCCACCGCCACAGCGACGATCGGGCGCGAGCTGCACAGCGAACTCGAGGCACTGCGCATGCAGGCCGAGGCCGTACTCAGCGACGAATGGCTCGGGCGAACCGCGGCCACCTTCGAGCGCGCGTGGCGCGACTGGCATCGAGAGGCGAGTGCGGTGATCGCCGGTCTGGACCGACTCGCCGACGCATTGCACGCGACCGCGACCTCCTACTGCGACGGCGATGAAGTTGGACGCAGCACGTTGCTGGGGGCGTTCCCGTGACTGCCTTCCGGGCCGACCTCGACGCGCTCGTCGACCTCGTGGCGCGAATGCGCGCGTTCGACGCCCGAGCCGAACAACTCGGTACGGACCTCGAGGCTGATGCGCGTCGCCTCGCCGGTTACTGGACCGGCCCGGCTGCAACTGCGCACGTGGCCGCACACGAGCGGTGGATGGCGGCGCACCGGCGCAGCTGCGCGGCAGCGGACCAACTCGCACAGTTCGTGCGCTCGGCACATACGAACTACTCCCGAGCCGCGGCGGCCAACGTCCGGATGTGGGGCTGATCGTCTCTGCCCGTTCGGACCTCGCTAAGCCCGTGCGCACGGCGGGTGCCGGTCCGGGCGCGTCACACCCACTCCGGCGTCGACTTCGCACTTCCTGACGCCGGGCGGATCACCGGAACGGTGTACTCCTCAGACACCGGGGACCCGTTGTCCGACGCTTTCGTCGAGGTGCTC
This sequence comes from uncultured Actinomycetota bacterium, assembly GCA_963708645.1. Classification (GTDB taxonomy): domain Bacteria; phylum Actinomycetota; class Actinomycetes; order Mycobacteriales; family Jatrophihabitantaceae; genus RYN-133. The sequence goes on along the minus strand of CAVPTA010000007.1, from coordinate 927,256 downwards.
GACTCGAACAACGCGGTGGTCGACGGTGGCGGGACCGGTTCGGACGGCAGCTACGCGATCTCGAACCTCACGCCGGGCCTGCGCTACAAGCTCTGCGTGTCGGCAAGTCACCGCACGGCACCACTCGACACACGCGGCTACGCGAATCAATGCTGGTACCAGATCGATTGGCTGGGCCACCCCTGAGGTACCTGCAAGGGCAGTGGCTCAGGTCGGGTCGTGGTACCGGTGACACGACACCTGCACGGACGACCCGTCGACCTGCTTGAGCGTCGGTTCGTGCCGGTCGGTGAATTCGAGGCGCACCTTGCCGTTGTCGGCGCGCATGTTTCGCACGCCGGACCACAGCGGTTCGTCGCGGTCACCGTCACGAACTCGCGTCAACAACTCGACTTCGTCCTCGGCCGCGCCGTGACCCGGCCGCAGCTCGGCGACGCCCTTACTCGACTCCGGGCCGTCGAAGTGCGTGGCCGGCCCGACCAGGTCCGATTCGCTCGCGTACTGATCCGCGTCGACGCTCGTCCAACGCTCCTCGAGCACCATCCGCAGATCGCGCGTCTCCCATCCGCACGGGCCGAACGCCTCGGAGCAGCGAGGGTGGAACGAGCAACCCAGCGGCGGCCGCGCGGCATCGGGAACCTCGCCGCGGGGCAGGTCGCGAGCGACGCCACGGGACGGGTCGGGATCGGGGACGGCCTTGAGCAACGCCTTCGTGTAGGGATGGCGCGGCGACTCGAAGATCTCGGCGACCGGACCGATCTCGACGACCTTGCCGAGGTACATGATCGCGACGCGGTCGCAGAAGAACCGGGCGGACGCGAGGTCGTGGGTGATGTAGATGTAGGTCAGCCCGAGATCACGCTTGAGTTCGTTGAGCAGTTCGAGAATCTTCGCCCGCACCGACATGTCGAGCATCGAGATAGGTTCGTCGGCGACGAGCAGTTCGGGGTCGAGCGCGATGGCCCGCGCAATGACGGCGCGCTGTTTCTGTCCGCCGGAGAGCTCGCTCGGATACTTCGACATGAACCGCGACGCCGGCGCGAGGCCGACCCGCTCGAGCGCGTCGGCGACCGCCTTGTCGCGATCCTTCTCATGTAACCCGTGGATGCGCAGCGCGTCGGAGATTGCGCCACCGACCGTCATGGACGGGTTGAGCGAGGCGTGCGGATCCTGGAACACCATCTGCAGTTTCCGGCGCAGCGGACGCAGTTGGCGCTCACCGAGCCCGACCATCTCCTGGCCGCGGTAGGTGATCGATCCCCCGCTCGGACGCACGAGACCGAGCAGTGCGCGGCCCAGCGTCGATTTGCCGGAACCCGACTCACCGACGATGCCGAGCACCTCACCCGGGGCCAGGTCGACGGATACCCCGTCGACTGCCTTCACCGTGCCGGACGATCCGCCCAGCAGGCGCGACATCGCGTTGGTGCGCAGCGCGTAGTGCACCTGGAGGTCGCGCAGGCTGATCAGCGGTTCGGTGTCGCCGGGCTTTGCGACCGACACGTCAGGCTTCGTCTGCAACAGACACCTCCTGGCGGGCGAGCGGGCGGCGCGACTCGTCGTCGGCGGGCTGCAACAGCCAGCATTGTGCGTGATGGCTCGCCGAACCGACCGTCGGCGGGTCCTGCTCGGCGCAGATCTGCATCGCGTGCTCGCACCGCGGGTGGAAGTGACACCCCGTCGGCGGCGCGACGAGGTCGGGCGGTGCTCCGGCGATCGAGTGCAACTTCTGCGTCGACAGTGAGATCGTCGAGCGCAGCAGGGCTTGGGTGTAGGGGTGCTTCGGGTCGCCGAAGATCTCGCGCACCGGCCCCTGCTCGACGATGCGTCCGGCGTACATCACCGCGACGCGATCGCATGCCTCGGCAACGATGCCGAGGTTGTGCGTGATCAGCAGGATCGCGGGATGGAATCGCTCGCGGATGTCGGCGAGGATGCGCAGGATCTGCGCCTCGACCAACACGTCCAAAGCAGTAGTCGGTTCGTCGGCGATGATGAACTTCGGACGCAGCGCCAGCGTCAACGCGATCATGATGCGCTGGCGCATACCGCCGGAGAACTCATGCGGGTACGTCTCGTAGCGGGTTGGCGGAATCCCCAGTGCCCGCAAGGCTTCCAGGGCTCGCTCGCGTCGTTGTGCCTTCTTGAGCCCTGGCTCGTGTGCGCGCAGCGCCTCGTCGAAATGCCTGCTGATCTTCATCAGCGGATCGAGGCGGGTCATCGGTTCCTGGAAGATCAGGCCCATCCCGCCGCCACGCAAGCGATCACGTTGCTTCTTCGGCATCGAGAACAGGTCGGTGCCGTCGAAGGTGACAGCACCGTCGACGGCCGCGCCGCGCGGGGTCAGCCCCATCAGCCCGCGGCCCAGGGTCGACTTGCCGCAGCCGGACTCGCCGACCAGGCCGAGCACCTCGCCCGGCCGCAACGAGAACGTCACCTCGTCGACCGCGCGAACAGGACCTGAGGGTCCGGCGTACCACACCCGCATGTCGCGGACGTCCAGGACGGGGGCTTCGGCGCTGCTCACTCGCTCGCGTCCTTGGTTTCGGTCTTGGTGCGGGTTGGCAGTACCACTCTGGTGATCTTGGCGGTGCGCAGCAACGGGTTGAGGACGTCGTTGAGCGACTCGCCGACGAGGGTCACCCCGAGCACCAGCAACGCGATCGCGACGCCGGGGTAGACGCCCGACCACCAGAATCCGTTGGACACGTCGTTCTGCACGGCCGTGTTCAGATCGTGCCCCCAGTCGGCGGCAGCCGTCGGTTCGATGCCTACGCCGAGGAAGCCGAGGCCGGCGAGGGTGAGAATCGCATCGCCGGCATTGATCGTGGCGATCACCGGCACGGTCTGCACCACGTTGCCGAAGATGTACCGGGTCATGATCGCCATGGGTTTTGCGCCGATGGCCCGAGCGGCCTCGACATAGGGCTCCTCACGCGCCGCGACGGTTGCGTTGCGGACGACACGGAAGTACTGGGGCAGGTAGACCACGGTGATGGCGACCGCCGTCGCGATGATCGACGACCACTTTCCGCTGTTGCCGCCGCTGATCGCGACCACGACCACGATGGCTAGCAGCAGCGTCGGGAAGGCGAACAGTGAGTCGGCGACGAGCACGGCGACGCGGTCGAACCAGCCGCCGAAGTATCCGGACAGCAGCCCGAACGGAACGCCGATCACGATTGCGAGCAGCACCGCGAGCACGATCACCTCGAGCGCGGTCTGCGCTCCGAAGACGACGCGTGAGAACACGTCATAGCCGTCGACCGTGGTACCGAACCAGTGCTGTGCCGATGGCGCCGCCTGGGTCGGGAAGGTCTTGGCGCCGACGCCGGCCTGATCGAATCCGTACGGCGCGATCCACGAGGGGAACACCGCGAGCACGATGAAGAAGAAGACGATGACGAGACCGACGACGAGGGTGGCGCGCTGGAAGCCGGAGGTGGCACGCATCGCAGCCATACCGGGAATGCGGCTGCGCTTGCCTCCCAGGTCGGCACCCGCGAGGGCTTCGGCCTCGGGCAGTGCGGTGGTCATTGGTGTCTCTCCTCGTCACGCAGATTCAGAGTCATGTCAGTACCGCACCCGGGGATCGATGACCGCGACGATCACGTCGATGACGAAGCTCACCAGCGCAACGATCACGGCGAGTGCAGCGACGATTCCTTGGACCGCGACGTAGTCGCTGTTCTCGATGTAGTGCGTGAGCGTGTAGCCGATGCCCTGCCACTCGAACGTGTCCTCGGTGAGCACCGCACCGCCGAGCAGGGTCGCGATCTGCAGGCCCATCACGGTGACGACCGGGATCAGGGCGTTCTTGAACGCGTGCTTGCGCATCACCTTGCGTTCGGGAACGCCTCGTGCGCGAGCGGCCTCGACGTAGTCGGAGCGCAGGGTCTGCAGCATGTTCACCCGAACCAGTCGTAGGAAGATGCCTCCGGTGAGCAGCCCGAGCGTGAGCGCCGGGAGTATCGCGTGCTTGATCACGTCCCAGACGTAGCTGTTGTCGCCGTAGAGGATCGCGTTGATCAGGTAGATGTGCGTGTTCGGCGCGACGTTCTGGATCGCGGCTTCGACGTCGACGCTGGCGCGTCCTGACGGTGGCAGCCAACCCAACTTGATCGCGAACAGCAGCTGCAGCAGCAGCCCGACGAAGAACACCGGCATTGCGTAGCCGAGGACGGCGAAGACACGCAGGATGACATCAGGCAGGCGGTCGCGGTAGCGCGCTGCGATCCGACCGAGCGGGACGCCGAAGCCGAAGGCGACGATCAGCGCATAGATCGTCAATTCGAGCGTCGCCGCGCCGCGCGTGACCAGCAGGTGGGTGATGGGCTGGTTGTCAGTGACGGCCTTGCCGAAGTCGAAATGCGCGATGCCGGAGATGTAGTCCCAGTACTGCGTCAACAGCGGTTTGTCATAGCCGGCCTTGTGAAGCGCCGCCTTGATGACCGATTCCGGAACGTGGCCGGACAGGTGCGCGGTGATCGGGTCGCCGACGACCCGCATCACGAAAAAGACGACGGTGACCAGGATCCACACCATGGGGATCACCAGCAGCAGCCGGGTCACCAGGTAGGTGCGCAAGGACCCCGACGACGTCGTTGTGGTTGCCACGGGTCACACCCTTGCACGAAACGAAAGAAGCCGGGCACGCACGTCCATCAGGACATGCGTGCCCGGCACGGTCGGGGCTCAGCTCTTGCTGAGCATCCAGAACCGGAACTGGTACGTCGGGTCCAGCGTTTCCTGGACTCCGCTGATGTTCGTCCGCGTTACCGCGACCTGGTAGCCCGACAGCAGCGGCAGGTACGGCATCTCGCCCGTCGCCAGCTTCGACTGGATCTTGGCGAGCGCGGTGTCCGCGACGGACCCGGTGTGTGTCTCCTCCTGCTTGAGCAGCGGCGCCAGACCGTCCTTGTCGCACGGACGACTGCCGGCCGGAGCCTTCGAATCGCAGTAGTGCGCGTTGACGAAGTTGTCCGGCACGAGGAACGGCGACAGGTAGTCGTCGGCGTTCACGTAGTCGGGGAACCAACCCAGCTGATAGATCGGGTAGGTGTCGTGAACGCGTGCGGTCGAGTAGGTCGTGTACAGCGCCGAACCGAGCGTGACCTTGAACAGGCCGGTCGCCTCGAGCTGCCGCTTGATCGCGCCGTACTCCTGCGTGGAGGTCGGGCCGTAGTGGTCGGTCGTGTATTCGATGTTCACGCTGACCGGCGTCTTGAGACCGGCCGCCTGCAGCACCTGCGCCGCCTTGGCCTTGTTCGGCGTCGTGCCGTACACGTCCTTGAACGGCGTCGTCGCGCCCTTGATGCCGGGCGGGACCATCGAGTACGAGGGCTGGTAGGTGCCCTTGTAGACGTCGTTCGCGAGCGAGGTGCGGTCGACGGAGTACGCCATCGCCTTGCGGATGGCCTCCTTCTGGGCGTCGTTCGCGCCCGGCATCGTCTTGAAGTTGAAGACGATGTAGCGCAGCTCGCCGCCGGCGCCCTTGATGACCTTGACGCTGCTGTCACTGCTGAGGCTCTGGATGTCACTGGGCGTCAGCGTGCGGTAGGCGACGTCGATCTGGCCGCTCTGGATGTCGAGCTTCAGGTTCGAGCTCTCGCTGTAGGTCTTGACGTTGATGTTCTGCGTCTTCGGGGTGTTCGGGCCCGAGTAGTTGGTATTCGCGGTCAGCGCGGCCTGCTGGTTCTTGTCGAAGCTGACCAACTTGTACGGTCCGGAGCCGATGATCTGACTGTCGGGGAGCTCCTTATCGGCCGGGAACACCTTGCTGTCGACGATCGGGCCGGCGGCCGTGCCGAGGATGTACGGCCAGGTCTGGTCGTTGCCGTTCTTGAGCGTGAAGACGACCTTCGAGTCGCTCGGCGCCGCCACCGATGCCATGTTGGCGAGCAGGGACGACGGGCCGTTCGGGTCGGCGATCTTGATAATCCGCGTGAACGAGAACGCAACGTCCTTGGCGGTGAGCGGGTCACCGTTGGAGAACTTCAGACCCGGGCTTCATGATGCAGGTGTACTCGGTCGGCTTGGTGAACGAGCACGACTTCGCGGCGTCGGGCTGCGGTGTCTTCTGCCCGGCGGGCACGTTCATCAGGAACTGGTACAGGTTGTTGATGAAGAACGACGAGCCGAAGTCGTAGGCGCCGGCGGGATCAAGGGCGATCACCTGGTCGGTTGTCCCGATGGTGATGGTCGATCCGGCGGCCGGGCCACCACCCGATGCGGTGCCGGTACCCGCCGGTGCGCTCGATGAGCCGTTGTTGGTCTTGCCAGCGCCACATGCGCTGAGCGCGATCGCGGCGAGCGCTGCGGTAGCGAGCGCGAGCCACTTCGTCCTCGTTCCAGTCACCGGTCAGGTGTCCTCTCTCCAGGGATGGAAGGTGGCTGAGACTAGTGCATCCGCGCGGGGTTCCGGATCTCCACCATGACGCGATTCGGTATCAGATGCTGCTAACCAATAGCCTTCGTGCATGACCGACCGGCTCCCGATCAAGATGCTGCACGACCGGGTTCTCGTGCGGGAGCCGCGTGGCGAAGGCGAGCGCAAGTCCTCCGGCGGCATCCTGATCCCTGCGACCGCTCAGGTCGCGAAGCGGCTGATCTGGGCGGAGGTGCTCGCAGTCGGCAATCACGTCCGCGCCGTGCAGGTCGGTGATCGCGTGCTGTTCAGTCCGGACGATCGGCACGAGGTCGAAATCGCGGGCGACGAATACCTCCTATTACGCGAACGCGACGTGCACGCCGTCGCCGCCGAGCGCAACGATGAGAACACCGGCCTCTACCTCTGACCACAGGTCTGCCATCGGCGTTACGTTCGGGTTAGTCTCGTCGCGCATCGGGAGGAGACGATCATGGCTCGGCGCGCGCGACCAGCGCTGCTCGGAGCGCTCATCGCAACGCTGGTGAGCGCCACCGCGTGCAGCAGCAGCGGCGGGCAGAAGTCGACGTCGGTGTTCGACGTGCGGCCCGGCCAGTGTTTCGTCGCCCCGAAGGACGTCAAGGCCGAGCTGAGCAATCTCGACCAGGTGCCGTGCACCCAGGCGCACACCCAAGAGGCGTACGCGCTGGTCATCTTCCAAGCGGCCGGAGCGGGGCCGTCGGCGTCGGCCTCGAACGGCGCGTATCCCGGCGGCGACGTGCTCGACAAGTTCGCCAAGGGCGCCTGCGCCCAACGCTTCACCGCCTACGTCGGCGTCGACTATCTCGACTCGAAGCTCTTCTACACCTATCTGCTCCCCTCGGCCCGCAGCTGGGAGCAGGACGCCGACCGCACGATCCTTTGCTTCGTCACGACGACCGGCGGTACCTTGACCGCCTCGGTCAAGGGCTCACGCAAATAGCGGCCGCGGCCGCGGAGGGGGGAACGCCATGCCACCGAACGTGGTCATGGGCGCGATGCTGGCCTGCAGCTTCGGCGTCGCTCCGTCCTCGCTGAACGTGATCCGTCCGACGACACAGATCGGCGGGAAGCCCGCCGCGACGGTCATGGACTCCGCGCCGATGGTGAACATCCAGCCGTTCGGAATGTGCACGACGCCGTCGAACCCGCAGGTGGCGGCCGCGACCGCCGCCGCGCTCGGCGTCCTGACCCCGATGCCGTGCGTGCCGATGACCAGCGCGCCGTGGATTCCGACCCAGCCGACCAAGCAGATCACCGGCCTGCCGGTGCTCACCTCCGACTGCCAGTGCATGTGCAACTGGGGTGGCGTGATCACCGTCAGTTTCCCGGGTCAGATCCAGACTCAGACCGGCTGATTTTCCTTCCTCGTCAGCGGCTTTTTCCTTCCTCGTCAACGGCCCGGTTTGACCGGTTTGGCACGACTGCCCGCCTTGGCGCAGGAATTGAGGAAAGCGTGAGGTTCTGAAGCGTCTATATCCCGTGTTAGCAGGCATATGTTCCGCGCGATTGATCATCGCGGCGTGCGGTGACATGTCACTCCCACTTTGGATGGAGGGGTTCCCGCGATGCCCACGTACACAGCACCGGGTGTCTACGTCGAAGAGGTTCCGTCGTCCCAGAAGGTGCTCAGTGCGGCGCCAACTGCGATCGCGGCCTTCGTCGGATTCACCGAGAAAGCACCCACTGACGACCCGAACGACCCGCAGGGCCTGGCCCCTCGTCTGGTCACGAGCTGGTCGCAGTTCGAAGCGCTCTACGGCAGCTTCGCCCCCGGGTGTGTGCTCCCCCTGTCGGTGTACGGCTACTTCGCCAACGGCGGCAGCATTGCCTACATCTGCCGCATTGCCGAACACCGAGCCGTCGGGTCAGCCGTCGACGCTGGCGCTGCCGGCGGCCGACCGCTCGCTCGGCGAGCCGCTGACGATCGAGAGCGTCGACCCCGACGCGAACATCACGATCGATGTCAGCACCGAAGACCTTGGTGACGACGCCCCCGAGGGGCCGTCGCCGTTCACCCTGACCGTGCTGCTCGACGGCGCGGAGGTCGAGTCGTTCTCCGGCCTCGACTTCGGCTCGGGCGACAGCAACGTCAAGACCGCTGTCAACAAGACCTCGACCAAGATCAAGGTCGACCTCAAGCTCGACAAAGACGCCGACATGTCCCAGCAGCTCGAGCTGGTCAAGCCGGGTCGCTACCGCCTCGAGAAGGCCGCCCCGGTTCCGGTGCCGGTCAACGGCCGCAAGTTCGCCGGCTCCGAGTCGGCCCGCAACGGCATCAACGGCCTGGCCGTGGCCGAGGACGTCACGATGGTGATCGTCCCCGACCTGATCACCGCCTGCACCAAGGACGACGGCTCGATCGACCTGAACCTCTGGAAGGCCGTCCAGACCGCGCTGATCTCGCACTGCGAGCAGCACGGCAACCGCATGGCCATCCTCGACGCGCCGCCCGTCGATGAACCCGCAGCAGATCAAGGAATGGCGCAGCGAGACCGCCATGTACGACTCGGCCTACGCCGCGCTGTACTACCCCTGGATCAAGGTCGAGAACCCGATCGGCGTCAACGGCAACGCGGAGGTCTTCGTGCCGCCGTCGGGCCACGTCGCCGGCGTCTGGGCCCGTACGGACGAGACACGCGGCGTGTGGAAGGCCCCGGCCAACGACACCATCCGCGGCGTCCTCGACATCGAGCGCGCGATCACGCAGAACGAGCAGGGGCTGCTCAACCCGATCGGCATCAACTGCATCCGTCCGTTCGGCACACGCGGCATCCGCATCTGGGGCGCCCGCACCCTGTCCTCGGACACCGACTGGCGCTACATCAACGTGCGGCGTCTGTTCAACATGATCGAGGCGACCATCCTCGAGGGCACCCAGTACGCCGTGTTCGAGCCGAACGACATGTCCCTGTGGGAAGGCGTCAAGCGCACGCTCAACGCGTTCCTGCGCGGCCTGTGGTCGGCCGGCGCGCTGTTCGGCTCCACCGCGGACCAGGCCTTCTACGTCAAGTGCGACGCGGAGACCAACCCGCCGGAGTCGATCGACGAAGGCAAGCTCGTGGTCGAGGTCGGCATCGCACCGGTCAAGCCCGCCGAGTTCGTCGTGTTCCGTATCAGCCAGCAGAAGCAGTCCGCGTCCTGATCCGGCGCGATCCTTCGTCACAAGAATCAAAGGTGGAATGACCGATGCCTAACGACCTGATCTCTACCGACCCGCTGATTGCCCAGAACTTCTTCCTCGAGATCGACGGCGAGGTGATCACCTCGCTGTCGGGCGTTTCCGGCCTCGACCTCGAGGTCGACGTCTCGACCACGACGCAGGTGGGCAAGGACGGCAAGCAGCAGCTGGTCAAGACTCGCGGCGGCGCCAACAAGGTGCCCGACCTGAGCCTGACCCGCCTGGCACCGCCGGACGCGACCTCGGACGCGCTGTGGACCTGGTTCATGGACATCCACAGCAAGGGCATGTCGCTGCTGGACCGCACGAACAACCGCAAGAACGGCTCGATCGTGCTTTACGACTCGACCCACACCGAGGTTGCCCGGTTCAACTTCGTGAACGGCTGGCCGACCAAGATCGCGACAGACGCGCTGAGCGTCGACTCGAACGATCCGGTCAAAGAGACGATCACGATCACCTGCGAAGTTCTCGAGCGGGTCAAGTAACCGGCGCAGAACGACACAGCACAACGAGTTGCCCTGTCCCCGCGAACGACACGAGTGATCTAGTACACCCATGAGCGGTTTGAAGACGAGTTACGAGTTCACCCTGCCGAGGGGATACGTCGATCACCACGGGCAACTCCACAAGACGGGCACCATGCGGCTCGCAACGGCGCGCGATGAACTGGCGCCGTTGCGAGATCCCCACCGTCACCGGGCCTGACGACCCGCGCCTGACCGTCCTGGTCCTGGCGCGGGTCGTCGAGCGGCTCGGCGACATGCCGCAGGTGACCCCGCACGACATCGAAGGACTGTTCGCCGTCGACCTGGCATTCCTGCAGGACTTCTACGGCGTGATCAATTTCGGTAGCCAGGAGGAATACGACGCGCTGGTGAACGCGCAGCAGAGCACTCCGTTGCTCGGTAGCGATTCCCCGGCGTCCTCGACGGCGGCGCAACCAACCGCCGACGCGCCCGAGCAGCAGACCGAGACGAGGGAGCCGGCCGATGAAGTGCCCGCACCGCGTCCTGCGCTCCGGACCGCCGTCGAGGAGCTTCCGCGCCGCGCGCAATAGAGGGTGGTGATCGGCGATGATGCGCTACCCGACCGATGCCATCTGGCAGGAACTGGCTTACCTCGCCTACCACCTGCACTGGGATTTCGAGCAATTGCTCGACCTCGAACACATGGACCGCGTGCGCATGGTGCGCGCGGTCGCTTCGCTGAACGAGCGTGCATGGCAGGCGGTGCGTGAATATGCCCAGTAGTACGCCCAGTAGTGCCGAACCGCTCGGCGGTGACATCCCGATTGCCGACCGGTTCCTCTTCGAGGTCGACGGCGTCGAGATCGGCATCTTTCGCGAGGTGCTCGGTCTGCAGGTGACCGTCAACGTCGTCGAGATCGCCGAAGGTGGTCAGAACAGCTTCACGCACAAACTGCCGTCGCGCATGACCTGGCCGAACATCACGTTCAAGCGCGGCCTGACCCAAAGCGATGCGCTATTCGACTGGCTGCAGAAGTCTTCCGGCGAGGGCTTCGCCGGCAACTCCGACTCGCTCACCCGCTCGACCGGAGCGGTCACCGCGATCAGCCCGATCGGTGACCGGCTGCGGTCGTGGGAGTTCATCGACGTGTTCCCGGTGCGATGGAAGGGCCCGGACTTCTCCGTCGGCGACAACAGCGTGCTCGAAGAAGAGCTCGAGGTCGCCCATCACGGTTTCCGGGCGAAGACGCAGGCCGCCGGATGACCACGCCTGACGCCAGCCGGTTCGGTCGCGACATCGTGACCCGATTGCGCGTGCCCGGCCCGCCGCGCATTCGCCGCCGTCCTGCACTCATCGGCAGTCTTGCCTCCAGTTGTGCCCGGTTCGCGTCCGCCACGGCCCGTCCGGTCGAGGTGCGCCGTTCGCTCGGCGGCCCCGAGGTCGTCCGGGCGCGGTCCTACCGCGATGCGAACGTCGCGCCACCACGATGGTGGACGGGACCCGAACCGGAAGTCGAGGAAGCGGGCGTACCCATGCCCGCACCCGCAGCGATCCGGCGCGAGGCGGCGGTGTCGGCGTTGCCCGCGCGAGGGCTGCCCAAGGCGGTGCGCCGCGTCCCGAACGAGCAGACCTACACACCGGGCGGCATCGTGGCGGGCCTGCACGCCGAGGTCATCAACGTCCGGCGCTCGGAGGCGACCACCGCGGCCGGGCCGATGCTGATGAACCACGATCGTGCGCGGCTGAACTCGCCGCGCACCCCAGCCAACCGTGCCGGAGCGCCGGCGGGGAACTCGACCGGGAACGGCTCTGGGCCGGGCGCCACTGCGCCGGCCGTTCCCGGTGATGCGGCGCGCGCCGCGACGGCCCGCCCGGCGACGTCCTCGTCCGCATCGAGCCCGGGCGTCGCGCACTCTGCGGCCGGCGCCTCGGCACCGGTGCCGGGACGCCCCGCACCGGCAGTGTCGCGGTTCGTCGCCGCCGTGCGTCGTGCGGTCGCGGCAGTGCTGCCGGAGCCGGCTCGTGCGACACGGCCGAGTGGTGCCCGCACGGCCACGCCTGGATCGAGCACCGGCACGATTGCCGGGCAGAGCCCGGTGCGCGGCCCGGCACAACAGCCTGCCCGACGGTCGGCGCGCACGTCGGCGGAACCGTCCGGCTCGGCCATGAGTCGCCCCGCCGCTGTCGTGGCACCTGCCGCCAGCTCCGACGTTGCAGCTGTCACCGCATTTGACGGTGCGCCCGTCACTGGCGCGGCCCCGACGATCGATTCGGCCGCGGCCGATGCACCGGTCGACGTGCCCGCCTCGACCGCTGCAGCGTCGATGGCTGCGCAGCCGGGCGGGAGCGCTGACGACGCCGTGGCGCGACCGGGCGCCCCGGTTGCGCTGCGGCGCGCGCTCGATCCGGCGGCCACCGCGACGACAACCGGTTCCGTCGTAGGGACACGCGCGCTCGCCGGCACCGCGTCGATGTCGGGACACGCGACCCCTGGCCCGCTGCGGCGAATGATCGGAACGGCGCACCCGCTGCGTCCCGCTGCCAGGCTGACCGAAGCGGCAACGCGTCCGATGCAGGTCATCGGCCGCGCGGCGCCCGCCGCATCACCGGAGCCGGTGCGCCGGAGCACCTCGGCGACTGCGTCACCCGCAGCTGCTGCATCGCCCGCGGCTACTGCATCACCCGCGGGGCCGCGGCACGCGGCCTCTCCCGCAGCAAGCGCTCCGACCACCGGCGCTGCGACTACCGGTGCGCACGCCGCCACATCCGCGACAGCCCCATCGCCGGCCGCCGCGGACTCTCGACCCGGCGCGGCCGCGACCGCTCCATCGTCCGCGCCGGCTGCGGCGAACTGGCCCTCGTGGGCGATGCCGCCGGCGGCTACCGCCGCCCCGAGTGCAACTTCGGGCGCGCCGGCAGCACCGGGCGCTGCTCCGACGACGTCCTCGCCGGCCGTACCGACCCAGCACAGCGCGGCGGCATCGGCGGCGGCGCCGACCGGTGCGCGAGCGGCAAGCCCGAGCGCCGACTCGGCGGTGACCCGGACCGCAGGTGACGACGCGTCGAGCCCGTCGGCGTCGCCGGCCACGGCTGCGAGCACAGCGCCCGCTGCTGCCGTCGCCTCGACTTCGGCCGCCGTTCAGCGCACCTCGGCACAGGCCGCGACAGCTTCGGCGCCTACGCAGCCGGGAGCGGCGATCGCATTCACCCCGAGCTGGCGTCGGGGCAACCCGGCCGGGCTCGGGCTGGCCAGCGTGCGCCGCTTCGGATACGGCCACCGCGGACTGCGCCACGACGGCGAGATCCGTCCCGCCGTGTCGATCCAGCGCCTCGCCGCCGACCGGAGTCAGCCGCGCACCCGGCCTGCCCGCGCTCCCCGCCGCCGGCGCCGCTCCCGCCGCGGCTCGGGCCGACGCGCCGGTCCGCTCGCGCCGCCGCTAACCGCAGCGCCTCGTCGCCGGCCGTCGCAGCTGCAGTCGGGTCATCGACGCGGCCGGCGTCGTCATCGACATCACCGACCATCCCATCAGCTCCGTCGTCGGCAGGCCAGGGCGCGACAACGCCGGCCACCGCCACGTCGTCCGGGTCGGCCGCGGCGCCAGGATCAGCGGCCTCGTCGTCGACCTCGCTCGGGGTCGCGGCGTCGTCGGGTGCCCAGACCCGAGCCGCTCGCCCCGACGCGACGCCGACCGACCCGACCGCGAACCCGACCGCACCGATCCGCCGGGCCGCCAACCTCGAGTCAGGACCCGCGCACCAGCACAGCCTGGCGTGCCCGACCGACTGCACCGTCCCCGCCGCCGGAACGCCGGCCGTGCGCCGGCTCGCCGCGGTCGCCATGCCCGAGCTTCTCACCGCCACACGCACCCCGACCGTGCGCCGGCTCGCGGCGGTGGGCGCACCCGCGTCTGAGCTCGACGCGCGGCCAGGCCTCGCCAGCGGCTTCGGGCCGAGCACGACGATCGTCCCGGCCTCGGTTGCAGGCAGCAGCCCGATGCCTGGCGGTGCTGCGGGCACGGCGCTTGCGGTTCCGGGCGCCGGGCTCGGCTCGACCCCGCCCCGACCGTCCGTACGCCGAAGTGCCTCCGGTGCTGCAGCTCGTTCGGCTGCCGTGACCTCGGCCGACAACGCAACCACCACGCGGTCCCGGCCGCGGCCTCGGTCGGTTCGGAGGCCACCGCGCAGTCGCCACGGAACGCTGCCGCGGGGCCCGGCACCGCCCAGCGCACCAGTAGCGCTTCGGCCGGGCATCGGGCGACCGGACGTGGCGCACCCGGAATCCCGACCAGCCGACCGGCGACGATCGCGCGCAGTTACCTGCCCGCTCCCCCGCCCATCAGCATCCGGCCGGCTCCGGTCTCCGGCCCCGAGTTGCCGGCCGCGGCGCGGGGACTGCACCGTGACTTCGCCGGTGACGGCGGCACCGCAGGCCGCGCCGGCCATGACGGCGTCCCGGACGTCGTGCGGCGCAGTCTCGCCGACACGCTCGGCACGCAAGCACCTTCGGGGCTGGCCGAGTCGACCGCCCACCTGTTCCGGGCCGCTCGGCTCGCCGACCCGCCGATCCGCCGCGTCACCCAAACCTCGGGAGGTTCCCCCGTGACCACGCCCGGCCAGTACACCGTGCGCCGCACGCTCGACCAGGCCACGCACGACACCACCGGCATCGACATCGACGACATCGTCGAACGGGTCGTCGACAAGATCGAACAGCGCGTTGTGGACGAGCTCGAACGACGCGGTCGCTACAACTCCGACGGAGCGTTCTGATGCCCGAGTTGGAAAAAGCCTTCCTCGAGGACGAGCACAACAACCGGATTTCGTGCCTGTTCAACCCCGAGACGATCACGGTCGGCCGGCAGAACGCGTGGGGCGACAACGCGAAGCCGGGCTGGGACATCACCAAGCTGCGCTTCCTCGGCGCGCACCACGGCTGGCTCAACCTCGATCTGGTCTTCGACACGACCGCCGACGGCACCGCGGTCACGTCCTACACCAACCAGCTCATGGCGCTGATGGACGTCGACTACACGCTGCCCGGCGCGGACGAAACGAGCCGCAACGGTCGTCCGCCGACAGTGTTCTTCCACTGGGGCGACTTCCACTCGTTCCCGTCGGTCGTCTACAGCGTGGTGCTGAGGTTCACCTACTTCTCCTCGGCCGGAAAGCCGCTGCGCGCCGAGGCGCACGTCGAGCTCTACCAGTTCGAGGCGTCCAACGCGTTCACCAAGCAGAACCCGACCTCCGGCACGCCGCGACCGCACCGCACGCACCGCGTGCAGCCCGGCGAAACGCTCGACCGGATCTCTGCGCGCTACTACGGCGACTCCACCCGCTGGCGCGAGCTTGCCGGTGCCAACGGCATCGAGGATCCGCTGGCTCTGCGCCCCGGAGCGCTGCTGTCGATCCCCGCGTGGTGACGGCACCTGATGGACAGTGTCCTCGACCAGATCGCCCTGACCTCGTGCAACATCACGATCAACGGCCAGGAGCTGTCCGCCCACGCTCCGACAAACTCGTGTCGGTGCGGGTGAACCGCGGCGCTCAGCATGACCGGTCGCGCGATGATCCGGTTCGACGACTTCGGCTATTCGATCGCTGCGCATCGACGTTCGCCCTCGGCACGACGGTGACGATCAAGGCCGACACGACCTAGCATGTTCGAAGGCGTCGTCACCGGGACCGCGCTGGAGCACGATTCCGCAGCCGTTCGGCCGGAGTTCGTCGTCACCGCCGATGACAAGTCGTTCAAACTCGGCCTGACCAAACACATCCGCACCTTCGAGACGATGAAGATGTCCGACGTCCTCAGCCAGCTGACCGGCAGCTCGGGCCTGTCGCTCGACATGACCACCCCCAACGATCCGACCCAGGACTATCTGCTGCAGAGCGGGACCGACCTCGCCCTGCTCGACACGATCACGAAGCGGCTGAACTACGTGTGGTGGGTCGACGGCTCGAAACTGTGCGTGAAGCCGGCTGGCGACCTGAGTCGTACGGAGGTGGCAACCCTCGACCTGCTCACGGACCTGATGGAGTTCTCTGTCCGCGGCAGCGCCTTGCGTCCGGCCACGATCAAGGTCAACGGTTGGGATCCGAAGGCGAAGCAGGACATCCAGGGCAGCGCGTCCGGCTCTCCTCCCGCCGGCGCGGAGTCGACGTTCACCGACAGCTACGGCGGCTCGAAGCGCACCTCGCTCGTCGGCTCGGACGACTTCCTCGCCGGCGACGCGACCCCGACCTCGCAGGCCGAGGCCGAGCTCGCCGCCGGATCGCTGTTGACGATGTGGCAGGGCGACGCCGTCAGCGCACGCGGCCTGTCACTGATCAATGCCAAGGTCGCCCCGAACGCGATCGTCACGATCTCCAGCGCCGGTCCGGCCAACGGCAAGTACCTCGTCAGCGAGGTTGAGCACATCTTCAGCGGTCGCGGTTTCTTCACTCGATTCCGCGCCGGGCAGATGCGCCAGTCCGCTCTGGTCGACAAGCTTGCCGTACCCGTCGCCGAGACAGGTTTCGTCAATCACGGCCTGACCACCGCGGTGGTCAGCGACGTCGGCGGCTCCGGTTCCGGCAGTGACATGCCCGGGATGGTCAAGGTCAAGTTCAACGGTCTCACCGGCGACGTCGCGAGCGCATGGGCGCGCGTCGTCTCCTTCGGCGGCGGCGACAAACGTGGTGGAGTGTTCCTGCCCGAGATCAACGACGAGGTGCTGGTCGGCTTCGAGGGTGGCGACACCCGGCGCCCCGTCGTCATCGGCGCACTGTTCAACGGCAAGGACGCCGTCGCAGCCGGAACTGACGTTGTCGCCAACGGCAAGGTCGCCTACCGGCGCATCACGTCCCGACAGAACAACGTGATCGAACTGGCCGACGGCGACGGGCCGGACGAGCAGCACGTCAAGATCACCGCGGTGTCCGATGACCAACAGCTGCGCATCGGCGCCGACCGCGGCGACATCAAGTACCCGGACGGAAAGCCGTTCGCCATCACCGTGGGCTCGTCCTCGATCGAGTTCGACGGCAAGGGCAACATCACGATCAAGGGCCTGAAGATCAGCATTCAGGCCAACTCGGACGTCGACATCCAGGCGCAGGCCAACCTCACCGGCAAGGGCACCGCGAAGGTGTCGTGGCAGGGGGCCCAGGCTGAGCTCAAGGGCGACACGCAGGTGACCGTCCAGGGTGGCCTGCAGGCCAGCCTCAAGGGAGCGATTGTGAAGATCAACTGATGAGCGGACCATTGCCCGCACGCACGCGGGACGTCTCGCGTTACGACGCCACCTTCATCGGCAAGGGGTTCAGCTGGCCGCTGGGCGTCGACCACACCGGGTCGATCGCACTCACCCACGGCGTCGAGGACCTCGACCGCTCCATCCGGCTCGTCCTGCTCACGGCGCCGGGCGAGCGCGTCATGCGGCCCAAGTTCGGGTGTCGCATCTGGGACCTGTTGTTCGAGCCGATCACGCCGAACCTGCTGGGCCTGATCGCCGAGGCCGTACGCGAGGCAGTCGGTCAGTGGGAGCCACGCGTCGAGGTCGAACAGGTCACGCCCATCGCCGACGGCAACGACGACGGGTTGGTGCGCATCCACGTCGTCTACAAGGTGCGAGCGACCAATGACCGGCGCAACCTTGTGTACCCGTTCTACGTCATCCCGCACGATTCCGAATAGCCAGCCGAACAGCCATTACGAATAGCCGCTGAGAATAGAGACGATCATGCCGCTACCCGCGCCGGACCTCGACGACCGCAAGTTCCAGGACATCGTCGACGAGGCCAAGCGACTCATCCCGCGCTACTGCCCGGAGTGGACCAACCACAACGTCTCCGACCCCGGTGTCGCGCTGATCGAGTTGTTCGCGTGGATGAGCGAGATGATCCTGTACCGGGTCAACCAGGTGCCCGACCGCCTGTACGTCCACTTCCTCAACATGGTCGGCATCTCGCCGTTCCCGTCGTCGGTGGCCCGCGCCGATCTCACTTTCTGGCTCTCCGGCGTCGTCAACGATTCCGTGATCGTGCCGGCCGGGACCGAGGTCACCACCGTCGGCGGCGCGTCCTCGGGCAGCGCGGACGCGGTCGTGTTCAGCACCACCGACGAGCTCGTCATCGCCCCGCCGGAGTTGCGCTCGGCCAAGACCCACTCCGAGGCCGACCAGCGTGTCGGCGACGTGTGGGAGGAGCTGCGCTACTCGAGCGAGGGCGTGCGCTGCTTCCCGTCCAGCCAGCTCACCCCGGGCGACGCGATGCTGTTCGGCTTCGCCCGTAGCCTCGCCGGCACGGTCGTGCGACTGTCGCTGGACGCACACGCCGAGGGCATCGGCGTGGACCCCCGCACCCCACCTCTTGCGTGGGAGGTCTGGAACGGCGAGGGATGGATCGGGTGCACCGGCTACGAGGACACCACCGGTGGCCTGAACCGGGCCGGTGCGGTCACTCTGCTCGTCCCGAACGAGCACGAGATGCTCACCGTCGGCAACGACTCGTCGTACTGGCTGCGAGTGCGCCTGCTCGACTCGACCACGGGACGCCCGACCTACCAGGCCTCACCGCGCATCCGCAACGTTCGTGTCGAGTCGCTGGGCGGGACGATCTCGGCCGAGCATGCCGAGCAGGTCGGTGAAGAGGTCATCGGCCGCAGCGGTGGCGCGCCCGGCCAGGTGTTCGCCGTTGCCCATCACCCCGTCCTCGCCCGGCGATCGGCCGACGAGACCGTGTTGGTCACCGACGACGGTCACCGCACGGCATGGACCGAGGTCGACGACTTCAGCCAGTCCGGGCCGACCGACGAGCACTTCATCTGGGACAGCTCGACGGGCGAGGTGCGCTTCGGCCCGCAGGTGCGCTACCCGAACGGGTCGGTGCGTCAGCACGGCGCGATCCCTCGCGACGGCGCGATGATCCTGGTGTCGGGCTACCGCCACGGCGGCGGCGCGCGGGGCAACACCGGTGCGCGCACGCTGACGGTGATGCGCCGCTCGATCCCGTTCGTGCAGGGCGTCACGAACATCGCGCCGGCGATCGGCGGCGTCGACCCCGAGACCGTCAACGAGGCGAAGACCCGCGGCCCGATGACCTTGCGCACCGGACAGCGCGCCGTCACAGCCGGCGACTACGAGCGGCTCACGCTCGAGTCGTCGATCGAGGTCGCGCGCGCCCGGTGCCTGCCGGCCGACCGAGGCAACGGTTCGGTGCGGTTGCTCGTCGTCCCGCAGGCCCGTGGCGACGCAGTACGGCAGCAGCTGGACGACTTCGCGATCGCGCAGCCGTTGATGCGGCGCATCACCGACCATCTCGACGCGCACCGCGTTGTCGGCACGGCGGTCGAGATCAGCACGCCGTTCTACCAAGGCGTTTCGGTCGCGGCCCTCGTGCACTGTGCGCCCGGTCGCCCGGCCGGACTGGTGCGGCAACGCGCGATCGAAGCGCTGACCCGCTACGTCAACCCGCTCAGCGGCGGTCCGGACGGCACGGGCTGGCCCTTTGACGCCGACCTCAACGCCGCGGCGATCACGCAGATGCTCGAAGCGATCGACGGGGTCGAGCGAGTCGAGGAAGCGCTGCTGTTCGAGTACGACCTGCGCACCGGCCGCCGCCTCGGGGCGGGCAAGGATGTCATCCGCCTCGACGCGCACTCGCTGTTCCTGTCGGCGCCGCACCAGGTAGTCGTCAGATAATGGCAACCGGAAGCAGGCTGCTCATTGCACCGCAGGGCCAACAGTGTGGTTCGGCGGTGCCGGCGTGACCGCCCTCGTCCCCCGTGCGCATGCCGCGCCCGATGCGGTGAGCCGGCCACGCCGCAGTCCGCAGTGGCTGCTCAGCCAGCTGCCGGTCGGCATGCTCGACTCGGACTTCTTCGTGCGGTTCGTATCGATCTTCCAAGAGATCGGCTCGAGCCTGCTCGAGGACGCCGACAACGTCGATCACCTGGCCGACGTCTCGGTCACCCCGGAACCGATGTTGCGCTGGCTCGGCTCGTGGATCGGCGTCGACGCCATCGACGATTCCCTCGATGTCGAGGTGAAGCGTCGCATCGTGGCTGGCGCCGCGACGACGTTGACCTGGCGCGGGACCGCCCACGGGCTGCGGCGCTTCCTCGAGCTGACGACCGGCGGCCCGGTCGAGGTCGAGGACGGCGGCGGAGTGTGGCGCGACGGGGAGGCACCGGCGGATACTGCGTGGGTGCGCATGAAGGTCGAGTCGACCGGCTGGCTCGCCGAGAAGGACTTCGTGGAATTGGTCCGCGACGAGGTACCGGCCCACGTGCGGGCCGAGCTTTACGTGGGAGACCGTCGGGTATGGCCGGCGGTGCAGGGAGGAACACCGTGACCGCAGAACCCCTCGCCCAGCCGGGCGCCGACGCGGATCAGACCGCCGTCATCCCGGTGGTCGGCGCGCCGTCGCCGCCGTACGCGCAGTCGCGCACCGCTCCGGCCGTTCCGATGTCGCCGACGGCGCCCACGCCACCGCCGGCGTATCCCCCGCCGGCACCGATGAACTTGACGAAGCCGGCGACTGCGCTCGACACCGGCGGACCAATCAGCACCGCCGCCGAGCGTGGCGGACGCGATGGTCGAGATCTCGATGCCGCCGCTGGCGGCCAGCGTCGAGTCGTCGCCGACGGCTACGACGGCTACGGTCATCACCGCGTCCGCAGCAACGGGGGTGGCTGTTGTCGATGCGCCACCGCCCGCCCCTGTCGACATCGCGAGTCAGCCTGCGTCGACCGTCGCGGCGGCGATGCCGCCGGCGATGGCCGAGACGGTCACCTGTCCGGAGTGCGGCTCCATCGCCCAGATCAGCCTGAACCGGCGCGAGTCGATCGACTTCTGCCGCACCTGTGACTACCCGTTGTTCTGGACGCCGTCCAAGGTCGTGCGCGACGCCTCCGGTGTCAGTGCCGAGTCCTTGCGCCGCCTGCCGGGTCAGGCCGGCCGCGCGACGATCGCGTCGCTGCCGTGTCCGTTCTGCTATGAGCCCAACGCGCTGTCGGCGCAGACCTGCATCCGTTGCAACCGTCCGATGCACCCGGTGGAGGAACCGCCGCCGCCGGCGCCGGTCTACATCGCGCCGCCGGAGCCGGTCGTCGTCGAGCAGCCGAAGAAGGTCGCGTGGTGGGTGTGGGCGCTGCTCGCGCTCGGCGCGGCCGCGCTGATCGTGCTCGTCGTGCTGATCGGCACCGGCACCATCGGCTGATCCGCCGACTACGAAAGGGCCGACTCGACCGGGTCGGCCCTTTCGTTATGTCGCTGGCGTGGTTACCAGCTGACAGTGGTTGTGCCGCCCGCGGTAAGCGTGAGGCTCTGGGTAGCAACGTTGAGCACTTGCGTAGTCGCCCCGGAGTTGACGGCCGTCCCGGAGATGTCGACGTCCCAGTTGCCGGGGCTAGCTCGGAAACTTGCCGGCGTCACGGTCCCGTTGTCGCTGGCCGTGATCGTCGATGTCGTCGGGCCGCACCCAGCGGGCACGCCTTGGCCCGCGGTGCAGGTCAGCGTGACCGTGAGTGCATGCGTTGCGTCGGCGTGGAATCCGCCATGGGTGTAGGTCGGAATGTTCAACGTCGCAAGGTGCGCCTCGACCGCCTTGACCTTGACGCCGAGTCTGCGGCTGCGTGCTCAGGTGGATCGTCTGCGACCACGAACCGTTCGTGTCGGTCGGCCACATGTCTGCCGACACACCGGTCGCACGCGTCATCACCAGCGAATAGGTGTCCGACGGCAGATACAGCGTGATCGGCGTGGTGGCGCTGTGATCGCCTGCGAGAACACCTGGTGCGAGGCCGAGTTCGTCGAGCGTCAGGTTGAACGACGGCGAGGGCGATCCGGCCGCATCGAGCGGGCTGTTCGCGAGTAACCGTCGGCGTGATCACCAGCTTGTGCTCGTTGAACGTGTAAGTCCACGACGCGGTCGGCGGCGTGCTGCTCGTCGGAGCAGCCGCGATGGCAGGTCGACGAGCCGGTCGACACCGTCCCGGTGTGCACGGAACTCACGCCGAACGGCAGGGTGAACGTCCAGCAACCCCACGGCACGTTGTTGAACGTGAAGACCCCGGATCCGTCGGCGACGGTGCCGCCCGTCGCGGTGTCCGCTGTGCGTGATGCCCAGCCGGTTCCCGACAGTGTGCCGGTGCCCCCGCTGAGATCCTCCGAGCTGTCGTAGTTCACCGTCACCGTCACCGTGCCGGTGGTGCGGGCAAGCGTCACCGCGCCGAGGTTCTGCGGCGGGCTGTTGCCGACGATCGTCACCGCGCTCACCGTGCTCGATCCGTATGCCGGGTTCACGGGGAAAGCCGCTTGCTGTGCCGTCGTCAGATGGCTGACGTCGTTGACCACGATGTCGTAGGTACCGGTCGGGATCTGCGTCAAAGTGAAGGTGCCCCCGGTTCCGGTCGTGGCGATCAGCGCCTCGTCGGCGAGGTTGGTCGCCACCGCGGTGTGATCTCCGGTGGGGAACAACGCAATGGGGACGCTGGTCGTCACCGGCGACGAACTCGTGTCGCCCGTCGCGCCGTTCACGACGCCGGTCAACGAGGTGCGGGCGATCGCGGGCGCGAAGTCGGTCGGGCCCAGCGAGGTGGTTGTCGAACTCACCAGCGGCACGAACAGCGTGAACGTCGACTCTTGGATCCTGCCGCCCAGCGTGCTGCCGTCGGACTTGATGTCGACAAGGTACGAGCCGGAGTAGAGCCCGGCCGCGCTGAAGAGCACGCTGCCACTCGACGGGGCCGTCACGACCGGTTGGTTGCTCGGGTCGTCGGTTCGTGCGAGGGACACCGTGGCGTGGGTCGTGTACTTCGTCGAACCGGAGTCGATCGCGACGCGAATGGTCTGCGTGATCGTGCGGACCGCCTCGTTGACGTCGAAGCCGGTGTTGTTGACCCCGCTGACGACAGTGGCGACACTTGCGCCGTCGAGGTAGCCGAACGCAGTGGCCGTGAATGCCCAGACACCCGGTGGCAGTGCCCACGGCGTGGTGAGTCCGGTGAACGTGTAGGACCCACCGAGGTTTGTCGTCGCGGTCGGTGCCGACGCGAGGCCGCCGGTGCCGGTGCAGTCGGCCTCGATCGTCGCCACGTCGGTGGTGGTCGTGTCGAAGCCGGCCGGGCACGAGTGCGCGGTGACTGTCGCGCCGGACAGTTGTTGGTTGCCGGTGCCGCGCACGATGCCGGTCACCGAGCCGTACGCCACGAGAAGGGGCAGTTGCAGATCAGGGTCGGTCGAAGTCGCGCCGATCTGGTTCACGCCGTTACCGAGAGTGACGACCTTCGGGGTCGATGCCAGGTGTCCCGGAGCGGTGATCGTCACCTGCCACTTGCCCGGAGTGAACACGTACTGGGAACCGAACTCGGTGAAGGAGAACTGCCCTGACGAGTCGGTGACGATCGTCTTGGCGTGCGCGGGAGCCGTGTCTGCGACGCATGGCGTCGCGTTGGGATCCAGGCACGGCACGACGGTGACGGTCGCGCCTGGGACGACAGGATTGCCGGTGGTGTTGTCGTTGACGATGCCCTGCAGCGCGGCCAAGTGCGAAAGGGCGACGTTGCCGGATGCCGGCACGTACACGGTCGAGGTGGTCGAGTCGACGGTGACGAACGTGTTGCGCGAGGCGTAGCCCGGTGCCGTCGCGGTGACCTCGTAGGTTCCGTCGTCGAGGAAGTTGCGCCCGCTGGCACCGGTCAGTTGGTAGCTGCCGTCAGGTCCGGTCGTCGTCGATGCCAGCGCGGACCCGCCGCAAGTCGCGATCGAGGAGGTTGTGCAGCCGTACAGGACGACGGCCGCGTTGTTGAGCGGCGCCGCAGGTGTGTCGCTGTTGGTCACCGTGCCGCCGACCGCGCCCTTGATGTTCATCAGCTGATCGCCGGCGCTCGGGGTGTTGTCGTTGCTGGTCAGCGTGATGACACGCGTGAGCTGGTGGTGGCCGGCCTGGGTGACGCTCATCCGCCAGTCGCCCGGCAGGAACAGGTTGGCGTTGCCCAGCGACACGAACGAGTACTGCCCGGCTCCGTCGGTCACCGCCTGGTACGAGTCGCCGACCCCGCTCAGCACGCCGCTCGCACAACTGACGCCCTCGTCGGTGCACTTGTCCAGCTGCACGGTCGCACCCGAGACGCCGGGGTTTCCCGTGAGGTTGTCGGTGATCGTGCCGTGCAGCGTGCCGAGCCGGATCATCGGGAAGCTGCCGTTGTTGTCGCCGCTGATCACGTTGACACTGGGGTTCGAGTACGGGGCGTAGCCGGGCAGGCTGGCGGTGATCTTGTATGTCCCGCTGTCCAGGAAGTACTTGCTGGTCGTCCCCGCGAGGGCGAACTGGTAATTGCCGGTCGGGTTCGTGGTCGTGGTCGCGAGCGCAGTCGTCGAGCAGGTCGGCGTGCATGCATACAGCGACACCGTCGCGCCCGCGACCGGCCTGCTGCTCGGGTCGTTGGCGATCGTCACGAGCCCACCGAGCGCACCCTTCGCGGTCAGGGCGATCGCATTGACCGGGTCGCCGTTGGTGTCAACCAGATTGGCGTTGTTGTTGTCGCCCGAGCCGACCGTGAACCGGATCGGCGCCAGGGTGTACCCGTCCTGGGTGAAGCTGAGCTGGTAGTCGCCGAGGCTGAGGAAGTAGCGTCCGCGTGCGTCGGAGAACGTGAAGTTTCCGGAGGCGTCGGTGACCGTGGTCGCGACCGGTGTTGTGCAGGTCGTGTCGCAGCGGTTCAAAGCCACAGCGAC
This sequence comes from uncultured Actinomycetota bacterium, assembly GCA_963708645.1. GTDB lineage: Bacteria > Actinomycetota > Actinomycetes > Mycobacteriales > Jatrophihabitantaceae > RYN-133. The sequence goes on along the minus strand of CAVPTA010000007.1, from coordinate 902,481 downwards.
GCCCGACAGCCCGGTCGGTCGAATCGTTCGAGCCGACGACCCTGCCGGACACCCCACCGAGCAGTTGAAGTGTCGTCGCCGTTGCCGAGATCTCGTGATCGCCGCCGACCGTTGCGTTGATCCCGAGCAGGTACTGGGTGACCATGGTCGGCGAGCACACGACGAGCTCGTACGTGTCGCGTGGCAGGTAGCGGCCGGACGAGGACGTGAAGTCGAAGACACCGGACGCGTTCGTCGTCGTCTGATAGGCGCCGTCGGGCAATGCCGGGCAGTTGTTCGACGTCGTCGACGGCACGCTCGTGTCACATGTGCTCGTCGTGCACGGGATCGCGTAGACGACGGCGCCGTTGAGTTGCGTGTTCGCGTGCGGCGGCGTGACCGACGGACCGGTCACGATGCCGTGCAGCTCGCTCAGCGCATTGATGGTGAGCGGGCTGAGTGTGCACGACAGCGCACCGGAGTGCAGGCCGCAGTCGAGGGTCGCGTGCAACAGCGGCGAGAACCCGTCGGCGGTGATGTCGAGGACGTACGTGCCCTGCGTCGCGAGCCCGCCGTGCGCCTGGTTCGTGTCGCTCCAGCTCAGCTGCCCGGCCGGGTTGATGCCGGCGGTGATCGTGCCGGCGCCCAGTGCGCTCGATGAATAGTTCTCGACCTGCACGACGGCGTTCGTCAGGTTCAGCCCGGACGGCACCGACGTCACCGTGATGCCGTCGGTGGCTACCGGTAGCGCCTTGGCGAACACCTGATTGAGTGGCGTGCTGGTGCTGACGTCGCCTGCCGACTGCAGCACGACGTTGGTCGGGTTCGTGATCGCGGCCGTCGGGGTCGTGGCGTCGGCCGTGATGGTGACGTTCCGGGAACGCAGCTGCATCTTCGCGACATCGTCCGATGCGAAGTCGCTCAGCGTTCCGCAGGCGGCCGGAACCGTATCGGTCGGCGCGAGTGTCCCGGTCGAGGTGATCGCATAACAACCGAACGGGTTGGTGTGGACGTCGACCGGCGGGTCGTTGAGCACCGGGCTCGCGCCGACGTACCTCACCGTGCCGGTGACGTGGACGACCGCGTCCCGCACAGGGTTGTCGAGGCTGGATCCGTAGGTCGAGACGACCTGGCCGAACTCGGCAGGCAGGCTGCCCACCTTGGTCGCGGTCACGTTGTAGGTCTGGTCGTCGACCGTCGTGAAGGTTCCTGTGCTCGCGTCGTCTCCGCCCAGGGCCGAGACCGTACAGGTGACCTGGCCGGCCGGCACGCCCCACAGCTCGGCAACGCCGTTGCCATCGGTAGTGGGCGTCAATACGTCGGGTATCGTGCGATCCCTGCGGTGGCGCACGTGACGGTGACCATTGTGTTCGTGATCGGTGCGGTGAGTCCGGTGCTGGCGTCGAGCTGCTTGACCAGCATGTCGATCAGCGGTCGCCTCGGCAGCGTTGGCGAGTAGTCGAGGCTCTGCCCGTTAGCGACCGACTTGAGGAGTGAGCGCGACCGCATCCGCGTCGTAGGCCGTATTGCCGATCACGAGGTAGACGTTGTAGGTGCCGTCGCACAATCCGCTGACCGTGTACTTGCCGTCGTTGTCGATCACGCCCGCCTCGGGTTCGGGCGTGCCGACCGACGTGCAGTTCTGTTCAAGACCGGTCAGGTAGTCGGGCCCGTAACCGCCGGTGGGGATGGTGGCGGTGCTGCACCCGTACTTGGCGGGGTCGAAGATGCCGGTGTCGTAACCGTGCGGCACAGCGACGACGCAGTTGGCGCCTGGAGTCACCGGCCCGGGCACGCCGTCGCCGTTGATACTGCCGATCGACGAGATGCGGCCGGCGACGCTGTTCGCCTTGACCATGTCGATCTGAGGTGCGGTGGTCGTGGTGTTGAGCTTGACGTCGATGTCGATCACCGCGGGCAGGTAGCCCGTCGAGCTGATCGTCAAGTGGTAGTGCCCCGGCGGCAGACCGTCGGACCCGTCCGCCTTGGTCGGCGTGCGCGACAGCAGGAACAAGGTCGGACCGTTCTTGCTCACGGCCGAGCCCGGATTGAGTGTGTCGTTGCCGCCCTGCTTCAGCGTCGTCTTGAGGACGCTGCCCGTGTTGGTGTCGAACAACGAGAAGTTGACGTGGCAGCCGAGTGCCGCGAGCGGAGGCTGGTTGCAGCCGAGCGAACCGCTGGAACTCGCCGCGTTGCTGACGAAGCCGGCGATGACCGAGTTGTACGCCGTGTGCTGCACGGGCAACTTGATGTGAACCATTGTCGGCGTCTTGCCGGCAACGCCGGCCACCGTCAGTGACGTCGTCTCGTAACCGAAGTACTCCGCGGTCAGCGTGTAGGTGCCGGGAACGACGTCGGAGAAGCCGAAGACCCCGTGCTTGACCGAGGTCTGCTTATAGGTGTTGGTGCCGTTCGTGAGTACCAACCCGGCACCCGAGAGCGGCTTCCCGTCGCGGCCACGCACTACGCCGGGAACGGTCACTGTCGACGGCACCATCAACATGTTCACCGAGAGCGCGGCCTTGCCGGCGACGACCTTGATCGAGCGGCTCTGGATCTGATAACCGTCGACAGTCGCCGTAACAACCCATGTTCCGAGCGGAAGATCCGGGAGCACGAACCGGCCGCGCGCAGCGCCGGTCGTCACGGTCGTCGCGGAGCGGATGTCGGTGCCGTCGGTCGCGGAAACCTGTACGGCGCCCAGTCCGCCGTCATGTGCACCGACGATCGAGTGCACCAACCCGCTGACCGTCGCGACACCCGAGGACATCGTGAGCGGGACGGCACTGGTCCCGGACGCAGCGAGTGGGACCAGTCGCGATGCGACGCCCAGGCCGTTCGCGCTGGCGCTGACGAGGTACGAGCTCGGCGTCGACAGGCCGTTCACCGACCACGTGCCGATGCCGGGGCCCTTCGAGATCGAACTGGTGGAGAGCGTGTTCGTGCCGTCGGTGATCGTGATGGTCGCACCGCCGACGAGGCCGCCGGCGGCGTTGTGCACGACGCCGTGCAGCGCACCGGTGCCGGGCACGAGCGCGACCTGCATCGGCTGCGTCGCGGTGGCGGACGTGGGATCGACGATGAAGCGCTGGGTCTGGTAGCCCGGCTTCGAGAACTGCAGCGAGTAGAACCCGAGGACCTTCACGTTGCGGAACGACCAGGCGCCGTCGGTGCCGGTGGTGACGCTCGAGTCGGAGGTCGGCAGACGGGTCGGGTTGCTGATCGCATCGGGCATGACTCCCTGCGGTGTCAGCTTCCCGATCGGGCCCTGGTCGGAGATCTGCACCGCCGACTGCTCGGCCGACTGCGTGCTCGCGCCCGAGCCGGCCTGGCTGTCGGTGCGTGCCGAACGCGGCCGGTGAGAGCGAGACCTTGACGCCGGACGGTGCGTTGCCGGTCACGGTGCCGTTGAGCTGGATCGCGGTCGGAGTTCCGCCCGCTGCGGCCACCGCCACCCGATGCGCTGCCGGACCCGCCGCCGGAGCCGCCACCGGACCCGCCGGAGCCGCCGCCCGACCCGCCACCCGACCCGCCGGAGCCGCGCCGACCGCTGCCCGATCCGCTCGGTCCGTTACCGCCGCCCGAGCCGCCACCGTTCTTGCCGCCGCCCTTGCCGGGCGGTGGCGTGACGGTCTGTGTCGGCGCAGCGCCGGCGTTGTTGCTGGGCTTGCGGATCTTGTCGGCGAGCTTCGGGACGAAGACCAACGCGAGCGTCACCCAGATCGCGATGACGACCAGCATCGCCACGGCCTTCGCACCCGTCGGTCCGATCAGCGACCGCGCGGTGAGCGAACCCTCGACGTGCTTGGGAGCTCCGCTCGTGCGTGCGGTCACCGAGTACGCATGCCGGATGTTGCGGCGGAACAGCCTCGGTCGGCTGACGGTCAGCCGTCCCGGCACGCGCACCGTGACTCCTGGCGGGACGACCACCGGACGCCGGGTGACGTCGACCGCCGTGCTGTACGGCGCCCGCGCTTCGAGGTGCACCGTCTCGGGCTGGATCCCCGTGTTCTGCAAAACCACGAAGATCTTGCGGCTGTAGATCGCACGCGAGTCGGGTGGATCGAGGGCTACCGAGATCTGGCCCGGTGCGCCGACCACGAGATCGATGTCGTCGATCGTGGCGACTGCCCGCGCCGCCCCGGTCATCGGATCGAGGGCCTGCACGGCGAGAACCAGCGGGTATCGCGCGGGCAGCGTGCCGTTGGTCGGCTGCAACGTCAGTTCGGCGCGGATGCTGTCACCCGGCGCGACGACGACGCTCTGCGTCGGTGTGGGCACCCAGTTCGTGTCGACACCGAGCGCGCTGACGACGAACACGCGCGGCTCGGCGGCCTGGTTCGTGATCGTCAGCGGCACACCGATGGGCACACCTGCGCTGGTGCGCAGATACCGAACGGTCTCGACCAGCGGCGGCCGTTCGCTGAAGTCGCGTGGCCGGGTCATTGGGCGATCACGATCGTCCCCAGGTCATTGACCGTGCTGGGTGCCGCAGTGAACAACTTCGTCTGAACGGTGGCCGCCGGGTCCTTGGTCGGACCGAACGCGAGCACGTAGTCGCCGGCTTCGACCTGGCTGAAGCTGAAAGCGCCCTGCTTGTCGGTGTGCGTCATCCCGCTCGGGATCGAGGGGTACTGCGCACTCGTGTACAGGAAGACGTACCAGGGCCGGGACGGCACGGTCGGCGGGTTGGTGCCGTTCTGAACCTTGACGAGGCCGGTGATGCTGGCCGGGATGTTCAAGGTGATGTCGACCGGTGGCGCGACGCCGGGCGGCAGATTCACCACACGCGACGCCGTGCTCACGCCGCCGGCCGCTGTCACGGTGAACGTGTACGTGCCGGGCGGGATGTTCGCGATCGAGAAGTGGCCCGCGTCGCTGTTGGGGTAACCCGCGGTCGTCACGGTGTAGGACTGCGACCCCGAATCGAGGGTCACAGTCGCTTCGGAAACCGGTCTGGTCGTGCAATTGGACAGCGCGCCGCACCCCTGCGTGACGAGACCGTTCACCCGGGTCACCGCGGGTTGCATGGCGACGATGATCGGGCCGCCGGATACTTTCCCGTTCGCATCGACGGATGCCGAGACCGTCTGCGAGGTGAGATCGGTACGCGAGAACGTCAACGTGTACGTACCAGGCACCGGCAGACCCGCGATGTGCCACTGGCCGACCTTGCCGGTGCTCTGGCTCTGCGACTGGACGGTCATGACCCCGTCGGTGGCCGTGACGGTGACCCCGGGCGCAGGCTTGTTCCCCGGCAGTTGGGTGACCATCCCCGACAACGTCCCGGACGAAGTGCCGAGGGTGATCTGGACCCCGGTCAGCTTCTGCCCCGACGCGAGCGTCAGTGACAGCGTCTGCGTCGCATGGTTGGCGGCGGTCGCCGTGAGCGTGAAGCTGCCCGGCGTCGGAAGTCCGCGCAGGGTGAACTTGCCCTTGTTCGCCTTGTCGGTCAGCGACACCGTCGTCACGCTCGTGGCTCCCGAGGTCGCGGTCAGCGTGACGTTCGCGAGCGGCTGCGCGGCATCGGTGACGATCCCGCTGATCACCCCGTCGCCCTTGCGCAGCGCGAGTTGGACACCGGTGCGTTGCTCGCCGCCCGCGACGTCCAGTTGCTGGATGGTCGTCGCGTACCCCGTCTTGACGACGACGAGTTGGTACACGTTCGGGGACGGGACGTTGTCGAGGGTGAACGTTCCGTCGGAGCCGACCGGCACCTTCTGCACGATCGCCGCGCCACCGGTCAGCGGATTCGGTGCCGGTGCGCCACTGGCCGGCGCCGCCGGCGCGCTCGAGCCCGTCGACGAGGTCGGCGTCGTACCGGGCAGTGCAGTCGTCTGGCTCGTGTTGGTCGCGGTCGATCCGGACGCGCCCGCACCGGCGGGCGCGGTCTCGAGGTAGAGCATCGATCCCGAGACGTCGTCGCCGGTCACGGTTCCGGTGATGGAGGCGGGCAGCCCGCCGAGCGCGATGTCGAGCCCCTTCTTCTGCTCGCCGGTCTTGACCTCGACGGCAGTCGCGTCGGCGTCGGAGGTCGCGGCGGGATACCACAGCGGGATGTAGCCGGCCCGCTTGAAACTGATCTTGTACTTGCCTGCGGCGAGTTGGGCGATGTTGTACATGCCGCTCTGGTCAGTAGCGGTGGTGACCAGTGGCTTGGTCGTGTCGGCGGCGTCGTACACGTTCACCGACACGGCGCTGACCGGAGCGCCGGTCGTGAGCAGCTTGACCGTGCCGCTCAGCGCCGACGTGCCCGATGATGTGCCGCCGCCGGCCCGCGCCGCAGCGACTTGCAGGGCGAGGTCGCGGTCGGCATTGCTCTGCCCGACGAGCTTGCCGAGGGCGATCGTGATGACGAGCGCGAACACGGTCACGGCGATCAGCAGGCCGGCCAGTGAGAACGCCCCGCGCGAGAGCACCGGCTTCTGCACCAGCGTCGCCGCGGCGACCGCCGCAGCCTCGCCGCGCTCACCGGCGGGTGCAGTCTCGGCGTTGTTGTCGAAGAACGCGTCGGCGGGCAGTTCGTCGAAGTACACGCTCAGCGGACGGATGTGGGGCGAGCCGGCCAGGTGCCGCTTCGCCGCGACGCGCATGTCGACGATCGCGTGCTCGCCCGGCGCCAGCCGCACGATCTCGGGGTCGAACCCGAACCCGACCTGGGTCTCGGGGTCATCACCGGCGAAACGACCGTCGATGATCGTGTTGCCGGTGTTCTCGGCGATGACGCTGAAGGTCGCTCGCTTGCCCGCGGTGACCGTCATCGGATCGACGCGCACCTTCATGCCCCGCGCGGCCGGGACGAGCAGGTCGACATCGACGATCGAGGTCTCGTTCGGCGGCGTCAGCTCGCGTACCTGGACGGCGATGCGGCGAGTGCCTGCAGGCAGCCCGGCCGGAGGTGTGACCGTGAGCGGGACGACACGCACCTCGTCCGGGAACAGCGAGATCTGCTCGACGTCCATGGTGACCCAGCCGGGGTCGGCGCCGAGGACGCGAACGGTGTAGCCGCCGATCACGTCGGTGGTGTTGGTGATCGTCAGGGTCAGGAAGACGGGCTGGCCAGGAGCGATGTCGACCTGGCGTGGGCTGAGTTCGACGCGCATGTCAGCCGCCGACCGGCGCGAGGTTGAAGTCCTGGGCGGTGACAGTCTTGCCCCGTCCGACCGTTGCGATCCGCGTCTGCGCGGCCATGTTCGGTGCCGTCGCGGTGAGCGTGTAGACGCCCGGCGGCAGCGACGACAAGTCGTAGCCGCCGAGCGGCAGGAGGCCACCCGGGGCGCTCGAGGTCGCGGTGAAGGTGTTGACGCCGTCCGTCGCGGTCACGGTGACACCCGAACTGGCCGACCCCTGGACGAGGGTCACGCCGGTGATCTCACCGACCTGCTTGTACAGCCGGACCTGGACGGTCTGACCCTGTTTGCTGGCCGGTGCGCTGCTGTCGACGCGCACCGGCACGCTCGCCGAGGTGTAACCGTCGCGGGCGAAGGTGAGCGTGTACTGCCCGTCGGACAGCCCGCTGAACGCGAACCCGCCGACGTTGCCGTTGGTGAGCGTGATCGTCGACGGCGAGGTCGTTGTCGCCGGGCCGGTGGTCGTCGATGCCGCAGCAAGGCCGCCGACGGTCACGGTGACCCCGCCGAGGCCGGACGGCGAGTTCCCGTCGCGGACGATGCCGCTGATCGTCCCGGTTCCGGAGCTGAGCTTGCCCAGCGCCTTCGTGTAGCTCTGCCCGGCTGCGAGCTCGACGACCTCGGTCCAGGTGCCGTGGCCGGGCGCGCTGTAGTTGAGCACGTAGGTCGCCGGGGTCGGCAGGTTCGCGATCGCGAACGTCCCGACCGCGCCGGTGGTCGGTGTGAGCACGCTGACCGATGTGCCGGCGACCGTCGTGGTCACCGTCGCCCCGCCGAGCGGGGTCGACGAGCGCGAGTTCCCGCTGACGACGACACCGGAGATGCCGCCCTGTGCCGCGCCGAGGGAGACCGTTGATTCGATGCGCTTGTCGCCGCCGTTGACGGTGTCGGTCAAGGTGCTTGTCTGGTAGCCGGGCGTGGTGAACGTGAGCTGGTAGCTGGCCGGTGCAGCGAGGTTCGCGAACGAGTACTTGCCGCCCGCGCCGGTCACCGTGGTCAGGCTGTGCGCGCTGCCGCCGGCGACATCGAGCGGCCGCGCGGTCACCGTCGTGTGCACCGCGTGGTTCGTGTCGCCCGGATCGACCGCGCCGGAGATGCTCGACGGCAGTCCCTGGATGACGGCGTTGACACCGGTGGTCGTGCCCTGCGCCTGCGGGTCGATCGTGCGCGCGCCACCTCGTGACGGAGCGTTCGGGTACCAGATCGGCTTGAAGCTGCCCTGCGCGCTGAACTTCAGCTGGTAGGTCGTCGGGAACAGCCCGGCCAGGGTGTACGTGCCGTCGGCCTGCGTCGCGGCCGAGCTGACCGGCTTGCTCGTGTCGCCGGACGTGCGGAACGCCTCGACCAGGATCTGCCCGACCGGCTGTTCGGTGCTGGCCGACAGCACCGTCCCGCTGATCTCACCGCCGACCCCGGCCGGCAACTGCCCGGTCTTCGGCAGCGCGCCCGCCGGCGCCGCTGCCGCACCGCCGCCACTGCCGGTGTTCACCACGCCCTGCGCGCCCGAGCCGGCACCGCCCTGGCTGGCAGCGAAGAACGACGCCGGGGCCGCCTTGGTCATCGGGTCGTTCGAGAACACCTTCGTCAGGCCGAGCAGGAACACCCCCGCCCACAAGGCGATGATGCCGAGCAGGATGAACGCCGTCAGCAGGCCACGCGACAACGTGGGTCGCTGCCGCAGCTTGACCGAGATCTCGCGGTCGGGCACCGGCACCGAATCCGCGCTCGGGTCGGCGTCCGGGGGCAGGTCGGCGCGCGTCGCGGACGCGATGACCTGAACGGGACGCTCGGCCTCGGCGCCGGTGAGCATGCGCGGTCCACGAACATGCAACAGCACCGGGGCGGCCGTCCCCGGGTCGAGCCGCAACTGTTGCGGCGTGAAGGCGACCTTTGCCGATCGGTCGAGGTCGGCGGCCTGCAACGTTGATGTCGAGTGGCAGGTTGCCGTCGTTGCGCACATCGAGCACGAAGCGGGCCGACCGGCGGGCCCGGATGATCCGTGGCGTCGACGACACGGCCATCGACGGTCGCGGACCGACATCCAGGTCGACATCCAGGAACTGCGACGGGACGCGCGCGCCGTTCGACACGAGCTCGACGGTCAGCGGGTGGCGCCCCGCCGGATAGGTCGACGGGACGACCAGGGAGAGGGTCAGCTGTCCGTTCGAGGACGGGAACAGCGGCAGCAACGCGGGCGCCGACGACACGCACTCCTCGGGCAGCCCGATGACGTTGGCACTGATCCCGTCGATGACCTCGCCGGTGTTGACGACCTCGACGACGACCTGGCCGGGCTCGCCCGGCGCGATGTCGACGACGCGGTTGTCGGTACTCGCGCGCATCAGGTCGTCCGCAGCGCGAGGATCGCGCTCGTCCGCAATGCCGACATCCGCAGAGGGGCGTTTCGCCCGACCGGGATTCGGGCGCAGCGAGCGAGCACCAAGGACTCCAAATTGCCCGCGCGCGCGGACGGTTCCCTTACGAAGGAGTCGACGCTCGCGACTCGAGAACCGCCCGCCGCGCACGAACCGCTACAAGATCGTGGACCGCGACGGACCATTCCTATGCCGCAGACCTCAAGCTATGGCGCCCTAAATACTCAACATTCGCGGGATCTTCATTACCGGACAAATCGGGCGCGTTCCGGTCCCCGCTTCCGGACCGTCAGCGACGCGCCGCCGGGGCCCGCGGAACGGGGTTGGTGAGGGCCGCAATTCGGTCGACAGGGGGCGCTTCGGGCGTCCAGTCGTAGCTGTCCGCGGCAACGGTCGCCTCGAGGGCGACGGCGGCCTTCAACTGACCGCCAGAACCGGAGAACACGTCCCGGGGACGGTTCACGTCGTCGGCCACGAGGCGGATCTGGATCGAGGACGACAACGCTCCGACGACGTGGTCGGCGGGAACGACGGCCTGGGCGGCGAACAGGCTCACCAGGTCGCCGAGCAGTTGATGCTCGTCTCGCGGGCTGCCGGCCCACGCGCTGACGAGATAGCCCAGCCGCACCATCGGTTGGGGAGCTCGCTGCAGCGCTTTGCCGTCTTCGGCGACCCGGCGCAATGCCGTACGCGAGGGCTGATTCGACAGGCCGACGTCGTAGAGGAACAGGTTGACAGTGATCCGCGACAGCTGTGCCGACCAGTTCGACGTCGGCGCCTCGAAGGTCACGTCGCCGAGATCGTCGCTGAGCGCGAGGCGCTCTCGGATGAAGCGTTCGAGGCTCTCGTCGACATTTCGGATAAACACCGCAGCTCACCTCGGTTACTGCATCGGGACGCGTGTCCCCGGAGTGAATCTTGATCTGGAAGCGTCGCCATAGTGGCACGGCGGAGGCTATGTTCACACCCAGATCACGGCGCTGATCCCGACCGTGGTGCAAGGAGGGATATCTCGTGGCCGGACCGACACACGTCGAGAAGAAGCGGCAAGGCAAGCCCTTGGCAGTTGAGCTGGTAGCTCCTGCACCGGACGTGGCTCGCACCCTCACTGTCGGCCATGCGTTCGACCCGGCAGAAGCCGAGGCCGATCGCGTCGCCGATGACGTCCTGGCGCGACTGCGCAGCGGCGACAGTGGCGCCGGCGGCGAGCACGCTCACGGCGCGGACTGCGATCACGGGGTCCAGCGTTCCGCGGCGCCGAGCGCCGATCCCGTCGTCGGGGTCGAGGGCGGTGCGCTTCCGTCCGACATCTCGGGCGCCATCGAGACGCAGCGAGGTCGGGGCAACCGGTTGCCGAGCGGGGGTTCGTAGCCGGATGGAGTCCGCGTTCGGCCGCGACTTCGGCGCCGTGTCGGTGCACAACGATGCGAGTGCGGCCCAGCTGAGCAGGTCGGTGTCGGCCACGGCGTTCACCACCGGCAACGACATCTTCTTCGGCGACGGCCAGTTCCGGCCGGACACGCCGGCGGGTGAGCACATGCTGGCGCATGAACTCGCGCACACGGTCCAGCAGGGCAGCGGTATCGGGCGCCAGGCGATTCACCGCAAGTGGGATCTGAAGTCGAAGAAACTCGGCCTCAGCGCAGCGACCGGCCTGCGCACCGTGAAGTCGCGTCCGGTGTGGTTCATCCAGGACAGCACTGGCGACGAGATCGTGGTCAAGTCCGAGAACCAGCCGTTCGGCGTCGGCGAAATCGTCGGGACGATGCAGAAGAAGGTCAACAACGTCAAGTCCGTCAACCAGCGCCTGCTCACCAAGAGCGAACGGCACGAGGTCGACAACTTGATCGAGATCTACGGCAACTTCATCCCCGACGGCAGCTTTGACGCTCGCGGCGCGTACATGAAGAGCGAACCCAAGAGCACGGTGCCGCCGGATGCCGACAACTACGAGGTGGCCGTCGACGACGCACTGGCCAAGATCCGCGACCCGAAGCGCAACATCCTCGCGATGAGCGTCGCGGCGGGCGAGGGCGGCGATGCCGTCGCAGAACGCTCGACCGCCAAGTCGGGGGAAGCGTTCAAGTCCGAGATTCGCACCAAGCTCGACGACATGCACCACGTCTACCAACTCGGCCAGATCACGACCGTCGACCTGCTGCTCGGCAACCAGGACCGCGTCAAGGCGGGCAACGTCGGCAACTGGTTCTACGACCCTTCCGGCGCGATGACGCTGATCGACCACGTCGACCAGGGCACGGGCATGGCGAAGAACTGGAACCCCGGCAGGTTCGAACAGTGGGAGGGCGACGCCGGCCAGTATCTGCTGTCGAACCAGTACGACAACACGGCTAAGTGGTGCATCGATTCGTTCATCGACATGATGATCAAGACCGGTGACGACGGCGCCAGGGCTTGGTTCAACGAAATCGTCGAAGGCGGACACAAACGGAAGGACGTGTTCGCGGCCAACCTCGTTGCCGGCATGAAGGACGCTCGCGCGAAGGTGATCAAAATCTTCTCGACGACCCGGCGCAGCATCTTCAAGAAGAAGGAGCACGACGCGAAGAAGAAGATCAGGGCTGCAGCGAACAAAGCAACCGAGACAGACGCCCAGGACCCGACCGGTGCCCTGGAGGGCGGCAAGCCCGACTACTGGTCGACGCTCAAGCAGCGTGTCGAGTGGCTCAAGACCAACTGAAGCAATCATCTGACCGTGTGACGTGCTGAGGTGAGTTGGCGCGACTACGCACAGGCGCTGCTCGAACGTGAACTCGCCGCCGACCGCGACACCGCTGCGCTCGGGAACGCCGAACTGACGGTGACGGCAGCGACCGATCGATTGCAGGCGATGATCGATGCCGACTCGGACGACCCGTTCTTCGCGGTCGCGGCGGCCGCCGACCTGGACACCACGTCGGTGCAGGTCCTCGCGCTGTGCGCCGGCGTCGAAGTCGACCGGCGCCTGCAGCGGATCGTTGCCGCGCTCGTGCACGATCCGACCGCCACGCGGATGGAGGTCGATCTGCTCGTCCGCATGCTGGGCGAGCAGGCGCTCGCCGCGCTGACCGACGACGCGCCACTGGCATGCGCGGCTCTAGTTGAGGTGGAACCCGGAACATCGCTCGCCGCGGCGCACCTGGTGCTCGCCCGCGCTGTGGCCTGGGCCGTCCTCGGTGCCGAGGTGCTCGACCCCGCCCTGTCACCCGAGGCTTACGTGGTGACTGCGCCGGACGGCGCACTGGGCCGGGCCGACCTCGTGCTCGTCCACGGCACGGACCGCGTCCGCAGGATTCAGGCGGCCGTTGTTGCCGGGTGGGGTATCGGGTTCCTCGTGTCGCCGGCCCCGGTTGACGATGCCGGCTGGCGCACACTGGTGCGGCAGGCGACCGTGCTGGGGCTGGGCATCGTGCTCGACCTGACGGAACCGCTGAGTCCACTGGGGCGACGCTGGGTCGCACGAGCGAGCCACCTCACCTTTGCCCTCTGCGCTGCCGACCCGCTGCCACTCGACGCGTTGCCCGACCGCAGCTTCGTCGAGGTGGCCGCGCCCGGCGAACGCGTCACCGACGAGGAGTGGGCTGCGGTGTTCGCCGGCTCTCCCGCGCCGGCACGGCGTCCGACCGCCGCCGAGTTGCGCCTGGCAGCGCGCGTCGCCGAGTTGCACGCCGATCCGCAGGACGCGATCCGCCGCGTCGCGAGCGGCACCCTGCTCAAGCACGCCACGCGCATCACCCCGCGCGTCGGTTGGGACGAGCTGATCCTTCCGGCCGCGCAACGGCAGCGGCTGCACGACCTCGTGAGCAGATACCGCTTCCGTACGGTCGTCCACGACGAATGGGGGCTGCCGCTGTACCCGTCGCCGGGTGTCGTGACGTTGTTCTCCGGACCGTCCGGGACAGGCAAGACGACCACGGCCGAGGTGATCGCGCACGAACTCGGCGTCGACATGTTCCGCGTCGACCTCTCCGCGCTCGTGAGCAAGTACATCGGCGAGACCGAGAAGAACCTCGAAGAGATTTTCTCCGCCGCGCATGCCGGCGACTACCTTCTGCTCTTCGACGAGGCCGACTCGTTGTTCGGATCGCGCTCTAAGGTGACCGATGCGCGCGACCGGTACGCCAACATGGAGGTCTCCTACCTGCTGCAACGCCTCGAGACCTACGACGGCTTCGTGGTGCTGACTTCGAACTTCCAGGGCAACATCGATCAAGCGTTCCTCCGGCGCATCCACGTAACCGTCCACTTCGCGATCCCGTCGCTCGAGGATCGCCTACGGATCTGGGAGCGCTCGCTCGGTGACGCGCCCCTCGACGATCTCGATCTTGCGTTCGTCGCCGACAAGTTCGACCTCACCGGCGGCTCGATCCGCAACGCGGCGCTCACTGCAGCGTTCTACGCGGCGAGCGGCGGCCGAAAGATCACCATGATCGACATGTTGCTGGCGGTCACCCAGGAGATGATCAAGTTGGGACGTCGGCCGAACGACGATCAGTACGGCCGGTGGCTCAGCGAATTCAAGGACTGAGCGGCACCCGACAACCACAACTCATTCGTCTGGCAGCAATCGGGCCTGAGCTGGCCTCGAACCGGGCAGCCAATTCGTCGTACTCGGCGCCCGTGCACGCCGCCGCGACGAAGCTCAGCGAAGTAGCTCAGCGCGAAATGGATCATCGACAGACGGCCACGCGATGACTGCCGGGTCGAGCGGATGCACCGACACCGGCTGGACGTAGCGGAACACCACCGCACGCAGCAGCTTCGCTCAGTTCGAAGCCGGTCACCGGCAGCGACGAGTTGACCAGCGCGACGAACCGTGGCGGCCGTACCGCGCCATGCGCGCGGTCGAGATCGATGTCGAGCGGAACCAGATACTGCAACACGGGCGGCTGATCGTGGTCGGGAAGGAAACACACGTGCACCGAGCCTCGCCCGCGACGTCAACGATCAGCTGCGCGGGGACCTCGCCGACCGCAGCTCGAGACGCCGCACTCGATCCCGCCCGCCGCGAACTCGTCCCGCAGCAAGCGTGAGCAGTTCGAACTGTGGATCATCGTCGACCGGAGGGTCGTCCGGACTCACATCGCCTCGAGCTTCGACAGCTTCTTCTCGATGAGTTCCTGACCGGACTCCGCCAGCGCCTCGTCCGGATCCACGTTGACCGAACTCAACAGCAACATGCTGTCATGCAGCTCGCGGTCTTCTTCGCGCTCGACCGCCGACTCCAGAGTGAAGCCCTTGTCCTGAGCTGCGCGTTCGAGCGCGCCGGCGACGAGGTTCTTGTTGCCGAAGCGAAGCGCCGAGCGCAGTTCGTGTGCCAGCCGCGCATGCGAGGAGGCCATCCGCGCAACGAGATCCGCCTGCTCGATCGCCTTGCTCCGCGCGTCCGCCTTGCCGCTCTTCGGCCCGACCTTCTCTTGGACGTGACCGGTTCCCGGCCTTTTCCGCATCGGGCTTGCGCGGCGTCTTCGACTTCGCGTTCGTCATCGGCTTGCCGGCGCTCGAACTCGACTCGTCGCGGGCACCGCCGGTCACCTCGTCGAACGCCTCGGCGGGTTTCTTGCCCTGCGCAATCTCGTTGGCCGCCTTGCGTCGGTCGTTCGCGTCCTTGATCTTTGCCGCGATCTTTACCGCCGCCCACACGCCGCCGGCGACGGCGGCCGCGATGCCGATGCCCCAGCCGATCGGGTTGCTCACCAGGAACAGCGCACCCGCGGCGATGCCCAGCGCACCCAACCCGACCTTGAGCGCAGCGATCGCCCCCTTGTACTTCTCGGCGCCCATGATCGCCGACTTCCAGTCGGGGCCCCTGCCCGCTCAACATTTTCGACGCGCGGC
The DNA here is from genome assembly GCA_963708645.1 of uncultured Actinomycetota bacterium. Taxonomy (GTDB): domain Bacteria; phylum Actinomycetota; class Actinomycetes; order Mycobacteriales; family Jatrophihabitantaceae; genus RYN-133. The sequence continues at coordinate 887,159 of CAVPTA010000007.1, read as the reverse complement.
CCCAAGCCAGGCGGCACAGTTTCATGACGGCCTTGCCGCCGCGCCACATGCCCTGCAGTACCTGGGCCGAACCGCTGGCGATGCCGACCGCCGCACCGCCCGTCGCCAGTGCGGCACCGCCCGCGGCGGTTCCCGGCCTTACCCAGCGGTGGTCCAACCGGCCTGCGTCATGGACGAGGCGACGCCTGCTTTGGACGCCGCGATGCCGACCCCTGCCGATGCCGTGCTGATCGCCGCCGCTCCGAACCCGCTGCCCTGGTTCTTGAGCTTGCGATTGCCGAGTTCGACCATCGCTTTGTCGTCGTACTCCTGGCCGTCCTCGCGCATCTTGACGCCCTTGCGGATGCCCATCGCAGTGTCACCGAGCAACAGTCCGCCGAGGCTCGCGTTCGCACCGTTGGCAGCGCCGCCGAAGTGGGTGCCTGCTCCGACCGCGCCGACGACAGTTCCGGCGCCCGACGGCTTTCCGACCTCTTCGGCGAGCGACGCGCCGCCGCCGGCGGGCCCGCTGTAGGTCACCTGGTCCTTCTCGAACTTGGCCTGCTTCTCGCGGCCTTCTTTGACCATCTGGCCAAGCGTGGCGCCGGTGTTCTCGCGCTCGGTCTGCTGCTTCTGCCCGTGCTTCTTGACCTTCTCGTTCAGCTCCGCAAGTGTTGCGCCGCCGTCCTTACGTACCTTGTCCTGCTCTTTTTTCGCCTTGGCGGCGTCTTCCTTCTCCTTCGCCGCCGCCTTCTGCTCGGGCGTCTTGCGCCACGGCAGGGTGAACTCGCGCGCGATCTTCTTGCTGCGATCGACGTGGCGGCTGATCGCGGCTGCCGCCCTGGCATCGACCGTGCGTCGGCCACTGCTCGGAGTTCTGCACGACATGCGCCAACTCGTGGGCGAGCATGCGTTCGCCGGACGGGCGTGGACGGAGCGAACTTGCCCCGTCCGAAGAAGATGTCGTTGCCGGTGGTGAAGGCGTGCGCCGAGACCGCGGTGTTCAGCTTCGCTGATCGTTCGTCATCGTGGACGCGTACCGAACTGAAGTCGGTGGCGAACGCGGTTTCCATGCGGCGCCGCACCTCACCCTGCAGTGGTGCACCGGAACCGCGGGCGGACTCGATTGCGCTGCTCGCTCCGGCGTCGAGCGCCCCGCCCGCGCGGCCGACCAGAGGTGTGCCGGTCGGCGGTGGCGCAGCGCTGCGACGCACATGTCCGCATGCGGGACCGTGCGCATGGATCTCGCCGTCCGCGCTCAGGCGTTGCAGGCGACCGAGCGCGCTGTCGGCCATCCGGTCGGCGTCGGACTCGGCACGATCTTCCGCGTGACCCACCGTCAGCGTCCCGACGGGCATGGGAACGGGCGCCTGCGGTGCCGGCGTCGGTGGCGCGATCGCCGGTGTTGCCGGCGCCGCCTTGGGCGTCGCCTCGAGGTCGCGGGCGAGACCGGTCAACGCGGGGCTCCATCTCGTCACTTCCAGCGCAAGGCGCGACTGCGGGTGATCGTTTCACCGCGATAGGCCGGGTCAACGCGCACGGCAGGTCTTCTGCCGAGCTTGATGTATTCGCGACGAACCGCTGAGGAAATATGCCGCATTCCGACCGAACTGCCTTCCGCGACTGCGGCGTACGCCGACGAGAGCACGATGTTTCGAATGTCGCCGCCGGCCAATTCGACAGTGGTCGACAGCCAGTCGAGGTCGATCGGGTCGGCGTCGTCGGTCGGGATGTCGGCCAGGTGCTGCTGCCACAGCCGGCGGCGCGTCGCGACGTCCGGCTCGGGAAAGCTGACGATGAAGTGCAGCCTGCCGCGCGAATGCCGGGTCGATGTTCCCGCGCAGATTGCTCGCGAGCACAGTGATGCCGTCGAACTGCTCCATCCGTTGCAGCAGATAGGCGATCTCCTGGTTCGCGTAGCGGTCCTTCGCGTCCTTGACCTCCGACCGCGACCCGAACAGGGCGTCGGCCTCGTCGAAGAACAGCACCGCATTGAGCGACTCGGCCTCGGCGAAGACCTTCTCGAGGTTCTTCTCGGTCTCGCCGATGTACTTGTCGACGATGCTCGACAGCTCCACCTGGTACAGATCCATCCCGAGCGAGTCCGCGATGACGTGCGCGGCAAGAGTCTTGCCCGTGCCCGGGGGTCCGGAGAACAGCGCGCAGATGCCGGTGCCCTTTCCGCCCTTGCCGTGCAACGGCCCCATGGCGACGATCTCGTCGCGGTAGCGCGCCCAGTCGAGCAACCGCCGGATCTCGTCGAGGGCGTGTCCGGACAGCACGAGGTCGTCGATGGTCGCCGATGCGCCGGGGTTTGCCCGCACGGATCGACCGCGCCCCAGCTGGCGTGTCGAGTTCCGGATCCGTGCCGGCGTGATCTCGTCCTCGCCATGGAGTTCGGCCATCATCCGCGCGTGCCGCCCGACCGCGATGATCTGCTCGGGCGACAGCGGCATCGCGGTGATCTCGCGGTCGGCCGCGGCCGCGCCGAGGACCGGTTTCCACAGCGCTCGTCGCTCGGTCACGGTCAGGCGCGGCGCAGCGACGGTGACGGGGAGTTCGGTCGACCACTGCGGGTTCCACGGCTCGACGCTGACAGCGATGACAGGGACCGCCGCCTGGGTGAGCACGTCGGTCGGTGCGCGCTCGGCACCGGCGAGCACCAGGATCATTCCTTCGAGACCGCACTCGAGCAGGAGGGCGCGAGCTGCCTCGGCTGCGGTCATCGACACGTCGGCCCGCGCAAGATCGGCGACGAGGTAGGGCACGCCCAACTCGTCACACGCGGCGGCCGACATGGCGATCCCGCACCCCCCGCCGGAGGCATGCACCCAGACCAGCTGCTGCCCGCCGCGCAGGGCATCGGCGAGCAGCGTCGTCCCGTCGACATGCACCGCGACCGTGTCGAGCAGCATCGCGAAAACGAACGCGGGCGGCAGGGAATTGCCCGCAACAGCGGCTGCGACCCGATCAGCCAGCGCGACCCGCCGCGACAGCATGACGTCGTTGCCGACGAGCTGCACGAGGCCGTACCTGCGCAGCCGCGACAGCTCACCGACGTGCAGGTGTGCGGCAGTGCTGTCCGGGGACGCTCCGGCCAGCTCAAGAGCGAGCGCCACGGTGGGTCTACCAACGGCCTCGTCGCCGGACAGCAGACCGAGCAGGAGATGTGCGGCCGTGCTCGCCTCGGCCAGCGCGGCGACCGACAGGATCTCGGTCTCGGTCGGATCGAGTCCGAAGCGCTTGGCGATGGCACCGACTCGCTCGACGGTCTCGCCGATCGTCGGTGCCTCAATGAGTGCGGCGAACGCTCCCTCGGCCTGCCCGGCTTGTACCCAACCGCGGTCGGCGCGGCGCGAGAGCGCTGCTTCGAGGCGGTCGGTCAGTGCATCCACTCGCAGATGATCTCACCCGGCTCGCCGCAGGCGGCCCTTCTGGTCGAGGGCGACCGATACCGCTTGTCGCTCCTCCGGGGACAGTTCCTGCTCGCCGCGCCCGTCGGCGATCGGCTTGGCGTACACCCGGGTGTCATTGCGCCCGGTGATCGCGGTGAGGGCGATGCCGTCTCCGTGGTCGTCGAGCAGGGCGAGGGAGAACGACATCCGTCCGGACATCTCGGAGAACGCGTCGTAGCGCACGAGCGCGACCCGGCGCAACGCGCCGGACTCGGCGCCGGCTCGCTCGGCGACCGCGGACATCGCCTCTTGGCGGCCGCTGTCGACCAGCGCCCGGATCTCGGACTGCGCCGCGTCGACGTGCGCGCGCAGTTGCTCGACCTGTTCGGCGACCACCGCGCTCTGCTCGGCGTAGGCGGTGGTGACCTCGATCAGTGACTGCTGCCCGTTCGGGCCGCGGGTGCCGCGCGAGAGCAGGCGCGTGTCGCGGCGCAGCTTGGCGAGGGTGCGCAGCGCGAAGTACGCAGCGACCGTCGCCACGTAGGCGAGGACGAGCGCGAACACCGCCACATAGGTCACCATCGGCTTGCCACGGATCAAGGCTAGGGGCGATGTGCGCGGCGTTCCTGGCGGCGCGCGGGAGCAACGGGTGGACGCTACTGTGCCGCCCACTCGGCCAGGCTGGGCAGATACACCATGATCAGCGGCAGCTTCAGGTCGTCGGCCGATCGATCGAGGTCGACGCCGTCGGCACTCAATCGTGCGCGGATTCGGGCCTGATCGTCCGGCTCGACGAAGCCGGGCTCCTCGACGAGCGATTTGATTCCGATCGGGCCGACGAGGGCGAGCAGGCCTTGCACGAGGTTGCGGCGCACGGTCGGCGACGGATGGTCGATCCGCTCGACGACCTCCGGACCGTCGGTGGGATGCATCAGCGCGACGAGCGTGTAGGACGCGCGATCAGCGAGCACGCCCTCGTCCTCGCCGATGATCGCGAGCAGCCGTTGCGCGAGGTCGTAGCGCGAGTCCTCACCGAACTCGGCGCGATCGATGCCGAGGATCGCGCACGTACCCGCGAGCTCTATGTAGCGGTGCTCGTCGACCAGGGCGCGCCGCACCTGCGCGATCCGCTCGTCCGCGGTGATGAACTCGGGATACATCAGCAGGTTGGCGACGGCCTGCGCGTCGTCCCAGTCGTACAGGACGGCCTCGATCTCGAGCCGGTCGTCCAACTCCAGCGCGTTCGGATCGAGATCCGCGCGGGCGAGGGCCAACTCGTCGAGAGCGACGGCGGTGAGGAAACGCCGCAGGGGGCTCGCTTCGAGGTCGGCCGGATCGTCGGGCTCGCTCAACGCCATGCACCCCTCCGGACGAGCCGCACGCGGCATTGCCGGAATCGTAGGTCAGCCGCTGTGGGAATCTGAACAGCATGAGCGTCCACCTGAGGCCGGTGCTGTCCTCGTTGCCCGCGTACGTGCCCGGTCGAAACGTCCCCGGTGCGATCAAGCTGGCCAGCAACGAGACGCCGTACCCACCGCTGCCGCACGTGATCGAGCGGATCGCCGAGGCTGCGCAGTCGGCCAATCGCTACCCCGACAGCCACTCGAGTGCGCTGGTGGCTGCGCTCGCCGACCACCACGGCGTCGACGCCGCACAGGTCGTCGTCGGCTGCGGATCTGTGTCGCTGTGCACGCAGCTGACCCAGGCGGTCGCCGACGCCGACGACGAGGTGATCTACGCGTGGCGCTCGTTCGAGGCGTATCCGATCATCACCGCCGTCAGCGGTGCGTCCTCGGTGCAGGTGCCGCTGGTCGATTACACACACGACCTCGACGCGATGGCCGAACGGATCACCGGCAAGACCCGGCTGGTCTTCGTCTGCAACCCGAACAACCCGACCGGGACGGTCGTCGACCGCGACGCACTGATCGCGTTCCTGCGGCGCGTCCCCGAGGACGTCGTGGTCGCTCTCGACGAGGCGTACAGCCATTTCGTCCGCGACGAGAGCGTGCCGGACGGACTGACGCTGTTGGCCGAACACCCGAACCTGATCGTGTTGCGCACCTTCTCGAAGGCGTACGGGTTGGCCGGTCTGCGTGTCGGCTACGCGGTCGCCGCCGACCCCGCGCTCGCCGCCGCCCTGCGACAGACGCACGTGCCGTTCTCGGTCACCGCCGTTGCCCAGGCGGCCGCGCTGGCCTCACTCGAACCGGCGGCCGAAACCCAGCTCGAACAGCGCGTCGCCGAGGTGGTGGCCGAGCGGGCGCGGGTGCGTGACGCATTGCGCGCGGTCGGCTACGACATCCCGCCGACACAGGCGAACTTCGTGTGGGTGCCGCTCGGCGACGACACGGCCGCGTGGTCGGCGGCCTGCGAACAGCGCAAGCTGATCGTGCGCGGCTTCGCCGGGCATGGTGCCCGGGTCACGATCAGCACGCCGGAAGAGAACGACAAGTTCCTGGCCGCGGCCCGCGAGCTCGCTCCGTCCTGACCGTTTCCGCGGTAGGGGCGGGAAGCGTTACTGCGGGGGCGCGGCCGGGGCCGGCGCCGGCGAGCGCCGCACCCTCGGGCCGAACCGCGGCCACAGCAGCCGGATGAGCAGGGCCAGCACGATGAGGACGACCGCGAACGGCAGCACCGCGCCGATCACGGTGGCGAGCACCGACACACCGCTCGTGAACGCGTGCCAGCCGCCCTTGAGCCCGGCGAGGAAGCCGCTGTCGTGGTGCGTGTGCCTGACGGGCTTCTTGACCTTCTGCACCACCGGCGGCGGACTCGTCAGCGTGAGGGTCACGGTCGCGGTGTTCGTCTCGGCCGCGAGCGCCCGCTGCTGGGCCTGCAGCGATTCGAGGTCGCCCTCGCGCTGCGCGAGTTCGGACTCGATCCGGATCACGTCCGAGATCTTGCTCGCGTGGCCGTAGAGCACCCGCAGCCGCGCGATCTCCTGCTGCGCGCTGTCGACGCGCGAGCGAACGTCCGCGACGCGTGCGGTGACGTCCTGCGTCGATTCGCGCCGACCTTTCTCGATGCCGAGTTTCGACAGCTGGCCGAGCACGGGAACCAGCTGCTCCGGCGGCACCTTGAGCACCAGCGTGGCCTGCGCGTAGCGCCCGGACGAGCGGTCGTCGGCGTCGACCTCTCCGCCGGCGCCCATGACGATCGCCTCGGCCGCGTTGGCCTGGTCGGCGACCGAGGCACCGCGCTTGACCTGCACGGTCATCTGCACGATCCGGATCTTGGCGCCACCGAGTTGGAACGAGCTGAACGTCCCACCTTGCGTGCTGTCGGCCGATGTCGGCACTGGTTCCGAGCCTCCAGAGCCTCCAGACGCTCCGCCCCCGCCTGCTGAGCCCGGGGCCGGCGCGCTGCCGGCCGCAACGCTGCCGGCCACAGCGCCTCGATGCGGCAAGCCCGGGGCGTAGGCGACACCACCGTGCGGCGCGTTCCCGGCCATGGACCCTGCGGCCGACCCACCTCCCGACGAGGTGCAGGCACCGACCACAGTGACCAGTGCGATGCTGCCGACGGCCGTGACGGCCCAGCGAACGTGTCCTGACATCGAGGTCCTCCTAGCGATGGGGATCCGCTGTGGAGGACGAGGCAGGTCAGCGCTGAGGTTCCCCCAGCTCCGATGCGCGGACGGCGGCGGCCTCGCTGACCGCAGCAGCGACGGCGGTCGGGACGGCCGGATCGAACACCGACGGGACGATGTAGGTCGCGTTCAACTGGTCGTCGCTCACGCAGGCGGCCAGCGCAGCTGCAGCGGACAGCAACATCGGCGTGGTCACCTCGCGGGCGCGCGCATCGAGCAGGCCCCGGAACACGCCCGGGAACGCGAGCACGTTGTTGATCTGGTTCGGATAGTCGGAGCGCCCGGTCGCGAGTACGGCCGCCAGATGCTGCGCGACGTCGACATCGGTCTCTGGATCCGGATTCGCGAGGGCGAACACGACGGGATCGGCTGCCATGTCGCTGATCCATTCCGGCGGCAGCACTCCGGGCGCCGAGACACCGATGAACACGTCGGCACCAGTGAGCGCCATGTGCAGGTCGCCGGTGACACCGGCCGGATTCGTGATCGCAGCCAGCGCCTTCTTCGCCGGCGACAGTGCATCGTCGGTCGGCGACAGGATGCCCTCGCGGTCCCAGACGAGGACGTGCTCCACCCCGGCAGCGAGCAGCAACGTGACGATCGCGGTTCCCGCCGCGCCGCCGCCGGCGACGACGATGCGCACGTCACCCAGGGGCTTCGCCACGCACCGCAACGCGTTGGTGAGGGCGGCGAGAACGACGATGGCGGTGCCGTGCTGGTCGTCGTGGAAAACCGGGATGTCGAGTGCGTCGCGCAGCCGGCGTTCGATCTCGAAGCACCGCGGTGCGGAGATGTCCTCGAGATTGATCCCGCCGAAGCCGGGCGAGATGCCCTTGACGATGCGCACGATCTCGTCGGTGTCCTGGGTGTCGAGGCAGATCGGCCACGCGTCGATGTTCGCGAATCGCTTGAAGAGAGCGGCCTTTCCTTCCATCACCGGCAGTGCCGCGCCCGGTCCGATGTTGCCGAGGCCGAGCACCGCCGAGCCGTCGGTCACGACAGCGACTGCGTTGCCCTTCACCGTCAGCTTCGCGACGTCTTCCGGATGCGCGGCGAGCGCGAGCGAAACCCGTCCCACGCCCGGGGTGTAGGCCATCGAGAGGTCGTCGCGGGTCTTGAGCGGCACCTTCGACTCGACCGAGATCTTCCCGCCGAGGTGCAGCAGGAACGTCCGGTCCGACACCCGGTGCACCGTCACGCCGTCGACCTCGCGCAGCGCGGCGACGATCTCGGTCGAATGCTCGCCGTTGACCGCTGAGCACGACACGTCGATCGTGATGCGATCAGGCCGCGACTCGCTCACGTCGATCGCGGTGACCAGACCGCCCGCGGTTCCCACCGCGGTCGCGAGTCGTCCCACGACCGATGCGGACGGCGCGGCGTACACGCGCACGGTGATGCCGTAGGACGCGCTGGTCGGCAACGGGCGGGCGTGGGCGCTGTCCGGGACGGCGGGCATGTGCTCATCTTTACGCCGCACCCGATTTGCCGGAAGGTTGGGGGATGGGGCAAGACGTCGAGCAGCGGCAGTTCAGCGGCAAGGACCGGCAGCGTTACCGCGCCAAGGTGCGGCAATGTCTCGACGTGTTCTCGCGAATGCTCAGCGAGTCGAAGTTCGAGTTCGACCGGCCGATGACGGGTCTCGAGATCGAGCTCAATCTCGTCGATCTCGATCGCAACCCGGCGATGCGCAACGCCGAGGTGCTCAACGCGATCGCCAACGACGACTTCCAGACCGAGCTCGGCCAGTTCAACATCGAGATCAACGTCCCGCCACGGCGGCTCGCCGGCGAGAGCGCGAACGAGCTCGAGCTCGCGCTGCGCGCAAGCCTGAACGACGCCGAAGAGCGGTCGAAGGCCATCGACACGCACATCGTGATGATCGGCATCCTGCCGACGCTCGGGCCAGAACACCTCACGCACGAGTCGCTGAGCGCCAATCCGCGCTACCGGCTGATCAACGAGCAGATCTTCGAGGCACGCGGCGAGGACATCACCATCGCCATCGACGGGGTCGAACGACTGGCCACGTCGACCGACACGATCGCACCCGAGTCGGCGTGCACCTCGGTTCAATTCCACCTGCAGGTGAGCCCGCAGCAGTACGCCGCGAACTGGAACGCCGCGCAGTGCATCGCCGGTGTGCAGGTTGCGCTCGGCGCCAACTCGCCGTTCCTCTACGGCAAGGAATTGTGGCGCGAGACGCGCATCGCCTTGTTCGAGCAGGCGACCGACACCCGATCGGAGGAGCTCAAGGCCCAGGGCGTGCGTCCGCGCGTCTGGTTCGGCGAACGGTGGATCACCTCGATCTTCGATCAGTTCGAAGAGAACGTGCGCTACTTCCCGTCGCTGCTGCCGATCATCGAGGACGAGGACCCGGCCGCCGTGCTCGACCGCGGTGACACGCCGACGCTGTCCGAGCTGCGCATGCACAACGGCACGATCTACCGGTGGAACCGGCCGGTCTACGACGTGCACCGCGGCAAGCCGCACCTGCGGGTCGAGAACCGAGTGCTGCCGGCGGGCCCGACCGTGGTCGATGTTCTGGCCAATGCCGCGTTCTACTACGGCCTGCTGCGCTCACTGACCGATGACGACCGGCCGCTGTGGACGCGGATGTCGTTCACCGCCGCCGAGGACAACTTCAACACCGGTGCGAAGGACGGCATCAACGCGCACGTCTACTGGCCCGGGCTCGGCGAGGTGCCGGTGACCGAACTCGTGCTGCGGCGCCTGCTGCCGATGGCGCGCGAGGGTCTCAGCGCCTGGGGTGTCGACTCGGCGGTCAGCGACCGGCTGCTCGGCGTGATCGAGGGACGCTGCATCAACCACACCAACGGGGCTGAATGGCAGGCGCGCACCTTCCACGCGATCGACGAGCACGACCAGCCGCTGGATCGGCGCGACGCACTGCGCGAGATGCTGCGCCGTTACATCGACAACATGCACTCGAACGAGCCGGCGCACACCTGGCCGGTCGACTGAGCCGGTGTGAAGGCGCCGAGCCTGAACGCAACTCGGCGCCACACCGTGGAAGGATGAGGGGACGGTCCAAACCCTGGGACCGACCCGCACGTCCGTCACAACGAGGTGACCAGCAATGCCGGCAGGGCACGCCGAGATGTCCACACAGATGACCGATCTTGCCCCCGGCGTCGATACCGACGTCTTTGTCAGTCGCTATCTCGCGCATGCCGCGAGCCAGCTGCCGGGCCGCGACGAGGAGTGGCTGGCGCGGCTGGCGACCCGCAACCTCGAGTACGGTGCGGTGCGCCACGACGGTGAGACCCTGCTACGGGTCACCGACCTCGACGCCGAAACCACGGCGGTCGACATCGTCACCGGCGACGTCCCGTACCTGGTCGACTCGCTGCGTGCCGAGCTCGAACGGCGCAGCTGTCCCGCCGAACGGGTGCTGCACCCGCAAATCGTCGTGCAGCGCGACGCCGACGGACGGCTGAGCAAGGTGCTCGACATCGACGACAACGCGCCGGTGCCCGAGGACGCGGTCGTCGAGTCGTGGATGCACATCGAGCTCGACGACATCCCGCCCGAGCAGCACGAGATCCTCGCCCGCGACCTGCGCAGCGTCCTCGACGACGTGCACCACGCGGTCGCGGACGCACCGATCATGTATCGGCGCATGCGCATGCTGGCGCACGACCTCACCGAGGACCCCGGCGAGTTCGACCGCGAGACCAGCGAAGAGGCCGGCGAGCTGTTGCGCTGGTTGGCCGACGGGAACTACATGATCCTGGGCCACACCTCCTACTCGGCGAACGAGCTCGCCAGCCCGCGCGCCCAGGTCGAGGACGAGGACGCCGAGGGCGTGCTGCGCGGCGCGGCGCGCATCTCGCCGCTCGAGCTGCTGCCGGCCTATCGCAGCGGCGCGCCGATGGTGATCTTCAAGTCGCCGCTGGTGTCGACGGTGCGCCGATCGGCGCGCTACGACTGCGTCACCGTGATCGCGTCGGCGAAGCCCGGCGTGCCGCAGACGATCCACGTCTTCCTCGGTCTGATCACCAGCGTCGAGGACGGCACGGTCGGCCGCGTGCCGGTGGTGCGGCGGCGCATCGCCGAGATCCTGCTGCGCTCGGGCGTGCGCGCCGACAGCCACACCGGACGTCGGCTGCTCGCCGCGCTGCGCACACTGCCACGCGACGAACTGCTCGAGGCGCCCACCGGCGACCTGCTGCGCCTGGCCCAGTTGGTCATCGATCGCGCCGAACGCGGCACCGTCGGTGTGTTCGCGCGCATCCATCTCAATCGCGACTTCGTCAGCGTCCTCGTCTACTTCGGTGCCGATCGGTTCGGACCCGAGACCCGCCGGCGCGTACGCGGTGTCATCACCCGGCAGTGGCCCGGCGAGGTCATCGCGCGCGATGACCGCATCGTCGAGCTAGGCCTGGTCCGCATGCAGTTCCTGATCGCCGTGCGTCCGGGTACGCAACCGCCGTCGCCGCAGCGCGCCATAGTCGAGGCCGAGGTCACCCGCGCGATCCGTCGCTGGAGCGACGACCTGCGCGAGCTGCTCGAGCAGCGCTACGGCGTCGACGAGGGCAACGAACTGCTCGGCATCTACGAGAGTGCCTTCCCCGAGGCGTACAAGGAAGACTTCGGCGCCGATGCCGCAGTCGACGATGTCGCCGTCCTGCACCCGCTCCCGCACGACGACGGTCTCGCGTTCAGCCTCTACACGCCGTCCTCGGACGAAGACGCCGACCGCCGCCTCAAGGTGTTCCGTACCGGCCGTCCGGTGTCGCTCGCGCGTGCGCTGCCGATCTTCACGCAGATGGGCATCGAGGTGCTCGACGAGCGCCCGTACGAGATCGAGCTGGTCGGTCGCGACGAGGTGTGGATCTACGACTTCGGATTGCGCCTTCCGGCCGGCTGCGACTTCGACGAAGAGCGCGCGCACAACGTCGTAGCCGCGCTGAAGCTGCTGTGGCGCGGTGACCTCGAGGAAGACGGCTTCAACGCTCTCGTTGTGCGTGCCGATCTGACCTGGTGGCAGGCCAACCTGTTGCGCGCCTACGCGAAGTACCTGCGCCAGGCGGGCACCGCATTCAGTCAGGGCTACATCGAGCGTGCGCTGGTCGATCACCCCGACATCGCGTGCATGCTGGTCAACCTGTTCGAGGCCCGCTTCGATCCCGACCGAGCCGACGAGCCCGACACGATCGACGCCCGCGTCGAGTCGATCGAGGCCGAGCTCGCAGAGGTCTCGAGCCTCGACCAGGATTCGATCCTGCGCTCGTTGCTCTCACTCGTGCTTGCCACGTTGCGTACGAACGCCTATCGCACCGATGACGCCGGACGCCGGCGCGGCGCGGTGGCCGTCAAGCTCGACCCGAAGCAGATTCCGGGCCTGCCGCAGCCGCGTCCCGCATTCGAGGTGTGGGTGTACTCGCCGAAGGTCGAGGGCGTCCACCTGCGCTTCGGGTCGGTCGCGCGCGGTGGGTTGCGCTGGTCGGATCGTCGCGAGGACTTCCGCACCGAGATACTCGGCCTGGTCAAGGCGCAGATGGTCAAGAACGCGGTCATCGTCCCGACCGGCGCGAAGGGCGGATTCGTCGCGAAGAATCTGCCTGATCCCGCTGTTGATCGCGACGCATGGCTCGCCGAGGGCGTGGCCTGCTACCGCACGTTCATCAGTTCGCTGCTCGACGTCACCGACAACTACGTAACCGACGCCGACGGTGTGCAGAACGTCGTCCCGCCGCCGCGGGTGCGCCGCTACGACGCCGACGACCCCTATCTGGTCGTCGCGGCCGACAAGGGGACGGCGACCTTCAGCGACATCGCCAACGGCATCGCCGCCGACTACGGGTTCTGGCTCGGCGACGCGTTCGCCAGCGGCGGGTCGGTCGGCTACGACCACAAGGCGATGGGCATCACCGCCCGCGGCGCGTGGGAGTCGGTGAAGTACCACTTCCGCGAACTCGGCATCGACACACAGACCCAGGACTTCACCGTCGTCGGCATCGGCGACATGTCCGGCGATGTGTTCGGCAACGGAATGCTGCTGTCCGAGCACATCCGGCTCGTGGCAGCGTTCGACCACCGGCACATCTTCCTCGATCCCGACCCCGATGCCGCGAGCTCGTTCGCCGAGCGCAAGCGCATGTTCGCGTTGCCGCGTTCGTCCTGGGCCGACTACGACACCTCGCAGATCAGCGAGGGCGGCGGCGTGTATTCGCGCACGCAGAAGGCGATCCCGATCAGCGCGCAGGTTGCGACTGCACTCGGGCTGTCATCCGGCATCACCAAGCTGACGCCCGTCGAGTTGATCCACTCGATCCTCGTTGCGCCGGTCGACCTGCTGTGGAACGGCGGCATCGGCACGTACGTGAAGGCCTCGACCGAGTCGCAGCTCGACGCCGGCGACAAGGCGAACGACCTGCTGCGCGCGGACGGCAACCAGCTGCGCGCCCGCGTGGTCGGCGAAGGCGGCAACCTCGGCCTCACCCAGCTCGGCCGCGTCGAGTACGCGCGCGCCGGCGGGCGCATCAACACCGATGCCATCGACAACTCGGCCGGCGTCGACACGTCCGACCACGAGGTCAACCTGAAGATCCTGCTCGACAAGGCAGTCTCCGCCGGGCAGATCTCGGGCGAGGAGCGCAACGAACTGTTGCAGTCGGTCACCGACGACGTCGCTGCGCTCGTGCTGCGCGACAACTACGAACAGAACGTATTGCTCGGGATGGCTCGCAAGCTCAGCCCGGCCCTCGCATCGGTGCACCTGCGCGTCATGCAACTGCTCGAGGAGGCCGGCCAGCTCGACCGCGTGATCGAGTTCCTGCCGACAGACAAAGAGATGGAGCAGCGCGAGGCCGACGGCTACGGCCTCGTGTCTCCCGAGAACGCCGTCATGGTGGCGTACGCGAAGATCACGCTGATGCGTCGCATCGAGTCGAGCACCGTGCCGGACGAGCCGTGGTTCCAGCGCATGCTGGCCGGCTATTTCCCGAAGCGGATCGCGCAGCGTTTCGAATCGTCCCTGAGCAGTCACCCGCTGCATCGCGAGATCATCACCACCGTCGTCGTGAACGACATGATCAACCGCAGCGGCACGACCTTCGTGCATCGGGCGATCGAAGAGACCGGCGCCGAGGTCGCGCAGATCACCCGCGCGTACTCGGTGGTGCGCGAGATCTTCGGACTCGAACAGCTGTGGGCCGACCTCGAGGCGCTCGACAACAAGGTGTCGACCGAGGCGCAGCACGCCGGCTACCAAGAGATCCGTCGTCTCGTCGACCGGGCGACGCGGTGGTTCGTCGACGTGCGATTCCCGATCTCCGACGTCGCTGCCGAGATCGAGCGCTTCGGGCCGACGCTGGCCGAGTTGAGTCCGCGCATCACCACGTTGGTGCGAGGTGCCGAACTCGCCGACATCGAGTCGGAGTCGTTACGACTTGCCGCGCTCGGGCTGCCGGAGCAGCTCGCCTCGCACCTGGCCGAACTGCTGAGCACGTTCCTGCTGCTCGATGTCGTCGAGATCGCGAACGCGTCGTCGCACTCGGCCGCCGAGATCGCGGCGCTGCACTTCGCGCTGTCGGACCAGTTCTATGTCGATGAGATGCTGACCTGTGTCACGGGCCTGCCGCGTGACGACCGTTGGTCGACCCTCGCGCGGGCCGCGATGCGCCACGACGTGTACGCCGCGTTGTCGGCGATCACGACCTCGGTCTTGCGCAGCACCGACGACTCGCTCGATCCGGACGCACGCACCAACGACTGGACCGCGCAGAACCCGGAGCGCGTCGAACGCGCCCGCACCACCGTCCGCGCCGCCCTCGACCGCGAAACGGTCGACCTGGCCACCCTGTCGGTTGCACTCAGAGTGATGCGAGGTCTGCCGTCGTAGCCGGCCGGCCTGACACCAGAAAGATCAGGCCGCGACTTTGACCTTCGCCCAGACTCGTTTGCCGCGGCCGGTCAGCTCGTAGCCCCAGTCGCTCGAGAGCGTCTCGACGATCGCCAGTCCGCGGCCGTTCGGCGCGTCCGGGGCCGGACGGCGCGGCACGGGGAGGTCCGTGCTGGGGTCCTCGACGCTGATCAGGATCTCGTCGGGCTGCACGACCCATGTCACGGCCCACGAGTCGCGCTCGTCGCCGCGGGCGTGACGGATCGCGTTACCGACCAGTTCGCTTGCCACAAGGGTGATGTCGTCGACGACGTCGGGGTGGACGCCGTGGAATTCGAGTTCGAGGGCCAGCTGACGGCGAACTGCCGTAGCGGTCGCAGGTTCGTGTCGAACCAGCATCTCGCCCATCACGCGGCCCTCCTTTCCAAGGCAACAACGTGCGTAACGGGCCAGAGGCCCGTCGTCACAGGTGTTCCCGATCAGGGCAGGCCCGAAACCATCTCGTGTCCGTTGTGACTCGAATCCCCCGCACGAGTTCAGCCTGATGAGCGATCGAGCTGCGCGAGGACGTCGGCCGGACGGTCGGTGATGAGGGTGTCGACACCGAGCCGGCGCACGAAGTCGACATCGTCCGGCTCGTTCACCGTCCACACGAACACCCGGTTCCCGCGCTCATGGGCGCGCTGTACGAAGTCGGGATCGGCGCGCAGGATGTTCAGCCCCGGCCCCGCGATCGGCACGCCCGAGGGCAGGAGTCCGTCGCGCAGACCCGGCAGGCGCCACTCCATCAAGAGCACCGTCGGGACGTCCGGTGCGAGCAGCTTGACCCGCCGCAGCGCGGTCGGTGCGAAGCTCATGACGACCACGCGGCTGGTCATGTCAGCAGGTGCACGCAACGACTCCGGCGGCCCGGCGCGGCCCGCCCAACCGAACCGGGCCAGCAATTCGACGAGCTCCTTCTCGACCAGCCCGCCGTAGCGAGTGGGGTGCTTGGTCTCGATCAACAGCCGTACCGGCCGATCCGCATCGGCGACCAACCCCAGCAACCGCTCCAGCGTGAGCACCCGGCCGTCGTCGGCGAGATCGGGTGCAACGCCGGCCAGGTACGGCGAGTCGGCGATCAGGTCGTCGGCGGTCGTAGGCAGGTCTGTGCGCCAGGACGTGAAGTCGAGCGCCTCGAGCCTGGGCAGATCGAAGTCCGAGACGACGCCCTTGCCGTCCGAGGTGCGATTCACGGTGCGGTCGTGCACGCACACCAGGTGACCGTCGCGCGTGAGCCGCACGTCGCATTCGAGGCCCTGCGCGCCGGCCTCGATCGCCGACACGTAGGCACCGAGCGTGTGCTCCGCGACGGTGGACGACGCGCCTCGATGCGCGACGACGAACGGGCGATCCGGCGCTGACACGGCATTGCGCTTCCGCGACCGCCGAAGTGGCCTCACGTGATCAATCGTCCCGCGTCATGCTGTGCGTGTCGTGGCGACGCGCAGACTTCACAGCTGACGTCTTCTCAGGCGACGCGGGGCGGGCGGCCGTCCTCGCTGACCATCGGACGACCCGCAGTCGCCCAGGCGAGCATCCCGCCGTCGAGGTTCGCGGCCTGCCAGCCCTGCTGGTTCAGCCACGCCGTGACCTGCGCCGAACGGCCGCCCATCTTGCAGACAACGACGATGGGGACGTCCTGCGTGAGGTCGTCCTGTGCGTAGTTGACGTGCTGGGGCACCTGGTACATCGGGACGTGCCGCGCACCGTCGATGTGCCCGGCGCTCCATTCGTCGTCCTCGCGCACGTCGAGCACCACCGTGTCAGGGGTGATTGCGGAGATGTCGACGGTCGGGATGTCACCTGGATGCATGCGACAACACTATTTGAGCAGTTTCGACAGCCGACGGTCGGCAAGCTCGCGGCCCTCGGTCTGACACGTCGGGCAGTACTCGAAATGTTTGTCGGCGAACGACACCGAGCGCACCGTGTCGCCGCATACCGGGCAGGGCAATCCGGCGCGCGCGTGCACCCGCAGGCCGCTGCGTTTCTCGCCCTTGAGCGTCGCGGCCTTCTGACCGACGGAGCGCTCGACCGCGTCGGTCAGCACCGAATGCAGCGCGGTGTGCAGCCGACCGATCTCGTCCGGGGTCAGTTTGGCCGCGATCTTGAACGGCGACAGCTTCGCGGTGTGCAGGATCTCGTCCGAGTACGCGTTGCCGATGCCGGCGATGACGCCCTGCTCGGTCAGCGTTCCCTTCAACTGCGATCGCGCGCTCGCCAGGATCTCGGCGAGCTGCGGCTCGGTCAGCGATAGCGCGTCGGGGCCGAGGCGGGCGACGCCGGGCACCTCCTGCACGTCGCGGACTAGGTAGACCGCGAGCCGCTTCTGCGTCCCCATCTCGGTCAGGTCGAAGCCGGCGACCGGTCCTTCGGGGAACTCTGGCGCGAGGTGCAGCCGGAATGCCAACGGACCCTTGCCCGGACGCGGTGGCGCCGGCGGCAAGGAATCGCGCCACTGCAACCAGCCACCGCGCGCCAGATGCATCACGAGGTGCAGGCCGTCGAAGTCGAGGGACAGGAACTTGCCGAATCGTGATGCGTCGTTGACCACCGCGCCTTGGAGCGCACTCAGCGGCGGGTCGAAGGTCTTGACCGCGCTGAACGCGGCGACATCAGCGCGCTGGACGGCACGCCCGACCGCACGCTCTCGCAGGAACGAGGCCAGCGCCTCGATCTCGGGAAGTTCAGGCATGCCGTCGCGATCAGGTGGTGGTCGTCAGCTCGTCGAGCGGGAAGTGCACCCCGGTGGTGGCGTGGCAGCGGTAGCCGTTCGGGTTCTTGGCGAGGTACTGCTGGTGATAGTCCTCGGCGTAGTAGAACTCGCCGGCCGGCGCGATCTCGGTCGTGACCTTGTCATAGCCGAGGTCGATCAGCGTCTGGCTGAAGATCGCCTTCGCCTGCTCGGCGATCTCGCGCTGCGCCTCGTCGGTGTAGTAGATCGCCGAGCGGTACTGCGTGCCGACGTCGTTGCCCTGACGCATGCCTTGGGTCGGGTCGTGGACCTCGAAGAACGTCGCGACCAGCT
This sequence comes from uncultured Actinomycetota bacterium, assembly GCA_963708645.1. Classification (GTDB taxonomy): domain Bacteria; phylum Actinomycetota; class Actinomycetes; order Mycobacteriales; family Jatrophihabitantaceae; genus RYN-133. The sequence continues at coordinate 869,253 of CAVPTA010000007.1, read as the reverse complement.
TGGCGAAGCTGACCTGCTCCGGGTCGTAGACGACCAGAGCGGCCTCGGTGTGCCCGGTCAGCCCTGAGCAGACCTCTTCGTAACTCGGGTGCGGCGTGTAGCCGCCGGCGTAGCCGACCGCGGTCGTCCACACGCCCGGGAGCTGCCAGAAGACCTCCTCGGCGCCCCAGAAGCAGCCGAGCCCGAACACGACCGTCTTGAGCCCATCAGGGAACGGCGGCTGGATCGGGTGACCGTTGACGTAATGCGTGGCCGGGATCGTGAACGCGTAGGTCTCGCGTCCCCGCAGGGCGCGGTCGTGGTCGACGAGTTCGCTCTTGTGGCGCGAGAACAGCATGCATCCAGGCTACGAGCGCCGCTGCGCCGCCGCCACCATCGGCGTGGTCCTCGGCGTAGCCTGTGAACATGACGCAGTGGGGCCTCGACACCCTCTTCAATCCGGCCAAGCGGCACATGGATGAAGAGAAGCGACGTCTGCAGGCCACCCGCGAGGAAGCCGGCGACGCCTCGGGCGGGAAGCGGATCGATTTCGAGTCGGGCAAGGTCAAGATCCGCCGCACGACGCCGAAGGCGCCGGTTGCCGAGACGGACGCTGCGGAGACCGACGCTGCGGAGACCGACGCTGCTGAGACCGACGCTGCGGACGACCGACGACGCCGACGAAAGTCGTCGACGAGGTCGAGCGGTAGAACGCCGCGAAGCCTAGGCGCGCCCGTCACACCCCGGACATGACGAAGCCCCCGGCGGGCGGGGGTTCCACCGGGGGCTTCGTAGGTGTCCGACTGACTGCGGCGATGAGCGGGGGTTTCAGCGCCACGTCCTTGTCGTGGGGGGTGTCGACTTCCGATGAGCGGGGGTTTCAACGGATGACGACGGGATTCAGTTGTGCCGGCGGGGGCCGGGGCCGTGCAGTGGGTTGTTACCCATATCTCACCGGACTCTCACTTCGATGTTGAATCTCTGTGAGCCGTTCCGACATGACTTATCTTGCTGTTAGTTCCGCGTTAGGTCAATACCTTTCTCAAGCTACTGGCAAGAAACATGGAACGTTAGGGTTCGAAGACCGTGATGGCGTTGAATCCGTTGCGATGGGGGGCTTGAGCTTCGAAATCCGTAGCTACGCATCCGCACCTTGTGTCCGGTTCTGGACTTGAGCTGGCCTTCGGGCGGACGGAGTCGCGCGAATATGCCCCCGGCGCGGGCCGAAATCAGGCCGAGTGCGAGGGTGAAGGCATGCACAACGGGGCCGCGAGCGTGTCGCGATGAGGGTCCTGCTGATCGGCCCGCCCGGCTCGGGCAAGGGCACGCAGGGCGAACGGCTGGCCCAACGGCTGGGGGTCGAACACATCGCGGCGGGTGATCTGCTGCGTGCTGAGGTGGCCGCGGGCACCGAGATCGGCCGTGAGGTTGCCGAGCTGCTCGACCGTGGCGACCTGGTGCCCGACCGCATCATGCTCGATCTGCTGTTGCCCAAGGTCACCGCCGCCGCCACCGCCGGCGGGTATCTGCTCGACGGCTTCCCCCGCTCGGTCGAGCAGGCCGTTGCCGCGCGGACGCTCGCTGAACAGGCCGGCGCCGGACCTGATGCCGCGGTCTACCTCGACGTTGCTCGTGAGGAGCTGACCCGGCGCATCCTTCGCCGCGCCGAGCAGCAAGGTCGTGCCGACGACAACGAGCACACTGTGGCCAATCGGCTGCACGTCTTCGACGAGGCGACCCGCCCGCTGATCGAGTACTACCGCGCGCGAGGGCTGCTGCACATGATCGACGCCTCGCGCGACGAGGACACAGTTACCGCCGCGATCCTCGACTCACTCGGAGTCGCCTGAGATCGCGTCCTGCAGGCTGTCGATCTGGAAGTCGTCGGTGTCGCGGTCGACCCAGGTGCCCAGGTCCTTCTCATACATCTCGATCGCGTCCTCGATGGTGCCGTCGTACTTCAGGCCGGTGCCGTCGAGGTAGAGCCCGCGATCGCAGTAGCGCTTGAGCAGGCCCTCGCCGTGCGACACCATGAACAGCGTCGTCCCGCCGGCGAGCAGGTCGTCGATGCGCTTGAGGCACTTGTTGCGGAACGCCTTGTCACCAACGGCGAGCACCTCGTCCACCAGCAGGATCGGCTCGTAGAGCCGCGACACGACCGAGAACGCCAGACGCACCTTCATGCCGGACGAGTAGTGCTTGTACGGCGTGTCGAGGAAGTCACCGATCTCGGAGAACTCGACGATCTCGTCGAACGCGTCGTCGATCTCGGCCTCGGACATGCCGTGCAGGCCTGAGACGAGGCGGATGTTGTCGCGCCCGCTCAGCTCGCCCTCGAACCCGCCGGTGAGTGCGATCAGCGGGCGCGACCCCTGCGTGGACGGTGACGTCGCCCTCGTCCGGGATCAGCACGCCGGCGATCAGCCGCAGCAGCGTCGACTTGCCGGCGCCGTTGCGCCCGACGACGCCGATCGACTCGCCCGGCTTGATGTCGAAGGTGACGTGCCGGAACGGCCAGAACTCGCCGGGCGCGTCGCCGGCCTGCGGACCCATCGTGCCCTTGAACAGCAGGTCGCGCATGCTGCGCTTGCGTCGCCGGTTCTTCGAGAACTGCACGCCGATGTCGTGGACGCTGATGATCGGGCTCGGCATCGACTCCGGCGGGTACGAGGGCGCGGTCATCGACTCAGATCTCCTTGAGCATCTGGGGCTCGAAGCGGGCGAATACCCAGACCCCGATGTTGAACAGCACGAAAATCGTGATCATCGATACGAATACAGAGTGCCATTGCAGTTCCTGGGGGAAGAACGCCGCCCGGGACAGCGTCAGGAACCCGGCAAGGGGGTTGTAGGCCATGAAGCTGCGCAAGTGCGCCGGAACATCCTTGATGCTCCAGAGGACCGGCGAGCAGTAGAACAGGAAGCGCAGCACGATCGGGATGATCCGGTCGATGTCGCGGACCAGCACGTTCAGCGGCGCGAGGATCAGCCCGATGCTGAGCACCATGAAGAAGCACAGCAGCATCGCCAGCGGCAGGAAGACGATGTGCCAGTTGGGCGCCTTGCGGTAGGCGAGGGCGAACATCACGACGACCGGCAGGCTGTAGACGTACTCGACGCCCTTGGACATCGCCACGCGCACGACCCACAGTTCGCGCGGGACGCTGCTCGAACGCACCATCTGCGCCTCGGCCCGCAGCGCCTTCGCCGTTGCTGTCACGCCGCTCTGGAACCACGACATGATCATCTGGCCCATGACGAGGAACAGGATGTAGGGCGGGTAACCAACGGTGCGATGGAAGATCTGGGTGAAGATGAACCAGAAGACCAGGCTCATCAGCAGCGGGTCGAGCACCGACCACAGATAGCCGAGGAACGAGCCGGCGTAGCGCACCTTGAGGTCGCGGCGCACGAGCAGCGTGAGGATGCGGCGGTAGTTCCACACCTGCAGGACGCGGTCCGGCGTCGAGATGGAACCGCTGGACGTGCTGAAGCCGCCAGGACGCGTGCGAACGTTGGCTGAGGTCATCGACGACGGCTCCATCCGTTGGTACAACGGCCCGGGCAGTGCGTAACGGGCCAAACAAGGATGGTACGAGTGTGCGCGCCCCTGCTGTGGCGCCCCACTCCGGCTGCGCACAGGGTGACGGGGAAGACCGCGCCGGCACTGCGTGTTCGCAACTGACATGAAGCGCATCGGTTTCCTGTCATTCGGGCACTGGTCGGATTCGCCGTACTCGCAGGCCCGCACGGCCGCGGACGTGCTGCACCAGTCGATCGACCTTGCGGTCGCCGCCGAGGAGCTGGGCGCCGACGGCGCGTACTTCCGCGTCCATCACTTCGCGCGGCAGCTCGCCTCGCCGTTCCCGTTGCTCGCGGCCATCGGCGCGCGCACGAATCGTATTGAGATCGGCACCGGCGTCATCGACATGCGCTACGAGAACCCGCTGTACATGGCCGAGGACGCAGGTGCGGCCGACCTCATCGCCGGCGGAAGACTGCAACTCGGCATCAGCCGCGGCTCACCAGAGCAGGTGGTCGAGGGGTATCGGTACTTCGGCTACGTCCCCGATGAGGGCCGAGACGATGCCGACATGGCGCGCGAGCACACCCGGGTGTTCCTCGATGTCCTGACCGGCGAGGGCTTCGCGCAGCCGAGCCCGCGGCCGATGTTCGCCAATCCGCCTGGTCTGCTCCGTGTCGAACCGCACTCGCCCGGACTTCGCTCCCGGATCTGGTGGGGCGCCGGCACCCGCAAGACCGCGGAGTGGACGGCCGAGCAGGGCCTGAACCTGATGAGCTCCACGCTGCTCAGCGAAGACACCGGCGTGCCGTTCCACCAACTGCAGGCCGAGCAGATCGAGCGGTTCCGCAAGGCGTGGGCCGATGCCGGTCACGGCCGAGAGCCGCGCGTGTCGGTGAGCCGCAGCATCTTCCCGATCACGACCGACGCCGATCGCGCGTACTTCGGCAGCGAGACCCGCTCGCAGGACCAGGTCGGTCACCTCGACCACGGCATCGCGCGGTTCGGCAAGACCTACGCCGGCGAGCCCGACCAACTGATCGCCGAACTCGCCGAGGACGAGGCGATCGCCGCCGCTGACACGCTGCTGCTGACCATCCCGAACCAGCTCGGCGTCGACTACTGCGCGCACATCCTGGATTCGTTGCTCACCGAGGTCGCACCGGAGCTCGGCTGGCGCTGAAGCACGGCTGATCCGTACAGAAATCGAGTGGGCAAGGGGGGAGTTGAACCCCCACGTCCTTTCGGACACACGGACCTGAACCGTGCGCGTCTGCCATTCCGCCACTTGCCCGGCGGCCCGGATTAACGGGCCTATGACAACGCCGGAAACGGTAGCACGGTGGGCCGGGCAGCCTCGCCGGCGTTTGGTCGCTGAGTGCTCCGCCTGCACCGTTTTGCGGGCAGCCAGCTGGGTCCCAGTAAGATCCGAGGCTACGCACGCGAGTGTGCGGTTGCCCCGCGCGCGCACTCGATCTCGGCACCGCACCCCCGCGATTGCCCGGACGGAGGTTGGACGACGTGAGCCTGGCCCAGCGCTTCGAGCGCCGCCTCGAGGGCCTCGTCGGCGGCGCCTTCGCTCGCGTGTTCAAGGGCCAGGTCGAGCCGGTCGAGATCGGCACAGCGCTGCAGCGCGAGGCGTCCGACCGCAAGAACGTCATGGGCAACGGGCAGGTGATGTGCCCGAACCGCTACCGCATCACGCTCTCGCAGTCCGACTACGAGCGGCTCGTGCCGTGGGAGGCGCAGCTGAGCTCCGCGCTCGCCGAACTCGTCCAGGAACATCTCGACGAGAACCGGTGGACGACGATCGGCGACGTCGAGGTCTACCTCGCCCGCGACGAGGAGCTGCACACCGGCGTGTTCGGTGTCGCGTCCCGCATGGAGTCCAACGCGCCACCGCGCCGGCGCCCGCACGACTCGTTGTCGATGCCGGTGATGCCGGCGGGCGCGCCGAGCGACTATTCCCCTCAAGACCGGCACCCACAGGCCGACGGGCACCCGCAGCAGCAACGCCCGCCGCAGCCACAGCCGACACCGCCGCCGTACGCCCCGCCGCAGCAGCAGCGCCAGGCGCGCGCCGTGTTCGTCGTCGACTCGACCAACCAACGCTTCGAACTGCGCCACGGCAGCAACGTGATCGGCCGCGGCTCCGAGTCCGATCTGCAGTTGCTCGACCAGGGCGTCTCGCGTCGCCACGTCGACGTGCAGTACGACGGTCAGCGCGCCACCATCTACGACCTCGGCTCGACGAACGGGACGACCGTCAACGGGCACGAGATCGGCAGCCACATGTTGCGGCACGGAGACGTTGTCCGCCTGGGACACACGCGAATGGTCTTCAACCAGGACAACGCGTGAATTCGGCGCTCGCACTGCAGGTCATGCGGTTCGGCTTTCTCGCGCTGCTGTGGCTGTTCGTGTTCGCAGCAGTCCGGGTGATCCGCGGCGACCTGCGTACGAGCGGGCAGGCTCGCGTTGCCACCCCACCGGCGCGCCGGCGCGGCTCGAAGGCCGCGGCCCCGTCCACCCGTGGCGGCGGCGGTGCCGGCCGCGGACCGACCCAGCTCATCGTGACCGAGGGCGGCCTGCAAGGCACCCGGATCGGGCTCACCGGCGCACCGGTGTTGATCGGCCGCGCGAACGACTCGACGCTCGTGCTCACCGACGACTACGCAAGCACTCGACACGCCCGCATCAGCCTGCAGGACGGCATGTGGGTCGTCGAAGACCTCGGCTCGACCAACGGCACCTACCTCGGGCAGCGCAAGCTGGACGGACCCGTGCCCATGGAGGTCGGCGTCCCGCTCCGCATCGGTAAGACCGTGCTGGAGTTGCGTTAGAAGATGGCTCTGACGCTGCGTTACGCGGTCCGGTCCGACCTCGGCCTGGTCCGGGGTAACAACGAGGACTCCGTCTACGCCGGTCCGCGGTTGCTGGCGATCGCCGACGGCATGGGCGGCCACGCTGCGGGCGAGGTCGCGAGCAAGATCGTCATCGGGACGATGGAGCCGCTCGACGACGACCGCGTGCCCGGTGACCTGATCGCCGCGCTTCGTGAGGCCGTCCTCGAGGCCAACCAGCGCATCGCCGACGCCGTCGAACAGAACGCCGACCTCGACGGCATGGGCACCACCTTGACCGCGCTGCGCTTCGCGGGCTCGCACGTCGCGCTGGTGCATGTCGGCGACTCGCGTGCCTACCTGCTGCGCGACGGTGAGCTGAGCCAGATCACCCACGACGACACCTACGTCCAGTACCTGGTCGACTCCGGCAAGCTGACGCCGGAGGAGGCGAAGGATCACCCGCGCAAATCAGTGATCCTGCGCGCGCTGCGCGGTGCCGACGTCGAGCCGGACGTGTCCATCCGTGAGGCGCACGACGGCGACCGTTACCTGCTCTGCTCGGACGGGCTCTCCGATGTCGTCTCGACCGAGACGATGGCCGAGGCGCTGCGCATAATCGACCCGCAAGAGTGCGCCGACCGCCTCGTCGAGCTGGCACTGCGCGGCGGCGGCCCCGACAACGTGACCGTCATCGTCGCTGACGTCGTGAATGCACGTCCCGGCGACGTCGTCGACGACGTCCCCGTCCGCGACGGTGCATTCGTCGATCCGGCGGCCGCTGAGGCGTCGCCGACCGACAGCGCCGCAGAGCGCGCCGCCGCGATGGCCCGCCCGCCGCGTCCGACGACCGAGGTCGAGCCGACCAAGCGCAAGGGACGCTGGAAGACGCCGGCGATCATTCTCGGCATCCTCGTGCTGATCTTCGGCGCGCTCGGCGGGACGTACGCGTGGGCGCAGACGCAGTACTACGTCGGCCGAGCAGGCAACGAGGTCGCCATCTACCAGGGTGTCAACGCATCGTTCGGGCCGATCAAGTTCTCCGAGGTCTACCGCAACACCGACCTGAAGCTGTCCGACCTCAACCCGGCCTGGCGCGAGCAGGTCGAGTCGGGCATCACCGCGAACAACAAGTCCGATGCGATCCGCATCGTGCAGCGGCTGCACAACGAGACCAAGCCGCCCTGCCACCCGACAGTCTCGCCGTCGGCGTCACCGTCGGTGTCCACGACGAACACTGGATCGACGCTTGCCAGCGCCACGTCCAGCGTTGGCACCAAGTCGCCGTCCAGGTCGACATCGAAGTCAGGGTCCAGGTCGCCCTCGCGCCCGGCACGTACGACTGCACACAACACGCCGCGGCCGCCGCGCAGCTCTGCTCACACGAAAGCGGTGATCAGCGCATCGCGGGTCCCGATACCCACGAAGCACCCCGTCAGGACGGTGTCCTCGGCCGTTTCGCATCTGACTTCGAGCGCCAGGTCGGTGGTGAGTTCGGCGACGAAGTCGCCGCCGCTCAGTTCGCCGTCCACGTCGCCCACCCCGGGGTCGTCCACCAGCGGATCGCCGAGCCCGACGCCGAGTGGCTCATCAAGTTCTGGATGCCGATAGCCGTGGCCGCAACGGGAACCCAGGCGCTGAAGATCCCCACCCGACGCAACACCGAGTTGATGCTGCTCATCTTCGCGGTCTTCATCGTCGTCGCCGCCGAAGCGGCGGTCGAAGCTGCGCAGGGTGGCACGTTCTCGACCCGGCTGATCACCTACGCGGCAGTGCCGATCGTCATCGGTGTCATCACGCACCTGGTGATCCGCAAGCTCGCGCCCTACGCCGATCCGCTGCTCCTGCCGATCGCCGTGCTGCTCAACGGTCTCGGCCTGGTGATGATCCACCGACTCGATGTCGGGCTGGCCCAGCAGGCCAAGAATCTCGGTAACAGCTACTCCGACTCTGCCCCGACGCAGGTGCTGTGGACGGCGATCGGGGTGGCGCTGTTCATCGGCCTGATCATGCTCATCCGCGACCACCGGTCGCTGCAGCGCTACGCCTACACGCTCGCGTTGATCGGTGTCGTGTTCCTGCTGCTTCCAGCACTGTTGCCGGCGCGGTTCAGCGAGGTCAACGGCGCGCGCATCTGGATCCGGCTGGCCGGGTTCTCGATCCAGCCCGGTGAGTTCGCCAAGATCCTGCTCACGATCTTCGGCGCCGCCTACCTGGTGGCCAAGCGCGACGTGCTCGCGCTCGCGGGCCGGCGGATCGGATTCACGGTTCGCAAACGCTTCATCGGGTTCGACCTCCCTCGCGGTCGCGACTTCGGACCGCTGCTCGTCGTGTGGCTGCTGTGCATCGGCGTGCTTGTGCGCGGTCACGACCTCGGTACGTCGCTGATGTTCTTCGGCCTGTTCGTGGTGCTTCTGTACGTGACGACCGAACGGGTCAGCTGGGTCATCATCGGTGTGCTGCTGTTCGCGCTCGGCGCGTACGTGTCCTACCAGCTGTTCGGCACAGTGCAGACCCGAGTGGACGTGTGGTTGCACCTGTTCGACCACAAGCACAACGGCGACGGCTACCAACTGCGGCAATCACTGTTCGGGCTCGGCACCGGTGGCATCTTCGGCGCGGGCCTGGGCAGTGGGCACCCCGAACTCGTCCCGTTGCCCGCGACCGACTTCATCGTGTCGTCATTCGGCGAGGAAATCGGACTGTTCGGAGTGGTCGCCCTGCTCGTGCTCTATTCCATCTTCATCGGACGTGGCCTGGCCGCCGCGATCGCCGTGCGCGACGCGTTCGGCAAGTTGCTCGCGACCGGCCTGTCGTTCCTCGTCGCGCTGCAACTGTTCGTGGTCGTCGCCGGCGTCACCCGACTACTTCCGGAGACCGGTCTGACAACACCGTTCCTGTCCTACGGCGGTTCGTCGTTGATCGGCAGTTGGGTGTTGTTGGCGCTGCTGCTGCGCATCTCTGATGCGGCGCGGCGTCCGCCGACGACCCCGCCCGCGCGTCCCGAAGCACAACAGGTGGCGGTGGGCAGCTCGTGAACGGTTCCATTCGCAAGGTTGCTGCGGCGTTGGCCGTGCTCATGCTCGCGCTGTTCGTGAACCTGAACTACGTGCAGGTCGTGAAGGGCAACAGCTACCGCGACAACCCGCAGAACAGCCGTGTGCTGCTCAACGAGTACGCCAGCCCACGCGGCGACATCACCGTCGGCGGCACCGCGGTCGCCCACTCGCGCGCAACCAACGACACGTTGAAATACCTGCGGGTCTATCCGGACGGACCGGTCTACTCACCGGTGACCGGCTTCTATTCACTCAGCGCCACCCCGAGCCCCTTCCTCGGCACGACCGGGATCGAGTCGGCCGAGAATTCGGTGCTGTCGGGCGATGACCCCAAGCTGTTCGGCACGCGCCTGACCGATCTGCTCACCGGTCGCAACCCGCGCGGCGGAAGTGTCGAGCTCACGCTCGACAAGGCGTCGCAGAACGCTGCGTACACGACCCTGCGGCAAGGCAGCAACGGAACAATCCGCCGTGGGGCCGTCGTCGCAATCGACCCGCGCACCGGAGCCATCCTCGCGGCCGCGAGCTCACCGTCCTACGACCCGAGCCAGCTCAGCCTGCACAACGTCAACGCGATCGATCGCAACTTCACGCGGCTGTCGAAGAACCCTTCGCAGCCGATGCTCAACCGCGCGTTCAATCAGGTCTACCCGCCCGGGTCGACGTTCAAGGTCGTCGTTGCGGCGGCCGCGCTCAAGGACGGCATCACACCCGACCAGAAGCTGATCGCGCCGAACGGCTACTACCCCGAGACTGGACGCACGGCCTCGTCCTGTCCCGCCGGCAGCGTCAACTGCATCGAGAACTTCGGCGGCGAGACGTGCTTCGACGGGAAGTTCGCGACGATGGCCTACTCGCTGGCGAAGTCGTGCAACACGACGTTTGCGGCGCTGGCCGTCGAGCAGCTGGGCGGGCAGAAGATCCTCGATCAGGCCAAGCTGTTCGGCTTCGATCCCTCGACGCAGCTGCAGATGCCGCTACCAGTCGCGTCGTCAACGGTAGGGACACAGACCGACCTCACCGCGAAGGGCTTTCTCGCGCGCACCGCGTTCGGGCAGCAGGACGTGCGGATGACACCGTTGCAGGGCGCGATGATCGCCGGAGCGGTCGCCAACGACGGCACTCTGATGCAGCCCTATCTCGTCGATCGCGAGCTCGCCCCGAATCTCGACGTGATCGCCAAGACCCAGCCGACGCAGATCGATCAGGCGATGGACCCCTCCAACGCCCAGTCGCTGCAGACGATGATGGAAGGCGTTGTCACCAAGCCTTACGGCACCGGGCAGGAAGCGGCGATCACCGACATCCAAGGGGTCGTCGTCGGCGGCAAGACCGGCACCGCCGACACCGGGCGCACGCTCAAGAACGGTCAGCAGGAGCAGCCGGACGCGTGGTTCATCGGCTTCGCCAGCGTGAACGGTGTCCCGAAAATCGCGGTCGCGGTGATCATCGAGAACGGCGGCGTGAACGGCAACGAGTCGGCCGGTGGCGTGGCAGCGGCTCCCGTGGCGAAGGCGGTCATGGAGGCCTACCTGCACGGTCACACCTGATGTTCCGACGGCGAGGCTGAGCCGGGCGCGCCGGGCCACCCACCACACTGACAACAACACGACCGTACGAGTGAGGACAGGAAGGTTATGACGCAGCCCCGTCTGGTTGGTGGCCGATACGAACTCGGCGACCTCATCGGTTACGGCGGGATGGCCGAGGTGCATCGCGGACGCGATGTGCGCCTCGGACGTGACGTCGCCATCAAGGTGCTGCGTGCCGACCTCGCCCGCGACCCGTCCTTCCTCAACCGGTTTCGCCGCGAGGCTCAGTCGGCTGCCGGGCTGAACCACCCGTCCATCGTGTCGGTCTACGACACGGGCGAGGACGTCGGCGCTGAAGGGACGACGCAGCCCTACATCGTGATGGAGTTCGTCGAGGGACGCACGCTGCGCGACATCTTGAAGACCGAGGGCCGGCTGCCGCCGCGGCGCGCGATGGAGATCGTCGCGGACGTCTCGGCGGCGCTCGACTTCAGCCACCGCGCAGGTCTGGTGCACCGCGACGTCAAACCCGCGAACGTGATGATCACACAATCGGGTGCGGTCAAGGTCATGGACTTCGGCATCGCGCGCGCACTCGCCGACAACTCCGCGACCGTCACGCAGACCGCGAATGTCATCGGCACCGCGCAGTACCTCTCGCCCGAGCAGGCGCGCGGCGAGGCAGTCGATGCGCGCTCGGACGTCTACTCGACCGGATGCCTGCTCTACGAGCTCGTCACCGGAGTACCGCCGTTCCAAGGCGATTCGCCCGTCGCGGTCGCCTATCAGCACGTGCGCGAGAACCCGTCAATGCCGTCGTCGCGCGTGCCGGGCCTGCCGCGCACGCTCGACTCTATCGTCATGAAGGCGCTCGCGAAGAACCCGCAGAACCGCTATCAGAGTGCGGGCGAGATGCGCAGCGATCTGCAGCGAGCGCTCGCGAACCAGCCTGTCTCGGCCGAGTCGGTGATGACCGATGCCGAGCGCACGCAGTTCATCGCGCGCACCCCTCCGCCGCCGGTCGTGCTGTCGCACCGCGACGCCGACCCCGCTGATCACGAGCGTGAACGCCGCAACGCAATCATCTGGGCGGCGATCGTCATCGCGTTGCTGCTCGTCATCGGCGCGGGCGCGTTCTTCATCTACAAGCTCGGCTCGAACAGCGACAGCGGCAAGAAGATCGCGGTCCCGAACCTCGTCGGCCTGACGCCGGCCAAGGCGAACCAGCAGCTCGGCAACAAGGCGAATTGCAGCGCGACGAACACGTGCGTGGTCTATCTCGTCCCGAACTCCGAGTCACCGCAGACCGCGGGTCCGTGCGATGACAAGTCGACGCCGACGAAGGAAGGCCTGATCTGCAAGGTCACCGACCAAGCCGGCTCGACGATCCCGGCCAATGCCGAGGTGGCCCAGGGCTCGACCGTGCTGTATTCGGTCTACAAGAAGAACGTTGTCAACGTCCCCTATGTGGTCGGGCTCAAGTTCGCCGATGCGGCAGCGTCGTTGAAGGGTGTCGGGCTGCAGGCCGTGCAGGGCAAGCCGGTGAACACCTTCGACCAGCCCGCCGGGCAAGTGGCGATCCAGAAGCCGAAGTACAACGCGTCCGCACAGGTCGGGTCGAACGTCATCCTGCGGGTTTCGACGGGCAAGTCGAAGCTGCCTGACGTGACGAAGATGAAGGTCGACGAAGCGCGCAACGAACTCAACCGCGATCAATTCACCAACATCGGTCCGAACCAGATGGTGAACACCTCGGACCAGGCAAAGGACGGCACGGTCAAGTCGATGAGCCCGACACCGGGCAACGCCTATCCGGCGGACGTGTCGATCACACTGACCGTCTATCGCTACGTGCAGCCGCCGCCCACGTGCGACTCGAACCCGGTGACGCCGCCGGCGACGCCGATCACCTCGGTCTCGGTCGGCCCATCGAGCACCACCACGGTGACCACGACACCGACGCCCACGCCGACGACGTCCAACGGCCTGCCGCCCTGCTGAGCAGTTGTCCGGGTCAGCCCTCGCGAGGCAGCAGTACGAGCGCGCGCAGGCCGTCCGCACCATCCGGACGGGCGACCAGCCGCACCGTGCCCTTGTGGGCGCGCAACAGATCGCGCACGATCGGCAGACCCAGGCCGGTGCCGCCCGAATCGCGTGAGCGCGAGGTCTCGGCCCGGTAGAAGCGGTCGAAGACGCGCTCGCGTTCTGATTCGGGAAGGCCGGGACCGTCGTCGGTGATGGTCAGCCGAGCGAAGGGACCGTCTGCGTCGACATCGACTTGCACGCCGCTGCGTGCGTAGCGCACCGCGTTGTCGACGAGGTTGACGACGACGCGGTGCAGCGCGTCGCGACTGCCGAGCACGAGGATGTCGGGCGCCCCCGCACACTCGACCGGCACGCGCGCGTGCTCGTAGTTCTGCGTGATCGACTCGACGAGTGCGCCGAGATCGATCTGCTCATGCCGCGCCGATGCGCCCCCCGTCTCGTCCAGCCGGGCCAGGGCCAGCAGGTCCTCGACGAGGCGGTCGAGGCGGCTGACGTCGATGAGGACATCGTCGATGAGCTCGGGCCAGTCGGTGCTCGGGCCCATTCGCTGTGAAACCTCCAACTGCACGCGAAGGGACGCGAGCGGCGAGCGCAGCTCATGCGCCGCATCGCCGACGAACGTGCGCTGACGGGCCGTTGCCGCCTCGATCCGGTCGAGCATCTGGTTCAGTGTCACGGCCAGCCGCTGGATCTCATCCTGCGCACCGGGAACCGGCAGACGCTGCCCGGACAACCCCGCCGCGGTGATGTCGGCCGCACCGTGCCGTAGCGCAGCAACCGAGCGCAGCGTCAGCGTCGTCACGAAGTAGATCGACAAACCGAGCAGCAACACGGCAATCGGTGCGCCGATCAACGCGGCCTTGGTGAGTACGCGCACGCTGTCGTCGACGCGTGAGACGTCGGTGTAGACGACAACGGTGTATTTGTTGTCGCGCAGGGCGAGCACGCGGAGTTGGATACCGGGACCCCCCGTGCCGAGCACGTCGAACCGCTGACCCGCGCGGGCGTCTGCCAGTTGCGCCCTGGTCAGGTAGGACTTGGTGTGGTCGACGCCGGGCCCGGGTGAGGTCGCCAGCACATTGTTGTACGGGTCGAGCACCTGCACCGCGGTGACACCGGTGGTCGGGATAACCGTGGTCGAAGGCAAACCGTTGTACTGATGTGCCACCGCCACTGCTGTCTTCCGCGCGGAAGCATCCAGGACGCGCAGCAGGGCGTAGCGCTGCAGGACGATCACGAGCACCGCACCGGTCGCGACGGCGATGCTGAACAGCGCCGTCGCGAGCAGAGTCAGTCGGGCACGCAGCGACTGCCGCGCCCAGTACCGGCCCGGCCACGCCAGTACTCCCAAGCGCGACACGGATCAGAATCTAGGCGCTCTGGTCAGGACGCAGCGGGATCCGCGGTGAGTCGGTACCCCGCGCCGCGAACCGTCTGGACGGTCTGCCGCTCGAACGGTGTGTCGATCTTGCGCCGCAGGTAACCCACGTAGACCTCGACCACGTTGGCGTCGCCCTCGTAGTTGGCGTCCCAGACGTGGTGCAAGATGTCGGCCTTGCTGACTGCGTCCCCGGCGCGGCGCATCAAGAACTCGAGGAGTGAGAACTCGCGCGGCGTGAGGTCGATCGGCGTATCGCCCCGCTTGACCGTGTGCGCTGCAGGGTCGAGCACGAGGTCGTCGACGGTGAGTGCTGCCGGACGCGGCTGCACCCCGCGACGCAACAACGCGCGCAGCCGGGCGAGCAGCACGACGAACGAGAACGGCTTGGTGAGGTAGTCATCGGCACCGAGGTCGAGTGCATCGGCCTCGTCGTACTCGCCGTCCTTGGCGGTGAGCATGAGGATCGGCACCCAGTTCTCGGCCGCCCGTAGGTGCTCGATGATCCGATAGCCCGACAGGCCCGGCAGCATGATGTCCAGGACCACCGCGTCATAGGCGGATTCCTGCGCCATGTGCAACCCGTCCGGACCGGTGTGCGCCGTGTCCACGGTGAAGCCCTCATTGGACAGACCGCGCTGCAACGCAGATGCAAGCCTGGCTTCGTCCTCGACGATCAAAAGTCGCACGGCTGAACTCTCCTTTTTGAGACCGCCCTCAGGGTGCCACCTGAGGGATGAGCAGCAGGCGTGAGGGCTCAGCCCGGTCACAGTGCGAGGCTCGCATCGTGGACGCAGTGAAGGCACCGGGGATCCTTGCGAGGCATCCCGAGTTGCGCTGGCTCGCGTCCGCGGTGGTCGTCGCCACGGCGATCGTCGCAGTGACCAGCTACGTCTCGGGTGCCTTCCGCAACGACGACTCGGCCCTGTCGGTGACCGGGCCGGAGCAACTTGTCTCCGAAGTGCGGTCCCCGCATCTGGGCGGCTACTCCGGAACGATCCTCGCCAAGGTCAATCTCGACCTGCCGCGCGCATTGATCCGCGCGCTCGAAGGCGAACTGTTCTACGGCGGTTCACTGCTCAACGGCTCGCACACGATCCGGACCTGGTACGCGAACGACCAGCAGCAACGGGTCGCGATCTTCAACCAGGACGACGAGCAGGACGTGTTTCGCAACAGCACGAACATGGTGCTGTGGGATACGGAGAGCCGAACCTACGAAAAACACGTCGTCGCGGCCGGGCAGAGCGGCCTCCCGCTCAGCGCTGGGCCCGCGGCGGTGCTCACCCCGCCCGAGTTGGCCGACGAGGTCCTGGAGATCCCGAGTGCCGCTCGGTCGACGACGCTGCGCAGCGGCGACCAGGTCGTGCCCGGGCGCCCGACCTACGAGCTCGACGTCGTCCCGACCTCGCCGCGGTCGCTGATCGGATCGGTCGTCATCGAGATCGACGGGAAGCAGGCGGTTCCGCTGCGCGTGCAGGTTTTTGCCCGCGGCGAGACCGAGCCGGCCATCGATGTCGCGTTCACCAGCATCACCTACGGGCCGCCACAGGACCGCAACTTCTCCTTCACGCCGCCGCCCGATGCAACGCCACACACCAGCAGCGTGCTGCCCACCGACACCATCCACGCCGTAGGCGCCAACTGGTTGCAGCTGGTCTCGTACCAGACCACGGCGCCGATCGCCGATGTGATCACGCGGACGTTCGGGCCCAAGATGCTTGCGGTGAAGGGCAAATGGGGCTCTGGGCGCGTCTACAGCGCAGGGCTCATGTCGGTGCTGGTGACGAGCAGAGCGCGCCTGCTCGCCGGTGCCGTCGAGCCGAGCGTGCTGTATGCCGCAGCGCGCAACGGGTGAGGCGTTACTGCAGGTAGCCCTCGACCTCGTTCACCGAGCGCTCCTGCGCGACGTCAGGGTCGTCGCCGGTGTCTTCGCGCGCACGTCGCTGACGCAGCAGGTCCCACGCCTGGTCGAGTTGCTCTTCGAGGTGCTGCAGCCGCTGGTGATCTTGCGAGTTGAGGCCGTGGTGATCGGCGCGCAGCTGCTTCTCTTCGGCGACGAGCTGGTGGATGTGCTCGAGAATCGTCTTGTCGTCCACAGGGCTAATCCTTGTCGGTCGGGCCGCGGTCGCGGTAGTGGTACTCGACATTGGGCTGCTGGCCGGTTGCCAGCGCCATCCGGTTGGTGAAGTTGTACATCGCTGCGATCTCGACCACGTCCCACACCTCGTCCTTGCTCAGGCCGGTCGCAAACAGTGTTTCGAGATCGTCCTCGCTCATGTTGTGCGGTGTGGCGGTGAGCTTCTCGGCGTAATCGCAGATCGCACGCTGCCGATCGTCGAGCTCGGCGTGGCGCCAGTTGGTGGCGATGTGATCGGCGAGCACCTCGCCGGCCTCGTCGCCGCCGAGAGCGACCCGCAGTGCGTGCCCGTGCGACACGATGCAGTAGGTGCAGCGGTTGTATGCGCTGACGACGACGGCGATCATCTCGCGATCTGCCGCGCTGAGGTTCTCGGTGGGCTCGTGCAGTTGCTGGTAGTGCGCGAACCACGCCGAGAACCGTTCGGGCCGCACGCTGTAGTTGGCGAACACGTTCGGCAAGAACCCCAGCCGCTCGCGTGCCTTCGCGAACAGCGACTGGATGCGATCGGGCAGGCTCGACTCGTCCGGGATGTCGAAGAACCACGCGATGCGAGCCATCTCTAATCCTTTCTGCCGTTCGCGCTAGAGCGCCGAATACAAGCTCAGAGGGACGCGCGCCAGTCGAGCCAGGGCTTCAGCGGAGCGAGATCGTCGTAATCCGGTCCGTCCAGCCCGACGGTGAACAGGGTGGCGCCGGCCTCGAGCAACGGCGGACCGACCTCGGCCGGGTTGCCCTTCGGGGTTCCGACCGACAGCTCGATCTCACCCGGGTCGCGGCCGACGTCGGCGCAGTGCTGGTGCAGGATCCCGGTCTTGCGCCGCAGCGTTTCCAGATCGCTGAACGAGTGCCAGATGTGCGCGTGCTGCGCCACCAGCCGCAGCGTCTTCTTCTCACCGCCGCCGCCGATCAGGACGGGGATGTCGCGAGTCGGTGCCGGGTTGAGCTTGGCCCACCGCTTCTCGACGCGCGGCAGGTCGGCAGCGAGCTGGTCGAGCCGGCCGCCGGCCGTCCCGAACTCGTAGCCGTACTCGTCGTAGTCGCGCTCGAACCAGCCCGAGCCGATGCCGAAGATCAGCCGCCCGTCGCTCATGTTGTCGACGGTGCGCGCCATGTCGGCAAGCAGTTCCGGATTGCGGTAGCTGTTGCAGGTCACGAGGGCGCCGATCTCGACCCGGCTCGTCTGCTCGGCCCAGGCGCCGAGCATCGTCCAGCACTCGTAGTGCTTGCCGTCGGGGTCGCCGTACAGCGGGTAGAAGTGATCCCAGTTGAAGATCACGTCGACACCCATGTCCTCCGCCTTGCGGACGGTGTCGCGGATCGTGGCGTAGTCGGCGTGCTGGGGCTGCAGCTGGAGTCCGATGCGGACTGGTCGCGTCGAGGTCATGACCCTGACGCTACTGAGTGCTTGGCTATGGCCGGTCCTGCGGCGAGACGCGTAACGCACGCGGCCCTTTGATGGTGACCGTCTTCGAGGCGGCGCTACCGAGAAAGGTCGAACTCGACGTGAACGCGGCGCGCACGACATCGCGTCCGACGGGTAGCCGCGTCGTGGTGCACGTCGCGACGCCGGACGCCGTCATGACCTTGCCGCTGCACAGGGTTGTGGTGCCGCGCTTGAAGATGACCTTGCCGGCGGGCTTGTCGGGATCGTGGAACGTTCCCATGCTCGCGGTGATCTTGGCGCGCAGCGTCACCGTCGCACCCTTCCCAGCCGGGTTGGGTCTCGCCGTGAGAGTCGTGTTCGAAGACCCGGCCTCGAACGCTCCGACATCGCACCGAGCACCTTGTGGACGGGAAGCGTCGCGCTGATCGGTCGTGTCCGAAGGGCAGAGCTTCTTGTGGTCCGGTCCCCAGGTGGCAACCACCGGGATCTTGTTGATCAACGCGCTGGGCGCGAACTGAGCGAGCGTCTTGGTCGGCCCGCCACGGGCCGCGAGGCCGGCCGGGTCGAGATTCATCGTGGCGACGCCGTTGTGACTGCTCGGCGCGTTGAACTGGCATCCGCCCTGCGTGCCGTAGTTGTAGCCGAGGTCCTCCGGCTGCTCGTCGCATGCGGGATCGCCGCCGTGGTTGACCAGCACGTCGGCGCCGAGCCGCGTCGGGCCGAACACCTCGGCGTCGAAGAACGTACTGCGCAGCACGAGTTGCTGGCTGCCGGGAACCGCCGCCGACAGCGCCACATCGTCGTCGTAGAAGGTGCTGTCGGAGATCGTCGTGGCACCGCCCGGAGACTCGATCGCCGAGTAGTTCTTGGTGAACAGCGAACGCTTGATCGTCGTCGCACCGCCCACCACCCGCAGGGCAGGGTCAGGGTTGGTGAATCGATAAGCGTCGTCGGAGAACGTGGAGCCGTCAGCGGAGAAGGTCCCGCCGTTGACGACGATTCCGGGTTCGCCCTTCGTGTCGATCAGGCTCGACCCGACGAGGGACAGGCTGCCGCCGTTGAGCGTGACCGCCACGGGCGAGCCGGCCGTCGGCGCGCAGTCATTGGGGCCTTCCGCGGCCGACCCGCTGCCTTCGAGCACCGAATCGGTCAGGGTGACCCGTCCACCGCTGATGTAGAGCGGACAGGTGGTCAGCGCGAAACGGACGTTCGAGGTGTTCAGCGTGCCGCGATCGACCTGGATGCCGATCCAGGAGCTGACCAGGGCCATCGACTTGAGGGTGAGGACGCCGTTCGCGTTGTCGAGCGTCGCGTCGATGTCGTTCGACGGCGACACCACCGTGCCGGTGTTGAAGTCGGTGCCGACCCCGATCACGGTGACGTGCTTGCTGCCGGGTGAGCCGATCGCCGGATAGCCGCCCTTGGCGACGTGGATGGTGGAACCGCCCGCGGCGGCGAGTGTGATCGCGTGGCTGATCGTGCGACAAGGTTCGGCCTTCGTGACGCACCTGTTCGAGTCGGCGCCGTCCTGTGCGACGTACAGCGTTGTCGGCGCCGTGGCAGCGACAGCCGGCGGAGCGCCCGACAACGTTGCGGCGATGGCAACCGCAATGATCGGCCACAGAAGTCGCGCTGCCGTTGCCGCCGCTGGTTGTAGCTGCGAGTTGATCACACTGCGACGCTAGGTCGGCAGGCCCCATCGATGAATCGGGCGTTTCCCTATGCCTGGGCGACAGCGGGTCGGCTCGTCACGGTTCGAGAAGAACGAGTGGAATCTCGCGGTCGGTCTTCTTCTGATAGCCGGCGTAATTGCGGTACTTGCCGGTGATCTTCGGCCACATCTCGGCGCGCTCGTCGGCGGTTGCGATGCGCGCGTGCATCTTTTGCTTCGGCTTCCCCACGAGCTTGACCTCGACGGCCGGGTTGTCGCGCAGGTTCAGGAACCACGCCGGGTGGATGTCGTCGCCACCGCGTGAGGCCACCACTACGTACGCGTCACCCTGCTGCAGCGGTGAGGTCAGCATGACCGCGCGAGGCCGGCCGCTCTTGCGTCCGGTGGTGGTCAGCTCCAGCGACGGCATCCCCGCAATGCTCGAGCCGAGTCGGTTGCCGGTCACGGCGAGCATGATGCGGTGCGTCGTGTTCATGGCCTTGAGAACGAAGTCGCTGGGCATTTTTCGACCGTAGCCCGCACGCGTTGTCGGTGCCCTGTTGAAGGCTGCAGGCTGTGGTGAGCATCGCCGACGTCCGCGAAATCGTTTCGGGCCTGCCGCGCGCCTACGAGGCAGTCGTGGCTGATCGGATCAAGTTTCGCGTCGGTCGGTTGGTCTTCGTGTCGCTGTCGCGCGACGAGACCTTGATGGGCTTCGCGTTCCCGAAGCTCGAGCGAGAAGCGCTGGTCGCCAATGACCCCGACAAGTTCCTGATGCCGCTGGCCTGCGACGAGCGCTACAACTGGGTGCGGGCGCGGCTGGGCGCTCTCGACTTCGAAGAGTTGCGCGAGCTGGTCATCGACGCGTGGGCGATGTGCGTCCCGAAGAAGGTCGCCGAGTCAATCCTGCAGTGACGCCACGTACGGTCCTAGGGTGACTGGCGTGGAGATCGTGCAGCTCCTCGCGTCCCCGGTGAGCCGGTACGTGGGCCGGCCCTCGGACGGGCCGCTGCCCGCGCCAGACGGCGAACTCGTCGACTCGATCGACATCCGTGCAGGGCTGGGCGTCGTCGGCGACCGGTACTTCGGCAAGCGCGCACACCGACTCGCATCGGTCACGATCATCGCGGCCGAATCGCTGCCGGCCGGCGCCGACCTTATTCAAACGCGCCGCAACATCCTGCTTCGCCGCGTCGCGATCGACGACTTCGTCGGCTCGAGTATCGCGCTCGACTCCGGCTTCGGTGCCGTCGAGCTCAGGGTGCACCGCCCGGCCAGTCCGTGCGCGTGGCTCGACGTGACGATCGCGCCCGGCACGCGAGCTCTGCTGCGCGGCCGTGGCGGGGTGCGTTGCGAGCCGTTGACCGACGGACGGCTGGTGCTCGGTCCCATCCGACTGCAAGTACTTGCCGGGGCGCAAGCATGCCCGCGCTGCTGACCGCACCGCGTCCGACCGATCTGCTCGGTGTGTGGCAGCTCGAGCGCCGCCTGGTCGACCGACACGCCGGTGGTTTCGGACAGGTCAGCGGATGGCTCGAGCTGACCCTCGTCGGGTCGACCGTCCACTGGCTCGAGTTGGGTGAGCTCAGGTGGGGCGGCGGACGTTACGAGGTGACCCGCGAGCTGCACATCGTCCCGATGGGCGAGGGGTGGGAGGTGCGCTTCACCGACGGACGTGCGTTCCATGCCTGGCGGCCGGGAGAGTTGGTCGAGCACCCGTGCCGGGCGGACCTCTATCGCGGATTGATCCGCATCGATCACGCCCGCACACGGTTGCGTGTGCTGTGGGACGTGACCGGCCCGTTGAAGGACCAGCGGATCGTGACGCGCTGTGTGCGCTCGCTCAGCCCAGAAGAACCAACTCGACGCGGGCTTCGCCCGATCGCGTGATCTCGATCGGCACTCCCCAGTCCTGGCGGGCCAGGTAGCAGGCGGGGTGCTCGGCGCCGTCGTCGCACGAGGCGGCCTGCGCGACGACCTGCAGGACACCGGTGCCGTGGTCGGCGAGCACCAGGTCGCGCGACAGCTCGGTGCCCTCACCCGCGCCGGACACGAGCAGCTCCGGCGGTGACGCGGACACGGTGAGCTGCGTGGACGGCCCGTACCGCTCGTCCAGCTTGCGTCCGGGCGCAGGCACGAAGCGCACGTCGAGCCGCACTGCTCCGGATGCCACCGCGGACGTCGGCCGGGCGCTGTGCTGCGGCGCCCCGGTGATGAGTTCAGTGGTGGGGACGGGACGGATCAGACGATGCGCAGCCGATTCGACGACGACCAGCTCACCGTCGACGAGCACCGCACCGGACGGCTCGTTCAGCTCCGCGGCCAGCGTGGTGACTTCGTCGGTGTGCGGGTCGTAGCGGCGCACTGCACCGTTGTAGGTGTCGAGGATCGCCAGCGAGCCGTCGGCGAGCAGCGTCACCGCGAGCGGGTGCTGCAGCCGGGCGGCCGTCGCCGGCCCGTCGACGTGGCCGAAGTCGAACAGGCCCTCGCCGATGACGGTGTGCACCGTGGCGTCGAGCGTCAGATAGCGCAGCGCCGAGGTCTCGGAGTCGACGAACCACACCCGGTCGCCGTCGACGGCGAGCCCGGACGGCTGGGCCAGCCACGCGTCGCGCGCCGGCCCGTCACGCAGTCCCTCGACGGTCGTGCCGGCGAGCACTTCGGTGGCTCCGGTAGCCGGGTCGACCGCGAGCAACAGGTGCACCCCGGCCGCGGCGACGACCAGCTTTCCGAGCGCGGGCCACCACACGACGTCCCATGGCGAGAGCACCGCGGGGATCGCTCCGGTGATCGTGCGCGCATCGCGCAACTCGTGCGCGAGGTCGATGGTGTGTGCGACCGATCCGTCGGTGAGGTGAATGCGGCGCAGCAGGTGGTTCGCGGTGTCGGCGACGAACACGTCGCCGTCGAACTCTGCAAGCCCGTTGGGTTCGGCGAAACTCAGAGGGTCGTCGGTGCGGCCGCGCGTGCCGTCACCGATGCGGCGAACAACGATGTCGCCGTCGAGCTCGACCAGCTGATGATGGCCCGCATCGGCGACCATCAGGTTCCCTGACTGAAGGCGAATCGCCTTTGCCGGGAAGCGCAAAGTGCTCGGCGCGGGCGCCGGCGGCGTGTACGGCTCGTCGCCGTGCCGCAAGGTGTAGTTGGGTGTCAGGTCGGCGATCGTCATGTCGAGAGCGCTCACCTGTCCCTCGCCGGCTGCCTGTGCAACGACGTATCCGTCGGGGTCGATCAGCACGAGCGTCGGCCACGCCTTGACCGCGTACTGGCGCCACAGCCGCAGGTCCGGATCGTTGAGCACGGGATGCGCTATCTCGTTCCGCTCGACCGCCGCCTCGACCGTCGCGTCCGCCTTCTCGTGCGAGAACTTCGGCGAGTGGACGCCGATGACGGTGAGCACGTCGTGGTACTTCGCCTCGAGCGGGCGCAGCTCGTCGATGACGTGCAGGCAGTTGCCGCAGCAGCTCGTCCAGAAGTCGAGCAACACCCAACGGCCGCGCAGGTCGGCGAGTGTCAGCGGACCGGTCGTGTTGAACCAGGTTCCGGCGACGAGTTGGGGTGCGCGGACGCGGACGTGGGCCACATCTCGTGAAGGCATCGTGACTCTGCATTGTTCCGTAGGGTGACGCGCATGCCGGACGAGTCACGCGAGCGCATTGCCGCTGCCGTGCGCGAGCTCGCCGACCTCGTCGCGCGCAGTGGCGCCGAGCCGGCCGATCTCGATGTGGTCGCGGCCGACCTCGAGAAGCAGGTCGCGCGGCTGCGCGAACTGCCGCGCCGCGCGTGGGTGCACGACAGCCCGTTCCACCCGGTCAGCCTCGTCGGCGGTCGGGCGCACCCGACCGGACCGCAGCTCTATCTCGAGCCGGACGAGCGGGGTGTCTCGGGCGAAGTGACGCTCGGCGCGGCCTACGAGGGCGGCCCAGGGCTGGTGCACGGCGGCGTGCTGTCGCTGATGTTCGACCATGCGATGGGCACCGCGGTGTTCGTCGCCGGTCACGCGGCGATGACCGTGTCGCTCGAGGTGCGCTATCGGGCGCCGACTCCTCTCGAGACACCGCTGCGGGTGTCCGCCTGGGTCGATCGCCGCGAGGGTCGCAAGGTGTTCGTCGGCGCCGAGGTCAGCATCGCCGGCGAGGTCACGGCGACTGCGTCCGCAGTGTTCCTGCGGCTCACGCGCGAGAACGTCGAGCGGATCTTCCCGCCGGACCGCATCCCCACCGAGTAGCCCGCTTTTCCCCGCTGGTGCTCGGTTCGACCGTCCCAAAGCGAGCGGTGGCGGGAAAGGGCGAAAATACGACGCCCGCCTCGTCCATCGGACGGGCGGGCGTTGTTGACGGTGCGCGGGTCGGTCAGAGACCGCCGACCTGGGAGCGCGACGCGATGGCACGAAGCTCCTGAGCCATCGACGGCGACGCGTTACGCAGGGCGCGCTCGAACTCACGGGAGGTGCGACGCTGGGTCAGCTTGCGGACCAGCGTGTACTTGCGGGACATTGGCATTGCCTTTCTCGGTCTGACGTTTCGTAACCAGAATGCTGGGTACAACCGAAGAAAGCAAAGCGGTATGCCCGCTCGTGCTGCGGATCACACGCCTTCACCGAATATTTACAGCAGGGCAAGCCCGGGGTCGCTGAGGATGGCCGCGAGGTCGGCCAGGAACTGCGAACCCTGCTGGCCGTCGACCAGCCGGTGGTCGAAGGAGACCGCGAGCTGCGTGACCCAGCGGGCCTCGATGTGCTCGTCGTCGCCCGCACCGACCACCCACGGCCGCCGGTTGATCGCACCGAAGGCGACGATCCCGGCCTCACCCGGGTTCAGGATGGGCGTGCCGGTGTCGACGCCGAAGACACCGACATTCGTGATCGTGATCGATCCGCCGCTCATTTGAGCCGGCGAGGTCTTGCCGGCGCGCGCCGTATCGGTGAGCGCGGTGATCGCCTGTGCCAACTCGAGCAGTGACAGCTGATCGGCGTCCTTGATGTTCGGCACGATCAGGCCGCGCTCGGTCGCGGCTGCGATGCCGAGATTCACGTAGTGCTTCAGCACGATCTCGCCGGCGGCTTCGTCCCAAGTCGCGTTGATCGCCGGCGTCTTCTTGGCAGCGAGAATGACGGCTTTCGCGACGAACAGCAGCGGGCTGACCTTGACACCGCGGAACTCGCGTCGCGCGGCCACCCGGTCACGCAGCTCCATCATCGCGGTGACGTCGCACGTGATGAACTCGGTGACGTGCGGCGCAGTGAACGCGCTCGACACCATTGCCGCGGCGGTGTGCTTGCGCACCCCCTTGATCGGGATTCGGGTCTCGCCGTCGCCAGTGTGGTTAGTTCGAGCCGCAGTGGTCAGTTGTGACTGACCACTGCGCCCGAAACTGACCACTGTGCGGCCGCCTGGACGTCCTCACGCGAGACCGTGCTGTTCGGGCCGGTCGGCTCGACGGTGGCCAGGTCGACCCCGAGCGACTTTGCGAGCTTGCGGACGGGCGGCTTGGCGAGTGCCCGTGCGTGCCGCGGCCCGGCAACAGGCTCCTCGACCACCGCCGGCTCGGGGCCGGCCGGCGCGGGCGGCAGGTTGAACGAGACCTGGGCGCCCTCGGTGCTCCCAGGTGCGATCGAGCCATTCGCCGGACGACGACGGCGGCGGCGTCCCGTCTCTTCGCGCGGGCCGTAACCCACCAGCGTCAGCTGCTTCTCCTCGGTGCCGGCCTCGCCGGGCACTGTGGGCACCATGTCCTCACCGGCGGCGGCGTTCTCGGTTGCGGTGTCGGAACCGGTGTCGATCGAGATGATCGGCGTCCCGACCGGGACTGTCGTCCCCTCGTCGGCGAGCAGCGCCGTAACCGTACCGGCGTACGGCGAAGGCAGCTCGACTGCTGCCTTGACGGTCTCGACCTCGGCGATCGTGTCGTTCACGTCGACGGTGTCGCCGACGGCGACCGTCCATTTGAGGATGTCGCCCTCGGTCAGACCTTCACCGAGGTCCGGAAGCTTGAACTGCTGGACGGGCATGACTGGTCAGTACTCCATGATCTTGTCGACGGTGTCGAGCACGCGGTCGAGGTTGGGCAGCCATTCGTGCTCGAGGCGGCTCGGGGGGTACGGGGTGTCGTACCCCGCGACGCGTAGCACCGGCGCCTCGAGGGAGTAGAACGCCTCTTCCATCACCCGCGCGGCGACCTCGGCACCCACGCCGAAGCTGTGCGGTGCCTCGTGCACCACGATCAACCGTCCGGTGCGCTTGACCGATTCGACGACCGTGGGCATGTCGAGCGGTGACACCGAGCGCAGGTCGATCACTTCGAGTTCAAGACCGTCCTCGGTGGCCGCCTCGGCGGCAGCGAGCGACGTCGACACCGTCGGGCCGTAGCTGACGACCGTGACGTCCTTGCCGGGACGAACGGTGCGCGCGCTGTAGAGCGGGATCGGCGTCTCGGCGATCTCGGCCTTCGCCGCGTGGTAGAGCCGCTTCGGCTCGAAGAAGATCACCGGGTCGTCGTCGGCGATGGCCTGCTGGATCATCCAGAACGAGTCGGACGGGTTCGAGCAGGTGACGACCTTCAGACCGGCCGTGTGCGCGAAGTAGGTCTCTGGCGACTCGCTGTGGTGTTCAACCGCGCCGATGCCGCCGCCGAACGGGATGCGGATCGTGATCGGCATCTTCACCAGGCCGGCCGAGCGGTTGTGGAACTTGGCGACCTGGCTGACGATCTGGTCGAAGCCGGGGAAGACGAACCCGTCGAACTGGATCTCGCACACCGGCCGGTAGCCGCGGATCGCGAGCCCGACCGCAGTGCCGATGATGCCCGACTCGGCCAGCGGGGTGTCGATGACGCGGTCCTCGCCGAAGTCCTTCTGCAGCCCGTCGGTGATGCGGAAGACGCCGCCGAGCTTGCCGACGTCCTCGCCCATGATGACGACCTTGGGGTCGTCCTCCATCGCCTTGCGCAACCCGTCATTCAACGCTTTGGCCATGCTTGCTGCAGTCATCCTCGTGTCTCCTCTCCACCGCTCGCTGCGCTCGGGTGGATCGTCGAGCACGATTGCGGCTTCGCCGCATAGATGACTGGTCTCTTCGCGCGAGCGCTCATCGCGTGCCACTCTCGTCCAGAGCAGACACAAATTCCGTGAACTCGTCGCGCTGGGCGCGGAGATCGTCGGGCATCGTCACGTGGACGTTGTCGAACAACGACTGCGGGGTCGGGTCGATCAGCTCGCGACAGCCCTTGCGGACGTGCTCGGCCAATGCCTTCGCCTCGGCATCGACGTCGTCGAAGAACGACGGCTCGATCCGCGCCTCGCGGGTGAGGTACGCGCGGACGCGCTCGATCGGGTCCTTCAGCTTCCACGTCTCGGCTTCGCTGCCGAGCCGGTAGCGACGTGGGTCGTCGTTGGTCGTGTGCGGGTTCATCCGGTACGTGTATGCCTCGATGAACGTCGGGCCCTGCGCGCTGCGCGCGTCGTCCAACGCCTTGCGCGTGACCGCAAGGCACCCGAGCACGTCGTTGCCGTCGACTCGCACGCCCGGAAAGCCGAAGCCGGCCGAACGCTGGTAGAGCGGAACCCGGCTCTGGCGCTCGACCGGCTCGCTGATCGCCCACTGGTTGTTCTGGCAGAAGAACACGATCGGCAGGTTGCCGGCGGCCGACCAGACGAACGACTCGTTGACGTCGCCCTGGCTCGATGCGCCGTCACCGAAGAACGCCAGCACCGCGGTGTCGCGGTCGGGGTCGCCCGTCCCGACTGCGCCGTCGCGGACGACGCCCATCGCGTAACCGGTCGCGTGCAGCGTCTGCGCGCCGATCACGATGGTGTACAGGTTGAAGTTGTTGGCCTTGGGATCCCAGCCGCCGAGGTTCGTGCCGCGGTAGAGACCCAGCAGCGTCAGCGGATCGACGTCGCGGCACCAGGCAACGCCGTGCTCGCGATAGGTCGGGAACGACATGTCCTGCTTCTTCAGCGCCCGGCCGGCGCCGATCTGCGCGGCTTCCTGACCGAGCAGGCTGGCCCACAGGCCGAGTTCGCCCTGACGCTGCAGCGCGATCGCCTCGGTGTCGATGCGGCGGACGAGAACGAGGTCGCGATAGAGCGAGGCGATCTCGTCGTCGGTGATGTCGAGTGCGTAGTCCGGATGCTCGACGCGCTGACCCTCCGGCGTGAGCAGCTGCACCATGTCTGGTTCCGGATGTACGGCATGGACGTGTTCGGACATGGAACTCCTCGGCTCGGGCCGTGTCGTGGGGTTGCCACGTGCGGGCACGGGGTCGGCAGTGTCACCAGTGTTCCTCGGTT
This sequence comes from uncultured Actinomycetota bacterium, assembly GCA_963708645.1. GTDB lineage: Bacteria > Actinomycetota > Actinomycetes > Mycobacteriales > Jatrophihabitantaceae > RYN-133. Next base: position 841,422 of record CAVPTA010000007.1, on the reverse strand, counting down.
TGGTACAGGGGTGACGCACCTAGCGAGAAACCCAGGGGTTCCTACCATATCGCCGCGACGACCAACTCCCGATCACATGCGAGGATCACGCCAGTTCGGCAGGCAAGGGCTGATCGTGCAGCACGCGTAGGTGCGACACCGCGCGGGTGAGCACAACGTAGAGGCGGCGCAGCCCCGCCGCCCGGGTCGGTTCGCCTTCGACGATCTCGGCGGGCTCGAGCAGCACGACCGAGTCGAACTCGAGTCCCTTCGCCGCGGACGCCGGCACGACCGCGATTCGCGGGTCGGACTCCGACTCGAGTGCGGCGGCATCGATCCTCGCGGCCTGTAGTTCGGCGAGGACGGCTTCTGCGCGCACGTCGGGAACGATCACGCCGATCGACCCGTCGATGTCGAGCAACTCGGCGACTGCCGCCGTCAGCGTCGACGCGGGCGCGAACTGCAGCGCTGACTCGCCGGCGCGGACTGCGGTACCCGGCGGGACACCGAGCGCGATGTGGGGCAGCAACCGGTTGGCCAGGTCGATCACCTCGCCCGGCACGCGGTATCCGGCGGTGAGGGGACGCACCGCCGCCGAGTCGTGGCCGAGGTGGGTCAGGGTCACGGCCCAGTCGCCGGGCGCCCACGGCGTCGTCGCCTGCGCCAGGTCGCCGAGCACCGTGACCGATCCGAGCGGGCACCGCCGGGCAACGGCGCGGCACTGCATCGGTGAGAGGTCCTGCGCCTCGTCGACCACGACGTGGACGTAGGTCGAGGCGCCGTCGATCATTCCGCTGAGCTCGTCGAGCAGCACCGTGTCGGCCGTCGTCCAGCGCACCGTCCGCACGGCCGCACGACCCTTGCGGTAGAGGGCGGCCCGCTCGTCCACGGTGAGGGACGGCGCGCAGCGCCGCAGAAACTCCGGATCGTCGTACAAGCGCATGAGCAGGGCGGGTGCGGTCAACGCCGGCCACACCTCGTCGACGAATTCCTTCACCGCAGGCGTGCGTGACATCTTGGCTGTCTCGGCGTCGGTTGGTGCACCACCGACGTCCTCGCGCTGGCGGCGCACGTCCTCGGCCACCTGCATGCGCAGCCGGTCGCGAGCCATCGACCAGCGCAGACCGTCACCGAGGGCGCGCCGCGCGTCGTCGACGTAGCGGCGCAGGTGGTGGGCACCCACGCGGTAGCGCCGGGTGCCGATGATGACCAACACGTCGTCGGTGGGCTTGCGGACGTGGGAGAGGACGGCGCGGCGCAGCACGTCCGCCATGCGCGCATCGCCCTTGAGCGTCGCGAGGTCGGCCGGCTCGTCGCCGCGCGGCTCGACGCCGACGAGCTCGGCGACGGTTGCCTGCTCGATCCCACCTTCGCCGAGGGACGGGAGCACTTGAGCGATGTAGTGCAGGAACGCGGCGTTCGGCCCGACGACCAGCACGCCGGAGCGCCGCAGGCGGTCGGGATAGGTGTAGAGCAGGTAGGCGGCCCGGTGCAGCCCGACCGCGGTCTTGCCGGTGCCGGGCGCACCCTGGATGCACAGCGACGTGTCGAGGTCGGCGCGCACGAGATCGTCCTGGTCGGGCTGGATGGTCGCGACGATGTCGCGCATCGGGCCGACGCGCGGGCGCTCGATCTCTTCCCGCAGCAGGTCGGAAGCGAGCCCGAGCGCCTCGCCGCGGTCGAGGTGCTCGTCCTCGAAGGACGACAGCGCGCCGTTGTGGAAGCCGAACCGGCGCCGGAGGGTGACGCCCATGCGGTCGGCGGGCGTGGCTCGATAGAACGCGCGCGAGATGGGTGCTCGCCAGTCGATGACCACCGGGTCGCCGTATTCGTCGCGCACGTGCCGCCGGCCGATGTGGAAGGACTCGGCGTCGGGTAGGTCGCGGTCGGTGCGGCCGAAGAACGGCGGTGCGTCCGGGTCGGCGGACAGGGCCTTCAGGCGCTCGGTGCGCATGCGACCGAGGCCGTAACTGGCGAGTTCGTCAACGCCGTAATCGGCGATGCGGTCGGCCGAGTCCTGCATCGCCAGCAGGCAGCGTCGGGCCAGGTCGAGGTGGTGTTGTTCGCGGGTCAGTACGGCATCGGGCGCCACGGTCAGATGACGTTACGCGCCGATGCCAAGCGATTTACCTGTCCGCGTAGCGTCTGCGGAGTGGTCCCGCGACACACCGCCGAAGCACAGTCGACGCCGCCGACGCCCGAGCATGCCCGCCTGGCCGAGTCACCCGATTCGACGAGCCCCTGGAGATTGTGGGGGCCGTACCTGTCGGGACGGCAGTGGGGCACCGTCCGAGAGGACTATTCGGCCGACGGTGACGCGTGGACGTACCTGCCGTTCGAGCATGCTCATCGCCGGGCGTACCGCTGGGGTGAGGACGGGCTGGGCGGATTCTGCGATCGATACGGGTTCCTGAACATCTCCGTCGCTATGTGGAACGGGCGCGACCCGATCCTGAAGGAACGGCTCTTCGGGTTGACCAACGGCGAGGGCAACCACGGCGAGGACATCAAGGAGTACTGGTGGGCGATGGACGGCACGCCCTCGCACTCGTGGGTGAAGTGGCGCTATCGGTATCCGCAGGCGGAGTTCCCGTACGCGCAGTTGCGTAGTGAGAACGCGGCGCGCGGACGCGATGATCGCGAGTACGAACTGGCCGACACCGGTGTGCTCGACGACAACCGGTTCTTCGACGTGACGGTGAGTTACGCGAAGGCTGCGCCCGACGACGTCCTGATGACGGTCGAGGCGACCAATCACGGACCGGACCCGGCGCCGCTGCACCTGCTGCCGCAGGTGTGGTTCCGCAACACCTGGGTGTGGGGACGTGACGACCGCACTCCGCAGCTGCGCCGCATCGATGCGCCGGAACGCCTCGGTGCCGACGAGCGGGCGGTCGAATGCGATCACGTCTACCTCGGTCGCTACTCGCTGACCGCCGAAGGCACGCCGGACGTCCTCGTGTGCGACAACGAGACCAACGTTGCAGCACTGTTCGGTGTCGACGCGAACCCGACGACGTACACGAAGGACGGCATCGACTCGCGGGTCGTGCACGGCGACGAGTCCGCGGTGAACCCGAACGGCGTCGGCACGAAGGCGGCGTTCTGGTACCGGTTCGATGCGGTGGCGCCCGGACAGACCGTCCGGATCCGGCTACGGCTGGTCGCGGGCAACCTGGGCGAGCACGCGTTCGGATCGGGCTTCGACGCGGCGTGGGTGGACCGGGCCCGCGAGGCCGACGACTTCTACCGTTCGGTGTTGCCCGAACGGCTCACGCCGCAGGACGCGCAGATCGCGCGGCGCGCCTTCGCCGGGTTGCTGTGGAGCAAGCAGCTGTACCGCTACACCGTCGCCGAATGGCTCGAGGGTGACCCGGCCGAGCCGGCGCCGCCACCTGCGCGCACGGAACCGGGTGCCCGCAACGTGTCGTGGCAGCACCTCGCCCTTGCCGACGTGATCTGCATGCCGGACGACTGGGAGTACCCCTGGTTCGCGGCGTGGGATCTCGCGTTCCACTGCATCGCGCTCGCGCACATCGATCCCGCGTTCGCCAAGGAGCAGTTGCTGCTCATGTGCCGCGAGTGGGCGATGCACCCGGACGGCCAACTGCCCGCCTACGAATGGGCGTTCGGCGATGTGAACCCGCCAGTGCACGCGTGGGCCGCGTGGCGGGTCTATCTCGTCGACGCCGCGGTGACGGGGACCCGTGACACGGACTTCCTCATCCGCGTCTTCACCAAGCTGCTGTTGAACTTCGGCTGGTGGGTCAACCGTAAGGACGCCGAAGGGTCGAACCTGTTCGAGGGCGGCTTCCTCGGCATGGACAACATCGGGCTGTTCGACCGGTCGGCCGCGTTGCCCGACGGCACGCGGCTCGAAGAGTCGGACGCGACGAGCTGGGTCGCGTTCTTCTGCCTCAACCTGCTGACGATCGCGATGGAACTCGCCCGCAGCGTGCCCGCCTGGGACGAGGCGGCGACGAAGTTCCTCGAGCACTTCCTGGCGATCGCGCATGCGATGCGCCGGTTCGGCTCGCAGGGCGTCTCACTGTGGGACGACGACGACGGCTTCTTCTACGACGTGCTGCTGCATCCGGACGGGCATGCGGAGCCGGTGCGGGTGCGGTCGATGGTCGGATTGCTGCCGGTGCTCGCGGTTGCGCACGCGCGATCGGGCCGTCCTGACGAGCTCGCCGACTTCACGGCGCGGCTGCGGTGGTTGCAACGGCGGCGTCCGGAACTGCTGGACGGATTGATGTCGCATGGTGGCGCTGGTGACGAACCGGCCGAGCACATGCTCGCCCTGCTCGATCCGGACCGGCTGCGCAGGGTGTTGTCGCGCATGTTCGATGAGCAGGAGTTCCTTTCGCCATATGGCATCCGCTCGTTGTCGGCGACTTACCGCGAGCCGTACACCATGCAGATCGAAGGGCAGGAACTCTCGATCGACTACGAGCCCGGTGAATCGCGCACGGGCTTGTTCGGAGGCAACTCGAACTGGCGCGGACCGGTCTGGTTCCCGGTGAACGTCCTTGCTCGCCGATGCCTTGCGCACGTATCACGGCTTCCTCGGTGACGGCTTCACGATCGACGTGCCGACCGGGTCGGGACAGTCGATGACGCTTTCCGGCGCAGCGGACCTGATCGACTCGCGGCTGTGCGATCTGTTCCGATTCGGACCAGGCGGCACCCGACCATGCGATGGCGCGCGCATCGAAGCGTCCGGTGATCGGGTGTGGCGCGAGCAGCTGACCTTCAGCGAGTACTTCGACGGCGACACCGGCGAGGGGCTCGGCGCGACCCACCAGACGGGCTGGACAGCGCTCGTGGCGCACCTGCTCTGCCGGCCGTCCGATGGCTGATGTCGAGCGGCTGGGTGGCCGCGAGCTGGTCCGCACGCCGTGGCTGTCGCTGCGTCAGGACGAGGTGCGCTTCGCCGACGGCACCCGCGGTACGTACAGCGTGGTCGACAAGCGCGACTTCGCCGTCGTGCTGCCGTACACCGGCGACGGCTTCTGGCTCGTGCAGCAGTACCGCTACCCGCTGGGCCGTCGGTCATGGGAGTTTCCGCAGGGCGGCTGGCCGCCGGGCCGCGAGGGCGGCACGGCACTCGAGTTGGCCGCGACCGAGTTGAGTGAAGAGACCGGGCTGCGCGCCGACTCGCTGGAGCTCCTCGGCCGCCTCGACGCGTCGCCCGGCCTGGCCACCAACGCGTTCGACGTCTTCCTGGCGACCGGGTTGCACGACGGCGCGCCGCAGCGTGAGGCGTCGGAGGCTGACATGGTGCACGCCCATGTCAGCGTCGCCGAGTTGGAGCAGATGTTGCGCGCCGGCGAGTTCCGCGACTCGAACAGCGTCGCCGCGTTGACGCTGTTCTGGCTTTGTTCACGCGCGTGACCCTGACGCCGTCCGCGCGTCGCGCCGAAGAACCTTCCGCGGCAACTAAGCTGCGGTGATGATCGTCACCGTCGCCAATCGCAAGGGCGGCGTTGGCAAAACCACCACTGCCGTTTTCCTCGCACATGCCCTCGCTGCAGCAACGCGCCGCGCGTGCACGATCATCGATGCCGACCCACAAGCATCCGCGACCGAGTGGGCGCGCCGGGCCGCGGCAGCCGGCAGCCCGCTCGCTGTGCCGGTGCTGTCCCAGCCGACTCCGAAGCTCGCGCTGCCGCCGACGCCGACGATCGTCATCGACACTCCGCCGGCCGATTTCGAAATCATGTCGGCGGCGATCGACGTCGCCGACCTCGTCCTCGTCCCGACGTCGCCGAGCTCGCTGGATCTGTCGCAGGTGCAGGTCGCCGTCGAAGCAGCGTCGCGCGGTGGCAAGCAGGTCGCGGTGCTGCTCACGCGAACGCGGCGCACGCGGTCGGTCGCGACTGCCGAGAACGAGCTGCGTTCGGCCGGCGTGCACGTGCTTCGCACGCGCATCGCCTTGCGCGAACCGTTGGCCATGGCGTTCGGCCATCGGGTGCGCGAACTGCACGGGTACGACCTGGCTGGCGCCGAGATCCTCGATGAACTCCCCGATGCGCCGTTCTCGGTCGCCGCCGTGCAACAGCGGGTCACCGTTGCGCCGCCGGCTCGGCACGTGCGTCCCATCGGGTTCGACGACGACGAGCTCATTGCGCGTTTGAAGTCGTCGATGGCCCGCCTGACCGTCGGGCGCTGACCACTGACGCTGCTCTGAGCAGCGACACGAGACACCGGCCGTCCGGCCCGGCCACAGTGCAGTCATGACAGAGACTTCCACGGTTCCTGGTCGAGAATTGGACGAGGCGATCTATCGCCGACTCTTCGACCGCCGCACCCTGCTGCTAGGTGAGCCGCTCGAGCACTGGAACAGCAACCGGCTGTGTTCTGGTCTGCTTCTTCTCGCCGCCGAGAACCCCGACGCCGACATCCGGTTGCTGATCAACTCCCCCGGCGGCTCGGTACCCGGGATGTTGGCCATCCGCGACTGCATGCGTGCAATCCCGAACGACGTCATCACCGTGAACCTCGGGATGGCCTACAGCGCAGGACAATTCCTGCTCAGCGCAGGAACGCGGGGCAAGCGCTACATCCTCGCGCGCTCGAAGGTCTTGCTGCACCAGGGCTCGTCCGGGATCGGCGGGACGGCGCAGGACATCGCCATCCAGGCCGATGACCTGAGGCGCACACGTGACACCGTCATCGCCCTCATCGCCGAGGACACCGGACAGGACGTCGCAACGATCGAACGCGACTCGCGCAGGGACAGATGGTTCACCGCCGAGGAGGCTTGCGACTACGGGTTCGTCGACCACATCGTCGAATCCGCCGAGGACGTGCTGCCCGGACCGCTTCGTCCGATCGGGCTGGGTGGGCACCGATGAGCAGCTACACGATCCCGTACGTCACCACGCGGACGAACCAGGGCGAGCGCACGGTCGACATCTACAGCCGGCTGCTCGCAGAGCGGGTGATCTACCTGGGCACTGGTATCGACGACGGCGTGGCCAACGCGATCATCGCCCAGTTGATCCATCTGGAATCCGAGAGCTCCGAGCTGCCGATCAACCTCTACATCAACTCCTCCGGCGGATCGATTCCCGCGACGCTCGCGGTCTACGACGCGATGCAGTACATCCAGTGCGATGTCGAGACCACCTGCGTCGGCGAGGCCGCCGCGACCGCCGCGGTCTTGCTCGCGGGCGGAGCGCCCGGGAAGCGGCAGATCCTGCCGCACGGACGGGTCGTGATCCATGCGCCGGCCGCCGAGGGGCGCGGCGCGATCCCGGATCTCATCCTGGAAGCCGACGAAGTCGAACGGGTCCGCACCATGCTCGAGGAGATTCTGGCCGTACACACCGGACGCACGCCGGCCCAGGTACGCGAGGACACCGAACGCGACTTGATCCTGACGCCGTTGGCAGCCAAGCAGTACGGTGTCGTCGACTCCGTGCTCACCCGCCGCAGCGAAGACTAGGCGGCCAGGCAGACCGGGCCGCGTGCGCGCGGACTCAGGTGCGCCGAGGCCCGGCGAGCGACCTGCAGCACCGACAGGCCGAGTGCGCCGCACACAGCCGACAGCATCTCCGAGGACGCATCCTTGCAACCGCGTTCGACTTCGGACAGGTACTGCGGCGAGACGCCGGCCCGATGCGCGACGTCGGCGATCCGCTCGCCTCGCTCGTGCCGCTCGACGCGGAGTTGCTCACCCAGCGCCTCGCGCCACAGCGGTTCGAGGTCGCGCGGCGCTTTTCGCCGCAGCGGAACGACGTTGCCCATGAGGGCACGTTAGCGCGAGCCGAGCGTGTGGTCAGGGACTTTCGCTGACGGCGAATCCTCATATATTTGTGCGGATTCTCTGTCCACACCCCTACCGTTCCTTCCTCGGAAGGAGTATTATCGAACACGTGAGCAGCTCGCAGATGACCGGCACCGCAGTGTTGGATCGGCTGCGCGAAATCCAGCGGTACAAGCAAATGCTGGACGTCGAAGAGCTCGCGCTGATCGCGCAGATCGAGACCGAGCGGCTCGCCTATGACCTCGGCGCGAAGAACACCACCGTGCTGTTGCGTGACGCGTTGAAGATCGGCGCGGGTGATGCGGCCGGGCGGGTGCGGCTGGCGCTGGCGGTCATGCCGCGGCGCACGTTGATCGGAGAACCGGTCGAGGCAGCCCACCCGCAAACCGCCGCGGCGCTGGCCGCCGGGCTCGATCTCGACCCGCGCCGCCGCCACGATCGTGAAGATGACCGACAAGATCGACGACCTGCTCGCCGACCAGTCAGCACCCTTGTACGAGACCGCGCTGCTGCAGTTCGCTGCCGAGCACGATCCCGACCTGCTGGCCCGGTTCGCGAACGGCCTCTACGCCCGCGTCGATCACGACGGCGCGTTTCGTGACATCGAAACCGCACACCGGCGCCGCACCCTGACCCTGCACCGCCGCTCGGACGGCTCCGCGCCTCGATTGCCGGCGAACTGACCTGTGAGGCCGCCGAATACGTCGAGACCCTGCTCGACACCCTGGGCAAGCCGCACACCGACCCGGACGGCGAGCGCGATCCGCGCACCCCCGGCCAGCGCCGTCACGACGCGCTACTGACAGCGCTGAAACTGCTCTACGCCTCAGGCGACCTGCCCACCGCCAACGGCTGCGCCACCACGCTGGTCCTGACCGCGACCGTCGACGAGTTCGCGAACGGCACCGGCATCGCCCAGACGTCGCACGGCTACACGATCCCGGTCGCAGTCGCCGACCGGTGGCTGGACCCGAAAGCCAAAGCCATCCTGGTCCTGCTGTCGAAGACGAAGGCGATCACGGCGTATTCGGATCAGCAAAGGTTGTTCACCGAACAACAACGACTAGCCATGTTCGCCCGAGACAAAGGCTGCTCATATCCCGGGTGTGATGCGCCCTTGGCGTGGACGCAAGCTCACCACGTCACCGACTACGCGAAGACCAAACGCACGTGCGTCGATGACGGCACCCTCGTCTGCACCGCCAACCACGCCCTGTTCGAACAAATGGGCTGGCAATCGATCATGCTCGACGACCTACCCCACTGGGTCCCGCCCGCCTGGATCGACCCGAAACAGCGACCACGCCGCAACCGCATGCACGACTCACCCCAACTCACCTGGTGCTGAAGCGCGTCTTCCAGCGTGCCGCAGGTACCAGCGAGGACTACCCGGCCCCTCACTACGTTCGGCCCGGACCGAACAACGCAAACTCGACTACCGCGCGACTCGTCTTCGCTGCGCCATTTGCTGTTGTCTCTCACGATCCAGCAGGGCGCTGGAAGGGGCTGGGATCCGTGGGTGGATCGTGAAGAGTCGCGCTATATCTGATGCGTCCGCCTTCACCGCTCGATCGTGACGACGACCTGTTCGTTGTCGAAGGTGTAGCCCTTGTAGCTGAACTTCACCCCGGAGCGCTCGACGTAGTCGTTCCACGCCTTGTACTCGTGGTGTTGCCAACCGGGGTAGTTGAAGTACTCGTCCAGCAGGATCACGGTGCCGGTCACGATCCGCTCGTCGAGGATCTCCAGAGTCTGCACGGACGAGCTGTAGATGCTGGTGTCGAGATGCAGCAGCGCGATCGGTTCGGGGTGTTCGGCGACGAACTTCGGCAACGTCTCGCCGAACGGCCCGTCGACGATCGTCGCGCCGCGTACCTCGGGCAGACCGTCCTGCGCGAGTGAGCCGGCCGGGAAGCCGGGACGCCAGTCCTCAGGCAGCCCTGCACTCATGCCGAAGCCGTAGACCTCGCGATCGCGCAGCAGCGCGACGATGCGCGCAAGCGGCTTGCCGGTGGTCACACCGACGTCGACGACTGTGCCGTCGATCGACACCGACTCGGTGGCGAACTTGATCGTCTCGTCGGGGTTCGGGAACTGGTGCGCCTCGGCCAGATGAGCCGCGGCGAACTCCTCGGCCTCGCGAGCCGCGCGCACCTCGCCGGCGAACACCGTGTCACGACGCATGCGGATCTCGAACATGCGCAATGCGTCCTTGAGCTCGGCGCGCGTCTCACGCAGTTCCTCGCGCATGGCACGGAGCTCGTTCATGAGCTCCGTGCTGCGCTGGTCGATCTGCTCCGTCAGCGACTCGGTGAGCCGAGCCTGCAGTGCCTTTGCCATACCTGGGCGTTCCACGGTCCTCCTTCAGGGCCGCGGTGCCCGGTTCAGACGTCGAGCCGCAGCTTCAGCGCGTCGAACTCGTCGCGCATGGACGTCGGTAGCGAAGCACCGATCTTGTCGAACCATTCGTCGATGAGCGGCAGCTCTGCACGCCACTCGTCGACATTCACCGTAAGGGCCTTGTCCAATTCATCGGCAGACATGTCCAGACCGGACGTATCGAGGGCGTCCGCGGTCGGGACGCGCCCGATCGGGGTGTCCTGCGCGGCAGCCTTGCCGTCGATACGCTCGAGCGCCCACTTCAGCACGCGGATGTTCTCGCCGAACCCCGGCCAGGTGAAGTTGCCCTCGGCGTCGCGGCGGAACCAGTTGACGTAGAAGATCTTCGGCAGCTTGACCGCATCGGCGCTCTTGCCCACCTCGATCCAGTGCGCGAAGTAGTCGCCGGCGTTGTAGCCGATGAACGGCAGCATTGCCATCGGGTCACGCCGCACCACGCCGACCGCTCCGGTCGCCGCAGCGGTCGTCTCCGACGACAACGTCGCGCCCATGAACACGCCGTGCTGCCAGTCGCGAGCCTCAGTGACCAGCGGGACGGTGTCGCGGCGCCGGCCGCCGAAGAAGATCGCGTCGAGCGGCACGCCGTTCGGGTCGTCCCACTCGGGCGCCTTGGTCTCGCACTGGTGGATCGGCGTGCAGTAGCGCGAGTTCGGGTGGCTCGACAGCTCGGTGCTGTCGGGCGTCCAGCTCTGCTTCTTCCAGGACGTGAGGTGAGCCGGTGGCTCGCCCATGCCCTCCCACCAGATGTCACCGTCGTCGGTGAGCGCCACGTTCGTGAACACGGAGTTGCCCTTGGCGATCGTGCGCATCGCGTTCGGGTTGGTGTGGAAGTCGGTACCGGGCGCGACACCGAAGAATCCGTTCTCGGGGTTGACGGCGTAGAAACGGCCGTCCTTGCCGATGCGGATCCAGGCGATGTCGTCGCCGATCGTCTCGACCTTCCAACCCGGCAAAGTCGGCTCGAGCATCGCCATGTTCGTCTTGCCGCACGCCGACGGGAACGCGGCGCCGATGTAGTAGCTCTTGTTCTCGGGCGAGGTCAGCTTCGCGATGAGCATGTGCTCGGCAAGCCAGCCCTCGTCGCGCGCCTTCACCGAGGCGATGCGCAGCGAGTGGCACTTCTTGCCGAGCAGCGCGTTGCCTCCGTATCCCGAGCCGTACGACCAGATCATGCGCTCCTCGGGGAACTGCACGATGTACTTGGTCTCGTTACACGGCCATGCGACGTCAGCTTGGCCGGACTCGAGCGGCGCACCCAGCGAGTGCAGCCCGGGGACGAAGTCGCGCTCGTCCGTGAACAGTTCGAGCGCCTTGCTGCCCAGGCGGGTCATGACGTGCATCGACGCGATCACGTACAGCGAGTCGGTGATCTCGACACCGAGCATCGGCTCGTCCGCGTCGAGCGGGCCCATGCAGTACGGCAGCACGTACATCGTGCGTCCGCGCATCGAACCGCGAAAGCGCTCCGTGAGGATCGCCTTCATGTCCTCGGGGTCCATCCAGTTGTTGGTCGCCCCGGCGTCCTTCGGGTCGCGGCTGCAGATGAACGTGCGGTCCTCGACGCGTGCAACGTCGGTCGGGTCGGACGCACACCAGAACGAGTTCGGCTTCTTGTCGGGGTTGAGCCGGACGAACGTGCCGTTCTCGACGAGCTGATCGGTGACGCGCGTCCACTCCTGCGCCGAGCCGTCCACCCACTCCACGCGATCGGGCTGCGTGAGTTCTGCGGTCTCGCGTACCCACCGCACCAGCTTCGCGTGTGTGGTGGGGGTCGTATCGAGACCCGGGATGCTGTTGCTCGTCGCAGTCATGCGCACTCCTTGCTTGCCAGCCGGCCAGTCGTCGTTGACTTCGCCCGAACATCCGCAGGACAAACGGCACCGCGGACAGGCGGTCAGATGGGAATCGTTCGAAGTTACCGACTGAAAGCGCTGTCACGCCTGGTGATGTGACGAGGCAATCCTCACAACGTGATCTTGCCCAACCACTCGCGGAGGAAATGGGTCAGTACGGGACGGACGACCAGTCGACGATCATCGCGGTCGTACCGTCCGGGTCGAGGCGGACGGGAAGTGTGGAGCCCGGACGGACGGCGTTCAGGTGCAGGAACGGAACGACGACGCGGCGCTCGATCGTCTCGGCACCGACCTGCAGCGCGAGCCGCACGACGGGGTCGTTGTTCACCCGGCTCGAGGTCGGCGTCACTGCGACGACGGTCGCCGACGTCGGCATCGCCTGTGCGGCGCGGGCCAACGCGGCCGGGCTGCCGAACATCCGCTTCTGAACCACCGTCCACGTCACGCCGTTCACGAGCATGACGACTGCGAGGATGCCCAAGGCAAGACACGCTGCGAAGCGCAGGTGTTCCGCTGAGCACGACGAGACCGAGCAGGGCGAGCACGGCCGCGACGGCACCGACTGCGAGCATGGCCCGCCCGAGGCGGCCGAACGTCGTGGGCACGACGCGAGCGTAGAGCCTCAGGAGGCCTTACTGACGGTCGACATGTTGAAGTCGGGAATTCTCAGAGCCGGCATCGCGGTGCGCCGGAACCAGTCGTTCCACTCGCGCGACATCGCGGTCTCGGTGCGACCGACCTCGCTCGCGCGACCGAGCAGGTCGACGGGCGACTCGTTGAAGCGGAAATTGTTCACCGCGCCCTGCACGACGCCGTTCTCGACGAGGTAGACACCGTCGCGGGTGAGTCCGGTCAGCAGGAGCGTCTGCGGATCGACCTGGCGGATGTACCAGAGCGTCGTGAGCAGCAACGCGCGCTCGGACGAGGCGATCATTTCCTCCAGCGACGCGGTGCCACCGCCGTCGAGGATGAGGTTCTCGACCATCGGTCGCGGCTCGGACTCGCTGCGCGCCGCCCAGTTGCGGCTCGAGATGAGATTGGCCAGCTTGCCGTCGGCGATCCAGTCGGTAGGAGCGTTGGGGTAGCCGTTGTCGAACACGGAGTAGACCCCCGACCCGGACGACGCCACGATCTGGAACGGTGCGCATTCGAGGCCGGGGTGCGCCGGGTCGGAATAGAGCCGCATCGGCAGCGGCGAGAGCGCCTCGCCGATCCGGGTGCCGTTGTTGCCTCCGGAGAACACGCTGCTGCCTTCGGCGGCATCGCGCGCGGACGCGCTGAAGTACGAGTAGAGCAGCATCGCCGAGACGGTGCCGGCGGGCATGATCGTCTCGTAGCGTCCGGCGGGCAGGTCGATGCGGCGCGCGGCCCAGTCGAGACGCTGCAGGAGGCCGTCGGTCAACGCGGCGGTGTCGATGTCGGCGAAGTCATTGGTGTGCTGGTCGACGTAGGCGCTCTGGGTGAAGTCGGCCGACTTGCCGTTGATCTCGATCCGTCCGTCCGGCTGGTCGAAGCGGCGCCGCAGCCCGGTCGAAGTGCCGAGGTAGGTCGAGGTCATGTGATGCTCGGCGAACCCGAACAACAGCCGATCGGCCTTGGCCCACTTGTCGAACGCGTCGCGAAGTTCGGGCGCGAACTGCTCGAACACGGCGACGCTCGTCTGCGCCGGGTCGGCATCCCAGCCGTCGGTGTGCTCGTAGTTCTCGACCAGCGGCGCGGCGTCGTCGGCCGGCGCTGACGAACGTGCCGCGGCGTCGGCGTCACGGACGAGATCGAGCAGCTCGTCCTCAGTGGTGACGGCACGCGTGAGGACGCCCGCCGCAGTGCCGGCCGAGCCGTCGACGGTCGAGATGACGGTGACCGAGCGCTCGCGCATCTGCCCGTTGGTCGTCAGCCCGTTGGTCGCCCACCGCAGGTTCGTCTCGGTGTGCTCTTCAGCGAGGACGATGCACCCGTCCGCAGTCGACGCGGCCAGGCCCATTTCAACGAGCTCTTGGATCTGGGTCATCGGCCGGCCTCGTTTCGGGTGTTCAAGATGTTCACACCGCGGAACAGTGCGGACGGGCAACCGTGCGACACCGGTGCGAGCTGGCCGGGCTGGCCCTTACCGCAGGTGAACACACCGCCGAGCACATAGGTGTCGGGGCCGCCGACTGCTTCCATCGATCCCCAGAAGTCGGTCGTCGTCGCCTGGTAGGCGACATCGCGGACCTGCCCGACGAGCCGTCCGTTCTCGATGCGGTGGAACTGCTGGCCGGTGAACTGGAAGTTGAACCGTTGCATGTCGATCGACCACGATCGGTCACCGACGATGTAGATGCCGCGCTCGACACCGCTGATCAACTCTTCGGTGGATGGACCGTCGGGCGCGGGCTGGATGGACACATTCGCCATACGCTGCAACGGAATGTGTCCCGCCGAGTCGGCGAACGCGCATCCGTTCGAGCGTTCGGTCCCGAGCAGTTGCGCGTTGTCGTGCGCCATCTGCCGGTTGAGCTGGTAGCCGACGAGCGTGCCGTCCTTGACGATGTCGAACTGCTGCGTCATGACGCCTTCGTCGTCGTAGCCGATCGTGGCCAGGCCGTTCTCGACCGTCCGGTCGCCGGTCACGTTCAGCACCGGGCTGCCGTAGGTCAGCCGGCCGAGCTGATCGAGGGTCGCGAAGCTCGTCCCCGCGTAGGCCGCCTCGTAACCCAGCGCGCGGTCGAGTTCGGTCGCGTGCCCGATCGATTCGTGGATGGTGAGCCAGAGGTTGGACGGATCGATGACCACGTCATACGTACCGGCCTCGACGCTGGGTGCCTTCACGTGTTCGCGCAGCAACTCGGGCAGTTGGGCCAGCTCGGCGTCGAAGTCCCATCCCGTTCCCGTGAGGTACTCCCAGCCGCGCGCGGCTGCCGGTGCGAGGGTTCGCATCGAGAAGAAGTTGCCTTCGGCGCGGTCGACGTGCACGACGGTGAACTCGGGAGCGATCCGCACTCGCTGTTGTGTGGTGATCGTGCCGTGCAGGTCGGCGTAGAACTTGTTTTCCAGCACCATCTGCACGTTGGCGTCGACGTGATTGACGCCGTCGGAGGCGAGCAGTCGCTCGGACAGCTCGACGAGTCGTCCGACTCGATCGGACTCGTCGACCGCGAACGGGTCGAGCTCGTAGGACGAGATCCAGGTGACGTCGTTGTACACCGGTTCAGGTGCAAGCTCGACCGGTGCCGAGCTCAGCACACGACTGACCCGCGCAGTCTGCACAGCCTGCTCGGCCAGTTCGCGTGCGGCTGCGGCCGTGCGCGTGATCCCGCTGGCGAAGCCCCATGCCCCTTCGTGCACAACACGGACGGAGAGCCCGACGTTCTCGCGGTCGGCGCTCGAATCGAGCCGCCCGTCGTGCAAGGCGTGCACACCGGATCGGGTGCGTTCGAGACGGAAGTCGGCGTGCTCGCAGCCGAGCTCACGGGCGCGCTCCAGCGCTACGCCGGCGAGTTCGCGCGCGGGCAAGCGCGAGAAAGGCGGGATCGATGTCGGGCACTCCTGCAACCTACGCCGCAGCACGACGCGGGTCGCGCCGCCGCGAACGCCGACGATCACCGGCAGGAGGCGGTGCCACCGTCGTAGCCGGCGACGAACTGCTGCACCCGTTGCAGCCCGGTCGTGCCGCGTGCGCCGAACGCGGTGTCGAGGTCGACGAGGTTCAGCGCGGCCGAGGTTGCCTCGTCCATGTCCGGCGGCGACAGGATGTACTTGTGGGTCGCGTTGCCGAACTCGCGGTTGATGTCCTCCGAGTACGCCCCGGCGAAGCAGATCGCCATTTGCAGTGCGCCCTCGTCCGTTGTCGGGTCGTGGAGGAACTGCACCCGCGCGGCCATGCCCCACGCGACTGCCAGTAGGAAGCCGAGCGCGTAGTCGCCAGGGCGTCCGGTCGCGATCCGCACGTTCGCGGTCTGCTTGTCGATACGACAGCAGTGATGCTGTAGTACGCACGCTGCGCGAAGGATTGGCTGTAGTAGACGGTGTTGTCGTCGGGGCAGTAGCCGAATTCGCTGGACGGATCCGCGCTGCCGCATTTCGGGTGCGCGGCCTCGGTCAGCGTCACGTCGCGGAAGCTCGTCCCGGTGCGCGCGCCGGCAGCACGCCAGAAGCGGTTCAGGTCGGAGCTGATGCCCTGCTTGCTGAGGACGGCGGCCAACGGCTGGTTGCCGTTGTTGTTGTAGTCCTGCTGGCTGACGTAGCCGCGCTCGGTGTAGGTGCGGTTGCGCAGGTACGTGCTGCTGAAGCAGTAGGACGCCCCGTGCTGGATACCGAGCTGCAGCGCATTGAGCCGATCGAAGCCGTTGCCGTGCGTCGCGTCGGCCGGGGTGTCGGGAGTCGAGTCGCGGATCTGGAAGTACCCGTTCAGCGCGCGGTCGAGGTCGGTCGACGTCATCGGGACGTCGGGGGCCTTGCCGGCCAGCGCGGTCGCCGCGAACGCGCCTGCCGCGCAGTCGGCCTGCGACTCGATGTCGATGGTGCTGACGCCGTTGCCGGTGTCGATGTGCAGCCGGTGCTGGATCGCATGGCCGAACTCGTGTGCGAACACGAGCGCGGTGAGTGCAGGTCCGTACCGGGCGGTGAGGACGGGCAGCAGGTGTCCGGCGCCGCGGTCCCAGACAATCGAGTCGTCGAGCTGGCAGTACGCCGCGTTGTCGACGATGAATGTAAGACGCCGTTGCAGGCACTTGTTGCCCCGTGCCGAGGCCGGGATCTTGTGCGTCGCCACCACTGCGTCGCCGTCGACGGAGTAGTAGCCGCCCTGCAGCGGTCGAAGCGCCGCGCCGTGCGCGATCGATGGGTAGGTCGCCTTCCAGAAATTGATCACGTCGGCCAGCGACGCTTTGACCTCGGCGTCGAAGCGATCACCCGAATCACCATGGACGCTGCGGCCCAGCGGGTTCACCTCGCCGTGTCCGGCGGTCTCGATCGCGCACCCTGTAGTCAGCGCCAGGACGAGGATCGGGGCAAGCACGAACGAGGCCACGGCATGCAGGTGCGCGCGCAATGCCACGACGATCACCCTAAGCCTGGGTGGCGCGCGGTTCGGACGAAAACCGGCCAACGTTTGACACACTCATAACCATGGGACGGCATTCGGCACCGGACGACGCCGGCGACGACGCGGTCGAGACCGACGCGCCGCTGGCGGTGCTCGATCTGGGCGAGCCCCTGGGCCGCCATGCGAGCGACGGCGACGAGTTCGACCAAGCCCATACACAGCGGGTTGCGATCATCGACGATCCGGCGACCGCGCCCGTCCCGGTCGTGGCGCCGGCACCACCGGCCGAGCCTGACACGACGGCCGACAAGGCCGCGGCCAAGGCGGCCAAACAGGCAGAGCGGGACGCCCAGAAGGCGGCCAAGCAGTCGGACAAGCAGGCTGCCAAGGCGGCCCGCAAGGCCGAGCGCGGCGAATCGGGCACGCGCGCAGACCTGCGTCTGCTGCGCGAGCAGCCGGCCGTGCGGGCGCAGGTGATCGGCGCGGTCATCGTGTCGTTCTTGATCTACACCGTGGTCATGCTCGTTCTCGGCCACACCGACAAGTACCTGATCTGGCTCTGGGTCCCGATCGTCGCCTGCGGCGTGCTCGTCGGACTGGTGCTCGACCTCGCGCACCGGCGTGCACGCAAGCGCGCAGCAGACCAGGCACCTACCGGCTGAACCGGAACTGCGTCGCCGGCGGCGCGCTCGCCTCGATCGGCATGGCAAGTACGGCGCCCTCGGCCGGCCCGGCGTCGTCGAGCCCGACCGATGCGGTGGTCACGTACAAGTGCCCGTCCGCGATGCACACGCTGGTTGCCCGGCGGGCCGGGACGTCGATCACGCGCTCGAGCACACCGTCTGGCGTGTAGCAGTTCACCACCGACCCGTCCCAGACCGCGTTCCAGAGCCGTCCGGACGAGTCGACGGTCATCCCGTCCGGGCCGGCGGGCTTCTCGACCCGGGCGAACTCACGGTGGTCGACGATCTCGCCGCTGTCGGCATCGAGGTCGCACACATAGATGCAGGCGGCCGCCGAGTCGGCGTAGTACATGCGCCGGCCGTCCGCCGAGAACGCCGGCCCGTTCACGCACGTGATGCCATCCAGCACGCGTGTCACGGTGCCGTCGGTGTCGACGCGGTACAGCGAGCCGGCGCCGGGGGTGTTGTCGTAGGCCATGCTGCCCGCCCAGAACCGTCCGGCGGCATCGCAACCCGCGTCGTTCATGCGGTTGGGCTGCGGCGCCGCGTCCTCCGGTCGAGCGAGCCAGGCCAGCTCGCCGGACGGGTCGAGGATCGCGATGCCGGTGCCCGCGGCGACGATCCAGCGCCCCGGCGATCCGGCGATCGGCGCGACCGCTCCGAGATGGACGTCGAGTTCGGCGAGCATGGTGGTCGTCTCGTCCCGGTACTCGTAGAGCCGCTTGCCCAGGATGTCGACGAACACGAGCCGGCCGTCGACCCAGCGCGCACCCTCGGCGAGCCGGTAGCCGTTGCCGCTGATCACCCGCACCGTTGCGAGCCTAGCGGCGGCGAGCAGACCTGCGGCGGCGTGATTAGGCTCCCAAGCGGACAGCTACCGATGACAACGGAGGCGTGGAACATGCCCGCTGCAATCACGAGCACGATGCAGGACGACTTCCCGCTGACGATCACCGCGATCCTCGAACACGGCATGTCGGTGTACGGACGCAGCGAATGCCTGACCTGGCAAGGCGATTCGTCGCGTCGCGCGTCCTTCGCCGAGGTCGGCGCGAACGCCAAGCGACTGGCCAACGCGCTGCGCGGGCTCGGTGTCGGCACGGGCGATCGCGTCGCCACCCTGTGCTGGAACCACCAGGAGCACCTCGAGGCGTACTACGCGGTGCCGTGCATGGGTGCCGTCTTGCACACGCTCAACCTGCGCCTGCCGGCCGCCCAGCTCGAACACATCGTCAACCATGCCGAAGACAAGATCATCATCGTCGACGCGAACCTGCTGCCGCTGCTCGCTCCGATCGCTTCGTCGTTCGGAACGGTCGAGGCCTTCGTCGTGATCGGTGACGGCGACACGTCCGTGCTGGGCGACACCCCGGTGCACTCCTACGCCGACCTGCTGGCCGACGCCTCGCCCGAGTTCGACTGGCCCGAGCTGGACGAGCGCTCGCCGGCGTCGATGTGTTACACGAGCGGCACGACCGGAGACCCGAAGGGCGTCGTCTACTCGCACCGCTCGACGTACCTCCACGCGCTCGGCACCTTGTCGAACTGCGTCACCGGCGCGACCGAGGCCGACAAGCTGCTCACCATCGTCCCGATGTTCCACGTCAACGCCTGGGGCATTCCGTACGGCGCGTTCCTGTCCGGCGGGTCGCTGCTGTTCCCCGGCCCGCACATGACGCCCGCCGACTGGGTGAACTTCATCGAGGCCGAGCGCGCGACGCTCGTGTCGGCCGTCCCGACGATCTGGGGCGGCATCCTGCAACTCGGCGGTGAACGCGAGCTCGACCTGTCGTCGGTCCGAATGGGGACCTCCGGCGGTGCGGCGATCCCGCGTTCGCTCGCCGAGGCGTTCGAGAAGCAGTACGGGCTGCGGATCATCCAGGGCTGGGGCATGACCGAGACCTCGCCGGTCGGCGGCATGGCGCACCCGCCGATCGATGTCGAGCTGGGCACGGTCGGACGAGATGGACTGGCGGATGAAGTCCGGCCGGCTGGTCGCCGGCGTCCAGATGCGCATCGTCGACGACAACGGCAGCGGTGTTGCCGTGGGACGGCACCGCGGTCGGCGAGATGGAGGTGCGCGGCCCGTGGATCACCGGCGCGTACCACCGCGACAAGGCGCCCGAGAAGTTCGACGACGGCTGGCTGCGCACCGGCGACATCGGCACGATCGACGACCGCGGGTTCTTCCAGATCACCGATCGGTCGAAGGACGTGATCAAGTCCGGTGGTGAGTGGATCTCGTCGGTGGAGCTGGAGAACCTGCTCGCCGGATCGCCCGACGTGCTCGAGGCCGCAGTGATCGGCATTCCGGACGAGAAGTGGACCGAGCGTCCGCTCGCCTGTGTCGTGGTCAAGGGCGAGGTCTCGGCGGACTCGCTCGCGACGTTCCTCGGCGGCAAGGTCGCGTCGTGGCAGGTGCCGGAGAACTGGACGTTCATCGACGAGGTGCCCAAGACCACCGTCGGCAAGTTCGACAAGAAGGTGCTGCGCGCCCGCTACGCCGACGGCGACCTGGATGTCACCCGCACGCGAACCTGATCAGCGCACCGAACGGATGCGGAAGACGAGCAGCGCGCCGATCACCGTGGTGACGCCCGACGCGGCGAACAGGACGGGGTAGCCGCCCAGTTCGGTGATGATCAGGCCGGCGGCCAGCGGGGCGAGCGCCTGCGGGCCGACCGAGCCGATGTTCATGATGCCGAGATCCTGCGCCCGTGAGGTCGCGTCGGGCAGCACCGCCGTCACCAGCGCCTGGTCGACCGACATGTACGCGCCGTAGCCGGCACCGAGGAACGCGGCGGCGACGAGAGCGACACCGAACGTCGGCGCCACCGTGAGCAGCAGGGACGCGATCGCCTGCAGGAATGCCGCGATCGCGACGTACGGACGCCGTCGGCCACTGCGATCGGACGCCCGGCCGCCCCAGATCGTGGCGACGAGGGTGAAGACGAGATAGACGAGCGTCAGCACCAGCAGTCCGTCTGCCGGATGGGCCAGCTTCAGGTCGTCCTGCAGGAAGTAGAACAGGTAGGTCGTCCCGAGCGCGTTCCCGATGTTGACGAGCGTGCGCCCGCCGAACGCCCACCCGAAGTCGGCGTTGCGCACCCACAAACCGGCAACGATCGAACGCAGCGTCAACGGTGCGACGCTTGCTGCCGCAGCATCACGGTGAATGCGCACGAACGGCGCCGTACACACCAGCAACAGCAACGCCAGCAATGCGTAGCCGAGCACACCCTTCGTCCCGATCGCGGTGAGCAACCCGACTCCGACCAGGATGCCGACCGCCTGCGGGCCGTAGATTGCCGCTGAGATCGCCCCACGCTGCTCGTCCGGCACCTGGTCGGCGATGACCGCCGTTGCGCCCGCGGTGGCCATGTCGATGCCGATGGTCGCGACGAGCCACGCGACCCCGACGCCGATCCACGTGTGCTGCAGGCCGGTGGCCACGAGCCCCGCGGCAAACACGACGGCGCCGCCGACGATCCAGACGCGCCGCCGTCCGAACCGCGTGCGCGTCCGGTCGCACAACGCACCGAAAAGTGGCAGCGCGAGCAAAGCCACGACGCCGGTCGCGCCGCTCACGATGCCGAAGTCGCGCACCTTGTGTGCATGGTCGAACCGGTCGAACTGGTCGGGCAGCACGAGTTGCACCGGTGCGAGGTTTGCCGTCCAGAAACCGAACCAGAGCAGGGCATAGCGCACAGTCCAGCCACGCGATACGCGTGCCGGCGCGATGATCCGGTCGACTGAAGTCATTGCGAGTCATGGTGACAGCAGCCGAGAATCACGGGGTCACAGGAGGGGTGGCGAGGAGGGCCGATGACGCAGGCGTGGTACCCGGATCCGGGTGGACGACACCAGTACCGCTACTGGGACGGTCAGGTGTGGACCGACCATGTCTCCGACAACGGTCTCGCGAGCGTGGACCCGCTGCCGCCAGCGCCGGCTGACCTACCGACGATGTCCGAGCGCATGCACCAGGCCCACGAGTGGAGTGACCAACGCATGCGCGACGCGGCCGCGGCGATGTACCGCCGCAATGCGCACCGCCAAGGACGCGATGTGCCGGTCCTCGACTCGATGGAGTCGGTGACGGTGCTCGGCCAGTGGTCCGGTGTTGCCGGTGCGGTGAGCAACTACGCCGCGTCGGCGAGCGGGCTGGCCGACGTGCTGCCCGTGCTGCGCGCGTTGATGGGCAGCAGCGAGGCGCAGGCGAGTCTGCTCAAACAGATCGACGCCAAGATCGATGCGCTCGTTCTCGGGCCGTACGAGACCGGACGCACCCACCTCAACGAGGCCGAACGCGTCGGCAGTGGGGACGAGACGCAGCGCGAACACATCGAGCAGGCCAAGGACTGCTTCTACCAGGCGCACGGGCAGGCGGTGTCGGTGCAGAGCCGCGCGCTGGTCGAGTACCACCTCGGTGTCACGTGGCTGCTGCTGTCGCGGCGCAAGGACGCGAAGTACTGGCTCGCGCAGAGCCACGGCTCGGCGGTCACCGTCGTCAACGAGTTGGCCGGCCGCACTCATGACGTGCAAGTGATCCGATCGCGCGGGACGACAGCCGCCGCGTCGGTCTTCTACCCGGCGGGGATCGTCGTGCTCGGCATGAAGTTCAAGAAGATGATGGCTGCCGAGCAGTCGAAGCAGGCGCTGGTCGAGTACGTACCGTTCGTCGGCTGCGCGGCGAAGTCGCACAACAGCGTCGCCGACGACCCGAGCGAATACCTGCAGGGGCTGCAGTTCATCCCGTCCGCCGACGGGCATGAACTGGTCGGCGTCGACGTCTGAGCATCAGGGCTGGAAGCGGTAACCCATCCCGGGTTCGGTGATGAGGTAGCGCGGCCGGGCCGGCACCGGTTCCAGCTTTCGGCGCAGTGCCGCGATGTAGATGCGCAGGTAGGACGGATCGGTGTGGTCAGGACTGCCGCGCAGCTCGGTCAGCAGCGAGCGTCCGGTGACCAGCTTGCCGGGACGGCGCAACAGCGCCTCGAGCAGATGCCACTCGGTCGGTGTCAGATGCACCGGCGAGCCGTCGGCAGTGGTGATCGTCTTCGCGCCGAGGTCGACGTTCGCGTCACCGACCTGCACGACGTCGGTCGCGTCCGCGCTGCCCGAGCGTCGGGTTGCCGCGCGCAGTCGCGCGAGCAACTCGTCGATGCTGAACGGCTTGGTCACGTAGTCGTCGGCGCCGAGGTCGAGCGCCGCGACCTTGTCGCTCGTGCCGGTGCGCGCCGACAGCACGATGATCGGCGTGGACGAATAGGCCCGCACGCCCTTGATCACGTCCATCCCGCTGAGATCGGGCAGGCCGAGATCGAGCACGATCACGTCGTGCTCGTCGGCGGCGGCAGCGCTGAGGGCGCGGGTGCCGGAGTCGGCCTCGGTGACCTCGTAGCCGCGCGCCGTGAGATTCATTGCAAGCGCGCGCAGCAACGCGCGTTCGTCCTCGACGACCAGTACTCGCGTCATGACATCCCTTTGAGCTGCACGACGAGGGTCGCGCCGCCGCCCGGTGTCTCCTCGGCGAACACGTGACCCGCCATGGCCTCGACGAAGCCGCGCGCGATCGCGAGGCCGAGCCCGACCCCGGCGCCGTTGCTGGGCGAATCATCACGGCGTTGGAACGACGCGAACACCGCGTCGGCGTCTTCGGCCGGAATTCCCGGCCCGCGGTCGACGACGCGCAATTCGACCAGGCCCGCATGCGCGCTGCCGTTGATCGCGACGCGAGTGCCCGACGGCGCGTAGCGCAGCGCGTTCTGCACGAGGTTGGCGACGACGCGCTCGAGCAGGCCGGCGTCGGCCGAGACCAACGGCAGGTCGGTCGCGACGTCGACATCGAGTGGCGCATCAGGCGCGGCGGCGTGATCGACCGCGCGCAGGACCACGTCCTCGAGCGCCACGGGTGCGAGAAGCACCGGCAGCACGCCCGCTTGCAGGCGCGACAGATCGAGCAGGTTCGTCACGAGATCGGTGAGACGGTCAAGCGACGAGTCGGCGTTGGCGAGCAACTCGTGCCGGTCTTCGTCGGACCAGGCGACATCGGCGGACAGCAGACTCGACACGGCCGCCTTTGCAGCCGCGATCGGTGTGCGCAGATCGTGGCTCACAGCGTTGAGCAGTGCGGTGCGCGCGCGTTCGGACTCGGCCAGTGGTTCGACCGCGCTCGCCGCCTCGGCGAGCTCGCGTTGCCGGTAGGCGACCGCCACCTGCGCGGCGAACGCCGAGAGGATGCGCTGATCGTCGCCCGACAGGCTCCGCCCGCACAGCACCAACGCCTGGTTCTCGTCGATCTCGGCGATGCCGTCGGCGTCGGCCGGTTGTTGTGGCGGGTTCGGGCCGACTCCGGCGAGCAGACGCCACGACGCGCCGGGTCCACGCTCGAGCAGGCTGACGCTGCGCATGCCGAACGTCTCTTGCACACGGGTGAGCAACGCGTCCAGCGCCTGCTCGCCGCGCAGCAGGCTGCCGGCCAGCGTCGAGAGCGTCTCGGCCTCGGCGCTGGCACGCGACGCCAGCGCCGAGCGGCGCGCTGACAGGTCGACCACGCGCGACACGAGGACGGCGACGAGCAGGAACACTCCGAGCGCCAGAATGTTCTCGCCGTCGGTGATCGTGAACGTGTGCAGCGGCGGCGCGAAGTAGAAGTTCAGCAGCAGGCTGCCTGCGACGGCCGCGGTGAGCGCGGCCCAGAATCCGCCGACCAGGCTGGTGATCACGACGATCAACAGGTAGACGGACAGGTCGGTCGCGAAGGTGAATTCGTTGCGCTGCGAGGCAAGGACCGGTGTCACGACGGCGAGCAGGACGGCCGCGGTGGCCACACCGGCCAGGCGTCGTTGCGGCGTCAGCCCGTAACCGAGGCGAGGTAGTTGCAGCCCGCGCCCGGCGTAGTCATGGCTGACGATGTGCACGTCGATCGCACCGGACAGGCGCGTCACGGTTTGCCCGGTACCGGGCCCGGCCAGCGCCGCTGCCCAGGGCGGCGTCGGGAGGCGCCGAGCACGATCTGCGTCGCGTCGACGCCACGCGCGAAGTCGAGCAGCGCGGCGGGAATGTCTTCGGCGATGAGGGAGTGATAGGTGCCGCCGAGCGATTCGACCAGCAGCCGCTGCGACTCGAGACCGGCCGGGCCGACGCCGGCGACGCCGTCGCTGCGCGACACGTGCACCGCCACGAGGTCGCCGCCGGCGCTCCGGGCGGCAATGCGCGCTGCACGGCGGATCAACGCGTCGCCCTCCGGGCCGCCGGTGAGCGCGACGACGACTCGCTCGCGGGTCTCCCACGTCCCCGTGATGCCGTGCTGTTCGCGGTAACGCTGCAAACCCTCTTCGACCTGATCGGCAAGCCATAGCAGGGCGAGTTCGCGCAACGCAGTGAGGTTGCCCTGCCGGAAGTAGTTGCCGAGTGCCGCGTCGATCTTCTCCGACGGGTAGATGTTGCCGTGCGCCATCCGGCGCCGCAGCGCCTCGGGTGTCATGTCGACCAGTTGCACCTGCTCTGCCGCGCGCACCACCGAGTCCGGGACGGTCTCGCGTTGTGGCACACCGGTGATCGTCTCGACGACGTCGTTGAGCGACTCGAGGTGCTGCACGTTGACCGTGCTCAACACGTCGATGCCCGCAGCCAGCAGCGTCTCGACGTCCTGCCAGCGTTTCGCGTGCTCGCCGGACCCGGGCACGTTGGTGTGCGCCAGCTCGTCGACCAGCACGAGTTGCGGGCGACGGCTCAGGATCGCGTCGAGATCCATCTCCTCGAACGCGGCTCCGCGGTAGACAACCTTCTTGCGCGGAATGACCTCCAGGCCGCTCACGCGCTCGGCAGTGTGCACCCGTCCGTGCGTCTCGACGAAACCGACGACGACGTCGGTGCCACGCTCGGCGCGCCGGCGCGCCTCGTCGAGCATGTCGAAGGTCTTGCCCACGCCAGGGGCTGCGCCGAGGTAGATGCGCAGGCAGCCGCGGGTGGTCACACTCACACACAACAGCATGCTCCGTCGAAGACGCGCGAGGGCGGCGTGTCGAACCCGTGAGGGCACGCGACTTCGGCCGTCCGGCGTGCCAACACTGCCTGTCGTGACAGACATCGTCTTCGTGCTGCTGACGCTCGCCGCGTTCGCGCTCATCGCCGTGATCGGCAAGGGCGGCGACAAGCTATGACCAACGTCGTCGGGTTGGTGCTCGCCCTCCTCTTCACCGCGTTCCTGGTGCTGGCGCTGATCTTCCCCGAGAAGTTCTGATGAACGACACTTTGGCCGGGGTGATCTTCCTCGGCACGATCATCGCCGCGCTGGTGCTGGTGCACCGGCCGTTGGGCGACTATCTGGCCCGAGTTGTGAGCACGCCACGGCACTGGCGGGTGGAACGCGTCATCTACCGCGTGGGCGGTGTCGATCCGGAGGCCGACCAGACGGCCGGCACCTACCTGCGGTCCGTGCTGGCGTTCAGCGCGGTGTCGGTGCTCGCGCTGTACGCGTTCCTGCGCGTGCAGAACCACCTGGGTCACCCCTACGACGTGCCGCAGATGAGCGCCGACCAGGCGTGGAACACAGCTGTCAGCTTCGTCACGAACACGAACTGGCAGTCGTATTCGGGCGAGAGCGCACTCGGCTACATCGTGCAGATGGCCGGCCTGGCGGTGCAGAACTTCGTCTCGGCGGCCGTCGGGATCGCGGTCGCGGTCGCGCTCGTACGAGGCTTCGCCCGAAGCAAGACCGACCGGCTCGGCAACTTCTGGGTCGATCTGACCCGGATCTGCCTACGCGTGCTGCTGCCGTTGTCGTTCGTATTCGCGATCGTGTTCATCGGCGCTGGCATGATCGAGAACTTCCACGCCTACCACGCGATCCACACAATCGCCGGCGGCAGCCAGACGATCACGGGCGGGCCGGTCGCGTCGCAGGAGGCGATCAAGGAACTCGGCACCAACGGTGGCGGCTTCTACAACGCCAACTCGGCGCACCCGTTCGAGAATCCGACGACGTGGACGAACTGGCTCGAGATCTTCCTGCTGCTGTGCATACCGTTCTCGCTGCCGCGCACCTTCGGCGTCATGGTCGGCGACAAGCGCCAGGGACGCGCCATCGCACTGGTCATGGCGGCCCTGGCGGTCACCAGCGTGGTGCTGATGATGGCCTTCCAGATCGCGCACCACGGCACGGTGCCGACCGCTGTGGGCGCGAGCACCGAAGGCACCGAGACGAGGTTCGGGGTGCCGAACTCCGCGGTCTTCGCGACGGGGACGACGCTCACCTCGACCGGTGCGGTCGACAGCTTCCACGACTCGTACACGAGCCTCGGCGGCGCCATGACGCTGCTCAACATGATGCTCGGCGAGGTCGCGCCGGGCGGAACCGGTTCGGGCTTGTACGGAATGCTGATCCTCGCCGTCCTCACGGTCTTCGTCGCCGGTCTGATGGTCGGACGAACGCCGGAGTATCTCGGCAAGAAGCTTGGCGGACGCGAGGTCAAGTTCGCCTCGCTGTACCTGCTCACCACCCCGGCGATCGTCCTCGTCGGGACCGCGGTCGCGATGGCCCTGCCGGGCGAACGTGCATCGATGCTGAACAGCGGGCCGCACGGGCTGTCCGAGGTGCTCTACGCGTTCACGTCCGCCGCCAACAACAACGGCAGCGCCTTCGCGGGCATCTCGGTGAACACGCAGTGGTACAACACCGCGCTCGGCCTGGCGATGCTGTTCGGACGCTTTCTTCCGATCGTGTTCGTGCTCGGCCTGGCGCGATCGCTCGCGATGCAGAAACCGACGCCGGCATCGGAAGGCACACTGCCGACGCATCGCTCACTGTTCGTCGGCATGGTCACCGGCGTGACCGTGATCGTCGTCGCGCTGACCTACTTCCCAGCGCTCGCGCTGGGGCCACTCGCAGAAGGACTGCACTGATGACAACCGCAGTAAACGCTCAGCAGCGCACCGCCGGGCCCGACCGTCGGCCGCCGGGTCTGCTCGATCCGAAGATGCTGTGGAAGTCGACGCCGGCGGCCGCGAAGAAGCTCGACCCGCGCACGCTGTGGCACAACCCGGTCATGCTGCTCGTCGAGGCGGGAGCGGTGTTCACGACCGTGATCGCGATCGCCGACGCGTCAGTGTTCGCGTGGGTCACCGTCGTGTGGCTCTGGCTGACCGTACTGTTCGCCAACATCGCCGAGGCTGTTGCCGAGGGACGTGGCAAGGCACAGGCCGACGCGCTGCGCCGCACCAAGACCGACACGCTCGCTCGACGGCTCACCGCGGACGGCACCGAGGAAGCCGTTCCCGCCCCGATGCTGCAACAGGGCGATCACGTCGTGTGCGAGGCCGGCGACGTCATCCCCGGTGACGGCGACGTCATCGACGGCATCGCCAGCGTCGATGAGAGCGCTATCACCGGCGAGAGCGCCCCCGTCATCCGCGAAAGCGGGGGCGACCGCAGCTCGGTCACCGGAGGCACGCGAGTGCTCAGCGACCGGATCGTCATCGAGATCACGCAGAAGCCCGGTGAGAGCTTCATCGACCGCATGATCGCGCTGGTCGAGGGCGCGAGCCGGCAGAAGACTCCCAATGAGATCGCGCTCAACATCCTGCTCGCGTCCCTCACGATCATCTTCCTGCTCGCCACGGTCACCCTGCAGCCACTGGCCATCTTCGCCAAGGCCGGGCAGCCCGGCATTCCTGACACGTCCGCGTTGAACGGCAGCGGCATCACCGGCATCGTGATCGTGTCGCTGCTGGTCTGTCTCATCCCGACCACCATCGGGGCCCTGTTGTCTGCCATCGGCATCGCCGGCATGGACCGCCTCGTGCAGCGCAACGTGCTGGCGATGAGCGGCCGCGCGGTCGAGGCAGCGGGCGACGTGAACACCCTGCTGCTCGACAAGACGGGGACGATCACGCTCGGCAACCGGCAGGCGTCCGACTTCATCCCGGCGCCCGACGTGGACATGGCTGAGCTGGTCAGCGCGGCGCAACTGTCGTCGTTGGCGGACGAGACACCCGAGGGACGTTCGATCGTCGTGCTCGCGAAGACCGAGTACGGGCTGCGCGAGCGCGAGGTGCTCGGTGCTCACTTCGTTCCGTTCACCGCGCAGACGCGGATGAGCGGCGTCGATGTCGCCGGCCGTGAGGTCCGTAAGGGCGCCGCGGGCGCGGTGCTCAAGTGGGTACGCGAGAACGGCGGCGTCGCGTCGGACGAGATCGGCTCGACGGTCGACTCGATCAGCGCGAGCGGGGGAACCCCGCTGGTGGTGGCCGAGAAGGTCGACGGTGCCGCCCGCGCGCTCGGCGTCGTCCACCTCAAGGACATCGTCAAGAACGGGATGTCCGAACGCTTCGCCGAGTTGCGACGCATGGGCATCCGCACCGTGATGATCACGGGCGACAATCCGTTGACCGCAAAGGCGATCGCGGACGAGGCCGGGGTCGACGACTTCCTCGCCGAAGCGACGCCCGAAGACAAGATGGCCCTGATCAAGCGCGAGCAGGAGGGCGGCAAGCTCGTCGCGATGACCGGCGACGGCACCAACGACGCACCCGCTCTCGCTCAGGCCGACGTCGGCGTGGCAATGAACAGCGGGACGTCGGCCGCCAAGGAGGCCGGCAACATGGTCGATCTCGACTCCGACCCGACGAAACTGATCGAGGTCGTGGAGATCGGCAAGCAACTGCTGATCACCCGCGGGGCGCTGACAACGTTCTCGATCGCGAACGATGTCGCCAAGTACTTCGCGATCATCCCGGCCATGTTCGCGGCGGTGTACCCCGGACTCGACAAGCTGAACATCATGCGGCTGCACTCGCCGCAGTCGGCGATCCTGTCGGCGGTCGTGTTCAACGCGCTCGTCATCGTTGCGCTCATCCCACTCGCGTTGCGCGGCGTGCGTTACACACCATCCAGCGCGAGCGCGATGTTGCGCCGCAACCTGCTCATCTACGGCGTCGGCGGAGTCATCGCACCGTTCCTCGGCATCAAGCTCATCGACCTCGTACTTCAGTTCATTCCCGGAATCGGGTGATCACGTGCGTCCCTATCTTCGCCAAGTCGTCTCCGCCGTGCGCATGCTCGTCGTGTTCACCGTTGTGCTCGGCGTGCTCTACCCGCTGGCCGTGACCGCGATCGCGCAGCTACCCGGCCTCAAGCACCGGGCCGACGGATCGCTGATCACCGTCAACGGCAAGGTCGTCGGGTCGAGCGAGCTCGGGCAGAGCTTCTCCGATGCGAAGGGCGACCCGATCCTGAAGTACTTCCAGAGCCGGCCCTCCGCAGCCGGCGACGGCTACGACCCGACCGCGTCGAGCGCGAGCAACCTCGGACCCGAATCGATCGTCGACACCGGCCCGGACGGTCGCAGCCTGCTCAGCACCGTGTGTGCGCGCAGCGTCGCGATCGGCCACACGTACGGCGTGGACGGATCGCGACCGTTCTGCACGCCCGAGGGGACCGGCGCCGTGCTCGCGGTGTTCTACGCCGGTCCGGGTTATCGCGGCGCTGTCACGAAGGTCGTGAGCCTCGACGAGTTCTGTCCCCAGCGCCCGTTCCTCGCGAGCTATCACGGCGTCCGGGTCGAGTGTGCGGCCAAGGGCGGCGACTACTCGCGCGGAAAGGTCGTGCCGGTGCGGGGATCGGCCCCCGCGGACCCCGCGGTTCCCGCCGACGCGGTAACGGCCTCCGGGTCGGGGCTCGATCCCGACATCAGCCCCGCGTACGCCCGGTTGCAGGAGACGGTCGTCGCCAAGGCCCGTGGGGTCTCGGTCGCTGCGATCGCCGCGCTCGTCGAGAAGTACGCGTACGGACGCGACCTCGGTTTCATGGGCGAACCGCGCGTTGACGTGCTGCATCTCAATCTCGCGCTCGACCAGAAGTATCCGGCGTGAGGGAAGCGTGAACGTCGCGTGAGTGACCCGTTCGCAGCCGAGCATTCCCGGGGCCTGCGGGGTTCGATCGACTTGTGGAGTTCGTGAATTTCGCGCTGGCGCTGGTCATCCTGGCCGCAGCCTGGACCCTCGTCGTCGAGCTGCTGAGCTGGGCCGAGCGACGCACCCACGGTCACCGGTGAGCGCCGGCGCCGGTCTCACCGTCGACGTCCCCGAACGTCTCGGCTACCGCATCAAGCGCGCCGTTCTCGGCAAGCCGCTCGTCACCGCGCAACTGCACGAGGAGCGGCTGTCGAAGAAGTCGGCACTGGGCGTGCTGTCGAGCGACTGCATCTCGTCCTCGGCATACGGCACGGAAGAGATGCTGATCTTCCTGTTGCCCGCGTTCGGGTTGGCCGGATTCCACATCCTGCTGCCGCTGACCTTCGTCGTGCTCGCCGTGCTGTTCGTGATGACCGCGCTGTACCGGCAGGTCGTCATGATCTACACGCAGGCGGGCGGCTCGTATGTCGTCGCGCGCGAGAATTTCGGCCCGAAGGTCGCGCAGATCGCCTCGGTCGCGCTGCTCATCGACTACATCGTCACCGTGGCCGTTCAATCGGCTGCCGGTACAGCCGCGATCACGACCCTCGTCCCATCGCTGCGCGGCCCCGATGCCAGCGAGGCGATCACCGTCGTCATCGTGCTGATCCTCGCGTTCGGCAACTTGCGCGGGGTTCGTGAAGCGGGGCGCGCGTTCGCGTTCCCGACCTACTTCTTCGTCGCCATGGGCGGCCTGGTGGTCGTGGTCGGCGTCATCCGCGAGATCGTGGGCGACCTGCCGGTGCTGCCGCACGTCCCGCAGATGATCGGCGTGCACGACACCGGCCATGCGATCTTCACCGGCGCGGCCATCTACGTACTGCTCAAGGCATTCGCGAACGGCGGCGCGTCGCTCACGGGCCTCGAAGCGATCTCGAACGGCGTCAGCGCGTTCAAGAAGCCGGTCGGCCGCAACGCGCGCACGACGTTGTCGGTCATGAGCGTCATGCTCGGCACGCTCGTGCTCGGTGTCTCATACCTGTCGTTCGAGACGCACGCGACGCCGTACAAACTCGGCACACCAACCGTCATCGGGCAGGTGGCACACGATGTGTTCGGCCACAGCTGGTACGGAAACCTGCTCTTTTATTTCGTCCAGGTCGCGACGGCGTTGATCCTGATCACCGGCGCAAACACCCCGTTCACCGGATTCCCGTTCCTGGCCAGCTTCATCGCCGAGGATTCGTTCCTGCCGCGGCAGATGACCCGGCGCGGGCACCGGTTGGCTTTCAGCAACGGCATCATCGTGCTCACGATCGCTGCGCTCGCGCTCATCCTCGCGGTCGGCACGGTCGTCGACGCGCTGATCCCGTTCTATGCCATCGGTGTGTTCACGGGTTTCTCGATGGCCGGCTACGGCATGGCGCAGTACTACCGCACGCACCGCGGCGACAAGTGGCGGATGCGGGTGGTGATCAGCCTGACCGGCGGCGTCGTGTCGTCGATCGTCGTCGTGATCTTCGCCGTGGTGAAATTCACGCAGGGCGCGTGGCTGGTCGTGGTGCTGTTCCCCATCCTGTGGCTCGTCCTCATGCGGCTAAACAAGCGCTACCGCGCCGAGGCGCGCGCGCTCGACCTTGTGACCTGGGTCCGTCAGGATCAGGCCGACGCACCGCACTACGCGCGGCACACGGTGCTCGTGCTGGTCGACCGTCTCGATCTGGCTGTGCTGCGTGCGCTGCGTTACGCGGGCAGCCTGCGCCCGACCTCGGTGCAGGCCGTGCACTTCATGCTCGACGACCAGGTCGCCGACAAGCTCCGCGCCGACTGGATCGCGCGCAACCTCGGTGACCGAGTGCCGCTCGTGATGGTCGACTGCGAGGACCGACGTCTCGTACACCGCATCGCCGAGTTCTCGTTGAACACCGTCGTGTCCGACCACGCCGAAGTCACCGTGCTCTTGCCGCGTCGCACGTTCGGACGGGTGTCGCAACGGCTGTTGCACGACCGCACCGCCGACCGCATCGCCGAGGCAGTCGGCCGCATCCCGCACGTCGCCGCGACGATCGTGCCGTTCGACACGACGTTGCCGCACGAGCTGGTCGAACGGCTCGAAGCCCGTCAGCGCGAAGTCGCACTCGAGCCGGCCCTCACCGACGAATGCGCACCGCGGACACCGTCCCCGCCACGTCCTACGGCCAACGGAGTCACCCCGATCGGCGACGTCACGTGGAAGCAGAAGGTCACCGTCGAAGGGCGGATCAAGACGGTGCAGGTGGGCACGACTGCCGGCCGTTCGTTGGAGGTGCAGCTGTTCGACAGCACCGGCGGCGTGCGCCTGCTGTTCTTCGGACGGACCGACATCACCGGCATCGAACCGGGCACCGTGCTGCGCGCCACCGGGCGCATCGGTGAGTACAAGGGCCACCTCGCTCTCGCCAACCCGCGCTACGAACTGGTCGCGTGCCGATAGCGTGCTCAGGGTGAACCCGGTCGACACCGCGAACGCCTTCCTTGAACAGACCATCCCGCGCGCCGCACCAGATGGGTGTTCGGTTCGCCGAGCTGCGGCCGGGCTACGTGCGCGCGACCCTGCCGTTCGAGGGCAACGGCAATCACTTCGGGACGATCTATGCGGGCGTGATCTTCACTCTCGCCGAGGTGCTGGGCGGCGCGATGCATCTGGCGACCTTCGATCCTGCGACGCACTACCCACTCGTGCGCGGCATGCGCATCGACTTCACAGCGCCGGGGCGCGGCGCGCTGAGCGCCGAGGCGACCCTCGACGACGACACGATCGCTCGGGTGCGTGCCGAGGCGGGCACCGACCAGAAGGCGCCGTTCGAACTGCGCGCCACGGTCACCGGCGAGGACGGCGCAGTCGTCGCGTCCACCGTCGGCGACTACCAGATCCGTCCGTACGGCCGTTAGCTCTCGGTGGCCACGAGGGCGCCGAAGGTGACCATGACCGCTCCGGCGGTGCGTTCCATCAGCGTGCGCACACGTGGACGCAGTACCCGCCCGGCGCGATCGACCGCCCACGCCAACGTCCCGAACCACACGAAGTCGAGCGCGACGAGCGTCGCCGCCATAGCGAGGGCGGCAGGGAGCACAGCCGTGCCAGGAGTCAGGAACTGCGGGAAGAGCGCGACGAAGAACACGGCGAGCTTCGGGTTCGCGGCGCTCGACAGCAGGCCGGTCTGCCAGCCCTTCCAGCGCGGAAGTGCCGGCACCTCGCGCGTGCGGTGCAACAGAGACCGCAGCCCGAGCACGATCAGCACCGCGGCCCCGCCGAAGCGCAGGACGTCGTAGGCGAGCTGCGAGGCCGCGATCAGCGACGAGACGCCGATGGCGGACAGGACTGCCCACGCGAGCACGCCGATCTCGTTGCCGATGATCGCGCTCAGCGCGGCTCGCCGACCGCTTCGTGCGGCCGTGCGAAGGACGAGCGCGGTCGCCGGTCCCGGGGTCACGCACACGACCACAGCGACCAGCAGGAACTCCCACGCCGAGCGCATGCGGCGACCGTACGCGTGCGTCCCCCTCCGCGAGTGGTCATTTCTCGCGAGAGTGGTCGGTGATAAGTGACCAGTCGGTGCGTTAGTGACCACTCGCGAAGA
This sequence comes from uncultured Actinomycetota bacterium, assembly GCA_963708645.1. GTDB lineage: Bacteria > Actinomycetota > Actinomycetes > Mycobacteriales > Jatrophihabitantaceae > RYN-133. The sequence goes on along the minus strand of CAVPTA010000007.1, from coordinate 807,190 downwards.
GGCGGGCAGGTCAGTGCCCGATGGACGCCGCCGGCCAGATCGCGCCGACCGCGGCACCGAGCAGGAACAGCCAGCCGAACGCGCGGTTGTGGACGAGGCACACGCGGTGGTACCAGAGCGGCCAGCCGACATAGCCCGCCGGCGGTTCGGCCGGTGCCGGCGCTGCCATGACACGCAACGCGCGGATGCCGCGCGGCAGGGCGACCAGGACAACTCCCACGAACGGGGACAGCGCGCCGGTCAGCACGCCGACGACGACGAAGACGTACATGAGCAGCACGGAGACCTGGTTCAGCGCGCGGGCCCCGCGCTCGCCGAGGATCACCGGCAGGGTGTGCTGCGCCTGCGAGATGTCGAAGCCGCGCTGGTCGATGTGCTTGCCGACCAGGATCGACATCACGCCGAGCCCGTACGGCACGGACGCGAGGAACGCCAGCCCCGACCAGTGCCCGGTGATGACGTAGTAGCCGCCGCCGATCATCAGCGGGCCCCACACCACGAAGGCGGCGACCTCGCCCAGGCCCAACTCCTTGAGCGCACGCGGCGCGGCGTCGTAGGCGTACAGCAGCACCGCGCCGGCCGCCGTGAGCGCGAGGGCCGGCCAGCCGCGCACGACGACGAAGTAAGCCGCGATCGCGACCGCGACGGCCGCCAGCACCGCAAGCCCCGTGGCGAGGAATCGCATGCTGAACGCGCCGCTCGCCACCGGGTGCAGGGTGTAGCGGCGTCGCGGTGAGTCCTCGGTGTCGTGGCCGCGGCGGTAGCCGAAGTAGTCGTTGGACAGGTTGCTGATCGCGTGCAGCACCACGTAGCCGAGGAACACCAGCACGAACGGGACGACCTCGAAGCGCCGGTCGGTCGCTGCGAGCAGTCCTGCGATCCCAGCCGCCTGAGCGGAGATCACCAGGATGACGCTGCGCGCGGCGTAGAGGAATCGCGCGACGGGATCGAGCCCGCTCAGATCGTTCGCGGTGGCCGGGTAGAAGCCGGTGAAGGCACCGACCCACGCGGCCGGCCCGCGCTTCGGTTTCGTACCCAGGGGTGGGGCTACAGCGGACATAGCTCCACGGTACGTCGCAGCCTCGACAGTCGCCTCGGCCGAGGCAAGAAGATGTGTCAGGGGCGACGATGCCGCGCCGGAGCCGCCGCGATCAGACGACCGGCATCCAGTTCGAGCAGGTCGTCACAACTGGCCACCACGTCGGGGTCGTGCGAGGCGATGACGACGATCGCGCCGGACCGCGCGTGGTCAGCGAGCAAGGCGACGATCCGTTGGCGATTCTCGGCGTCGAGCTCGGCGGTCGGCTCGTCGGCCAGGACGACCTCGGGCGAGCCGACGAGCGCCCGGGCCACCGCGACGCGTTGTTGCTGCCCGCCGGACATGTCCTCGATCAGGTGATCGGCCACGTCGCTGAGCCCGACCTGCTCGAGCACCTCGGCCGTGCGCTCGCGCACCTGGCCGCGACTCGCGCCGCGGGCCTGCAGGGTGATCGCGATGTTCTCGCGCCCGGTGAGCGCAGTGACCAGCCCGTAGCCCTGCAACACGACGGCGATGCGCTTGCGTAGCGCGAAGTCGCCGACCCGCACCGGGCCGCCGGCGAGGGTGATCTCACCGCTGTCCGGCGCAATCAGCCCGCCGAGCATCGTGAGCAAAGTCGACTTGCCCGCACCCGACGGACCGCTCACGGCGAGTAGTTCGCCGGGCTGCGCGGCGACGTCGACCGAGTCGACGATCGTGCGATCGCCGACGCGGTAGGTGAGCTCGCGGCCGGACAGCGTCATGAGTCACCGTCCTCGGTGCGGCGCAGCAACTGGATGCCGTCCGTGTCGTAGGCGACCTCGAGCATCGTCCCGGGCGGGAAGTGCTCGCGCACCTCGGGCGGCAGTTGCAACGAGCCGTCGCGCCCGACGACGGCGAACTCACGCCCGTGCCTGCCTTCGGCGCCGACCCGTCCGTCGCGGATGGTGACCGTGCGACCGACGCGTTCGGCGATGTGCGGATCGTGGGTGACCACGACGACGGTGACACCGAGTTCGGTGTTGACCTGGTGCAACAGGTCGACGACCTCTTCTCGTCCGGTTGCGTCCATCTGACTCGTCGGCTCGTCGGCGAGCAGCAGTTGGCCACCGCCGCACACAGCCGCCGCGATGGCCACCCGCTGTTGCTCGCCGCCGGACAACCGACCCGCGACCCGTTGACTGAGATGGCCGAGCCCGAGCCGTTCGAGCAACTCCTCCGGCTCGGTGCCGTCCGGATTCGCCGATCCGGCGAAACGCACGTTCTGCGACACGGTCGCGTACGGCAGCAGGTTGCGCCCCGGGTTCTGCAACACCGTCGCGACCAGCGACCCGCGCAGCTTGCCCAGCGTCCGCGGCGGCATGCGGCCGATGTCGTGCTCTCCGATCAACACGCGTCCGGCGGACGGACGCAACACGCCGGCGAGCAGTCCCAGCACGGTCGACTTGCCCGACCCGGACGGACCGAGCAACGCCATGAACTCCCCGGCGTCGGCTTCGAGGTCGACCCCGCGCAGCGCGACCACGTCGTCCATGTCCTTGCCGTTGGCCGGATATATGTGGACGACGCCCTCGCAGCGGACGGCGACGCCGGTCATGTCTGTGCCTCTCGCAGGCGGCCGGCACTCGCCTGCCGGGCGACGACGCGCGCGATCACCCAGCTCGTCGCTGCGAACACCACGATCAGGATGGCTGACAGGATCGCCAGCAGGCCGACCGGCAGGTCGTGCTCGACGGGCGGTCCGACATCGGAGTTCGACGAAGACCGGCGTGCTGGGCAGCGCAAGGCGGGCACCGATGCTCCCGGCCGCCAGGCCGACGAGCAGGCCCGCCGCCAGCACGATGCCCTGCTCGACCGCGGCCGAGCGTCGCAGCGTGCGCGGCCGCACACCCGCGACTTCGAGCGCGGCGAGTTCGTAGGCGCGGCGCCGCGCGGTCGTGACACCGGCGAGCACCGTCGCCCCGATCGCGAGCACCGTCGCCACTCCGGCCGCGATCAGGAAGAGCCCGTCGGCGTAGGCAGGTCCACTGTGATCGAGCCGGCTGCGGAACATCGCGGCGCGCACCGTCGAGACCACGTGGACGCCTTGCTTCGCCAGCGCGGCAGCCATGTCGACGGGCGCGCCCGGCGACAAGAACACCTCGAGCCGCGTCGTCGACGCCAGCCCGCCGCGAGCGGCGGCGAGCGCGCTCCCGAAGTCGATCATGACACCGGTCCGGTCGAGCGCGGGCAGGCTGACCACGGTGTGCACCCCGTCGAGGGACAACGACTTGCTGTCCAGGCCGAACGAGGTGATGTCGTGGATCGCGGGGCCGAGATAGGTGCTCGCGGTGCCGGTCGAGACCACCGCCGGCAACTGGACCGGCGAGTCGGACGAGACGAACCCCGGCCATGGCGATTCGGGCGATGTCTTCTCCAGGACGAAGCCGAGCGCGCCGGGACTCGGAAGCAGCCGAACGAACCCCGTGGTGTCGCTGCGCCACCGCGATGGCAGGTTGAAGCCCGGGACGGGCTGCCACGAGGTCGAGTCGGTCGACGACGCCTGCGCGGCGGAGACCGTCCCCTTGATCTCGGCGTTGTTCGGGGTGTTTCGCGCGAGCCCGGGCTTGTCAGCCAACGCCAGGCCGGTGATTCGACACGGCGCCGTGCACAACGTTGCGACGTCGGCGCGATAGGCGTGGCGACCGAGGCGGACCGTCCCGAACCCGTAGGTCACGCTGACGTGGTCGGCGCCGGTGAGGTAGGCGGTGAGCTGCAGTTTCGGGCCGATGGGCGGCAGTTCACTGATGTCGAGCGTGAGGCGCAACGCCGCACCGCTCAGCGCGATCGACGGCCGTGCCGCCGGGACCAGCCCGGTGAGGATCGTGTGCAGGCTGGCGTTCGAGTTGCCGGGAGACCAGGCCGCAACGCCGTCGAAGCGTTTGGTGTCGACCGCGAGCAGGGGCGTGCTGCGGTCGACCTGCACCACCGCCGCTGCCATCGAATGCCCGCTCGGGTCGGCGCGGTCGACCGCCGTGCGCAGGTCATGGACGTCGCGATCGGTACGCACCGTCAACACCGTGTCGGCGCCGGCCTGACCGAGCGCGCGCAATTCTCGGTTCGAGTCGGCGACCGACCAGTTGACGATGGCGAAGGTCGCAAGCGCGAGGGCGACTCCGATCAGCACGATCACGCGGGCTCCCGCGGGGCGGCGCACGATCTGGCGCACTGCTAGGAACACCGCCAACCGGGGCGATTCGCTGGTGCGCCGCACGAGGGCGCGGCCGACATATGGCAACAGCCGCACGACGATGACCGCGATCCCGGCACCGAGCATGATCGCTGCGACCGCCGAGAGCGGATTGGTCTTGCCCGAGGTCAAGGCACCGGTGGCCACGAGTTCGACCACTCCGGCGATCGCGAGCGCGACCGTCGCGGCATCGACGAGAAGCAGGCCGACCGCACTGTCGGCCGGGTCGGCGTTACGGCGCAACAGCGCGCCGACCGGCGAAGCGATGATGCGTCGCGCCGCGACCGAGGCGGCGACCACACTGGCGATGGTGGCCGCGCCTACGACTTCGCTTGCCGAAACCGGGAACGCGACGCTTGCGTCTGCAGCGAGCAGGTGCCCGGCGAGCAGTTTCACGATCGCCCACGCGAGCAATGCTGCGCAGGGGGCAGCGAGCAGCACGAGCAGGACAGGCTGGGCGACGCCTTGCGTCACGACCTGGCTCAGCCGGCGTCCGCGCAACTTTGCCAACGCGACCTCGTGCCCTGTTGCCGCAGCGGTACCGGCGACAACGGCGTACAGGATCACGATCGCGAGCAGCACGAGCTGCACCGTCGACAGGATCACCAGCGTCCGCGCCAGCGACATCTCCTGCTGCATCGCCTGCAGGATCTCCGGTAGTCCACTGGCCACCGTCGGGATCGACCCGCTCGACTCGGCCGGCAGCTGCGCGGCCGAATTCTGCAATTGGCTGATCTGCGCCCGAAGCTGGGGCAGATCGTCCAGGCGGATGTTGTTCGCTCGCAGTCGCAGATTCGCGCTCACCGTCTCGCTGATGGTGTGCTGGTGCGCGGCCAGTGTCGCGTGGCTGACGAAGAACGCGTCCAGCTGTGGCAACCGGGTGTCGAAGACCGACGAAGCGGCACTGAGGTAGGTCCACGGTGCCCAGTACGCACCGTTCGGGCGAAGCGGCGCCACGATGCCCACGACGCGGACGGGCAGGACCTCGTTCGTTTCGGTCGAGGTGGGGTCGAGGAGCTGCCCGACCTTGATGTGTTGTTGCTGCGCGGTGCGCTCGGTGACCACGGTGTCTCGGCGGCTCGTGTCCGGCAGGCACGATCCTGAAACCACGTGCACGTGCTGGCACAGGTCGTCGATGGCGGCGAACTCGGTGGCGTACTTCGTCAAACCTTGCCACTCGATCGGAGCCTGTTCGGAATAGACCGGTGGGTCGAAGTAGCGCGGATTGCTCGCCTGTGTCGCGAGGCTCATGACGGCGACGTGCCAGTCGACGTCGGTCAGGCCGACGGTGGTGTTGCGGTCGATGCGCAGATCCCGTTGTGTCTGTGGCGCGGTCAGCAGCCGCTGCGTGAGGACGGTTTCGTCCACCGCGTGCAGGTAGATCGGACCGACCGCCGCCGCGGTGATGCCGATCAGTGCCACCATGAACACCGTCACGGACGCAGCGCCGCGCCACCGCAGGGCACGCAGGGCCAGCCGCAACGAGAGCACGGTCGATCCTCTTCTGCGTGCGACGGGTCGCGTCAAGATCGCGGCTGTAACGTACGTCTAACGAATTGAGTACGGCCTCACGAGTGCGGGGGAGATCCTTGTCCAGGCAGCACCGCTACACGGCGACCGTCGAATGGACGGGCAATCGTGGCGAGGGCACGGCGACCTACCGCTCCTACGACCGTGATCACGAGATCAGTGCCGAGCACGCCGCGTCGATCCTCGGTTCGGCCGATCCGGCCTTTCGTGGCAATCCGTCGCGGTGGAACCCGGAGCAGCTGCTCGTCGCCGCCGCCGCGCAGTGCCACATGCTCGCGTACCTGCATCTGGCCACCGCCAACGGTGTCGTCGTCACCGCCTATGTCGATCACCCGACCGCGGTGATGACCGAGGACAGCGACGGCAACGGCCGATTCACCGAGATCGTGCTGCACCCACTCGTCACCGTGACGGACGCAGGGATGCTCGAAACGGCCGACGGTTTGCACGAACAGGCCAATGCCACCTGCTTCATCGCCAACTCGCTGAACCTCCCGGTCGGACACGAAGCGCGTAGCCGGGTCGGCGAGGCGTGACGCCTCGATGAGCATGCCGCTGACCCGCACGGCCGCCTCGGACGCTGTCGCACAGCTCGGCTGGCGCTACCTGCTCGGCGCGTACGAGACCTCGGTCGCTGTCGCCGGTCTCGCCGATGCCGGCCGGGTGGCCGCATGCGCCATCGCGGCGTGCGGCACCGACGCCGACGGCCACCTGCGAGTCGACCTGCGCAGCGACCGGGTCGACCTCGCCCTGATGGACGAAGCCGCGTCGAGCGGTGCTCGCGCGCGATGTCGAGCTCGCGTTCGGTATCACCGACGCCGTTCGCGATCTCGGCTTCGACACGACGGCCTCACCTGCAGGTCTGCGTCCGGTGCAGGCGCTCGAGATCGCCATCGACGCGATCGACATCGCAGCGATCCGGCCGTTCTGGAAAGCGGTGTTCGCCTACGTCGACGAGCCCGGCAAGGACGGCCCGCAGGACGCGTTGGTCGATCCGCACCGCAGCGGGCCGGCCGTCTGGTTCCAGCAGATGGACGAACCGCGCCCGCAGCGCAATCGCATCCACTTCGACATCACCGTGCCCCACGACGAGGCGGACGCGCGTATCGCGGCCGCACTGGCCGCCGGTGGGAAGCTCGTATCGGACGCCGAAGCCCGCGCGTTCTGGATCCTCGCGGACGTCGAAGGCAACGAAGTCTGCGTGTGCACCTGGCAGGATCGCGACTAGCGCCTCACCCGTACAGCGGTGCGAGCCGACGGCACAGATCAGGACGCTCGAGCACGTCGGTGTTGTCGACGATCTGATCGACCGAGCCGGTCAGCGGAAGCGTCCGCAGCCATGGATCGGTGATCGTGTCACTTAAGGCGTCTGCGTATCGATCGGCCATGATCACCCGGGCCGGTCGGTCATGGTAGTTGCCGATCCGCGCGTGTACGGGCGGGGCCAGCCCGCTCGCATCCTGACGGGCCGCCATCGCGAGGAACGCTTCGCCGAGCGCGTCCTGACTGCCCGCCAGCGCGGTCGTGAGCATCGCCGGGAGATCGTCGTGATGGTCGAGTCGGGCGAAAGCCGTGCCGAGCCACTTCTGATACGGCGCATAGCGGCGCGAGAGCAGCAGCGCCAGTCGCATCAGCTGGCGCACGTGACGCGCGGCCACGACTCGTGACCCGATCATGTCGCCGACCTCGGCGGTTCGTGCGACGAACGCTTCCTCCTGGGCAATCAGCTGCCATTGGCATGCGAGCAGCCAACGCCACAACTGGTCCGGGTACCACGCCAAGCGCGAGCGCACCGCCGCAAGTGCCCCGTCCGGATCGGCGAAAACCGCCCCCGCAGTCACGCCGAGCAGGCGCTGCTGCGGGATGAGCAGCCAGTCGATGAGGTCGAGTTCGTGGGTCGCGTCGACGCCGAGCTGGCCCTGCAGCCAGCTGTCGAGCCTGGTGACGGTCACCCAGGCCCGCGGCTCGACGCCGGCCCAGCCGAATTGGACGCGATGGCCGGCAAAGGTCTCGGGCAATGCGAGTTCGGGTACCGGATGTTCGGTGAACACGAGCACCCGCGGACCCCAGCCGTGATCGGTGGAGCGCAAGGTGTCGTAGCCGAGCACGTCCGAGCCCCAGCCGAGCAGCGCAGCGCTGTGCGCAATGTCGTGCAGTTGTGCAGCGATGACCTGCGTGTAGAACCGGCCGGACAGCCGCAGCCCGGAGACTGCGTCGACGCGATCAGACATCGTCGACGGCGCCGATCATGCTCCGACCGTACGCGTCAGGTCGACTAGGTTCGGTCCATGCACGATGTGCGACCAGCCAGGCAGCCGGGCGCTTGTGCTCGCGGGCGGCGGCGTCGGCGGCATCGCCTGGCTCGTCGGGTTGGCTTACGGACTCGGCGAGCACGGCGTCGATCTCGGCGCAGCCGACGTCCTGATCGGAACGTCGGCCGGTTCGGCAGTTGCGGCGCAGCTGGCCACCGGCCAACTCGACGCCGCGGCGCGTATGCAGCAGGACGAGAACACCAGCGAGCTGTCGGTGCAGTTCGACACCGTCGAGTTCTTCGCACTGATGGGCGAGGTTGCCGAGTCGGCGACCAGCAGGCAGGACGCGGCCTATCGCATGGCCAACCTGGCTTTGGTCAATACCTCTGTCACGGCCGAGCAACGTCGCGCCGCGGTCGCAGCACGCCTGCCAGTGCAGACGTGGCCCGACCGCGAGCTCCGCGTCGTCGCGGTAGCCCGGGACGACGGGCGACGCGTCGTACTCGACCGAGACAGCGGTGCGACGCTGGTCGACGCCGTCCTGGCGAGCTGTGCTGTGCCTGGCATGTGGCGACCCGTGTCGATCAACGGCCGCGAATACGTCGACGGCGGCGCGCACTCGCTGTCGAACGCCGACCTCGCCGCCGGTTTCGACCGCACGCTCGTGTTGGTGCCGGCAATGCTCGATGACGGGTTGGTGAAACTCGTCGACGACGAGGTCGCAGTCTTGCGGCCGGGGACGGCGCACGTGATCGGCGCAGACGAGGCTTCGGTCGCAGCGATCGGACCGAACCCGCTCGACCCGTCGACACGGCCGGCGGTGTTCACAGCAGCACGCTCGCAAGCCGCGCAGGTTGCCGCCGAACTCGCGCGCTTCTGGAACTGACTACCGCGCCAGCGTGCGCACCACGACGACCGGGCACGGCCCGTTGCGCACGCAGTATTCGGCGACGGAGCCGAGCAACATGCCAGGGAATGCAGCACGGCCTCGCGCGCCGACGACGAGCAGCGTCGCATTCTCCGAATGAGTGAGCAGTGACGGTCCGGCCGGGCCCTGGACGAGGTGTTCGCTGATGTCCAGATCAGGGAAGTCGGCGCGAATCGGTGCTGACCGACTCGTGCAGGGTGCGCTCGGTGTCCCCGGCCGGATCGGCGCCCGGCGGCACGCGCGTGACGTAGCTCGGCCAGCGCCAGCTCGCGATGGCACGCAGCGCCGCGCCGGTCAGCTGGGCCTGCCCCGCGGCCCAGCGCAGCGCGTCGTTGCTGCCTTCGGATCCATCGACACCGACGACGATGACCGGTTTCGCCGAGGTCATCGTTGCGTCTCTTCGTCGTCGTCCGGCGGTCGCAGCGGGTTGAGCTTGAACCACGACCAGGAACAGCACGCCGAGCACGAACATCCCGATCCCCAGCCACAGGTTGATGTTGATGCCGGCGGCTTTTGCGCGGTTCTTGTCGGACGTTCCGAAGCCGGCCACCGTCAGCATCACGCCGTAGACGACGAACAATCCGCCGATCATGAGTCGGATGTCGAACAGCTCGCGCTGCGGCCGATCTCGGTGCCTCGGTCGTCGAGTTCTCGGTGGTCTGATCGCTCATGATGTCCAACCCCTAGACGAACAGCACGGACAGGACGGCGGTGATGCCCAGCGAGATCCCGCCGAGCACCTTGGGCGAGGCCCACCACTTCGGCTTCGGCACCGACGCGGGATCGGGCGCGTTCGGATCGGGGATGCCCCAGACCAGACCGGCCAGCTCCTCACGCGGTTTCGGCTTCGTGACGAGGGTGACGATCACCGTGACCACTGCGTCGGCGACGAACGCGACGATCGCCCCGTAGAAGTTCGCCATCTGCGCGTTGATGTCCGAGTGCGAGGTGACGGTGCCGCCTTGGTAGAAGTAACCGATGTCGTACGAGGCGAAGTGGAAGACCGCGGCGCCGAGAGTTCCGGCGGCGAGACCGGCCACACCCGACCATGCAGTCGCGCGCTTCCAGAACATCGCGATGATGAACGTCGCAAACAGTGGCGCGTTGAAGAACCCGAACAGCAACTGGATGTAGTTCATGATGTTCGTGTAGCCCTGCGCAATGAACGCGGTCCCGATACCGATGGCGATGCCGACGACAGTCACGACGCGACCGACCTTGAGGTAGTACGAGTCTCGCCGGTCCTTGGCGACGTAGGTCTGCCAGATGTCGTAGGTGAACACCGTGTTGAACGAGCTGACGTTTGCCGCCATGCCGGCCATGAACGCGGCGAGCAGGCCGGCGAGCGCGATGCCCAGCGTGCCGTTGGGCAGGTACTTGTTCATCAGCAGCGGAATCGCGTCGTTGTAGGTCGCATTTGCCGATACGCCGAACTTCGGGATCACCGCCACGGCGATCAGTCCCGGGATGATCGTGAGGCCGGGGATGAAGATCTTCGGGAACGATCCGATCAATGGCGTGCGCTGGGCCGCCGACAGATCCTTCGCAGACAGCGCGCGCTGCACCTCGGCGAAGTTGGTCGTCCAATACCCGAAGCTGAGCACGAACCCGAGCCCCATGATGATGCCGATCCAGTCACCCAACGGGTTCGTCCACGTTCCGACGTGCACACCGGCCCAGCTGTTGAAGAACTCCGGCTTGTTGATCTTCGCCTGCAGCCCGCTCCACCCGCCGACGTCCTTCAGGCCGATGATCACGAGCGGCACGAGTCCGGCGATGATCACGAAGAACTGCAGCACCTCGTTGTAGATCGCGCCGGACAGGCCGCCGAGAGTGATGTAGGCGAGGACGAACCCTGCGGACACGACGATCGACAACCAGATCGGCCAGCCGATGAGTGCGTTGATGACGAGCGCGAGCGCGAACAGGTTGACGCCGGCGATCAGCACTGCTGCGGCTGCGAAGGAGATGGCGTTGAACAGGTGGGTCGACCGGTTGAAGCGTCGCAGCAGGAACTCCGGGACGCTGCGGACCTTCGACCCGTAGTAGAACGGCATCATCACGACGCCGAGGAACACCATCGCCGGGACGGCACCGATCCAGTAGAAGTGCACCGTCGAGATGCCGTACTGCGCGCCGTTGGCGGCCATGCCGAGGATCTCGATCGCGCCGAGGTTGGCCGAGATGAAGGCCAGCCCGGTGACCCACGCGGGCAACGACCGGCCCGACAGCAGGAAGTCCTCGCTGGTTGCGACCGCGCGCCGGGCCAGGACGCCGATCGTGATGACGAGCGCGAAGTAGATCCCGAGGATCACGTAGTCGAAGAAGTTGACGTCAAGTCGAAGCACAGCTCGCACACCTTTCGAAAGCATGCGACGCACATCGCCGCGCGGACACCGACTGCGACCCGAGGCAGGTCGTCCCCTCTTGTGACTCTTGTCCTATTCCCAGCGCGAGGTCAAGCATCACGAAATCGGGCCGAGGCAGCATCGCGTCCGAGATGATCTTTCGCTGGATCTCGGAGGTGCCTTCGAAGATCGTCGTCAGGCGCGCGTCGCGCCAGTAGCGCTCGACGGCGCGCTCGGTCGTGTAGCCGTTGCCGCCGTGCAACTGCATCGCCTGCGTCGTCACCTCGGCGGCCATCTCGGTCGCGCGCAGCTTTGCCATCGAGGCGAGGTCGCGTCGCATCGTCGTGTCCGACGTCGATCAGGTGTGCTGCCTGCCGATAGAACGCGCGGGCCTGCTCGACCGCGCTCGCCATGTCGGCCAAGGCGAACCGCAGCGCTTGGAAGTCGCCGATCGGATGACCGAACTGCTCGCGTTCCTGCAGGTACTCGCGTGCTGTCCTCGACTGCGGCCTGCGCCAGTCCGACGCCGCGCGCGGCGGTGTGAACCCGAGCGAGGTCGAGCCACGCGCCGACGTCGGAGAAGCCGCTGTCGTCACCGGGCCCGGTCGTGACCTCGTTGGTCACCGGGACGCGAACGCCGTCGAACACCAGGTCCCACGTCAGGAAGCCGTGGTAACCGATCTTGTCGATCGGCGTGCCGGTGAGCCCGGCCGGGAAGTCGCCTCGCTTCTTCTCGACGAGCAACGTCTGCAGGCCGGCCGAGCGCGGTTCGTCCCCGTCGGGATCGCGAGTGCGCACGAGCACCTGGATGAAGTCGGCCGCCTCGGCGTTGCCGCACCAGCGCTTGTGGCCGCGTGATCACCCACTCGTCGCCCTCGCGGACGGCGCGCGTCTGCACGCCGGCCAGATCAGAGCCGGCGTCAGGCTCGGACAGCGCGATCGCGCCGATCCATGCGCCGCGCGCGGATCGTGCGAGCAGTTCGGCGCTGCGCGCTTCGTCAGACAGGCCGGTGCCGAGACCTTGCGCCCGCGCGATGATGCTCGCGACGCTCATCCACGCGCGGGCCAGCTCCTCGGCGACCATGCAGTACTCGAATGCGCCCAGGCCCAGTCCGCCGTGCTCGCGCGGGATCGTGATGCCGAAGTAGCCGAGCTCGGCGATGCGTGCGAGCAGCGATTCGGGGATCAGTCCCTTCTGCGGATCGAGCTCGTTCGCGATCGGAAGCACCTCGTCGCGCGCGAACGCGCGGGCCTGCTCCATCAGAGCCTGGCGTTGCGCGGTGTGCCAAGGCGGCAACAGTTCCGGTGGCGCCGGGCTCTTCGCGACGTCCGCCGAATCCGTCATAAGTTCACCGTAGCGATCACGGACGGATGAGTCGCAATGCCTTCTTCCTGATCCGCGCAGTGACCGGCAGCGCTGCGAGTTCCTCGCCGTCGCCGCACACCGGAACGTCGCGATCGGCGGCGATCGTGACCTCGTGGGCCTGTTGTACCGACACCTCGGGCCGGTTCACGTGCGTGCCGCGTTGCGCATCGCGCATGAATGATGCGATTGCGCGCTTGGGTCCGTTGCGTACGACGAGGACGTCCAGCAGCCCGTCGTCGACACGGGCGGACGGGACGATGTTGAGACCGTGTCCGTACGCGCCGGAGTTGCCGATCACCACCATGTGCGCGTCGACCGTCGTCGTGGTGCCGTCGATGGTCAGCGTGAATCTCGGCGCACGCCACGTGAGGATCGCGCGGACCGGCGCGAGACGGTAGACAAGCTTTGCCGGCAGCCGACGGTTGTTGTTGATGATCGCGTTCGATACCGAGTCGATGCCGCAGTAGACGTTGCCGATCACGACGGTGTCGCCGAGGGTGATGACGTCACACGGCGCGTCCCTGCCCTCGAGGAGCAGGTCGGCAAGTCCGGTGACGTCGGTCGGGAAGGCAAGCGAGCGGGCCAGGTCGTTGCCGCGACCTGCCGGCACGATGCCCATCACTCCTTCGGCGGCGGCGGTTACGCCTTCGGCGACATCGCGCACCAGCCCGTCACCGCCGACTGCCACAACGACGCGTCCTTCTGCGGCAGCAGCCTGCGCAGCCTCGACGCCGTGCGCCTGGCTGCGCGTCAATTCGACGCGGACGTCGGCACCGGCGGCACTGATGCGCGCAGCGAGCGCGGCCCACTTCTCGGCGGCGCGGCCGCCGCCGGAGATCGGGTTCACCAACGCGGTGAAGCTGCGCACGTCAGCCCACCAGCACGCCGGGGTTCATGATCCCCTCGGGATCGATCGACGCCTTGACTGCGCGCAACATGTCGAGGGCGAGCGGTCCGATCTCGTCCTGGTAGGTCGCGCGATGATCGGTGCCGACGCCGTGGTGATGCGTGATGGTCGCCCCCGCGACCCGGATCGCCGCGTTCGCCGCGGCTTTGGCCTGCTGCCACTGCGCGAGCGGGTCGTCGGCCTGGGCGCACAGGACGGTGAAGTACAGCGATGCGCCGGTCTCGTAGACGTGCGAGATGTGGCACAGCACCACCGGTGGCGTGCCTTGTGCGGTGAGGGCGTCGGTGATTGCGGTGGTGACGGCGGTCCGTCAGGTCGGCCAGGTTCGACCAGAACGTCGCCGTCTCGAGCGTCTCGACGAACGCGCCCGCATCGAGCAGCGGGTCGCGCAGGTACGGCGCCGCGGTAGCGCCCGGTGCGCCACGCCTCGCCCGGGCTCGGTACCCAGCGATGTCCCGCCGGCCGCGCTCAACGCGGCGAAGCACGCTGCGCGCCGAGCGGCGACGTCCTGCGCGGTGCCTTCGAATCCGGCAACGGCGAGGCAGCCGCCCGGCCCGCCGCCGAGCACGTTGGGATCGGCGAGGTTGATCGCGGTCTCGGCCTCGTCCGACAGGCGCAGGACAGTCGGCAGCGGGCCGTCCTGCACGAGGCGGCGCAGTGCCGCTGCGCCGGCGGCGAAGTCGTCGAAGCGCCAGCCCTCGAACTCGCGCACCTGCGGACGGGGACGGATCCGCACCGTGACCGAGGTGATCACGCCGAACGTGCCCTCGGAGCCGAGCACCAGCTGGCGCAGGTCGGGTCCGGCGGCAGACATCGGTGCCGTGCCGAGGCGGACGGTGCCGCGCGGCGTGGCAAGCATCGAGGCCGACGACCATCTCGTCGAAGCGGCCGAAGCCTGCCGACGACTGCCCGGCCGAGCGCGCCGCCGCGTAGCCGCCGATGCTCGCGCCCTCGTACGACTGCGGGAAGTGCCCGAGCGTGTAGCCGGCCTCGTTCAGCAAGGCCTCGGCACGCGTGCCACGCAGCCCGGCGCCGAGGGTGACGGTGCGCGAGATCTCGTCGAGGTCGCTGACCGCGTCGAGGCGCCGGACGTCGAGGGCGACGACGGCCGCGAAGCCCGTCGCGAGCCGGCGCCAGGCCGCCGACGACCGACGTTCCGCCGGCGAACGGGACGACGGCGACGCGGTGCCGTGCGCAGCTCTCGAGCACCGTCACGACCTCGTCGTGCGTGCCCGGGAAGACGACGGCGTCCGGCGCGTCCGAGGCGTCGCCGCTGCGGAGCTTGAGCAGGTCGGGGGTCGACCAGCCGCGGGTGTGCAGCACCGCGCACGTCGGCGTCGGTGCGCACGTGCTCGGCGCCGACGCGCGTCGACGAGGGCTGCGGCAGCGTCGGCCGGCAGCGAGCTGTCCGGCAGCGTTGCGGCAGCCGGGGTCGACGGCTGCCGCCGCCGGCTTGACGCCAAGTGCAGAAAGCAGCTGCGCCGGCTGCTTCGGGAAGCTCGACGTCGTCGGCTGCCCCATCGGTAGGGACGCATCTCGGACGACCGGAAGCTGGGACTCAGTCACTGATACACTGTGACATATGATGTCGCAGTATCGCAACACCGCCGATCTCCGGAGGAGCGCATCCTCGACGCCGCCTACGAGCTTGTCCTCGCCGTCGGCATGCGCCGGGTGACCATGGCCGAGCTCGGCCGCGCTGCCGACGTCTCCCGCGCCACCCTGTACCGCACGCTTCCCGAACGTCGATGCCGTGGTCGCCGCACTCACCACCCGCGAGCTCGCCGCGATCACCGCAGCGGCCTTCGCCCGTCCCCGCAAGGACGCTCGCAGCTCGGTCGTCGCCGCCATCGTGGCGACAGTGCGCGCTGTTCGGGAGCACCCGCTCACCCGCAAGATCCTCGACGTCGACCCGGAGTTCCTGCTGCCCTACCTGCTGCACCGGCGCGGGACGAGCACCGACGCGCAGCTCGACCTGCTGGCCGCCGCCCTGAGCAGCAACGACGGCTCGATCCGGCGCGGCAACCGCACCGCCCAGGCGCGAGCCCTGTGGCTGCGCCGCCTGGTCGTTCGCGTTCACCGCACCCGTCCTCGCCGACGAGAGCCTCGGCCTCGACGCGCTCGATCGGGAGCTGCGCGCGATGCTCGATCGGTATCTCGCGCCATGACCGCACCCTCGAGCGCGCTGAACGCGGCCCGGCGCCGACGCGAACTCGACGAACTCGCGCACCGCGATGCGCCGGTCGACGTGCTCGTCATCGGCGGCGGCGTCACCGGGGCGGGCGTCGCGCTCGATGCGGCCTCGCGCGGGCTGTCCGTCGTCCTGGTCGAGAAGCACGACCTCGCCTTCGGCACGAGCCGGTGGAGCTCGAAGCTCGTCCACGGCGGGCTGCGCTACCTCGCCTCCGGTGCCGTCGGCATCGCCCACGAGAGCGCCGTCGAGCGCGGCATCCTGATGACGCGCACGGCGCCGCACCTGGTGCGCGCGCTGCCGCAACTCGTCCCGCTGCTGCCCGAGCTCTCGCACGCGAATGCCGCCCTCGTGCGCGCCGGCTTCGCGGCCGGCGACGCGCTGCGCGTCGCCGCGCGCACGCCGAGCGCGCGTGCTGCCCCGCTCGCGCACCGTCGGCTCGTCCACGGTCGTCGAGCACGCGCCGACCGTGCGCACCGACGGCCTGCGCGGCGGGATTGCTCGCCTACGACGGGCAACTGGCCGACGACGCCCGGCTGGTCGTCGGCATCGCGCGCACGGCCGCGCTGCACGGCGCGCGGGTGCTCACGCGCTGCGCGGCCGAGCAGGTCACCGGCACCGGCGCCGTGCTGCGCGACACGCTGACCGACGCCACGATCGACGTCGACGCGCGCATGGTCGTCAACGCGACCGGGGTCTGGGCCGGCTCGATCGCACCCGGCATCACGCTGCGTCCCAGCCGCGGCACCCACCTGGTCGTGAGCCAGGAGCGCTTCGGCGGACTCGCGGCCGGGCTGACCGTGCCCGGTGCCCGGCACGATCAACCGGTTCGTGTTCGCGCTGCCCGCGCCCGATCACCGGGTCTACGTCGGCCTCACCGACGAGGACGCGCCGGGCGAGATCCCCGACGTCCCGAGCGCCACCGACGCGGAGATCGACTTCCTGCTCGACACGATCAACTCGGCGCTGCGCGAGCCGCTGACGCGCGCGGACATGCTCGGCACCTACTCCGGCCTGCGGCCGCTGCTCGACACCGGCGGCTCGAGCACCGCCGACATCTCGCGCAAGCACGCCGTGCTGACCTCGACCGGACGGGATGGTCACGATCGTCGGCGGCAAGCTCACCACCTACCGCCGGATGGCCGAGGACGCCGTCGACGCGGCGCTCGCTGCAAGCGGTACGACGGCCGGCAAGTGCGTGACCACGCGACCTGCCTGCTCGTCGGCGTGGGCGCTGCGCCGGAGCGGCTACCGACGCACATCGTGCGGCGCTACGGCGCCGAGGCGGCCGAGGTCGTTGCCGCGGCCGGCGGCGACGGCGCTCTGCTTCAGCCTGTCGCTGATGGGGTCGACACGACGGCCGCAGAGTTCCGCTTCGCGGTGAGCCACGAGCTGGCCCTCGATGAGTCGGACCTGCTCGAGCGCCGCACTCGCGTCGCCCTCGACCCGGTCGCCGCCGATCAGGCACGCCCGGCGGCAACGGCCGCCCTGCATCATTGACGCGTGCAGATCGCGCTGCTCGACCGCGTGCTGCACGAGTACCACGAGGTCGGCCGACTCGTCCTCACGACCGACCACGACGGGCCGCGAGATTTCTACGGTGCCGCGGGGCTGGTCCCGTTCGCCGAGCTCGGCCTTGTCGGCTTCCTGCGGACCTGATTCACGCACGCTGCAGGAACGAGCGGCTCTCGACCAGGATCGCGCGCGCCTTCCGCACGTCCGCGACGTTGCGTTGCGCGTCGCTGTCGGCGGCAAGCTTGGCCCGATAGACCTCGTAGCCGGCGAGCGATTCGAATTCGATCATCGCGACGGCGAAGTTGTTCGCGCCCTCATTCGGTAACCAGTAGCCGGCCAGGTCGCCGCCGCAGCGTTCGATGATCGGTGGCCACCGCCGTGCGTAGTCGGCGAACGCCTCGATCTGGTGCGGGTCGAGCGTGTACTGGATGCAGCAGGTGATCACGGATGCCCCTGTGATTGCGACGGCGAGGCGACCATCGTGTCGTCGGGGACGCTTCGATGCCGGTCGAATCGCGCGCTGCCCGGCCGTCAGCGGCTGCCACTTTCATTTGTAGCAGAGTTCGGGTGACCTCATGAGGACGGCGATTCCGGCCTACGGTGACCATCTCGATCGCCGACGATGAGGTGACCCGCCCTGACCACGAGCACTTTCGCCCTGCCCGCCCGGCTTGCCGCCAAGGCCGACCCGGCGTTGATCGCCGGCGACGAGCTGCACTTCGCCGCGATCGCTGCCGCTCTCGAGCAGACCGTCGCCGAACTGTCCGACCGGCTCGACGCCCAACTTCGGGCACCTGGACGTGGTGGCCAGGCGGCCCTCGAGCGTGATCAGGAGATCCACCGGCTGACGACCCGGCTCCGCACGCTGCGCCGGTTCGGCCTCGACCTGTGTCTCGGCCACATGGTGCGGGCCGACGCAGAACCGGTGTACGTGGGCCGGCTCGGGCTCACCGACAGCGACGGACGCCGCCTGCTCATCGACTGGCGCTCACCGGCTGCCGAGGCGTTCTTCGCTGCGACCCATGCCAACCCGCTCGGTCTGACCAGCCGACGCCGCTACCGCTGGACCCAGGGGCGCATCACCGATTACTGGGACGAGGTCTTCACCACCGACGGCCTTGACGGGCGCGCCGCGCTCGATGACCAGTCGGCCTTCATCGCCAGCCTCGGCACCAGTCGTTCGCCCCAGATGCGCGACGTCCTCGCCACCATCGCCTCCGATCAGGACGCCATCATCCGCGCGGGCTCGCGCGGGGCGCTCGTTGTCGACGGCGGACCCGGCACCGGCAAGACCGTGGTCGCACTGCACCGGGCCGCGTACCTGCTCTACTCCGATCCACGCCTGGGTCATCGCCGCGGCGGCGTGCTGTTCATCGGACCGCACCAGCCCTACCTCGCCTACGTCGGCGATGTGTTGCCCAGCCTGGGCGAGGAGGGCGTGCAGACCTGCACGCTGCGTGACCTCGTCCCCGAGGGAGCGAATGCACGTGTCGAGGCCGACCCAGCCCTCGCACGACTCAAGGCATCCGCCGCTCTCGTAGGCGCGATCGAGGCCGCGGTGCGGTTCTACGAGCAGCCGCCGACGGCATCGACGACCTTGAAGATCTCCGAGGCCGCCGTCGAGATCAGCGCCGCCGACTGGGCCGAGGCGTTCGAGGCGCGGGCCCCGGACATGGCTCACAACGACGCACGCGAGGTCGTGTGGGACGAGTTGCTCACAATCCTCGTCGACAAGTACGGCAACGAGGCTTCCGACGCGGTGCTGCGGCGCGCACTGGCAGGCCACCGCGAACTGCGGACGACGTTCAACCGGGCTTGGCCGTTGTTGTTGCACACCGATCTCGTCGGCGACCTGTGGTCGGTGCCCGCCTACCTGCGCAGGTGCGCGCCATGGCTTCGCCCCGACGAGGTACGCGCCTTGCAGCGAGCCGACCCCGCGGCCTGGACGGTCGCCGACCTACCTCTGCTGGACGCCGCTCGGCTGCGTCTGGGCGATCCGGGTGCAGCACGCCGCGCACGCGAACACGCGCTGGCACTGGCCGCCGAACAGGAACAGATGGCGAGCGTCGTCGACGACCTGATCGCGGGCGACGATTCTGAGCTGTTGGTCATGTCGATGCTCGGTGGCGACGACCTGCGCAACGCCCTGGCCGACGCGACCGGGCTCACCAGCCGCGACCCCGAGGTGCTGGCCGGCCCGTTCGCCCACGTGATCGTCGACGAGGCGCAGGAACTCACCGACGCCGAGTGGCAGATGCTGTTGCTGCGCTGCCCGTCGCGCAGCTTCACCGTGGTCGGCGATCGTGCCCAGGCGCGTCACGGGTTCACGCAATCGTGGCGCGAACGACTCGCACGGATCGGCTTCGACCGAATCGACCTGGCGACGCTGTCGATCAACTACCGAACACCCGCAGAGGTCATGGCCGAGGCCGAGCCGGTCATCCGCGCGGTGCTGCCCGACGCCAACGTCCCGACCTCGATCCGCAGCACCGGCGTTGCTGTCGTGCACGCTGCCGTTGCCGACCGCGACGACATCGTCGACTCATGGGTGGCGTCGCACGACGACGGAATCGCGTGCGTCATCGGTGACCCGACGTTCGCCGCAACATCCCGAGTGCGCTCGCTGAGCCCGGAACTGGCCAAAGGCCTCGAGTTCGACCTCGTCGTGCTGATTGACCCGCAGACGTTCGGTGTCGGCATCGAAGGTGGCGTCGATCGCTACGTCGCGATGACCCGGGCGACCCAGAGATTGGTCATCCTCACCAGCTAGCTCGAGACCTATCGTGGTGGGGTGAGCGATCAGGCGTGGACGAGTTCGACGCTGGCTGACCTGTTCGTCGACGAGGCGTACGCCACCGTCAAGGGCTACGTGCGCACCTATGTGATGCATCACCAGCTGCTCGACCATCTTCCGGCGCCCCCGGCGGCCGTACTCGACGTCGGCGGCGGCGCGGGCCACCAGTCGTTCCCGCTGGCCCTCGCCGGCTATGACGTGACGCTGCTGGACTCGTCGCCGGCGATGCTCGAGAAGGCGCGAGACCGCCTCGAGCTGCTGCCCGACGACGCCCGGCAGCGGGTGAGTCTCGTGCTGGCAGACGGCCTCGAAGCGGCGGTCGCGGTGGGCGAGCGCCGCTTCGACGCAGTGCTGTGCCATGGCGTGCTCGGCTATCTCGACCAGCCCGGACCCATGGTCGATCAGCTGTGCCGTTGCGTCGTCGACGGCGGCATCGTGTCGATCATGACCGCAAACGCGAGGACCATGGCGGTGCGGCCGGCGATGGAGGGGCGCTGGGCCGATGCGCTCGCCTCATTCGACACGAGCACCGAGGTCGGCGTGCTCGGGGTGCAGGGCCGCGCGGACACCGTCGACGAGCTCGGCGAACTGCTCCGCGCCGGCGGCGTCGACCCGCTGCGCTGGTACGGCGTGTGGTTGTTCGCGGATTGGCTGGAGTTCGCCGGCGCGCCACAGGCTCTGGGTGACCCGGCACAGCTGGAAGCGCAGGCCGCCGTCGAGCTCGAGGCAGCCCGACGCGACCCGTACCGGCAGCTGAGCCGCGTCTTCCACTTGATCGGTCGCCGACAGGCCGACGGAGGTGCGGCTTAGTTCGGCATGTCTACGAAGCGGCTGTACCGGCCCTGGAACGCGACCGCGCAGGTCGCGGTGGGGCCGTTACGGTGCTTGGCCAGGATCAGGTCGGCCTCGCCGGCACGTTCGGTCTCGGGCTCGTAGAGATCGGGACGGTGCACGAGCAGCACCACGTCGGAGTCCTGCTCGATCGAGCCGGACTCACGCAGGTCGGACAGCATCGGCTTCTTGTCGGTGCGCTGCTCGGGCCCGCGGTTGAGCTGCGAGAGCACGACGACCGGCACCTCGAGCTCTTTGGCGAGCAGCTTGGTCGCGCGCGAGAACTCGCTGACCTCCTGCTGGCGTGACTCGACCCGCTTACCGCTGGTCATCAGCTGCAGGTAGTCGATCACGACCATCTGCAGTTCGTGGCGCTGCTTGAGCCGCCGGGCCTTCGCGCGGATCTCCATCATCGTCAGGTTCGGGCTGTCGTCGATGAACAGCGGCGCCTCGGCCAGCTCGCTCGAACGGCGCGCGAGCCGGGTCCAGTCCTGGTCGCTCATGTGCCCCGAGCGCATGTTCGCCAGCGAGACGGTCGCCTCGGCCGAGAACATCCGCATCATGATCTCGATCTTGCTCATCTCGAGGGAGAAGATGACGGTCGGCTTGCCGCTCTTGACCGCTGCCGACCGCGCCATGTCGAGGGCGAGGGTCGACTTGCCCGAGCCGGGACGCCCGGCCACGGTGATCATCTGCCCCGGGTGCAGCCCGTTGGTGTATTCGTCGAGCTGCTGGAACCCGGTCGGGATGCCGGTGCCGATGCCACCCGTCGAGCTGATCTTGTCGATCTCGTCGAGCGTGGGCTGCAGCAGCGTCTCGATGTGCACGTAGTCCTCGGACGTGCGCCGCTCGGTGACGTCGTACACCTCGGCCTGCGCCCGGTCGACGACGTCGTCGACGGTGCCGGTGATGTCGGTCGACCCCGAGGCCGTCTCGTAACCCATCTGCACGATGCGCGTACCGGCGACGACCAGGCGGCGCAGCGTGGCGCGCTCGGCCACGATCTGTGCGTAGTAGCCCGCGTTGGCCGCGGTCGGGACGAGCGAGATCAGCGTGTGCAGATACGGGGCGCCACCCGAACGAACCAACTGACCCAGCCGCGTCAGCTCGGCCGAGACCGTGACCGCGTCGGCCGGCTCGCCGCGGCCGTACAGATCGAGGATCGAGTCGTAGATGAGCTGGTGTGCCGGGCGGTAGAAGTCACCGGGCCGCACGATCTCGACGACATCGGCGATCGCGTCCTTGCTCAGCATCATCGCGCCGATGACCGACTGCTCGGCCTCGATCGACTGCGGCGGCGTGCGATCGAATTCGGCCGAGCTCGCACCGCCGGACGGGCGCGCTTCGTTCGCCAGCGTCATGGACGCCCCGCCTCCCTGTTTGTCGCACGTGCGTTCGGGTGTTGCCAAGTGCACCGCACAGGTACGACGATTTCCGGCTGTCTCGTCGGGAGGCCTGCTACGCGCGCCGTTGCAGCACGCTAGGACCGGTGTTCACGACACGCCAAAACCCCCTGGGGACGGGCTTGTGAACAGCCTGTGGGCAGGTGCCGGCCAGGTTGTAGACAGGTTGGGGACAGCCTTGTGAATTGCCGCGGTGACCCCAGGCGGCGCCTGGCCCGGGCCTGTGGACAAAAGAAAATCGGGCGATCTTGGTGCGACACGCCGGAGCGCGCGACCAAGATCGCCCGAGGACGATCGCGGGCAGAGCTAGACGGCGGTGACCGTCACCGGCACCGAGGCGACGACGTCCGGGTGCAGGTCGACGGTGACCGTGTGCGACCCGGTGGTCTTGATGTGCCCGGGCAGCTGGATGCTCTTCTTGTCCAGCAACGGGCCACCGGCGCTCTTGACCGCGGCAGCGATGTCGCCGGTGGTCACCGAACCGAACAGGCGTCCGTCCTTGCCGGCGCGTGCTTCGAGGGAGACCGACAGCTTCTCGAGGTCGTTCTTGACCTCGCGCGCGTGGCCCAGATCGCGGATCTCGCGCGCCGAGCGCGCGCGCTTGATCTGCACGATCTGCTTCTCGGCACCCTTGGTCCAGGCGATGGCGGCACCGCGCGGCACGAGGAAGTTGCGTCCGTAGCCGTCGGCCACGTCGACGATGTCACCGGCCAGGCCGAGCCCGGCCACCTCACGGGTGAGGATGAGCTTCATGGCAGTCCTGTTCAGCGAGCGGTCGAGGTGTAGGGGAGCAGCGCCATCTCACGGGCGTTCTTGATCGCCTTGGCGAGCTGGCGCTGCTGCTGCGAGGTCACGCCGGTGACCCGGCGGGCACGGATCTTGCCGCGGTCGGACACGAACTTGCGCAGCAGGTTGGTGTCCTTGTAGTCGATGTACTCGATCTTGGCCGCGAGCAGCGGGTTGGCCTTCTTCTTCGGCTTGCGGATGGGTGGCTTGGGCATGGGTTATCTCCTGGTCGGGGAAAGAAGTCTGATTTAGAAGGGAGGCTCGTCGGAGAAGCCGCCGCCGGAATCGGATCCGCCGGTGGTCGGTGCGGCCGATCCCCACGGGTCGTCGTTGGCGCTGGTGTTGTTGCCGCCGCCACCGCCGCCGGAGCCGCCGAAGCCGCCGCCCGAGCTGCCGCGCGTGGTCTTGTTGACCTTCGCCGAGGCGTACTTCAACGAGGGGCCGACCTCTTCGACGTCGAGCTCGATCACGGTGCGCTTCTCGCCCTCGCGGGTCTCGTACGAGCGCTGCTTGAGCCGGCCGGACGCGATGACCCGCATCCCGCGCGTGAGCGACTCGGCGACGTTCTCAGCCGCCTGGCGCCAGATGGAGCAGCGCAGGAACAGTGCCTCGCCGTCCTTCCACTCGTTCGTGTTGCGGTCGAACGTGCGCGGCGTGGACGCGATCGTGAACGACGCGACCGCCGCGCCGGACGGAGTGAAACGCAACTCGGGGTCGGCGGTGAGGTTGCCGACCACGGTGATGACGGTTTCGCCTGCCATCTCAGCTCACCGCTCGTCCGGGCGCAGGACCTTGGTCCGCAGCACCGATTCGTTGAGGTTGAGCTGACGGTCGAGCTCCTGGACGGAGGCGGGTAGGGCCTGCAGATCGATGACGGCGTAGATGCCCTCGGCGTGCTTGTCGATCTCGTAGGCCAGTCGGCGCCGTCCCCAGATGTCGATCTTCTCGACCGTTCCGCCGTCGTTCTTCACGACAGACAGGAATGCGTCGAGCGAGGGAGCGATGGTGCGCTCTTCGAGGCTCGGGTCGAGGATGACCATGACCTCGTAGTGGCGCAAGCCAGTGGATGCAGCGGTAGTCACCAAAGTCCTCCTGTGGACTGATCGGCCACGGTCTCTCCGTGGCAGGAGGTGAGTTCGTCTCGCGAGCTGTCACCGGCATACTGGCGCGGCGGCACGGACAGTCGAACCGGATCAGGTTACCCGGGAGCGGTGACCATTCCCAAAACGGCGTCGTGCGCCGCTCAGCTACTTCCGGCGCAGCAGGGCCATTCGGGCGTACCCCGCGGTCACCAGCGACAGCGCCAGGATCGCAGCGATCGCGAGCACCACGGGCAGTTGCTTGCCGAACAGGCCACCGCCGCTGTTGTCGCCGAGCGCGACGGGCCGGGACAACCCGGCGTTGGCGACGTTGGACGGGTCCATCGGGGTCGCTGCCGTCGCGGTGACGCTCTGCGCCGGGGCGACGATGTGACCGCCGACGGTGCGCTGGGGCAGGCTGCCGGGCGCGTTGTACTGGCCCGAGCCGCCCTGGTTCACGGCGTGCGGCATGACCTCTTGGGGCACGGTCACCGCCGGCGGCTTGTAGTTGACACCGCCGCCGGTGCCATGGCCACCGCCACCGCCGCCACCACCGGAGCCGCCACCGCCGCCACCGGGCAAGCCGGTGGGCAGGTTGGAGGTGATGCCGGGGATCGGGTTCGGGACGCCGACGGTGCCACCGGGGAGGTTGACCGAGGTGCTGACCGGGCCGACCTTCACACTGATCGACTGCGACGGCAATCCGATGCCGACCCCACCCGCCGGCGGGTGGACCGCCACGACAATCGATCCGGTGTAGACCGCGTTGTCGGTGACCTTGACGTTGTCCTTGGTGAGCGCGCCCAGTTGGTCATGGGTCGGAGTCACAGTGTTCTTGCTGCAGCCGGTCACCGAGCCGAGCACCGTGGTCAGCAGGCTGACCTTCTCGACCACGTACTTGAACGAGTAGGTGCCCTTTGCCAGAGAGCGCAGCGGGAGCGAGGCAGCGCCGCCGCAGTGGGCGACCTTGCCGAGGGTGAACGGGTAATGCACGCCGGGCAGGTTGCCGCCGGTGATCTTGACCTGGAGGCCGGCCACGCCGGCAACCAGGCCGGACAGCGCGCCGCTGAGCCCGCCCGGTGCACCCGCGGTCGGGATGGCGGAGGCGTGCAGCACGACCGAGTCACCGGGGTGCACGCCGACCCGCGAACCGCCGGTCGGGTTGTCGGGGGACGCGACGCCGGACAGCGTCAGCTGCACCTCGACGGTCGAGGACGCCTGGGCAGCCGCCGTCGTCAACAAGACCGCGGTTGCGGCCGCGCAGAACAGCGCCACCAGCAGTGCGAACAACTGGGGCATTCTGGTGGTCGTCCGGCGCGGCGACGATGCACGCATACGTCTCACTCCAAAGCCCAAACCGGGCATTTCTGACAGCAACTTCACGATACTGCCTGGATCAACGAGCCTGTTCAGCTTAAGTTACTGGCGCGTAACCCGCTACTCGATGTGTCGGGTTCCCCATTGTTATGCCCATCTCGGGCGCGGGAATCCCGGCCGAAGTAATCGTGTGCGCCATCGAACACTCCACCGCCCGGGTCATCGACCCCACCGGCGCGCACGACATCAAGGTCCGGCCGCCACATGTCACGCACGATCAACGCTGCCAGGCTCAGCAGCAGGGCGTCGCGGATGCCGATCAGCAGCATCAACCAGCCGTACCCGATCCCGTGGGCCGACTGCGCGGGATCGAGCCCCAACAGCAACGTCAGCGTCACGAACCACACGGCGATCTCGACGAACTGCCAGACCAGCGCCAATCGCCAGCGTGGTCGCGCGAGCGCGAGCAGCGGCACCAGCCACAGCGAGTACTGCGGGCTCCAGACCTTCGTGGTGAGCAGGAAGGCGAGGACGGCGAGGAATGCCAATTGCGCCAGCCGCGGCTTGCGGGGCGCGCTCAACCCGATCCAGACGACGACGAGGACGCCGGCGACCACGGCCAGTGCGACCGCGGCGCCCGGTGGCACCCAGTACACCGAGTCGCTCGGATTGGATCCGCTGTCGGCCAGGGTCTTGAGCACCGCCCACGCGGAGCTGCGTTCGGCAGGCCGCTCCGCGCTGAACTTGTAGAACGCCCACCAGCCGTCGTGATAGGCCATCGCGATCGGCAGGTTCACCGTCAGCCACGAGGTGGCCGCCGCGGCTGCGGCCCACAGCGCCGGCGCGTAGCGGCGGGTACGTACCGCGAGCACGAGCAGCGGGACGAGCAGGAAGACCGGATACAGCTTGGCTGCCGTACCGAGCCCGATGAACACCCCCGCCGCGACGGGGTGATCTCTCGACCAGGCCCACAGGGCGGCGCTGGCCAGCGCCATCGCCAGCAGGTCCCAGTTCGAGAAGGCGTGGAACACCAGCAACGGCGACAACGCGAACAGCGCGGCATCGTAGGGACGCCGCCGTCCGGTCAGCGCAGTTGCCGCCGTGACGACAAGCCCGCACAGCGCCAGCAGCAGGCTGGTGAGAACGCCGAACAGCACGACCTCGGTCCAGTCGTGCTCGAGCGCGTGCAGCCCGCGGGTGAGTTCGGCGGTCAGCCACATGAACCCGCCGGTGAGCACCGGATACTCGACTGACGTGTCGCGATAGGGGACAGCGCCGATGTCGAGGCGTTCGTCCGACCACAACGGGACGACGTCCGAGTAACACATGTGGGTGTACTGCTTCGACCCCGTCCAGTCACCCGTTGCGCACGGCGCCTTCTGCAAGAACCCCAACAGCAGCGTGACGATCGTGGCGGCGAGCAACACCCGCAGCGGCGTCCACCAGGCCGATGCGCGCACGCCGGCGCGTCGTCCCCACGGGCCACCCAGGATGCCTGCCGCGTGCGCGGCGGTCGGGTCGTCCTGGCTCGGGAGGGCGCGCTCCGCGGCAGTGCCGCGTTGCTCGAGCGCGGGCTCCCGGATCGTCACGCGCTCATCCTGACACGGCGTGCGGCAGGGTCAGCCCGCGCTGCTGGTGGACGCGCCCGCGCCACCGGCCGCGGCGCTGGACGAGGACGACGACGAGGGCGGTGGCGATGACGAGCTCGGTGGCGGGCAGTTCGGCAAGATGATGCCCGGCGTGCACGACGGGCTCGGCTTGGGCTTGGTCGTGGGCGGCGCGGTCGTCGGCGGTGCGGACGTCGTCGGCGGCGCACTCGAGGTCGACGCGCTGGTCGACGGTGTCGACGGAGCGGCGCTCGTCGTCGGCGCCGTTGTCGTCGGCGTCGGGGTGTGCGTGGGCGCCGGTGCACCGATCAGCTGCTTGTTCGGAAGCTGCAGAGCAGGCTTGCCGGCGAGCCACTTGTCCATGAACAGCTGCCAGGCCTTGCCCGGGAGGTCGCGGCCGTACTCAGGCGCACCGTAGGAGTTCACGATCGGCGACGTCGAGTTGCCACTGCCCACCCAGACCGCCGTCGACACCTGCGGTGTGTAACCGACCATCCACGCGTCGCTGTTGCCGCCGGCGTGCCTGCCGACCTGGATACCCTCGGTACCGGTCTTGGCCGCGGACGGGCGCCCGCCCGCGAGCGGAACACCGGACCAGGACGCGATCGGCTCGAGCGTCATCGTCACGTCGTTGGCGACCTTCGGGTCGATCGCCGGGCTCGCGGAGTCCTTGTGTTGATAGACGACCTCCCCGGACGATGCCGTGGCCGACTGCACGAAATAGGGCGAGTGCGCGACGCCCCGGTCGGCGAAGGTGGCGAACCCCGCGGCCTGGTCGATCGGGTGCACCGGGTAGTCGCCGATGCCGATGCCGAAGCTCGTGTTGCCGTTCGCGTTCTGCAACGACGGCTTGCCGTTGATCGTCTTCGACACCCCGGCGGCGTGCGCGGTGTCGGCGACGTTGCTCGGGCCGACCTTTGCCGCCATCTGGTCGAAGGTCGTGTTGAGCGAGTACTTCATCGCGTTGGCGACCGAGATGTGCGGGCTGCTCAGCGATTGGTCGCTGGGGTCGTTGCAGATCTTGGTGCCCTCGATCGTGACGCAATAGCTGCCGTCGACGATCGAGCTGATCGTCACCGGTGTGCCGTGCGACTTCTTGTCGAGCGTCTGCGTCAGCGCTGTCGCAAGCGTGTACGGCTTGAACGACGACCCGGGCGATGCGGAACCGACCCCCGCATAGTCGAACTGGTCCTTCTTGTGGGCGTAGTTCTTTCCGAACGGCCCGCCGTAGTAGGCGATCACCGCGCCGTCCTGCGGGCGGACCGCGACGAGCGCGTTCTTCATGTTGCGCTGCTGCCTGGTGAGTCCGCTGAAGGTCTGATGGATCGCGCTGACCGCATCGGCCTGCGCCTTCGGCTCGATCGTCGTCTTGATCGTCAGGCCCTTGGCGTAGATCTCGTTCTCCGGGATCCCGTGGGCCGCGAGCTCGTCGATGACGCGCGCAACGATGATGGCGTTCGGGCCGCCGATCGTGAGACCGGCATTCTTCGGGACGGGCGCCACCTTCGGGTACTTCATCGAATTGGCCTGCTGCTGCGTGAGCTGGTTGATCGCGACCATGCCGGACAGCACGTACTTCCAGCGAGCTTTCGCCTCGCCCGGGTTGACCGCCGGGTCGTAGTAGGACGGCGCGCGCAAAAGCGCAGCGAGCACGGCGCCCTGCGCGACATTGAGCTTGCTGACGTCGCGTCGGAAGTACGCATGCGCCGCGGCTTGGATGCCGTAGGCGCCGCGACCGAAGTAGACGGTGTTCAGATAGAACTCGAGGATCTGGTCCTTCGAGTACTCACGCGAGAGCTTGATCGCGATCGCGAGCTCCTTGAGCTTGCGTGTCAGCGTCTGCGAGCTGCTCAGGTAGGCGTTCTTCACGTACTGCTGCGTGATGCCCGAGCCACCCTGGGTGTCACCACCGGTGAGGTCGTTCAACGCGGCCCGCAACGTGCCCGTGATCGAGATGCCGGGCTCGTTGTAGAAGTTGCGGTCCTCGGCTGCGAGGACGTCGTATCGCACCGGCTTCGGCACCTGCGCGATACGCACGTCGGTGTGGTCGATGGTGCCGAAGTGGCCCATGACGCTGCCGTCGGCGTACAAGACCGTCGCCGTCTGCGGCAGCGCGACGTCCTGGGGACGCGGCACCTGGCTGAGCGAGTAGAACAACACGATCGCCGTGACCATGAGGACGGCGATCACTGCGAGGAACCACGTCGACAGAATGCCGACGCGACGAGCGACGCGCCGCTTGCGCGACATCGCCGCGATGCGGCGCTTCTTGGCCGCGCGCCGCACGACGGCGTCGTTCGAGGAAGGTCGAATCGCCATCCGCGACCTTCGCACCGTTCGTGGGGTCGCCGCGGTGGCCTCCGAGATCGAGCCGCTCGGGCTCAGACACGAAACAGCCTCCTGTCGGGTCGGATGGGCTTACCTGCTTGCTGATTCGTCCGGCCCGAGGCTACGTGGACGAAGCGATGCCTACGCCCTGTCCTACCCGGCTACTCAGGTTCTGATGCTTCGACTTTGGCTGGGGTCACACCGAGCGACTGGTGCAGGATCTGCGCGACGTCGAGCACCTTCACGTCCTCGCGCGCTTCGCCCTCACCGACCCTCGCTGCGACGGCGTCGGAGAGCATCACCATGCAGAACGGGCAAGCGGTCGAGATCAGGTCGGGATCGAGAGCGAGGGCCTCGTCGGTGCGCTCGACGTTGATGCGCTTGCCGATCTTCTCTTCCATCCAGAACCGGGCGCCGCCTGCACCGCAGCAGAAGCCGCGGTCCTTACAGCGATGCATCTCCTGCGACTTGAGGCCGGCGATCGCGCCGAGCACTTCGCGTGGTGGCGTGTAGACCTTGTTGTGGCGGCCGAGATAGCACGGGTCGTGGTAGGTGACGCTCTTGTCGACGGGCTCGACCGGTGTGAGCCGACCGTCGGCGATGAGCTTGCCGAGCAGCTGCGTGTGGTGCACGACCTCGTAGTGGCCACCCAGTTGCGGGTACTCGTTCGCGAGCGTGTTGAAGCAGTGCGGGCAGGTCGCGACGACCTTCATGCCACCGGCGCGTTCGAGCGAGTTGAGTGTCTCGACGTTCTGCATGCCCTGCATCTGGAACAAGAACTCGTTGCCGAGGCGGCGGGCCGGGTCACCCGTGCACGTTTCGCCCGAGCCCAACACGGCGAACTCGACTCCGGCGGTGTGCAGCAGCTCGGCGAATGCGATCGTCACCTTGCGCGAGCGATCCTCGAGCGCGCCCGCGCAACCCACCCAGAACAGGTACTCGATGTCGGCGTCGAGCTTTGTGCCCGGCTCGGCGCGGCGCACCTCGAACGAGAGGTCGGCCATCCATTCGTCGCGGCCGCGGTCGGCCATGCCCCACGGATTGCCCTTGTTCTCGATGTTGCGCAGCATGACGCCGGCCTCGGACGGGAACGCCGACTCGATCAGCACCTGGTAGCGGCGCATGTCGACGATGTGGTCGATGTGCTCGATGTCGACCGGGCACTGTTCGACGCAGGCACCGCACGTGGTGCACGACCACAGCACGTCGGGATCGATGACCCCGCCGCTGGCGAGATCGCCGACGAGCGGACGCACCGCCTGGTCACCGCCCGAGCCCTCGATGCGCGGGAAGCCTGCCTCGGGGACGTGGTGCCCGCTCGGCTCGTGTCCCTCGGCGGTGGCCTTCTTCGGCACCTCTTTGCCGAACAGATAGGGCGCCTTGGCGAACAGGTGATCGCGCAGGTCCATGATCACGAGCTTCGGCGAGAGCGGCTTGCCCGTGTTCCAGGCCGGGCACTGCGACTGACACCGTCCGCACTCGGTGCAGGTCGCGAAGTCGAGGTAGCCCTTCCACGTGAAGTCCTCGATCTTGCCCTTGCCGAAGACGGTGTCCTCGGACAGGTTCTCGACGTCGGCGAAGTCGATCGGCTTGCCCTCGGCGTCGGTGACCGGCAGCAGCTCGCGCAGCCCGTCGGGCTCGCGCTTGGTGAGCACGTTCAGCGGTGCCGTCGCGATGTGCAGGTGCTTGCTGTAGACGACGAGGATCGTGAACCCGAAGATGACCGCCATCTGCCCGAGCAGGAAGAACGTCTCGAGGCCCTGGTTGTAGGCGCCGCTGCCGAGCAGCTTCGCCACGGCCCACGACGCGAACGGCGCATGCGACTTGCCCCACGGGAAGTGGCCGGTGTTGTACTGCGCTCCGCGGTAGAGCAGCAGCGTGATCACGACGAGCGCGATCATCGCCAGCACGGCCCACGCCGGGCCGGTGTGCGAGCCGTAGAACCGGCTGCTGCGGGCCTCGCGATCGGGTGCGTTGCGCACGCGGTTGACCGCGAACCATGCGATCGCGACGAGGACGGCGACAGCGAAGAAGTCTTCACCGAACCCGAACCAGCGCGCGTGGCCGATGATCGGGAACGCGAAGTCCTTGCTGATCACCAGCGCGCCCATCGCCTCGACGATCGTGGCGCCGAGGATGACGAAGCCCCAGAAGGTGAAGAAGTGTGCGATGCCCGGGCCGCTCCAGCGCAGCAGCCGGCGCTGCCCGAAGACCTCGACGAGCTGGCCCTTGACGCGCTCCTCGATCATGTCGGTGCGTCCCTCGGCGGGCCGTCCGGAGCGGATGAGCTTGACCAGCCACGCGATGCGCCGCCCCGCGACAGCGATCGTGATCACGAGCATGGCGAGCGCCAAGGTGATGCGGAGCGCACCGGGCGGGGTGTAGGCCCAGTCGAACACCTTCCCGTACGCAACGGGATGCGGGCTCACGCTCAACGAGGGCTCCTCAGGGCGACGATCAGGGGACGGGCAGAACGAGGTTGGGTGAAACTATGCCGAATCTATTCGGTATTACCGACTGGTAACCAATTCAGTACCCCGGTGTGGTCGCGGTTACCCCACCTCGGCGTTCGCGATGCGGTTCAATGCCGCCATGGCCAAGAGCTCGCGCGTGCCCCCGGCCGTCGGGTCCATCCCGGTGGTCGGCGACCTGATGAAGCAGGCGGACGAGCAGGCGCGGTGGCTGCAGGAAGTCCTCGAGCAGAACACCCGGCTCGTGGCGCAGCTGCCCGCGACGATGAAGTCGTTCAACGACTCGCTCGAACGGTTCAACCAGACCGTGTCCCGGCTCGACCGCCTCGTCAGCCAGGTCGAACGCACCACGGCCGGCCTGATCGGTCCGCTCGAGCAGCTCTCGCAGCGCATGGAGCGCCTGGCCGGTGTGCTCGGCGACATGCCCGGCGCCGGGTTGGTGCGCCGCCTGGCCGGGCTGCAGCGTGCGGCTGGAACAGCCGATCAGACACCTGAGCCGCCGGCCGGACCGGTCACGAAAAAGTAACGAACCGTAAATCGGGACGCGTCGTCGGACCCGCGTGGTTGCATGGATGACCTGTTACCGCGCAATGGCAAGACGGTTCTATTGCGTGGCAGCATTCGGGGGCACCTGGACCTGGTGCCGGGGACGAGCTGTCGGGGGGCCGCATGTCCGAGCTGGACACCGACTTCGCCCGTGCCCGCGTGTCCTCGTCCACCCGCACCGTCGAACGGGCACTCGGGCTGCTGGCCCACGTCGCCGAGAACGCGGCGAGCACGCTCTCTGCCTGCGCGCGCAGCACCGGGCTCGCGCCGAGCACGGCGCTGCGATTGCTGCGCACGCTCGAGGCGGCCGGGTTCGTCGTCCGCACGCCCGCCGGGGTCTATGAGCCCGGCAACCGGCTGATCCAGCTCGGCGCCCTTGCGCTGGGCCGCCAGCCGCTCGTGCAGCAGGTCCGCCCGAGCCTGCAGCGCATCGTCGAACGCACCGGCGAGTCGGCCTACTTCGTGATCCGCGGCGCGGCCGACACCGCCATCTACCTGGCCATGGTCGAAGGCACGCACGCGATCCGGCACACGAGCTGGGTCGGCCGGGCGATCGAGCTCGAAGACCTCGCCGTCGCCGGGGCCCTGCGCGGCGACGTCACACCGCACGGCTACGTCGCGCAACGCGACCGGCTCGAGCCCGACGTCACCGCGATCGCCGCACCCATCCGGTGGGCCGGTGGGATCGCCGGTGCGCTGAACCTGCTCGGCCCGACCTACCGCATCGACGACGCCACCATGCATACATATGGCCAGATCGTGGCTCACGAAGCCGCCACCATCAGCGGTCAACTCGGCGCCGTACCAACCGATCACACGACCATCCAGGAGGCCCGGTGATCCGGTTCGAGTCCGTCACCAAGCGTTTCGGCGACGACACCGTCGCTGTCGACGAGCTGTCCATCGAAGCTCCGACCGGCAAGATCACGGTCTTCGTCGGACCGTCCGGGTGTGGCAAAACGACGTCGCTGCGAATGATCAACCGGATGCTCGAGCCGACGTCGGGCCGCATCATGCTCGACGACAGGGACACCGCCTCGATAGACGCGGCTCAACTGCGCCGCGGCATCGGCTACGTGATCCAGCACGCCGGGTTGTTCCCGCATCGCACGGTCGTCGACAACGTGGCCACCGTGCCGCTGCTGCTGGGCACCGACAAGCGTGCGGCGCGCAAGCGTGCGGCCGAGCTGCTCGAGATGGTCGGGCTACCGGCGAACATGGCCAATCGGTACCCGGCCCAGCTGTCCGGCGGACAGCAGCAGCGCGTCGGCGTCGCTCGCGCCTTGGCAGCCGATCCGCCGGTGATGTTGATGGACGAGCCGTTCAGCGCGGTCGATCCAGTCGTTCGCGAGCAACTGCAGAACGAATTCCTGCGGCTGCAGAGCGAGCTCGGCAAGACGATCGCGTTCGTCACGCACGACATCGACGAGGCGATCAAGCTCGGCGACAAGGTCGCTGTCATGCGTGTCGGCGGCAAGCTCGCCCAGTTCGCCGAGCCGGCTGAGTTGCTCTCGCACCCGGCCGACGCCTTCGTCGCCGGCTTCGTCGGCCGAGACCGCGGCTACCGCGCGCTAGGCTTCGCCGCGGCCGGTGAACTGCCGACCGCCGAAGAGGACGTCGTTCGGCTCGGCGCACAGGTACGCCAGGCCCGCGACGACGCGCAGGACGGGTGGGCGCTGGTCGTCGATGACGACAACCAACCACAAGGCTGGCTCGCCGTCGCCGGACTGACGGGCACGGCACTCGACGCCACGGTCACACCTGACCTGCTCAACCTCGGCGGCACGCTGGCCAACCTGTCCGGCACATTGCGCGAGGCGCTCGATGCCGCACTGTCCTCACCCAGCGGACGCGGCGTCGTCGTCGATGGTGACGGCCGCTTCGTCGGAACGGTCACCGCAAGCGAGGTGCTCGAACGCATCGAGCGGCGGGCCGCCGCCATCCGCCGCGACACCGTCAACGCTGCTGGTCAGGGTGGTGCCCGTGGGTGAGCTCTGGACCTACTTCACCGACCACCGCAGCGACATCATGAGCTGGTTCTGGACCACGGTGTGGCTGGCCGGCGTCCCGTTGCTCATCGGTTTCGCCCTTGCCCTGCCGATCGGCTGGGTGGCGAGCCGCTACCGCTGGACCTACCCGCCGATCACCTCGCTGGCAGGCCTGCTGTACACGATCCCGTCGCTCGTGCTGTTCATCGCGCTGCCGGGCATCCTCGGCACCGGCATCCTGTCGCCGATCAACGTCGCGGTCGGGCTGACCTTTTACACGCTCGCGCTGCTCGTCCGCACGGTTGCCGACGGCCTCGACTCGGTGTCGCCGACCGCGATGGCCGCCGCCTCGGCGATGGGTTACACCGACCGCCAACGCTTCTTCGCCGTCCAGCTGCCGCTCGCCGTGCCGGTGATCGGCGCCGGCCTTCGGGTCGCCGCGGTCTCGAACGTGAGTCTCGTTTCTGTCGGCTCGGTCATCGGCGTGACGCAGCTCGGTGAGTTGTTCGTGCTCGGTTACACGTACAACTCGGTCACCCCGACGCTGGTCGGGCTGATCTTGTTCGTGCTGCTCGCGCTGGTCTTCGATCTGATCGTCCTCGCAGTCGTGCGCATGCTGACTCCGTGGCAGCGGGCGGGGGCCAGGCGATGACACACTCCGTCAGCGGTGGCGTCCTCGCCGACCTGCAGGTGCCCGGCCTCAGCCGGGTGTTGGTGTGGTTCAACGACCCGTCGAACTGGTGGGGGCCGTTCGGCCTGGTCGCCCGCATTCGCGAGCACGTGATCTACACGATCGTCATCCTGGTCGTCGCGACGCTCATCGCGCTGCCCATCGGATTGATCGTCGGGCACACGGGCCGCGGTGTCGTGCTCGTCGTCGGCCTCGCCAACGGACTGCGAGCAGTACCGACGCTGGGATTCGCGATCCTGCTCTACATCATGTTCTCGTCGGTAATCACGACGAATTTCGCGATCCCGGGCGTGGTCGAGCGCGGTGGTCTGTCGGTGTTCGTCCCGGTGGTGATCGTGCTCATCGTGCTCGCGTTGCCGCCCATCCTGACGAGTACGTACGCGGGCGTGCAGAACGTCGACCCGGCGGTGCGCGATGCCGCGCGCGGGATGGGGATGACCGGACGCGAGGTCGTCTTCAAGGTCGAGTTCCCGTGCGCGCTGCCGCTGATCATGTCCGGGCTGCGCAGCGCGACGTTGCAGGTGATCGCCACCGTCACGGTCGCGGGGTTCCTGCCGTTCCTCGGCGGCCTCGGCCGCTACGTCAAGGACGGCACCGAGACCCTGTTCGACCCGCAGACCGGTTACCCGGCGATGGTCGCGGCGGGCATCACGGTCGCCGTGCTCGCCGTGCTCGCCGATGCCCTGCTCAATCTTGTCCAGCGTTACGTCGTGTCGCCCGGGCTGTCCGGACGAGCGACGAAGAACCGTCCCGAACCGGCGGACGCTTCCTCCGACCAGGCCGCGGAGGCGCATTTGACTCATGCGTGACCGGTCAGCCTGACCAGAAGACCTGTACGACAGCATCGAAGGAGAATGCGATGAAACGGATCTACCTCGCGGTCGCGACCGTGCTGGGGCTGCTCGCGCTGGCCGCCTGTGGCAGCAGCGGGAGCTCCGCCCAAGGCGGCACGTCGCCGTCGCAGACGTTCAACACGAGCACGAGCGGGCAATCGCCGTCGGCGGCGGGAGGGCTGCCCAAGGACCCGGGCTCGGTGACCATCGGCTCAGCCGATTTCCCCGAGAGCATCCTGCTCGCCGACATCTACGGCGACGCGATGGCCGCCAAGGGTGTGAAGGTCAGCAAGCACCTGAACATCGGTGAGCGCGCCGTCTACATGAAGGCGCTGTCCAACCACGAGATCACCGCGATTCCCGAGTACACCGGCTCGATCCTGCCGTTCCTGCTCGGCAAGACCACCACTGCGAAGACGCCCGATGACGTCTACGCGCAGCTCCAGCAGGTTGCCGCTGCCAACAAGTTCGCGGTGACGAACTTCGCGCCGGCGCAGGACTCCGACACGATCACGGTGACGCAGGGCACGGCGAGCAAGTACCACCTGAAGTCGATCGCCGATCTGAAGAGTGTGGCGGGCAACCTCACGCTCGGCGCGCCGGCCAACTTCAAGTCGCGTCCCGACGGCGTGCCGGCGCTGAAGAGCATCTACGGTGTGAGCTTCGGGCAGTTCGTCGCGACCGACGCAGGTGGCACCGCGACGGTCAATGCACTCATCAACGGCCACATCGACGCCGCCGACGTGTTCTCGACCGATCCGAGCATCGTGAAGAACCACTTCGTGTCGCTGGCTGACCCGAAGAGCATGTTCGCGGCACAGAACATCGTGCCGATCTTCGCGAAGAGCACGTTGACCCAACCGATGAAGGACGCCTGCGATGCGGTGTCGGCCAAGCTCGACACCAAGACCCTGCTGACCCTTGACTCGAAGCTCGGGACGAACACCGACCCGGACACCGTGGCCAAGGCGTGGCTCAAGCAAGAGGGCCTCGGCTGAGGTAGCACGTCAAGCACGTAGCGCAACGTCGGCCCGGGATCCTGCGATCCCGGGCCGGCGTGTGTCTGGACGGTGCGTCAGTTCGGAAGCTGTGCCCGCAACGGGCCGGTCACCGACCTGGCGATCGCGCGGTAACCGCGATCGTTCGGATCCGCGAGGTCGGCCATCCAGTTCGGGTGCCCGGTCAGCGCGTCGGCAATGTCGAGATAGACGCCGTGGACGGCCTCGACCGCTGACTGCACCGCGGTGACGACCTTGGTCAGCTTCGACGGATGCTGGCTGTCTCCCCACCACGGCGCGATCGCGACGATCTTCGCGTCCGGCAGGAGTGTGCGCAGATTCGCGAACACCTTCTGTGCCGCAAGGCGCACCTGCGCGGGCGAGTGCGTGACGTCGTTGCGGCCGCCGCTGACGACAACGATCTGCGGCTTCGCCGCCGCCACCTCGTCGACAAGATCTTGGTACGACCTGCCGCCGGCCCCGGTCTGGGCATAGCCGGCGCCGTCCGCGGCGACCGTCGTCGCGGTGACGTCGAGGGCGGCGCTCACCCGGGCAGTCCAACCGGCGCTCGGCGACGACGCCCCCGACCCTGCGGTGTAGTCGTCGCCGAGGAAGGCAAGCCGCACCGGGGTCGGTGCAGCAGTGGTCGGCGTTGTGGTCGTGCTCTGCCCGGTCGTCGATGACGGGGCGACCGGTTGCGAGTATCCGGGCGCCTGTCCGGCACGCGGAATCACGTCGTGCTGCCGGACGACGTAGATCATCGCCGCCGCGACGACGCAGGCGCTGACCAGCAGCAGGGCCGTCCACACGCGTCGCACGAGGCACATCGTAGGGTTCGCTCGTGAGCTTCTCGGTCCTGTTCGTGTGCACCGGCAACATCTGCCGGTCACCGGCAGCGCAGTTGTTGTTCACCGCCCGCGTCGGCGCGCTCGCATTCCCCGTACCGATCACCGTTGCGAGCGCGGGAACTGCCGGACTGTCGGGTCACGACATGGACGCACCGTCCGCGTTCGCCGTGCGCGAGTACGGCATCGACACAGCGCACCACGTCGCGCGCCGGGTGACGCCGGCGATGGTCAACGACGCAGACCTGATCCTCACCGCCGATTCGGGACAGCGCTCGACGATCCTGCAGGCGCAGCCGCTGGTGTTTCGTCGCACGTTCACGATGCGCGAGTTCGGCCGCCTCGGCGCCGGGCTGAGTCCGTTGGCCGGAGAGGTCACCGTCCAGGCGCTGCACGAGCGCGTCGCCGAAGTGGCCGATCAGCGCGGCGTCGTAGAGCCGGGCCCGCCAGGATCGGACGACATCGGGGATCCGCTGGGCGGGGGCATCGATGTCGCACGCGCAACCGTGCGGCAGATCGACGAAGCATGTGCCGGCGTGCTCATCGCACTTGGCCTGGCGAGCGTCCCCGCCGTGCCGGGGTCGTTACCGAGCAGCTGACCGGCCGCGCCTAGTTCCGGCCGGAATTTCGCGGACTGCCTGCAGCGCCGTCGAACGGGCTGGCGGTCTCGCCGTCGGGGTCACCGTCGGCGGGAGCGTTGTCCGCCGCGGTCCTGGCATCGGCGTCCTGATGGTGGGCGCCCTTGCCGTCGCCACGGTTCGGTCGGTAGGCCGCGTAGTAATAGGCGTACTCGTAGCTGTACTTGCCCGCCGACCTGGTGATCATGTTCAGGATGACGCCGACCGGATGCCGGTTCACCTTGTCGAGAGCTGCGATCGAGCGCAGCGCCTGATCGCGGGTGGTCTTCGACGCGCGGTGCACCAGCAGCGTCGCGTCCGCCATCGTGGCGACCTCGGCACCGTCGGTGACCGGCAGCAACGGCGGCGTGTCGATGATCGTGAAGTCGACGTTGCGCGACAGTTCTTCGATCACCTGCCGCGCGTGCTGGGTGATCAGCAACTCGCTCGGGTTCGGCGGGATGGGGCCCGACGTGAGCACGGCGAGGTTGCGGCCGGCGTTCTGCAGGACGGTCTCGACCGGTGCCTTGCCGATGACGACCGTCGTGAACCCGACATCGCCCACCAGCCCGAGGGACTTGGCGATGGACGGGCGGCGCAGATCGGCCTCGACGAGGCACACGCGCGCACCGGCTTCGGCGAGCGCCGCCGCGAGGTTGATCGCCGTCGTGGTCTTGCCCTCGCCCGGCACAGCGCTCGTGACAGCGATGATCCGCGGCGGGTTGTCGACATCGACGAACTGCAGGTTCGTGCGCAGCTGCCGGTAGGCCTCCGAACGGCTGCTGTGCGGGTCGCTGCGGAATGCGATCGGCGCGCGCGGCGTGCGCTTGTCGAACGGCACCAGGCCGAGGACGGGCGCGCCCATCTCTTCGAAGTCGCTGGGCCCCTTGACGGTGTTGTCGAGCACCTCGCGCAGCACCGCAACACCGACGCCGATGAGCAGCCCGACGACCAGCCCGAGGCCGATATTGAGCACCTTGTTGGGTGTCGTCGGGGCGGACGGCACGGTCGCCGGGTGTGGAATTCCCACGGTGATGACCGAATGGCCCTGAGCGTCCTTGAGCACGCGGGCCGGCAAGTATTTCGACATGAAGGTCGCGAGATTATTTGCCAGCAAAGCGGCGCGCACCGGATTGCCGTCGGACACGGTGAGATCGATCAGTGTCTTGTTCAGCGGTGCATCGGCGGTGATGTTGGCCTCCGCCTGACTCGCGGTCAGGCTGCCCACCGTGCCCGGGTCGTCCTGGCGCGCCAGCTTCAGCGCACCGCCGACCACGATCGGACTGGTCGCGTACGTGGTCAGCGACTGCACCTGTTGCTGCGCGTAGGTCGAGTTCGCGCCCAGGGAACCGTCGGCGCTCGAGCCCGGGACGTAGACGAACAGTTGCGAGCTGGCCTGATACACCTTCGTCGTCGCCAGCGTCAGGGCGACACCAGCGGCGATACCGACCACAACGAACGCCAAGATCGAGGCCCAGCTCTTACGCAGGATGCGCACGTAGTCGCGAAGATCCACGGGGTGCCTCGGCGCCTCTCGTCAGAGTTCGGGTTGCAGCTCGGGTGGTCAGAGCGTACCTGTCGATCGCCGGACTAACCCGATGTGTGCCAATCGCCCGGCGCGTTAGGCCATTGTTTCTTCGGAAGCCTCCATTTGCACAAATGCCGGTTCATCGAGCGATCTTGTGACGGTTGTGGTTTCGTTCAGGTAAAAGGTGTGCTCGCGACGCCTGCCTCAGCTAGGAATATTGATCGATAACGGCTACCGTCAGAGCGCTCGTCCGATGAATTAACCGGGCTGCCCCTGAGCATGGAGAGAGAGATTCGATGAAGTCGACGATCACGCGCGCGTTCGCCGCTGTTGTGGCACTGGGTGTGTTGCTCGCCGCCACGCTGATCTTTGCCGGTGGCGCGTCAGCGGCGCCCTCGTCATGCTCCAGCTATCCGCCGTGCAGTTCCAGCGGCGGCACCCGCGGAGTGCACATCACGAACCCGCACCCGCACGCCGGCGGCACCGTCGTGGTCCAAGGCAGCGACTGCACCGCGGGTGCGCTCGTGACGGTCTTCTTCGACAGCCAGCAGGTCGCGACCGGCCGGGTCAACCCGGCGGGTCACTACAGCATCCCGTTCAAGATCCCTGGCAATGCCGCAGCTGGCCACCACACGGTGAGCATCAAGGTGTCCGGCGGTAGCTGCCCGGGCTCGCAGGTCCTCGGCATCGATGTCGTCGCCGGCAACGGGAACGGCAACGGTGGCGGCGGCAACCTGGCCGGCACCGGTGTGGCCGTGGTCGGTATCGGCGCACTCGGTGTTGTCCTTCTGGTGGGCGGCGGAATGATGCTGTTGGCCGGACGCCGGCGCAACAGCAACCACGCCTGAGCCTTACCTTCAGCACTCCGAACTACGATCGGGGCGGTTCATTCGAACCGCCCCGATTAGTTTCTTCCGGAGCCCGATGACCGACGACGCTGGCGCTGATCCCGGCGCGGACTCCGCGCTGAGCACGCAGGCCTTCGACGGCCCGGGCTGGACCCGCGACGACGCCCTCGCCGAATCGGGACGGGTACGGGTGCGACACCGGCGCCCGAAACGCGTGCTGCGGCGGCGCATCCTGCTCGGATTCAGCGTGCTCGCACTCGCGATCATCGCCTCGCTCGCCTGGTTGCTCTACTCCGGGTTGCGTGCGCGCACCGAATTGGAAGCGGTGCGCGCGTCGGTCGATGCGATGCGCGCGCACATCAGTGCCGGTGACCTGAGCGCGGCTCGCGCCGACGCCGACGCGATTCGCACCCATGCCACCGCCGCGCACGACCTCACCACCGGGCCGCTCTGGGCAAGCGCTGCTGCAGTTCCGCTGGTAGGCGATCCGTTCGCCACGACCCGCGCCGTCACCTCGAGCGTGCGCTCGATCGCGGTCGACGCACTACCTGCGCTCATCGACGCGAGTCACTCGCTCTCGCCGGCGACGCTGCGAGGCCCGGACGGACGTTTCGACGTCAGCGCGATCTCGGCAGTTGCGACGCCCCTGCACCATGCCGACACGGCGATGAACGCAGCGCTGAGCACGATCGGTCAGTCGTCGGGTTCGACGTGGCTCGGTGCGGTCAACTCGGCGCGCGACTCTTTACTCAGCAGGCTCACGCAGCTCACCCGGTCGGTGCACTCGGCGTCGGTCGCGGCATCGGTGCTGCCACCACTGCTCGGCGCGAACGGGCCGCGCTCGTACATGGTGACCTTTCAGAACGAGGCCGAATTGCGCGGGACAGGTGGCCTGCCCGGCGCGTTTGCAATTCTGCACGCCGACAACGGCAAATTGTCTTTCCAGCGTTTTGAATCCGACTCGGAATTGTGCTGCGTGCAATCCGGTCTCGAGCTCGGCCACGAGTTCGACGTCTTGTGGTCCGGCGACCCACCGGGGATTTACGCCAACAGCAACGAGAGCCAGCACTTCCCGTACGCAGCCCGAATCTGGACGGCGATGTGGCAGCGCAAGAGCGGTCAGCGCCTCGACGGGGCGATCACGCTCGACCCGACGACGCTGGGATACCTGCTCGCAGTGACCGGTCCCGCCACTTTGCCGGACGGTCAACACGTCACCGCCGACAATGTCGTCGCACTGACCCAGCAGCAGGTGTACTCGCGCTTCGGCGCCAAGAATGTCGCGCGCAAGCAGTACCTGCTGGCGATCGCGCGTGCTGTCGCCAACCGGTTGCTGACCACGTCGGCCGATCCGACCGCGTTGGTGCAGGCGGCCGGACGCGCGGTCGGCGAGTATCGGCTGCTCGTGTGGGCTCGCGACCCGTCGATCGAGAATCAACTTGCGCCGCTGCCCATCTCGGGAGCGGTGCCACCGGTGGCCGCCCCGTACGCCGGTCTCGCGATCGTGAACACGTTGGCGTCGAAGATGGACTATTACCTGCACGCTTCCCTGCGATGGCAGAGCAGTGGGTGCGGCCAGTTCCGTGACGTCACCGCGACGATGACGTTCCACAACTCGGCACCAAAGGGACTTCCCCCTTACGTCACCGGGCATATCGGGCAGCCAGGATTCCCGACGGCCCTGGGCACAGACCGATTCACCGTGTATTACTACGGATCGACCGATGCGGCGTTGGTACACGCAACGCAGGGCGGGGCGGCGGTCGATCCCTACACCGGCTACGAACGTGGGCACCCCGTCTACCAGTTGGGTGTCACGTTGACTCGAGGCGCGACGCAGACCATCGTGCTGCACCTGAGTGAACCGGCCGGCACGGGCGCGCCGGTGTTGCGCATGCAGCCGATGGTGAATCCGGTTTCCACCCAGGTCGTCTCCGACAGCGGCTGTTCGTCATGACCAGCACAGACGAGTCCGACGAGTCGCCACCGCACGAGTCGGCGCGACACGATGGCCCGTTCGACGACGAGCCGTCCGACCAGTACGACGGT
This sequence comes from uncultured Actinomycetota bacterium, assembly GCA_963708645.1. Classification (GTDB taxonomy): domain Bacteria; phylum Actinomycetota; class Actinomycetes; order Mycobacteriales; family Jatrophihabitantaceae; genus RYN-133. Next base: position 764,347 of record CAVPTA010000007.1, on the reverse strand, counting down.
CCGCTGCGAGCCGACGAGTCGCTCGATGAAGAGAACTACGACGACGAGCCGTACGCCGACGAGCGGTACTCCGCACCACGGCGGCGGTGGCGCGTGCGGCGCATCATCCTTCTCGTCCTCGGTCTGTTCCTGCTTGCCGTGGTCGCGGCAGGAGCGTGGGTGGCCTACACCGGGCTGAAGGCGCGCACCGAAACTGGAAGCCGTCCGCGCCGGCGTCAGCCGTCTGCAGTCCGATATTCGCGACGGCCTCTTTTCGGCCGCCCAGGCCGATGCCGACTCGGTGCGCATGCACGCCGACCGTGCCTACGATCTGACTACCGGACCGATCTGGGCGGTCGCGGGCAATATCCCCTACTTGGGCGAGCCGATGAAGACGACGAGAGCAGTCACGGCAAGCGTGCATTCGATTGCCGACGGCGCGCTGTCCGGTCTGGTGACTGCGACCCAAGGTTTCCACTCGTTGCGGCTGCCCGGCGGCGGATTCGACCTGCACGCGATTTCCGCGCTTGCGCACCCGCTGAACGTCGCCGTCACTGCGTTGGACACCGCCGCGCACACGATCGGGTCCGCGTCGGACACGACTTGGCTCGGTTCCGTCAACACTGCACGTGACGATCTTCTCGACCAGGTCACTCGGCTGACGACGTCGATCAAGTCTGCGAAGCTCGCCGTCGACATCGTCCCGCCCATGCTCGGTGCGAACGGGCCGCGAACGTACATGATCACGTTCGAGAACAATGCCGAGATGCGCGGGATCGGCGGCCTGCCCGGCGCATTCGCGATCCTGCATGCCGACAGCGGCAAGCTCTCGTTCTCGCGGTTCGGGTCGAACGATCTGCTCCAAGGAACGCCGTCCGGTCTGCCCGTGTACCCCGGCTTCGACACGTTCTGGCCCGGGCATCCCGCCAGCTCGTACAAGGACAGCGACGACAGCGCGAACTTCCCGTACGCGGCACAGATCTGGACCGCGATGTGGAAACGTAAGACGGGGGAGCAACTCGACGGTGCTATCGCGCTCGATCCCCGGGCGCTCAGTTACCTGCTCAAGGTCACCGGACCTGCCGCCCTCCCCAACGGCACGAAGATCAGCAGCGAGAATGTCGTGAAGCTGACGCAGAAGCAGGTCTACGTGCAGTTCGCGCACGACCGGCAGGCCCGCAAGCGGTATCTCGACGACATCGCCCGCGCCGTGGCCAAGAAGCTCGTGTCGACGTCGAAAAACCCGTTTGATCTGGTCCGCGCGGCCGGCAAGGGCGCGAGTGAGCAGCGGGTACTGCTCTGGGCGCGCGATCCGTCGATCGAGCAGAAGCTGAGCCCGCTGCCGGTCTCCGGGGTGGTGCCGACGACGTCGCCGTACGCGGGCGTGGCAATCGTGAACACGCTCGGATCGAAGCTCGACTACTACCTGCACGGCACATTCGACTACCGACGGGCTGGGTGCGGTGCAACGCGCACGGTCACGGCGAAGCTCACCCTCACGAATGAAGCGACGCCAGGTCTGCCCGCCTTTGTCTACGGCCTGATCTACAAGCCGGGCTACCCGCACCATGCCGGCACCAACCGGGTCGCCGTTTACTACTACGCGTCGGCAGGTGCAAAGCTGACGAGCATCACCAACGACGGAAATACGGTCACGCCGATCATGGGCGCTGAACTCGGCCATCCCGTAACCAAGGTCAGCCTGACAATTCCCGAGGGCGCAAGCCGCACCCTGGAACTGCACTACAGTGAACCGGGCGGGACGAAACCACCTGTCGTGCGTGTGCCACCGATGATCAATCCGATGACAGTCGACGTTACGGACGCCGACTGCGGCTCATGATTGCCGTAGCCGAGCCGGTCACCGAGCATCGTCATCGGTCGTGGGTGCGGCGCGAGGCGCGCTGGCTCGTGCCCGTTGTCGTCGGTGTCGTCGACGCTGCGGTGTTCGCGATCATCGCGCCGAACGTCAACGACATCTTCGCGGCAACCGCACGAGCCTCGGCCGTGCTGCACGGCGTCGGGCTCGACTACTGGTTCGGTTGGTTCGGTGGCGGGTCGACGCCGGGCAACTACTCGGTGCTCGCGCCGTACCTGGCTGCGCTGGTCAGCGCGATCGGCCTCGCGGCCATCGCCACGGCGGCGACAGCACCGGCGGCGTGGTTCGCCCTGCGCGACACCTCGCATCCGGTCGCGGGGCTCTGGATCGTCGTCCTGACTGCCGGGCTGAACATGTGGAGCGGGCGGGTTCCGTTCGCACTCGGCTGCCTGATGGCCGTCCTTGCGACGCTGTTCGTGATGCGCGGGCGCGTGTGGCTCGCTGCGTTGTTCGGTCTGCTCACGGTGGCGTCATCACCGGTGTCAGCGGCGTTCCTCGCCCTCTTGTTGTTCGCCGTCTTCTTGTCGAGGCCCGAGTGGCGCCGCGCAAGCGTGCTCGCCATCGCGCCGATCGCTATCGCGATGGTCGGCGTCGCGGTGCTGTTCGGTCAGCCCGGACCGGAGTCGTTCACCCTGCTGCAGATGTGCCAACTGGCCGCGGCCGCGGTGTTCCTGCTCATTGCGGCAACACCCGACTGGCTGCGCACGACGATCTGGCTCACGCTGCTCGGTGCTCCGTTCGTCTTCTTGATCCCGAACGGGCTCGGCGACAACTTGCTGCGACTGGTTGCGTATTGCCTACCTGCCGTGGTGGTGGCGACATCGACGCGAAGTCTGCGGATCGCCCTGCTCGGTGTGGCAGTCGCGCTCGCGCTGTCGACGAAGCAGAGCGTCGGCGACGTGTTCGACGCCGCCGCTCCGACCGCGTCACCCGACTACTACACAAGCCTGATCCACGAACTGAAGACGCTGCACCCGCAGCTACGCGACTGCCGGCTCGAGGTGGTCGACGACGGCACGCACACCGCGTCCTACGCGCTGCTCGACCATGCGATGCTCGCTCGCGGCTACGAGTACCAGGAAGACAACGCACTCAATGCCGTCCTCGCGCAGCCCGACCTCGACTCGATCGAGTACAAGGTGTGGCTCGACAACAACGCGGTGTGCTTCGTTGCGATCGCGAGCACCTATCGCCGCGGGATCACCCCGGAGTTCCGACTTGTCTCGCAGCACCGGCCGGACTACCTCACCCGGGTGTGGCACGACCGGTCGTGGACCGTCTACGACGTCGCCGATTCCAACCCGATCGTGTCGGCACCTGTTCACGTCGTGCAGTTCAGCCAGTCGAAGCTCGTCCTGCGCGTGCCGTGCGCCTGCACCTTCGGCGTGCGGGTGCGAAACCCGGAGCGGCTGCGTGCGGTGATGACCTCGCCGCCGTCCTCGAGCGGTTCGCCGGTCGACGCCACACTGGTGCCGGACGGATTCGGGTGGACGACGATGACGACGACCCGGGCAGGCGTTTACACGTTGTCGGGCTGAGTTCAGCCCGCTACGACCTCGAGGCCGGCGGGCGAGCTCGCCGGAGCGACGATCGGCGTCGCTTCCTGCAGCTTTGCCAGCCCGGGGTGCCAGGCGATCAGCCGAGTCGCGACGCCCTCGTCGAGTGCGACGACGACCCAATCGCTGTGTGGCGCGAAGGCCAGACTGAGCGCGACCTTGCCGGGAAGCTCGATGCCGGGAGCGATGTCGACGCGGCCCGTGTCGAGATGCAGCCACGCGATGTCCGTCGGCGGAATCGGATAACCCGACGAGTAGTGCCGGTCTTGATGACTGCGTTCGAGCAGGAACGCGAACTCGCGTCCGTCCGGGCTCAGCACTCCGGGCACCACCCCCGGCGATCGAGGGATGCGGTAGTTGTGTGCCGCGCCGTCGGACACCCTGGTACTGCGCAACGTGCACGGGCCCTGCCGGGCAACGTCGCAGCCGGCCTGCGAAATCACGACACCGCCCCCGGCAGCCACCGGCTGGCCGCGGATGAGCCGGTTCGTGATCCGACCCGTGCGTGGGTCGAGCAGCATGCCCACGTCCTCCCCGCCCAGCAGTGCCGACCCGGCGACGACGCCGTCGGTCACACCCGTGACGCTGAAGTGCGCAGGCAGCTGTACCGACGGTCGGCCCGGTGTGGTGAGCAGCGGCTGCGGGTGCGTCCCCGTCGACTCTCGCACGACGTAGGTGCGGCGCCCGTCCTGGTACGCGTCGACCGGACCGCCGAGTCGACACCGCGGGCTTGCCTGTGCCGAATGTCAGCGTCTTCGTCCGGAACGTGCGGCAGTCGTAGACCACGGCGGTCGAGCCGGCAAGCTGGCCGGCGTAGGAATTGATCCCGAGCACCGGCGTACGCACCGTCGATCGGGTGCCCCGGTCGAAATCGACCGACCAGACCCTCGCACCCCCGACCAGCACGTGCAGACCTGTGTCGTGCGCGCGCTGTTGGCCGAAGACCAACGCGACCTGCGGTTGGTCGCCGCAGGCGCCCTGCGCGGTCGGCCATGCCGGCAGGATGCGCGGGCCGCCGGGCTGGCGGAACAGCGGCGGCGCGATCTGGGGCGAATGGCTCGTCGACGGTGACGTCGTGTGCGAACCAGGCAGAGCCACCGGGTGCGAACCATCGTTGCCACGGCCCAGGGCACGCACTGCGAGGACGCCGACCACCGCAACGACGAGCACGCCACCGGCTACCCGCACCCAGCGGGGCAATGGCCGACCTCCGCTGAGCAGTTCGTCCTGCTCGTCGACGTCGTCGAAGGCGTCCTTGCTCATCCGGTCGCTCCCGCCAGCACGCGGACCGGCGGTGCGGCCGGGCTCACGAGCCCGCGCACCGGCGACTCGAGTGGGTGCCGCAACCCGGGCCGCCAGGCGTAGAGCCGGGTCTGCATGTCGGCACTCGCGGCGATCACCAGCCAGCCGCCGGACGGGGCGAAGGCGAACTGCGGCTGATACCGCGCGGGTAGATCCACCCCCGGGACGAGGGTCAGTCGCCCCGATCGCAGGTGCAGCAGCGCGATGTCGCTCGGCGGCGACGGCCTGCCCTCACGCGCCGGGCGAGTCAGGGTGAAGGCAAGGACGCGTCCGTCCGGGCTGAGCAGCCCTGCCGGTGACCCTGGCGCACGCGGCACCCGGTAGGTGCGCAGCTGCTTACCGGTCACCGAGGCGCTGTCGAGCTCACATCGGCCTTGGGTGCTCGGTCCGCAGCCTGCCGACCACACGTAGCGCCCGCGCGCGGCGCCCAGCACCAACCCGACCCCATGGGTCGGCAGCGATACACCGGTGGAACCGCGCACGGCGCCGATCTCGGCAGGATCCATCCCCTGGGTGAGGTTTCCGACGATCACCCCATCGGTCGCAGCGGCCGGTGCAAAGCCGGCCGGCAGTGCCACTCGGCGCCCGCCCGTCAGCGGGTTCAGCTCATGGCCCGGGTCGACGACCGTCCAGGCGTGCGTCTCGTCCGAGACGAAGTCGGACGGAGTCGCGGCCGTAACCGTGTGGGTCGCGTCCGTGCCGTCGATCGCCAGCACCCGGCGGCGGTCGAAGCCGCAGCTGACGCCGGCGGTGGCAGCGTATTCATGACTGCCCACGACGCTCAGCGCGTCGACCCACTCATCGCGCGCCATGCGCGGCAGCCGGACCGGCGTGGCGGCGCCGGTGTCGAAATCGACGCGCTGGAGGTGTTCGCCCCCGACCAGCAGCCGCAGGCCCGGTTCGCGGGCCGGCGCTCGCGACGTCGACGAGTCGGCCCGAGCCCGTGCCGCAGACCGGGACCGGGACCTCTGCGGCCACCTTGCAGGGCGGTGCGTCGGCGCGCCCGCCGGCGTGCCGCCGTTGGACCCGACGAGGTGGACGACGACCAGCACGCCGAGCAGCATCGTCAGGACGAACCCGGCCGGGCGCACCCAGGCGGGCAGCGGCCGCCCGGCGGCGAGGAGCTCCTCGGCCGAGTCTGTTGAGTCGTCCGCGTCTGTTGAGTCGTCCGACCCGCGCGGGTTGGACCCCTCGTTCGGAGCCCGCCCGTCCCAGTCGTAGCGCCACCAGCCCAGTGTGACCGGCGACACCAAACATTCGGGAACTTGAGCGGGGTCGACTCAGTTATTTTGACAGCGGGCTAGTCCGGTCGGCACGATGAAGACCGGCGTCAAAGGCCTGAACCACGAAAGCATCAAGAAAAAGAAGGAGTCCCATCACCATGGCACGTGCTGTCGGTATCGACCTCGGTACCACCAACTCCGTCGTCTCCGTCCTGTCCGGCGGCGAGCCGGAGGTCATCGCGAACTCCGAGGGTTCGCGCACCACACCCAGCGTCGTCGCGTTCGCCAAGAACGGCGAGGTGCTCGTCGGTGAGGTTGCCAAGCGCCAGGCCGTGACGAACATCGACCGCACCATCCGCTCGGTGAAGCGCCACATGGGCGACCCGAGCTGGAAGGTCGACATCGACGGCAAGTCCTACAACCCGCAGGAGATCAGCGCGCGCGTGCTGCAGAAGCTCAAGCGCGACGCCGAGAGCTACCTGGGTGAGGACGTCACCGACGCGGTCATCACCGTCCCCGCGTACTTCAACGACGCCCAGCGCCAGGCCACCAAGGAGGCCGGCCAGGTCGCCGGCCTGAACGTGCTGCGCATCGTCAACGAGCCGACCGCTGCCGCGCTCGCCTACGGCCTCGACAAGGGCGAGACCGAGCAGACCATCCTGGTCTTCGACCTCGGTGGCGGCACCTTCGACGTGTCGCTGCTCGAGATCGGCGACGGCGTCATCGAGGTCAAGGCGACCTCCGGTGACAACCACCTCGGCGGCGACGACTGGGACGAGCGGATCATCAACTGGCTCGTCGACAAGTTCAAGAGCGCGCACGGCATCGACCTGACCAAGGACAAGATGGCGATGCAGCGACTGCGCGAGGCCGCCGAGAAGGCGAAGATCGAGCTGTCGTCGTCCAACCAGACGAGCATCAACCTGCCCTACATCACGCAGGACGCCGAGAAGAACCCGTTGTTCCTCGACGAGTCGCTCTCGCGCGCGGAGTTCCAGAAGATCACCGCCGACCTGCTCGAGCGCACCAAGGCGCCGTTCCAGAACGTCATCAAGGACGCCGGCATCTCGGTCTCGGCCATCGACCACGTCGTGCTCGTCGGCGGTTCGACGCGCATGCCGGCGGTTGCCGAGCTCGTCAAGGAGCTGACCGGCGGCCGGAGCCGAACAAGGGCGTCAACCCGGACGAGGTCGTCGCCGTCGGCGCTGCGCTGCAGGCCGGTGTGCTCAAGGGCGAGGTCAAGGACGTCCTGCTGCTCGATGTCACCCCGCTGTCGCTGGGCATCGAGACCAAGGGCGGCATCATGACCAAGCTCATCGAGCGCAACACGACGATCCCGACCAAGCGTTCGGAGATCTTCACGACCGCCGATGACAACCAGTCCAGCGTGCAGATCCAGGTCTATCAAGGCGAGCGTGACATCGCGGCCTACAACAAGAAGCTCGGCATGTTCGAGCTGACCGGCCTGCCGCCGGCGCCGCGCGGCGTGCCGCAGATCGAGGTCACCTTCGACATCGACGCCAACGGCATCGTGCACGTCGTCGGCCAAGGACCTTGCCACCAACAAGGAACAGGGCATGACGATCACCGGCGGCTCGGGCCTGAGCAAGGACGAGATCGACCGCATGATGAAGGACGCCGAGGCGCACGCCGAAGAGGACAAGAAGCGTCGCGACGACGCCGAGATCCGCAACTCGGCGCGAGGCCCAGCAGTTCGCGACCGAGAAGTTCCTCACCGAGAACGGCGACAAGCTGCCCGCGGACAAGAAGACCGAGCTCGAAGGTGCTCTCGAGGAGCTGAAGAAGACGCTCGACGGTGCCGACTTCGAGGCGATCAAGGCCGCGCAGGAGAAGGTGTCGCGCATCGCTTCCGAGGCCGGCGGCGCGATGTACGAGGCCGCGGCCGCCGCCGCGAGCCGAAGCGGCGCTGCGGGTGCTCGGCGAGTCCGCCCCGGCCGACGACGGCGTCGTCGACGCCGAGGTCGTCGACGAGGGACCCGAGGGGACCGAGGAGAACAAGTGATGCACAACCGGATCCGCCTCCGAGAAGGACGAGCCGGTCGTGATCACGGACAAGCGCAAGATCGATCGGCAGACCGACAGGAAACCTGACGATCAGGTCGCCTCCCCACCCGACGAGCGGTGGGGAGGCGGCCTGCGCCCGACGAGAACGCGACGCTGCTCGCCGAGCGCACCGCCGATCTGCAGCGCCTGCAGGCCGAGTACGCCAACTACCGCCGTCGGGCCGACCGCGAACGGCAGGCTGCCGGCGAGGTTGCGGTCAGCCGCGTGCTGGTCGATTTCCTGCCGGTGCTCGACAACCTCGACCGCGCCCGCCAGCACGGCGATCTGACCGGCGGCCTCAAGGCGGTCGCCGATCAGCTCGACGTCGATCTTCGCCAAGCTCGGTCTGGTCGCGTTCGGCGAGGTCGGCGATCCGTTCGACCCGGCGATCCACGAGGCCGTCATGCACGACGAGAGCGACGAGGTCACCGAGCCGACCTGCACGACGGTGATGCGCCCGGGCTACAAGCACAACGATCGCCTGCTCCGTCCGGCGATGGTCGGCGTCACCGATCCGGCAACGCCACAGCAACGAACCAGAAGCTGACTCCGCTGACGCGCGATTCCGAGTAAGTCGAGGAGGTGACGTCTCATGAGCGCTAAGGACTACGTCGAGAAGGACTACTACGCCGCGCTCGGCGTCGCCAAGGACGCGGACCCGGCGAGCATCAAGAAGGCCTACCGCAAGCTCGCGCGTGACCTGCACCCGGACAAGAACCCGGGCAACGCCGAGGCCGAGGCACGCTTCAAAGAGGTGTCCGAGGCCTACGACGTGCTGTCGGATCCGAAGAAGCGCCAGGAGTACGACGAGGCGCGGTCGCTGTTCGGCAGCTACGGCGGCGGCTATCGGCCCGGCGGCGGCGACTACCCCGGCGGGTACTCCGGCGGCACGACCTTCGACATGTCCGACCTGTTCGGCGCGCGCAGCGGCGGCGGGCTCGGCGACCTGTTCTCCGACCTGTTCGGCGGCTCGACGACGACAACGGGCGGCGCCGCTCGAGCGCGGCGCGGTCCGGTCAAGGGCCAGGACGCGTCGGCCGAGATCACGCTCGGCTTCGACGAGGCCGTGCGCGGGACGACGCTGCCGCTGCAGCTGTCGAGCCCGGCACGTGCCACACCTGCCACGGCATCGGGTGCGCGTCCGGGCACGTCGACGCACACGTGCCCCAACTGCGGCGGCAGCGGCATGGTGATGGTCAACCAGGGCGGCTTCGGCTTCAGCGAGCCGTGCCGCGAGTGCCGCGGCTCCGGCCAGATCATCGAAGATCCGTGCCCCGAGTGCCACGGCAGCGGCTCGACCATGCAGACCCGCACGATCACCGTGCGCGTTCCGGCCGGCGTCAAGGACGGCGCGAAGCTGCGCATCGCCGGCAAGGGCTCGGCGGGTGCTCGCGGCGGGCCGCGCGGGCGACCTCTTCGTCACCGTGCGCGTGCGACCGCACCCGCTGTTCGGACGCGCCGGCAACGACCTGACGCTGACCGTCCCGATCACGTTCGCCGAGGCGACGCTCGGCACCACGTTGCGCGTCCCGACCCTCGACGGCTCGGTCTCGCTCAAGGTCGCTCCGGGCACGCCGTCCGGACGCACGATGCGCGTGCGCGGTCGCGGTGTCGCCACCAAATCGGCCACCGGCGACCTGCTCGTCACCGTCGAGGTCGCGGTACCGACCGCGCTGACCGACGACGCCCGCGAGGCGCTGCAGAAGTACGCGACCACGCAGCACGACGACCCGCGCCCGCAGATCACCGCAGCGCTGGCCCGGGGAGGCGAGCATGCCGCCGGCGTGAGAACGTCCCCGAGGACGCGCCGGTCTTCGTCATCTCGGTCGCCGCGCAGCTGGCCGGCATGCACGCGCAGACGCTGCGCCAGTACGACCGGCTCGGCCTGGTCACGCCGGGACGCACCGGCGGCGGCGGGCGGCGCTACTCGGCGCGCGACGTCGCGCTGCTGCGCGAGGTGCAACGCCTCTCGCAGGACGAGGGCGTCAACCTCGCCGGCATCAAACGCATCATCGAGCTCGAGGCCCACGTCGACGCGCTGCGCCAGCGCGTCGCCGAACTGGCCGCCGAACTCGACCACGCGCGTGCCGAGCTGTCGGCGCGCAACCCGGCGACGACCGCTCTCGTCGTCTGGACAGCCGAAGAACAAGCACTGCGCGGTAGAGCGACAGGAGATAGTGACCGCATGGACCTGACCACCCGCAGCCAGCAGGCCGTGTCGACCGCGGTCAAAACCGCCGCCGAGCGCGGCAACCCGGCCGTCGAGCCGGCCCACCTCGCAGTGGCGTTGCTCGACGACACCGAGGGCCTGACCCGCCCGCTGCTGCAGAAGCTCGGTGTCGACCCGATGGCCATCCGCGCCGAGGCGCAGCAGCTGGTCGACAAGCTGCCCGCCGCCAGCGGATCGACCGTCGGCACCCCGGCCACCAGCCGCGGCGTGCTCGACGTCCTCACCGCCGCCGAGCGCGAGGCGCGCGACCGCGGTGACGAGTACGTGAGCACCGAGCACTGCTGCTCGTCGCGATCGCGCAGACGCAGAACGAGGTCGCCGACCTGTTCAAGCAGCACGGCGTCACCCCGGCTGCGCTGGCCGACGCGCTGGTCGTCGGTGCGCGGCAGCCGCCGGGTCACCACGCCCGATCCCGAGGGCACCTTCCAGGCGCTGGAGAAGTACGGCAACGACCTGACCGCCGCTGCCCGCGAGGGCAAGATCGACCCGGTCATCGGACGCGACGCCGAGATCCGCCGCGTCATCCAGGTGCTGTCGCGGCGCACCAAGAACAACCCCGTCCTGATCGGCGAGCCCGGCGTCGGCAAGACCGCCGTCGTCGAAGGCCTGGCGCAGCGCATCGTCGCCGGCGACGTGCCCGAGTCGCTGCGCGGCAAGAAGCTGATCTCGCTCGACCTCGGCGCGATGGTCGCCGGCGCGAAGTACCGCGGCGAGTTCGAGGAGCGGCTCAAGGCCGTCCTGACCGAGATCAAGGACTCCGGCGGCCAGGTCGTCACCTTCATCGACGAGCTGCACACCGTCGTCGGCGCCGGCGCGACCGGCGACGGCGCGATGGACGCCGGCAACATGCTCAAGCCGATGCTCGCGCGCGGCGAACTGCGCATGGTCGGCGCGACGACGCTGGACGAGTACCGCGAGCACATCGAGAAGGACCCGGCGCTCGAGCGCCGCTTCCAGCAGGTGCTTCGTCGGCGAGCCGTCCGTCGAGGACACCATCGCGATCCTGCGCGGGCTGAACGGCAAGCTACGAGGCGCACCACAAGGTGCGACATCAACGACGGCGCGCTGGTCGCTGCGGCGACGCTGTCCGACCGCTACATCACCAGCCGCTTCCTGCCCGACAAGGCGATCGACCTGGTCGACGAGGCCGCGTCGCGGCTGCGCATGGAGATCGACTCGAGCCCGGTCGAGATCGACGAGCTGCAGCGCGCCGTCGACCGGCTCAAGATGGAGGAGATGGCGCTCGCCAGAGAGACCGACGACGCGTCCAAGGAGCGGTTGGCGCGGCTGCGCGGCGAGCTGGCCGACCTCACCGAGAAGCTGGACGCCCTCAACGCGCGCTGGGAGCGCGAGAAGTCCGGCCTCAACCGGGTCGGTGAGCTCAAGGAGCGAGTCGACGAGCTGCGCGGCCAGGCCGAGCGGGCCCAGCGCGACGGCGACCTCGAGACCGCGTCGCGCCTGCTGTACGGCGAGATCCCCACGCTGGAGAAGGAGCTCGCGGCCGCCAGCGCCGCCGAGACCGAGGCAGGGCGTCGCCGACCCGCTGGTCAAGGAAGAGGTCAGCGCCGACGACATCGCCGAGGTGGTGGCGGCCTGGACGGGAATTCCCGCCGGCCGGCTGCTCGAGGGCGAGACCGCGAAGCTGCTGCGCATGGAGGACGAGCTCGGCGCGCGTGTGATCGGCCAGAAGGCCGCAGTGCGGGCGGTGTCCGACGCGGTGCGCCGGGCGCGGGCCGGCATCAGCGACCCGAACCGGCCGACCGGCTCGTTCCTGTTCCTCGGCCCGACCGGCGTCGGCAAGACCGAGCTGGCCAAGGCGCTCGCGGCGTTCCTGTTCGACGACGAGCGGGCGATGGTGCGCATCGACATGAGCGAGTACTCCGAGAAGCACTCGGTGGCCCGCCTGGTCGGTGCCCCGCCCGGCTACGTCGGCTACGACGAGGGCGGCCAGCTCACCGAGGCGGTGCGCCGCCGGCCGTACACGGTCGTGCTGTTCGACGAGGTCGAGAAGGCCCACCCGGACGTGTTCGACATCCTGCTCGCCGTGCTCGACGACGGGCGGCTGACCGACGGCCAGGGCCGCACGGTCGACTTCCGCAACACGATCCTGGTGCTGACGTCCAACCTCGGCTCGACCGCGCTGATCGGCGAGGCGTTGGCCGGCGAGGCGAACTCGGACGAGTTGCGTCGCGACGCGGTGATGGCGGCTGTTCGCGGTCACTTCAAGCCGGAGTTCCTGAACCGGCTCGACGACATCGTCGTGTTCGACTCGCTGACCACCGAGGAGCTGACCGAGATCGTCGACATCCAGATCGCCGCGCTCGCCAAGCGGCTCGCCGGACGCCGGCTCGCGCTCGACGTCACCGACGCCGCACGTGAGTGGCTCGCGCTCAACGGCTACGACCCGCTGTACGGGGCGCGTCCGCTGCGCCGGCTGGTGCAGACCGCGATCGGCGACACCCTGGCCAAGGCCCTGCTCGCCGGGGAGATCCGCGACGGGCAGACGGTCAAGGTCGACGCCAACGACGACCGGTCGGGACTGACGGTCTCGACCGGCTGACGATCACCCGTACGGCATCGGCGGCATGGCGGTGCCGGCGTTCGGTTCATTAGCCACGCTTTCGCCGACCCGGTGAACGCCATCGCGATCGACAACACCGACAGCGCGGTGAAGAGCAGGCCGTAGAACACGGTGGTCGCGAACACGTCGAAGCGGGTCAGCCAGTAGATCGCCGCTGCGATCACGATCACGCCACCGACCGCGATCATCGTGTCGCCCGGACGGCTTGCGTGCGGCCAGCGCCACACCGCCGGCGATGAGCAGCGCGGCGGCGAGCAGATTGACCAACCCGTCCAACCGTGAATTCGGTCGTGGTGAACGTGATGTCCGACTGCGCGGCACTGCCCAGGTCGCTGATCACGCTCGCGCCCGCGAACAACAGCAGTGCGGCCGCGATCAGCAGGCCGCCGTTGACGAAGGCGAGCACAGACGCGGTCGTCGCCGTCCCCGGCCGCTGCCCACCCAGCGGTTGGTAGATCGGCGGATAGCCGTACGGGGGCGGCCCGTACGGATAACCGGGCTGCGGGTAGTAACCCGGCTGCGGATAGCCGGGCTGTTGGTAGCCCGGTTGTTGGTAGCCCGGTTGTTGGTAGCCCGGTTGTTGGTAGCCCGGTTGTTGATATCCCGGTTGCTGGCCGTAGTACGGCTGCCCGCCGTACGGGTCCTGCGGCGACTCGGTCATGGCGCCGGCCGGGCTAGAGGTGATCGTTCACGCACGACTGCGACACCCCGCTGCAGCCGCTGTGGATGCACGGGGCGATGCGCGCGATCACGACGATCAGCACGATGATCACCAGCAGCAGGCCGATGCTGCCGCAGATGACGCCGGCCAGCGCCCGGCCGTGTCCGCCGCGTTGCGGGAAGCGCTTGGCGTCGCGCATGCCGAGCGCACCCAGCACGATGGCCGGAACCGCCAGGCCGAGGTCGAGGACGGACAGGAAGCACAGCACGATGCTCGCGATCCCGAGCACCATGCGCTGCCGTCGCCTTGCCGTTGGTCTGCTGCACCATGCCGTAGGCGGGGTAGCCCGGCGGCGGTGGCGGGTGCGCCGTGTAGCCGTACTGCGGAGTTGCCCTGGGAAGTTGCCGGGCTGCGGGTAGGTGCCGTACTGCGGCGGCGCCTGGTTCGTCTCGGTCGGCGGCCACACCGGTTGCGGCTGGCCCGTCGGCGGTTGCGTCGGCGGCGGCACGTACCCCGGCGGCGCGTATTCGGGTGGGACCGGGTGGTCGGGCTTGCCGTAGCGGTACGGGTCGAAGTCGAGTGGGCTCGTCGGGTCCGGCGGAGTGCTCGACTGGCTGCCCTCGTCGGGCTGGTCGGTCATCGCACTGGCCTCCGCGGCATACTGCTTCATCCGGTGAAGCAGCGTTGCGCGCCGACTCTAAGCCATCGACTGCGCCGTCCCCACAGCCGTCGCGGCGTCCGCACCAGGATCGCCACGTACACTGCGCCGGTGAGCGACACGCCCCAGAAGACCAGCCCGGACGCGCGTCCGTCGCTGCGCAAACAGCCGCAGACGACCGCGACGAGAACCTCCGGCAGCGACGTACCCAAGCGGCTGCCGACTCCGCGCACCATCGACTACGCCTGCATTGCCCTCGCCGTGACCGCGGTGGCGCTGATCGCCCGGGGCCTGACGCTGTTCGGGTCGACCGACAAGCTGAACGCTTTGATGATCAAGGCGAACAATGACGCCGGTTCGAAGAAGAAGGTGCCCTACACCCCGAGCCAGATCGCCCACGACGTCCATACCTACCGCCAGGGCGCGATCCTCCAGGGCGTCATCATCGGGGTCGCGCTTGTGCTGTTGCTGCTCGCCTACCGGCGCACGCGCACGGCCAGCGGGTCACGCTGGGCGATGCTGATCGTCATGCTCTTCACGTTCCTGCCGCTGAGCATCATCCCGGTCACGGGGTTGCCGGTCGTGTCCAACGTGGCGGGGGTCGTCGTCGGACTGGGCGCGATCGCCGCGCTGGGCCTGGTGTTCATCCCGAAGCCGTCACAGCAGTATTTCCGCGACTGCCGCGACGCGTTGGTGCCACCGGAGCTGCGCGGACAGCCGCGTCCGAGCCTGTTCGGCGGCCGGCGCGCCGGCCTGGCCGGCCCGGGCGGCCGAGCTGCCGCAGCCCGCGCGGCAGCGCAAACCCGGGCGGCCGAGACGAGCACCGACCGCACGCCCGGCCCGTCCAAGGCCCGCGCCAAGGTGCGCTCCGACGCCGACGCCGTTGCGCACGGGGCCGAGCTGGCCCGCTCGCGCGCCAAGGCGAGCAAGTCACGCCGCACGACGGACTGACCCGTGCCGACCGCCCTCGTCACCGGCGCTACGGCCGGCCTCGGCGCCGAGTTCGCACGCCAGCTCGCCGTCGAGGATTACCACCTGGTGCTGGTCGCGCGAGACACCGAACGGCTCGAGCAGATCGCGGCCGAACTGTCCCAGCGTGCCGGTGCGAAGGTCGAGGTCATCTCGGCCGACCTGATCAGCGACGAGGGCTGCTCGGTCGTCGCCAAGCGCATCGAGGACCGTGAGCACCCGATCGACTTGTTGATCAACAACGCCGGCTTCGGGATGTACAAGGTGTTCGGCAGCGCTGCACTTGCCGACGAGGAGCGCCAGCTCGACCTCAACGTGCGCGCCGTACTGCGGCTGTCGCACTCGGCAGTGCGCGCGATGACCGGACGCGGCAGCGGCCGCATCGTCAACGTCTCGTCGGTCTCGGCATTCGTCCCGCGCGGTTCGAACGCGACCTACGCCGCCAGCAAGGCCTGGGTGACCATGTTCAGCGAGGCGTTGTCGGTGCAGCTCAAAGGCAGCGGCGTCACCGTCACCGCGATCTGCCCCGGCTTCACGCGCACGGAGTTCCACCAGCGGGCCGAGGCCGACATGTCGCACGTCCCCGAGCGGATGTGGCTGTCTGCAAAGGACGTCGTGAGCGAGGGGCTTGCCGACGCATTCGCCGGCAAGCCGGTGAGCGTCCCGACCCGGCAGTACCGCCGGCTGGTGCTGCTCGCCCGGCTCGTCCCGCGCCCGCTGCTGCGCCGCGTCATGGCCCGCCGCAACTTCTGATCCCGCGTCGATAGGTTCGCCCATGCCTGACCCACTGCTCGAGCTGATCAAGGACCTCGCTGTCGTCCACGGCAAGGTCACGTTGTCCTCCGGCAAGGAGGCCGACTACTACATCGACCTGCGCCGCGTCTCGCTGCACCGCACCGCCGCCCCACTGATCGGCGCGGCGCTGCGCGAGCTCACCGCCGACTGGGACTACGACGCGGTCGGCGGGTTGACCCTGGGTGCCGATCCGGTGGCGTGCGCGGTGCTTCATGCCTCCGGCGGCGCAGTCGACGCCTTCCTGGTGCGCAAGGCGCAGAAGGCGCACGGTATGCAGCAGCAGATCGAGGGTCCGTCCATCGAGGGGCGCCGCGTACTGATCGTCGACGACGTCTCGACGACCGGCGACTCGCCGCTGACTGCCGCACGTGCCGCCGAGGAAGCGGGCGCGACCGTGGCGGGCATCGCGCTGATCGCCGATCGCGGAGGCTTGGCAAAGATCGAGGCCGAAGGTTTCGACGCCCGCTCGGTCTACACGCTGGCCGACCTCGGCCTGTCCTGATGCCCCGCGTGGTCACTTATGCGCCGAGTGGTCACTTATAAATGACCACTCGCGACCTAAGTGACCACTCGCGGGAGGACGGGAGCGGGACGGAGGTGGGAGTAGGGCCGCATCCGCAACCGTGGCCGGACGACCCGCGCCTTGACGTCGAACTGCTGCGGACGGGTGATCGCCGCAACGTGGCCGATCGCTACCGCTACTGGACGGTCGATGCGATCCGCGCCGACCTCGACACCAGCCGCCACGACTTCGCGGTCGCGATCGAGAACTGGCGCCACGACCTGAATATCGGGACGGTCGTCCGCACGGCCAACGCGTTCCAGGCGCGCGAGGTCATCATCGTCGGACGCCGCCGCTGGAACCGCCGCGGCGCCATGGTCACCGACCGCTACATGCACGTGCGCCACCTCGACACCCCGGCCGACCTCGCCGACTACGCACGCGAGACCGGCTACACGCTCGTCGCCGTCGACAACCTGCCCGGCGCCGTCCCGCTCGAGCAGACCGAGTTACCCCGCAAGGCATTGCTCCTGTTCGGCCAGGAAGGCAGCGGCCTCAGCACCGAAGCCCGCGAAGCCGCGGGCTCGACGGTGTCGATCGCACAGTTCGGCTCGACCCGATCGATCAACGCCGGCGTCGCGGCCGGAATCGCGATGCACACCTGGATCCGGCAGCACGCGGGCTGAGTCAGGCTTCCAGCTCGCGCAGATAGCGTCCGAAGTGCGGGACGGTGAACGCGATCCTGCCGCGCTGGCCCGAGTAGATCAGCCCCTTCTTCAGCAACGCGTCGCGCGCCGGCGACACCGACTGCGGCGACCGTTCGAGGGCCTCGGCGACTGCGGCGGTGGCGACGGGCTCGTCCGGTGCGACGGGCACGGCGACCTCGGCCATTGCCCGCAGGTACTCACGCTCGGACGGCGTGGCTCGTTCATAGCGTGAGCCGAAGAAGCCGACGGCGAGCTCGCTCTCGGCGACAGGCGCGGCCACCGCGACGTCGTCGGCGGTGATCGGGTTGCGGGGAGCAACGTCCCACGCGACCTTGCCGTACGCCTGCACGAAGTAGGGGTAACCGCCGGTCGCCTGGTACATCGCGGCCAGCGCGTCGTCGGTGAAATCCGCGCCCTCGTCGCGGGCGGGCACCCGCAGGGCAACGTCTGCGGCGCCACGTTCGAGCCGGTCGATGCGAGCGAAGCGGAACAACCGCTCGGAGTACGACTTCGCCGCTGACAGCACCGCCGGCACGTGCGGCAGCCCAGCACCGACGACAACCAACGGCAGGCCCTGCTGCGACAGCTCGTGGCACGCCGCGCACAGCGCCGACACGTCGTCCGCCTCGATGTCCTGCATCTCGTCGATGAACACCGCGATGCCGCGCCCGGTGTCGGCGGCCAGACCGGCGACGTCGGTGAACAGTTCGACGAGATCGATCTCGGCGTCGCCGGAGTCCGCGCGGCCGATCGCGGCAGGGACGTCGATGCCGGGTGACCAGCGCTGCTTGGTCGGCTTGGCTCCCGCGGGCTCGCGCTGGGCGAATGCCTTCACCACCCCGAGAACGGTGCGCACGGCGTCGTCCTGCGGGTGGGCGAGTTCGCGCACCGCGAGATGCAGCGCGGCGGCCAGCGGACGCCGAAGCGACTGTCCGGGGCGCGCCTCGAGCTTGCCGGTGCCCCACCCGCGCCGCACCGCCGCGCTGCGCATCGCGTTCAGCAGCACGGTCTTGCCGACCCCACGCAGCCCGATCAGCACGATCGAGCGCTCGGGACGCGACCGCGCGACGCGTTCGAGCACGACCTCGAAGCCGTCGAGCTCGGCGTCGCGGCCGGCGAGTTCCGGCGGGCGCTGCCCCGCGCCAGGGGCATACGGGTTTCGGACCGGGTCCATCAGCGTCTCGTTCCATGCGCACATGGCCCCGCGAAGCGCCGGCCAGCGTTTACACCGGTTTCCACGCTCGGACTGTATCGGCGAATCTAGGTCGAACCGCAGATTTGCGAATAGTGTCGTATCAGTTGGTCGGCAGGGTGAGGATCTCGGCGCCGTCGTCGGTGACGACCACGCTGTGCTCCCACTGCGCGACCCACGAGCCGTCCTTGGTGAGGATCGTCCAGTCGTCGTCCCAGGATTCCCAGTCGGTGCCGCCGAGGCTGAGCATCGGCTCGACGGTGAACGTCATCCCGGGTTCCATGATCGTGTTCGCGCGCGGCTCGTCGTAGTGCAGGATCGTCGGGTCGGTGTGGAAGCTCCACCCGACCCCGTGGCCGGTGTAGTCGCGGATCACGCCGTAGCCGAACCGCTTCGCGTAGGACTCGATGACGCGACCGATCACGCTGACCGGACGACCGGGACGGATCGCCTTGATTCCCCGCAGCATTGCTTCCCGGGTGCGCTCGCCGAGGTCGCGGACCTGCTGGCTGGCGTCGCCGGCGTAGAAGGTCGCACAGTTGTCGCCGTGCACGCCGTCCTTGAACGCGGTGATGTCGACCTTCACGACATCACCGTCCTGCAGCGGCCGGTCGTCGGGGATGCCGTGGCAGATGGCCTCGTTCACGCTCGTGCACAGCGACTTCGGAAAGCCCTTGTAGCCCAGCGTGGACGGGTACGCTCCGCGGCTGATCATGAACTCGTGGCCGATGCGGTCGAGCTCATCGGTGGTGACGCCGGGCGCGACGTGCTTGCCGACCTCGACGATCGCGTCGGCGGCGATACCGCCGGCGATGCGCATGCGAGCGATCGTGTCGGCGTCCTTGACCATCGGGTCGTCGTAGTCCCACGGCGTTCCGGGCCGCGCATCGACGTAGTGCGGACGGCCGATGCTGCCCGGCACCCGCAGGCGTGGGCTGATCGCGCCCGGACGCAGGGGAGCGGTGCTGGTGGTCACCACTCCATTGTGCCTGAGTCAGACCTCGACGACCGTCGGGATGAGCATCGGACGGCGCCGGTATTCGCGGTCGACCCAGCGGCCGACGGTGCGGCGCACGAGGTGTTGCAGCGAGTCGACGTCGCGGGTGCCGTCGACCAGCGCCCGCTCGACCACGTCGACCAACTCGGCGACGATCGGCTCGAGGGCGGCCGGGTCGTCGCTGAATCCCCGTGAGGTGATCTCGGGGCCGTAGACGACCTTGCCCGCCTCGAGGTCGACGGCGACCAGGATCGACAGGAAGCCCTCCTCGCCGAGGATGCGGCGGTCCTTGAGCGTCGCGTCGCCGATGTCGCCGACTTCGAGCCCGTCGACATAGACGTAGCCGACCGGGATCTTGCCGGTGATCGTCGCCAGGCCGCCGACGAGGTCGACCACCGTGCCGTCCTCGGCGAGCATGATCCGCTCACGCGGGATGCCGGTCGAGCGCGCGATCTCCGCATGCGCGCGCAGGTGGCGCCATTCGCCGTGCACCGGCATGTGGTTGGCGGGACGGACGGCATTGAGCAGATAGCGCAGCTCGCCGGCGGGCGCGTGCCCCGACACGTGCACGAGCGCGGTCGACTTGTGCACCACGGTCGCGCCGAGCCGCGACAGCCCGTTGATCACCTGTCCGACTGAGGTCTCGTTGCCGGGGATCAGCGAGGACGCCAGCAGGATCGTGTCGTCGGAGCTGATGCGCACCGTCTGGTGGTCGCGGTTGGCCATGCGCGACAGCGCCGACAGCGGCTCGCCCTGCGAGCCCGTCGAGACGAGCAGCACCCGCCGCGACGGGAGATCCTCGGCGAGTTTGAGATCGATGAGCAAGCCGTCCGGGACATTCAGCAACCCGAGCTCGCGCGCGATGGTCATGTTGCGCACCATCGACCGGCCGACGAGCGCCACGTGCCGACCTGTCGCCTGTGCTGCGTTGAGCACCTGCTGCACGCGGTGCACGTGCGAGGCGAAGCAGGCGACGATGATCCGTCCGGGCGCCTTGGCGATCACGTCCGCGACGACTCGCCCGACATCGCGCTCGGACGGGATGAACCCGCCGACCTCGGCGTTGGTCGAGTCGGCGAGCAGCAGGTCTACACCCTCGTCGCCGAGCCGGGCGAACCCGTTGAGGTCGGTGATGCGCCCGTCCAGCGGGGTCTGGTCCATCTTGAAGTCGCCGGTGTGCAACACGGTCTGGCCGCCGACTCGGATCGCGACCGCGAGCGCGTCCGGGATCGAGTGGTTGACGGCGAAGAACTCGAGCCCCCAGGGCCCGACGTCGGTGAGCTCGCCCTCGCGCACCATGCGCAGATCGGGATTGTGGACGCGGTGCTGCTCGAGTTTGGCGGCGACCAGTGCGAGCGTGAGCCGCGATCCGTAGACCGGCACGTCCGGACGGGCCCTGAGCAGATACGGCAGCGCGCCGATGTGGTCCTCGTGCCCGTGGGTGAGCACGACCGCGTCGAGGTCGTCGAGCCGGTCGTCGTAGTGCGACCAGTCGGGCAGGGTGAGATCGACGCCGGGCGAGTTCGTCTTGCCGAGCAACATGCCGCAGTCGACGACGAGCAGGCGACCGCGATGCTCGAACATCGTCATGTTGCGGCCGATTTCCTTGATACCGCCGAGCGCAACGACACGCAGTCCGTCCACGGGCAGTTCAGGGGGCGAGTCCACGTCCTGAGGTTATCGTTCGCCTGTGGCACTGGCATTGGACGCAGGCAACGTCACGGGGATCGGCATCGGCGTGATCCTCGCGCTGATCGTCATCGGCGTGATCATCAGCCTGGTCGTCTCGGCGATCGTGGTGCGCATCGTCGTGTCGATCGCGGTGGTGGTGCTCGCGTTCGTGGTCTGGCATCAGCGCAATGTCATCGAGGACCACATCGCCCACCGCCAGTGCAGCTTCTCGTTCTTCGGCGTGCACCTGGGCCCGCCGGATCACCTCAAGAAGATCTGCAGCTGAAAAGCTCTGCAGTTAAGAGGCGGAGTTCTTCGCGCGTCGTCGTCCCTGCAGGTAGTGCAGCGCGGCGGGTACCAGCGACAGCACGACAACAGCGATCACGGCGTAGTCGATGTAGCTCTTGTGGTCCTGGACGAACTTGACGTGACCGAGCCCGTAGCCGGCCAGCAGCACGCCGTCGGTCCAGATGATGCCGCCGATGATCGACGCGATCGCGTAGACCGAGAAGCGCATCTTGGCGGTTCCGGCCATCACGGTGGCGACGGTGCGCACAATCGGCACGAACCGCGCGAGGAAGATCGTCAGGACGCCCCAGCGGTCGAAGAACGACTCGGCGCGGGTCACGTACTCGGGGCGGAACAGCTTCGAGTTGGGCCGGTCGAACACCTTGGGCCCGACGCGGTACCCGATCCAGTAGCCGACCAGGTTCCCCGCGACTGCGGCGATCGGCGCGACGATGAGGTACCACGCGAGTGACGTGTGGATCGTCCCGATCGAGATCGAGATGCCGGCGGCCAGCAAAATCGTGTCGCCAGGCAGGAAGAAGCCGATGAGCAGGCCGCACTCGGCGAACAGAATCACGGCGAGTCCGGCGAGCCCGAAGTTGCTCAGCAGCGTGTCGGGCGAGATGGGGTTCGCGAGAACGTGCATCCCAGCACCCTACGAGCCAGAACCACCTTCCTGAGCATCGCGCTCAGGTGCCGCATGCCACGCGGCGAGGAGTTCCTGCTCGCGATCGGCGGCCAGGCCGGGGGTCGAGGCGCCGGGCGCCCAGCCGCCGTCGACCGCTCGCTGCCAGGCCCAGGTGTCGGCGAGCGTGTCGCGCAGCGGCCGCCAGGTCAGCCCGGCCCGGGCGGCATCACTCGCATCGCTGCGGAAGGTCGCCGGGCACTCCGCGTCGGCGATCCAGAGCGGGACCTCGGTCCAGGGCTGCACACCCCGCGCCATTAGCCACGCCTCGTCGACATAAGTCAGCCGCGCGTCCGCCCCGGTCACTGCAAGGCAGCCCGCCATCAGGTCCGCACGCGTGTCGCGGTCGGGCGGCCCGGGCGTGTCGAAGACACCCGGCACGGCCCGAAGGGCGAATCGAGCGAGGTCACGCGCATCGATGAGCGCTACCGGCGCCGCTGGTGATCCCGGGACCAGGATCTCGCCGCCGCGCGAGGCGCGCTGCAACCACCACGGCAGCCTGCCGACCGCGCCGTCGTGCGGTCCGACGATCGCGCCCGCGCGCAGCACCGTCGTCCGGTCGGCGCCGAAGGCCTGCGCGACAGCGCGCTCGCAGCCGACCTTGAGCCAGCCGTACGACTCGGCCGGGCCGACGCCGTCAGGCACGTCGTCCTTGGTAGCGCGGGGGTCGGCGTCGTACGCGCCGCGGGCGGCGTAGTCGAGGTGTTCCGGCCACGCCGGATAGGCGTTGATGCTCGAGACGAAGACGTAGTGGCCGCTGGTCGGGGCGAGCACGTCCGCGCCGGTTGCGACATCGGCAGGGACGAACCCGCAGGTGTCGACGACGAGCTCGAAATGCTCACCGCGCAGTTGCTCGAGGTCGGCGGCGACCGTCCGGTCTCCGGTGATCTGCCGGACGCCGTCGGGCGCGCGGCCTGACTTGCCGCGGTTGAAGACGCTGACCTCGTGTCCGGCGCCGAGGGCTTCGTTCACCACCGCCCGGCCGAGAAACACGCTTCCGCCGATCACCAGTACGCGCATGGCGTCCAGTCGATCAGGGCGGCGACCGCCGCGCCAAGGGGCGTTCGCCCAGCGCGATCAGTTGGCGACGCGGTAGTCGGCCTCGGTGCGGCGCGACTCGCCGAGCAGCGTGGTCGCCGACAGACGCTCCGCGACGTTCGAGCGCTTCGCGACCGCTGCGGTGTAGGCCTGCCGAGCGGCGGCGGCGCGGCCACGGCCGGTGCCCGGATCGGTCGGGCGGTCGTCGGCGTGGTGCATCGCGGCGCGGAGCAGAACCAGTGCCTCCGAGCGCAGCTGCGAGACCCGCGATTCGGTCACGCCGAGTTCGGCGGCGATGTCGGCCATGCGACGGTGGGCGAAGAAGTACTGCTCGACGACCAGGCGCAGCTTGGCGGGCAGCTCGACGACGGCGTCGTGCAGGTAGCCGATCTGCTCGCGCTTGATCAGCATCGTTTCCGGGTGGTCGTCGTTCGACGGGACGGCCGCGGCGCCGTCCTCGGACGGGAGGGCCTGCAGGCTGACCAGGCCGGCGCGGTGCACGTCGGACTCGAGGCCGGCCAGTTCGGACATCGACATGCCCATGGCGCCGGCGATCTCGGTGCGCGACGGCTCGCGGCCGATCGAGTGGGTCAGGTCGGTGCGGACGGTGTTGAGTTCACGTGCCTTACCGCGGACGGCGCGGCTGGCCCAGTCC
This sequence comes from uncultured Actinomycetota bacterium, assembly GCA_963708645.1. Lineage (GTDB taxonomy): Bacteria > Actinomycetota > Actinomycetes > Mycobacteriales > Jatrophihabitantaceae > RYN-133. The sequence goes on along the minus strand of CAVPTA010000007.1, from coordinate 740,715 downwards.
ATCGTGCGGAGCTCATCGGTCAGGGCGCCGCGGATGCGGATGGCCGCGAAGCGGGCGAACGGCACGCCGAGCGTCGGGTCGAAGCTCTTCGCGCTCAGGGTCAGCGCGTACATGCCTGCAGAGGTGAGGTCGTCGCGGTTGACGTGCGCGGGGACGCGGTTGAGGACGTCGCGGACCAGGTGGCCGACCAACGCGAGGTTGGCGCGGACCAGCTCCTCGACCTCGGCGCGGGTCGGCGCCGGCTTGGTCGTGGCGGTCGGTTCGGGGGTGGTGACCTCGGTGCGGTCAAGGATCATCGTCATCGCGGGGGCTCCTGTGCGTGAGTGGCGCTGTCATCGCCGGTAAAGCGGTTTCGGTCCCCCGCGGACCTGGAAGGCTCCCGAAGCCTTCGCTGCACCTCTCGTTAGATCGGTGTGAAGTGGAGTCTGCCAGGCAAGTTATCCGGAGCGCAAGATGTCATTCCAAAGTCTGTAAAGTTTGTGTGTGCAAATCGGACTTGGCTGCGGATTCCGTCGAATGCGTACGCCAAACCTCCGGATTCGATGGTGTCATTGACCGGATTTCACTAATGTTTCCGCCTGCGCGGCCGATGGACAGGGCGTGACACACCCGCCACGCGCTGCACTGCATCCGGTTCCCGAAGCCGGATCCAGCCTCGCGCTGGGGGAGCTGGCAGCAGTCCTCTGGCAGGAGCGTGAACTGCTCGAGGATCTGCTGTTCGCGTTGGATCAGCAGCACCGCGTCGTCGCGGCCGGCGACACGCGTTGGCTGGGCCGTGCAGACGCTGCTGTCGCGGCGGCGGTCGGAGCCGTCCGCACGCACGAAGTCTTCCGCGCCATCGAGGTCGAGAGCTTGGTGTCGCTGCTGGGGTTGGCCTGCACGGCGTCTCTGCGCGACATCGCAGAGGTCGTCGACGAGCCGTGGACGACAGTGCTCACCGAGCATCGCGATGCGTTGCGCGAGCTGGCCGGTGAGATCGATGAGGCGACAGAACGCAATCGCGACCTGCTCCTCGCGGGTGAGCGCGCGACCCGGGAACAACTCGAACAGGTCTGAAGCGACGGTTGGGGGACACGATGTACGTAGCAACTCGCACGAGGCCAGGGCTGCAAGCCGTGCACAGCGGCCCGTCGGTCGCCCTGCTGCGGGTGCTCCGCGGCGAGAGCGACGATGTGACCCGCGCGTGCCTGCACGCGACAGCGATGAACAGTGCATTTCGTGCCGCGCTGCGCACCACCGGATCGGTACGGCAGAACTCGCTGCACGAGTTCCTGCGCTGACCCGGCCGGGCCCTGCGGCCCTGCGTGGGCGCCGCTCTCACTATCGTGGTCGGGTGCCGATAGCCACGCCTGAGATCTATGCCGACATGCTCGATCGCGCGAAGACGGGCGGCTTCGCCTATCCCGCGATCAACGTCACCTCGTCCGAGACGCTGAACGCATCGTTACGGGGGTTCGCCGACGCTGGCAGCGACGGGATCGTGCAGATCTCGACCGGCGGCGCCGAGTTCGCCTCGGGGACGGCGGTGAAGGAGATGGTGACCGGCGCGGTCGCGCTGGCCGAGTTCGCGCACGTCGTCGCGACGAAGTACCCGGTCAACATCGCGCTGCACACCGACCACTGCCCGAAGGACAAGCTCGACAGCTACGTCCGTCCACTGCTTGCAGTGTCGAAGCAATTGGTCGATTCCGGCGGCGAGCCGCTGTTCCAGTCGCACATGTGGGACGGCTCGGCCGTCGATCTCGAGGAGAACCTCGAGATCGCGCAGGAACTGCTCGCCTCGGCCGCCGCGGCACGGATCGTGCTGGAGGTCGAGATCGGCGTTGTCGGCGGCGAGGAGGACGGCGTCGTCGGTGAGATGAACGAGAAGCTCTACACAACCCCCGGCGACGCGCTGCGCACCGCCGAACTGCTCGGGACGGGCGACAAGGGCCGGTATCTGCTGGCCGCGACCTTCGGCAACGTCCACGGCGTCTACAAGCCGGGCAACGTCAAGCTGCGTCCGTCCATCCTCAAGGACCTGCAGGACGAGGTCGGCAAGCAGGTCGGCAAGGACAAGCCGTTCGACCTTGTCTTCCATGGCGGGTCGGGCTCGACGCTGGAGGAGATCCGCGAGGCCGTCGGCTACGGCGTGGTCAAGATGAACATCGACACCGACACCCAGTACGCGTTCACCCGCGAGATCGCCGGCCACATGTTCACCAACTACGACGGCGTGCTCAAGGTCGACGACGAGGTCGGCAACAAGAAGGCCTACGACCCGCGCTCGTACCTCAAGCTGGCCGAGACCGGCATGGCCGCCCGCATCCAGCGGGCCTGCGAAGACCTGCAGTCGGCCGGCACCAGCCCCACCGCCTGACGACGAACACCACCACCACCGACAGTGGTTAGTTTCGGCCTCAGTGGTCAGTTACAACTGACCACTGAGGCACCGAACTAACCACTGTCGGGAGGGCGGGGTTCAGGCGGCGAGGGCGAGCTCGGCCGCGTCGACCTCGCGCTGGGTCGTGCCGCGCAGCCCGACGAAGGCCGCGACGCCGCCGGCGGCAACCAGGATCGCCGCCACGATCAGCCCGACCCGGTAGCCGGACAGGAACGCGTCCACCGGGGCATGCCCGGCGGCGAGCTGTGCACCCTGCCGTGCGGTGAGGATCGCTCCGATCACGGTGATGCCCAGCAGGCCGGCCACCTCGCGGGCCGCGTTGAAGATCCCGGACGCGACGCCGGCCTGATGCACCGGCATGGCGCCGAGCACCATCGCGGTCAGCGGCACCGACAACCCGCCGCCGACACCGATGACGGCGAAGCTCGGCATCAGGTCCAGGAACGTCGCGTCGCGGCCGAGCAGGCTCACGGTGCCGATGCCGATCGCCATCAGGAACATGGCCACGCCGACCGCGCGGTACGGACCGACCGCGCTCGCGACGCGCTCGGCGACGGTTGCACCGACCGCCATCAGCAGGGCCATCGGGACGAACGCCGCGCCGGCGACGGTCGGGCTGAACCCGAGCACGTTCTGCAAATACAGCGAGGTGAAGAAGTAGATCCCGAACAGGCCGAAGCCCCACATGACGACGGCGATGATGCCGCCGGAGAACACCCGGTCGGTGAACAGCGACACGTCGACCATCGGCTCGAGGCTGCGCCGCTCGACGACGGCGAACGCCACCAACGCTGCCGCCGCAAGCCCGAACGCAGCGAGGATCACCGCGGACGTCCAGCCCTTGTCGTGGCCCTCGATCAAGCCGTACGTGAGCGCGAACAGAGCGACTGCCGAGGTCAGGATGCCAGGCACGTCGAGGCGGTGCCGAGCGGCCGACGCCGAGTCGTCCGGCACCGCCCACAGCGCCAGCGCGATCGTCGCCAGACCGGCGGGGACGTTGATGAAGAAGATCCAGCCCCAGGCCAGGTGCTGGCTGATCAGGCCGCCGAACAGCGGGCCGACGGCAAGCGCGAGGGCACCGATCGCCGACCAGATCCCGACGGCCATGGCGCGGTCGCGGCGCGAGGTGAAGGTCGCCGAGATCAGTGCCAGCGTGGTCGGCGTGACCAGCGCTGCGCCGAGCCCCTGCACCGCGCGGGCCGCGATCAGCACCGCGTCCCCGCTCGGCGAATCCGGCGACGAGCGAGGCGGCCGTGAAGATGCCGAGCCCGAGGACGAACAGCCGGCGCCGTCCGTAGATGTCGGCCAGGCGGCCACCGGCGAGCAGCAGGCTGGCGAACGTGAGGATGTAGCCGCTCACGACCCATTCGAGCGCGGACGTGCTCAGGTGCAGGTCGCGCTGGATCGCCGGGATCGCCACGTTGACGATGTTGTTGTCGAGGTAGGTCATGAAGGTTGCCAGTGAGACGGTCACCAGCACCCAGATGCGTCGTTTCGTGTCCACGAGAGGTCTCCTATACAGCGTCCATGTACTAAGTACATTTACGCTGTATAGGAAACCCTTTACGGTGTATAGTTGTCAAGCGTGATGGCGAAATCCGATCTCAGCAGGGCCGCGATCGTTGCTCGCGCGCTCGACATCGCCGATACCGAGGGCCTCGACGCGATCACCGTGCGTCGCATCAGCCGCGAGTTCGGCGTGACGCCGATGGCGCTCTACTGGCACGTCAAGGACAAGGACGAGCTGCTCGAAGCGATGGGCGACGCCCTGTTCGAGGGCACCGATGTCGCGCTCGATCCGGCGCTGGCCTGGCATGAACAGTTGCGCGTGCTGGTGACCTCGCTGGTCGCGGGGCTGCGCCGCCATCCCGGTGCCGTCCAGCTGGCATTCATGCGGGTGCTCGCGAACGAGGCCGGACGGCAGCTGTCCGAGCATGTCTTCGACGTGCTGCGTGGCGCCGGGTTCGACGTCCGGCAGACGGCCGACATCGGCGTCTACGCCCTGCGGATGGCCGTCATGTTGATCGACGGCGAGCCCGGCCGTGAGATCGGGCCGACCGAACAGGAGCGCGAAGCGGTGTTGGACGCGAAGCGGGCTGCGCTGCGGGCCCTGCCGATCGAGCAGTACCCGCGGCTGCACGAGATGACCGAGGCGATGTTCGACTGCGACGACCAGGACGACTACTACCGCTTCGGCATCGACACCTTCCTCGCCGGCGTGCGTGCACTGCAACCCGCGCTGACACAATCGGCCGGGTGACCCACTCGCACGGCAACCTGCTCACTCCGCCCACCAAGCTCCCGGATGATCCGGCGGCCGCTCGGCTTGCCGCCGGCGACGATCCGGTCTCGGTAGCAGCGGCCTTCCCGACCTCGTCGCTGGCCTGGGCGACCCTCGCCGAGAGCGCACTGGCAGGCGGGCGGACGGTCGAGGGCTACGCCTACGCCCGCACCGGCTACCACCGCGGCCTGGATGCGCTACGCCGCGCAGGATGGCGCGGCTCGGGCCCCGTCCCGTGGGCGCACGAGCCGAACCGCGGTTTCCTGCGCGCGCTGTACGCGCTCGCTCAGGCGGCCGGCGCGATCGGTGAGGACGACGAGGCGCAGCGCTGTTCGACCTTCCTGCGCGACTGCGACCCGGCGGCGGTCACCGCGCTAGCTGGTTCTTGACGACCTTGCCCATCGGGTTGCGCGGCAGCTCGGCGACGACGCGCACCTCGCGCGGCCGCTTGTGCACCGACAGTTCGCGCGCCACGTGTTCGATGAGCGTGGCCTCGTCGACGTCGGTCCCGACCACGTAGGCGACAACGCGCTGGCCGAGGTCGGCATCAGGAGCGCCGACGACTGCGGCTTCCTGTACCGACGGATGACCCAGCAGCGCCGCCTCGACCTCGCCGGCACCGATCCGGTAGCCGCCGCTCTTGATCAGATCGTCCTTCGTGCGGCCCAGGATGCGGTAGCCGTCGGGCCCGAGTTCGGCGGTGTCACCGGTTGCGAACCAGCCGTCGGCGCTCAGCACGGACGGACGGTTGAGATAGCCGTCGAACAGGGTTGCTCCCCGGACTTCGAGTTCGCCGTCATCCACCAGCCGGGCCTCCACGCCGCCGATCGGCATCCCGACCAACCCGGGCCGGCGCGGTCCGTCGGCCTGCGCCGCCAGGGTGATCAGCGTTTCGGTCATCCCGTACCGCTCGAGCGGTCCCTGCCCGGCCAGCTCGGCGAGGTCGTCGAACACCGTGCGCGGTAGCGCGGCGCTGCCGGAGACGAGCAGCCGGGCACCGTGCAGGGCGCGCGCGCTTGCGGGGGCGGCGGCGACTCGGCCCCAGACTGTCGGTACGCCGAAGTACAGCGATGCCCGTGCCGCGGCGTAGGCCTGCGGCGTCGGCCGGCCGGTGTGGACGAGCGGACTGCCCACGCGCAGCGGGCCGAGCACACCGAGCACCAGGCCGTGCACGTGGAACAGCGGCAGCCCGTGGGCAAGCACGTCGTCGGCGTTCCACTGCCACGCCTGGGCCAGCCCGTCCAGCCCCGCTGCGATCGCTGCGTGCGAGAGGAGCGCGCCCTTCGGCGGCCCGGTCGTCCCGCTGGTGTACATCAACAACGCCGGTCCTGACGGTTCGGGCCACGTCCGGTCGCTGCGCTCTGCGACGTCGACCGGCGGGCACTCGACGGCGCCCGAATCACGGACGATGTGCTCGCGTTCGCGCGGTCCGGCGTCCGGCGGCACGGGCACCCCGACGACACCTGCGCGTAAGCAGCCAAGGATCGCCACCACCGTCTCGAGCGTCGCTGTGGCCGTGACGGCGACCCGCCCGGCGCCGTGCACCCGTGCTCCGACGGCCGCTGCAGCACCCTCGAGCGCCTCGCGATCGAGCGAACGACCGGCCACCGTCACCGCAGGATTCACGGCAGCAACGATAGGTCGACTACCCTGCTCGGGGCCGCAAATCTTCACGAGGTGAATCGATGCCAGCGATCGTTCTGGTCGGCGCCCAGTGGGGCGACGAAGGCAAGGGCAAGGCGACCGACCTACTCGGGAGCCGGGTGGACGCCGTCGTGAAATTCAACGGCGGCAACAACGCCGGGCACACGATCGTCGTCGACGGCGAAAAGTATGCGTTGCACCTGCTGCCGTCAGGAATCCTGACCCCGGAGTGCATCCCGGTGATCGGCAACGGGGTCGTGATCGACCTCGGTGTGCTGTTCGACGAGATCGACGGGCTCGACCAGCGCGGCGTCGACACGTCCAAGCTGATCGTGAGCGGGTCGGCGCACGTCATCGCGCCCTACAACCGCACTCTCGACAAGGTCACCGAGCGCTTCCTCGGCAATTCGAAGATCGGGACGACCGGACGCGGCATCGGCCCGACCTACGCCGACAAGATGTCCCGGATCGGCATCCGGGTGCAGGACCTGTTCGACGCCGAGGTGCTGCGCGCCAAGGTCGTCGGCGCGCTCAACCTGAAGAACCAGGTGCTGGTCAAGATCTACAACCGCAAGGGATTCGACGTCGACGCGGTGGTCGCCGAACTCGGTAGCTACGCCGAGCGGCTGCGTCCCTATGTCACCGATACAGCGCTGCTGCTCGACCGGATGCTCTCCGACGGTAAGACCGTCGTGCTCGAGGCCGGCCAGGCGACGTTGCTCGACGTCGATCACGGCACGTACCCGTTCGTCACGTCCTCGAACGCGACGGCCGGCGGCGCGTGCACGGGCAGCGGCATCCCGCCCACGCGCATCAGTCGCGTCATCGCCGTCGTCAAGGCCTACACGACGCGCGTCGGCGAGGGACCGTTCCCTACCGAGCTGTTGGACGCCAAGGGCGAGCAACTGCGCGAGGCCGGTGCCGAGTTCGGCACCACCACGGGACGTCCGCGCCGGTGCGGGTGGTTCGATGCACCGATCGCCCGGTACGCGGCGCGGATCAACGGAGTCACCGACTTCGTCCTCACCAAGCTCGACGTACTCACCGGCATGGACGAGATCCCGGTGTGCGTCGGCTACGAGATCGACGGCGAGCGGGTCGACGAGGTGCCGACCAACCAGCCCGAGTTCGCCCGGGCCGTCCCGATCTACGAGACGTTCCCCGGCTGGACGCAGGACATCTCGAAGGCGCGCACGCTCGAGGATCTGCCGGGCAACGCGCGCGACTACGTCGCCGCGCTCGAGCAGATGATCTCCGCGCCGATCTCGGTCATCGGCGTCGGGCCGGGCCGCGACGAGACGGTCGTCGTGCGCGACCTGCTGGACTGATCATCAACGGTTCACCAACGGTCCCAGTGGATGACCTCGTCCGGTTCGGGACGGGCCGCGGGCTTGAAGTCGGTGCCCTTCGTGTACGCGATCGGCGCGAGAACGGGTAATGCGACGGTCTCGTACGGAACGCCAAGCAGTTCAGCCACCTGCTGCTCCTTGATGCGGTGGACGGTCGTCCACGCTGTCCCGAGACCTCGCGCGCGGGCGGCGAGCATGAGGCTCCACATCCCCGGCAGCACGTTGCCGAGCCCGCCCTCGGCGGCCTTGCGGTTCGGGCCCGTGTTGGCCGCGAGGATCAGGGCCGGCGCATCGCCCATGTGCTCGCCGAGGTACTCGGCCGAGTCGCGCACCCGGTCCTGCTGGGTCTGCGCGCCGGCGTCGGTGCGGACGGCGTTGCCGAGATATCCGCGCGACTCGCGGTAGATCGCCCAGCACTCGCGATAGATGTCACCGATCCCGCGGCGCAGGTCCGGATCGCGCACGACGACGAAGCGCATGGTCACGTTGTTTCCGCCGGACGGCGCCTGCAGTGCGAGCCGGACGCACTCACGGATCAGATCGTCCGGGACCGGGCGTTCGAAGTCGAGCCGCTTACGCACGGTGCGGGTCGTGGACAGTAACTGATCGGGATCAAGATCGAGCAAGGCCATGGTGTCGACCGTAACGATGCCGCAGACTGCGAAGATGCCCCGCCGGACATTTGCCGCAGTTGTCATTGCTCTCACCGCTCTCGCCACCGCAGTCGTCGGCGTCGCCGCGCCGGCCGCCGGTGCTCCGAGCCGAGCCGCGCATCGGCCGGCGACCGATTGGACGGCCTATCACGGCAACGTGCTGCGCACCGGACGCAGCACGTCGATGCCCGCCTACCGCGGCGGGCTGCACGTGGCCCGCCAGATTGCGCTGGACGGGGCGGTGTACGCGTCGCCGATCGTCGCCCGCGGCCTGACGATCGTGGTGACCGAGAACGACACGGCCTACGCCTTCGGCCCGAGCAACCGGCTCGTGTGGACGCGGCACCTCGGCACGCCGGCTCCCCAGTCGCAGCTGCCCTGCGGTGACATCTTCCCGCTCGGCATCACCGGCACCCCGATCTACTCCGCGCGCACCGGGCTCGTCTACTTCGCGGCCGAATTCGCCAGCCCGGTGCGGCACCGGCTGTTCGCGTTGCATGTCGGCAACGGGCGCATCGCATCCAAGCGCACGCTCGACTTCAAGGGCGTGCAGACCAGCGCCATGCAGGAACGCGGCGCGCTGACAATCTCCGGCGGACGGGTGTGGACGCCGTTCGGTGGCCTTGCCGGCGACTGCGGCGGCTACAAGGGCCGGGTCATCGGCTGGCCGCTCACCGGCCGGGGCCGAGCAGTCAGCTACACCGTGCCGACCGCCCGCGAGGCAGGCATCTGGACGCCGCCCGGCCCGACGGTCGGGCCATCAGGAAACCTGCTGGTCTCCGTCGGCAACGGCGCGTCCGGCCCGGGTGATCCGTACGACCACAGCGACTCGGTGCTGCAGCTGAGCACGCGGGCGCGACTGCTCGACTCGTTCTCGCCGTCGACCTGGGCGAGCGACAACGAGTCCGACCTCGATCTCGGTTCGCAGGGACCGGCGATCGTGGCGAACAAGTGGGTCTTCAGCGCGGGAAAGTCGGGCAACGCGTACGTGCTGCGGCTGGGTCATCTCGGCGGGATCGGCGGCGCGATCGACCGGATTTCGCTGTGCACGTCGTTCGGCGGCACTGCAGTTCGTAACAGCGTCGTCTACGTGCCATGCACCGACGGCGTGCGCGCGGTGCGCATCGGGCCCAACGGTGGCATGCACGTGCTGTGGCAGGCGTCGTCGTCGGTGGAGGGTTCGCCGGTCATCGGCGGCGGTGTCGTCTGGGCGCTCGATACCGGAGCGGGCGTGCTGCACGCGCTCGGGCTGGCGCACGGCGGCAACCGAGCCTCGGTGTCGGTCGGCTCGGTGACTCGGTTCGCGACGCCGGCGCTGACCGGGCGACGGATCCTGATCGGCACGACCTCAGGCCTGACCGTCCTGCGCTACTGACGGCCATGCGCATGCGGGTCGCGTTCGCCGTGGTCGCCGCGGCACTGCTGCTCGCCGGGTGCCCTAGCAGCGGCGGCGGCACGGACGCCGCGACGACGCCGGGCAGTGCTCCGGCGCCGGTGACCGGTGATTCGTCCGGCGCCGGCCCGACCCAGGCCGGCCCGACGCAGGCCGGCCCGACGCAGGCCGGCCCGACGCAGGGCGGTTCGAGGGTCCGTCCAGCCGACTGGCCGACCTACCACGGGACGGCCGATCGCAACGGCGTGTCGCCGGACATGCCGATGGTTAGCGGTCGGCCGCGCGTCGTTGCCGATCTCAAGCTGAACGGGGCGATGTACGCCTCGCCGGTCGTGGTCGGCGGCATCGTGATCGCGGCGACCGAGGGCAACACCGTCTACGCGTTCGACCTGGCCGGGCGCCGGCTCTGGCAGCAGCAGTTCGCCCCGCCCGCGACGGGCGACCAGCTGCCGTGCGGAAACATCGACCCGCTCGGCATCACCGGCACTCCGGTCGTGAGCGACGGCGTCGTGTACGTCGCCGCCGAGTACGGAGCGCCGCCGCGCCACGAGCTCGTTGCGCTCGACCTCAAGACCGGCGCGGTGCGCTGGCGCCGCGGCCTCGACGTGCCCGGCGTCGAGACCCGCGCGATGCAGGAGCGGGGCGCGCTAGCGGTCGACGGCGGACGAGTGTGGGTGCCGTTCGGTGGCCTCGACGGCGACTGCGGCGGGTACAAGGGCCGCCTCGTCGGTGTCCGGCTCGACGGCAGCGGTCCGCCGATCACCTACACCGTCCCGACCGCGCGCGAGGCGGGCATCTGGACGCCACCCGGCCCGGGTGTCGACGCCGCCGGGAACCTGGTGGTCGAGGTCGGCAACGGGGCCTCGGTCGAGGGCGACAAGTACGACTACAGCGACTCGGTGCTCGAGATCAGCCCGGACGGCAAGCTGGTCGACTCGTTCTCGCCGTCGACGTGGGCCAGCGACAACGCCGGCGACCTCGATCTCGGCTCGCAGGGCCCGGCCCTGGTCGGCACGCAGTGGGTGTTCGCCGCGGGCAAGTCCGGCACGGCGTACGTGCTCGATCAGCAGCACCTCGGCGGCATCGGCGGCGAGGTGAGCAAGGCGCAGCTGTGCCCGTCCTACGGAGGCACCGCGGTCCTCAACGACGTGGTGATCGTGCCGTGCACCGACGGCGACCGCGCCGTCCAGATCGACCGCGGGGTGTTGCAGATTCTGTGGACCGCCGAGCCGAACGGCTCGCCGGTCGTCGGCGGTGGTCGGGTGTGGTCGCTGGACGTCTCGGCCGGGGTGCTGCACGCCCTCGACCCCGATACCGGCCGGACCCTCGAACAGGTGCCGGTCGGCGCGGTGACTCGATTCGCCACGCCGGCGCTGTACGGCCGGTACGTCCTCGTCCCGACCGAGGCCGGTCTCGTGATCGTCCGCACCTCCTGAATCGGGGCCGTTAGGCTCGCGGGCGTGCGTGTGCTGGTGATCGGCTCCGGGGCCCGCGAGCACGCGTTGTGTCTCGCTCTTGCCCACGACCCCGCGGTGACGGCGCTGGTGTGCGCGCCTGGCAACGCGGGGACGGCCGCGGTGGCCGAGCAGCGCGGCGTCGACGCGACCGACCCCGCGGCCGTGGCCGATCTCGCCCAGGCGGTGCAGGCAGACCTGGTCGTCATCGGACCCGAGGCCCCGCTCGTCGCCGGCGTCGCCGACGCGGTGCGAGCCAGGGGTATCGACTGTTTCGGACCGTCCCAGGAGGCTGCGCAGCTCGAGGGCAGCAAGGCGTTCGCGAAGGACGTGATGGCGGCGGCGGGTGTGCCGACCGCGCGGGCGCGCGTATGTACAACGGAAGCCGAGGCCGAGGCTGCGCTCGACGAGTTCGACGCGCCCTACGTCGTCAAGGACGACGGACTGGCCGCGGGCAAAGGGGTCGTCGTCACCGACGACCGTGCGGTCGCGCTCGCCCATGCCGCATCGTGTGGACGGGTGGTGATCGAGGAATTCCTCGACGGCCCCGAGGTGTCGCTGTTCTGCCTCACCGACGGCGCCGGCGTCGTTCCGCTCGTCCCGGCGCAGGACTTCAAGCGCATCGGCGACGGCGACACCGGACCGAACACCGGCGGCATGGGCGCCTACGCGCCGCTCGACTGGCTGCCCGACGGCTTCACCGACCAGGTCGTGCGTGACGTCGCGCAGCCGACGATCGACGAGATGCGCAGGCGGGGAACGCCGTTCGCCGGACTGCTCTACATCGGTCTCGCGATGACCTCGCGCGGGCCGCGCGTGGTCGAGTTCAACGCTCGCTTCGGCGATCCCGAGACCCAGGTGGTGCTGGCCCTGCTCGACAGCCCGCTCGCCGAGGTGCTGCGCTGGGCTGCCGTCGGCGGGGTAGCTCCGCGGCTGCGGTGGCGAGCGGGCAGCGCCGTAACCGTGGTGCTCGCTGCGGCCGGCTATCCCGGGACGCCCCGCGGCGGCGATGTCATCACCGGAGCCGAGCAGGAAGGTGTGATCCACGCGGGCACCCGCCGCCGCGACGACGGCGCGATCGTGTCCAGCGGTGGCCGGGTGCTGTCGGTGACGGCAACCGGCGCGACGCTCGCCGACGCGCGCGAGGCCGCCTACGCACTCGCCGCCACCGTCGAGCTGCCGCACGGACAGCTGCGTTCCGACATCGCCCGGCGCGCGGTCGCCGGCGCGATCACGCTCTGACGCCCCGTCACCGCGCGACGGCTACCGTTCGAACTGATGCCCATCGAATTCATCGACGACGCCGACGACGCCGACGACGGTACGGACGAGCGACGCGAGCCGCCGCCGCGGCGGCCCGTGCTGTACCGGCTCGCTGCCGCGGCCGTAGTCCTGCTCGCCGTGATCGCCTGGGCGCTCACGCGTCCGGCCGACAACACGGCGACCGGCGGATCAAAGCCCTCGACCTCACCGACCTACGTGCCGACGACCTTCGCCGCAAGCAGCGCGTCTGCGACAGCCGGGACCGACATACTCGTGTGCCAGACCGACGCTCCGGTGATGATCCCGATCGCCTCTGCGATGAAGCGCTACCTGCCGGCACTCGACCTCGCCGACCTCACCGCGTACCGCTGCACACGCGGCAGCGGAATGGGAGGACAGGTCGTGTCCGAAGGGATCAGCGGGCGCTACCACCGGCTCAGCATCAGTGTCGAGGCAACGCTACGCACCGAGGTCGACACTCCGATCGCAACGCCGCCCGATGCCGGCAAGGTGCTCGTTGCGCGCATCGAGGCCCTGGCCGCCGGCGTGAAGGTGGACGTGTCCGCGTGGGGCCGAAGCGGCGACCGTGCGCCCATCGACGCGATGCGCAACCTCGCCGACTTCGTGAGCCTGAACGTGGTTCTGTGAGAGCCGATTGTCGGGTCAGTGGGACAATGGGCAGGTGGCCAAGCCCGTGATCCCGGACGTCCTCGCCGCTCGCTACGCGTCGGCGGCGATGGCGACGATCTGGTCACCGGCGCACAAGATCGTCGTCGAGCGTCAACTCTGGCTCGCCGTGCTGCGCGCCCAGGCCGAACTCGGCGTCACCGTGCCCGACGGCGCTCTCGAGGCCTATCAGCGCGTTGTCGACCAAGGCGTCGATGCAGTCGATCTCGACAGCATCGCCGCGCGTGAGCGCGTCACCCGCCACGACGTCAAGGCGCGTATCGACGAGTTCGCCGCGCTCGCCGGACACGAACAGATCCACAAGGGCATGACCAGCCGCGATCTCACCGAGAACGTCGAGCAGTTGCAGGTGCGTCAATCGCTTGCGGTGATACGCCACAAGACACTGGCGGTGCTCGCTCGTCTTGGCCGCCGCGCCGCCGAGTACGACGCGCAGGTCATGGCCGGCCGTTCGCACAACGTCGCCGCGCAGGTGACCACGCTCGGCAAGCGGTTCGCGACGGTGGCCGACGAGCTGCTCGTGGCGCTTGCCCGCCTCGACGACCTGATCGAGCGCTACCCGCTGCGCGGCATCAAGGGGCCGGTCGGCACCGCGCAGGACATGCTCGATCTGCTCGGCGGCGACGCCGACAAGCTCGCTCGACTCGAACAGTCCGTGGCCGGTCATCTCGGCTTCGACCGTGTGCTCGACAGCGTCGGTCAGGTGTATCCGCGTTCGCTCGACTACGACGTGCTGAGCGCGCTCGTCCAGCTCGCAGCGGCACCGTCCTCGCTGGCCACGATGATCCGGTTGATGGCCGGCAACGAGCTGGTGACCGAGGGCTTCCGTCCCGGCCAGGTCGGATCGAGTGCGATGCCGCACAAGATGAACTCCCGCTCGGCCGAGCGGGTGAACGGATTCATGGTCGTGTTGCGCGGCTACGCCTCGATGGTCGGTGAACTCGCCGGCGATCAGTGGAACGAGGGCGACGTGTCGTGCTCGGTCGTACGTCGCGTCGCGCTGCCCGACGCGTTCTTCACCATCGACGGGCTGATCGAAACAACGCTGACCGTGCTCGACGACTTCGGCGCGTTCCCCGCAGTCATCGAACGCGAGCTCGACCGCTACCTGCCGTTCCTGGCCACGACCAAGGTGCTCATGGCCGCAGTGCGCGCCGGCGGCGGACGCGAGCAGGCGCACGAGGCGATCAAGGAGAACGCCGTCGCCGTCGCGCTCGAAATGCGCGAGAAGGGCACCGACCGCAACGACCTGTTCGACCGGCTCGCGAGCGATTCACGGCTCGGACTCAGCGTTGCCGACCTCGACGGCCTGCTCGCCGAGCCGCTCACGTTCACCGGCGCTGCGCGTGCGCAGGTCGCGGCGGTCGTGCGCCGGATCGATGACGTGCTCGCCACCGACCCATCGGCCGGCGACTACGACCCAGAACCGATCTTGTAGCGGCCGATCGCGATGCCGGAGATCGAGTTCCTCCCGGACAGCGTCGCCGACGGCGCTGACGATGAGCCTCGCCTCCGGCAGCCGGGCCGCTCGCCCCGCTGGCTTGTCATCGCCGCCGTAGCCGTGCTCGTGGCAGCGGCCGTGATCGTGACCGCCCGACAGCACGGACCGGGCCCCGCACCGCGTGCCGCAGCACCATCGCAGGTCTCGGTCGACCTGGGCAGCAATTTCCGGTCGGTCTTGCCCGGTCGCGCGCCGGCGCTCGATGTCGCTGCGATCCCCGGCTCGTCCTGGGTGCTGCGCGGCGACGGGCTGTTCGTCATCCGTCCGGGGCGTCCGGTCAAGCGGCTCGTCCTGCCGACTCCGCTGGCAGACCCCCAACTGGTGGCCGACCCCGCTGCCGGGCTCGTGTGGTTGGTCGCCAACGGACTCGCGCGCTCGTACGAGCGGGGGAACGCTGCACACGGTCTTCCAAGGCTGGGCGCCGCCCTGTGACGGGGCCACTGCGATGCGCGGACGGCTGTTCGTGACGGTCGATCGTTACGTCGTCGAGGTCGGTCCCGGGCTGCGCGTACCGCACCACGTCGCGACGATGCCGGGGCCCATCGTCGCGGTCGCGGCGGATCCGACCCGTGTCCGACTGATTCTGGCCTACCTCGCCAGGCAGAGCCGGGTCGTGGCGCTGTCGCAGCGCCCGGACGGACGGGGCGTGATCGAGCAGGGGTCGGTGCTGCACGTGAACCAGCCGACGCTGGCCGTAGCGGCAGGCAGGATCTGGTTGGCGGGGTACTCGGGCGGTGACGCATTGGCGCGGCTCGACCCGACGACGCTGCGTCCGGTCGGCCTCAGTTCGGTCGAATCAGCGCTCGGGCTCGGTGCCTATCTGGCCGGTGCCGGTGCGTCCACCGTGTGGGTGCGCGGCGCCGGCGACGACGGCGAATTACGTTGTCTCGACGCGGCGACGGGCAAGCAGTTGCAGAGCTGGGTGGTGAGCGGCCGCGTCGCCGCTGCCGCGCCGCACGCCCTCGTCGGGACGATCAACGGCGCGTTGGAGCTCGATCTAGGTCGCTGCAAGGGATAGCCGGGTCGGATGGTGTCGTCCCCCGGATGCGATCGGGCCGGCCGATGTTCCAGTAACCCTTGACGAAGATCGTGTCGTGTTGCGCGCCGTGCGCTTCGAACAGCGCACGCAGTGCCACCATCGACCGCGTCTCGCCGAGCAGGTAGAACTGCGCCCACGCGTGCGGCACCGCCAACGCCTCACACACCGGCGCCAGCAGGTCGGGGGTGCCTGGCGGATGGGTGCCGCGATGCACCCAGTGCACCGTTCCGCGCACAGGCAGTTGGTCGCTCGTGGCGCCGACCTCGAGCACGGCGACCGACTGCTCGTCCTCCGGCAGGGCCTCGGTGATGGCTGCGATGGCCGGCAGGGCCGACTCGTCACCGCACAGCACGTGCCAGGGCGCGCGGCGCAGTTCGAGCTTGCCGCGCGGGCCCTGGAAGGCGACCTCGTCGCCGGGTGCGGCCGTGGCACCCCACGCGGCGCCGGCCCCGATGCCGTGGATCAGGACGTCCAGGTCGAGTTCGCCGGCGTCCGGACGTGCGTGCCGGATCGTGTAACGGCGCTTGACGCGGCGCCCACCGTCCTCGCGCAGGTGCACCTCGACGTCCTGGGCGGGACGAAGTGCGACGCCGCGCATCGCGTCCGACTGCACTGTCACCCGACGCATGCGCGACGTGAGCTGTTCGGCGGCGACCACCCGGCCGGTGTGCACCGGTGAGCGTCGCACGATCGGCTGCGTCACCCGGCGACCCTATCCAGCCGGATCCAGCCGCGGGTCCATGCGCCAGGTGTCCCACTCGCCGAGCTTGCGGGCACCACGCGCCGTGTAGAAGCGCGCCGCATCGACGTTCCAGTCGAGCACGTGCCACTCGAACCGTGGATAGCCGCGCTCGACGCAGATGCGGCGCAGCTCGTCGAACAGCGCGACGCCGACCCCGGTGCCGCGGGCGGCCTCGGTGACCACGATGTCCTCGAGATGCATGCCGTGGCGGCCCGTCCAGGTCGAGAAGCTGACGAACCAGACCGCCACGCCGACGATCGCGCCGTCCAGTTCGGCGACGTGCGCCCAGACCTGTGGTTGTGGGCCGAACAGCGTCTCGCGTAACCCGTCCTCGGTGGCCCGGACGGTCGACCCGGGCTCGCGCTCGTAGACGGCCAATTCGCGGATGAGGTCGAGGATTGCCGGGACGTCCTCAGCCCGTGCGGGACGAATCACCAACCCGACGTTAGCGTGAGGCTATGGCAACCGGAGTGAACGCTGGCCCACGCTGATGGCAATCAGCGTGTTCGATCTGTTCTCGATCGGCATCGGCCCGTCGTCGTCGCACACCGTCGGTCCGATGCGCGCTGCTCGGACGTTCGCGGTCGGCCTCGATGCGGACGGAGTGCTTGCCGACGTCGTCCGAGTGCGCGCTGAACTGTTCGGATCGCTCGGCGCGACCGGGCACGGGCACGGCAGCGATCGGGCGGTCATCCTGGGCCTCGAGGGTGAGACGCCGGAGTCGATCGACACGGACTCGGTGGCCGAACGGGTGGCTTCGGCAAAGGCCGCTGCGCAGGTGAACCTGCTCGGCAAGCACCAGGCCGCGCTCAGCGACGACGACCTGGTGCTGCACCGTCGCGAGAGCCTGCCGTTCCACCCGAACGGGATGCGCTTCTTTGCCTACGACGCGTCCGGCGAATGCGTGCGCGAGCGCACGTACTACTCGGTCGGCGGCGGGTTCGTCGTCGACGAGGAGGCTGCGGGCGCCGACCGCATCACCGAGGACACCACGCCGCTGCCGTATCCGTTCTTGACCGGCGCAGCACTGCTCGACCACTGTCACGCGAGCGGCCTGCCGATCAGCGCCGTGATGCTCGAGAACGAGAAGGCGTGGCGTGGCGAGGACGAGGTGCGCGCCGGTCTGTTGCACATCTGGAGCGTCATGCAGGAGTGCGTGACAAACGGCTGTGCGCACGACGGCACGCTGCCGGGCGGGCTGAAGGTGCGGCGTCGCGCGCCGGAGCTCTACCGAAGCCTGTGCGCCGAGCAGTACAACGTCGACCCGTTGCGCGTCATGGACTGGGTCGACCTGTTCGCCCTCTCGGTGAACGAGGAGAACGCCGGCGGTGGCCGGGTGGTCACCGCGCCGACGAACGGTGCGGCCGGAGTGCTACCTGCGGTGCTGCACTACTACGTGCGGTTCTGCCCGGGTGCCTCGGACGACGGCGTGGTGCGCTTCCTGCTGACCGCGGGCGCGATCGGCGTGCTCTACAAGGAGAACGCGTCGATCTCGGGCGCCGAGGTCGGCTGCCAGGGTGAGGTCGGTTCGGCCTGTTCGATGGCGGCGGGCGCGCTGTGCGAAGTGCTCGGCGGAACCCCCGATCAGGTCGAGAACGCCGCAGAGATCGGCATGGAACACAACCTCGGCCTGACCTGCGACCCGGTCGGCGGCCTTGTCCAGGTGCCCTGCATCGAGCGCAACGCGATGGCGGCCGTGAAGGCAATCAATGCCGCGCGCATCGCCTTGCGCGGCGACGGCCGCCACATCGTCAGCCTCGACAAGGTGATCAAGACGATGCGCGAGACCGGCGCGGACATGAAGGTCAAGTACAAGGAAACTGCCCGCGGCGGCCTCGCCGTCAACGTCATCGAGTGCTGACGCGCCGACCGCGATCAGGCGGGGACGGCGAGCACCTCCACGTCCTCGGGCAGGTCGGACTTCTTGACGTTGATCAGCACAACCGCCGAGATGATGGCGATGACGCCCAGAGCAGCGCCCACCAGGAAGCCCTTGCCGGACGCGTACGCGAGCAGCTCGCGCACGAACGTGTTGAACGGACCGCCCGCGGCGAAGAACGAGCCGGTGCTCGGATGCGCCTGCACGAACGCCTGGATGTCCTTCGGTTCGGCGTTCTGGCCGTGTGCCTGGAGGAATCCGACGACGGCCTGCAACTGCGACTTGTCCGGTACCTGCGCGATCAGAGCCTTGATGTGGTCGGTGCTCCAGCTCTTGGCGGCGGTGCCGAACACCGTCGTCATCACCGAGAGGCCGAGCGCGCCACCGACCTGCTGGCCGACGTTCAGCAGCGCTGATGCCAGCCCTGCGTCGGTGTTCGCGACGTTGGACACCGCGGTCACCGTCAGCGGGACGAACAGGCAACCCATCGCGACGGCCAGCACGAACATGCCGGGCAGCAGCTTGCCCGCGTAGCTCGAGTCCTTGTTCACGCTGGCGAACCAGAACAGGGCAACCGTGAGCAACGACGTGCCGGCGATCATCAGCGGTTTCGGCCCGAGCCTGGGCATCAACTTCGCGTTGATCTGGGACACGATGCCGATCACGAACGCAACCGGCAGGAACGCCACACCTGTTTTGAGCGGCCCGTACTCGCGCACGCCCTGCACGAAGAAGGTGATGAAGTAGAACATGCCGAACATCGCCGCACCGACGACCAGCATGATCAGGTACGTGCCTGCGCGGTTGCGGTTCTCGAAGATCCGCATGGGCATCATCGGTTCGGCGGCGACCTTCGCCTCGTAGTAGACGAACGAGGCCAGCAGGACGATCGCCGCGCCGAACACGGTGTAGGTCTGCGCGTTGTTCCAACCACTGTGTGCGACGTGGATGAACCCGTAGACCGTGGCGACCAGCCCGGCCACCGACAATCCCGCGCCGATGAAGTCGAATCGGCCGCGCAGCCGCTCGGACTCGTGCAGGTACAAGAACGCGCCGATCATCAGCAGGATGCCGATCGGGACGTTGACGAACAGCACCCACCGCCAGCTCAGGTAGTTCGTCAGAACGCCGCCGAGCAGCAGGCCGAGGGCTGCGCCCGCGCCGGAGACCGCCGCGTACACAGCGATCGCCTTGGTGCGCGCCTCGCCCTCTTCGAACTCTGTGGTGATCAGCGACAGCGCCGTCGGGGAGGCGATCGCACCGCCGATGCCCTGGACGGCGCGCCCCGCCAGCAGCAGCCCGAAGCTGGGTGCGACGCCGGCCAGGAAGCTGCCGATCGTGAACAGCGACAGGCCGAGGATGAACATGCGCCGGCGGCCGAGGATGTCGCCCATGCGGCCGCCGAGCAGCAGCAGCCCGCCGAAGGCGAGCGCGTACGCGTTGAGCGCCCAGGTCATGTCGGTCTGGCTCTTGTCGAAGTAACGCCCCATCGACGGCAGCGCGATGTTCACGATCGTGCCGTCGAGCACGACCATCATCTGCGCACCCGCGATCACCATCAAAATCAACGCCGTGTGCGCCTGGCGGCGGGCGCCTCGGTGCGCGTTCGGGGTGGTCGTCCCGCGCTCCACATCTGTGTCGGCCACGAAAATCTCCTGCTTGCTCGAAACTTTTAAGGTACGTTTGCGTTCCCTATCGAGGTAACATAAGCCCGGACAAGTAAGGAACGCAACCGTCTTTTAGAGAACGTACTGATAAGACGAAGTCCGACCCGGAGATGTGACAACGACGTGACCGCGACTGTTCAGCGCAAGCGCGGGGCGGCGCTCGAGGACGCGATCCTCGACGCCGCCTATACCGAGTTGTCCGAAGTCGGCTACACCGCGTTCAGTGTCGAGGGTGTCGCGGCCCGGGCGCGCACGGGCAAGGCCAGCATCTACCGCCGCTGGCCCACCCGCGCCCAGCTCATGCTCGACGCGATGAGCGCGCACCTGCCGACGCCCGACCAGTGCGGCTTCCCGGTCGACATCGGCGACGACGTCAGCACTGCCGACGTCCTGCGCCAGATTGCGAGCGCGATCAGCGAGACGCTCGACAGCCCCGCAGGTGCAGTCATGCGCGCGATCAAGTGCGAGGCCATCAGCGACCCAGAGCTGGCCCGCGCCGTCGACGAGCGCTTCCAGGCCCCGCGCCGCGCGGCCCTGCTCGCGTTGCTGCGGCGTGGCATCGAGCGCGGCGACGTGCGTCCCGGCGCCGACACGCCTCTGATCGCCGACGTCCTGCCCGCAGTGCTGACGCACCGCATCATCCTGCAGCGCGAGCCGATCACCGCCACCACGATCCACGAGATCCTCGAGCAGGTGCTCCTGCCGCTGATCGAACCCCGCTGAGGACGCACGCAGCGCTGTAGCGCCCCGCACTGCAACCTTTGCGACGATGGGCGCGTGGCACGAGGTGGTCCCGACACTGCAGCGCAGCAACAGCGCGAGGCCTCTGCGACCCCTCCGCCCGACTCGGCCGAACCGTCGCGTTGGCAGCGCCTGAAGGCCGGCTACCTCGCGCACGCGCCGCGGATCGTCGCCGGCATCGCCTGGGTTCTCGGCGTGTTCGTCCTGCTGGATGCGCTGTGGGCCGACGAGCGAGGTCGGGTGCATGCCCTGACCAAGATCATCCCGATTCCGGCGACCGCCGCGGCCGCTGCCGTGACCGCGATCTCGGGCCTGCTGCTGCTGCGCATCGCCGCCGGGCTGCGTAAGCGCAAGCGACGAGAATGGCTCGCGGCCGTCGCGATCACCCTCGTGATGACTGTCGCCCACCTCGTGCGGGCCGAGCGGCGTCCCGTCGAGGCAACGATCACGCTCGTCCTGCTGGTCGCGCTGATCGCGGCACGGTCACGGTTCACCGCCAAACCCGACCCGCGCAGCCGGTGGTTCGCAGCGCGGGTGTTCGTCCAGTTCATGGCCGTCGCGATCGCGTTCGGGCTCGTGCTGCTCTACGCCTACCCGCGTCACGTTGCCGGGTCGCCGTCGTTCTGGTTGCGGCTGCGCGAGGTCGTCCAGTCGATCGTCGGCGCCGGCGGCGACATCAGGCTCAAGGGCGAACGGTTCGGCGACATCTTCCACGGCACGTTGCTGGCCTTCGGCCTGGTCACTCTCGTGGTGGTCGCGCTGCTCATCCTGCGCCCGTCCCAGCCGATCGCCCGGCTCTCGGACGACGACGAGCAACGCCTGCGCGAGCTGCTGGCCAAGCAGGGCGAACGCGACTCGCTCGGCTACTTCGCCGCTGCGCCGGGACAAGTCGGTGGTCTGGTCGCCGTCGGGCAAGGCCGCGGTGACGTACCGGGTCGTGCACGGCGTCGCGCTCGCCAGCGGCGACCCGATCGGCGACCCGGAGGCGTGGCCCGGTGCGATCGCCGCCTATCGCTCGCTCGCCGAGGAGTACGCGTGGACGCCCGCGGTGATGGGCTGCAGCGAACTCGGCGCCACGGTCTACAAGCGAGAATGCAAACTGTCCGCGCTGGCGCTCGGTGACGAGGCGATCGTCGAGGTCGGCGAGTTCAGTCTGGAGGGACGGGCGATGCGCGGCGTGCGCCAGGCCTGCACTCGCGTCGCCCGCGCCGGATACGAGGTGCAGGTGCGCCGGGCCCGCGACATCCCCGCCGCCGAACTCGCCGCTCTGCAGGACGCTGCCGCGGCATGGCGCGGCGACGCCGTCGAGCGCGGCTTCTCGATGGCGCTGTCGCGCATGGGCGACCCCGCCGACGGCGACTGCGTGCTGGCCACGGCCACCGACAACGGCACAGTCCGCGGCCTGCTCCACTTCGTCCCGTGGGGCGCGGACGGGCTCTCGCTCGACCTCATGCGACGTGACCGCGGTTCGGACAACGGCCTGAACGAGTTCATGATCGCCTCGCTGATGTCGGCCTGCCCCGATCTCGGTGTGCGGCGGGTGTCGCTCAACTTCGCCGTGTTCCGCGACGCGATCGAGCGCGGCGAGCGCATCGGCGCCGGCCCGATCCTGCGGTTGTGGCGCTCGTTGCTGATCTTCGCCTCGCGGTGGTGGCAGATCGAGTCGCTGTACCGCTTCAACGTGAAGTTCCGCCCGTACTGGGAGCCGCGGTTCATCTCCTACCCCGCAGCACGCGACCTGCCTCGCATCGCG
The DNA here is from genome assembly GCA_963708645.1 of uncultured Actinomycetota bacterium. Taxonomy (GTDB): domain Bacteria; phylum Actinomycetota; class Actinomycetes; order Mycobacteriales; family Jatrophihabitantaceae; genus RYN-133. Next base: position 718,286 of record CAVPTA010000007.1, on the reverse strand, counting down.
GTGGCCGCGCTCGAGGCCGAAGCATTCATCGTCCGGCCGCACCGGCTGCAGCGGTGGCTGGGACGGGTGTAGCCGACGACGGCCTGAGACCGTCAGCGGCGCTTCGACGCGTTGGGTACGCTTTCGGCTGGTCGCGGACACGTCTGGGACCGCTGGAGGCTTCGCCTAGTCTGGTCTATGGCGCCGCACTGCTAATGCGGTTTGGGCTAACCGCCCATCCCGGGTTCGAATCCCGGAGCCTCCGCGCTGCCCGGTCGGCAACCGAGTGGAGACACTCGGCTAAACTCATCGATCGGTTCACCAAGCGCCCGTAGCTCAACGGATAGAGCACACGTCCGGGACCGCTGGAGGCTTCGCCTAGTCTGGTCTATGGCGCCGCACTGCTAATGCGGTTTGGGTCACAAGCCCATCCCGGGTTCGAATCCCGGAGCCTCCGCGCTGCCCGGTCGGTCACCCGAGCTGGAGGCACTCGGTAAACTCCATCGGTCGGTTCACCTAAGCGCCCGTAGCTCAACGGATAGAGCACTTGACTACGGATCAAGAGGTTGCAGGTTCGAGTCCTGCCGGGCGCGCATCTAGAGGCCAGGAGCATCAAGCCCTGGAAGCATTTCATCCCTAGTTCTCTGATGGGGAATCCTGCGTTCAGTCCGCAAATGGTCCGCAAGGGATTGCTTCACATCCTGTCGGTCCGCAGCCGTCCGCGCGCGGTCGAGAGCGTCCGCGACCTCGTCGAGCTGGTCGGCGAACAGATGTCCGTAGAGGTCGAGCGTCATCGTCGCGGACTTGTGCCCGAGCATCGTCTGGACGACTTTGACGTTCGCGCCGGCGGCGATCGCCAGCGAGGCTGCGGTGTGACGTAACGCGTGCGGGGTGAGGTCGGGGCGTCCGATCGCTTTCGCGGCTGGGTCGAAGACCGCACGGCGGAAGTTCCGCAGCCGCAGCACACCGCCCTGCGGTGCGGTGAACACGAAGTCGTCGTCGGCCTTTCGGGCGGTCAGCGCTCTGAGGTCGTCGACCAGGAAGCGCGGGACGGGCACGCTGCGCGTCTGGTGGTTCTTAGGCGTGCTGAACACCGGCATGACCGCGGACCTCGGCCATCGATTCGGCGATCACGGCGCGACGTCGCTCGAGGTCGAGGCGGCCCACCCGGAGCGCGGCGAGCTCGCCGAACCGCACGCCGGTATAGGCGAGGAGGAGAACAGCCGTGCGTTGCGGGCCGGCGGCGTCGGCGAGCGCTCGGACCTCGCCGTGGCTGAGGTAGGTCCGCCGGCCCGGCGCCGGACGCGGCAGCGGCACGCCCAGCGCCGGGTTACGCGCCAGCCGCCCGTCCCGCACGGCCAGGTCGAGCATCAGCGACAGCACTCGGTAGGTCTGCCGGATCGTCGAGGCGCTCAACTCCTTGTTCTGCAGCTCGCCGATCCAGTGACCGACGCCCTCGTGGGTGACATCAGCGAACCGATGGGTACCCCAGCTCGGCAGCACGTGGTGCTTGAGCAGCACCTCGTATGCGGCCCGCGTCGTCGCCTTCAGATTGGTCTTCGTCTCCAGCCAGCGCGGCGCCCACTCCGCGACCGTCATGCCCGCGGCGGCGAGGTCGAGGTAGGTGCCGGTACCCACCGCGGTCGTGATCGTGTCCAGCCACTTCTGCGCGTCGACCTTGCGGGTGAAATGGCGTGCGTGCTCACGCCCTGCGGCGTCCCGGTAGCGGGCGCGCCAGCGGCCGTCCGGCCGTCGCGCAATGTTCCCCATATCCTGACGGGTTGTGTGTCGGGGATTCCCCGTCGCCGGTGCCTTCCGTCACGACAGCAATCGTCGTGACGAAAGGAGCTACATGAACTCGCGACGCGAGGCAGCCGGCGTGTGCGCGTGGTGCGGCGGGCAGATGAAAGTGCGGCCAGTCGGCCGGATCCCGAAGTGGTGCTCTGCGTCGTGTCGACAGCGTGCCTGGGAGCAGTCGCGCGCTGCCGCTTCCGGCCGGGCGGCCGTTCGAGTGGTCGAGCGCGTCGTGGACAGCGCTGTGGCGCCGCCGAAGCACGGCGCGTGGATCGACATGCTCGCCGAACTAACCCGCCAACTCGACACCGGCCAGCTCTACAAACGTGACCTCCCAGCCCTAGCCACCGCCCTAGACCAAGTCCTCCACGCCTACCGCCGAGCCACCCATTGATCCCATCTCCTAATGAAACCTCCAACCCTCAATTCATCCGTTCACGCTTCTGGCACCAATGGGTGCGCGCGTTTCGTCGTGACGATGAAGGAGGATCAGTCGTGGAACCCACGCGCCGGCGCAGCGCAGGCGGTCGACGGCGCTTTCGAGCAGCGGCAAGTCGTTGGTGACCGTCGCGTGGAGCACGGCGTGACTGGTGTCGAACGATGCTCACGGCGCCGAAGACCGACCCGTCGCACTAGTCCCCGCGCTCGAGATGGTCGTGAATCGCGTCGATCGCGGCGGTGATGTCATCGAGACGCTGCCAGTCGCGAAAAGCTCACAGCGGTTCGGCCGGCTCGCGGGAGAACTCGAAGCGCTGCCACGCGCGCCCGTCGATGTTGTCCCGTCGAGTGATCTCAAGCTCGATGTACGAGCGCGCGTCGAGGCCGAACTGGATATTTAGGCGGTGAGGTGCGCGGCGAGTCCGTCGGCGATGAAGTTGGCGTACTGGTCGAGTTGCCAGCCTGTGCGTAGCACGAGTAGGTCGTACAGCTGGGGCGAGCTGTAAGTCCATAGGACGTCGCGGGCATGTTCCACGCTGAGCGCGGGGGGAAGGTGACCGGCCTCAGCAAGCCGATGGGCGTTCGCGGCCATTCGGGCTCGCCGGTTGTCGTCGAGTTCGCGGTCGAGTTCGGCGAGTTCTCCGTCGTGCGCGGAGGCGATATGTACCAGGAGCAGGATCGGGGCGACCCGGGGGGCGACTTCGCTCGTTAGGCGAGCCCAGCCGCGCAACAAAGAGGCGAGGTCCTCGGTTGGCAACGCATCGGATCGGGTTTCGGCCGGCACCGGCCCGGCGCCGCGCAGGGCCCGCGTCACGACCGCCCGGACCAGTGCGGGTTTGCCCGCGAACCGCTTGTACACCGACTCCGGCGACACCCCGCACGTTTCGGCGAGCCGAGGGATCGTCGTCGCGGCATAGCCGTCGCGTAGGAGCATCTGGTGGGCCGTGTTCAACAGCGTCTCGCTGACCTGTTCCGCACGGGCGCGGCGCGCCGAGCTGTCGTATCGCCGCTTGACTTCCGGCACGCGACCCCCCACACTCCCAATTAGTTACAGACTACTGTAACGGAAAGTAGAGCTCATGTCCGCCACCGACGCCGCGCAATTCCTGACGAAACTGACGCAGGCCACCAACAGCCACGACCTGGACTCTCTCGTCGCCTGCTTCGCGCCCACCTACCGCAACGAGGCACCGGCGCACCCGACCCGTAATTTCGACGGCCTCACACAGGTCCGTGCGAACTGGCAACAGATCTTCCGATTCGTGCCGGACGTGCAGGCCCGCGTGTTAAGGCATGCCGTCGACGGCCCGCGGGTGTGGTCGGAGTGGGAGATGAGCGGAACTCGCCTCGACGGCACTCGCCACCTGATGCGCGGCGTCATCATCTTTGGGATCGACGGCGGCCAAGCCCAGTCGGCCCGCTTCTACCTCGAACCGGTCGACGAATCAGACACCGCAGATGTCAACGACGCCGTCGCCCACCAGACCCACGCGGACTCGGCCTCCACGCCCTTGAAGACCGCGACGACCGTGACACGCGTGATGACGTGATCGTCGTCGCGGGCGGCAGCGGGACGCTAGGCCGCCTGGTGGTCGACGAGCTGTTGCGGCACGGCGAGCCGGTGCGGGTGCTCGTGCGCGACGCCGCGCGGGCGCGCGCCGTGCTCGGTGGTGCCGTCGACGTCGTGTCCGGCGACGTCCGCAAGCGCACCAGCCTGGAACCCGCGGTGGCCGGCGCCGAAACGGTTGTGTCCGCGGTGCACGGCTTTCTCGGAGGTCGCGGTGGCGGACCGACCGAAGTCGACGAACGCGGCAACGCCAACCTCGTCGATGCTGCGGCCGCAGCGGGTGCGAATTTCGTGCTGGTGTCCGTGGTCGGCGCCGCACCGGACAGTCCTGCGGATCTGTTTCGCGCGAAATACGCCGCCGAACAGCACGTGCGCGCCAGCGGAACGGACTGGACGATCGTGCGCGCCGGCCCGTTCCTCGAGACCTGGCTGACCGTCCTCACTCACACGGCCGGCGCGTCGGGCCGACCACTCGTGTTCGGACGCGGCGAACAACCCATACCGTTCGTCTCTGCACTCGATGTCGCCGCCGCGGTGAGTCTCGCGGCCATCGACCCGGCCCTGCGCGGTCACGTCCTCGAGATCGCCGGCCAGAGCCTCACAATGACGGAACTCGCGCAAGCTCTGCAAGCCTCGCAGAACTGGCACACTTCGCCGCGCCACCTGCCCCGAGCGCTCCTACGCGTCCTGAGCGTCGTCGCCCGCCCGCTGAACCCGGCGTTCGCTCGCCAGAACAAGACCGCCCTCGCCATGGACACAGGACACCTCACCGGTCCCACCGCCCCGGGGGCACTCAGCGCGCCACAACACACATTGCCCGACGTGCTCGCCCAGTTCGCCCGGAACTGAGGCGCCGTGATCGGAGCACTTCTTGGTAAATGTATTTCGCGGCGGGGAGCGAGATGTCGATCTTCGTTAGTCCGCATTTGGTCCGCAGCAGGTCCGCAAACGGTCGTTCGGCACCGATCTTGACCAACGCGAGCCAACGCAATGCAGGCCAGCAAATCCGAGCACTGCAGCGACGGGCGCCGAGACTCTGGGGATGGCGAACAGGCCCTCGAAGCTGACTACGGATCAAGAGGTTGCAGGTTCGAGTCCTGCCGGGCGCGCATTCAGGCGGTCCAGTCGGCAGCTCAGGATTGCAGACCTGGTCGGAACTCACAGACCGCCGGAGCCGGCATCGGGCAACGGCGGTGGCATGGCGTCATAGCCGTCGGGGCCGACCTTGCTCGAGCCGCGGACCTTCCCGCACCGGGTACACAGCTGGAACGGTCCCGTCTCATCCTGCTTCGGCGGACCCCACGCGTGCCGATGCAGTAGGCACAACAACCGTCCCATCGTGTACCCCCTCGCCCGGATGATTCGTCTGGATCATCGCACCCCGGGAGGGTTCAGGAGCCTCGACAGGTCAGTACGGAAGGAAGCAGATGCCGCCGTGGTTCTTCTGGCCGCCGCACATCTGCGCGTTGCCGTCGGAGAAGTTGTCGCTCGCCACCCACAGCCCGGCAGACGTGAGCACCATGTCGTCAGCGCCGTGGCCCAGTGACCGAGTGGGGTTCCACGAAGTGGCCTGTCCGGTGGTGGCGTCGAGGTCGGCCATGCCCGGACGTGAGAGGGCGCCCGGACCCGGGGCGTCGCAGCCGTCCGGGTTGTTCGCCCACCGCTCATGGCCGCCGACGTAGACGTTCGAGTCGTCGGCGATGACGGCGTAGTAGGAATCGCATCCGGTGTAGTTGATCCACTGTGTTGCCTGTGCAGCCGGCGCCGACGAGAACGAGAAGGCCGAGTCACACAATCCCGCCCGCGGATCACTTGTGTTCGACCCCGGACCGGACGCCGGCTTGTAGCCAGTGGCTGCGCCGTAGATCGTCGCGTCGTTCGGTGACCACGCGCCGGCTCGCACGTAGTAGGTCTCGCTCGAGAAGCATGCATTCGTGAGTGCGGGAGCGTTCCAGGCGTCCAGGGTGAGGCTCGTCGAGCCAAGATCGAAAACAGCCATTTGCTGCCGCGACTGCCCGTTTATCGAAGTGAATACGCCCTCGACGAGAAGTCTGTTGCCGGAATGACTTACCTGTGAATTGTCAATGCGCTTGCTGCTGTTGGGGTATGCCCCGCTAATCGCAAGATTGGCGTACGACGTCACCGAACCCGTGCTCGGATCGAGACTGGCGAATTCGGTCCGGGCCGCGCCATTGATCTTTGAGAAGGCGCCGCCCACGAGCACCTGCCCCTGCGCGTAGTCAACTGTGTAGACCGCGGCCGTCGCGCTGTGTTTGAAGGAGCCGATGAGGGCGCCGGTATTGGTGTCGACCGCCGCCAGGTTCGTCGCAGACTGCCCGCCCGCGCTGGTGAACTTGCCGCCGAGATAGGCGATGCTGCAGTCGGGCGAGAACGCGATGTCATTGACCGGGCCGTTCACGTTCGGGTTCCAGTTGCTGACCTGGCCGGTCGTCTGCGAGAAGCTGAACGCATTGTTGCGCGTATACGTGTTCGACCCCTGCCCGATCGCGCTGATCGTGCCGACGGCGTACATCGAGCCACCGCACGGCACGAGTCGACGGACAGTCTGGTTCGGCGTATTGCTGAGCAGGAACGGTGTGTTCGTTGAGGGCACCGTGCCGACGGTCGGCGTCGCGGCGGCTGCCGACGAGCTGAACCCCAAGAGCATTGCGCCTGCAGCGACGCCAGCCAGAAATACGATCGACTTCAGTTTCATTTCCCCGCCCCATCAAATTCTCTCGACAGCGCCTGCGTTCCGTCGCTGCAAGACCCTTCCCTGGAAGACACTTTATGCGAACACAACGCGGATGTCGCCTTTTAGGCGAGAATTGTCATGTGAGCTGCCTGTAGGGCCTGCGCAACGACTGCGATTCTGGTGCGTCTCTTGCGTGGCTGTTGTGGCTGACCCATCGAGGCACGCCGTCCGAGTCGGGAGAGCTCTCGACGTAGGACGCAACTCGTCAGTCTTGTACTCGCGACGGACGTGGGTCGAGTCGCTGCGGACGCGCCCTTCCCAACAGCCATGGCGCCATGACGTGGTGCAGCGGCGTTGCGGCCGTCCACAGCAGGCGGCCCGATCGCGACCGGAAGCGCACCATCGCGGCCCACACGATTCGGCCGTCGTCGAGGATGAAGACATTGCGCGCGATCAGTAACCGCGACCGCATCTCGCACACCACTGCGGTCTCGTCCTCGCTGGTGATGTGCATCCCGAGGACGGTGCCAGGTGCACCGGCGCGACCAACATCCATGCCCAGGCCGAATCGCCAACCGAACCGGAGCAGTCTGCGCACCCAGGCAGGCGCGTCGTCGAGGATCGCTGCGGCCCAGATTCGCGCTGACACACCTGTCCCGGCCGTCCGCGCGAACGCCGACTCGTAATCGCATCGAAACGGTCGGACGACGCCGGTCGGCAGCGATGTCCGAGTCACTGCGCTCATCGGTCGATCATCGCCGATACTGGACGGGTGAGAGCACCGCAGTGTGTGACCGAGCCGGGACTTCCCTCGGCAGTGACCATTCATGAGGTCGGGCCACGGGACGGGCTGCAGAACGAGGCGGCGATCGTGCCCGTCGAGGTCAAGGTCGAGTTCATCGACCGGCTCGCAGACGCCGGGCTTCGCACGATCGAAGCGACCAGCTTCGTTCACCCGAAATGGGTGCCGCAGCTCGCTGACGCCGAGGAATTGATCGGACGCCTCTCGCGTCGTGACGGCGTCCGCTATCCCGTGCTCGTCCCCAACGAGCGTGGGCTGGATCGGGCGCTCGAACGCGGCATCACCGAGATCGCGATCTTCGGCAGCGCCACCGAGTCGTTCGCCAAGCGCAACCTGAACCGCACCGTCGCCGAGTCGATCGAGATGTTCGCCCCGGTCGTCGCGCGCGCCGGTCAGGCCGGCCTCGATGTGCGTGCCTACGTGTCGATGTGCTTCGGCGACCCTTGGGAGGGTGACGTCGCAATCGACCAGGTCGTCGACGTCGGCGCGCAACTGCTCGAGCTGGGCTGCTCGCAGCTGTCGCTCGGCGACACCATCGGAGTGGCGACGGCCGGACATGTCACCGCGCTGCTCGCCGCCTTCGCCGAGCGCGGTGTCGGTATCGACCGGCTGGCGGTCCACTTCCACGACACCTACGGCCAAGCGCTGGCAAACACTCTCGCCGCGCTGCGGGCGGGCGTCACGACTGTCGACGCTTCTGCCGGCGGCCTCGGTGGATGCCCGTACGCCAAGAACGCCACCGGCAATCTTGCCACCGAAGACCTCGTCTGGATGCTCGACGGCCTCGGCATCGACACCGGCGTCGACCTCGAAGCGCTGGTCACCACCAGCCGCTGGATGGCCGAGCAGATTGGCCGACCCAGCCCGTCGCGCGTGGTGCAAGCGCTGTCCGGCGCCGACGACTAGCCGGTCAGCAGTCAGACCAGCTCGCGGTCATTGTCGGGCAGGGGCGGCGGGGTGCTGTCGTCCTCGCGCTCGCTGCCGCCGCCACCGGAACTGCACCACGGGCACCACGGCTGGAAGCGCCGGTGCGCCACGTGACTCAGGATCAGATAGATCATCGTCAGCTGGATCACGGCCCACGCGATGCGTCCCCAGGTGCCTGGGAAGAAGTTCGAGCCGATCAGCACCGCGAGATACGGAATCAGGAAACGCTTCTCGGAGCCGGTGTGCGCCATCCAGAACCGGCGCTGGTACTTGACTGCCTTTTCGGCCGCGTTCAACGGCATCGATGCCATGCATTGCTCGCACAGGCGGCGGTCATGACGTCGCATCAACAGCCAACTCATGACCACGACGCCCATGAGCGCGATCGGCGCGGTCAGCATCAACGCGCCGCCCGGCGGACGCAGCCCGATCATCACTGCGCCGACGATCGACAGGCACAAAACCTCGGGCGCGAAATGGCCCCACACGTCGGCAACGCGTGCAGATACCCGATTCTCGGCGTCCCCCGGCATACAACGCCTCCTCGAGGCCAAGACTACCTGTCAGTTCACGTTTGTATAACGCTGCAGACAGGTAGCCAGGCGGCTCTCAGTGGCGGTGCGGGCGCAGCTTCCAGATCAGCCCGCTCGCGCCGCCCGCGGCAGCCAGGGCGAGGCCGATCAGAAGCAGAATCGTCGGCAGCTGCGGTGAACCGCCGCCGATCGGACCCTGGCCCGCGGGGATGCCCGTCGGGATGACGTGGTTGTGCTTGACCGCGGCACTCGTGGTCGGCGCGGGCGGCGGCGCAGGCGCGCTCGACGGTCCGGCGGCAGCGTTGGCCAGCGCGAGGTCGACGCCCTGACCCCCGCCGAAGTCGATCTCGATCGCGCGGACGATGGTCTGCCCCGCGACCACCGGTGTGGCCTGGTCGGGAGTCGCCTTCAGTGGGCTGGCATACGTTCCGCGCGGGCCGTTCGGCTGGACGTTCGCGCCGATCTGCAGCGCTTGCTTGAGCCCGTTGACCAGCGGCGCGAACGGGTGCTTTCCGCCGGCACTGCCGATCTTCGCGATCACGCCGTTGATCGCATCTTGTAGCTGCGTCTGGCCGGAGCCGAGCTGCTTGAGGAGCGTCTTCAGCGCCGTGTCGAGCGGCGGCGGGAACTTGCTCGTGACTGCAGTCGCGCAATTGAGGAAGTTCTGCTTCTGCGTGGCGAAGGTCTGCGCCAGCGCTTGCTGCAGCCCGGCCGACAGACCGTTCGCACTGCCGAGGTAGTTGAGCAGATAGGCGAGCAGATCGGTGTTGGCCGGCAACGCGTTCAGGTTCGCACCGAGGGTGCGCAGCAACGCCGCGAGATCGATGCTGATCGAACCGGTGGTCGGGTCGATCGTGATTGCGCCACCGGCGAGCGTGATCGGCGACAGCGCCTGCACCTTGAACGAGCAGGCTTTCTTCGGGAAGCCGGGGAGGCCACTGGGCAGCGTCGGCGGAACCAGCTTCTGACCGAGTTGCTTGAGTACGCCGCCAAGAGCCGGGGACGCGAGAGTCAGGTCGATGCTGCCGATGCCGTAGCGGGTGTCGCCGGCGACGCCGACTCCCGGCGGGGTGTGCGCCCGGGCGAACACCGCTCCGATCGAGGCGGTCAGCCCGCCCAGCGCAGCCGCGCCGCCACTTCCGGGCAGCGGCAGCGGGGTCGACGGGAACGCTGCGGCCGAGAGGTCGAAGGTCGCGTTGGACGGGCGTGCCGTTCTGGCCGCCGGCCGAGACGCCACCCTGATTGCCCACCGCACCGGCCGCGCCGAGGGAGAAGCCGTTGGATCGGGCCGCTGCGACCTGGTTGGCGGCGCCGAAGTGGAACGCGTTGCCGCTGCCGGGCAGCTGCAGCTTGTGGCTGAGCGGAACATCACCCTGGCCGCCCACGACGACGTCGAAGGGATTCTGGTCCGAGACCGTGCCCGGGTTGGTCGCGCGCGCGTCCTTGATGTCTACCGCCGACTGCAGCGGCGTCCCGCCGGCCGCGCCGTCGAGGAACCGTCCGACGGCCTGTGCCCGTGGGGTGTCAGCGGCCGCGGGGGCTGCCGAATCCATCAGGGCGAGGCCCACTCCGAGGCTCACGGCCACGGAGGCGGCAAGCGCCCGGACGGCACGAGAGCGGCGGCGACGGGGCTCGAGCATTCGGTCCTCCTGGATCATCGGCGGGCGTCCTTCCGGACAAGACGCGCGCTCAAATACCAAGAACGACTCAGTCGCCCGAAGGTTGCGCTGTCAGGCGCTGCGGATGTGCGGCATACCCAGCTTCACCGTCCGCAACGCGGCCGGTGCCGACTCGGGGACGGCCGGACGCACGGGCGCGATCGGATCCAGTCGCTGATAGCCGGCACCGATCAATGGACGCTCGTCGGTCTCGCCCTTGTTCGGCCACAGCGCGGTCGCCCGTTCGGCCTGCGCGGTGATCGACAGGGACGGGTTGACGCCGAGGTTCGCAGACAGCGTCGACCCGTCGATGACGTGCAGCCCGTCGTAGCCGTAGAGGCGGTGGTAGGCGTCGATGACGCCGGTGTGGGGGGAGTCACCGATAGCGCAGCCGCCGATGAAGTGCGCGGTCATCGGGATGTTCATCAGGTCGCCCCACGTGCCGCCCGGGGTGCCGCCGACGTTCTCGGCAAGCTGTTCGGCGGCGCGGTTCGCGGCCGGGATCCAGGTCGGGTTGGGTTCGCCCTCGCCCTGCACCGAGGTGAGCCGGGCGAAACCGAGCCGCGTGCGCCTGCGCAACACCGTGATCGAGTTGTTCAGCGATTGCATGACAAGCAGGATGATCACGCGCTCCGACCACCGCCGCGGCACCAGCATGCGTGCGAGCGACGGCGTCCGCACCAGCGCCCGGACGAACTGCAGCCAGCGCTGCCGCCGCGTGCCACCGTCGGTCATGATCGTGTTGAGCAGGCCCATCGCGTTGCTGCCCTTGCCGTAGCGGCACGGCTCGATGTGGGTGTTCTCGTCCGGATGCCAGGACGAGGTGATTGCGACGCCCTGCGTGTAGTCGGCCTGCGGCTTGTCGATCCGTACGCCGAGCAACGATTCCGAGTTCGTGCGGGTGAGGTAGCCCAACCGCGATGAGATCTTCGGCAGGGTGGTTGCGCGCAGCGAATGCAGCAATTTCTGCGTGTTGTAGGTGCCGGCGGCGAAGACCACCTGATCGGCGGTGAACGTGCGGTCGGCACGGCGTGCGAACAGCTTGCCGGTGCGCACCGTGTCGACGGCGTAGCCGCCACCCCGCAACGGACGCACCCCGGTCACTGTCGTCAGCGGGTGCACGACGGCTCCTGCCCCCTCGGCGAGGGCCAGATAGTTCTTGACCAGCGTGTTCTTCGCGCCGTGTCGGCACCCGGTCATGCACTCGCCACAGTCGGTGCACCCCGTCCGGTCGGGCCCCGCACCGCCGAAATACGGGTCCGGGACGGTGGCGCCCGGTTCGAGCGCGCCGTCGCGGCCGAAGAACACCCCGACCGGGGTCTTGCGGAACGTCTGCCCGACGCCGAACTGATCGGCCAATCGCTGCATCTCGCGATCGCTGGGAGTGTCGCCGGGGTAGGTGACGACCCCGAGCATCCGCTTCGCCTGCTCGTAATGCGGTGCGAGCTCGGTGCGCCAGTCGGTGATGTGCGCCCACTGCGGATCGTCGTAGAACGGCTGCGGCGGTTCGTACAGGGTGTTTGCGTAGTTGAGCGATCCGCCGCCGACGCCGGCGCCGGCCAGGATCAGGCAGTCCTTGAGGACGTGGATGCGCTGGATGCCGGTGCAGCCGAGCTTGGGCGCCCAGATGAAGTCGCGCAGGTGCCACGAGTTCTTGGGCAGCGTGTCATCGGTGAACCGGCGCCCGGCCTCGAGCACGCCGACCCGGTAGCCCTTCTCGGACAGGCGCAGTGCCGTGACGCTGCCACCGAATCCCGAGCCGATGACGAGGACGTCGAAGTCTGGCATCTCACTCCTTATTGACCGACGATCAATAGGCCGGAGCCTACTCGCTGTGAACCCACCGTGGCCCGTCGCCTGATCCTGACGTCCCGTTCATATTGCGTTCATTCGTGAGTCAGCAGCGCGTAGGAATGCCTCCCTAGCGTCCGAGTCGACAAAACAAAATCGACACCAGTCAAGGACGGTGACGTAGTGAGGCGAATTCGCCTTGTCTCAATCGCTGCGCTGATTGCAGCCGGGTCGGTCGCCATGGCCGCCTGTAGCTCCAGCGGAGGCGGCACGACCACCAGCTCGAGCCCCGCGGGGGGCGGCAGCGGCACCAGCTCGTCGAGCGGCGGCGGCAACGCCGGCTGTGCCTCGGGCACGCTCAACGCTGCCGGCTCGACCGCGCAGGCCAACGCCATGGACGCGTGGCGCAGTGCGTACGACCAGAAGTGCGGGTCGACGATCAACTACTCGCCGACCAGCTCCGGTGACGGCGTCACGGCCTTCAACCAGGGCTCGCTCGACTTCGCCGGTTCGGACGCTGCACTCGACCCGACCGCCGGTGAGCCGCAGGCCGCCGCAAAGCGTTGTGGCAGCACCGCGCTCGACATCCCGATGGTCGTCGGACCGATCGCCATCGCCTACAACCTCAAGGGCGTCAACAAGCTCGTCCTGAACGGCGAGGTGCTTGCCAAGATCTTCCTCGGCAAGATCACGACCTGGAACGACCCGGCGATCAAGGCGCTCAACTCGGGTGCGAACCTCCCGTCGTCGAAGATCTCGTCCTTCTACCGTTCCGACTCCTCGGGCACGACGAAGAACTTCGAGAAGTACCTGCAGGCCAACGCGCCGACGGTCTTCACCTCCGAGCCCGACAAGGACTCCTCGAAGGCGGGCTTCGCCGGACAGGGCGCAAACGGCTCGCAGGGCGTCACGCAGTCGGTCAGCTCAACCGACGGCAGCATCACCTACGTCGAGTACTCCTACGCGGTCAACGCCTCCCTGCCGACCGCTGAGCTCGACAACGGGGCCGGCCCGGTCGCGCTGAGCATCGCCAGCGCATCCAAGGCTGCCGGCACTGCAAAGGTCGTCGGCAAGGGCATGGACCTCAGCCTGAGCATCGACTACGCGCAGAAGACCGCGGGCGCCTACCCGCTGATCCTGGTCACGTACGAGATCGTCTGCTCGAAGTACCCCTCGAGCGACGCCAGCAAGGTCGGGCTCATCAAGAGCTTCTTGCAGTACACGTCCGGCGACGGCCAGTCCCTGCTTCCCCAGAAGGGTTACGCGCCACTCCCCACGGCGCTGCTGGCAAAGGTGAAGGCGTCGGTCAACGCGATCAGCTGATCGCGAGCCACGCTCCATAGCGATCCGCCGGGCATCGACGTGATGCCCGGCGGATCGGCCTCAAACGCACGTCCTGTCCAGAGGACTTCGCATGACCGACCGAACCACCAGAGCTGACCCGCAGAAGGGCACCCCGATCGACGACCAGCCGGACGACCGCCTGCTTCGGTTCGATCTCGGCGCAGGGGCCACCTCCGAAACCAGCACTGCGGCCGAATCCGCCACGACGCCGCCCAGCGGCGACGAACCGGACCGCACCGCCATCGGCACCCCGGACGATTCGCCCGGCATAAGAGCCACACCCGCCTACTCGCGTCGCGGGGACCGGATCTTCGCCGGGCTCACCTCTGGTGCCGCCGGGATCGTCATCGCCCTCGTCGCGCTCATCGCGGCGTTCTTGCTCGTCAAATCCGTGCCGGCGATCGTGCACGACAAGGCGAACTTCTTCTTCTCGACGCAATGGAGCGTCACCAGCAACGACCTGCGCTTCGGTATCGCGTACCTGACCTACACGACCGTGCTGATGTCGGTCGTCGCGCTGGTCATCGCAGTCCCGATCGCCGTGGGCATCGCGCTGTTCTTGACGCAGTACGCGCCGAAGCGGATCGCGAAGCCGACAGCCGCGCTCATCGACCTGCTTGCCGCGATTCCGTCGATCATCTACGGCGCATGGGGTGCGTTCATCCTGGCGCCGAAGTTGAGTCCCATCCAGCACGCGCTGCAGCACCTGAGCTGGATCCCGATCTTCAAGCCCGTCTACGACACCAAGACGGTGTTCGACGCTGCCGTGGTGCTGACGGTGATGATCCTGCCGATCATCACGGCCATCGCGCGCGACGTGTTCGAACGCACTCCGAACGAGAACAAGGAAGCAGCCCTCGCGCTCGGCGCAACGCGCTGGGAAATGATCCGCATGGCCGTGCTGCCTTACGGCCGGCCGGGCGTCATCAGCGGCGCGATGCTCGGACTCGGGCGTGCGCTCGGCGAGACCATCGCCGTGCTGTTCATCCTCGGCAAGGTTGCCAAGTTCAGCCCGTCGCTGTTCAACGGCGGCGAGACCTTCGCGTCGAAGATCGCCGGCAGCCTGGACGGCTTCGGCCAGCACCCCGGCCCGTACCTGGCGGCCGGCCTGACCCTGTTCGTGCTCACGTTCATCGTCAACGGCCTGGCCCGAGCGATCGTCAACCGGCGGAAGGACTTCCGATGACCGCCATCGACACGAAGCAGCCCGACTTCACGTTCGCGCGCGCTTCGGGCAAACGCCGCTTCAAGAACAACCTTGCGACAGTGTTCGCGTTCGGGTGTTTCTTGATCGCGCTCGTGCCACTGGTGTGGGTGCTGTGGACCGTGATCAGCAAAGGGTTGAGCTCGTTGCTGCACGCGTCGTGGTGGACCGACACGCAGGCGAACCAGCTCAACACCACCTCGGGCGGCGGTGCCCTGCACGCGATCGTCGGCACGCTCGAACAGGTCGGGCTGTGCACGGTGATCTCGGTGCCGATCGGACTGCTGGTGGCCGTGTACCTCGTCGAGTACGGCGCCAAGGGCAGGCTGGCGAAGACCGCGACGTTCATGGTCGACATCCTCACCGGTGTTCCGTCGATCGTCGCAGCGTTGTTCATCTATGCGCTGATGGTGCAGACGCTCGGGCAGAACCAGCTGTACGGCTTCCTGGTGTCGCTCGCGCTGGTGATCCTGATGGTGCCGGTGATCGTGCGGTCGAGCGAAGAGATCTTGCGGTTGGTGCCCAACGAGTTGCGTGAGGCGTCCTACGCGCTGGGCGTGGCCAAGTGGAAGACGATCACGAAGGTCGTCATCCCGACGGCGTTCACCGGGCTGATCACCGGCGTCATCCTCGGCATCGCCCGCGTGGCCGGCGAGACCGCCCCGCTGCTGATCCTGGTCGGCTACGCCGACGGCATGAACGCCAACCCGTTCAACGGATTCCAGGGCGCGTTGCCGACGATGATCCGCAAGGAGTTCCTGAACTTCAACACGGCAGCGTCCGGCCAGGTGCAGTACCACCTCGACAAGAACGGCAACCGCGTTGCCGGCTCGGTGGCGAACTACGCGCCGGACCGGCTGTGGGGCGCGGCGCTGACCTTGATTCTCCTGGTGTTGGCATTGACTCTCATCGCCCGCTTCATCGGGCGGTTCAACAAGGTAGCGAAGTAGGGATACGACGATGGCCAAGCGCATTGACGCCAACAACCTCAACGTCTATTACGGCAAGTTCCTCGCCGTCAGCGAGGTCAACTTCACCATCGAACCCCGTTCGGTGACGGCGTTCATCGGCCCGTCCGGATGCGGCAAGTCGACCGTGCTCCGCACCTTGAACCGAATGCACGAGGTGATCGCCGGCGCTCGCGTCGAGGGTGATGTTCTGCTCGACGGTGACAACATCTACGCCGACAACGTCGACCCCGTGAACGTGCGCCGCACGATCGGGATGGTCTTCCAGCGACCCAACCCGTTCCCGACGATGTCGATCTACGACAACGTCGCCGCCGGGCTGAAGTTGACCAGCAAGCGAAACAAGCGCGAGCTGGACGGCGTCGTCGAAAAGGCCCTGCGTGGCGCGAACCTGTGGGAAGAGGTGCGCAACCGCCTCGACAAGCCCGGCGCCGGCCTATCAGGTGGACAGCAGCAGCGACTGTGCATCGCACGCGCGATCGCGGTGGAGCCGCAGGTGTTGTTGATGGACGAGCCGTGCTCGGCGCTCGACCCGATCTCGACCCTCGCGATCGAAGACCTGATCCAGGAGCTCAAGCAGCAGTACACGATCGTGATCGTCACGCACAACATGCAACAAGCCGCGCGGGTCTCCGAGCGCACGGCCTTCTTCAACCTTGCCGGGATCGGCAAGCCCGGTCAGCTCGTCGAGATCGACAACACCCAGAAGATCTTCTCCAATCCGACTGACAAGCGCACCGAGGACTACATCTCGGGACGTTTCGGCTGACCCCGGCCGTCACCAGCTGACCCTGACACCCCGCAATCGACCAGAGGGAGCACGAACCCATATGCGCGACATCTACCACGACGAACTCGACGACATCGGCAATCGCGTCATCGAGATGACCCACCTGGTTGCCGTGGCCATGGAGCGCGGCACCCAGGCGTTGCTCGACGCGAACCTGGCCCTCGCCGACCAGGTCATCGCCGACGACCGCCGGGTCGACGCGCTGCGGACCGACCTCGAGGACCGCACGTTCCAGTTGATCGCGCAGCAGCAGCCGGTCGCCACCGATCTGCGGGTTCTGATCAGCACCATTCACTTGGCTGCCGACCTCGAGCGGATGGGCGACCTCGCGCACCACGTCGCCAAGATCGCACGGCTGCGGTACCCGGAAACCGCGGTCCCGCCGGAGGCGCGCGACATCATCTCGCAGATGGGCGAGGTCGCCGCCTCGCTCGTGCAGAAGGTCGCCGACGTCGTCGACGGGCGTGACATCGCGCTCGCGCAGGCCATCGAGCAGGAAGACGACTCGATGGACGCGCTGCGACGCAAGTTGTTCACCGTCGTGCTGTCCCCGAACTGGACTCGTGGCACCGAAGCAGCCATCGACATGACCCTGCTGGGACGGTATTACGAGCGGTACGCCGACCACGCGGTCGCCGTCGCGCGGCACACCATCTTCATCGTCACCGGCAAGCGGCCGCACGCGGTGGTGTGACCGATCGATGACTCAAGCAGCCGAACTCCCAGATCGGCTCCAAGCAGGTCAGGTAGTTCTGGATCGCGCGGCGCACCGGGTGACCGTCGGCGGGCACGGAGTGGTGCTCGCGTTGCAGGAATTCCGCCTGCTCGAACTGATGATGGCCAACGCCGATCACGTCGTGCCGAGTACGACCATCCTGACCACCCTGTGGGGCTCGCAGTTCACCGGTGACCCCGGCACGGTCGCGGTGCACATGCTGCGGCTGCGCAAGAAGCTCGACCGGTGGCACGGTGCGAGCCATCTGCGGACCGTGCGTGGCATCGGTTATGTCTTCGACACGATCCCGGACGCCGAGGCCGACTAGACCGGCGCGGCCCACTGCACGTCGAGATCGTGACGCCGGAATCCGTTGTGCTCGTAAAGCCGCATCGCACCGTCGTTGTCACCATCGACGTAGAGCAACACCTCGGGACACCCTCGCTCGCGCAAGTAGGCCAGACCGCGCTGCAACAGGACGGCGCCGAGGCCGAGGCCTTGTGCCTGCGGTGCTACGCCGAGCACGTAGACCTCGCCGGCGCCGTCGGGATGAATCTTCGTCCAGTGGAAGCCGAGCAGCTCGGCACCTCGCCAGGCCATCAGGAATCCTGATGGATCGAACCAGGCATCGCGCTCGCGCGCTTCGAGGTCGACACGTGTCCACCGACCTTGTTCGGGATGCCGCGCGAATGCCGCCGCGTTGACCGAGACCCACGCGTCCTCGTCGGCGCCGACGACGAAGGCGCGAATATCGATGCCGTCAGGTGTCGCCGGCACGTCAATAGCCTCGGCGAGGGGTCGGCGAAGCTGGTGCAGCTCGCGCACCACGGTGAATCCGTGCGCCTCGAGCTCGGTCGGCAACCGGGACGTCCGGCCGTGTGACCAGACCAGCACGCGGCGACCACGGAACCTGCTCAGCAGGGGCGCGACGGCATCGGGTTCGGCCACGATCTCGAGCGAGTCACCGTCGAGCTGGGCGTAGCCGGTGACGGTGTCGTCGCGGGTGGTGAGGACGTGCTCGACCGCGTCGGAGGTGAGACGCGTCAGCGCTTGGTCCGACAACGGGTCGCGACCGTCTGCGTCGCCGACTCTGGCGATCAGCGACTTGATGCCGGCCTGCTGGGCAGCATCGGGAACGGCCGGACGGAGGAACGGAACTGGCGCGGACACAGCGCCAACGTATCGCTCGGGATCAGGCGCGCACCGGTGAACTGGGTGCTGACTGCGTACGCGGTGCGGGCTCGCCGGCCGGTCGCACGAACTTGTAGCCGACGTTGCGGACGGTTCCGATCATTTGCTCGTGCTCGGGACCGAGCTTCGCGCGCAATCGGCGTACGTGGACGTCGACGGTGCGCGTGCCGCCGAAGTAGTCGTAGCCCCAGACCTCTTGCACCAGGTGCGAGCGGCTGAACACCCGTCCGGGGTGCTGTGCGAGGAACTTGAGCAGCTCGAACTCCTTGTAGGTGAGGTCGAGCGGCGTTCCCGACAAGCGTGCCGAGTAGGTCGACTCGTCGATGGTCAGGTCGCCGATGTCGACCTGCTCCGATGCCTGGTCACTGGTAGCAGCGCGTCGATCGACGGCCAGTCGCAGCCGTGCGTCGAGTTCCGCCGGGCCGGCGGTGTCGAGCACGATGTCGTCGACGGTCCACTCTGCCGACAGGGCGATCAAGCCACCCTCGGTCAGGACGCCGATGATCGGCGTCGTGACACCGACTGCGGCGAGTACCCGCGTGAAGCTGCGTGCGGACGCGAGATCGCGGCGGGCATCGAGCAGGATCGCGTCGCCGAGCGGGCGGTCGACCAGCGCTGCTGCGTCGAGCGGCAGCACGGTGACCCGGTGCGGCAGGAGGCCGAGCGCGGGCAGGATCTCGGCGGTCGGCTGCTGGCGCGCTGCGGTCAGGAGGATGAGGTCCATCCGGTGCCTCCGCTCGAGGTCGACTCGATGTCGTGATTCGGGTAGGTCACGTTCACGCAAAACCCTGCCCGACGTTTGTTTCCAGCCGGTTTCGGCACGTGCGGCTGCGAACGCAGAATCCTGTTGAGACAATAACGCTGTGATTGTGGCCCGGGACGTGCCGTTGCACACGGCCGACGGCGTGCGCCTGCACTCGCGGCACTGGGATCCGGGCCTGCGCGATGTGGGATGTGTCGTTGCCCACGGCTTCACCGGATCATCGCGAAGCGAGGACGTCGTGGCCATCAGCCGGGCGCTGGCCGGGCATGGTGTGGGTGTGCTCGCGATCGATTTCCGCGGCCACGGCCGCAGTGCCGGGCGAAGCACGGTCGGCGCCGCGGAGATTTACGACGTGGCCGCCGCTGCAGCATGGCTGCGCGCACACGGTTACCGGCACGTCGCGGTGCTCGGCTGGTCGATGGGCGGGTCCGCGGTGCTGCGATATGCCGGCCTCGGGGGTGAAGCCGACGCCGTCGTGAGCATCTCCTCGCCCGGCAAGTGGTACGAGCGCGGCACCCGCCCGATGCGCATCGTGCACTGGCTGTGCGAGACGAGCTCGGGTCATACGGTCCTTCGCCTCACCCGGCACACCCGCATGGCCGCCAAGGGCTGGGATCCCGTCCCCGAGGCACCGCACGAGGTCGCCGGACGGATCGCGCCCACGCCACTACTCGTCGTCCACGGCGACGCCGACCACTACTTCCCACTGCCGCACGTCCAGCTGTTGAAGGACGCGGCGCCACAGGCCGACGTATGGATCGAGTCGGGCATGGGGCACGCCGAGAGCGCGACCTCGCTGGAGCTGATCGAGCGCATCGTCGAGTGGGTTCGCACCGCGGTCACCGCACCGGCGGGCACCCGGTGACGACGGCGGCCGAGGACGAGCTCGGCACCGTTGCCGACGAGCGCTACAACTTCTCCGGCAGCGCCGCGGTCGCCGTGCTCATAGGCGCGGTGCTCGCATGGGCTGCACGCACGGGCGCGGTGCAGCTGCTCGTCGCGATCGGCGCGATGCAGGCATTGCTCGCGTTCGCCTGGATACAGGTCGTGCGCGTCCCCGGCCGCACCGGCGGCCTCGTCATCGCGGGCCTGTCCGCGGCGGGCGTCGATGTCGCCGCGTCCGTGTGGCCGCACAGTCGCTTGGCTGCGGTTCTCGTCGTGCTCGCTCTTGCCGTACCGGTCATGTTCGTGCACCAGCTTCTGCGCGGCGCAGGCCGCGTACGGGTCGGTGCGTCGCTCGGCGGCATCGCGATGCTCGTTGTTGCCGAGGCCAGCCTGCCTGCGTTGTTGCAGCTGCGCCATGAGTTCCCGGCGGGAGCGCTGACCGGGGACGCCGCGTTCGCCGTCGTCGTCTCGGTGGCCGCTGCACTCGTTGCGGGCTACTTCGCCGACATGGTCGCGGCGGTGCCACGCTTCGACGCCGACGTGCCGCGAGGTCTGTTCGGCGTTGTCGCCTCGACAGTCGTGGCCGCGGCCGTCAGCCACCTCGTGCTGCGCAATGCGCACGATTTCCAGGGCGGTCGCGGATTGTTCGTCGGCGCCGCGCTCGGTGTGCTGGCCGGGCTGCTTGCCGTCGCGGTCGCCTACGTCGAATACGTCACGCCGCTCGCGGAGGCCGGATTCGCGCGCCGCGTACGTCCGGTGCTCTCGACCCTCGTCGTGCTCGCGCTTGTCGCCCCGGTCGGGCTTCTGCTGTGCGCCGCGATCAGCCGCTGACTGGAACCTGTCGTGGATGGATTGTTGCTCGCGGCTGTCGTCGTCGCCATCGGGCTGGTGCTCGGCATCCTGATCGTCGCGGCGGACCGGTACCTCGCAGGCGAGGCCGAACGGCGCGCATCGGCGTACCTGTCGACGCCGCTGGGCAAGGCGGCGCGGGTGCGGGTGCACGGCAGGCCGTTTCTCACCCAGGCGGCCCGCGGGCGCTACCGGCGCGTCGAGGTGTCGGCCACCGACCTGGAGTTCGGCTCGCTGCGCGGCACGAAGCTGCACGCTCACCTGGCCAACGCGTACTTGCCACTTCGCGATCTGCTCGGCAGGCGCGCCAGTGAGCTGCCCGTCGAGCGCGTGCACGGTGACCTGGTGATCTCCTACCGCGAACTCGCCCGGGTCAGCAGGGTGCCGGGGTTGCGGTTCTTCTACCGCAACGACCAGCTCATCGCGACGGCGCGACTGCCGGTTCCCGGCATCGGCCAGGTCGCCGGGGTCAGCGGCGAGGCCGTGACGTCGATCAGCGCAGACGGTGGCGTTTCGGTGCGCGTGCGCAACCTCTCGGTCGCCGGCTTCACCGTCCCTCGCATCGTGTTGAGTCAGCTCGTCCCGGCTCTCGAGTTCGCGGTGCCGCTGCCGCCGCTGCCGTACGGACTACGGATCGAGCAGCTCACCCCGACCGCGGACGGCCTGCAGGTGTCCGGCTCGTCCCAGGCCGTCGTGTTTCGGGCCGGTCCCACCCCCTGAGACGGTCGTCCCAACTGACTGGAGGGCGCCTGCGGCCTGCGGTTACGCTGTCTGCATGGGCCTGACGGGGAACGCTTGATGAAGCGCATCGCCCTGTACTCCCGCCGCACGGTCGACCTGTGCCGTGTGGGCAGCTGCCTGTGTCAGGGCTGACGCGTTCCATCGCTCGTACGACATCCTCTGCACGCTGCGCGCTGTAGAGTCATCCCGATCTTTCCTACCAAAGGAGTCAACAAATGAGCCGCGCTGACGCGCTCGTCTCGGCCGACTGGGCCGAGGAAAACCTCAACACCGCGGGCGTCGTGCTCGTCGAGGTCGACGAAGACACCTCCGCCTACGACGGCGGTCACATCCCCGGGGCCGTGAAGCTCGACTGGAAGACCGAGTTGCAGGACCAGGTCCGCCGCGACTTCGTCAACAAGGAGCAGTTCGAGCAGCTGCTCTCGCAGAAGGGAATCGGCAACGACGACACCGTCGTGCTCTACGGCGGCAACAACAACTGGTTCGCCGCGTACGCCTACTGGTACTTCAAGCTCTACGGCCACCAGGACGTCAAGCTGCTCGACGGCGGCCGCAAGAAGTGGGAGCTCGACGGACGCGAGCTGTCCAAGGACGCGGTCAGCCGCGACAAGACCTCCTACACGGCCAAGGACCAGGATCTCTCGATCCGTGCTTTCCGTGACGAGACCGTCGATGCGATCGGCAAGAAGAACCTGGTCGACGTCCGCTCGCCCGACGAGTTCAGCGGCAAGCTGCTCGCGCCGGCACACCTTCCGCAGGAGCAGTCGCAGCGTGGCGGGCACATCCCGACCGCACTGAACGTCCCGTGGTCGAAGGCGGCCAACGAGGACGGCACGTTCAAGAGCGACGACGAACTGCGCAAGCTGTACGGCGACGAGGGTCTCGACGACGGCCGCGACACGATCGCCTACTGCCGCATCGGTGAGCGCTCGAGCCACACCTGGTTCGCCCTGCACGAGCTGCTCGGCCACGAGAACGTCAAGAACTACGACGGCTCGTGGACCGAGTACGGCTCGCTGGTCGGCGTCCCGATCGAGAAGGACGTCTGAGATGTGCGGCGCACCCGCCCAGACCCCGACCCTTCCCGCGAGCGTCGACCTCGAGAAGGAGACCGTGATCTACGGCGTCGTCTCGCAGGGCGAGGCGCCCGTCCCGGCCGCGTATGTGCGGTTGCTCGACGGCACTGGTGAGTTCACCGCCGAGGTGGTCACCTCGGCGACCGGCGACTTCCGCTTCTTCGCCGCTCCCGGCGAATGGACGCTGTCCGTGCTGCACCGCGACGGCAAGGGCCGCCGCAGCGTCACCGCGACCGGCCCCGGCCTGGTCGAAGCCTCGCTGTCCCTCTCCTGACCCACGCACTTTGACCCTGTAACGGCCGATCGGACGCTCCGACAACAGCCGTTACAGGGTCAAAGTCGTCACGAGCCTTAGGGTGACGGCATGGAGACCGGCTATCTCGTCGTGCTGGTTGCTGCGCTCGTCGCAGTCGCGGCGATCTGCGGCTATCTGCTGGTGAAGCTGGTCTCCGGGCGGTGAGCGAGCCCGACACCGCTGACCTGCGCACCGGGGCGCCGATCCACGACTCGCTGCTCGCACTCTTGCCGCTCGTCGGGGTCTGGACCGGCCAGGGCAGCGGCATCGCACCGAGCGGTGAACAGTTCGCGTTCGGCCAGCGAGTCAGCTTCGTCCACGACGGGCGCCCGTTCCTCGCCTACGAATCACGCGCCTGGCTGATCGACGCGGACGGCGCCGTCATCCGTCAGGCCTGGCGCGAATGCGGCTTCTGGCGCCTCGGCGCAGGGCAGGACGACCTCGAAGTCGTGCTCGCCGCCAACACCGGCGAGGCGTTGGTCTACTCGGGCCTGGCCGGCGATCAGCGCTGGGAGATCAGCACGACGTCAGCGCAAGGGACGCCGACGGCCAAGGTGGTCGACGGCGAGCGGCGCCTCTACGCGCTGGTCGACGAGGTGCTCGCGTACGCCTCCGAGCTCGCACCCGGCGGACGGCCGATGGCTCCGCACTTGAACGCGCAGCTCGCTCGCGTGCGCGCCTGACTCAGGACGGCGGCGACGGAAGCTGCGCGTCGAGCGTGAGCCGCAGCCCGGCGGCTCGCGCGGTCTGGTCGATGATCAGCCACGTCTGCTCGGTGAGCTGACCGGTCAACTCCGCACGCGGCACGTCGGGATGCTCGAGCCACCAGGCGGCCGTGGCGTCGACCATGCCGACGACCCCGATGATCACCCGCTCGGCCGGCGAGGTGTCGAGGTCGAACATCGCCATGTACCGCTCGAGCAAGCCGGTCAGCTCGGCGGCGAACGCGGTCTTGGCGTCGTCGGCTGCCGGCGAGCCGGTGTTGGCCACCGCGTAGGCATGCTGGGCTAGGAACCGGTAGAGGTTCGGGTGCGCCTCGACCCAGCGCAGGTGCTGGTCGATCGCCCCGCCGATGATTGCGCGGGCCGATCCGGTCGCGGCGAGTCCGGAGCGAATCGTCTCGCCGATCTGGCGTGCGACGTGACGCGACACCGCGAGGTCGAGAGCCTGCTTGCCGTCGAAGTGCCGGTAGACGTGGGTGCGCGGAACGCCTGCGAGCTCGGCGATCTGGGCGGTGAGGACGTCCGGCCCGTGGGCCTCGATCGCCTCGACAGCGGCTTGGATGATCGCAGCGCGCCGCCGGCGCCGATGCGGGTCCCACCGGGTCGAGCGGCCGTCTCGCGCGCGCGGCGCGCCACTGTGGGTGCCGCGAGTGCCGGTGGTCATCAGCCGAGCCTAGCCGATTTATATGTGACAGCTTGTCAACAGTAGATGTTAGTGCTACACCTTGTGGCACATACCTTCCTCCTGCTCGAAGGGTGCTTGGGATGACCGCCGTCCAGGACAAAAACGCTCACGACCACCGCGACAAGACCGCGACCCGACTGTTGCGGTCGTCGTCGAAGAACTCCTACGACCCGCTGCTCGACATCGACTGGGACGCGCCGGTAGACGGGCCGGGCCTGGACGGGCTGACCTTCCTGCCGCTCGAGCGCGTCTCGCTCTACGGCACGGCGCTGTGGGACGAGCTGAGCCACGAACAGCGACTCGAGCTGTCGAAGCACGAGCTGGCCAGCGTCGCCAGCACCGGGTTGTGGTTCGAGATCATCCTGATCCAACTGCTGGCGCGCTACGCCTACCACCAGGATCCGCAGAGCCCGCACACGCAGTACGCGCTCACCGAGGTCGGCGACGAGACCCGGCACGTGATCATGTTCGCCAAGGCGCTCGAGCGCATCGGCACGCCGACCTACCGTCCGAACCGGTTCGTGCACCACTTGGCTCGGGTCTACAAGGCGACGGCTCGGGGCACGACGCTGTTCGCTCCCGTCCTCGTCGCCGAGGAGGTCACCGACCGACTGCAGCGCGCCACCATGAACGACGAGTCGATCCATCCGCTCGTGCGCATGGTCAACCGCATCCACGTCATCGAAGAGGCACGCCATGTGCGCTTCGCTCGCGAAGAGGTCGCGCGGTTGATGCCGCGGATGGGGCCCGTCGCGAAACTGATCAACAACACCATCGCTGCCGCGGTGTCCGCGTTCGTGGTGACGTCGCTGATCAATCCGCAGGTGTACGCGCAGATCGGGCTCGATCCCAAGCAGGCTGCCCGCGTCGCGCGGCGCAATCCGCATCACCGGCAGACGCGCCGTTGGATGGCGGAGAAGATCATGGCTTTCCTGGACGAGCAGGGGATGCTCACCTGGACCGCCCGGCCGATCTACAAGCTGGTGCACCTGATCTGATCCGGACGTAGTTCGGCCCCGAGCCTGGTCGCGTCGGTGACGCGGTCGGCTGGACTGGCCGACGGCTCGGGGCCGGGTAGCTGCCTTGGTTTGCTCGCCGCCTCGAGAGGAGGCACGCGGGCACCCCTCTCTGGGGCCCAACGCTGGTCCTTGGTCTAGCGGCTAGCTGGCAGCCACCTCACGTGTCCAACAGGTATACAACTTCGGACCACCTCCTCTCTCGTGTACTGCCACGTTACGACGAGGATCCAAATGCGGGCAACGGGTTTCGCCAAGTCGGGGTCCTCGCGGAATCGCCACGCTCTCCAGGCGATTTCGTGGGGTGACTTTAGAAGCCGCAGAGCTTCTTGATCTCTGTGTCGAGGTCCGGGCGCGGCTCGCGCGCGTGACCACCGAGGTCGATCACCTGCACCGGCCCGCGCACGCTGCTGATGACCCAGAGTGCGTCGCTCTCGTGCAGGTCGGCGACGGTGGTCAACGTGTGGTGGGTCTGCCACCCGGCGTCCGCGGCATTCTCGAACAGCAGCGCCTGGGTGGTGCCGGCGAGGATGCCCGTCGCGCCCAGCGGAGTGGTGTGCAGCGTGCGGCCGGTCGCCCACACCACTGAACCGGTCGGCGTTTCGAGCACGTGTCCGTCGGCCGACACGAACATTGCGTCCTCGGCACTGCGACGCGCGGCCTCACGTTGGGCGGCCATGTTCACTGCGTACGAAAGTGTTTTGACCCCGCCGAGCAGCCATGGCGCGTCGGCAAACGCGTCGGCGGTGTAGCCGCGCTCCACGACGATCACTCGGATGCCCTCAGCGCGTTGCCGCGCATAGTCCGGGTCGAGTTCGGTAATCGTCAGGAAACCTGTTGGTACGCCGTTGACACCGCGCGTGAGGACGAGCTTCATCGCCGCCTCGCCGGGCGTCGTCCATGTTGCGCACGCCTGCGCAACAAGATCGCGCCAGCCGCTCTCGTCGAAGGCGATCTCGAGAGCAGCGGACGAGCGCGTCATGCGCGCAATGTGTCGATCGAGTTTGTCGGCCGTGCTGGTGCCACCATGGTCGGTAAGCACCCGGATTCCCTCGAAGCAGCCGTCGCCGCGGGTCAGCCCCGGATCGACTGCACTGATGATGGGTGTTGCCGGGTCGACGACGCCTCGGCCTAGTACGGCGAGCACCATCTGCGTCACCACCTCAACCTACCTACCATGGACTCGTGAGCGGACACCATCACGCGCCGGTCGCCGGGCCCGACCTGGCGGAGCGACTTCATTCGCGTGGATTGCGCGTCACACCGCAGCGCGCACGGGTGCTCGACGCGGTGCGCAGCATGGGTCACGCCACGCCGGAGGAGATCTTCGGCGGTGTCCCTGACATCGACCTCACCACCGTGTACCGCACGCTCGAACTGCTGGAGGAACTCGGGCTCATCCGGCACACCCATCTCGACCACGGTGCGCCCGCCTACCGCCCGGCGGAAGACGACCACGTGCATGTGGTGTGTCACGACTGCGGGTCGGTCGTCGACGCGCCGCCCGCGCTCGCAGACGACCTGGAACGGCGCTTGCACGACGAACGCGGCTTCTGGCTCGACCGCGCACACCTGACCGTGTTCGGCCGCTGCTCCAACTGTGCGGAACAAACCTCCGGGTCAGGACGATGAACCACATATGACCGTCACAGCTCCCGGCATCGATGCGGCCGTCCCCTGGCACTTCGGTGACCCGCTGCGCGAACAGCGCACGCTGGCCACGAGCGTCGGTGTGGTCGACCGGTCGAATCGCGACGTCGTGCAGGTCAGCGGGCCCGATCGGCTGCCCTGGTTGCACACGATCTGCTCGCAGCACGTCAGCGACCTCGGCGACGGCGATGCGACCGAGTCGCTCGTCCTGTCACCGCACGGTCATGTCGAGCAGCACTGGCAACTGGTCGAGCTGGGCGGTGGCCCCGACGGCACCGTGTGGATCGACACCGAACCGGGCGCCGCGCCGACAGTGCTCGGCTACCTGCAGAAGATGCGCTTCTTGAAGCGGGTCGAACCCGTGGACGTCTCCGCGAGTTGGGCCGTGCTGAGCCTTGTCGGCCCCGCGACCGCGGACGTGCTCGCAACCGCGGGTTTGCCCGCGCCGGAGACCGGCCACGCCGAATCGATCGACACGGGCGGCTTCGTGCGTCGGATGTCATGGCCCGGCCGCGACGCCGCCGACCTGATCGTTCCCCGCGACTCCCGCGACCACTACCTTGCCCGGCTCGCCGAGGCCGGCGCAGCACCGGCCGGGATATGGGCCTTCGAGGCCGCGCGCGTCGAAGCCGCCAAGCCACGGCTGGGTTTCGAGACCGATCACCGCACGATCCCGCACGAGATCGGCTTCATCGGCTCTGCTGTGCACCTCGACAAGGGCTGTTATCGCGGTCAGGAGACAGTGGCGCGAGTGCACAACCTCGGCAAGCCGCCGCGCCGGCTCGTCCTGCTGCATCTTGCAGGCGAGTCGGACGAGTTGCCGCCACCCGGTACGCCGATCGAGGCCGGCGGCCGCACAGTGGGGTTCCTCGGGACGGCCGTGCACCATTACGAACTCGGCCCGATCGCGCTCGCGGTGATCAAGCGCGCACTGCCTGACGACGCAGAGCTGACCGTGGCGGGGAACGCAGCGTCGATCGACCACTGATTCAGGGCTGCGTGCGACGCCGACGCAGCCATCGTCGCTGCTGGCGTGGCAGCGGAGCGGGGGGCGTCACAGGCGTGCGCGTTGCGGCACGGGCTGTGCGCCAGTCGGCGACCACCTGGTCGACGTCGACGCGACCGACCCTCATCGGCGGCCCGACCTGTGGCGCGAGGTGCGCCTGGCGAATGCGTGCGTTCAGGTCGTCGACCAGCTCGCGCACCTGGGACTCCGAGCGCAACCGTCCTACGCGCTCCGGCAGGCGCTCGACCTCGCGAGCCAGCGCGAGTGCGGGTGGGAGCACATCGGCGATGTCGACGTTCTCCGAGCGCAACTTGCCGGCTATCCACGCCATGTCGTCGCGCGGGCGGTCCAGGCCAGGAATCGGTTTCCCTTTGCCGGGCAGGTTCTCGAAAGCTCCGGCGTCCTCTGCCGCGCGAATCTGCGCTTCGACCCAGTCGGGAAACGTCATCCGCGCGGGTTTCCGCGTGGTCACGTGATCAACTCTAGCCAACGGCGGTGCCGAACAGATGCCCGACGCCGTAGGTGAAGGCGAGCCCTAGCGCGCCGCCGATGAGCACCCGCAGCACGGCCCGGCGTACATCGCTGTGCCCGATGCGCGCCGAGAGCGCCCCTGCCAGGCCGAGCGCGACGAGCACGGCGACGAAGGTGACGGGCACCCGCCAGGCGGCCGGGGGCAGCAGGATCGCGAGCATCGGCAGGACGGCGCCGGTGGTGAACGCGGCAGCCGATGCGGCTGCGGCCTGCGCGGGATTTGCCAGATCTTCCGGGTCCATGTTGAGTTCGGCGTCGAGATGCGCCACGAGTGCATCATGAGCGGTGAGTTCGACGGCCACCTGACGTGCTGTCTCGGGCGAGACGCCCTTCGCCTCGTAGATGGCGGCGAGTTCGGCCAGCTCCGCATCAGGCGACTCGGCTAGCTCGCGCTCTTCGCGAGCCAACATCGCCGCCTCGCTATCGCGTTGACTCGATACCGAGACGTATTCGCCGAGCGCCATTGAGACGGCGCCGGCGACGAGACCCGCCAGCCCCGCGGTGAAGATGGGCCCGCGCTGCGCGGTGGCTCCCGCGACGCCGACGACGATCCCCGCCACCGACACGATGCCGTCGTTCGCGCCGAGCACCGCGGCGCGCAGCGCATTGAGCCGCCCCGCGGTCGCGTCGATATGCGCTTCGCCCTCGTGTGTGCTTTCGGCCATGCGTCCACTCAACCCGGTTTTGTGAGCGCTGTTGCGGCGGGCTCAGGAGCGCACGAGCCGGGCGATCGCCTCGGACGCCTCTTTCACCTTGGCGTCCGCCTCGTCGCCACCGGCGCGGGCCGCGTCGACGACGCACCCCGCCATGTGCTCCTCGAGCAGACCAAGCGCAACAGACTGCAGCGCCTTGGTTGCGGCGGACACCTGGGTGAGGACGTCGATGCAGTACTTGTCGTCGTCGATCATCTTCGCGATGCCGCGGACCTGGCCCTCGATGCGGCGCATCCGCTTGAGATAGGCGTCCTTGTTCTCGGTGTATCCGTGCATGCCGGCGACGATACCCCCTAGGGGTACTTGCGGCCAATACCCCCGATGGGTATGTTCGAGTCATGGTCGAACACAGCTACTTCGTCTCGGGAATGACTTGCGCCCACTGCGTCAACGCGGTCAGTGAAGAGGTCGGCGCGATCGACGGTGTCGATGCAGTCCTGGTCGACCTCGAGTCCGGTCGTGTGCTGGTCACCGGCACGGGCTACACGGACGAACAGATTGAGGCGGCGGTCGACGAAGCCGGCTACGAGCTCGTCAGCACCGCGCCACAGGACTGATCGGCAATGGACGCGACGGTCGAACTCGCCCTGGACGGCATGACCTGCACGTCCTGCGCGGCACGCATCGAACGCAAGCTCAACCGCATCGACGGGGTGAGCGCATCGGTCAACTACGCCACCGAGAAGGCGACGGTGTCCTACGACCCCGCCAAGCTCGGGCCGGCCGACCTGGTGACCACCGTCGAGCAGACCGGCTACGCGGCGCGGCTGCCCCAGCCCCAAGGCAACGACGATGACGCTCTCGCCGGCGACGCCGACCCGGAGCTAGCGGCGCTGCGGCAGCGACTCGTCGTGTCGGCCGCACTCACCGTGCCGGTGCTTGTGCTGGCCATGGTCTCGGGCGCGCAGTTCGACAACTGGCAGTGGCTCTCGCTGACGCTGGCAGCGCCGGTCGTGCTCTGGGGCGGTTGGCCGTTCCACCGTGCCGCCGCGCTGAACCTGCGGCACCGCGCGGCGACGATGGACACCCTCGTTTCGCTCGGCACGCTCGCTGCTTTCGGATGGTCGCTCTACGCGCTGTTCTTCGGCGACGCAGGCATGCCGGGTATGCGGATGCGGTTCGAACTCACGGCGTCGAGCGGCGATGCGTCGTCGGAGATCTATCTCGAGGTCGCCTCGGCCGTTGTGGTCTTCGTGCTTGCGGGACGCTACCTCGAGCTGCGCGCCAAGCGTCGTTCCGGCGCCGCCTTGGCCGCGCTGCTCGAGCTCGGCGCGAAGGATGTCGCCGTGCTGCGCGACGGTGTCGAGACACGCATGCCGATAGACCAGCTCATGCCCGGCGACAGCTTCGTCGTGCGGCCTGGCGAGAAGGTCGCGACGGACGGCGTGGTCATCGACGGCCGATCGGCGATCGATCAGTCGCTGCTGACCGGCGAACCGATTCCGGTCGAAGTGGCGGTCGGTGACGCGGTCACGGGCGCGACGGTCAATGCGGGCGGCCGCCTGGTCGTCCGCGCGAGCAGGGTCGGCGCGGACACGACGCTCGCGCAGATCTCGCGGCTCGTCGTCGCCGCCCAGACCGGCAAGGCACCCGTCCAGCGACTCGCTGATCGAATCTCGATGATCTTCGTCCCGATCGTCCTCGCGCTGGCGCTGGCCACGCTCGTCGTGACGCTTGCGGTCGGAGCAGGGACGGTGCACGCGTTCACCGCGGCCGTCGCCGTCTTGATCATCGCGTGCCCGTGCGCGCTCGGGCTGGCCACGCCGACGGCGCTGCTCGTCGGCACGGGACGCGGAGCGCAATTCGGCTTGCTGATCAAAGGCCCCGAGGTGCTCGAGTCGACGCGTCGCGTCGACACCGTCGTGCTCGACAAGACCGGCACGGTGACGACCGGCGCGATGTCTGTGCGGGCGGTGCACGCGGTGGCGGGGGACAGCGCCGATGAAGTCCTGCGCTACGCCGGCGCCCTCGAAGCCGCGAGTGAACACCCGATCGCCACGGCCGTTGCCACCGCAGCGCGCGAGCGGTTCGGGACGCTCCCGACGGTCACCGGGTTCACCAGCCACGCCGGACGCGGAGTGATCGGCATCGTCGACACCGGCCGCGTCGTCGTCGGGCGGCCGGATTTCCTGAAGGCGGAGGGTATGTCGTGGGACGAAGCGCTGAGCGCGCGCCGTGCAGACGCGACCGTCGTCGCCGTCGGTTGGGACGGACGGGTGCGCGGCATTATCGCCGTCGGTGACTCGGTGAAGGCGTCAAGCCGGGCAGCGATCGCCGAGCTGCGCGCACTCGGCTTGGCGCCGATGCTGCTCACCGGCGACAACCGTGCAGCCGCGCTTGCGGTTGCCGCCGAGGTGGGCATTGCCGACGAGGACGTGATCGCCGACGTACTGCCGGCCGAAAAGGTGCACGCGATCGAGTCGCTGCAGGCGCAGGGTCGCGTCGTCGCAATGGTCGGCGACGGTGTCAACGACGCGGCTGCCCTCGCCCGCGCCGATCTCGGTCTGTCGATGGGCACCGGCACCGACGTTGCGATCGAGGCGGCCGACATCACCCTCGTCCGCGGTGAGCTCACCGCCGCGGCCGACGCCATCCGGCTGTCGCGGCGCACGCTCGCGACGATCAAGGGCAATCTGTTCTGGGCGTTCGCCTACAACGTCGTGCTCATCCCGGTCGCAGCCTTCGGCCTGCTGTCGCCGCTGATTGCCGGCGCTGCGATGGCGTTCAGTTCGGTATTCGTCGTGAGCAACTCGCTGCGGCTACGCAGCTTCCGTCCGGCCTCCGTGCTGAGCGAATAGCTATGTCGCCGCTGACGAAGCAGGCGATCGCGGCGTCCCGCCACTGCCTCACCGGCTGCGCGATCGGCGAGGTGCTCGGCATGGTCCTGTCGACATGGTGGCGGCTGGGCAACGTGGCCTCGATCGTGTTGTCGATCGTCTTGGCGTTCGTGTTCGGCTATGCGCTGACCATCACGCCTGTGCTGCGTGCCGATGTCGGTCTGCGTGCCGCGCTCGGCATCGCCCTCGCCGCCGACACGGTGTCGATCACGGTCATGGAGATCATGGACAACGCCGTCGTGATCGCGGTACCGGGTGCTCTGGACGCCAACCTCGGCGACCTGCTGTTCTGGGGCAGCCTCGCCGCGTCACTGGTGGTCGCCTTTGTCGTCACCGTGCCCGTCAACCGTGCGCTGCTCGCGCGCGGCAAGGGCCATGCGGTCGTTCACGCCTACCACCACTAGCGCGGCGACACTAGCCGGCGAGGCGTCAGGCGAAGACCACGATGCAGATGACGCCGGCGACCAGGCTGTAGATCGCGAACGGGGTCAGCGTCTTGGTCTCGAACCACTTCGTCAGCCAGCGCACGGAGATGTAGGACGCGATGCCGGCGAGCACGGCGCCGAGCAGTACCTGGCCATGGATGTGCGACCCGCCGGCGCCGGCGAGCGTCGGCAGCTTGAGCACACCCGCGGCGAGGATGACCGGCGTTGCGAGCAGGAACGAGAATCGCGCTGCATCGCGGTGTGACAGGCCGCGCGCCAGGCCGCCGACCATCGAGATGCCTGAACGCGAGATGCCCGCGAGCAGTGCGAACGTCTGGAAGAACCCGATGATCGCCGCTTCGAGGTAGGACAGCGTGGCGAGGCGGCGCACCGGGCGATGCGTTTGCGGTTCGAGCACCGGCGGGGACGCAACCGCAGCGGTGCCGTCCGTGGCCAGTGCGGCGACCGGTTCGTGCTCGGCGTCGGCGTCGTCGACGGGTGCGCGGCGCCGGAGCACCTCGCCCGCGAGCAGGATGAGCCCGTTGACCGTCAAGAAGATCGCGGCTGCAAGGGGCTTGGCGAACAACGTGCGGAAGGTGTGTTCGAGCACCAGCCCGGTGATCCCGACCGGGATCGTCGCGATGATCAGCAGCCACGCCAGGCGCTCGTCGCTGTCGCGCGCCACGATGCGCCGCGCGGCGATCGAGGGCCGCACACTGCGGAAGAGCGCCCGGATGATGCGTACCCAGTCACGCCGGAAGAAGATCAACAGCGCGATGGCTGTCGCCACGTGCAACGCGACGATAAAGGTCAGGTACGGACTGTTCTCCGACGTCTGCGACGCGGATTGGGTAACCAGCTGCTTCCAGTCGCCGCCGATCAATGCGGGGACGAGCACCGAATGGCCGAGGCTCGAGACGGGGAACAGCTCGGTGACGCCTTGCAGCACGCCGATGACGGCGGCCTGGAAGTAACTGAGCACGCCTGGGGCCTCACGATCTGTTAAATCGGCTCACTCCTACAACTTTGTCGGAGATTACACCTACTACTCTGTAGGAGTTGCTCGGTCGAGGCGGTCTCTCATCGGGCCCGTCCGGCAGGAGGCGACGATGCGGTCACGGCGAGCCAGGGGCAGCCTCGAGTCCGAGGTGCTGGCCGCGCTCTGGGCCGCCGACGGGCCCCTCACGCCTGCGCAGGTCGCCGATGCCGTCGATGTCGACCTCGCGTACACGACCGTCCAAACGATCCTGACGCGGCTGCACGCCAAGGGTGCTGTGACACGAGAGCCTGTCGGTCGCGCACACGCGTACACCGCCGTGCTCGACGACGACGGCATCGTCGCGCATCGCATGCAGGAGCTGCTCGATCGCGGCGCCGACCACGCGGCGGTGCTGTCACAGTTCCTAGGTGCGCTCACCGTCGAGGACGCGAAGACTCTGTCCGGGCTGCTCGCTGAACGCGACGCGGATCGGCGCGCGCGATGACCACCTGGGTGTTGTTGCCGCTCGCGCTGTCGGCCGTGTTCGGACTCGTTGCGCCCCCGCTCGCTCGCCGGCTGCCGCCCGCAGTCGCGACCTGGTTGCTCTCGACCGGCGCTCTCGTCGCGGCAGCCGCGTCCAGCGCGTCGCTTGGACTCGTGGCGCTGGTCGTCTGCGCGCAGGTGCCCTCCGCCGCAACAGAGGGCCAGTGGTCCGACGCAGTTCTGCACTCCGAGGCCGGACTGCCCATCTGGGTCGGCGTCCTGGCCGCCGTAGTGCTCACCGCCCTGGCCGTGCGCTTCCTGCTCGCGCTGACGCGGCGTGGTCGCGCGCTGCTGCATGCGCACCGGATCGCGGCCGCGCTGCCCGCGCGGGGCGGCGAGCTCGCCGTCGTCGATCTGTCGCTGCGCCAGGCGCTCGCCGTGCCAGGACGTCCCGGCCGGATCGTCGTCACCACCGGGCTGCTGCGCAGTCTCGACGGCGGCCAGCGGCGCGCGCTGCTCGCGCACGAGCGCTCGCACCTGGTGCGCGGGCACCATTGGCACCAGAGCGCAGCCGCGCTCGCCTGCGCGGCCAATCCGCTGCTGTGGCGCATCCCGGCGATGCTCGAGCTGTCGTGCGAGCGGTGGGCCGACGAGGATGCCGCGGCCGCGTCGGCGCGCTCGACCGTCGCGACTGCGCTCACGCGGGTCATGACGGGCCGGCCCGGACCTGCGGTCGTACTCGCAGCCGGCGCGGGCGATGTCGCCACGCGGATCGGGGCGCTCAGCGCACCCGCGCCGCGACCTGCGCGCTGGTCGTTGGCGGCAGGTCTGGTGTTGCTCGCGGCGCTGGCGATCACCCTCGCGGTCGCGATGCACGACGTCGAGAACCTCTTCGAACACGCCCAGGCCGTCTACCGCTCCGGGCTGCGCTGAGGGCAGCCTCAGAACGCGAACCGGGTCAGGCCACCGGGCTCGGCGGTCGACACGACGGTCGCGGACGTTGCCTCGATCCGATAGACGTGCCACGGGGCGGGTCCCTGCGACGGGGCGTTGAACGGCGCCCGGATGCCTTCGCCGCTCTCGTCGACCTCGACCGGCCAACCCTGCGCGGCCCACGCAGCTGCGGCGCGTGTGAGTTCGCCCGGATCGGTCTGTCGCACTGCCCGTCCCGCAACGACCACATCGGCGTCGCGCACCGACAGTGCGAGCGTGCAGCGGGGATCGCGCGCGACGTTGCGTCCCTTGCGCGTGGCGCCGGTCTGGAACCAGAACGAACCGTCGAGCCAGATCGCGCCGACGGGTGTCGTGTGGGGACTGCCGTCGTCGTTGAGTGTCGTCAACCACGTGCTGCGCGAGTTCACCGCATCGGGCGCGGGTGCCGATCCGGCCTCGAGGGCTTGCCTGATGTCGTCCCAGTCGATGGCCGGCAGGCCATCGGCCACACCCAGATTGATGGTTTCCATGATCGCGCCCTTCTCTTCGGTGCTTGCTCGGTCATGCGTTCGTCGATCGGGCGACGCGCGATTCGACAGCTGCCCTCGGCCAGACGTGACGAAGGTCGCTAGCTGGCTGCTTGCAATAGCTAGCACTACTCAGAAAGAATAGGAGGCGTGATAACCGCAGGACCGAAAGAACAAGCCAAGCGTGGCAGTGCCGCGATCGGCGAGTTCATTCGTGAGCAGCGCGAGCAGGCTCAGGTGTCTCTGCGGCAGTTGGCCCGGCTTGCCGGAGTCTCCAACCCCTACCTGTCGCAGATCGAGCGTGGCCTTCGTAAGCCCAGCGCCGACATCCTGCAGCAGATCGCCAAGGGTTTGCGGATCTCGGCGGAGCAGCTGTACGTGCGCGCAGGGATTCTCGAAGCGCACGAAGGCGACCCGGAGGTCGTGGCCGCAATCCTGGCCGACACCGGCCTGAGCGAGCGCCAGAAGCAGGTGCTCGTCGAGATCTACGAGTCGTTCCGCCGCGAGAGCGGCACGGCCGGGGCGCAGGTCGCCGGGTTCTGAGCCCGCTCCACCGCACCGCACACCGCACATCGCATCGAGCACCACCAACACAAGAGGAGGACACCTATGTCGATCACCAACGACATCCGTGGCTACGCCGACACCGCTCTCGAACAGGGCAAGCAGGTCGTCGGTCAGGCGCAGGCCCAGATCAACGGCATCACGGGCACCGCGCGCAGCAACGTCACCCAGCTCACCACCCGCGCCACCGGCGCCGTCACCGATCTGCGCACGCAGGCCGAGAAGACGCTCAACATCGACGCCATCAAGACCGCCGTCGAGCCCTACCTCGCGCAGGCCAAGCAGTACCGCGCCAGCGTCACCGACCGGGCCGAAGGCCTGTTCGAGACCGTGAAGTCGGACAAGCGCGTGGCCCGTGTCGTCGCGACCGCCGAGTCGGTCACCGGCACCGTCGTCACCACTGTCGTCGGCACCGTGAACGACCGCGTGGTCAAGCCCGTGTCGTCGCTGACCGGGATCGGCGCCAAGCCGGCCCGCAAGCCCGCCGCGAAGAAGACCACCCCCACGAGCGGCGCAGCGAGGAAGGCCAGCAAGCCGGCCAGCACGCGTCCGGCCGCGAAGAAGGCTCCGGCCGCCAAGAAGACCACTGCCGTCAAGAACACCCCGGCCGCCAAGAAGGCCACCGCGGCCAAGAAGACCACGGCTGCCAAGAAGGCTCCGGCCAAGAAGGCCACCAGCTGAACGAGCTGGTACTGCACCACAGCGCCAAGACCGCTGCCCCGTCCGAGTTCGCTCGGACGGGGCAGTTGTCGTTTCGTCACCGACCGGTTTGAGTTCGGTCATTACTCTGGACGTGTGGTCGTGGTCAACGAGCTGTACCAGTACACGGATTGGATCCTGTTCTGGGGACTGCTCGCCCTGCGCGTCTGGGCGCTGGCCGACTGCTTGACGCGCAAGGTCGCCGCCTTCCCGGCCGTCGACAAGCTGACCAAGCCCGCGTGGCTGGCGATGCTCGTGCTCGGCGCGCTGTTCAGCGTGCTGGCTTTCGATCCGCTCGGGATCTTCTCGCTGATCTCGGTGGTGATCGCCGCGGTCTACCTCGCGGACGTCCGCCCCGCCGTGCGCGAGATCAGCGGGGGAACTCGCTGATCGTCCCCGCCGCAGTGTCGCCGGACAACGGGCCCGGGAACGATGCGGAGAAGATCATCGACAACCCGGCGATCAACGTGTCACCGTCGGGCACGCGGTCGGGGTCGAGCAGGTACTGGACGGCGAGCCCGTCGCATACCGCAATGACGAACGAGGCGACCGCGCGAGCGCGCGGGTCATCGGGCGACGTGCTGCCGCCCAGCGATTCCGCGGCGCG
The DNA here is from genome assembly GCA_963708645.1 of uncultured Actinomycetota bacterium. Taxonomy (GTDB): domain Bacteria; phylum Actinomycetota; class Actinomycetes; order Mycobacteriales; family Jatrophihabitantaceae; genus RYN-133. The sequence continues at coordinate 680,904 of CAVPTA010000007.1, read as the reverse complement.
CTCGGCGACCATCATCCGGACGGCCTGCATGTGCTCGGCGAGCTGGGCGCGCAGGGCCGGCTCGCGCTGGGCCTGGGCCAGCGCCTCGACATAGGCCTGCAGCATCGGCCCGCGATCGGGCAGGGCATCACGCACCGCGACCCAGGTCGTGAGCGCCCGCTGTACCGGTGTCGCGGCCGGGTCGGCCATGACGAAGTCGGCCAGTTGCCGCGCCCAGTCGGCGAACGCGTCCTCGATCGCCTGGTTGAGCAACTCGGCCTTCGACCCGAAGTGGTAGCCGATGCTGGCCAGGTTCGTCCCGGACTGCGCGACCAGGTCGCGCGCGGTGATGTGGGCATAGCCCTGGGTTTCGAGCAGCGTGCGAGCAGCGCTCAAGAGCTGTTCGCGGTGGCCCATGTCGGCAAGTCTAGCTAGACGAGCGTCCTATACGGATGTATAAATCCATGCATGGCAGTCACCGAACGATTCGTGACCCGACGCGAGCTGCCCGCCGCGATGCAGTTGCCGGACGGCCCGCGCTGGCCGGCCTTCGCGCAGACGCTGATGTTCATGGGTGCGCGCAAGGTCTTCGCGCCACGCTGGCAGCGCAAGTACGGCGACGTGTTCGCGATCCATGTCGCGCCGGCGGGACGCGCGGTCGTGCTGAGCCGTCCCGAGCACATCCGCGAGGTCTTCTCCGGCCCGGCCGACGTGTTCCACGCGGGCGAGGGCAACGCGATCCTCGGCCCGATCATGGGCGAGCACAGCGTGTTGCTGCTGGACGAGGCCAAGCACCTCGCGGTGCGCAAGCGCGTGATGTCGGCCTTTCACGGCGAGGCGATCGCCCGCTGGGGCACTGTCGTCGAGCAGCTCGCCGAGGACACCGTCGCGTCGTGGCCGGTCGATCAGCCGTTCGGCGTGCATCAGTACATGAACGACATCAGCCTCGAAGTGATCCTGCGCATCGTCTTCGGGGTCAGCGACGAGTCGCGCCTTGCCGAGATGCGTCCGCTGCTGAAACGACTAGTGCGCATCGGGCCGGTCATCTTCCTGGGCTGGCTCTACCCGGGGCTCGACAACATCGGGCCGTGGAAGCGGTTCAACGACGTCAAGCAGAAGACCGACGCGCTGCTCTATCGCGAGATCAGCGAGCGCCGCGCGGTCACTGATCTGGCCGGACGCACGGACGTGTTGTCGAAGCTGCTCGTTGCCGACCCGAGCCAGTCCGACGCGGAACTGCGCGATCACCTCGTCACGCTGTTGCTCGCCGGTCACGAGACGACCGCTTCGACGCTGGCCTGGACCTTCCACGATCTGGCGCGGCGGCCGGAACTGCAGGCAACGGTTCAGCGCGCCGCGGACGCCGACGACGATGACTACCTCGAGGCCGTGATCAAAGAGTCGATGCGGCTGCGACCGGTGATCGGCGAGGTGGCGCGACGGCTGAACAAGCCGGCCACCGTCGCCGGCTACGACCTACCGGCGGGTGTCGTCGTGTTCCCGTCGATCCAACTGGTGCAGCGCCGCTCGTCGGTGTTCCCGTCGCCGGACGAGTTCCGTCCCGAACGTTTCCTCGAGGGCAACCCGCCGCCGGCGACGTGGATCCCGTTCGGCGGCGGCATCCGTCGCTGCTTAGGCGCCGCCCTCGCGATGGTGGAGGCGAAGGCTGTGTTGAAGGTCGTCATGCGCCGGGTCGACATCACGCCGGTGGGCCGTGAGGAATGGCCACGTGCGCGCAACGTGACGACGATTCCGGGTCGGGGTGCCCGGATCATCAGCCGTCCGCGCTGAGCGGTGCTGCCGCGTCCAGAGCACGGCCACCAGGGCCAACGCGATCACACCGATGCCCGTCAACGAGGCAACCTCGCCGCCGTCCTCGCCGAGGCCGTCGGGAGTCGCGATGCAGGCGGCGCACGACAGCGCCACAAGACAGTCGATCAGCGATCGGCGCGCGAGATCGGTGCATGCCGCGAGGCACACCACCGACCACAGCACGAATTGCGGGTAGAGCACGGGCGCGGCCAGTGCACTCACGAGCAATGTGAAACCGAGCGTCTGGTCGATCGGGCGTGACCGCATCGTCGCCAGCAGGACGACGACAGCGACCACGCCGGCCGCCGCCGTCGCGATTCGCGCACCCGTCTGCACATCGTCGTACGCGGCGGGCACGACGAGCCCGATGAGATTGCCGATCGCGGTGGCCGGCGTGTACGGCAGGTGCTCGTGGAACGCGTCGCCGAGATTGGCCAGCCAGCCCAGACCGCGCGGCACCGCGAGCGTGGTCGTAGCGAGCACGACAGCGATGAGCCCGAGGTCACGCAGCCCACGCCGCCAGACCTCGCGGCGCGGCTGACCGAACACGTGATAGGCGATCACGACCGGCACCGCTACCAACGCCGCCGGCTTCAGCGCCGCCGCGAGCGCGACGCTCACGGCCGCACCCGCCCAGCGGCGACGCCGAGTCGCGACCAAGGTGACCAGCAGCAACGCCACGAAAAGGCCGACGAGCTGGCCGGCAGACACGACGAACAGCAGCACGGCCGGATTCAGGATCGTCAGGCACAACGCCGACTGCGGACGATGTCCGGCCGACAACTCGTGGGCGCACCGTCCGATAACCACCACGCTGGCCAGGGCGATGACGCGGAACACCAACAGCGCAGGGACGATCGCGCCGCCGCACAGTGAGACCACGAGATGGCCGAGCAGCGTGCTCAACGGGCCGTCACTGCTCTGCGTGCCGCGCCACGTCGGATCGATCGCGTCGACGATGCGCAGCTCGCCGAGGTCGGACGGCGCCCGCGAGTACGGGCTGCCGCCTGCCCGCGAGATCAGGCCACGTGCGACGTAGCCGAACACGTCCGTGCTGACCAGTGGTGGCCCCACGACGAACGGGAGCGACCACACGGCGGCGAGTGTCCACAGCCCGCGCGTAGCGAGCCTCGTCCGGACGGCGACGACGAAGGCCACGATCCAGGTCGCGAGCAGACCGACGATCGCGGCGAGCATCACCAACCCCATCGCGACGCCGGTGATGTGATACCCGGCCTCGGGGAGCAGCCGGAGCCAGCGGTCGATCGGGACGGCCGCCGGCGTAGCGCCCAGGCGCGCGCCGGTGACGACGATGGTCGAAGCGAAGACGAAGCCGGTGACGCCGAGGGCAGGAACGGGACGGGCGGCGATCGCGCGTCGGGCGGCGACCAGGCCGTCCAGCGCCTTCTCCGCCAAGTCGTTCATGCGAGTTCGTGGCCCCCCGGGTGCCGGTCAGTATGTCGCACCTGCCCGACGGCCTCACGACGGTTTTGCACGATCCTGACATTTCCGAGGCGAAGCGCTCACCTGCGCGCGGCACGCTCACAGGGTCAGCCACCACGATCGAGGAGCACCATGTATCGCAAGATTCTTGCCACCGCCGGCACTGCAGTCGCCATCGTCGGCGTCGCCAGCGCCGCGCTTGCCACCAGCGGGTCGGGTACGTCGACAACGTCAGGGACGGCCCAGGCGGGGAGCCGGTCCGGCGCCCAACACCACCGCCGCCACGAGCTCCACGCGATCCTTCGGCACGTGCTGCACGGCGAGGTCACGACCAAGGGAGCGGACGGGTACGTCACGCACTCCGGCGTGCGCGGCGCGGTCACCGCCGTGTCGCCTACCTCGATCACAGTGAAGTCCGTGGACGGGTTTACCGAGACGTTCACGCTCAATGCGGACACGAAGGTGCGCGAGCGCACGCCTGGGCAGCACGGCGCCACGTCCGGCTCGGTCTCGGACGTGAAACAGGGCGATCAGGTCGCCGTGCTCGGCAAGGCGCCGGAGCATTCGACCGCGGCGCCGGTGGCGCGGGTCGTCATCGACGGGCTGCGCGCGAAGTAGTAGTCAGCGAAGTCCTTGCGCTCGGCAAGCACCTCATCCTCCGGGCAGCCACACGGTGAAGCGGGCACCGCCCTCGGGCGCGTGGCCCGCTTCGACCGTGCCGCCCTGGCGCTGCACGAGGCGTTGGACGATCGCGAGGCCGAGTCCGGTCCCGACCTGGCGGACGCCGCGGTAGCGCCGGTACAGCTCGCCCCGCTCGAAGGCGACCGGGAGATCGTCCGGACGCAGGCCTGGTCCGCCGTCGCGCACCTCTGCACGAGCCCGGCCGTCCGGTTCGCGGCCGACCGCGAGGACGATCGGCGCGCCGGACGGCGTGACGCGCAGGGCGTTCTCCATCAGCCCGTCGAGTACCTGGCGCAGGCGGGCGGCGTCGGCCCACGCGAGTGCCGGGGTCGCCTCGAGCCGGAACTCGACGCCGGACTGGGCACAGCGCGCAGACCAGACGGCAGCCGCCGCGCGGGCGAGCGCGACCAGGTCGACCGGGCCGAGTTCGAGCGCGACGTCCGTGGCGTCGAGCCGGGCGAGATCGAGCAGATCGCTGACCAGCCGCTCGAGGCGGCGCGCTTCGGCCAGCACGATCTGTCCGACCTCGGCCGTGCGGTCGGCAGGCACGACCGACTCGGCCAACGACTCGCCGTAGCCGACGATCGCCGTGAGCGGAGTGCGCAGGTCGTGGCTGACCGAGAGCAGGAACTCGCGTTGGCGCGCTTCGGAGTGGGTGAGTGCGGCGGACAGCGTATTGACGGCCGTGGCCACTTCGGCGACCTCCTTCGGGCCGTCCGGCGCGACGATGACGTCACGCCGTCCGGTGGCCAGTGCGCGCGCCGCGTCGGCGGTGCGGCGCAGCGGGCGGGCCAGCCAGCGCGCGAGCAGCACCGCCAGGAGGGCCGATGCGGCCACGCCGAGCAGGATCGCCAGCAGAGTGCGCCGCAGCGCGGCCTCTCCGCCGGCGGTCGCGTCAGACCTCCCTTCGACAAGGACGATGGCGCCGGAGGCAATCGGCCGGGCCTCGATGTACACCCGCCGCCCGCGCACGTCACGGCTGGCCGACACCTCACGTCCGGCGGCCAGTTGCGCGCGGTCGGCGGCGGTGAGCGCCAGCCGCACGAGCGGATCGGCCTGCACGAACCCGCCGGATGGGCTGAGCACGCCGACGTGTACCCGCAACGCGAGCAACACGCGTCGCCTGAGCGGATGTGACCTGCCGGCGGCGAGATCGTTCTGGGCGGCGACCGCGAGATCGCTCAGCTCACGCCGCGCGGTGCGGTCGTCAGCCGATCGGATCAGATTGATCGCGAGCAGTCCCGCCACCGCCCCGGTGACCACCGCGCTCACGACGCCGAGCAGCGCGATACGCACCCATAGCGAGCTCCGGTGTCGGGTCGGCTGCGGCGCAGTCATCGGCGCTCGGCACGCAGGTCGACCGAGTAGCCGACGCCGCGTACGGTGCGGATCGGTCCCGCAGCACCGAGCTTGCCGCGCAGTTGTGCAATGTGGACGTCGACGGTGCGGGTGCCTGCCGGGGTGCTGTAACCCCATACTTCGCTGAGCAACTGCTCGCGGGCGAAAACGCGTCCGGGCCGGCGCATGAGGAACGCGAGCAAGTCGAACTCGGTCGCGGTCAGCACGATCTCGTCGGCGCCGAGGTAACACCGGTGCTCGGCCAGGTCGAGGCTCAGCTCACCGATGGTCATCGGCACGCTGGTGTCGGGCGTCCCGCGCGTGCGGCGCAGCACGCTGGTCACCCGCGCGACGAGCTCCCGCGGCGAGAACGGCTTGGTGATGTAGTCATCGGCCCCCAGCTCGAGGCCGACGATGCGGTCGACCTCGTCGTCACGCGCGGTGACGAACAGCACCGGCGTCCAGTCGCCGTTCGTGCGCAGCGTGCGGCAGACGTCGATGCCGTCCATGCCGGGAAGCCCGACGTCGAGCACGATCGCGACGGGTCGATGTGTCCGGACCGCGGCCAGCGCGCCGTCGCCGGTCGGCTCGAGGTGCACGCCGTAGCCGGCTGTTGCCAGATTCAGCCGGATCACCTCGGCGATCGCCATCTCGTCCTCGGCGACGAGGATCAGGCCACGCGCCAGGGCGTCGGCACGGTCCACGCGCCTCACCGTAGCCGCGGTCGGGTGGCGCGGAGGTCACGCGAATGTCAGGACATTGTCAGGTCCGGGCGAAGTGAGCCTGGTATTGTCTATTCAGTCCATAGACAAAGGAGAAGTTGCATGCCGGGTCGATGTTCGCCGACACCGAGTGCTGCGCCGCCGGCGGCCGTCATCACGCAGAACACGGTCGCGGTCATCGGCGGGGGAGCCAGCGGCACGCTCGCCGCTGCCCAGCTGGCGCGGCTGGCGGGACGCCGCGGCACTCGACTGCAGCTACTGCTCATCGACCCGGCGCCGGTGGGCCGAGGCGTCGCCTACTCGACCACCGACCCGCAGCACCGGCTCAACGTTGCCGCCAAGAACATGACTGCCTGGCCCGACGATCCGGAGCACTTCCTCCGCTGGGTGCATGAGCACGTCTCGGCCGACTTCCCGGCCGACGGCTTCGTCGCCCGCATGCACTACCGCGACTACCTCGAACACGTGCTGGCCGATGCGGTGCGCGCCGCGCAGGGCGTGCAGCTGACGCACGTGCGCGCCCGCGCGACCGACCTGCGCCGCCACGGCCGCCGGCTTCGCGTGACCCTCGACGACGGCACGAGTCGTCCCATTGACGCGGCCGTACTCGCGACGGGACACGACGCACCCTCGACATCGTGGGCACCCGCCGCACTTACTCGGTCGGCACGCTTCGTCGCCGACCCGTGGGCCGGCGAGCGCGAACCATCGGTGCCGGCCGGCGGACAGGTACTGCTCGTCGGTGCGGGTCTGACCATGGCCGACATGGCCATGAAATGGGCCGGCACGCGGCGGCCGACCGGCATCAAGGTGCATGTCACCTCGCGGCACGGCATGCTGCCGCTGCCCCACGCTGACCAGCCGTCCGCGCCCGCGCCGCTGGACACGCTGCCGCAGGGGCCACTGTCGCTGGCCCGAGCACGTCGGCTGGTGTTCGACCACCTCCGCAGTACCGGCGACTGGCGCGCCGCGATCGACGGGCTGCGCCCGGTCACGTCCGAACTGTGGCAGCGACTCGACGAGGCGGGACGGGAGGCGTTCGTGTGTACCGGTGCCCGGCGCTGGGACCGGGCGCGGCATCGGGTCGACGCGGCGATTCACACGTGGCTCGAGCAGCGCTGCGCCGACGGTGCGATCGAAACCCATCGCGGGGGCGTCGTCGCCGCCGTCGAGACCGATTCGGGCCTCGAGGTCGCGCTCGGCGACGGAACCCGCGTGCACGTCGACGCCGTGATCAACTGCACGGGCGCGGACGGGTCGGTGCGCACCAACTCGGACCCGCTCGTGATGAACCTGCTGGAATCGGGTCTGGCTCGCCCTGGGGCGCTCGATCTCGGCTTCGCCACCGACGCGTCGGGACGGCTCACGACGGCCGCCGCCACGCCGGCAGCGATCTGGGCGATCGGACCGCTTCGGCGCGGTCAGCTGTGGGAAAGTACCGCCATACCCGAGATCAGATCGCAAGCTGCCGATCTCGCGCAGTCCGTTGTCGACGCGTTGCCGTCGCCGCAGCTGGTGCGGCGTGCCCGCGACCCCTACGGCCTGCCGCTGTCGGCGAACTCCGCGGCCGCCGCGCACTACGTCGAGGCGGTCGGACGCATGCTGCGCGTGCAGTCCGGCGCCGATCAGCTCGTCGCCGCGGCGGTTCGCACCGACCCGTCCTTCGCGCTCGGACACGCCGTGCAGGCGCTGCTCGGTGTCGAATGGGGCGCCGACGTCGACGTCGCGGCTTCGGTCGAGGCAGCGCAACGAACGGCTACGAACGCCGACGAGCGCGAGCGGCGCTTCGTCGACGTCGCAATCGCGCGGGCGAACGATCCCGGTCCGGAGTCGGCGGCGGCCTTGATCGCCTACATCCACTCCTACCCCGAGGACGCTCTTGCGGTCAGCCTGGCCGTCCCGACGATCGCGTTCGGCGGCGCGACCGAGGTGCCCGCCGAGGCGTGGGCGCTGGTCGAAGGCCTCGAGCCGAGCTACGGCAACGACTGGTGGTACCGCTCGCTGCTGGCCTTCGTGCGGCAGGAGCAGACCCGCTTCGAGGAGGCAGCCGAGCTCGCCACAGCGGCGCTCGCCGTCGAACCGTCGTCCGGCCACGCCGTGCACGCGCGGACACACGTGCACTACGAGACCGGCGATCACGCAGCCGGGCTCGCGTGGCTCGACCAGTGGATCTCGACCTGCGGTGCCCACGCGTCGCACCGCGCGCACTTCTCGTGGCACGCGGCCTTGCACGAACTTGCCCTCGGTGACGACCGCGCGGCCGCGAAGCGGTACGCGGTGCAGCTCGCGCCGCCGACCGTCACGGGTATGCGTGCGCTGGTCGACTCGGCGTCATTGCTGTGGCGCGGTTACACCGTCGGGGCGTGGGACGCGGTTGCACTCGACGGCGTGCTCGACACGATTCCGCGCGAGCTGCTCGTCGAACCGCCGACGCCGTTCGCCGCGCTGCACGCCGCTGTCGCGCTCGCTGCCGCCGGCGATTGCAGGGGGCTGGTCGCGCTCCGGCGACACGCCGGTGAGCGAAGCGACGAGGTCTTCACCGACACCGTGGCGCCACTCGCCGATGCGTTGCTCGACCTGGTGCACGACGACCCGGCCAGGGCCACCGACACCCTGCTCGGACTGCCCGGGATCGATCGTCTCGGCGGCAGCGCAGCGCAACGCGAGGTCGTCGAGGACACGCTGATCCACTGCGCGACCCGGGCCGGCCGGGTCGAACTGGCCGCCGAGCTGCTCTCGGCCCGACTCGACCGCCGCACCTCGCCCCGCGACGCCCAGCGCCGGGCCGCGCTGGTGCGCGCGGAAGGCGTCCGCCTGAACTAACAGCCGTCCGAGCCGGCCGGGAGCACGACGGCACCGGTGCCGCCGCGCTGCGCGCGGCGCCACAGTCGTGTGCTGGCCGAGCCGAACGGCGCCGAGTACGACGTGTTCGGGCTGCACCCACCCTGGTGATATCCGCCCGTGACGCCGACGAGGATGCCGTTCGAGGTGCCCCACGGGCCGCCGCTCGTCCCGTTGCCGAAGCCCGGGCAGTTGATCGCGGGGTAGCGCGGGTGCGCGTTGCCCCGGTAGGTCCGGCGGGTGCAGTGCAGCGCGGTGTCGTTCGTCCCGACGAGGTACCCGGACATCGTCACGCGGGTTCGGCGCGCTGGCGCGACGCCGAGGTGCAGTGCGTGCACCCGTGACTCGAGGGTGTGCCCACTGTTGGTCGATACCCGCAGGAAGGCGAAGTCGTGACGCGGATCCTTGGAGTTCTGCCACGCCGAGTCGACGTAGACGGCCACCACGTGCCAGGCCCCGTACGGGGCGTGACCGTTGCGGTATCCCGGCACGAATTCGAGCGCCGTCCCGTCGCCGGTGACGCAGTGCGCGGCTGTGGCGACGAGATCATGCCCGGCGCTGTGCACGGCCGCCGCCGAGCAGAAGTGGGCCGAGTGCTGGTAGTCGCCGATGAACAATGCGCCCTGCGCCGGGCCGAGCGGCGCGGCGCCGGCCGGCCCACCGCCGACGATCAACGCGTTGAGTGCGAGCGCAAAAGCCGCAAGGGCGCGCAGACCACGCATCACGACAGGCTACGGCCGACCTGGGCATGAACGCCTGTCGAACACAGCACTTCGGGAGTGACTGCGGGACACCGTGTGTCGTTTACTTGGGCGTGACCCTCAGTAGACGAACGTTCCTGTCGGGCGCCGCGGTGGCAGGCGCGGTGGGCGTCGCAGGCGCCGTCGGATTCGGCGACGTGCTCACGAGCGATGCGGCCGTGGCCTCGCAGCTACCGGCGCCGCAGCACTCCGGCATCGACCACATCGTGGTCGTGATGATGGAAAACCGCTCGTTCGACCACTTCCTCGGCTGGGTCCCCGGCGCCGACGGGAAGCAGGCGGGGCTCACTTTCACCGACCGTCTCGGCCGCCGTCGCAGCACCTTCCACCAGACCAGGTTCAACAGCTGCGGGTTCAACGACCCCGACCACTCGTACGAGGGCGGGCGCATCGAACTCAACGGCGGGCGTTGCGACGGGTGGCTGCGCGCCGGCCAGAACGATTCGCTGTCGATCAGCTACTACGAGCAGGCCGACCTCGCCTTCCTCGGCAAGGCCGCGCTCGACTGGACGACCTGTGATCGCTATTTCGCGGCAACCCTGGCCGAGACCTACCCGAACCGCTTCTACCAGCACAGTGCGAAGACCGACCGGCTGCACAACTCGACGACCATCTCGACGATGCCGACGATCTGGGACCGGCTCAAGGCGAAGGGACGCACCGGGACGTACTACTTCTCGGACGTGCCGTTCCTCGCGCTGTGGGGGCAGAAGTACCTCTCGATCGCCAAGCCGTTCTCGAGCTTCCTCACCGACGCCGCGGCCGGCACCCTGCCGGACGTCTCGTACGTCGATCCGAGGTTCGAGGACGAGGACTCCGGCTCGTCTGCTGACGACCACCCCCACGCCGACATCCGCGCGGGCGAGGCCTTCCTGAACCAGGTCTATACCGCGGTGACGACGGGCGCTAAGTGGGCCAACACGCTGCTGGTCATCAACTACGACGAGTGGGGTGGGTTCTACGACCACGTCGCGCCGGGCATCGCTCCGGACGCGCATCCCTGGACGGCGCGGCGCGGTTTCCGGGTACCCGCGATCGTCATCTCCCCGCACGCGAAGGCGCACGTCAACCACACCGTGTTCGATCACACCTCGATCCTGCGTGCGATCGAATGGCGGTGGGGGCTCAAACCGTTGACGCGTCGCGACGGCCACGCGAACAACATCGTGTCGGCGCTCGACTTCTCGACGACACGCGCGGCGCCGTCCTACGGCGTGATCACGCCACCATCGCCGACTGACTGCTCCGCGCCGACGACCGGAGCGACCGGCGAGAGCACCGAGTGGGCCGGGCTGAAGAAACTCGCGCTGCGCGAGGGATGGGTGTTGCCGTCATGAAGCGCACACTTGCCGTTGCGGCAAGCTTGCTTGCCGTCGTCGGGACGGTCTCGGCGGCGACTGCGTCTAAACCGGATACGGTCACGGCCCGCGCGGTGCCGATCTCGAACTACGTGCCGCCAGCCAAACACGTCTTCGTCATCAACATCGAGAACAAGGGCTACGCCGAGACCTGGGGGCGGCTGTCGAAGGCGCCGTATCTCGCACACACCCTGCGCAACAAGGGTGTGCTGCTCTACAACTACTACGGGACGGCGCACAACTCACAGCCCAACTACATTGCGCAGATCTCCGGACAGGCGCCGAACCCGCAGATGCAGGGCGACTGCCAGATCTACTCCAGCTTCACGGGGTCGGGTACGCAGGCGCCGCAGCAGGCCGTCGGCACGGGCTGCGTGTTCCCCACCTCGGTGAACAGCTTGCCGATCCAGCTCGACCGCGGCGGCTACTCGTGGCGCGGCTACATGCAGGACATGAAGACCCCCTGCCTGCATCCGGCCCTCAACAGCCAGGACAACACCCAGAAGGCCGTCAAGGGCGACCAGTACGCCACCCGGCACAACCCATTCATGTACTTCACGGCCATCACCGGTCGAGCGAGTTACTGCAAGAAGCATGTCGTCAACATCAACTCGCTGCCCAAGGATCTGCGCTCGGCAGCGACCACACGCAACCTCACCTACATCACGCCGAACCTGTGCGCAGACGGGCACGACGCACCGTGTGTCGACGGACGTCCGGGCGGGCTGAAGTCGATCAACACGTTCATGCGTCACTGGGTGCCGCTGATCCTCAACGCACCCGCGTTCAAAGCGAACGGCGTCCTCGTCATCACCGCCGACGAATCGGACGGCCCGCAGTCGGACTCGTCCTCATGCTGCAACGAGCAGGCCGGCCCCAACTCGCCGATGCCGGGCATCAACGGCATGGGCGGCGGGCGGATCGGTGCGTTGATCATCTCGCGGTGGACGAAGCCGGGTACGTACAGCACGACGCCGTACAACCACTACTCGTTGCTCGCCTCGATCGAGAACATCTTCCGTCGCCCCTACCTCGGGTTCGCGAAGCAGGCCGGGCTGGACCGGTTCGGGTTGGACATCTACAGCAACTATCACCACCGCTGATCCCGGACCGGATCAGAGGCCGGCGCGCATGACCTCGGCCAGGCGCGCGGCGCGCGCACTGGTCAGGACGTCCTCGAGCAACAACGGTGCACCGTCGGGCCCGGCCAGCGGCATGCGCCAGTTCGGGTAGCCGACGTTCGCGCCGGGCTGGTTCTGCGTGCGTCGATCGCCGACGGCATCGGTGAGCGCGAGGCAGCGCAGCCGGGCCGGGCTGAACCCGAGTGCCCGGTGCAGCGCCACCACCGTCTCGTCGTGCGAGGCATCCGGTGCAAGCAGTCCCCGCGAGCGCATCGCCGCCAGCCACGCTCCCTGTTCAGCGCGATCGGCCTCGAGCTCCTCGTCGAGCGTGCGCACGAGCAGGCCGAGGTCGTTGCGCAGCCGGATGTGGTCGCCGGCGAGGTAGCCGGTCGTGGGTGGCAGGTCGTGGGTGGTGACCGATGCCAGGCAGTACTCGCGCCATTGCTCCGGCGCGAGTGGCCCGCCGCCGCCGTCGTAGTCGAACTCGAACCACAGCACGGAGGTCCCGAGCAGGCCTCGTGCGCGCAGGTAGTCACGCACCCACGGCTCGACGGTGCCGAGGTCTTCGCCGACGACCACCGCGTCGGCGCGGGCGGCTTCGAGCGCAAGGATGCCGATCGCCGCGTCGTGGTCGTAGCGCACGTAGGTGCCTTCGGTTGCGCCGGCGCCCGACGGAATCCACCACAGTCGGAACAGTCCGATCACGTGGTCGACGCGCAGCCCGCCGGCGTGCCGCAGCGTGTTGGCGATCAGGTCGCGGAACGGTGCATACCCGAGTTCGGCGAGCCGGTCGGGCCGCAGCGGTGGCTGATTCCAGTCCTGGCCGGTCTGCGCGTACGCGTCGGGTGGCGCGCCGACGGTGATGCCACGGGCCAGCTCGTCCTGCCACATCCACGAGTCGGCGCCGATCGGGCTGACGCCGACGGCGAGGTCGTGGATGATGCCGAGTTCCATCCCGTACCCGCATGCTGTCGATTGCGCGGCTGCCAACTGTTCGTCGACGAGCCACTGCAGCCAGCGGTGGAACTCGACCTCGGCGGTGTAGGCGTCAGCGAACTGTGCGACGTGCGAGCTGCGCGGGTGCCGCAACTGGTCGGGCCAGTCGTGCCAATCGTTGCCGTGCTGTTCGACCAGTGCGTTCCAGGTGGCGAAATCGGTCAGCGCCTGTCCTTCGCGTCGGCAGAAGGAGCGGAATGCGAGCTCGCGCCCGGCCGAGCGTCCGGCACGGAACGTGGTGAGCAGCGCCTGTCGTTTCGCCGTCCACGTCGCGTCCCGATCGATCAGGTCGCTGTGGTTGTCCAGGTCGCCGGACCGGTCATCGCCCCGGTACTCAGGAATCCTGTCTATGCGCAGATAGATCGGATTGCCGAATCGGCGCGACGTCGGCAGATAGGGCGACGGCTCGATCGGCGTGACGGGTTGGGCGGCGTGCAGCGGGTTGACGAGCACGTACCCCGCACCGTGTTCGGTGGCCGACCACACAGCGAGATCGGTGAGGTCGGTGAGATCGCCGACGCCCCACGACTGCTGCGAGCGCACGCTGTAGAGCTGCGTGGCGAGCCCCCACAGCTTGCGTTCGCCGAGGCGTGCCGGCATGCCGAGCCAGGCCGGCGTCACGATCAGTGCGGTGTCGTGCTGCTGCTCCGACGTGTACGCATGCAGCTGGTGGTAGCCCAGGGGTAGCCCGCTCGGCACGCGCGCGCGGCTGATCGCGCGCAAGCGCCCGTCGATCTCGCGCGGCGGCTCGGTTCCCGGATCTGTTGCGAGATTGGAGTGGTACGAGCCGTCCTCGAGCGTGATCCAGACGTCGACCGCTTCGCCGTCGACGACATTCAGGTCGACGCTGTGGTGCTCGCCCTGGCGCACGACGACATACCGAGGCAGCACCCGTCGTCTGGCATCGAGTTCGCGCTCGTGCAGCGCCGACACGCAGGCATCCGGGGTGGTCGCATCGACGTCGAGTGCTGCGAGAACGGCGATGAGCGTCTGGTCGCTGACCCGGACGTGCTGGTTGCGCCAGTCCCAGTACTCGACGGCAACGCCGTACGCAGTCGCCAGCTCGCGCAGCGCGTCAGTCACTACCGCAGGCTAGTAGTCGAACAGCGTCAGCTGGGCCATCGCCGGCTTGCGCGCCGGCAACTTGGGCGGGCGGGGCGGCGCGACGTAGCCCTGCCACGACGCTTCGACCCACGCCGGCGGCTCTTTACACGCGTCGTCGACACCGGCCAGCACCCGCACCGCGTCGTTCACCGTCCACGTCAGCTGCTGGCCACGGAACGTCGCCGTCACCTGACGCGCGTCGAGCGGCAGCGGCCGTGGGTCGATCCTGAGGTCGTGGCGCATGCTCATCACCTGGCAGTTGAGTTGCCAGCTCTCGCGAGCACCTGCAGCAGCAAGCTTGCGTGCCAGCCCTGGCCCGAACCGGCTGGCCACAGCGTCGGGTGAGTCGAACGCGGCGCCTGCGGAGCCGAACTCGGTCAACAGCTGCGCAGCGGTGCGCGGGCCCACACCGCGAACACCGGGCAGGTTGTCGGACGGGTCGCCGCGCAGCGCGGCATAGTCGCGATACTGCTCGGGCCGCACCCCGAGCAACAGGACGAGCCGCTCGGCGGTCATCACCGGCGAGGCCTCGACGCCGCCGTTGATGATGCGAAGCACGCGCGTGCTGTCGTCGATGAGGGCGAACGCATCGCGATCGGAGGTCACGATCATCGTCTCGCCGCCGCAGCGCCGTGCGTGCTCGGCGGTCGATGCGAGCACGTCGTCGGCCTCGAGGCCGGGCGGCACGACGACCGTGACACCGAGCTCGCGCAGGGTGTCGGCAGCAAGCGAAAGCTGCTCGACGAGGGTCTCGAGCTTCTCGGTGCGGTGTGCTTTGTACTGCGGCCACCGCTCGCGGCGTTCTGACCGGTCGGGGTCGTCGAAGCCGACCACGACCGCAGTGGGACGCACCCGCTCGACCGCTGCGACGAGCTGCGTGAGCAGGCCTCGAACGGCCCAGGTGGCGACGCCGGTGTGCGCCTGCGAGTGATAGCTGCGGTGGACGAGCGAGTTGCCGTCGATCGCCATCAGCAGCGGGCCGTCCACACGTCCACTCTTGCACGCCGCGACGACAACACGCCCGAGGACTCTGCGGGTGCCGCGTGCCTGTGTGTCAGCGGATCATGTAGCCCTGATCGCGGACGGTGACGATCGCGCTCGTACCGAGTTTGCGACGCAGCCGCGAGATCGTCACGTCGACGACGGAGGTGTCTGCGCCGAAGTCGATCCCCCAGACATCGCGCATGGTGTCGTGGCGCGACAGCGTGGTCCCCGAATGCTCGACGAGGTAGAGCAACAATTCAAACTCACGCCCGGTCAGCCGGATCGGGTCGTTGCGGCCGCGGACGAAAACGCTGCGTGAGACGAGGTCGAGGCGCAGGCTGCCGACCTCGGCGAGCGTGCGGCGAGCGCTTCCCGGGGCGCGCATCCCGGCAGGGCGCGTTGCTGCTGAACCGGGCCGTGGGGACCTGACCCGGACCGTCGCGTCGGCCGTGTGCATCGCGACGATGGTTAGCAACGGCCGCAATCGGTGGACGGGACGCGCGCCCCGCCAGCCGACGGCAAGCGCTCCGATCGACTGGCTGGCAACCATGAGCGGCACGGCTGCCAGGGCTTGGGTGTGCGCAGCGCGCAGCTTCGCGCCGAAGTCGGGGAACTCGCGTTCGACAGACGTGGTCGATGCGTAATCGCGGGCCCGTCCGTCGCGTGCGGTGGCAACGATCGGGGTGTCAGTCGTGGTGGACAACTGCGCCGGATGGCCCAGCCCTGGTGCGGCCTGGCCAGTACCGGCTGAGGCTGGTCGCACAAAGCGCAGGATTCCGTCCTCGCGCACGGCGAGCGCAGCTGTGGCGGCGGACAGGTGCGCGCGCAAGGGGCCGGTGACCACATCGGCCACGGTCTCGAGGGTGTGCGCGCGAGCCAGCCGGGTGGTCACATCGAGGAGAAGTTGGATCGGGTCGCCGGCGCCGGATGTGCGGACGACCCCGGGAACTTCATGCGCGCCGTCGCCGGACTGTGCTGTGCGCTCGACCTCGGCCCACATGAGGGTGCGATGATTCTCGTGGACGGTGCCCCAACGCACGGCCGAGAAGTCCTGCGCCTGGGCCAACCGGGTCACCAGCGATTCGAACCGGCTTGTGATGTCGAACTCGAGCCTCGTGGTGGTGGCGCTCGGCAGCACACGAAGCGCGACATCGCCCGCGGCGTCGATATCGCGGATCATGCCCACCACCTCGCGGGCGGCCTCCAGACACGCCAGTCCTGGCGCCCCGATCAGACCACCTCGGTGGAGCGCTCGCAGGATCGCGCGGTCGGCATCGGTTCTCGACGTCAACGGAATCCGCGCACGAGAATTGAATACCAACGGCCCTGCGGCCCGCCCGAGGCGCCGCCGTGGCGTGGTCATTTCGGGCCCCTCCTCCCGCACCAACGCGTGCAGTGCACGCGCCCGGCCGGTCAACGTCGACCGCCGTGGTTCGTCCCTACGAGCCGCGATGCGTTGCTGTTCGTAGTGCGGGAGTGGAGGTGTCGGTCTTGCCTCGATGCAAGCCGTGGCCTCCTGCCGACACTGACCAACACTGTGATGCCGAGGCTGGTCAGCAAAACCAGGATTCCACCTGCGCGCAGCCCCGTCCATCCCGATTCGCCCGATTTCACGACGGCCTTACCGGGTATCCGGTTCGCCGCGTTCCGGTTACTTGTGAACTGGTGCAACACGTCGAGCTCCTGTCGCCCGTAGCGGCGGCCCGGCTCGATGTAGGTGTTCTCCGACCATTCGTTCCAACTGATCACACCGATCGCGTCCGGCGAACTTTGCGCCGCCAGTTGCAGGCTCTGCTCGAATGTCGTTCCCGAGCCGCGATCGATGACGCGCGTGTGCCCGAGCGGTCGGCCGTCGAATCCGGGTGCCGCCGGACAGATCCAGATGCCGTGATTCTTGTGCACTGCCGCAGCGACCGCTTGCAACTTCGTTGCCGTGCCCGACGAGCGCGGATTGCTCGACGACCAGTAGTACGCTTCGCCGTCGACGACGTCGGCGATTCGCTCGTAGTCGAGCACGTTCTTGGACGCGGCCAGCAGGTACGCCCGTCCTGCGAGCATCGAGTGCACGGCGGCGATCTGCGCATGCGTGTACTCATTCGTGCCCGTCCAGATGATCAGCGGACGGCCGAAGGCCGAGTGCATCGAAGCGGCCCACTTGTCGACGAGATAGGACAGGTCGGAACGAACCTTCGTGATCGGCAACGGCCGCCGGTAGAAGTCGAGCGCCTCGTACACAACGCCGACGTCGAAATGCGTCAGCGCAGCCATGCGCAGCAAGAGGCGCAGCCGCCGGTTGAGCGGCCCGGTGCTCTTCCACGACGTCAAGAAGCCGTCGATACCGGCCCATCGGGCTTCGTCGATCTGTTGCCGCAACACGTGCGGGTCATCGCTGCTGTAGCGCCCGGCCAGCGGGTAGTCCTGCTTTGCCCGGTCCCACGAGCTCTTCTCGAACCATTGGTAGAAGTACGCGTAGACCGGGACGTGCACGCCGGGTGCGGACGATGGGGTGGCCTGGGACGTGGTCAGCGGCGCGCAGACGAGCATCAGCACGATGACGATCGTTGCCTGCAGCGCGCGGCGCGCGATCACGGCGATGCCGATCGAGCGGCTTGGCGGACGCGGGTCCGGCGTGTCACGCCGACACCCACGATGACGATCGCCGGAAGCACCAGCGCACCGCCGATGGCTATGACGACTGTGTCGAGCAACGTGATCACGCGCAGATTCACGACATCGTCGCGTGAGACGAGGATGCTCGTCGTGCCACCCAGCACGGCGGCGTCGATCTTCAGTGTGTACAGTCCGCGGACCATTCCCGTGAACATGCCGGGACCACCCGGACTGACGCTTTCGCTCAATGTCGACCCGTCCGGACGCACGAGAACCGTGCGGGTCCCGATCGTCGAACCGAACAGCGCGTCGCGGACCGTCAACGCCATGCTGAAGACGCTCAGCTGGATCGTCCAGACCCCACCGTCGACCGGGGTGAACCGCTGTCGTCCCGCGAATACGGCATTGGCGCCGTTGATGCGCACCGACCCCAAGGAGTAAGTCACTGAGCGGGTTCCCCAGCCGGATCCGATCCGCTCCGCTACCCGCGACAGCAGCAGGGCGGGTACCGAAAGTTCCGTCCCGATCAGGCTCGTCACCATCGCCGACCCGGCCGTCAGGGTCACCTCGTTCACCCGGGCCGCGGGCACCGGACGGTTGTGCGAGTCGACGAAGCGCAAGGTGACGCTGCGGCGGACATCGATCGCCGCGATGAGGCGGCGCTGGTCCGGGACAATGGACTTGATCTTGCTGACGCGCAGCGCTGAAACCTGGAAGTGACCAGCGGACGACGACGCCAGCGTCAGGCCGTCCTTGACGTAGTTCAGGTCCGAAACCTTGGCTACGCCGATGCCGTTGCTGCCGGTCGTGAGCGTGGTTCCGTCGATGTCGAACTGGACGCCCGGGGTGCGCGGGACAGTGGCCACCCGGACGGTGCCGGCAACCGGGGTCAGCCGCACGATCCACTCGCGCCGCCCGAAGGGATCGAACCGCGGCTCGGACGTTGTCACCGAGATCCCTGGATCGGCCGTCGTCCCTTCCACCGCCCACGTCACCGGCTGGGCCTGCAGTTCGCCGTGGATGTAGTGGATCTTGCGTGACAGCAGGTGCAGTGTCTTGCCGATGCGCGGATCGACCTTCACCCGGTTCCCGACGATCGAGTGCAGGCGCAGCTGCGTGACGTGACTGGGCGGGACGTGCGAATCCCCTTGCAGGAGTTTGATCTTGACGGGACTCGTGACGTCGAGCCCGATCGTCAGATGGCTCTGATGCGGGACGTGTATCGCCGGAACGATCCGGTTGATCTGCACCGTCGTCCCCCCCGGCACAGCGTCGGTGCCGAGCGTGATGTCGGAGGCCACCCCGTTGATGTCGGACAGCGACGTAACTGCCGTCCCGTCCGCGTCGGTTGTCACGTAGACACCGCGGATGTCGAGAGCAACGCCGGCGAGCGCAGGGACTGTCGCGACGTAAACGGTGCCGGCGCTTGACGCCTCGGCCGGCGCAGGCGCGAACGCGATCGCAACCAGCCACAACGGAATGGCGAGCACAGCCGTCAGCACGAATGCAACGGCGGAACGAAGTGTGGTCATTGCGGCACCACCGGTTGGGCGAGAGCGTGTCGGCGTCCTGCGCGCAGCGCAACGACGCAGGCGCCGACCGCAACAGTGAGTGCGGCCAGATAGCCGAGGATCAAAGTGCTGCGCTTGGGCTGCACGACCGGGACGTCGCTACTGACGCCGACCAGCGCAGGTCGTGCAGGTTTCGTGTCGAGATTGATCAATGTTGCCGGGTTGGCTGCGTCGCGATCTCGCGGGGCCAGCGGAGCGAGCCGGAAATTCGATTCGATCAACTTCAGTGTCGACGCGGCGTCGAACCTCGTGTGGCTCACTGTGCCGGGGCGAATGAATGGGCTGATCATGAATGCCGGCACGCGTAGTCCGGTCGCATTGCCGTCGATGACCGGCGGGGGCACGTGGTCGTACCAGCCCCCGGAGCTGTCCCATTGCACGAGCAGGGCCGAGCTCGGCCATGCCGAACTGGCCAACAATCCGTTGAGCACCGAACGCATCAGTTGCTGACCCTTGTGCGGGTCGCGCGGCGACGTTTCGGTCGCCGACGTGCTCACGATGTACGACACAGCAGGGAGATGACCGGACTCGAGATCGCGGTAGTACCGATCCAGATCGACGATGTGACCCAGTAACGCCGGATCGCGGAGGTAGCGCTGCATGCTGAGCAACGGCACTCGGGCCAACTGGCCGCCGAGGCGCTGCTTGGTGGCAGCGGTATTGATCGTCAACGCCGGTTCGTAGTTCTGCACGTAGATCCGCCATGAGATGTGAGCGGCGTTGAGCCGGTCGAAGATCACTGGCCGGTCCGTCCACCCGGTCGTCGGGATGATCTGTGTTTTCAGCGCAGGCGGACGTGCGGAGATGTCGAACAGGTCGTTCGGCAACGTGCCGCCCGGGACGCCGCTGAACCAGTTGTCGAACAGCACGCCGCGGCCGGCAAGCTCGTGCAGCAGCGGCAACGCGCTCGAGGGGTAGTAACCCATGGCGCCGGTGCCGTCAGCGCCCGGCCGCGACTGAGCGCGCACGAAGCCGTCCATGCGTCCGCCGTCGACTGAGATGCGTTGCGCCTTCGGGCCGGTGCGCAGCGTGAAGGCGGTGGTACGCGGCGTGATCTGGTGCACGCCGAGACAGCCGAGTTGATCGGTGGTCGCCTGCAATTGACAGGGAACCTGACCGATTCCGTTCACACCGCGTGTCGATCCGAAGTAGTTGTCGAACGACCGGCCGCCCTGGGTCATCACAACGAGGTGCTGCAGTCGGCTTCGGTGCGAGCCGGTGGCTTCGGCAGACGTGATCGGCACGACGAACAGACCCGCCAGCACGGCGACGGCGGCGGCGGCGCAGAGGCGTCTCATGGGTGCACCTGGTAGATGACGATGATGGGCTGGTTGTCCTTGCCGCCCACCTCGCCGCGCTGCACGTGGACGATGTGGCCACCGAACCGCCGTTCCAGATCGATGGCACGTTGCGCGAAATGGGGTGAGCGCTGCGCCGAATACACGTCCCAAACGATGAATTCGTAGTTTCCGGCGGCCAGTTCGGCGTCGGCGTTCATGATCGGCCGATAGGTCGGGTTGCGGTGCAACGGATTCGGACTCACCGACAACGCGTCCGAGCGACGCCCGCTGTAGTACTCGATGAGGTTCGCCATGGTCGGACCGATCGTCATCAGGTGCGAGCCGAGCGGGACGTGCGTGTCGACCCACTCGCCGACCTCGCGGCCGCCCGGGAGGCCGCCCGCACCGGCCAGGCCGGACGTGGTGGGCACTGCGACACCCACCGCGGCAGGGATCGCCAGCGACGCCACCACACCCACAACGAGCACTCGCTGCCACACCCGCCGCGCGGTGCTCTTCAGCGCGTCGACGGTCGGCACCAGCGAACGCGCGCCCAGCATGGCAATCGCCGGCGCCAGCGGCTCGAGGTAGGAGAAACCTTTCACCGGCCAGATCTGGAAGAACGCGAACGGCACGATCACCCACGAGATCAGTAGACCCTCGCGCCAGCTCATCGACCGACCTGTGAGCCGGCGAGCGAACGGGCCGGCGAGGGCAACGACCAGCAGCCCGAAGCCCATCGCCGCGCCGACGACGAAGACGTAGAACCCGAAATCGTGATTGGGCTGACGCGTCAGCTGCCACAGCAAGTACGACTGTCCGCTGTGCGAACCGCCCGAGAGCGCGGTAAGGATCGGGTAGGTGAAGGTGAGTAGCAGTGCGATGCCTGCGCCCGCGAGCGGGAAGCGGATCGGGCGCCACATGTGACTGGTCAGGCAGATGAACGCGAACGCCGCCCCGATCATGATGATCGCGGTCTCTTTCGTCAGCGTTGCCAGCCCGATCGAGGCGCCTGCCGCGACGAGCCACCCCGCGCGGGCATGGCGGGCAGCGCCGAGCGCGAGACACACGAGCGCGCAGGTGGTGAAGAACGCCATCGGCCCATCGAGCATGATCTGCCGACCGATGATCACGTGGTACGGCATGACCGCCAGCAGCAGCGCTCCCACGGTGGCGACGCGATGGTCGAACATGATCCGTCCGAGCACGTACACCAGCGCAACGGTCGCGACGCCGAACGTCGCGCTCACGTAACGCCCTGGCGTGTCGACGACGCCCGAGCGGTACAGCGGAGCCATGAGCAGTTGCATGAGCAGGGGGTGTGCGCGCACGATCGGGAACAACTGGGTGAAGTGCGGATTGCCCGCGAGCGAGGCGGCCTGGCCCGCGTAGACAGCCTCGTCGCTGTTGAGGCCGACGGCACCGAGATTCCAGAAGCGCAGCACGGCCGCGACCGACAGCGTGATCGCCACCTCGCGCACCGTGGTGCGGTGCGACATCAGCGCGCGTGCCGGGAGCAGCTGCGCGGCCAGCATTCGCTCGGACAGGTAGTCGGACAATCGGGCGGCACGGCTCGGGGTGATGTCCGGTGCGTCGAGGTTCGCCGGTCGGGTTTGTGCCGTCATTCGTTCGGACCCATCACGCGACGCCTAGGCGTGCGGTGCCGAATGCTGCGTCGTCGAACACCACGCCGCCTGCCCGCCCGGCCTGCACGTCGCCGATCTGCATCGCCGAGATCGGGACGGCGCCGAGGTTGACCGACGACTGGCTCGACAAGGCGCCGACGAGCGTGCCGTCCAACCACACCTGCACCGTGCCGTCCGAGGTACCGGACGCTGACGAAATGGCGACGTGCAATTCGACGACATGCCAGCCGGAGGTGATCGCAGTGCCGCTCACAGTGTTCGCTCCGGTCGCGTCGTCGTGGAAAGCGAGCAGCCCGGCACTCGTGACATAGACGTAGCCGATCGAGGTGCCGTCACTGGTGCGCATACGCAACAGGTTGACCTGCCCGGATTGCGCGACGAGGTCGAACCCGGTGCGCGCGTATCCGTCCGAATAGCCGGCTGGAAGCGTCCGCTTCGCGTAGTTGCCGACACTGTTCGACGAACCGAGCGCCGCGTATTGCCCGGTGCGCACGGTCGTGCTCTGCACCGTAAGGCCGCCACTGGACGACCACGCCTTGAGGTTGCCGGCCTCGAACCCGTCCGAGAACACCGGAGCGGACGACGTCGTCGTGACGGTCACCGGGTCGCTTCGTGGCGACTCGTTCCCCGCCCCGTCAATGGCGCTCACTGCATACGTGTGTGAGCTGCCGGCCGTCACCGTGTCGGCATAGTTGGTCGTCGTCCCAGTGACTGTCTGGTACTGCGTGCCGTCACGGTAGATGTTGTACGACGCAACGCCGTTCGTGTCCTGCGCGGCCTGCCACGAGAGATCGACCTCGACCGAGTTGGCCGCGCGACCGCTGAGTCCGAGCGGCGTGCTCGGTGCTGTCGTGTCGACCGTCCATCTTGCGGTCGGCGGGCTCGGGTCGGAGCGACCGTTGGAACTTGCGACGACGGTGAAGCTGTGCGGACCGTCGACCAGACCGGACACGGCCGCCGGGCTGGTGCACGCTGTCGCCGGTTGTGCGTCGAGCGTGCACGTGTAGGTCGCAGCGGGGTCGCTGGCATGGAAGGTGAACGTGGCCGAGGTCGCGTTGGTGAGGGCGGCCGGACGGCTGTCGAGGTAGGTCACAGGCGCGCCGGTGAAGTTGTACGTCTGCGCGTCGAACACTGCGCCTGTGGAGTCGGTCGGCGCGACTGTCACGGTAGAGCCGGAGACCGTCACTCGCAGGAAGTGATACAGCTGCGCGGCGCTGGTCGGCGCACGGCCCCCGCCGCACGAATAGCCCTTCAGCTTGGTCGGCGACCAGCCGATGCCGTAGGCGTCGGTGGCGCTGCAAGGGCCGATCGGCTCCGGGGTCGCACCGCCACCGCCCGTGACGTAGGTGATCGGCATCCCAGGGGCAGACGGCGTGTTGCGCTGGTAGATGTGCGCGTGCCCGTTGAACACGATCTGGACGCCGCTGTTCGCGAGCAGTCCTTCCAGCGAGTTGGCGCCCTGCAGGTATGTGTCGCTCGCCTGATCCTTGTTGTCGCTGTAGAGCGGGTAGTGGAAGAACGCGAACTTGAGTTGGGACGGGTGGGTGGCCAGGTCGTTGGTCAGCCATTGGTACTCGGGCGTTCCGGGAGCGAAGTGCGCGGCGGCGTCGTTCGCATAGACGTTGGCGTTGCCCGTGTTCGAGTCACCCCAGGCGGAGTCGAGCAGGTAGAAGCGGGCGTTGCCGGCATCGAAGGCGTACCACTCGCTCGCATAGTTCGACGACGTCGTGCCGTTGACGCAGCAATAGACGTCGTTCTGATAGCGACCGTTCGACTGGGCGACGGCCTGGTCTTCGCGCCACGTCTTGAGATCGGTGTGCGTCGTCCCGGACAACCCGTGGTTGCCCGCCGCGGTGAAGATCGGCGTGGTCGACCCGGCGACTGTCCAGAACGAAGGGCCGAAGATCGCACTGGTGTCAGCTCCGGTCTGCTGCAGATCGCCGTAGTTCGTCTGGCTGCCGTTCGGGTAGCCGTTGTCACCGACGGTGACCATGAATCGGGCGCCGCTGTTGGCGATCGTCGACATGAGACCGGCCATCGCCGGGCTCGCCCCGGTCGAATCGACCTGTCCCCAGTCACCGATGACGTCGAAGGTGAAGCTGTCGGGCGCGCCGCGCGGTACCTGCGTGATGAACACGGGACTAGCTGCGGACCCGAGGAGATCGACGCTGCCGAGGTAGGCGCGATAGCAGTAGCTACCCGGTGCGGGCAGGTCGATCGGCGCGTACCACGAGTATTCGTTGACCGCGCCGACGGTGACGCTTGTTCGCGCGGCCGTGACGACGGTCGTCGGATTGCACGTTCCGCCGGTGACTGAACCCCAGGCGACAGTCGCCGCCGTCCCTGAGCGATCCGTCGCGAAGTTGACGTCGACGTGCGTTCCCACAAGGTCCGTCAGGTAGGGCGCCCTTGTCAGAGCGGTCGCAAACGGGTTCGCCGCCGCGGCGGGTGCCGCGAACGCGGTCAGTGCGAGCGCACCACCCAGCGCGGCGCACAGCGCCGCGATCGCGAGGCGAGTTGATCGGGGTGGCATCTCACGCTCGCCGGACCTGCACCGAGGCGGGTGGTGGTGCCGACAGCTGTCCCCGGTCGTCGGCGATCAGTTCGGTGATGTGCTTCCACCACGAGAAGTCCGGTGTGGCGAGGCGGCGCGCGCGGATGCCGGCCATCGCCTTGACGAGGATCGCGCGTTCTGCAGCGCGGAGCTCCTCATAGCCGAGACCGTTGACGATCAGCGCCGGGGCGAAGTACCGGAACGGCGGGAATCCGTAGGCGTCGTCGGTGTTCTTGATCAGTTCGTCGATCAACGCGTCCGAGCAGATGTCGCTCAGGACGTACTCGTTGCGCTCGATCACGAACAGCGTGGTGACCGGGATGCTGGTGGCGCGCTCACACTGGACGAGTCGTTCGACCTGGTACTTCGGCGGTTTCACGACGCGCTGGGTCAACGCGTTGATCGACATGATCGGCAGATTCATCTCGCCCATGCGGGCGCCGACACCGCGGCCGGCCTTCGAGTGGACGCGGCTCTGCACGTGCAGCCGACGCCATTCCGCCCGCGTGAGATCGCCGGCCTGGACCGCACGCAGGGTGTGGTGGCTGATCGTGAGGGGCTTCGGGTACGACAGTGCAGTGCCGCTGGGATCGAGGATCGTCATGTCGTCCGAGAGGAACCGCCCGCCGCCTTCGCGCAACAGGCGCAGCACGGTTCCGGTCTTGCCGGTATCGGTGAGTGCCGACAGCATCACGCCGCGGCCGCCGATGTCCAGGCACGCCGAGTGCAGAAGCATGTAGCCGCGCGACACGAGCACGAACCGCAGCAACGCTTCCACGACGTTCGTGTAGAGCACGTGCGGCGATCGCGTGAGCATCGGCCCGGCGACGACGTGGATGACGTCGCCCATCTCGACGTGGAAGTCCGAGCCGCGCCGACCGAGGTGTTCCTCGTACGACACCGACGGCGGCGACACGTACTGCGTGACCCGCGGGCGGCGACGGGCGGTGCCGCGGCCGAACCAACCAGCGTCGATCACGATGTCCGCGGCGATCGGGTCGTCGGTGGTGAAGCTGTCGAGCTCAGCGAGTCGTACGGCTGATTCGATGCGCACGATGCCGTGCACGTCGTATCGGAACAGCCGGTGCTCGCCCGGAGTTGTGGACGGGCGGCGCAGCGTCCTCGCGGAGGTCGATGATCAGGTCGACCGGCCCGGAACGTCGCGGCGTCGCGTCGTCCGTCGATCGAACAGGTTGCATGGTCGGTCGATCGGCCAGCTCGGTCATGGGAACCCTCCGGTTGAACAGATAGCGGTCGGACAGCGCGAAACGAACAGCGAAAGCGGCGAGCAGGGTGGCTGCGTTGGCGACGAGGTAGTGGACGTGCGCGTCGCGGGTCAGCCAGTGCAGCAGAGGCAGGCGCAGCAGCAGTGCTGCGTTGTTGATGAGTGCGAAACCGATCAGGCGCGCAGAGCGCGCCGAGGTTCTTCGGCCCGCGGAAGACCAGGCGGTCGGTCAGGATGAAGTTCCACAGCGTCGACGCCTGCGTGGCGAGCGCGGCCGACCACAGCAGGCTGACGCCGAGCAGGTTCACGAGCACCCACAGCGCGGCAGTGTTGACCGCGATCCCGCTGACACCGACACCCGCGAAGCCTGCGATCCGCGCGGCCCGCGTGGAGTGCCGGCCGAACAGAGTCGCGGTGCGCAGACCGATGAGCCGGCGTGCGAACAACACGCCTTCGCGCAGCGACGCCTTGCTCTCTCCGCTGTGCCGCTCGCCGAACGCGAACGGCACCTCGCTGATGTGCAATTTCGGCGACCGCGCCAGGATCTCCATGAGGATCTTGAACCCGTTGGGACGCAGTGCAGCGCGATCGACGCTGTCCAACCGGACGGCGAACATGCCGCTCATCGGGTCGGTGCATGCGTGCATGCGGCGTGGGAACAACGCTTTGGTGAGCGTGGTGCTCGATCGTGAGACCGCGTGGCGGACGGCGCCGCTGAGACCCGACGAATCGCCGGCGCCGCGATAGCGACTGGCAACGACGACATCGCTGCCGTGCTCGCAGCCGGCGCGTACGAGCTCGGGCACCAGCTCCGGCGGGTGCTGCAGGTCGCCGTCCATGACGACGGCCCAGCGCGTGTCGGCCGCATCGAAGCCGGCCAGGACAGCGGACCCGAGGCCGCCGGCGCGTTCGTCGGGCGCGCGGTGGATCAGCCGCACGCGATGCCCGGCGCCGTCGGCGACCTCGAGAACGCGCTGCGGCGTCTCGTCGTCGCTGTCGTCAACGAACACGATCTCGGCTGCCTGGCCCGACAGCGCCGCGTCCAAGCGGTCGACCAGGGGCGAGATGTTGCCGGCCTCGTTGCGTGTCGGGACGACGACGGTGAGGTCTGCGCCCACCATGGCGGATGGTCGTCCGCTCATCGTCGCGGTCATCTGGTGGTTCCTCTCGAAGCGGGCCGCGTCCCGCGCGCCCCGGTTTGCCCCGTTCGGGGCAGCAGCTATCGAACGGACCGTCGTCGAAGACGGCCCGCAGGCGATGTAGCGGGGGGCGGTCTAGGTCAGCTGGACGAGCGAGTGCTCGGACCCTCGGGCGCGATCGGCGCTGTTGCCGCCGAACCCACGAGGCCGATGCCGGCTGCCATCAGCAGCCGGGTCGCGTACTCACCGATCGCGTCGGTGCGCGGTGTGTCGCAGCTCGGGCAGACGTAGCGAAGCACGTATGCCGGCGCCTGCTCGAATCCCAGGACCAGGTTGGCATCGTCGAGGCCGACCTCGACGGTCCCGCACGAGGGACAATCGGCCCGGATGGCCGAGGGGTTCGCCATGAGTCCAGTGTGCCCGCATGGGACCCGGAACGTAACCACACGCTCAGCGCGTCATTGCCGTTTCGCATCGCAACCGCCTCCCCTCCGACGATGTCCGGCGTCGAGTCGAAGGTTAGGAGAGTGTGGGCTCGAGCAAATCGGCCTGCTGCACGAATGCAGCTACAGCAGATGGATGAGATCGGCTCAAATACCCACGCCGAGCTTCGCGCCGATTCGACGCCGATGCGAACGGATCGTGTTCGCCGACAGGTGCAGCGCCTTCGCGATGTCGCTCGAGCTCGCCCCGGTGAGCATGTGGCCCAGGATCTCGCGCTCGCGCTTGCTCAACGTCCGTCCGTTTCTCGGGCACGGTTGTGACCGGGTCCGATCGGTCGGTGTGCGCACGACGCCGGCCAGGTGTTGGACGGGGAAACGTGCCGCTCCGTGGCGTACGGCTTCGATCGTGTCGACGAGGGCGGTGATCGGCTCGTCCTTGCCTACCCAACCCACACAGCCTGCGCGCGCCAGTGCGACAGCTACCGCGCTGTCGGCGCACATCGTCAGAGCTATGACACATGTGCCGGCGTCCATCGTGCACATCGATGTAACGACGCCAACGGCGTCGACGAGCTGGTCGGGATCGAGCGTCACGACATGGCAAGCGCCGGGTTCGGACCGATCGAGCACACGCTGCCCGACGTCGAGTCTCGTCACGGTCATCGGCGGTACGAGTTGCGCGCAGTAGCGCAGCACGGCGTCGACGAACACACGGTCGTTGTCGATCATCGTGACGCGCACATCCGGCAGGCGGACGTCACCCATGACGCACACGGTGGTCAACAAGAGCGCTGACGCCAACCCCCAACCGCACCAGGGTCTCTCGTGCGTGTGCACGAGGAACGAGGCGTAGTGCTCAGGTACCCGCAGCTATCCGCACCGCCGTCGTGGCGTCGGCAAGCAGGTGATGCTGGACGGCGAGGGCGGCGGCCTCGAGCCGCGAGTGGACGCTCAGTTTCATGAGCATCGACTGCACATGGCTACGGATCGTCGTTCGCGATACGCCGAGCTGTCGAGACATCTCGGCGGTGTCCATCCCGCTCACCACGAGCGCAAGACACTCGTACTCACGCGGCGTGAGGTAGGCGGCGAGTTCCCGAACGCGGTGTTCCTCGGCTGTGTGCCTCGGTTGCGATCGCTCCAGTGACGCCTCGATGACGATCTCGCCGGCCCGCAACCGCCAGATCGCGTCCAGCAGCACGTCCAGCCCGCGGGTCGTGTGGATGAAACCCTGCACGCCGACCGCGAGCGCCGCGCTGAGCACGGACCGGTCGCTGTCGCTGCCGAGAACGACGATCCACGCATTCGGTGCGGCAGAGCGGATCGCCGGCATGGCATCGGCCAGCCCGCCGTCCGCGAATGTCCATGCCGCCAGGCAGAGTGCCTCCGGGCTGAATTTGATCGCGTCCACGAGTGCCGTTCGCGTCGTCGCGACCTGGACGACTCGCATGCCTTCGCGTTCGATCGCACTGGTCAACGTGTCAACGAACATGCGTTGCGGGTTCGCGATGATGATTTCTTCGTGTGTGCTCAACACTGTCGAGGCCCCCCTTCCATCGGCAGTTGGCTTTTCGTTCACCCTTCGTTTCCGGTTAGGACGCATAACGTATGCGCCCGCCAACCTCTTCGCAGGAAGCCTTACAAACGTGTTAGGCGCTGTGCCCGGCTTTGAGAGGTTTGCGGGGCCTATCGGGCAGTTTCTCAGCCTGCGCTTATCCGATCCCGCTACGTGGCCTGCTGACCAACCCGCTACGTAAGCGGGCGTGTCGCACCGAAATAGCCCGACGAAACCGCCCCGATCGGGGTGATGCGGACGATGTCGCCCGACTCCGGCGCCTGGATCACATTGCCGTCGCCCACATAGATGGCCACGTGATGGATGCCTGCTGCGGTGCCGTCGCTGCTCCAGAAGACGAGATCGCCGGGCAGTAAGGCGTCCGGGGCCGGATGCACCGATCCGGAGTGGTACTGGGTCGCCGCGAAGTGCGCCATCGGCAGGTAGGGGGCCCATCCGTAGAGGGCCAGCCCGGAGCAGTCGAACCCGACGAAATGACAATCGAGATGCGCATCGCCGGGCGCGCACACGCCGGTCGTCGGTCCCGTCGAGTTCCCGCCGGCCCAGGCGTAGTTGGTGCCGATGTAGAGCAGGGCGCGTTCGACCACCGTCCGTCCCATTGCAGCGGTCCACTGCGGTCCGGCCGGAGCGGGTTTGCGGTGCTTGTTCTGCAGCGCGAGCTTCTCGTAGGCGAGGTTCAGCGCGTCGGCGCGCTTCGGATCGGCGGTCGACCAACCGCCGAGGAAGGTCGACAGCGCAGCGTCGGCGACACGTTGGCTGACTTTCGCCTTCGACAGCGCGGCGGTCAACGTGGCAATCGTGCGGCGAGCGTCGGTCAGGGCCGCCTCCGCCTCGGCGTGCAGGCTCGCCAGCCGGGCGGTTTCGCGGGAGACCGCAATCTCTGCGGCCGCTTGCTGCTGCTCGGCCGCGCGAAGTGTTTGCACGGCCAGCTTGACCTGTCCGACGACGCCGACCTGATGCGCGACGAGCATGCGCTGCTCGGTGTTGGTGTCGAGCACGGCGCTCGGGTCATCAGCGACGAGCAACGTGCCGAGCGTCGTGACGCCCAGCGAGTCCGGGCCGGTGTAGGTCTCGTAGGCGGCCGCGGCGGCAGCGGCGAGAGTTTGCTGATCAGTGCGCAGGTCTGCTCGGGCCTGCGCGACCTGCTGCGCCGCCTGCGTCGCCGCCACCCGTGCCTGCGCTTCGACACCGAGCTGGGCAACGTACTGCTGCTCGGCCTGCGACGCAGCGACGGAGCGCTTCTGCACCTGAGCGGCTTGCGCCGCGATGCGCTCGGCGAGTGTCACAACCTTGTGGTCGGCGCGATTCTTCGCCGCCTGCGCGCGAGCGGCGGCCTTCAGCTCGAGCAGGGTGAGCTTCGTGTCTTGAGCATTGGCTGGATTCTTGCCGTGCCGCCTACCGGCCGACGAGCTGTGTCCGGACGGCGTCGGATCGACTGACGTTGTCGGGGTGGGCGAGGCGGTCGAACTCGTCGGCGAGCCTGGGGTGCGCGTCGGGCTCGGGGAGTGGCTCGGTGTGTGGGTGGGGGTGTGCGTCGGCGAGTGGCTCGGGTCAGGGCTGTGCGACGGCCCGGACGATGTCGGGGTGGGCGTCGGCGAGGTCGACGAAAGGGTCGGCAGGGGCAACGTCGTCGGAACGGCGTGGGCCGCTGGGACACCGCACGCGAGCATCGCGGCAGCTGTCACTGCCAACGCTGTCAGTCCTGCTCGCACCGTAGCCCACCATTTCTCCTTGCCCGATGCCCTCAAGATCGGCGAATCGGACGTGAACTTGAGCCCGTTGTCATCCGAGTACGCGGCCCAGGGTCTTGATACTGGTGTGGTGACTTCGGCCGGCGCCGTCGACGAGTTCGCGGCGTTCGCCCGCTTGCGCTGGCGCGCGCTGTGGCGAGCTGCGTGGCTGCTCACCGGCGACGCGTATCGCGCCGAGGATCTCGTCCAGGCTGCCCTCGAACGCACCTGGCCGCATCGCACGAAACTCGGCACCGACGACGAGCGAACCGCCTATGTGTATCGAGTGCTGATCCGCCTCTACCAACGCGACGCTCGCCGGCGTTGGCACGGCGCGCTATTTCGCCGACCTGACCGAGGCGCAGACCGCCGCCACGATGGGTTGCGGTGTCGGCTCGGTGAAGACCCACGTGCGGCGGGCGCTCGAGCATCTGCGTAGCACGCCGCTGTTGCGTGACCTCGTCACGGAGGAGACCCAATGAGTTCGACCGACATGACGCCTGTCGAGACGGCGTCCGGCCCGACCGGCGAGGTCGCGAAGCGAACTGAGTCGCGTACTGAACGAGGCCGCTCCGGAACCGCCGGAGGGCAGCGGCCCGTGCGAGTTGAGCGCTGCCCCGCGTCGGCGGTGGGTGCTGCCCGTCGCCGCAGCCGCAGCGGTGCTCGTGATCGCGGCCATTGCGGTCGCGATCAACCGATCGCACTCGCGCGGAGAACTGGCGTCCGGATCAGACCACAGACCTCCGGAGTCGACGCTCCGAACGGGATGAAGTCGGTCGGCTACTACGGCATCACCGTCACTGTGCCGAGAACCTTCGCGGTGGGACCGGTCGGGTGCGTCCCGCCGACCCGCGACTCGGTCGTGCCCGATACCGGCGAGGTGTACCGATGCCCGACGATGCGCGGTGATTCACCGCAACCGCAAGGGCTGACGATCGTCTACTTGCAGCCGACTTCGACGTCTACCGGCCACGTCCACGCTGTTCGCAGCACGACCGTCGACGGTATCCCCGCGCTGACCGGTGACGGGTACGACCTGCGCGGTCGCCCAACCAGCATCCTCGTCATCGCGCGCAACAACGTTGCCGTTGAGGTGACCGCGCCGACGTTCGAGGCTGCGCATCGTATGTTGCAACGAGTCCATATCGCGCCCGTTGACCCGCGCGGGTGTTCCGACCGAAGGCTGCCGGTGATTGGCGAACCGCAGACGAGTGCGATCTTGCCGGGAAAGCCGATCTCGGCCGTCGCCTGCGAGTATTCGACGACACATCGTCTGCTCGGTTCAGGGCGGCTGTCACCGGTGCTTCTGCGGCACGCGGTGGACGTACTGCAGCGCGCGTACTCGAGCATGGTCGGTATTCCGTTCCACACGCTGCTCGTGACCTACATTTTCCAGTACGCCGACGGCACGAAGCGCACGATCACCTCCGACCTCGACACATACCCGTTCATCGCTACCGACGGCCAGCACGCCGTGCGCCTTTCAACGGAATAGCCACGCGTATACCAATGACTACGTTGAGGCGATGGACGCGCCTCGCTCGACGGAACAGCGGATCGTTGACACTCGCGCCAAGCTCGCCGAGACCGGCGCGGATGTCTGGGTGTCGACGTGCTCGCCCGAGGGCGATCCGTACCTCGTTCCGTTGTCATTGGCGTGGCTCGACGAGCGTGTGGTCATCGCGGCCGAGTTCACCTCGCGCACGGTGCGCAACCTCGAGGCGAACCGTAGAGCGCGGCTCGGTGTCGGCCCGACGCGCGATGTGGTCGTGCTCGACGTCGAGGTCGAAAACGTCGAGGTGGCAGCAGAATCTGCTCTTCTCGAGCGCTATGCGGCACAGGCGGATTGGACGCCGCCTGCCGACTACGCAGTGCTGACCCTGCGACCGATCCGCATCCAGGCGTGGCGCGAGGCCAACGAGATTTCCGGCCGCACCCTGATGCGCGACAGCACCTGGGGACTGTGACGAAGTAGACCCACATACGAGCGTTAGTCCGGCGTTCATCAGGAGGGCACGTCGATGCCGTCGAGGTGATGGGTCGCTTTGATCAGCATTGGTGACGTGCGAGTAGCAGTGGTCACCGAGTCCTTCCTGCCACAGGTCAACGGCGTCACGAACTCCGTGCTTCGGGTGTGCGAGCAGCTCGGCGCCGCGGGCCACGAGGTGCGGGTCATCGCGCCCGGTCAAGGTCCGCAGACGTGCGCCGGTGCGCGCGTGTTGCGTGTGCCGTCCGTACCCGCACCGGGATACCAGGACTTCCGGCTCGCCGTTCCGGTGCCGGGTCTGTCGAGCGCGCTCAAAGCGTTCCGTCCGGACGTCGTGCATCTCGCGTCGCCGGCGGTTCTTGGTGCGCAGGCCGCCT
Organism: uncultured Actinomycetota bacterium; assembly: GCA_963708645.1. GTDB lineage: Bacteria > Actinomycetota > Actinomycetes > Mycobacteriales > Jatrophihabitantaceae > RYN-133. Next base: position 647,626 of record CAVPTA010000007.1, on the reverse strand, counting down.
TTGCCGCTGACCGCCTCGGCCTTCCGATCCTGGCCGTCTACCAGACTGATCTCGCGGGATTCGCCCAGCGCTACGGCATGCGTTACGCGGTGCCGTTCGTGTGGAGCTGGCTGCGTCGCGTGCACGGACTCGCCCGCCGCACGCTCGCGCCGAGTCGTCCGGCCGCCGAAGATCTGCAACGCAACGGCGTCGAGCGGGTCGTGACCTGGGCGCGTGGAGTCGACCTCAACCGGTTCCATCCCAGTCATCGCGACGACGGACTGCGCCGTCGCATCGCGCCGAACGGCGAGGTCATCGTCGGCTACGTCGGCCGGCTCGCGCAGGAGAAGGAGATCGAACTGCTCGCCGGCCTCGACCGGCGTCGCGACATGAAGTTGGTCATCGTCGGCGATGGCCCGGTGCGCGCCGAGTTGGAGCGCGAGTTGCCCGGCGCGACCTTCCTCGGCTTCCAGGGTGGCGACCAGCTCGGCCGCACGTTCGCCTCGCTCGACGTGTTCGTACATCCCGGCGCGCATGAGACTTTCTGTCAGGCGGCACAAGAGGCGCTCGCCAGCGGCCTGCCTGTGATCGGGCCCGCCGCCGGCGGCCTGCTCGACCTGGTTCAGCCGGGTGTCACCGGAGCGTGGTTCACGCCGGGGTCGGCGCGGTCGCTGCACGAGCGAGTGCTCGAACTCGTTACCGACGAGGTGCGACGGACCGCGATGGCTGCGGCCGCCCGTCCGTCCGTGGAAGGACGCGGCTGGGACGTGATCGGTCGTGAGCTGGTGCAGCACTACGCCGAGGTCGTCGCATGAGAGGAGCTTGGTCATGAGCACGATCGCTCAGGTCGCGAACTTCGTCGCACCGCACTCGGGCGGCATCCGCACCGTCCTCGCCGAACTTGCCGGCGGCTACGGCGCTGCCGGCCATGAGGTCGTTCAGGTCGTGCCGGGAGCCGCGCGCGCGACCGAGCAGCACACCTGGGGACGCCGTGAGGTGCTGCTCGGAGTCGCGGTCGGCGGCACCGGCTACCGCATGTTGCGACCTGCGCAGGTGCGCCACGTGCTGGACGAGTGCGTGCCCGACCGTGTCGAGGTGCACGACCGAACGACGCTGCGCGGACTGTGCCGGTGGGCGCGAAAGGCCGGTGTGCGCAGCACGGTCGTGTCGCACGAACGCGTCGATCGCCTGCTGGCGCAGCGGATCCCGTCGTCCGCGGCCCGGGCGGCCGCGGACGTGAGCAACCGGCGCCTGTCGCAGGGCTACGACAGCGTCGTCTGCACGACCGAGTGGGCAGCGGACGAGTTCCAGCGCATCGGTGCCGACAATCTGCGCCTCGTACCGCTCGGCGCGGATCTCGACCTGTTCACCCCGTCAGCCCGCGACGAGACGTTGCGCGCGCGGATGGTCAAGGACGGTGAGTTGCTGTTGGTGCTGGCGAGCAGATTGTCGCCGGAGAAGCGTCCGGACCTTGCGATCGCGGCGCTGTCGGTGCTCGTCCATCACGGTGTGCTGGCTCGTCTCGCCATCGCGGGCGACGGGCCGTTGCGGGCGCGACTGACGTATCAGGCAAAAGGCCTGCCCGTCGTGTTCCTCGGTCACCTGTCCGAGCGCGCGGACGTCGCGCGGTTGTTCGCGAGTGCCGACATCGTTTTGGCACCTGGCGCGGTCGAGACATTCGGCCTGTCGGCCGTCGAGGCGCTCGGCTGTGGCACGCCGGTGGTGGTCAACGCGAACTCCGCCTTGCCGTCGGTGATCGGCGATGCCGGCATCGCTGCCGCCGGATCGGGCATGGCGTTCGCCGCCGCCGTCCAACGGCTGCTGCAGCGAGCGCCACAACAACGGCACAGCGCGGCGCGAGAACGCGCCGAGCGTTATCGCTGGCCGGATACAGTGCGCGGCTTCCTCGACGTGCACGACCTCACGCGGATGCCGATCGCGTCATGACCGGGCTCCTGACCGCTTTCGGCGACAGCTTCAGCTGTGGGGAAGGGGTCGGGACGACCATCGATCTCGACTCGACGTGGGTGAGCCTGCTGGCCCGCTCGTTGGGCTTCGATGCGGACGTGCGCGCCCGTCCCGGTGCCGGCTTGCGCGAAGTCGCTGCGCAGGTGCGAACGGTGAGTGCACGCGCGGACGTCGCTACGTTGCTCGTCGGCCTCAACGACATCGTCCGTGCCGATTTCGATCCGGATCGGGCGCGGCAGGACTTCGCTCGACTGGTCGCGGAGTTGGCCGCGACCCATCGCACCGTGTTGGTCGGACGCTGGCACGACCCGGTCGAACTGCGTCCGGTGCCGGTGCGCATGCCGGCCCAGTTGCGGGCACGGATGGTGGCGCGGATGGCGCGCGTGAACGACGCGGTGTCCGCCGCTGCGGCGTTGCACGGGGCGCTCGTCTTCGACCTCGCCGAGATCCCGTCCTTACGTGAGCGCGCCGCGTGGGCCGTCGACCGCGTGCATCCGAGCCGCTACGGACAGCACGCAATTGCCGCTGCGGCAGGTGCGGTGTTGCGCGATGCCGGCTACGACGTCCGCTGCGTTCCCGGCATGACGCCGACGCAGATCACCCGCATCGACGAGTGCCGTTGGCTGGTCGCACACGGCGGACCGTGGCTGGTGAAACGGCTACGTCGCGTCGCGTTGCCCGTGGCCGCCCTGGCGGTGCGCGGCGGTGGCCCGGGTTTCACGTCCGGCGAGCCAGCGCACGGTGGCCTGCTGGCCGGCCCGGACGAGTTCGGCGGACAGCGTGCAGTCACGGGGACCGGCGGGTAGCCGCGACAGCAGCCCGGCCGCCCACGCGTCGGCGACGTGCGGCAGGACATGGACGCGCGGGTCGTCGAGATGCGGGCCGATCGCCGCGCGATTGGCGGCCCCGCGCGCGATCGTGAACGACGACAGCACCACTTGCAGCGCGCCACGATGCGACTCGACCGGCGGCTCGTAGTGACGCACGGCCGGACCGACCGCAAGGCCACACGCTTCCTGCTCGGCGAGGCCCGTGAGGCCCACACCCGCACACCCGCCCGGCTGTCCGGTGATCGGCGCCAGCGCGCAATCGAGGACGAAGATCTCGTCGTCCGGCCCAGCGGCGGCAACTGCTGCTCCGACGGGGACGCCGCACAACACGCCGCCGTCGACGTGCCGGTGTCCGTCGGCGAGACGCACGGGCGGGAACAGGCCGGGCAGGGCGCAGCTGGCGACCAGCAGATCGCCGACCGCGCCGCGGCTGTGGTGGACCGCTTCGCCGCAGTCGAGGCAGGTCGTGGTCACGCTGAGTGGCACGGCGAGTTCAGCGATGTCGTGCGCGTCGACGTTGCGCGCGATCAGTTCGCGCAGCGGGCGTTCATCGAACAGCGCGCGACCACCGGCGACCGCGGCCGCGGCCACGCCGCGAACCCGGCGCCACAGCGACGGAGCGATCACGCCGTGGGTGCGCGTGTCGAGCCACCATTCGGCGAGTTGGGCGGCCCGTCGCGGGCCCGGCTCGCCGGCCAGGAACGCCGCATTGAGCGCGCCGACCGAGCATCCGTAGAGCGCATCGGGAACGATGCCCGCTTCGGTCAGCGCGAGCAGCGCACCCACCTGGAACGCACCGACCGAGCCGCCACCGCCGAGCACCATCACGACCCGGCCGGGCCGTTCACGAGGGTCAGCGGGTACTGATGAGAACAAAGCCATTGCCGCCGCCACTCACAAGACCACTGGGCGCACGAGCCTAGTTCGCGATCTTCAGGATCTCCACCGCGTGCGTCCGGATCGCGACCTTTTGCCACTATGTCGCCCCGTGCACAACGCCACTCGGAACGGACTTTGCGTTAGCGTTGCCGTAGGGCGCGTGAGGGCGCCTTCGGGTCCGCGGGTAGAACTGAGTTCACCTCTCGTCGTCAGATTTGCGGGTCTTGTGATCATCTCCCGACCTGACACGCGGACCGTCGGGTCACTGAGGAGATGTCATGTCGACGCTTCCTGAACACCCGGATCTCGACCAGGTGCGACGCCGGGCCAAGGAGTTGTTGCGCGCCGCTCGCGACGGCGACTCGCTGGCCCGTTCGAGGCTCGCGGCGGTGTCAGCACCGATCACGCTGGCTGGTGCGCAACTCGCGCTCGCGCGAGAGTTCGGCCATCCGGGCTGGGCGGCACTGGTGCGCGAGATCCAGGCACGAAATGCCTCCATTCCCGAGGACGTAGTGCAATTCCTGCGCTTCAGCGTGAACATGCAGATCGGCGCGGCTGCGCGCATGTTGCACGAGAGACCGGAACTCGCGCGGTCCGGATTCCCGGCAGCCGTGGTGCTGGGCGACGTCGAGCGGGTCGAGGCCGAGTTGCGGCGCGACCCGGGTGCCGCGACGCGTGTCGATCCGGGGAGCGGGTGGACTGCGCTGCATCTGGCGTGTGCATCGCGCTTCCACCTTGACCCTGATCGTGGCCCCGGCCTGGCCGCCGTGGCCCGGCTGTTGGTCGATGCGGGCGCTGATGTCGACGGGCCGAGTGCCGGGCGGCGCTGCTGGCGTCCGCTGGAATGTGCAGTGACCAGCGCCAACTCCAGCCGCAACAACGAGCCGATCATCCGCCTGCTGCTCGAGCGGGGCGCGCCGATCCGATCCGAGACGGTGCTCGCCTCGCTCTACGCGGCCGGCGGCACGTGGTGTCTGCAGTTGCTGACCGATGCCGCCGCGGCTACCCCGGAGGTGTTCACCGAGGCGCTGGGCGAGGCGGTGGCCGAGCCCGACTTGGATGCGGTCGCCGTTCTCCTTGCCGCCGGTGCAGACCCGCGCGCGCCTGGCCCCGACGGGCGGTCAGCGCGACGGCGCGCGCTGACCGCTGGTGTCGGTGCAACCCTCGACCTGCTGCGAGATGCGGACGGCGACCTGGTCGACCAGTTGCTCGAGGCGGTGATCAGAGGCGATGCGGACCGGGCGCGAGACGCGGCCGCTTCTGGCCTGGTGGAACGGCTGGAGCCCGCCGACCTCGCAACATTGGTGAACGCGGCCGAACGCGGCAACACCGCATCGGTCGCACTGATGCTCGACCTCGGTTTCCCGATCGACACGCGCCGCGTTGGCCCCGACGACGACGGAGCTACCGCCCTGCACGCCGCGAGCTGGGCCGGAACCGCCGACACCGTCGCGCTGTTGCTCGAGCGCGGGGCCGACCTGACCCTCCGCGACAGCCGCTGGAACAGCCCGCCGCTCGACTGGGCGCTGGTGGGCAGCGGCGAGGCTCCCGAATCGGCCCCCATGCCTGATTGGGTTGCGACCGTCCGGTTGTTGCTCGACGCCGGTGCTCCCGTCGACGACATCATCACCGACCTGGCCGACCCCAAAGCGCCGAGCGCCGCAGTTGTCGAGTTGCTTCGCTCTCGTGGACTGACCGTCCCGCAAGATCGTTAATCAGTGGGCCCCGCGGGGCTCGAACCCGCAACCTACGGATTAAAAGTTCGCTTTGGGCACTTGTTGGTTATGGGTTGGATGATCTTGGCAAGCTCCTGCAATGCCCACTTTTACTGGCCTCAGTGCACCTGGATGTCATTGACTGTCGACGGCTGAGGTCGGTCGTTTTTGAGCTTTCTGCGGACCACTTGCGGACCGAGAGAGATCAACTTCCGGCTGTCGAGCTAGTCGTCGGGGCGGACTGGGGTTAGCGCGATGGGGAGGTGGGGGCGTCCTCTGCGCCGCGAAGCGGCATTGCCGAGCTACCGGCTTTGCCGATGAGCGCAATGTGGGGTGATCAGCGGCAAGTTGCCGACTCTGCGCCGAGCGTGGCTGCCGCGCCGAGCCAGGTTTGCCAGCGACGCAAAAGCGTCGCTGGCGAAGCGCTCAGTGATCCCCCGGCCTGCGGGCGGTCAGTGGCGCGTACGAGTTAGGCAGGTGATGAAGTTGTCCTGTGGCTTGATCGCGCGCCACCAGTACATCCATGACGGGCTTGCCACGTGTCCCGGGCAAGTCCGTTGCGCGGCGGCCCGCGCCGCCGTGGTCGTCAGGCGATGCTGGATGGCGAAGGCATAGGTCTGGCGGTAGAGATGTTTGGCGGCACAGGTGGTGCCGGCGTACGTGCTGGTCCCGCACAGTTGAAGCACGTTCGGTACACCTGTGTTGATCTTGGTTGGTTTGGTCTTCCTGGTGACCACGAGGTTTTGGGCCATAGCGATGCCTACTGAGCAGCTCATCCAGTGGCCGCCGGCCTTCTGCTGCGCCGCCGTCGTCACGAACCAGTAGTACATGTAGGCCGAACGGGCGAAGTTCTTGCCGAGGCCACCGATCGCTCGGCTAATCGCAGGCAGACAGACGCTGTCGAAGTAGCGCACCGCTTTCCCCGTCAGCGGCGAGCCGTTGCGCTGCTGGGCGACGTAGCGCTCCGGCATCGCCGTCACGGCGACAACCCACAGGGTGTGCGGCTTGCGGCAGTTGACGGTTTGCGCGCTGGTTGACGAGTTCTGCGATGCGGTCCTACCTGAAATGTCGTAACAGCTCCCGACCTTCGGGGCCCCATGCAGTGCGGTGCCGCGCGCGGCACCGGCGTCCTCGGCGAAATATAAGAGGACGCCGACGACCAGTGCGGCGATGGCCGCTAAGCGGATCGCGTTCATCGTCGACCCCGTTCACTTGACTTTTAGTGGGCGCCTGGGGATTGCCGTGGTTTCGGTCGCGGACATCTCCCGATGGCTTGATCATCTTCGGTTGATCAAGCCACCGATGAGTCAACGTTTCACTGACGAAATGCCATTACCGCGTCCCCGAAAGTGATCGGAACTGTCCTCCCACTCCAATAACCGGCGCAAGACAGCTCTCTTGGTGAAGCTTCAGCACGACCGACTGGGGAGGCGATTGTTGCGATGTCGATCCAAATGCGCTGCCCTTGCGCGACTGGCTGCGCGTCTGGATCGCTCTAGGCCATGCGCTACCAGCTCGAGCGCCGGATGGTTGTCGCCAAATATCACGGCATTGAGGGGCCGTTGAGCGGAACAAACAGGGTCGTGTCGAGTTCGAATTCAGACAATCCGAGGTCGATCATGACAGTGCGCACCGCGGCTTCGTACGATCAGTCCGTCTTCTTGGTCATGTGCAGACCCGACTGCGAATGCCTCTTGTCGAGGGACTGCTCTATCGCCGCCCAGGTCGATCTCGATGCATGTCCGCGTACTAAGCCGTCCCCCACGATGTGTATGAGGGCTCAACCCTGACCGACACCGAGTCCGCGACAGCTAGACCCAAGAAATGGCGAAGAATCGTTGCCGCGGAAGTGATCCAGGATTAGGTTTCGCGGCCAAGGGCGTCGCCACGGGAGGTTCTCATGCGTATCCGAACTGTCCTCGGCGCGGTAACGATTATGATCGCCTGGGGCGCCGGTCCCGCTCAAGCCGTCACCGGTTGGCATCCCGTCGCCACGCCACGCCCGGGGACCAACTTCAACTATCAGATCCGCGAACTCGACAGCGTGGTCGCGTTCGCCCCCTCGAACGTATGGACCGCCGGCACCTACAGCGGTTCCGGCACCGGGCAGCCGTTCGTGCTGCACTGGACCGGGGCGTCGTGGCACCGGGCGAATCTGCCGAGAATCGCCGGCGGCGGGTCAGTCACCGTCCTGGCCGGGTCAGGACGGTCGAACCTATGGGCGATCGGCGCCGCCGGTCCCCCGCCGAGCACTCTGGTCCTGCACTTCAACGGGACGGCGTGGCATCGCGTGAATGCCTCGGCCATCCCTTCCCACTTCTTCATATCGGGCGCCGCGACTGCCGGGCCTCAGAACCTCTGGCTGGGCGGCTACGAAAACGGGACCGCGAACCCGATCCTCGAGCACTGGAACGGGACGAGATGGACACGCGTAGCGCTGCCGATGCCAAGCGGCACCGCGGGCGGGCAGGTCAGCTCGTTGTCGTTCGTGCCGGGCGCGACCCGGCCGACCGCGGTGGGTTACACAGAACACGGCTCGGTATTCCATCCGTACACCGCCCGCTTCGCTGGCGGTGCCTGGCACTTCCAGACCGCGGCCGCGACCTCCGGCGAATTCCGGTCGGTGGTCATGCTGTCCGCCAAGAACGGCTGGGCGGTGGGCACGCGCTATCCCAACTCGAGCGCGTATCAAACGTTGATCGGGCACTGGAACGGCACGTCGTGGTCGACATCGTCCGGGCGTGACCGGGCAGGATGGAACACCCTGCTCTCGGTCAGCGCCGGCGGCGCCAACAACGTCTGGGCGACCGGATACACCCAACCGTGCCCAAGGTGCGGCGGCTGGCGAACGCTCGCCGAGCGCTGGAACGGCCGCAGCTGGACGATCGCACCGACCACCAACCCGTCCACAACCGGCACCGACCAGTTCTTCGCCGATGCGGTCGTGCCGAACTCAAACCAGGTATGGGGCGTGGGAACATACGGTCCGGCCAGACCGGCGAACGGCGCCGAGTTCTTCCTCGCCGAACGCGACAACTGAAAATTCCGAACCAGATCCTCGAGCACTGGAACGGGACGAGATGGACACGCGTCGCGCTGCCGATGCCAAGCGGCACCGCGCGCGGGCAGGTCAGCTCGTTGTCGTTCGTGCCGGGCGCGACCCGGCCGACCGCGGTGGGCTACACAGAACACGGCTCGGTGTTCCATCCGTACACCGCCCGCTTCGCTGGCGGTGCCTGGCACTTCCAGACCGCGGCCGCGACCTCCGGCGAATTCCGGTCGGTGGTCATGCTGTCCGCCAAGAACGGCTGGGCGGTGGGCACGCGCTATCCCAACTCGAGCGCGTATCAAACGTTGATCGGGCACTGGAACGGCACGTCGTGGTCGACATCGCCCGGGCGTGAGCGGGCAGGATGGCCGCTCGGGTCTGGGTATCGAAGTCAGCGCGGTGTTGCCGCAAAGGCCCTACCCAAACCCGCGCTGATGCATGGGTTCGACATGTTCACCTGCCGAGGCGACCCGCCGTACTGCGCGCCACGCTCGCCCCCGCCCCCAGCTGCGCCGGGCCGCGCTACCTCATCCCCCGCACCAGCCCTAGCGTCTACGCGCGCCGGGCACAGTCGCGTCCACGGCACGAGCAAACCATTATCCGATCCCTCCAAAGCGGGACCGAGCCACCGCCGACCAGGCCGATGCGAGGCGCCTGAGTGCGTGGCTGACCGCGTGGCTGACTGGGAGGAGCTGGCTGCTCGCCGGTTTGCTGCCGGTAGCGATCTGACGACCCACCGCGTCGAGCGGAAGCTTGCTGTGCCGTCGGCGAATAGCAGTCCTTTGGTTTGTTGTCCGGTGTCACGCGGAGACCCGTTCACACACCACACTCCTGCGGACGTGACACTCCTGCGGACGTGACGGTCACCAGCTGTTGCCACTTTCACGTCAGAACCACCATCGCTCAAACATCCGGCTTAGCCGCACAGCGGCCCTACCGGCTTTGCCGCCAGCCGGTGTTCAAGCCGGGTTTGAGCTATTACCGCTGGTGCGGGCACCGATATCGGTTCACGGTGACCCCTCGTCGGTGGCCCGTTGATACGCGCGGATTGCCTTCAAGGCAGCGTCGACCTCATTGCGCAGCTCGCCGCTCTCTTCGTCACGTAGAGCCTCGGCCTGTTCGACCGTGTACTCGCGGCCATCGATGAGCAGACCGTCGACGATGACCACCTGGACCATCTCGCCCTGGAAGATCGGTTTCGAATTATCTGCGACCATGCAACCATTGTGCTCACCCTTGGAGCAGGAGCGACCTTCGCTAGATGGCCGGGCCGCCTGTTCCGGGAGGGATGGAACAGGCGGCGCGGTCTAGAACGTAGCTAATCCCGGATGAAACGGACGTGAGAACGTTCGGTTGACGGCCACTGCGATTCGATTGCCGCCGATTCGCCGAGCCTGAACTCACTGCGCGGGGTGCGCAAATTCGGCCAATCGCACCGGAAACGAGCCAGCGGATGCCGGACTGATCAGTAGTGGGGCAGCGCACTGGTCGAGAAGAACCTCAAGCAGGCGTCCGGAGCGGAAGGTGTCGCTCGTCAACGGCCGCTGCGGCGAACTCGAGAGCGGCCAGAACGTCCTCCAGGGTGAGCTGGGGGTATTCGGCCACGATGTCGTCCGGGGTCAAGCTCTCGGCGAGCAGGCCAACGATGGTGGCAATCGGAATTCGCGTGCCAGCAATACACGGCACGCCACCCATCACTCGGTGGTCAGTCACCACTCGATCGGTCGCCACGAAGAAAGCGTAACGCCGCAGTGTCCGCGGCGGGCTTCCTGCGACTTTCGTTGACAAGCGTTGGCTGTTGTTGCACCGCTCGGAGCTGACAGATCGTCGTGATACACCGAGATCATCTCGTTGCTCGGAGGCGATCACATGGCCAACATCGCGAAGCGCTCGGACGGGCACTGGCGAGCTCGGTACCGCGACAATCCGGGCAAGGAACACTCGCGCCATTTCAAGCGCAAGGTCGACGCCCAGCGATGGCTCGACGAGGTCACGACGGCCGTCACGACGGGCATGTACGTCGACCCTGGCCGATCTCGCATCACGGTCGCAGAGTGGGCGCGGCGGTGGCTCGAAACCAAGGTAGACCTGAAGCCGTGCACAAACGCGCGTTACGCAGGTCTGTTGCGCGTCAACGTGCTCCCGCACTGGCGAGACATCCGCCTCGCCGACGTCACACAAGAGGGCGTCGCGGCGTGGGTGGCCGAGCTGAGCGCGTCCGGACTCGCGGCCGCGACAGTACGGCAGGCACATCGCGTTCTCTCGCTGACGTTCTCGCTAGCAGTGCGTGACGGCAGGTTGGCTCGCAACCCCGCCGATCACGTCCCGTTGCCGCGAGCTGTGAAGAACGAAAAGGTTTTCCTCACCGTCGACCAGGTCGAGGAGTTGGCCGACGCGGCCGGCGAGTATCGGCTCGCCATCCTCTTTCTCGCCTACACCGGCGTGCGCTTCGGCGAGCTTGCCGCGCTGCGAGCGCGACGTCTGGACCTGATGCGGCGCCGGGCTGAAATCGCCGAGGCGGTTGCCGAGGTCGGCGGCCATCCGGTGTTCAGCACGCCGAAGTCGCATCAGGTCAGAAGCGTTCCTATCCCGCGGTTCCTCATCGACGAACTGGCGCGCCACATCGCGGGGAAGCGGCCGGACGACTTCGTGTTCACGTCGCCGCGCGGAGGCTTGCTTCGGCTGCAGAACTTCCGGCACACCGTCTTCGACCGTGCGACGCGGGGCGCCGACCTGCACGGCCTCACGCCGCACAGCCTGCGGCATACCGCGGCATCGCTGGCCATCACGAGTGGTGCCGACGTGAAGGTCGTCCAACGGATGCTCGGCCATGCGAGCGCGACCATGACCCTCGATCTCTACGGCCATCTGTACGGCGACCGGCTCGACGAAGTCGCCGACCGGATGGACCAACTCCGGACCGCGCGCGGACTTTCTGCGGACTATTTGCGGACTGAACCGCAATTGATCATGTTCCCGGAACCGACCGGAACGCTACAGGCCAGTAAATACGGACCTTCCAAGAGTGGGCCCCGCGGGGCTCGAACCCGCAACCTACGGATTAAAAGTCCGCAGCTCTGCCAATTGAGCTAGAGGCCCGCATCGGTGCATCAGCCTACGGGGTGGCGCCGCAGCGTTCAGACCGATGTGGCTCGCAGCGTTGACGACAAACCGTCCAGAACGCTTCTGGGACGACTGCGTAGTAAGCCCATTTGCCGCGCTGGTCACGGGCGACGAGGCCCGCGTCGACGAGAACCTTCATGTGATGCGAGACAGTGGGCTGTGAGAGGCCGACCGGTTCGGTGAGCTCGCAGATACAAGCCTCGCCGTCGGCCGACGACGCGATCAGCGAGAGCAATCGCACGCGGGTCGGATCGCCGAGTGCCTTGAATCTGGTGGCCAGCTGCTGTGCCTCGGCATCGTCCAACGCGTCGCCGGCGATCAGCGGCGTGCAGCACGCGTCGCGTGTGATCGCGACTTGCACTCGTGTCGGCATGCGATCGAGTATTGCACACACATTGACATCCATCGATGTATCGATCAGTCTCGATGCATCGAATACCGTCGATCGGAGAACCGATGAACGAGATCCGCGAACAAGTCCGGGAGCGTTACGCCGCCGCTGCGCGGGCCGCGTCCGGCTCAGGGGCCGACGCCTTGACCGTGCTCGACGACGGGTGCTGCGGTGAAGCGTGTTGCTCGGGCGGCGGCACAGACGTCGGCGCGGACTTCGGCGCCGAGCTGTACGGCGTCGAAGAGCGGGACGAACTGCCGGCACAGGCTGTCGCCGCCAGCCTGGGCTGCGGGAACCCGACAGCGGTCGCCGAGTTGCGTGCCGGCGAGCGGGTGCTCGACCTCGGATCGGGCGGGGGCATCGACGTGCTGCTGTCGGCCCGTCGAGTCGGTCCCACCGGTTTCGCCTACGGCGTTGACATGACTGACGAGATGCTCACGCTCGCCGTGGCGAACAAGCAACGGTCCGGCCTGACGAACGTCGAGTTCTTGAAGGGCACGATCGAGGACGTGCCCTTGCCCAAAGGCGCAGTCGATGTGGTGATCTCGAACTGCGTGATCAACCTGTCGACCGACAAGCCCGCAGTACTCGCCGAGATGTTCCGTGTGCTCGTGCCGGGCGGTCGCATCGGTGTCTCCGACGTGGTTGCCGAAGACCAGTTGAGCGCGGCCGATCGTGCTGAGCGCGGCTCGTACGTGGGCTGCATCGCCGGGGCGCTGTCGAAGGAGGAATACCTCGTCGGCCTTGCCGATGCAGGCTTCGCCGACGCCGAGGTCACCTTCACCCACGCGGTCGCACCCGGCATGCATTCGGCGATCGTCCGCGCGACCAAACCGATCACCTGAACCGTGCTGCGTCGCATGCTCGCCGAGTTCCTCGGCACTGGACTGCTGGTCGCGGTCGTTGTCGGCTCCGGCATCGCCGCTCAACAGCTCTCGCCCGACGACCTCGGACTGCAACTGCTCGAAAACTCCACTGCGACCGTGCTCGGCCTCGGCGTCCTGATCGCCGTGTTCGGGCCGGTGTCGGGCGCGCACTTCAACCCAGTGGTGTCGCTGGCGGACTGGGTCGCCGGACGCCGCTATCGACGCGGCATCAGCGGCGTCGATGTGATCGGCTATGTCGCGAGCCAGGTCGTGGGTGCCATCGCCGGTGCCTGGATCGCCAACGCGATGTTCGACCGGACGGTCTTCGAGCTCGCCACGAAACATCGGATCACCTCGGGACACGTCCTCGGCGAGGTTGTAGCGACTGCCGGGTTGATCGTCGTGATCTTCGCGCTCGCCAGGACCGGACGTGCGAGCCTCTCGGCACCGGCCGTAGCCGCCTACATCGGGTCGGCGTACTGGTTCACAAGTTCAACGTCGTTCGCGAATCCCGCGGTGACCATCGGGCGGATGTTCTCGGCCACCTTCGCCGGCATCGCGCCGTCGTCGGTGCCCGGCTTCGTCGCGGCGCAAGTCATCGGTGCTGCCGTCGGTCTCGGCCTGGTCGCGGTGCTGTACCCCGGGGTAGGACGGGCGGCGGACGCAGTGGTCGTCGCGCCGAGTATTGGAGAATCCGCATGACCGGTCGACCGACCGTGCTCTTTGTGTGCGTGCACAACGCGGGACGCTCGCAAATGGCCGCCGGTTGGCTGATGCGGCTCGCGGGTGATCAGGTGGACGTGCGTTCGGCCGGATCCGAACCGGCGGAATCGATCAACCCGATCGCGGTCGAAGCGATGGCCGAGGTCGGCATCGACATCGCGGCTACCGCGCCGAAGAAACTCACGAACGATGCGGTCTTCGAGTCCGACGTCGTGATCACGATGGGCTGCGGTGACACCTGCCCGATCTACCCGGGCAAGCGTTACGAGGACTGGGACCTCGAAGATCCGGCGGGAAAGGACCTCGCCGTAGTGCGACGCGTGCGGGACGAGATCGAGTGTCGAGTGCGAGCCCTGGTGACGGACCTCGTCTCCGGAGACTGAACCGGATTCGCACACATGGCGTCCGTTACAACTGTGCTGATCGGCACGAGTTTCACCAGTGGCGACGTCACCGTCACCTGCGCGCAACACTCACGACAGATCGTGATCAGATGCCCGAGACTGATCCCACCGACAACCTGCGCGCACCATGGCTGTTGTACGTCGATGGCACGCCGCTGACAGTGCGCGGCGCGCGGACGAACGACCTGCCAGGGTCCGCGCTGATGCACGGCCGCTGCTCGCCCAAGTCGCTGTTGGACCGTTACCGCACCGGTGGCCGTCCGCCCGCGATCGCCGTGCTGGACGGGCACATGCGCGACCCGCTGAGCTTCATTGCTACGACCGACAACGGCCGCGTGGTCGCCGTCGCCCGAATCGTCCGCGACTCCATCCACACGTTCAGCAGCGCGGAGATCTCGATGCTTGTCGAAGACCAGTGGCAACGTCTCGGCGTCGGTCGAGCGCTGTTGCGGCACTGTGCGGCGGTGGCGGCGTGGTCCGGCTACCGCCAGTTGATCTCCTATCCAGGGACGACCGGCGCGACCGTGCAGCGCATGATGTCCGGCATCGGCACCACCAGGTTGATGACCGACGTCACCCGGCACCTGCACACGTCCTTGTCCGAGCGCACGAAGCTCGGCTTGGGGACGCTCAACGACGGCGGGGCAGCCGGACGCGCGGTACGCGCCTTGGGCTAAGAGACCACCCACCACGGGACGGTCACCTCGCCGTGGCGTGCCCGGGTCGTGTCGACGGGATAGTCGAGCGCTCGGCAGGTCGCGATCCAGCGCTGCCGCGGGCCGAAGGTCGACAGGGGCGCCGCTGCTTCCCACGCCGCGTCCAGGTCGCGCAGGAACCGGTGGATCGACGTCCCCGCCACGTTGTGGTGGATCAGCGCCTTTGGCAACCGCTCGGCGAACTCCGCCGGCCGTTCGAGCGTCTCGATCTTGGCGGCCAGCGTGAGCGAGCGCGGTCCATCGCCATCGAGGAGCACCCACGACCCGAGGCGCCCGATCTCGTCACACGTGCCCTCGACGAGCAGACCGCCCACAGCGAGATTGGCGCGCACCGTGTCCCACGCCTGCAGCGCGGCCGGCTCGTCGTACTGCCGCAGCACATTCGCGGCGCGCACGAGCGCCGGACGCAACCCGGCCAGCTCGAAGCCACCACTGCGGAAGGTCAGCCGAGGGGGATCGGCGGCCGGCATCGCGGCAGCGACGCGCTCCGCGTCGATCTCGACCCCCACGACGCGAACGTCCGCACGCACCCGGGCCAGCCGGGCGGTCAGCTCGACCGCGGTCACCGGCGTCGCGCCGTACCCGAGATCGACCACCAGCGGATCGCTCGCCGCGCGTAGGTGTGCACCGAGGACGGCTGCAATCCAGTTGTCCATCCGTCGCAGCCGATTCGGGTTGGTCGTGCCGCGGGTCGGGATGCCGAGCGCGCGTGCGCGACCGGCCGCGTACCGCTTGGCCACAACGCGCCAGGGTAGCGTCGAGCGCCGTGTCCAGGGATAAGCCGCTCGCGCAGCTTGCGCTGTCCGACCTGACCACGATGCGACTCGGCGGACCCGCGGCGCGCGTGGTGACGGCGTCGTCTGCCGACGAACTCGTCGACGCGGTGCGCTCGGCCGACGCAGCCCACGAGCCCGTGCTCATCGTCGGCGGCGGATCGAACCTCGTTGTCGCCGACTCCGGCTGGCCGGGCGTGGTCGTGCTCGTCCGCTCCCCCGGCGTGGAGCGCGACGGCGACGAGGTCACCGCGCAGGCCGGCGTCGTCTGGGACGACCTCGTACAACAGAGCGTCGACGCGCAATGGTCGGGTCTCGCGGCGATGTCGGGAATCCCGGGCCTGACCGGCGCGACGCCGATCCAGAACGTCGGCGCATACGGCAACGAGGTTGCCGAGACGATCACCCGACTGCGTGTGTACGACCGGGACACCGACACGATCGACGACTGGGCGCCCGAACGTGCCGAGTTCGGCTTCCGCACGAGCGCGTTCAAACACACCGACCGCTACGTGGTTCTCGCCGTGACGTTCGCGCTGCCGTCCTCACCGCTCGCACCACCGGTGCGCTACCTCGAGGTCGCGCGCCGCGTCGGTGTCGAGCCGGGCACGCGCGTGCCGTCCGCCGATCTACGCGAGGTCGTGCTCGAACTGCGCCGCAGCAAGGGGATGCTGCTCGATCCTCACGATCACGACACGTGGAGCGCCGGCTCGTTCTTCGTCAACCCGTTCGTCGCGCCGGACGCCGTGCCGGCCGGCTGCCCCCACTTCGTCGTCGACGGGCAGATGAAGCTGTCCGCCGGCTGGCTGATCGAGAACGCCGGCTACGGCAAGGGCTACGGGACGGGACGCGTGCGGGTCTCGTCCAAACACTCGCTCGCACTCACCAACCGCGGAGGCGCCACGACCGAGGAGCTGCTGACGCTGGCCCGCGAGATCCGCGACGGCGTCGAGGCCAGATTCGGCATCCGGCTCCGTCCCGAAGCGCACCTCACGGGCGTCACCCTCTAAGTGCGGTGCACCTTGTGCGGCGCCGCCTGCGCGATCGGCTTCACGACGAGTAGATCGATGTTCACGTGCGCCGGACGAGTCACCGCGAACGCGATGCAGTCGGCGATGTCGTCGGCGGTGAGCGGCGCGTCGACGCCGGCGTACACCCTGTCGGCCGCGGCCTGATCGCCGCGGAAGCGCACCAGCGAGAACTCGTCGGTCTGCACCATTCCCGGCGCCACCTCGGTGACCCGTACCGGACGGCCGTTCAACTCCAGCCGCAGCGTCTCGACCAGCGCGGCGGCGCCGTGCTTGGCCGCGGTGTACCCGCCGCCGCCCTCGTACACGAGATGGCCGGCGATCGAGCCGGTGACCACGACGTGCCCGCCCGTGCCGCGTTCGAGCGCCGGCAACAACGCCTGCGTCACGCGCAGCACGCCGATGACGTTCGTCTCGTACATCGCCTGCCAGTCGGCAGGATCGGACGGTCTCGATCGTCTCGGTGCCGATCGCGCCGCCGGCGTTGTTCACCAGCACGGCGACGTCGTCGAGCGACCCGGCGAGCTCGGCCACCGACTCCGGATCGGTCACGTCCAGCGTCACCGCGCGCACGTTCGGGACGGCCGCGGCGAGCTCGTCGAGACGCTCACGCCGGCGCGCCGCGGCGACAACCTCGAACCCCTCGGCCGACAACCGGCGCACGGTCGCCGCGCCTATTCCGCTCGACGCTCCGGTGACCACAGCAACTCCGCGCATGGCCCCATCCTGCCGCTGCGGCATTATCGAAGTGTGGGAGACATCCGCAGGGTCGCGATGCTCAGCGTCCACACGTCCCCGCTCGACCCGCCCGGGGGCGGCGACGCCGGCGGCATGAACGTCTACATCGTCGAGACCGCGAAGCGTCTTGCCGCGCGTGGCATCGGCGTCGAGATCTTCACGCGCGCGACCGCACAGCGAGCAGCCGCCGGTCGTCGAGCTGGCGCCTGGCGTGCTGGTGCGCCACGTGACCGCCGGACCGTTCGAAGGGCTCGCCAAGGACGATCTGCCGGCCCAGCTGTGCGCCTTCACCGCCGGCGTGCTGCGCACCGAGGCGTTCCATGAGCCCGGCTGGTACGACATCGTGCACTCGCACTACTGGCTGTCCGGCCAGGTCGGCTGGCTGGTGCGCGATCGCTGGCGGCGTTCCGCTCGTGCACAGTGCGCACACCCTGGCCAAGGTGAAGAACTCCCTGCTGGCCGAAGGCGATTCGCCCGAGCCGCGCGCTCGCGTGATCGGCGAGGAGCAGGTCGTCGCCGAGGCCGACCGCCTGATCACCTTCACCGCCGACGAGGCGAACCAGCTCATCGAGCACTACGACGCCGACCCCGCCAAGGTGCAGACCATCGCGCCCGGCGTCGACCTCGACGTGTTCATCCCCGGCGACCGCGCCGCCGCACGGACCGCGCTCGGTTTCGACCCCGAGGCACCGCTGCTGCTGTTCGTCGGCCGCATTCAACGGCTGAAGGCCCCGGACGTGCTGCTGCGGGCGGCTGCCCGCCTCGCCCACGAACGGCCGGTGCACGTTGCGGTCGTCGGCGCCCCGAGCGGATCCGGGCTGGCCGACCCCACCTGGCTGGCCGATCTGGCCCGCGACCTGGGCATCGCCGACTCGGTGCACTTCGTCCCGCCCGCCGCCCCGGCCACACTCGCGGCGTACTACCGGGCGGCAGACCTCACCGTCGTCCCCAGCTACAACGAATCGTTCGGACTTGTCGCCCTCGAGTCGCAGGCCTGCGGCACCCCGGTCGTCGCAGCAGCGGTCGGCGGGCTGCCGACCGCGGTACGCGACGGCGTCTCCGGAATCCTCATCGACGGGCACGACCCGGAGCAGTGGGCCAAGGTCATCGGCGACCTGTTACGAAACCCGGACGACCTGCGCCGGCTCGCCGGCTCTGCGCGGGCGCATGCCGAGCTGTTCTCGTGGGACCGCACGACGGACGAGCTCGTGCACGCTTACCAGGAGGCTCGCGCATGACCGACCCCCGCGACGTGATCGAGTCGACCCTGATCGATCTCGAGCTCGATTTCGAGCGCGACTCGGTCGACCGTTTCGTCGTCGCACTGCCCGGCGAGAAGCGATTGAAGACTGCATGCTGGCTCGTGGTCGGCGCGCACGCGCTCGAAGTGCAGGCGTTCGTCATGCGCGGGCCGGACGAGAACCGCGCCGGCGTCTACGAGTTCCTGCTGCAACGCAACGTGCGAATGTACGGCGTCTCGTGGGCGATCGACAGCGCGGGCGACGTCTATCTCGCCGGACGTATCCCGCTCGCCGCGGTGACCCCGGACGAGCTCGACCGCGTGCTCGGGTCCGTCCTCGAATACGCGGACGGATCGTTCAATGCGCTACTCGAACTCGGCTTCGGGTCGTCCATCAAACGCGAGTGGGCGTGGCGGGTGAAGAACAACGAGTCGCTGGCCAACCTGCAGGCGTTCCGGCACTTCGCCCAGCGGCCCGACGCCCACCCGGCAGAATGAGCACGTGCCGACTCTGATCCTGCTCCGCCACGGCGAGAGCGACTGGAACAAGAAGAACCTGTTCACCGGGTGGGTCGACGTCGACCTCACCGCGGCCGGCGAAGCAGAGGCGCGTCGCGGCGGCGAACTGCTCGTCGAGGCCGGCATCGCTGCCCGAGGTGGTGCACACCTCGCTGCTGCGCCGGGCGATCCGCACTGCGAACATCACGCTCGACGTCGCCGACCGGCACTGGCTGCCGGTGCGGCGGTCGTGGCGGCTCAACGAGCGGCACTACGGCGCGCTGCAGGGCAAGGACAAGGCCGCGGTGCGCGACGAGTTCGGTGACGAGCAGTTCATGCTCTGGCGCCGCTCGTACGACCAGCCGCCGCCGCCGCTCGCCGACGACGACGAGTTCAGCCAGGTCAACGACGTGCGCTACGCCGACCTGCTCGAGTCCGTCCCGCGCACCGAATGCCTCAAGGACGTCGTCGAGCGGCTGCTGCCGTACTGGTACGACGCGATCGTCCCCGACCTGCGGCTGGGCCGCACCGTGCTGGTCGCCGCACACGGCAACTCGCTGCGCGCGATGGTCAAGCATCTGGACGGACTGTCGGACGAGGCCGTTGTCGCGCTGAACATCCCGACCGGCATCCCGCTGCGTCTACGACCTCGACGCCGCGACGCTCACGCCCACGAAGCCCGGCGAGTACCTCGACCCCGCGGCCGCCGCCGACGCCATCGAAGCGGTCGCCAACCAGGGCAAGAAGTAGTCGCCGGCGCGAACATCGCGGCGGCGAAAAGTACCATCGCAGCCGTGCTCATCACCGGCATCGTGCTCGGCGTGGTCGCCGTCGCGCTCGCCGTGGCTCTCGTCGTCGTGATGACGCGCCGCAACACGGCGCCGGTGCCGCCGCCGCGGCCGCGGCCGGTGTACTCGGCGGCCCAGCCGCTGTCGTCGCTCGTCGTCGAGGCGCTCGACCAGGGCGTGATCGTGCTCGATGCCGACGACCGCGTCGTGCTGCTCAACCCGGCAGCGAACGCGATGAACATCGTCGACATCGACCGGCTCTCGTTTCCCGACCTGGCCGAGCTCGCCGACCGGGCCCGCGCGACCAGCAGCCACCAGTCCCGCATCGTCGAGCTGCCCATCGGCCGGCTCGGACGCGAACCGATCGCGCTCGCGGTCGAAGCCGTGCCGCTGGTCGTCGAGGACCGCCGCGTCGGCGCGGTCGGGCTGCTGCTCACCGACATGAGCGAGCACCGCCGCCTCGAAGCGGTGCGCCGCGACTTCGTCGCAAACGTCTCGCACGAGCTCAAGACGCCGGTCGGCGCGCTCACGCTGCTGGCCGAGGCCGTCCAGGAGGCAGCCGACGACCCGGACGCGGTCGCCCGGTTCTCTGCGCGCATGCAGCACGAGAGCACGCGTCTCGCGCGGCTCGTCCAGGAACTCATGGAGCTCTCCCGCGTCCAGGGCGCCGACCCGATGCCGGGCGCGGAGGAGGTCGAGGTCGCGCGCCTGCTGCTCGAGGCGACCGACCGCGTGCGGCTGGCCGCCGAGCAGCGCGACATCACGGTCAAGGTCAAGATGCGCGACTACACGCTGTCGGTGCGCGGCAACGAGAGCCAGTTGATCACCGCCGTCTCCAACCTTGTCGACAACGCGGTCGCGTACAGCCCGACCGGGACGCGCGTGCTCGTGGCCGCCGTCGCCAGCAGCGACCATCAGGCCCGGCCGACGGTCGACATCTCGGTCACCGACCAGGGACTCGGCATCGCCGACGCCGACGTCGACCGGATCTTCGAGCGGTTCTACCGCGTCGACCCCGCGCGATCGCGCGCGACCGGCG
Source organism: uncultured Actinomycetota bacterium (assembly GCA_963708645.1). Classification (GTDB taxonomy): domain Bacteria; phylum Actinomycetota; class Actinomycetes; order Mycobacteriales; family Jatrophihabitantaceae; genus RYN-133. The sequence goes on along the minus strand of CAVPTA010000007.1, from coordinate 626,879 downwards.
GCACCGGGCTGGGCCTGGCCATCGTCAAGAACATCGTCACCAACCACCTCGGGACGGTTGCGGTGCAGAGCACAGTGGGTGAAGGGTCGACGTTCACCATCCGGCTACCTCGCGTTCATTCCCGTACGGGACAGTCCGCACTCGGAGCCAGTGACGGTCCGGGGAAGGACGCCGCCCATGACGCGGGTACTCGTTGTCGAGGACGAGGAATCGTTTTCCGACGCGTTGTCCTACATGCTGCGGCGTGAGGGCTACGAGGTCGAGATCGCCGCGACCGGTCCGGAGGCGCTGACCAGCTTCGACCGCTCGGGCGCCGATCTCGTTCTGCTCGACCTGATGTTGCCCGGGCTGTCCGGCACCGAGGTCTGCCGCGAACTGCGCAACCGCTCGAAGGTGCCGATCATCATGGTCACCGCGCGCGACACCGAGGTCGACAAGGTGGTCGGCCTCGAACTCGGCGCCGACGACTACGTGACCAAGCCGTTCTCGTCGCGCGAGCTGATCGCCCGGGTACGCGCGGTGCTGCGCCGCGGCGGCGAACCGGACGAGCTGATCACCAACACCGTCGAGGCCGGCCCGGTGCGGATGGACGTCGAGCGGCACACGGTCTCGGTCGACGGGCGCTCGGTCAACATGCCGCTGAAGGAGTTCGACCTGCTCGAGCTCTTGCTGCGCAACGCCGGCCGCGTGCTCACTCGCGGTCAGCTGATCGACCGGGTCTGGGGCTCCGACTACGTCGGCGACACCAAGACTCTCGACGTCCACGTCAAGCGGCTGCGCGCCAAGATCGAGCCCGACCCGGGCAACCCGAAGTACCTTGTCACCGTTCGTGGTCTGGGGTACAAGTTCGAGGTCTGACCCTAGGGGAGGGGCCTCGGCATGAAACACGACATGAACGGTCCGGCCGACACCCGGATGATGGGGATCGTCCACACCGCGCTGCGCCGCGATCTCGCTCGGCTGCGCGCCGCGCTCAGCGACGCACGTCCGGGCCCCGAACAGCGCGCAGCGCTCGGCGCACACGCGGCCTGGATGATGGAGTTTCTGCACGCACACCACGCCGGCGAGGACGACGGCCTGTACCCGATGGTGCTCGAGAAGAACCCCGCAGCGCGTGACCTGCTCGCAGTGATGGACGCCGATCACAAGCAAGTGATCCCGGCGATGGACGAGTTCGCTCAGACCGTCGCGCGCTGGACGTCCACGGGCAGCGACGCCGATCGCGTCGAGACCTTGACCGCGCTCGACCAGCTCAGCGCCGTGCTCTACCCGCACCTCGAGCGCGAAGAGAACGAGATGATGCCGGTGGTTGCCGAGTCGATCACACAACGCGACTGGCATCGCTGGGACCAGCAGCACAACATCAAGCCGAAGAGCCTGCCCAAGCTCGCCGAAGAAGGCAACTGGCTCATCGACGGTCTCGACGCCGACCGCCGCAAGATCGTCGAAGCCGAGGTGCCGGCGATCCCGCGTTACATCGTTCTGTACGGATTCGGGCCGAGTTACCGCAAGCGGGCCAAGGCGCGCTGGGGCGTGAGCTAGGAACTGGCGCGGCGCTTCGGCCGTGCGCGCAGGTGCATCCGCTCGCCCTGCGGACCGAACAGGCTCAGCACCTCGACCGAACGCCGCTCCGCGCAGCCGAACCAATGCGGCGTGCGGGTGTCGAACTCGGCCGTCTCGCCGGGTCCCAGCACGAGGTCGTGCTCCCCGAGCAGCAGCCGCAGTCGCCCGTCCAGCACGAAGAGCCATTCGTAGCCCTCGTGAGCCGCGCGAGTGCGATCGGTCCGGCGGCGGATGATCAGCTTGTACGCGCGGACGCCACCCGGTCGGTTGGTCAGCGGCAGCATCGTCATGCCGTCACGGGTCACCGGCGTTGCCTGGATTCGGGGATCGTCGGTAGGCGGTGAGCCGACGAGTTCGTCGAGCGACACCTGATACGCCTGCGCCAGCGGGAGGAGCAACTCGAGTGTGGGACGGCGACCGCCGGATTCGAGTCGCGACAGTGTGCTCGTCGAGATGCCGGTGAGTTCGGCCAGCACCGCCAACGTCACCTGCTGCCGCTTGCGCAGCTCGCGCAACCGTTCGCCCACGCCCGACAGCACGTCATCGTTTGCCATTCCGGCAACGCTAGTTGTCATTGCCGCGTAGTTGACGCGTTGAAAAGATCAGCGTTCGTTGGCGGCTGCGGTCGCGGGGTGGACGGCGACCAGGCCGAGCTTGAGCCGGTCGTGGGCTACGCGGGCGAGTTCGTTGTAGGCAGGCTCGCCGATCAACGCGATGAGCTCGGCGGAGTACGACAGGTACATCGGCTCGCCGCCGACGTGCGCCTCTGGCGAACTCGTGCAGTACCAGTCGAGGTCATGGCCGCCCTCACCCCAGCCGCGGCGGTCGAACTCCTGGATCTCGCTGCGCAGGATGCGCGTCCCGTCCGGACGATCGATCCACTCCTGTTCGCGTCGCACAGGCAGCTGCCAGCAAACCTCCGGCTTGGTCTCGACCGGGTTCTTGCCGATGCGCAGGGCGTAGGCGTGCAGCGCGCATCCGATGCCGCCAGGGTGATCCTCACGATTGGCGAAGATGCATGCGCCATCGACCGTGCGCGTCTTGCGGCGGTTTTCGTCGTCCTCCTCGGCACGCTCGGAGAAGCGCAGCTTTCCGCCCTTGTGGCCTTTCGAGTAGAACTGCCAGTCGTCCGGGGTGAGCTTCTCGGCCCACTTGCGCGTGCGCTTCTCATCGTCCTTGTCGGTGAAGTACGCGCCGTGGTTGCAGCAGCCCGTGCTTGCCTGACCCGTGACCGTGCCGTGGCAGCCCTTGCCGAAGATGCACGTCCACCGCGAGCACAGCCACGTGAGGTCGGCGCGGATCCAATGCGCGGAGTCGGCAGGATCCTGGAACTCGATCCACTCGCGGGGAAAGTCGAGCGACACCTCGGTAATGACATCCGCCATGCGGTGCAGCGTAATAGTCGCCCGCATAGTGTGAGTGCATGCGGCTCGGTGTTCTGGACGTCGGTTCGAACACAGTTCATCTCTTGGTGGTCGACGCGCATCGCGGTGCCGAGCCCACGCCGCAGCATTCGGACAAGAGCGAGTTGCGCCTTGCCGAGCACATCGACAAGCACGGAAACCTCAACAGCAAAGGCGAAGCCGCACTCGTCCGAGCCGTGGCCGACGCACGCAAACAGGCCACCGCGCTCAAGTGCGACGACATCCTCGCGTTCGCGACGTCCGCGGTTCGCGATGCCAACAACAGCGACAAGGTGCTGCGGCGAGTCGCCAGGGAGACCGGTGTCGACCTTCAGGTGCTCAGTGGTGAGGACGAGGCGCGGCTGACGTTCCTCGCCGTCCGCCGGTGGTTGGGCTGGAGCGCGGGCACCCTGATCAGCCTCGACATCGGCGGTGGCTCGCTCGAACTCGCTGCCGGCGGCGACGAGGATCCCGAAGTCGCGCTGTCGCTGCCGCTCGGTGCGGCCCGGTTGACCCGCGATCACTTCCACGACGACCCGCCGGGCAAGGATTCGGTGGCCGGGTTGCGCGACTACATCGACGACCAGCTCGCAGCACCTGCGCGCAAGCTGCTCGCAGTCGGGACGCCCGACCGCGTCGTCGCCACCAGCAAGACGTTCCGCACGCTCGCACGCCTCGCCGGTGCCGCGCCGAGCTCGGCCGGTCCCCGCGTCGAGCGACTGCTGAACCGCAATGGGCTCGCGCAGATCACCGCGTTCATCTCGCGGATGGGATCGTCCGACCTCGCCGAACTGGACGGCGTCAGCGTCGCTCGCGCACATCAGACGCTGGCCGGCGCGGTCGTGGCCGCAGCCGCGATGGACGCACTCGATGTCGACGTGCTCGAGCTGTGTCCGTGGGCGCTGCGCGAAGGCGTGATCCTGCGTCGACTCGACTGGCTCTCGCATCCGTAGAGCGCAGCGTCCGTAACCTGTCCAGTATGGAAGGACTGCTCCGTTCGTCGATCCTGGCGGCCTCACGTAGTAAGCGCGTCGAGAAGCTGGTGACCAACGCGCCGGTCTCGCGCGACGTCGTGCGTCGTTACGTCGGCGGTGCCACGACCGACGCCGCGGTCGAGGCGACCGGCACGCTCGTCAAGGACGGCCTCACGGTCACGCTCGACCACCTCGGCGAGGACACCACCGACCGCGAGCAGGCCGACGCGGTCGTCGCGGCCTACCGCGAACTGCTGGCCGCGTTACAGCAGGACGGATTGGCCGAGCGGCTCGCGCCGTTGACCGCACGCGTCGAGGTCAGTGTGAAGCTCAGTGCCGTCGGGCAGGCGCTCGGCGCGGACGGCGAGAAGATCGCGCTCGAGCACGCTCGCGAGATCTGCGCGGCGGCCGACGCGGTCGGCGCGACCGTCACCCTCGACGCCGAGGACCACACGACGACCGACTCGACGCTCGGCATCCTCGGCGACGTCCGCGCCGACTTCCCCGCGACCGCGGCCGTCGTGCAGGCCTACCTGCAACGCACCGAGAGCGACTGCCGCCACCTGGCGACTTCGGGCAGCCGCGTGCGCCTGTGCAAGGGCGCTTACAAGGAGCCGGCCTCGGTCGCGTTCCAGAAGCCGCTCGATGTCGACCTGTCGTACGTGCGCTGCGCGAACATCCTGATGGCCGGGGACGGCTATCCGATGCTGGCCACCCACGACCCGCGGCTGATCGAGATCGGCATCGAACGGGCGGCCTTCCACGGCAAGCAGGTCGGCAAAGACTTCGAGCTGCAGATGCTCTACGGAATCCGCCCCAACGAGCAGCGTCGACTTGCCGAGGCCGGCCACACCGTGCGCATCTATCTGCCCTACGGCGGCGAGTGGTACGGGTATTTGATGCGACGCCTGGCCGAGCGACCCGCGAACATCGTGTTCTTCGCGCGTTCCCTGGTATCGAAAGGCTGACAGCTATGGACACCATCGGCTTGCTCGGCGGCGGCAAGATCGGCGAGGCCCTGCTCAGCGGGCTGTTGCGTGGCGAGCGCGACGCGTCCGACATCGTGGTCTGCGAGAAGCACCCCGAGCGCGCCCGCTATCTCGCCGACACCTACGGGGTGAAGGCGCTGGACGTTGCCGAGGGCGCGGCTGTCGCGCGCACGCTCGTTCTGGCGGTGAAGCCGCAGGACATCGACGCTTTGCTGGCCGAACTGGCCCCCGTTGTCGGACCCGATCACCTGATCGTCTCGGTGTGCGCCGGCATCACGACGTCCAAGATCAGTTCACGGCTGCCGGACGGTGTGCCCGTGGTGCGGTGCATGCCCAACACCCCGGCGTTGGTCGATGAGGCGATGACCGCCGTGTCAGGCGGCACCCACGCGTCCGAGACGCACCTGGAGACCGCCGAGGCGCTGCTCGGGTCGGTCGGACGGGTCGTGCGCGTCCCCGAGGCCCAGCTGGACGCCGTCACGGCGCTGTCGGGTTCCGGGCCCGCGTACTTCTTCTACCTCGTCGAGGCGATGATCGACGCGGGCATCCTGCTCGGCCTGCCGCGCACGCTGGCCGCCGAGCTGATCGTGCAGACCGCGATCGGGTCGGCGAAGATGCTGCGCGACTCCGGTGAGCACCCGGTGCAGTTGCGTGAAGCGGTCACCAGCCCGGGCGGGACGACGATCTCGGCGATCCGCGAACTCGAGGTGCACGGGGTGCGCGCGGCCCTACTTGCGGCCATCGAGGCCGCTGCGCTGCGCAGCGCGGAGCTCGGCGCCAAGGATTGACGCCACCAATATTGGGGACAATCAGGACGAACGGTGCATTGCGCCGCTTAGTCAGCGTTCAGGTGGGGTACAGCTATCGCATCCGCCCCACCAGTACCGCTAATCTTCATACAGCACGTGCGTGTCCCGTCGTCGGAGGGGAAGCCGACGCACCGACACGTGCCGAGAGTGTCGGTGAACCATGAGTCCGTCCGCCAAGAAGGGGACCGCGAACGAGGGCAACGATGTGCCTCGTCCGGTCGACCCTGCCCTCGCCGAGGTCAAATTCCTCACGGTCGCGGAAGTCGCCGCGGTCATGCGCGTGTCGAAGATGACCGTCTATCGCATGGTGCACAGCGGCGATCTGCCCGCTGTGCGCGTGGGGCGCTCGTTCCGCGTCCCGGAGAAGGCGGTGCACGACTACCTGCGGGCAGCGTTCATCGAAGCCGGTTAAATCCCGTCGGGTCGCCTGATCTGGCCCGCTCACTTCGTTCGGGTCCATCCTGCGGCCGAAATCGCAAGCTCGCTTCGACGGCGGGCGGGTCGGCTCGAAGCCTCCTCGCCCTGCGGGGCTCGTCGGCTTGAGCCTGCGTGGTGGCCGGACTTCTTGGTTGCGTTCCAGCGTCCCTTCCACTGCAGGTAGGCTGGGTGGTCGGTAGTCGACTCGATTGAGGTTTGGCATTCATGGGTTCTGTCATCAAGAAGCGGCGTAAGCGGATGGCGAAGAAGAAGCACCGCAAGCTGCTGAAGAAGACCCGCGTCCAGCGGCGCAACAAGAAGTAGCCGAACCGCTCGTCCGCCGTCATGGCGAGAGTCGTTCTCGTGACCGGTGTCGGCCGGTCTCTCGGAGCGCGCGTCGCAGCGCGCCTGGCTGACGACCGCTCGGTCACTCGCATCATCGGCGTTGACACGATCCCGCCCCGTCCGGACGCCCCGGCGCTCGGCCGCGCCGAATTCGTGCGCGCCGACATCGCGCACCCCCTGATCGCAACGCTGATCGATCAGGCCGGTGCGGACAGCGTCGTGCACACCTATACCGGCGCCGACACGACCGGCCTGCTCGCCGCGTGCGAATGGGCGCGGGGGCTGAATCGGCTGGTCGCCACGACCAGCACCGAGGTCTACGGCGCGTCGCGTCACGATCCGGCGGTGTTCGCCGAGTCGAGCGGTCCGGCTCGCAGTCCGTCGAACCAGTCGGCGCGCGTGGCTGCCGAAGCCGACGCCGCGCTGCGGGCCTTCGCCCGACGTCGTCCGGAGGTCACCGTCACGACGCTGCGCCTGGCCGCCGTCGTCGGACCGACAGCCGACAGCTGGGTGGCCCGCTACCTCGACCATCCGATTGCCCCGACGGTGCTCGGCTTCGACCCGCGGCTGCAACTGCTGCACGAGTACGACGCCGTCCACGCGGTGACGCGTGCCGTGCGGTTGCGTGTGTCCGGCGCGATCAACGTCGCCGGCGACGGCATCGTCACGCTCGTCCAAGCACTGCGGCTGGCCGGACGATTGCGTCTCGGCGTGCCGCCCGCGCTCGTCGGCGACCTCGCGCCGCTGCTGCAGTACAGCCCGGTCGCTGACACGACCCGCCTGCACAACGAGCTCGGCTACGACCCGCGCTACACGGCCATCGAAGCCCTCTATGCGCACCTTCGCTCCCGCGGTCCACGCTCTGGCCCCGGCCCGCTCGCCGCGGCCGCGCTGGCGGGAGTGCAGCATCTGGTCGGAGCGCATTCGTGAGCGGCGAGGACGAGGGCGTCGTCGTGCCGTTGCACGCGCCGGACACCACCCCGCGACGTCGCCCCCGCCCGCATCCGTCCGGCGATGGGCAGGTTGTCGACTTCGCTGCCCACACCGGCACGCGTCCCCGAGGTTGTTCCGACCACTGCACCCGGGTGGGAACGGCGTCTGGCGGACGGGCTCGCCTTCGTCCGTCGCCGGCTCGAGGGCAGTTACGAGGTCGACGAGTTCGGCTTCGACAAGGAGTTTGCCGAGACGCTCGCGCTGCCGGCGCTGCGCACGCTGTACGAGAAGTGGTTCCGCGTCGAGGTCAACGGCATCGAGAACGTGCCGGACACCGGCGCGGCCCTCCTCGTGGCCAACCACGCCGGCGGACTGTGGCCACTCGATGCCGCGATGACTTCGGTTGCAGTACGGCTCGAACATCCCAACGCGCGGTATCTGCGCCCGCTCGCCGCCGACCTGCTCTTCGGGACGCCGGGCGCAGGCACCCTCGCCCGCCGCGCCGGAGCCACGCTCGCCTGCCCCGCCGACACCGACCGGCTGCTGCGGGCCGGCGAACTGGTCGGCGTCTGGCCCGAAGGCTTCAAGGGCATCGGCAAGAACTACCGCGACCGCTACGAGTTGCGCCGCTTCGGACGCGGCGGCTTCGTCCGTAGCGCGATCACCGCGGGCGCGCCGATCGTGCCGGTGTCGATCGTCGGCTCCGAGGAGATCCACCCGGTGCTCGGCAACGCCTCGCTACTCGCACGGCTGCTGGGCCTGCCCTACTTCCCGCTCACGCCGACCTTCCCGTGGCTCGGCCCGCTCGGCCTCGTCCCGCTGCCCAGCAAGTGGTACCTCGAATTCGGCGAGCCGATCGACACGAGCGGTCTGGACGCCGCCGACCCCGTCGAAGTGTTCGAGACGACCGACACCGTCCGCGAAACGATCCAGGCGACGCTGTACCGACTGCTCGCCCAGCGCCGCTCGATCTGGCGCTAGCGGCGACTTACGGACGGCAGGGCGACGTGCCGACGAGCAGCGACGCGTTCAGCCGCGCGGACACCTCGACGCTGCCGGCGTGCGCGGACCGGACGACGAGCCACCCCTGGCGGGTCGCGCCGACACACCCGTCGGACTGATCGGTCGACCACAGCTTCGACGCCCGCATCCGGACGATCGCCGGTCCCGGGTGCTGGAACTGCAGCGTCAGCGACGACGCGTCCTCGTCGGCGAGGGTGGCTGCCCCGGTGACGAGCGGCGTCGGGTTCGCGACGCGCCACACCTGCCAGTTCGCGTCGTGCCACGCAGGGATCAGATAACCGGGCGGGTGCTGCAGCAACGTTGCCTCGGCCATGCCGCCGTAGTCGATCGGGGCGCGGGGCAGGGCGACGATGTCGACGGCGTTGTCGTCGAGCCAATGTCGATAGCTGTCCGCCGTCAGCGGGTGGTAGAGCACGTTGTTGTACTGCAGGTCCGACTGCCGCTCCCACCCTCGCGCGATGGGGTACTGCCGCGCGACGAAGTACGCCTCCCAGTGCCCCTTCGTGAACGGGATCTCGAGCCGTCCGGGCGGATTGGGCTGATGGCCGAGGTAGGCGAGCAAGCCGGTGTAATAGCTCGCGTTGTGGGTCGGGTCGAGCGCGCTCGCCCGCAGCGCGGTGGTGAACTCGGCCGCAGGTTTCATGACGCCGACGAGAACGACCAGCGCCGCCGACAGCAGCGCGCGGGCACCCCGCGTCGACAGGAAGTAACACGCCAGCGGGACGAGGATCATCTTCGCCAGCCGCGCGACGTTACCGCCGATCGGGTTCGGCACCAGGAACGCGACGATGTCGAAGGCCAGGTAGCACGCCGCGAAGACGCGCATCGCGTGGTGCTTGGCCGGAACGATGAACGGGATCGCGACGCAGAACACGGCCACACCGGCGAAGGTCTGCCACGGGCACGGGAACGGACCGCTCGCACCACCGACGACCAGCGCCACGGCCGACCCGGCGAGCCCGCCGGAAAGAGCAGCTGCGCGGCGCCAGCCCAGTGAGGTCGCAACCGCGGGCGCGAGGATCAGCAGCAAGAAGCCCGCCAGCGGGCTGGCGAGCGATGCGAGACAGCTCAGCAGTGCCGTCACCGGCCACGGCCGGCGGGTCAGTACCGCGGCGAACGCCGCTACCGCGAACGCCGAGCCGAGCAGGAATGGAACCTCGCCGAGCAGCAGGTCCTCGCAGGCGCTGACCACGACCGCGAGCCCGAACAGCAGCTGGCGACGGAAGGTCAGGCCGGCAGCCAGGCGCGACGCCGCCCAGGCCGCGCCGGCGCACGCCGCGACGCCGACCACGGCCGCGCCGAGTTCGCCGCTGTGGAACGCCGCCGTCACCAGCGGATACAGCACGCTGTAGCCCGGCAACGCCGACCCGCCGTACCAGCGGAACGTCCAGACCGACAGGCCGTCGTGGCCGGCGATCCACGCCCGGAACTCCTGAGCGGGCCAGTCGACCCCCCACCGGGCCAGTGAAACGATCAACCCTCCGGCCAGCGCGGCGAGCAGGACGGTCGACGCGCGCACGAAGCGCAGCCGCGCTGCGGGAGTCCCCGTCCACGCTGCAGCAATCGTCATCGCGAGCCTCGCACGCGTCAATCGTCACGTGCGCGGGCTGAGACGACTATGACCGCGGACGTCATCGTGCGCCGTGACACATCGGGATCTTGATCGTTGATATCGGTATGAATCCTCGCACGTTGGTCATCGCGGTCGCGGCATTGATCGGCCTTTCAGGGGTGCTCCAGCTCCAGCAACCCGCCGGTGCGGCTCCTGCCCCGGCGAGAGTCGAGGCTGCCGGCACCGGGCAATACGCACCGCTCAACCGTCCGGGCCCGGCGCTGAGCGTCCCGCACGCCAAGCTCGCGGCGGCATTGAGGTGCTACGGGACGCTGGCCGGATCGAAGCTCGAGCCGGTGCTGCTGAACCCGGCTACCGGGGTCACCGCGACCCAGAACTACTCGTGGAACTACGAGCGCGCGTTCACCGCGCAGCACCGGCCGTGGTGCCAGGTGACGATGCCCTACAGCACGCTCGGCGACATCCAGACCGCCGGCGAATATCTCGTCTACTCGATCCGGACGATGCACGCGCGTGCCGGCGAGCGCATCGCGGTCCTCGGCCACAGCCAGGGCGGCATGTCGATGCGATGGGCGCTGCGGTTCTGGCCCGATACCCGCTCGATGGTCGACGACGTGATCGGCATGGCCGGCTCGAACCACGGCACGACGGTGCAGTCGGGCTGCGTCCCGAACCAGACCAAGTGCCCGCCGGCGGTGTGGCAGCAGGGGTCCTCAGCAAAGTTCATCGCAGCCCTCAACAGCGGGACCGAGACCTTTCGCGGGGTCTCGTACACCGAGATCTTCACGCACACGGACGAGGTCGTGCAGCCCAACTCCACCGACGCCACCTCGTCGTCGGCGTTGCACACCGGCGCCGGCCAGATCACCAATGTCTCGACTCAGGACATCTGCCCGGCCGACCTGTACGAGCACCTCAACGTCGGCACCATCGACCCGGCGGCCTACGCGCTGGTCATGGACGCGCTCGACCACGCCGGGCCGGCCAAGGTGTCGCGCATCGACCCGGCTGTGTGCCAGCAGGCCTACCAACCCGGCGTCGATCCGGGCAATGTCGCCATGTACGAGCAGATCCTCGAGGCCGCACCAGGCCTCGGCGCCGTCGGGACGCCGTACGTGAACGCCGTCGGGGCACCGGAGGTCTCGGCCGAGCCCAAGCTGCGCTGCTACGTGCTCGCGGCGGGGTGCTGAAGCGGGCGGTCAGGATGCGCGGCCGGGCACGAGCAATCGCATGCTGACGGGCAACCGGTCAGCCAGCCGATTCTGCTCCGCGGCGTCTTCCCGGCGGTGCACCCGGCGCCGCCTGAGGATGATCGCTGCCGCGATACCGCCGCCGAGCGCGCCCGCCCCGACGGCGGACGGGACGCCGATCAGCGCCGCCTTGCGGCCGGTGCGGAAGTCGCGGATCTCCCAGCCGCGCGCCTTCGCCTCGGCGCGCAACGCAGAGTCGGGGTTGACGGCGACCGGGTGGCCGACCATCGACAGCAGCGGCACATCGTTGATCGAGTCGGAGTACGCGCTGCACTTGTCGAGCTCGAGGCCCTCACGCTCGGCGAGGGCGAGCACTGCGTGCGCCTTGGCCTCGCCGTGCAGGACCTCGCCCACCAGATGCCCGGTGTAGACGCCGTTGGATGACTCGGCGACGGTGCCGAGAGCGCCGGTCAGGTGCAGGCGGCGGGCGATGATCGTGGCCAGCTCGACCGGGGTCGCGGTGACCAGCCAGACCCGCTGGCCGCGGTCGAGATGATCCTGGGCGAGTGCGTTGGTGCCCGACCAGATGCGATCGGACATCTCTTCGTCGTAGATGTCCTCGCCCAGCGCGACGAGCTCGGCGACGTTCTTGCCGGCGATGAACGCCAGCGCCGATTCGCGGGTGCGATGCAGGTCGTCGTGGCTCTCGCCCCGCACCCGAAGGCGCAATTGCCGCGCGCTGAAGCGGACCAGGTCGCGCCAGTCGAAGAACTTGCGGGCGGCGAGGCCCTTGGCGAAGTGATAGACGGACGCGCCGATCATCATCGTGTTGTCGACGTCGAAGAACGCGGCCGCATGAGGGTCGAGCGGAACGTTGCGCAGCAGAGCGACCTGATCGCCAATGCCTGGCTTCGGCCTCACGCATCCAGGCTATCGAGGCGCTGAGACACCTGGGCGGGTGTCATCAGAACTTCATCAGGGCACTGCGGCTCAGTGACGTCAGCAGTTGCCGACGGTGATACCGACACCCGCGACCCCGGCGCTCACGCACGAGGTCGTCACTTTGATAGGCAGCTTCGTGCCGGTCTGGCCGGAGCCAGAACCCGAGTGTCCGCCGAGATTCGGCAGGCTCGGCAGCGATATGTGCGGCGAGCTCGGCGCGACGACCGGCGTCTTGGTCGGCAGGATCGAGCCGCCCGGACCTGTCGGATGTGCGGACCCGCTCACCCCGGGCGTCGGGTTCGTGACGCGGCCGGTACCGGTGCCCGGGCCGGGGCTGACCGGCACGGTCGTCGGGGTTCCGCCGACGCCGTGCCCGGTGCCGGTGGCCGGCGAGCGCGACGAGGTCGAGCCCGGAGTCTTTGTGCCGGGGGTACCGCCGGGACCCTGCTTCGGAGGCGGGGAGCACGAGCCGGCACAGGGAACTGGCCCGAACTGGTCGGGGGTGGAACTCAGGCAGTTGCAGCCGAGGTCCGCGCGCAGCGCCGTCGAGCGCTGCTTCGCCTGCCGCAACAAACCAAGTGTGTATTCGGCGTCGTGATGCAGCGTCGTCCCAGCCGGGATGCGTCCCACGATCGTGCCCATCGCCGTGATCTGGGCGGGCGCCCACGACGTAATCGCGGTCAGCGAGGCGGCGTTGTCGTTGCGGACAGCGTCGCCGTTGAGCATCTGCGATGCCGACCAGATGTCGTCGTCGGCCGACTTGAGCGTGTCGTGGACCAGACCGGCGGTGCTCGAGCTGATCTGGCCGCTGTCGGCGATCGCGCCGGCGCCGCCGGCCATCGCAGTGGGCGTGTGCAGCAGGTCCTGGACCTCGCCGATGCGGGTCGCGGCGAACTCGAGCTTCAGCTTGCCCTTGGCGACGGCGCCGCTGGTGGTGCTGTACTCGATGTCCTCGCTGGCCCGCTTGACGCCGTAGAGCGCATCGCCGGGCAACGCGTGCTGGCTAAGCAACACCGCGCCACCGAGCAGCAGGACGAATGCAGTCAGCGCGCAGGCGACCGCGATGAGCGGCTTCGCGAAACGGAACCGCCGCTTGGGCTCTTCCGCGGCAGTCTCGGCCTTGGCGGCCCGCTTGGTGCGCACCTCGGCGGGCGCTGGCGCGGTCGGTTCGCCTTCCTCGACCAGACGCGGTGTGACGGCGACCAGTTGGGCGCGCAGTTCGGCGCGGAACTCCGCACGCATCGGCGGCGCGACCTCGAGACCCGCCAGGGCACCGACCAGCTCGCGCACGCGCGGGTCGGACGAGAGCGCGGGGTCGCCGTGACGGCGCCATGCGCCGCCCAGCATGGGTACCCGGTGCTCGTTCATCGCAGTGTTCTTCCGTCCGCTCGTCGGTCCACAGCGATCAACGAGCTGGAAGCGCTTCGGATACTGATTCGGATACTCAGATTTTCCGCAAGATACGTACTCGTCGGTAACGTTTTCCTGCTCATCGCAGCTCGTTCCCAACTAATTCCGCCAGCTTGCGAACCGCGCGGTGCTGCAGGGCCTTGATCGCGCCGTCGTTCTTGCCCATGACCGCGGCGGTCTCGCTCACCGAGAAGCCCTGGATGAAGCGGAGCATCACGCATTCGCGCTGCTCGTCGCCGAGCCGGGCGACGGCGGCCATCAGCCGCTCGGAGGTGAGCAGGTCGAGGACGGCCGCTTCGGGGCTGGGCTCGCGCTCGTCGCCCTCGACGGTGTCGGCGGTGGTGATCTCGAGCCGGTTCCGGGCCGACTTCATGTGGTCGAGGATGATGTTGCGGGCGATGGTCACGAACCACGCGCCGATGTCGCGGCCCTGGTAGCTGATCGTGCTGATGCGGCGCAGGGCGCGCAGGAACGTCTCGCTGGTGAAGTCCTCGGCCAGCGCCCGGTCGTTCACGCGGAAGTAGATGAAGCGGAACACGGTGTCGACGTAGCGGTCGTAGAGCTGGCCGAAGGCCTCGCCGTCGCCGCCTTGGGCGCAGTGACCAGGCGCCAGGTCTCGACGTGTTCCTCGCTGATGCCGTCCGGGTCGTCGCCCTCGGCCGGGCGGTCCGGGCGGGGGTCGGTACGGCTGGTGCGATGGCCGATGCGGTGCCCACGCTTCGTCGTCGCGGCGGTGGCCGGCGCCTGCGTCGAGGTCGCCTCCATCGCCTGCCAGGACGGGCCGAGCGGCTGGGGCACGAGTCGCGTACCCAGGCGGCGGGTCAGGTCGTTGAGCTCGGCGGCGACAAGTTCGGCCAGTGCGCGCAGGCCGGCGCCCGAGGAGACACCCTCAGGTGTCAATCTCTTCGCGCGCCGCATCGCGTCCCTTTCCGCGGAGTGTCCGGGCGAGATGGCCCTGCGCCGCGTTAAGACCGCGCTAACGCTACCCGGGCCAGGGGTGGCGTAAACCAATCGCGCGGTCGTGCTTCCAGTGTGTGCCGCGGATGCCGGGTATGACCAGAATGCGCCGCGAACCGGCATACGGTAGCTGTCAAATAGGCAAGATCGGTACTGCTGTGTGGCCCATCCCATTATTCGCCGCTGTGTGCCGAGCACAATGGCTGCGTGGCGCCGCGCGTATTTGTCCGTGACCATTCCGGCGACCATTGCGTCACCCTGATCACCCGCGCGGGGTGCCATCTGTGCGACGAGGCTGAAGCGGCAGTGCGCCGGCTTCGCGACGAACTCGGCTTCGACTACGTCGAACTCGACGTCGACGTCGACGCCGACGCCGAGCCGTCGGGCGGAATACTCCGACCGGGTGCCGGTCGTGCTCATCGACGGTCGCGAGCACGGCTACTGGCGGGTCGAGGAGCCCCGGTTCCGCAAGGCCTTGCGTAAGCCGGTCCGCAGCGGGGCGAGCGGCTGACGACCTCGCTGAGCGGCACCTATAGCACGGCCTCGGGCGATTTGGGAAAAGATTCACGAGCGGCGTACCGTCCGAAAGACCGAATCGCCCTACCACACCGGATCACACCGGGATCGACGAGGTGTCATGTCTGCCGAGCGCAGCGCGTCGCGCGTCGCGGGTGTGTCTGGCGACAATCGGGTGGACGGAAAAGTCGACGGTCGCGTGCCGGACGCGACTGTGGCGCGATTGGCGACCTATTTGCGCGTGCTCGGCTCGCTGGGCGATCGCGCGATCACGACCGTCTCGTCGGAAGAACTGGCCGCTGTGGCCGGCGTGAACTCGGCCAAGCTGCGCAAAGATCTGTCCTTCCTCGGCTCGTACGGCATTCGGGGCGTCGGCTATCACGTCGCCACGCTCACCGAAGAGATCGCCCGCACGCTGGGCATCACCGTGCACCGCTCGGTCGCGCTCATCGGTATCGGCAACCTCGGCCAGGCGCTGGCCGGCTATGCCGGCTTCGCCAGCCGCGGATTCCGCATCGCGGCGCTCATCGACGCCGACCCGGGACGCATCGGGACGACGATCCGCGGCCTGGTCGTGCGCGACATCGCCGACCTCGAGCAGATCGTGTCCGAGGAGCAGATCACCATCGCCGTGCTCGCCACGCCCGGCTCGGTCGCCCAGGACGTGTGCGACCGGCTCGTCGCTGCCGGGGTCACGAGCATCCTGAACTTCGCACCGGTCGTGCTGTCTGTTCCGGCGCACGTCGACGTCCGCAAGGTCGACCTGGCCGCCGAGCTGCAGATCCTGTCCTTCCACGAGACCCGCAAGGCCGCCGCCGACATCTCCCGGGCGGTGGGCACGCGATGAGCGCTCGCGCGAAGAGCCAAGACACGCGGTTCGCGACGAAGTCGCGATTCGGCCCGGGAGCGGGCCGATGAGCGTTCTCGTCGTCGGCCTGTCGCACCGCACCGCGCCGGTGGCGCTGCTCGAGAAGGCGTCGGTCGGCGCCGACGACCTCGCCAAGACCCTGGACGAGCTGCACCGCGCCGAGACGATCAGCGAGGTGCTGCTGCTCTCGACCTGCAACCGCATCGAGGTCTACGCCGACGTCGCGCGGTTCCACCCGGCGGTCGCCGAGATCAGCACGGTGCTCGCCCGCCACGCCGGCCTGCCGGTCGCCGATCTGGCCGAGCACCTCTACGTCCACTTCGCCGAGGCCGCGGTCGAGCACCTGTTCACCGTGACGTCCGGGCTCGACTCGATGGTCGTCGGCGAGTCGCAGATCCTCGGCCAGCTGCGCTCGGCCTACGCGCTGGGCACCGAAGCCGGCTCGCTCGGCTCCGTGCTGCACGACCTGACCCAGACTGCGCTGCGCGTCGGCAAGCGGGTGCACTCCGACACCGGCATCGACCAGGCCGGCGCGTCGATCGTGTCGGTCGCGCTCGACCACGCCCAGTCGGTGCTCGGCTCGCTCGACGGTGCGCGCGTGCTCATCGTCGGGGCCGGCTCGATGGGTGCGCTGGCAGGCGCCACGCTGCGCCGCCGCACGTCCGGCGTCGAGCTGACCGTCGCCAACCGTGGAGCCGAACGGGCCGACCGGCTCGCCGCCTCCCTCGATGCCCGGGCGATCGGGCTCGGCGAGCTGGGCCCGCGATCGCCGCTGCCGACCTGGTCATCTCCTCGACCGGCGCCACCGGCCTGGTGGTCGAGGCAGCCGCTGTCGGCGCCGCGGTCGGACCGGTCCGCTCGTCGTGCTCGACCTGGCCCTGCCGCGTGACGTCGACCCGGCCGTCGCTGATTTCGACGGCGTGACCTACGTCGACCTCGACGCGCTGCGCGAGACGGTGGCGCCGTCAGCGATGACGAGGTGCGGGCCGCGACGGCGATCGTGGCCGAAGAACTCGGCAACTACCTGGCCGAGCAGCAGCAGCTCGCGGTCGCGCCGACGGTCACCGCGCTGCGCGCGCGCGCCAACCAGGTCATCGACGCCGAGCTCGCCCGCCTCTACGCGCGGCTGCCCGACGCCGACGAGGACGTCCGCCGCGAGGTGGCCGACGCGGTGCGCCGCGCCGTCGAGAAGGTGCTGCACGCGCCGACCGTCCGGGTGAAGGAACTGGCCTCGACCCCCGGCGGCGACCAGTACGCCACCGCCCTGCGCGAGCTGTTCGACCTCGACCCCGCCGCTGCCGAGTCGGTCGCCGCCGTGCGCAAGGGCGGTGAGCCGAAATGACCGCCGTCCGCACCCTGCGCGTCGGCACCCGCGCGAGCGCGCTCGCACGAGTGCAGACCGACCTCATCGCGCACGAGCTCGGCGCGCCGGTCGACATCGTCCCGATCACGACCGAGGGCGACCGGTCCAGCGCCGCCCTCACCCAGATCGGTGGCACCGGAGTCTTCGTCTCGGCATTGCGCGAGGCGTTGCTGGCCGGCGACATCGACGTCGCCGTCCACTCGTACAAGGATCTCCCGACCGCGGCGGCGGACGGGGTCGATCATCGCGGCCGTCCCGGTGCGCGAGGATCCGCGCGACGTGCTCGTCGCGCGGGACGGGCTCACCCTCGGTGAGCTCCCTGCCGGCGCTCGCGTCGGCACCGGTTCGCCTCGGCGGGCCGCCCAGCTGCACGCCCTCGGGCTGGGGCTGGAAGTGGTCGCCATCCGCGGCAACGTCGACACCCGGCTCGGCAAGGTTGCCGCCGGTGAGGTCGACGCCGTCGTGCTCGCATACGCGGGCCTGCGCCGGCTCGGCCGGGGCTTCGAGGCGACCGAGGTACTCGACCCGATCCAGGTTCTGCCGGCCCCCGCGCAGGGCGCCCTGGCAGTCGAATGCCGCACGTCCGACGACGAGGCCCGGGCCATGCTCGCGGGCCTCGACCACCCGGACACCCGCACGGCGGTCGCCGCCGAGCGGGCCCTGCTCGCCGCACTCGAGGCGGGCTGCTCGGCGCCGGTAGGCGCCTTGGCCGAGATCGCCGAGGGCGATTCCGGCACTGAAGTGTTCCTTCGTGGCTCGGTGACCGCAGTCGACGGCAGTGACGCCGTCCGACTGTCGGCAACGGGCCCGACCGCAGACGCCGAGGACGTGGGACGCCGCCTGGCGGCCGACCTGCTCGCCGAAGGCGCAGATCAGATGATGGGGAAAGCCACATGACCCGCTCGCGCAAGGTCCTGGGCAAGATCACGTTCGTCGGAGCAGGACCCGGCGATCCCGGACTGCTTGCCGGCCGCGCCCGCGACGCTCTGGCCAGTGCTGACCTCGTCGTGGCCGACGCGTCGGTCGCGTCAGCCATCGTGGCGCTCGCCGGTGCGGATGTACGCGACCCCGAGTCGACGCCGGCCGAGACCGCGAAGCTGCTCGGCGCCGAAGCCCGCAACGGGCTCTCGGTCGTGCGCCTGGTCTCCGGCGACCCGTTCGCCCACGAGGACGTGATCAAGGAGGCGACGGCCGTCGGACGCACGTCCATCCCGTTCGCGATCGTCCCCGGCGTGGCCACCGGAGTCGGTGCCGCGTCCTACGCGGGTGTCGCGTACGGACCGGTGCGTACCGAGGCCGACCTGACCACTTACGAGACGGCCGACTTCGAGGCGCTCGCGTCCGCGCCCGGGACCCTCGTGCTCACCGTCCCGGCGGCCGAGGTCGCCGACGTCGGCCGGCACCTCGTCACCTACGGCGTGAAGCCGGACAGCCCCGTGACCGTCAGCTGCGCCGCCACGACCACCGGGCAGCAGACCGTCAGCGGGACGCTCGGCGACCTCGAACTCGCGGTCGTCGGCATGACCGGCACCGTCGTCGTGACCGTGGGCAAGGCCGCCGGGCAGCGCGACAAGCTGTCGTGGTGGGAGTCGCGTCCGCTCTACGGCTGGAAGGTGCTCGTGCCGCGCACCAAGGAGCAGGCCGGTGCGATGAGCGACCGGTTGCGTGGCTACGGCGCCGTGCCGGTCGAGGTCCCGACGATCGCCGTCGAGCCGCCGCGCACGCCGACCCAGATGGAGCGCGCGATCAAGGGCCTGGTCACCGGCCGGTTCGAGTGGATCGTGTTCACCTCGACGAACGCGGTGCGCGCCGTGCGCGAGAAGTTCGAGGAGTTCGGCCTGGACGCCCGGGCGTTCGCCGGCGTGAAGATCGCTTGCGTCGGCGAGACGACGGCCGATGCGGTGCGCGCGTTCGGCATCTCGCCCGAACTCGTCCCGTCCGGCGAGCAGAGCTCGGAAGGCCTGCTGGCCGACTTCCCGCCCTTCGACGACGTGCTCGACCCGATCAACCGCGTGCTGCTGCCGCGCGCCGACATCGCGACCGAGACGCTGGCCGCCGGCCTGCGTGAGATCGGTTGGGAGATCGACGACGTGACCGCCTACCGCACGGTTCGTGCGGCGCCGCCGGCCGCAGAGATCCGCGACGCGATCAAGTCGGGCGGGTTCCAGGCCGTCTGCTTCACCTCGTCCTCGACCGTGCGCAACCTGGTCGGCATCGCCGGCAAGCCGCACGCCCGCACCGTCGTCGCGTGCATCGGCCCGCAGACTGCGGCCACCGCACGCGAGTTCGGGTTGCGCGTCGACGTCCAGCCCGAGAACGCGACGATCCCGGCATTGGTCGACGCGCTCGCCGCGCACGCGACCGTCCGGGCCGCCGAAGAGAAGGAGAAGGCCGCCGCGGCGGCCGCGAAGAAGTCTTCGCGCTCGTCCACGCGCCGCGCGTCTCGCTGACACTCTGCGACGTGCTGCGCGGTATCGCCGCTCTGGCAGCAGCTGCCGGCCTTACCGCGTGTACGTCCAGCGTCACTGCGTCGGTACCGGCGACGCCGTTGCACATAGCGACCGTTCGCTATCGCGTGCTGTTCGACGACAGCAAGGCCGAGACCGCAGGTAATGCCGACTGGATCATCTCGACCTCGATGCCCGACCCGCCCGCGCAGAACCCTGACCCGACCAGCGAGACGGATTGGACGGGCGCGCTCTCGTCGTGGGGTGTCGCGCTGCAGAAGAGCGGCGCGTACGGACTCGACACGCTCCCGCCCGGCGGGCTCATCACGTACGGCGACATCACCAACTCCCTCGACCTGTCGAAGTTCAACGCGTTCGTGCTCCCGGAACCGAATGTGCTGTTCACCGCGGCCGAGAAGAGCGCGATCCTGAGTTTCGTCCATGCCGGCGGTGGGCTGTTCATGATCAGCGACCACTCGGGCAGCGACCGCAACAACGACGGTGTCGACTCGGTGCAGGTGCTCAACGACCTGATGGGGACGCGCGACCCGTTCGGGTTCTCGATCGACTCGCTCGACATCTCCTCGGACAATCCCAACGTCCTCGGCTCGACCGACCCCGTGCTCGCCGGGCCGTTCGGCACGGTCAAGGCGACGATCATCCGCAACGGCACGACCGCGACGTTGCATCCGAGCGACAACCCTTCGGTCAAGGGCGAGGTGTATCGCAGCGGCTACTCGGCCGGCGGCACCACCGGCGCGGCCGTGGCTTCGTCGACCTACGGATCGGGGCGCGTCGTGTACTGGGGCGACAGCTCGCCCATCGATGACGGCACGGGGCAACCGGGCAAGACGCTGTACAACGGGTGGACCGATCCGGCCGGCTCCGACGGCGCGCTTGCGCTGAACGCAACGGCTTGGCTCGTGGGTTCGTCCTAGTCCGGCGACGCGTAATCTCGAAGCGTGCCGTTGCCTGATCTTCCGCCGTTCCCGACGTCGCGTCCGCGCCGGCTGCGCCGCACCGCAGCACTGCGCCGGCTCGTCGCCGAGGTCGAGGTGCGCCCGTCCGATCTGGTACTGCCGATGTTCGTGCGCGAAGGCGTCGGTGAGCCTGTGCCGATCGCGTCCATGCCCGGCGTTGTGCAACACAGCAACGAGAGCCTGGTCAAGGCCGCCGTCGAGGCGGTGTCGGCCGGTGTCGGCGGCTTGATGATCTTCGGCGTGCCCGAGCACAAGGACGCGACCGGATCCGGCGCCGACGACCCGGACGGCGTATTGAACGTCGCGCTGCGGCGGTTGCACGACGAACTCGGTGACGACACCGTGCTCATGTCGGACCTGTGCCTGGACGAGTTCACCGACCACGGGCACTGTGGCGTGCTCACCGATGCCGGTGAGGTCGACAACGACGCCACGTTGATCCGGTACGAGGCCATGGCCCGAGCGCAGGCCGACGCCGGCGCCCACCTGCTCGGCACGAGCGGAATGATGGACGGCCAGGTCGGCGCGGTGCGTCGAGCACTCGACGGCGCCGGCTACGTCGACACCGGAATCCTCGGCTACGCACCGAAATACTCGTCCGGTTTCTACGGGCCGTTCCGCGAGGCCGTGAACTCGTCGCTGACCGGAGACCGTAAGAGCTACCAGCAGGACGCTTCCCGCACCGTGGCCGACGCGCTCGCCGAGGTCGCCCTCGATGTCGCCGAGGGTGCAGACATCGTCATGGTGAAGCCAGCGTTGCCCTACCTCGACATCCTGCGGGCAGTTGCCGACGCCAGTCCGGTGCCGGTCGCGGCGTACCAGATCAGCGGTGAGTACGCGATGGTCGAAGCCGCGGCTGCGAACGGCTGGCTCGAGCGCGATCGCGTGATCGCCGAGACGCTCACGTCGATCAAGCGGGCGGGGGCGTCGTTGATCCTCACCTATTGGGCGGCCGAGGTCGCGGCGGCCTCGTAGTTCACGCCATGCGTCGCTACGTCGAGCCGGCGCGCACGTACGTGTCGACGCTCGTACTGCTCGCAGCCGTAATAGCAGGTTTCCTGATTGATCTGCTGGTGATCGGTGGCGGCCGCACGCACCTGATCGCGTGGATCATCGGCGGTGTTCTCGTCGTTGGCGTTGATGCCTTGATCACGTCGGCCGCGCGCCAGTTGCGGTCGATCGTCGTCACCGACGACGACCTCACGGTCGGCGAGGAAACGTTGCCACGTAACGAGATTCTCGGCATCGACATGGGAGATGTCGACAATGCCCCGCTGCTCGGACGCCGCTTCGGCGAGGGCCTGCCGCGCGGCACGGCGGCGCTCACGCTTGCACTCGCCGACGGGCGCAAGGTGGCGATCGCGACGCGCCGTCCGCAGCGGCTGGCCGAGGTGCTCGGTGCTGCCGCGGTGCTGCCCGAGGTGCGGCGCGCGCTGCCGTCCGACCTCGAGCACCTGCCCGCGATCGACCTGCGCGCTGAATCACTGTTTCGCGTGGCAGGGATGGATCTGCCCGACCTGCCGTTCCCGCTCGATGCGCTGCACGAGTCGCGCGCGGTGTTCGTCGCCGGGAATCCGCCGGTGGGTTTCGTGCAGGTCGACGAGATCGACGGCAACGCGCACGTGCAGGAACTCGCCGTGCTGCCCTCGCACATGCGTCAAGGGCTCGGCTCGGCGCTGCTCGACGCTGCGTGTGAGTGGGCGCGTACGGCGGGCTACCCGGCGATCACTCTGACGACGTATGCCGAGGTCGCATGGAACGCCCCGTTCTACGAAGCGCGTGGCTTCGTCGAGTTGGCCGATCTCACTCCCGAGCTCGTCGAGATCCGCGACTGGGAGCGCGACGTCGGCCTCGACGCGATCGGGCGTCGCATCGCGATGCGACGCGATCTCACCTGAGCGCGCCGACGCCGCGCCGCACCAGCAACGTGCTCGTCGCCGCCACGGTGATACCGACGAGGTTGATGCCCAGTTGAGCCAGCGACTGCCACGTCTCGTGCCAGTTGCCGAGCACCCCCGCGACGGCAGCATTGCCGGCCGCCGGGATGGTGGTGACCGAGATGAACACACCGACCAGCACGGCCGACTTCGAACTCGACAGCGACAGCATCCCCGCGGTTCCCGCGATCAGCGCGGTGATGAGTGAGAACCATCCCGGGTGATAGATGAAGTCGGTCTGGCGA
Source organism: uncultured Actinomycetota bacterium (assembly GCA_963708645.1). Taxonomy (GTDB): domain Bacteria; phylum Actinomycetota; class Actinomycetes; order Mycobacteriales; family Jatrophihabitantaceae; genus RYN-133. The sequence goes on along the minus strand of CAVPTA010000007.1, from coordinate 603,995 downwards.
GGCCCCGCAATGTCAGCCGGTGAGACGAGTCCTGTGCCGCGCGCCAGCAGCGTGCACAGGGCCGCGACGACGATTGCTGCGATGAAGCCGACGAGCAGGGCCGCAGTCGACCTGCGGGCAATCGCGGGTCGTCGCCCCGCGAGCGCGAGCGCGAGTCCGGCGAGCGGCCCGAATTCAGGGCCGACCACCATGGCGCCGACGATCGTGATCTGCGAGTCGGTGACGACGCCGATCGCAGCCAGCAGCGTGGCCAGAATCATGAAGGCGGCGAAGGTCCAGGTCAGTGTCGAGTCCTCACCGACCCGTTCGGTGAGCTCCTCCCAGATCAGCGCGTCGGCACCCTCGCCGGGTGCTTCGTCCTCAGCCTGGTCGACGAGTCCGCCGAAGGCCGCATCGATCGGATCGAGCGCGACGAGGCCGCGATCGGACACCCCGCGGGAGCGCAGGTCGCTGAGCACGCCGTCCGCGGATTCGCGAGCGAGGTCGGCGGACACGACGACACCGTGCGACGAGCCTGGTGCACTCGACACGGCGACCACACCTACTCGTCCGCTCAGCAGGTCGAGCACTTCGTCTTCGAGGCCGTCAGGACAGACGACCCGTAGGTGCAGCATCGACATCGAGGGCAGGTCCTTGCGGTAATGCAGACTGGACGGGTGGATGCACCGAGATCGTCCGAGCTGTTCGAACGCGCGCAACACGTCATTCCCGGGGGAGTCAATTCTCCCGTCCGCGCCTTCCGCGCGGTGGGCGGCACGCCGCGGTTCATGGTCAGCGGTCGCGGTCCGTACCTGACCGATGCCGACGGCGTGGAGTACGTCGATCTCGTCTCGTCGTGGGGGCCGATGATCCTCGGGCATGCGCATCCCGCAGTCGTGGAAGCGGTGCAGCGGACGGCGGCGCGCGGCCTGAGCTTCGGCACGCCGACCGAGGGCGAGATCGAACTCGCCGCCGAGATCGTCGATCGCGTCGCCCCCGTCGAGCAGGTGCGGCTCGTCAACAGCGGCACCGAGGCGACGATGTCGGCGATCCGGCTTGCGCGCGGATTCACCGGACGGCACCGGGTCGTGAAGTTCGCCGGTTGCTACCACGGCCATGTCGACGCGCTGCTTGCCGCGGCGGGCTCGGGTGTCGTGACCTTCGGGCTGCCAGACACTCCGGGCGTCACCGGCGCGCAGACGGCCGAGACGATCGTGCTGCCCTACAACGATCTCGCCGCGGTCGAGGCGTGCTTCGCCGAGTTCGGCGACGAGATCGCCTGCCTCATCACCGAAGCGGCGGCCGGCAACATGGGCGCGATCGCACCGCTGCCCGGGTTCAACGCCGGCCTGCGCGAGATCACCGCGCGCCACGGCGCCTTGCTGATCATGGACGAGGTGATGACCGGATTCCGTGTCAGCGCAGCCGGTTGGTACGGCCTCGATCCGGTCGACGCAGACCTGTTCACCTTCGGCAAGGTGATGAGCGGTGGGCTGCCCGCCGCCGCGTTCGGCGGTCGGGCCGAGGTCATGGGCAAGCTCGCACCTGCCGGGCCGGTCTACCAGGCCGGGACGCTGTCGGGGAACCCGGTCGCCGTCGCGGCGGGCCTGGCGACGCTGCGCAACGCCGGCCCCGACGTGTACGCCGAGCTCGACGCCAACGCGCGCACGATCGGCGCCCTAGCGACCGAGTCGCTCGACGCTGCCGGCGTCGCGCATCAGGTGCAGTTCGCCGGCAACCTCGTCTCGGTGTTCTTCGCCGAGAAGCCGGTCAGTGACTTCGCCGCCGCGCAGGAGGCGGAGACGTTCCGCTACACCCCGTTCTTCCACTCGATGCTCGACGCCGGTGTGTACCTGCCGCCCAGCGCGTTCGAGGCGTGGTTCGTGAACGCCGCGATGGACGACGCCGCGATCGGCCGCATCGCCGCAGGCGCTACCGGCGGCTGCGCAGGCTGCCGCTACTGCACGCCGGAGCGAATGATCTCGACGAACCGCTCGTAGTCGCCGTCGAGGCTGATGTCGGACAGCGTCGGCCGGTTCCACAGCCACGCATCGAGGTCGCGGGCCGTGCCGCTGACCGAGAATGTCGCGTCACCCGGGTCGACGCGCTCGATCGTCGCCCTCGTCGGTGTAGGTGTTGCCGGTGTTCGGGCTCGTCCCGCTCAACGAGCCGAGCTGCACGAACCACTCGCCACCGGTGTCCGTCGTCGTGACCCGCCCGAGCGCGCCGGAGCGCTCGTGCTGCGCCCAGCCCGGGATGCCGCTGTACATCCAGTCGAACACCTCGGCGACACCGTCGCTGGCCAACTCGGGATCGATCGCGCTCACGTCGCCCGAAGTCAATTCCGCGTCGAGGCGATGGATGAGCGCCTCGTGCGCCTGCCGGCGCCGCACGAACCCGGCGCTCTGGTCGGCGTCGAACCACGTCCACACCGCGGTGCCCGGCGAGGTCGCCTCGAGTGCGTCGGCGAGCATGCCGCAGGCCTGTCGGTAGAACTCGAGCAGCTCGTCGTAGTCGGCGGGGCGAGGCGGTTTGCCCTCGTCGGCCGGGTCGGGATCGGTCGAGCCGCCCGGCGACGATCGTGCCCCAGAACAGCTGCACCTCGCCGAGATGCCACAGCAGGTCGGCGGCCGTCCACTCGGGGCAGGACGGAACCGACGCAGCCGGGTCGCAGGCGGCGAGCGCCTGCGCGAAACGATCGGAATCCGAGCGGAGATGGGCGAGGTAGTCCATGCCCCGGACGCTAGCCGCAGGCACGGACATCGCTTTCACAAGAACAATTGCACAAGAATTGTTGTGCAACTACTCGTTGTGGGTATGCCGAAGGACCCCACCGTCCGCACCATCAAGGACGCCGTTGCCCTGTCCGCGCTGGCCAATCCGTTCCGCGCCCGCATCCTGGACGCGCTGCAGGTCGACGGCCCGTCGACCGCCTCGGCCCTGGCCACGCGCACGGGCCAGGCGGTCGGGAGCGCGAGTCACCACCTGAAGGTGCTCGCCGCCGCGGGGTTGGTCGAAGAGGCGCCAGAACTCGCCCGCGACCGGCGTGAGCGGTGGTGGCGCCTGGTCTCGGTCGGCTGGCAGTGGTCGCGATCGGACGTTCGCGACGACACAGCGGCCTACACCGCGTCGCTGGCCGCCGAGTCGCTGCAGCTGAACCGGCAGTTCGACCGGGCGCGCGACTGGCTCGACAACCATGAAGGCGCCGGCGAGTGGGGTGATGTCTCGTTCGCGACGTCCGGCTGGCTGAAGCTGACGCCCGCCGAACTGCGCGAGTTCAGTGCTGAGATGGTGACGCTGTTCAACCGGTGGCGCCGTCGTGAGATCCCGGACGACGGCCAGGAGCGCGAATCGGTGTACGCCTTCGCGCGGGGCTTCCCGGCACAGCCGTGACCGCCGCCCTCGAGGCGACTCGTTCCGAAACGCGGACGACGGCTGTAGTGGCGCTGCACCGCCAGCGCGCCTTCATGACGCTGTGGTTCGGCGAGGGCGTCAGCGTCCTCGGCGGCGCGACGTCGGCGATCCTGATTCCGCTGCTCGCCGTCCTCGATCTGCACGCCACCGCATGGTGGATGGGCCTGCTGACCGCCGCGGCGTGGGTGCCGTGGCTGCTCATCGGCCTGCCCGCGGGCGCGATGGTCGATGCGCTCTCGCCGCGCGCGGTGATGATCGCGGCCGATCTCGTCAGCGCCTTCAGTCTGGCGACGGTGCCGCTTGGCTGGTGGGCGGGCCGGCTCACACTCATGCAGCTGTTCGCGGTCGCGCTCGTCAACGGCACGTGCTCGGTGTTCTTCCGCGCTGCGTACCCCGCCCTCGTCAACCGGGTCGTGGCACCCGAGCAACTCACCGAAGCCAACGCGCGGATGTACGGCGCCGAGTCAGCGAGCAACGTCGTCGGCCAGGGTGTCGGCGGCTGGCTTGCCGGTGCGCTCGGCGCGGCCACCGGCGTGTTCCTCGACGCCGTCAGCTTCCTCGTGTCCGCAATCTGCCTGTGGCGAATCCGGCTCCGACCCGACCCCCGCACCTCGCCGAAGCCCGCGCCCATCGCCGAGCGGGTCAAGGACGGCTTGCGCTTCGTGTACTCGGATGGGTTGATGCGCCTGTTCACGGTGCTCGGCGGCATCTCGAACTTCGGGTTGACCGGCTACCAGGCCGTGCTCGTCCTCTACCTCGTCAACGACGGGGGCCTGACCGCAACACAGATTGGCGTGCTGTTCGCCATCGACGGCGCGGGCGGTCTCGTCGGTGCGGCCGTGGCGGCTCCGGCAGCACGTCGGTTCGGCACGGCGCGGGCGTCGGTGTGGTTCGGCTTGGCCAGCGGTCTGCCGACGCTGCTGCTCGGTCTCGTCCAACCCGGCTGGTCGGTGTTGTTCGCCGTGATCGCGCTGCCCGCGGTGGGGTTCGGCGTCGTCGCCGGGAATGTCATCAAGGGCGGCTGGCGGATGCGCTACGTGCCGTCCGAGCTCCAGGCCCGCGCAGTGACCGCTACTCAGATCGTCAACTTCGGGACGATGCCCCTCGCGGCACTGTGCGCGGGCTGGCTCGGCGCCACGATCGGGCTCCGCGCAACAGTGGTGATCATGGTCGCCGTCCACGTCGCGACCACGCTTGCGATCCTGGCGAGCCCGGTCGCCCGGCAGCGTGACCTGCCGGGTTTGGCAGGATCAGCGCCATGACCACAGCCGTCCACCTGCTCCGCCACGGCGAGGTCCACAACCCCGACCACGTGCTGTACGGACGGTTGCCGGGTTTCCACCTGTCCGATCTCGGCGTCGCGCAGGCGGAGGTGGCGGCGCAGTTCCTCGCCCAGCGTCCGATCGGCCATCTCGTGTCCTCGCCGCTCGAGCGAGCCCAGCAGACCGCCGCTCCGCTCGCGGCGCTCACCGGAGCGCGGGTCGAGCTCGACGACCGCCTCATCGAGGCCGCCAACGAGCTCGAGGGACGCCACGTCGCCGGCGGCAAGGGTCTGTTCACCGATGTCTCGAACTGGAAGTACTTCCGCAACCCGCTGCGTCCGAGTTGGGGTGAGCCGTACGCCCAGGTCGCCGCCCGCGTGCTCGCTGCCGCCCGTGCAGCGCGTCGCCGCGTCGACGGCACCGGCCTCGAGGCTGTGTGCGTCAGCCATCAGTTGCCGATCGTCGCCGCGCGTCGCCGGGCCGAAGGGCTGCGTCTGTTCCACGACCCGCGCAACCGGCAGTGCAGCCTGGCCTCGGTCACGACGCTGGTCTTCGACGGCGAGATCGTCGTCGGAGTCGAGTACGCCGAACCAGCGGCCGGGGTGCTGCCGGCCGGGCGCGGCGCAGGCGCCTGAGCCTTCGCCGTCACACTCGCAACCCCCGCGATTCCGCGCCCACAGGCGGGTAACGCACACTGGACGGCGATGAGAACGCCGGTCAAAGCACTCGTGGCCGTCGCCGCCGCGACGTTCGCGCTGTCCGCATGCTCGGGCAGCTCGGGCGGCAGCGGCGACTACACCTACAGCGGAGCCCAGCAGGTCGGCTCGCTGATCCCGGTCAAGGACCGCAAGCCCGTCCCCGACTTCGGCGGCTCGCTACTGAGCAGCGGCACCTACAAGCTGGCCGCCTACGACGGTAAAGCGGTCGTCGTGAACTTCTGGGGCACCTGGTGCCCGCCCTGCGTCATCGAGACACCACAACTCGAGAGCGTCTACCAGGCTTACAAGAACAAGGGCGTCACGTTCGTCGGCATCGACATCAAAGAGGGTTCGCGCGACGCACCGAAGTCGTTCGTCAAGGACAACCACGTCGAGTACCCGATGATCTACGACGAGAACGGCGAGACCGCGCTGCGGATGGGCAACATCCGAGTGCAGGCCACGCCGTTCACCGTGTTGCTCGACAAGCAGCACCGGGTCGCCGGTGTGTACGTCGGCCCGCTGACGCCGAAGGATCTCGAGCCGATGCTCAACCGGCTCACCGCCGGGGACTGACAACACGTGGGTCTCGCCGAGAACGGCTTCACACACGCGGTCCAATCCGGTCCGCTGTTGTTCGCCGCTGCCGTCGCGGCATTGGTCGGGCTGATCGGCTTTCTGTCGCCGTGCGTGCTGCCGCTGGTGCCCGGCTACCTGTCCTATGTCGCCGGCCTGTCGGGGGACGGCGCGAAGCCGAGCCAGCGGCGCATGGCACTCGGATCGGTGCTGTTCGTGCTCGGCTTCAGCGCGATCTTCGTGCTGCAGGGCGTGCTGTTCGGTCAGTTCGGCGCGGCGATCAGCGACCACCGCGAGGCGCTCGAACGCGTCATGGGTGTCGTCACGATCGTGCTCGGTGTCGTGTTTCTCGGCGGCATCGGCCTGCTGCAGCGTGAGTTCAAGTTTCACCGACTGCCACAGCCAGGGCTCGTCGGTGCACCTCTTCTCGGCGCGACCTTCGGGCTTGCCTGGACGCCGTGTCTCACGCCGACGTTCAGCGCGGTCTACACACTGTCGGCCGTCCAGGGCACGGCGGGACGTGGCGCCTTCCTGATGGTGTTCTACTGCCTGGGCCTCGGCATCCCCTTCGTGCTCGTTGCGCTCGGTTTCGGCTGGGTCGCTTCGGCGCTGAGCTTCGTGCGACGCCACCGGCGAGCCATCAGCGGCATCGGCGGAGTGCTGCTCATCGCGATCGGCGTCATGCTCGTGACCGGCGCCTGGGACCACCTGATCAACGTGCTGCGCTCGCACATCGACCCGACCTCCGGGATATCAGTGTGAACCGGGCCTGGCGAATCGTGCTGCGCGTGTGGCGGCGGCTGACGAGCATGCGCACGGCGCTCATCCTGCTGTTCCTGCTCGCGGTCGCGGCGGTGCCGGGCTCGTTGTTGCCGCAGAGCCCGCTCAACCCGGACAACGTCCGCGCCTACATCGACTCGCACGGCTCGTGGGGCGAGGTGCTCAACGCGCTCGGCATGTTCGACGTGTTCGGCTCGGTGTGGTTCGCGGCGATCTATCTACTGCTGTTCGTGTCGCTCGCCGGCTGTCTCGTGCCGCGCATCCGCGTGCACGCGCGCGCCGTTGCCCGCAAGCCGCTGCCCGCCCCCCGCAACCTCGAGCGGCTGCCCGAATCGGGATCGTTCGACACCGTGGGCGAGCCCGCCGAGTACGCGGCGACGGCGCGGGCGACGCTCGGTCGGCGGTGGCGGGTCGAGCGACGATCCGAAACGTCCGGGGCGATCACGCTGTCGGCCGAGAAGGGCTACAGCCGAGAAACCGGAAACCTGATCTTCCACATCGCGCTGTTGGTTTCGCTCGTCCTCGTTGCGGTCGGACGGCTCTACAGCTACGAGGGCCAGAAGATCGTTGTGCAGGGCCGCGGCTTCTGCAACACCATCAACAGTTACGACAACTGGAAGCCAGGCCGTTTCGCCGCCGAGGGCAAGGTCTCGCCCGCGCCGTTCTGCATCGACAAGGTGACGAAGTTCGTCGCCAAGTACACGAGTGACAACGAGCCCATCGAGTTCCGCGCCGACCTGACCTACCGACCGACCCTCGACTCGCCGGAAGAGCACGCATCGCTGTCGGTCAACCATCCGTTGCGCATCGGCGGCGACCGCGTCTACCTGATCAACCACGGGTTCGCGCCAGAATTGACGTTCACGATGCCCGATGGCTCGATCGTGCACGACACACAGCCGTTCATCTCCACCAACGGCTCGACGCTGCTGTCCGAAGGCGTGTTCAAGGAGCAGGGCAAGCCTGGCGCGAAACAGGACATCGGCGTTCGTGGTCTGTTCGCGCCGACCCCGGCGTTCGAAGGCAACGTCGTCACGTCCGATCTCGCCGCGCGTGCACAACCCCGTTCTCGGCATCTTCGTGTTCAAGGGCGATCTGAACTACCGCGGGCTCGCGCAGTCGGTCTTCAGCCTCGACACGTCCAAGATGACGAGGATCGGCGCCGTGAACCTGCGGATCGGCAAGACGGCCGAGCTCACCGGCGGAGTGCGTGTGCGTTTCGACGGGTGGCTGCCGTGGATATCGATCCAGGTGTCACACGACCCGGCCCAGGGCTGGCTGCTGTGGTCGGCCGGTGCAATGGTTGTGGGACTGCTTGGCTCTCTCGGTGTGCGCCGTCGGCGAGTGTGGCTGCGGCTGACCCCGTCGTCGGACGCTGCGGGCGAATCGCTTACCGTAGTTTCCGTAGGCGGGTTGGCCCGCAGCGACTCCGGCAACTTCACGACCGAGTTCGCGGCCCTGCTCGACCGGCTGCGGGCGGCTGGACGGCCGGCGCAGGAACAGCTCGTCCCGGTGGGAAGGGAGTAGGCGATGGCAGGAATCAACGGCTCGATGGCCCACCTGTCCGACACCTTCTTCACGACGGCGATCTCGGTCTACGCACTCGCCGCGGTCAGCTACACAGCCGAGTACTCGTTCGGCCGCAAGGGGCGCATTGCCGCGACCTCGCCGGTGGCAGAGCCGGCCCGCACGCTCGTCGGCGCCGGTGGCCCGCCGGTCGCCGAGCCACCGCCCGGCACGACGGCGCCTGCGCCGGCCAAGCGCACCTTCGCCGACAGAGCCGGCCGCGCAGCGGTCGCGCTCACTGTGCTCGGCCTGGTGCTGCACGGCGTCTCGATCGCGATCCGCGGCCTGGCTGTCGACGCGGTGCCGTGGAGCAACATGTACGAGTTCGCATCGGTCGCGGGCGCGATCGGTGTGGTGGCGTTCCTGGCAGTGCTGTGGAAGGCACCCGCGATCAGGCATCTGGGCGGGTTCATCCTGCTGCCGGTCGTGTTGCTCATGTTCCTCGCCGGGACGGTGCTGTACTCACGCGCTCAGCCACTGGTGCCGGCGCTGCAGTCGTATTGGCTCGCGATCCACGTCACGCTCGTGTCGATCGGCGAGGGCGCGCTCATGACGAGCGCGGTCCTGACAGTTTTCTACTTGATCAAGCAGCGCCACGATCGGCTCTCGAAGCGCGAGAACTACCGTCCCGGCGCGGTCGGCAACCTCGCTGCTCGCCTGCCGTCGGCGCAGACGCTCGACAAGTCGGCGTACCGCATCGTGGCGTTCGCGTTCCCGCTCTACACCGTCGCGATCATCTGCGGCGCGATCTGGGCCGAGGCGGCCTGGGGACGCTACTGGGGCTGGGACCCCAAAGAGACCTGGGCGTTCATCGTCTGGGTCGTCTACGCGTGCTACCTGCACGCCCGCGCGACCGCGGGGTGGAAGGGCCGCGCCGCAGCCTGGATCAACCTGCTCGGCTTCGGCGCGATCACCTTCAACTTCCTGGTCGTGAACATCGTGGTGTCGGGGCTGCACTCCTACGCCGGGTTGAACTGAGCCATCGCGGCCGGGTCGAACTCGCGTTCCTCGACGAGCACCATCCAATTGCCGGAGTTGTCGCGGCACACGGCCTCGATGCCGTAAGGCCGCTCGGCCGGGTCCTGGATGAAGAACACGCCCTTGCTCTTGAGGTCTTCGGCGGTCTTGCGGCAGTCGTCGACGGCGAAGCCGAGGCCGTTCATGCCGCCGCTGTCGAGCGCGCGATTGATGGCATCGACCATCTCGGGTGAGTGTGGCGGCCCGGGAACGCTGAGTGTGATCTGCAGTTCGGGCTGGTTCGGATGCACGACGGTGCACCACCGGTAGCCGTTGGCGATCGTGATGTCGTCCTTGGCCTCGAGGCCCAGGACCTCGGTGTAGAACTTCTTGGCCTCGTCGACGTCCTTGACGAAAACACTGGTGATGGAAACGTTGGTCAGCATGCAGCAAGGCTAGGCAGCGGCATCGATCGTGCGCTTCTTCTATCTTGCGGAGCTGCCGGTTAGCCGGCGGCTATTTGTGTTCGGCCAGTCCCCACATCAGCACGTAGCAACCGGGGATGCGGGGCGCGTTCGCCCCCCAGCGGGTCTGGAACTCGCTCGGTGTCTCGCCGACGATCTGCCGGAACCGGGTACTGAACGAGCCGAGGCTGGTGTAGCCGACTGCGTGGCACACCTCCGTGACGCTGAGGTTCGTCGCACGCAGCAGATCCTGCGCCCGCTCGACGCGGCGTTGCGACAGGTAGGCCGCCGGCGTGAGGCCGTACGTCGCGGCGAACAGTCGGTGGAAGTGGTACTTGCTGACGCCGGCGATCGCGGCGAGGGCGTCGAGGTCGAGTGGTTCGGCGTAGGCGCGGTCGACGTGGTCGCGGGCGTTGCGCAAGTGCACGAGCACATCGCCGGGAACCCTCGTGACCGTGTCGCCCACGCCTCCATCCTGCCGCTCACTTCGACAGGTCGTACACCGTCATCCCACCAACTGTCGTCGCCGTGTAGTGCGCCGTGACCCATTGCTCGATGGCGTAGGCAGTCGAGGTGTTCGCCGCAGTCGATCCGATGAATCCCTGCGTGTCGGCGACGAAGTAGTGCACCTTGCCCGCCTGAACGAGGGTCTTGAACTCGGCGAGCGTGATTGCCGGGTCGGTGCCGTTGAACCCGCCGAGGGACATCACCGCTTGGCCGCTGGCGAGTTCGAGCGAGGCCGCGGTGTTTGCACTCACCGTCGCGGCAGCCCAGCGGTACGCGGACGCATTGCCCTGCAGGGCGGCCGTGAGCGCGGAGCTGACGGTCGTTGCTCCGCCCAGCCCGCCGGGCATGCCGCCGCCCGTGCCGCCACGGGTCGGCATCCCGCCCCCAGGTCGAGTACCTCCGCCGGTCGGCAGCTGCCCCGGACCTGTATGGGGCGTGCCGCCGCCGGGGAAGCCGCCACGCGCCCCACCCGGGTTGCCGCCGGGAGCACCGCCGAAGCCGCCGAAGCCGGACGTGCTCGACGGGCCGGCCGTCGGGAGTGCTCCGGTGTGCGCGGTCGACGCGGTCTGCAGCGAATACGCCGCCGGCGCAAGCAACATCGTCCCGGCCACGAGCGGGGCGACGATGGCCGCGACCATGCGCGGCAGCACGACGACGATCGTCGCGGCCGCGCCGAGCAGCACCACGGCCCACTTCAACCACGACGCCCAGTCAGCTCGTCCGAGCAGGTCGAACGACCACCACGCCGACACGGCGACAATGACCGCCAGCACCCAGCGCGCCGCCTCGCTCGCCCGCGCGCGCCACAAGGTCACCGTCGCAAGCGCCACCACCGCGGCGATGCCAGGTGCGAGCGCGACCGTGTAGTAGGGGTGGATGATGCCGCTGGCGAAGCTCAGCACGACGCCGGTGCACAGCACCCAGCCGCCCCACACGATCAGGCTTGCCCGGAGCCGGTCGGTGCGCGGCGCGCGGGCACACAACCAGGCGAGCGCGGCTGTGCCCAGCAACGCCGCGGGCAGCAGCCAGCTGATCTGCGTGCCCATCTCGCTGCCGAACAGCCTCGTCCAGCCGGTCTGGCCGGAGGAGAATCCGCCGGTGCCGCCGCTGACACTGCCGTTGTTGCTCGATCCCGTGATGCGACCGAAGCCGTTGTAGCCGAAGATCAACTCGAGAATGTTGTTGTGGGTCGACCCGCCGATGTAGGGACGCGACCCGGCCGGCCACAGAGCCACAAGCGCGACCCACCAGCTCGCCGCGGCGAACATCGCCGCACCGGCCGCGACTAAGTGCAACAGGCGTCTTCGAACCGGGGTCGGCGCCGCAACGAGATACGCCATCGCGAACGCAGGAACGATCAGGAAACCTTGCAACATCTTGGTGAGGAAGGCGAAGCCCAACAGCACCCCCGCGAGCACCAGCCAACGCGTTCGCGCCAGCTCGATCGCGCGGATGGTCGCGTACGCCGCAGCGGTCATGAGCAACACCAACAACGCGTCCGGGTTGTTGAAGCGGAACATCAACGTCGCGACCGGAGTGGTCGCGAGGATTGCTCCGGCGAACAACGCCGCGTTCGGCGAAGCGACCCGCTTGATCGCCGCATACAGCAGCGCGACGGACGCGACTCCCATCAACGCCTGTGGCACGAGCAGTGCCCACGAGTTCTCGCCGAACACCCGCACCGACAGATCCATCACCCACAGCGACGCGGGTGGCTTGTCGACCGTGATGAAGTTCGACGAGTCGAGCGAGCCGAACAGGAACGCAGTCCAGCTCTTGCTGCCCGCCAGCGCAGCTGCCGAGTAGTACTGGTTCGCCCAGCCCGAGGCGCTCAGACCGAGGAGGTAGAGCGCTCCGGTCGCGGCAAGCAATGCGCCGAGGACGATCCGATGCCAGTTCGCCAATGCGGGGAGTGGCGCCCTCTGAGGTGAGCGGCGCGAGGAATCGCGCCACTCAGGTCCGGACGCGCCACTCGGCGGCGGTGGCGGCAGTTCGTGCACGGTCGTGGTCATCGGCTACTTCGCTTTCGTGAGGTCGTAGACGGTGCTGCCGCCGACGGTGGAGGACGAGAAGTGTCTTCTGCACCCACGCCGTGATGGCGCTCGATCCGGTGCCGCCCTGGCCGCCCGGACCGCCGCCACCGCCGAAGCCGCCGCCGATGAAGTAGTGGATCTTGCCGGCTGCGACGAGCGCCTTGAACTGGGCGAGTGTGGGCGCGTTGTCGGAGCCGCTGAACCCGCCGATGGCGAGCACTGCCGTCCCCGACTGCAACTCCAGCGGGGCGGCCGACTGCGAGCCGATCGTCGCTGCCGACCACGTCCTGCCCGCTTCCTTCAGAAGCGTGACCAGCGCGGCTGAGACTGCCTGCCGGCCCATCCCGCCACCAGGACTGCCCTGCCGTGGGCCTGTTCTGCCAGTCGAACCGGACGGTGGTGTCGCGCCGGACGGCGGTGTGAACCCGGTTGCTGGTGTACCGCCGCGCGTCCCGCCGGGGAAGCCTCCGTCGCCGGACATCCCACCCGGTCCACCGGTCGTACCCCCTGGGCGTGCGAAGCCGCCGGGGCCGCCGATCCCCGACGAGCTGACCGCCGGGCCTGCCGACGGGGTCGAGCCGGTGTGCGGTGCCGCCGCGGTGTTCATCGCGTACGCAGCCGACCCGCCGCTGATCGCGACCATTCCGACCAGCGCACCGGCGGCGCCGAGCATCCGTACCCGTCCCGGCGGCACGAGCAGCGCGATGGCTGCCACCGCACCGGCGACGGCGACCAGGTTCGCGAGCCAGGGCAGCCAGTCGCTGCTGCGGTGCAAGAGAGACATGCTCCATAACCCGGTGACGACCGCGCCTGCGGCGAGCGCAACGCGGGCGCCGAGCTCGGCACGGTTACGCCACAGCACGACCGCGGCGATCGCGACGAGCGCAGCGATCGCCGGCGCGAGTTCGATGCTGTAGTAGGTATGGATGATCCCGGTCGCGAAGCTGAGCACGGCGCCGGTCACGAGCAACCAGCCACCCCACATGATCAGGGCGGCGCGTCGGCGGTCCGTGCGGGCGCCGCGGGCCGAAACAGCGGCGAGCGCGACGATCGCGATGAGCGCGGCCGGCAGCAGCCAGGCGATCTGACCGCCGTTGAGCGAGTTGAACAAGCGGCCGATGCCGGTCGAGCCGCTGAAGCTGGAGCCGCCGCCGCCGCCGCCACCGCCGGCGCCGCTGCCTCCCGGTGATGCGCGACAAGCCGTTGTAGCCGAAGGCGAGGCCGAGCGCGGTGTTGTTCCCCGACCCGCCGATGTAGGGCCGGTCAGACGCCGGCGTGAGATCGACGGCCAGTACCCACCAGCCTGCTGCGGCGACTATTGCGCCGCCGGCGCCGAGCAGCTGCAGCAGGCGGCGTCTGAGCGAGGTCGGCGCGGCGACGGCGTACACGACGGCGAGTGCCGGCAGCACCGTGAACGGCTGCAATCCTTTTGCCAGGAACGAGAATCCCATCGCCGTACCGGCGATGAGCAGCCACTTCGTCGACGCGTCCTCGAGCGCGCGGGTCACGCAGTACGCGGCCAGCACGATGAGCAGCGTCATCAGCGCGTCCGGGTTGTTGAACCGGAACATCAGCACCGCGACCGGCGTGATCGCGAGCAGCGCACCGGCGAGCAAGCCCGGCCGCCGGCCCGAACCAGCGCCGCACTGTCGCGTACAGCAGCCACACCGAGAGCACGCCCATGATCGCCTGCGGCACGAGCATCGACCACGACGAGAAGCCGAAGATCCGTCCGGACAGCTCCATCGGCCACAGCGCGGCCGGCGGCTTGTCGACGGTGATGGAGTTGGCCGAGTCGAGCGAGCCGAAGAAGAACGCCTTCCACGACTTCGTCCCGGCCTGCACGGCCGCGGCGTAGAAGTCGTTGGCGTAGCCGGACGCGCCGAGGCCCCAGAGGTAGAGCACGCGCGGTCAGCCCGAGCAGCGCGGCCAGCGCACCCTTCTCGCGCCGCGTGCGCCCGAGTGGTCGGTAATCGCGTGAGTGGTCAGATATATCTGACCACTCGGACCGTAAGTGACCACTCGCGGAGGAGGGCGAGGGTGGGGTGGCCGTTGGCGTTGGTGCCGTGGTCATCGAGATTCCATTCGGGCAAAGACCCACTCGCGCAGCAGGACGAAGCGCAGGACGGTGGCGGCGAGGTTGGCGACGATCAGCACTACGACTTCGAGGGGACGCGGTGGATCGCCGGTCAACTCGGTGAGCAGCCACAGCGAGCCGCTGGTCAGACCGAGGCCGAGCGCGAACACGAGCAGCCCTTGCAGCTGGTGCCGCAAGGCGCCGTCGCCGGTGACGCCGAACGTGAACCGGCGATTGACGGCGGTGTTCGCGACCGCGGTGACCAGCAGCGCGAGCAGGTTCGCGACCTGCGCACCCATCGGCGCCCGCCACAACAGGAACAGCAGCGAGGTAGGCGAGCGTCGAACCGACCCCGACCGCGGCGAACCGGATCGCCTGCCGGAACAGCGACTCCGGCAGCGGCGCCGACGGTCTCCGAGCTGCGCGCGCAGGTCGCGCACGGGCAGGTCGCCGCGCACCAGCGAGCGCGCCAGCCGCGCGACGCCGCGCAGGTCCGCCATCGCGGTCGAGACGATGTCGACGCGGCTGTCCGGGTCGTCGACCCAGTCGACCGGCACCTCGGCGATGCGCAGTCCGCTGCGCTCGGCGAGCACCAGCAGTTCGGTGTCGAAGAACCACGAGGTGTCGCGCACGTGCGGCAGCAGGGCGCGCGCGCACTCGACACGCATCGCCTTGAAGCCGCACTGCGCGTCGGAGAAGCGGGCACGCAGCGTGGTGCGCAGCATCAGGTTGTAGCTGCGCGAGATCAGCTCGCGCTTCGGGCCGCGCACGACCCGCGCCGAGCGCGACAAGCCGGCTGCCGATCGCGACGTCGCTGTGCCCCGACAGCAGCGGCGCGACCAGTGGCAGCAACGCGTTGAGATCGGTCGACAGGTCGACGTCCATGTAGGCGACGACGCGGGCGGCGCTGGCCGTCCACACCTGCTGCAGCGCGCGTCCGCGTCCCTTCGCGTCCAGGTGCACCGCGCGCACCCGGTCGAGCTCGCTCGCGAGCGCGGTGGCGCCAGCCAGGTGCCGTCGGTGCTGGCGTTGTCGGCGATCGTGATCACGGTCCGGAACGGGAAGTGCGCGTCAGGTAGGCGTTGAGCCGGCGCACGCTGGGTTCGAGATCGATCTCCTCGTTGAAGACCGGGACGACGATCTCGACGTCAACCATGCATCGGTGAGCACGTGCAGTCGGCTCCAATTCCGAGGCGGTCATCGAGACTCCAGCCGGCAGCGCAGAGAGCCGGAGCAGATGGCGACAGCGCGCCGGGTGTCCTTCAGTTCGGCGATGCGACCGCTGTCCGGCGAATGAGAGGAAATCCCCACTCGTCGAGGACGATGCGGTCGGGCACGAGGTCGGCGCACAGGCCGTGGCCGTCGCAGCGGGTCCAGTCGATCTCGAGTGCGTCTGCTCGCTCATCGTCAGCCTCCGGTCGGCAGTTGCCCGCGGACGGGACGGCCGCAGCCGCCGTGTCGGTGGGCGCGATCTCGTCGCGCAGGACGGCCAGGCCGGAGCGGACGAAGCGGGACGGCGCCGTCCGGGTGCGCAGCACGCGCCTCGGCCGACGACCAGTTCGGCGTGCCGGCGCAACGGTCAGGGCGGCGGATTGCCGTGCGCTGCGGCCGCAACGTCGGCGGCGAGTGCCGGCAGGCCGAACCGGCACGGACCGCACTGCCCGGCCGACTGCGCGGCCAGCCAGCGACTGACCCGGGTCAAGTTCGCCGAGCGCGCAGGTCGTCGATCGAGGGCAAGGAGCACGCCGGCGCCGAGTGCGCCGCCGGCCGCGGCGAGCCCGGCGCGCGACACCGGCAGTGTCCGCGTCGGGCCGCAGCCAGGCGCCGTGGTAGCCGCCGGTGACGACGACAGCGGCGTCGTCGGCGCCGCGCGGCGCGCAGGACGATGCCGAGCGGCGTGCCGAGCGGCACCTCGACGACGCCGGGACGGGCCACGGCCCCGCCGACGGTGAGCAGCACGGTGCCCGGCTCCGCCCGCGTTCCCGGTCTCGGCGAAGCCGCGCGGTCCCGGTGCGGACGAGCACCGCGGTCTGCGCGAACGTCTCGACGTTCGACACGAGGTAGCCGTCGCCGGTGGGCAGCGACGGCGTCCCGGCGGCAGCGCCGGCCCGCCGGCGAGCACGCGCAGCAGCGCGCGTGCCTCGCCGGCGACGAATCGGCCCGGTGACGTTGACCCGCACCCGCCGCGCGTCGCGGCGTTCGCGGATCGCGTGCTCGACCGCGTCTGCCGCGGCGCGTCGTGCACGGCGACGATCAACTGCGCGCGCGTGCACCGCGGCTGCGACCGCGAGTGCGCCGTCGAGCACGAGATGCGGCGTGCGGCGCAGCAGGGTGCGGTCCTTGCGGCTGGCCGGCTCGCTCTCGCTGCCGTTGACGACGACGGTCGGGCGGGCGCCGCGCAGCGCGCGCAGCTTGGTCGCGAGCGGGAACCCGGCCCCGCCGCGGCCGGCCAGGCCCGCCGCGTCGAGAAGTGCGAGCAGTCGCTCGAGGTCGACACCGGGCATCGAGCCGTGCATCGCGAGGTGCGCGCGTGGTCGAGGGCCTCGTGCGCGGTCGAGTCCGGCGAGCAGCCGTGGCGCTGCCGATCGTCCAGGCCGCGCCGGTGACGGGCGCGGCCAGCACGGCGGCGCTCATCGGGCCACCGCCACGGGCACCGACGGCGAGATCGGGGCGGCGCTCGAGGCCGACGCGCGCTGCGACCGACGCGGCAACGGCCGACGCCGCAGGCGACGTAGAGCATGCGCACCCACCCGACCCGGGAGTCGGTGCCGGAGTTGAAGCCGTGCAGCATGCCAGCCCCCAACCGGCGTAGGCCAGGCCGTGCAGCCGGCGCCAGGCGCGCACCCCGCGTCGGACGTGGCGATACGTGCCCGGGCGAAGCCGACGGCCGCGACGAGCACGAAGGTGTAGACGGCGAGCGTGCCGAACCCGACCCACGTCGGCCGGTAGCCCGCGGTGAACGGCACGATCGAGCCGACCCAGCCGACGTGTGCATACGAGTCGGCCAGGATCGAGGCGACGTGCAGCACGAGCACGCCGAGGCCGAGCGACGCGGTCACGCGGTGCACGTACTGCCACACGACGCGGGTGGTCGACCGGCCTCGTCCGGTCATGAACGCGCCGAGCGCGGTCGATGACCGCCAGCAGGACGAGCGCGGCCAGGCCGGCGCCGCGGGCGATGTACCAGATCGTCATCGCGGCATCCCCGTCATCAGCCGTGGCGCCGGCCACGCCGTCGTGCGTGACTGTGCCGTCGGTCGCGACGAGCCGGGCCGCGTAGCCGCGTGCCTCGAGCCAGCCGAGCGCGTCGGCGCCGAGGACGATCGCGGCGGTGCTGGCCGCATTCGCGTCAACGCATCGCATGCGGCGACGGTCGCCGTGCGCCACGGCCCGTCCGCCGGCAATCCGGTGCGCGGGTCGACGATGTGGTGCACCGGGCGCCCGCCGCGCCGCCAGCGGCGCACGTCGTCGTGGTCGTCGTCAGGCCGCCGTGGCGGATCAGCACCAGCTGTCCGGTGCCGCCCTCGCGCTCGGCGACCTGCAGCACCCACCCGTCGGGGCGTTCGCCGGCGACAGCGACATCGCCGCCGAGCTCGACGAGCACGGCCGTCCCGTATCGGTGAGCAAGGGTCGCCGCCGCCATGTCGGCGGTGTAGGCCTTCGCGGTCGCGCCGAGGTCGAGCGCGGCGCCGCGGGGACGGTCAGCAGTCCCATCTCGTGGTCGAGACGCACGTCGCGCCAGTCCGATGCGGCGGTCGCGGCGCGACCGGCGGCCCGTCCTGCGCCACGGCGCTGATGTCGCGGTCGTAGCCGAGAGCGCCCAGCGTGCGGCCGAGCGTCGGGTCGACCAGTCCGTCGGTGTCGTGCGCCATCGCAGCGCGGCCTCGACGAGTTCGACGAGCAGCAGCGAGATCGGGACGGGGACGCCGGCGCGCTGGTTGGCGCGAGTCAGCTGCGAGTCGCCGCGGAACCGGCTCGCGGCCTGGTCGACCCGCTCGAGCAGCGCGTGCAGATCGGCCGCGGCGGGCTCGAGCACCCGCTCGTCCTCGACGACCAGCCGCACCGTGCAGCTCCAGGCCCGACCTACGTAAGTCGCGCTCATGACCCGTTGCTCCCGCCGACAGGTTGTTGGTTCGTCGACTGGACGCTGCTGGACGGTGACGCGGAAGGCGTCGCCGTCACCGTCCTGGTCTTCTTGGTCTTCTGCGACGTCTTCGTGCTGGACGACTTCGTCGACGAATCGCGCGTCGAGGACGAGGTCGCCGACGACGGCGCGTCGGGGTCGATGTCGTCGTGGTCGATGTCGTCGTGGTCGATGTCGTCGTGGTGGTCGCAGCCTGCGAGCTGTGCGAGACGCCGAGGATCAGGCCGACGGTCGCCAGTGAGGCGCCGGTCGCGGTGCCCCACCCGATCGCACGCGAGCGGCGGAGGAGGCGGTCAGGGGAAGGTCGTCCGGTCATGCCGACAACGATCGGTCGGCGCGGGTCAGGGCCTCATCAGCGCAGCGTCAAGGCTGTCCTAAGACCAGGTAGGAACTGGCTACGTGCTGTGCAACACCAACGTCACCAAGGCCCCGCCGGACGGTGCCGGCCGATCGTCATCGACCCGCCGGCGGCCTCGGCGCAGCGCCGTGCGATGTCGAGGCCGAGCCCGGTCGAACCGCGGTCGCTGCGGCCGCGGATCTCGGCCGATTCCGGGATGCCCGGCCCGTCGTCGGCGATCTCGAGGCGGGCACCGTCGTCGGTAGCCGCCAGCGTGACCGAGAACGGCGTGCCCTCGCGGGTGTGTGCGACGACGTTCTCGAGCAGCGCGTCGACGGCGGCGGCGAGATCCTCGGCGGCGGCGCGCACCGGCAGCGGCGTCGTCCGGCAGTCGAGGTCGTGCTCGCCCGGCCCTGCTCGTCGGTCAGCGCCGACCAGAACTCGACCCGTTCACCGACGACGGCGCTCGCGTCGCACGACGGCATGCGGCCTTCGCGCTGCGGCCGGCGGGCGGCGTGGATCACCGCGGTCAGCATTCGCTCCAGCTCGCTGACGCGCGCGCCGACCCGCTCGGCCTCGTCCGGGTCGCTGCAGCGCCTCGGCGTCCAGGCGCAGCGTGGTCAGCGGCGTGCGCAGCCGGTGCGACAGGTCGGCGACCGTCTCGCGCTCCTCGGCGATGAGTTCGTCGATGCGGTCGGCCAGCCGGTTCAGCGCGACGCCCGACGTCGGCGACCTCGCGCGGCCCGTCGGTCGGCGCGCGTGCGGTGGTGTCGCCGATGCTGAGCTGCTGCGCCGTGCGCGCGGTGCGACGAGCGGACGGGTGATGCGCCGGGTGAGCACCTCGCCGGCGACGACGCCGCCGAGCAGATCAGGCCGAGGCTGGCCGCCGACGATCAGCAGGTACCAGCCCGGCACGCCGCCGTAGCGGTTGGTCGTCGGTCAGGCAGACGCGCACCAGATAGCGAGCCGTTCGGCGCGCTCGCGAGCGCAGCGGCGACCATCTCCGCCGCCGAGCCGCATGAGCTGCGGCTGGCACGTCGTGATCGCGGCTCCTGGCCGGCCCGCCGCTGTCGGGTGCGGACCCGCGGCCCGTTGCCCGGGCCGGCACCGGCCGTCGTGCGCGCGGTCGTCGGTCGGCGTGCTGCCGATCACCGTTGCCGTTCGGCAGCGTCACCGAGACCGGCACGGCCGCTGTCGGCGGCCTGCGTCTTGACGAGGACGCGAGACCTCGGCCTGGCGTCGGCTGGCGTCGCCGCAGACGGTGATCGCCGAGCTGCTTGCGTGCCTGGTCACGCCGCGCTCGGTCTGCTGGCCGACCGCGCTTCGCGGATCAGCAACGCGAGCGGGACGGCGAAGGCGAGCACGACCAGCGTCGTCATGCCCGACGACGAGCAGCAGGATGCGCCGTCTCATCGACCGTCGCGCTCGGCGCCACCAGCCGCACGCCGACGCCGCGCACGCTGTGCAGGTAGCGCGGCTGCGCCGCGGTCTCGCCGAGCTTGCGGCGCAGCCACGACAGGTGCACGTCGACGGTGCGGTCCGAGCCGCCCCAGGCGAGCTGCCACACCTCGCTGAGCAGGTCGCGCTTGGTCACCACCTCGCCGGCGCGGCGGGCGAGCGCGAGCAGCAGCTCGAACTCCTTGCGGGCCAGCTCGACCGGGCGCCCGTCGACGGTGACCTCGTAGCTGCGGGTGTCGATGACGAGCCCGCCGACGGTGATCACCGGATCCTCGTCGGTGCGCCCCATCCGGCGCAGCACCGCGCGGATGCGGGCGTTGAGCTGGCCCGCGGTGAACGGCTTGATCACGTAGTCGTCGGCGCCGATGTCGAGCACGCGCACCATCTCGGCCTCGTCGTCGCGGGCGGTGGCCACGATGACCGGGACGTCGCTGACCGCGCGCAGCATCGACAGCACGTCGGCGCCGTCGACGTCGGGCAGGCCGAGGTCGAGCAGCACGACGTCGGGCTTCGTGCTCGACGGCGGCGGACAGCGCGGGCATGCCCGAGCCGATCGCGGTCACGACGTGGCCGTGCTCGCGCAGCGCACGGGTGAGGGCGGTGCGGATCGCGGCGTCGTCCTCGACGAGCAGCACCTGCGCCATGGCGCGCGACGGTACCGCGCGATACTGGGATCGCGCTAGTGGATACCGGCGCGTTCAGCGATCTGCAGGAGTTCGTCGCCGCGCTCGAACGCGACGGCGATCTGGCGCGGGTCACGCGCGCCGCGTCGACCCGCATCTGGAGGTCACCGGCGATCGTGCAGCGGGTGCGTGCGCGAGGGCGGCCCGGCGCTGCTGTTCGAGAACCCGACGCGCGGCCGGATGCCCTTGCTCATCAACGCGTTCGGCACGACCGCGCCGGATGGCGCGCGCGCTCGGCGTCGACATACCTCGACGAGATCGGCGACCGGATCGCCGACCTGCTCAAGCCGGAGCTGCCGCGCGGCGTCGGCGGGCTCAAGGACGCGCTCGGCAAGGTCGCGCAGCTGCGGCCGCTGCCGCCGCGGCAGGTGAAGGGCGCGCCGTGCCAGGAGGTCGTGCTGCGCGGCGACGACGTCGACCTCGACCTGCTGCCCGGCATCAAGGCGTGGCCCGAGGACGGCGGCGTGTTCCTCAACCTCGGCCTGACGCACACCAAGCATCCCGAGACCGGCGCGCGCAACCTCGGCATGTACCGCCTGCAGCAGCAGGACGATCGCGACGGTCAGCCTGCACTGGCAGATCCACAAGGACTCGACCTCGCACGCCGCGGTCGCCGAGCGGCGCGGTGAGCGGCTGCCGGTGGCGATCGCGTTCGGCTGCCCGCCCGCGGTCACCTACGCCGCGTCGGCGCCGCTGCCGGCCGACATCGACGAGTACCTGTTCGCCGGGTTCGTGCAGCGCGAGCGGGTCGACATGGTCGACTGCGTCTCCGTCCCGCTGCAGGTGCCGGCCGCGGCGCAGGTCGTGCTCGAGGGCTGGGTCGAGCCCGGGATCGCGGTTGCCGGAGGGGCCGTTCGGCGATCACACCGGCTTCTACACGCCGGTCGAGCCGTTCCCGTTCGTGCGCGTCGAGACGATGACGATGCGCGCCGACCCGATCTACCAGTCGATCATCGTCGGCCGTCCGCCGCAGGAGGACGGCCCGATCGGCAAGGCGACCGAGCGGATCTTCCTGCCGCTGATCCGGATGACGATCCCCGAGATCGTCGACTACGACCTGCCCGAGGCGGGCGTGTTCCACAACTGCGTGATCGTGTCGATCGACAAGCGCGTTCCCGAAGCACGCGCAGAAGGTGATGAACGCGATCTGGGGCGCCGGCCTGCTGTCGCTGTCGAAGCTGATCGTGGTCGTCGACGCCGACTGCGACGTGCACGACTACCGCGAGGTCGCGTGGCGGGCGTTCGGCAACGTCGACTACGCCCACGACGTGCTGCACACCGTCGGGCCGGTCGACCATCTCGACCACGCGTCCTACGAGCAGTTCTTCGGCGGCAAGCTCGGCATCGACGCGACCCGCAAGCTGCCGACCGAGGGCTACCGCCGGGCCGGCGGCTGGCCGGCCGAGTGCGTGCTCGACGAGGCGACCGAGGCGCTGGTCGACGCGGCGCTGGCGCGAGTACGGCCTGTAGCCGGCCGGCTGACAGACTTGGGCCGTGAGCACCCTCGCCGTCCCGGCGCCACGCTCGAAGGTCCGCGCGTTCCTGTCGCTGGTGATGATCGAGCACTCGGTGTTCGCGCTGCCGTTCGCCTACATCGCCGCGCTGACCGCGATGTGGCTGCAGGACCCGCTCGGTGCACTGGGCGCAGCTCGCCCTGATCACGGTCGCGATGGTGTCGGCCCGCACGGTGGCGATGTCGGCCAACCGGATCCTCGACCGGCGCTTCGACGCGCTGAACCCGCGCACCGCGCGGCGCGAGCTGGTCACCGGCGAGCTCAGCGTCGGATCGGCGTGGGCGGGTACGGCCGTCGCGCTGGTCGTCTTCCTCGCCGAGCGCCGCCGCGCTGTCGTGGTTGTGCCTGGCGCTCGCCCCGATCGCGGTCGCGCTGCTCGTCCTCTACTCCTACGGCAAGCGGTTCACCGACTTCCCGCAGGTGCTGCTCGCGCTCGCGCAGTTCGTCGCGCCGGTCGGCGCGTGGCTCGCGGTCACCGACGGGACGGGTGCGGCGCCGATCGCGCTGGGCATCGCGGTCGGCACCTGGATCGGCGGCTTCGACCTGATCTACTCGTGCCAGGACGCCGAGATCGACCGCCAGATCGGGTCGCGGTCGTTCCCGGCCCGCTTCGGCATCCCCGCGGCGCTGGCGACGTCGTCGGTCGTGCATGCGGTCACGTTCGCAGCGTTCGCCTGGTTCGGCGCCGCGGCCGGGCTCGGCTGGCTGTGGTGGACGGGGCTCGGGCCTCACCGGGGCGGTGCTCGTCTACGAGCACACGATCGTGCGGGCGAATGATCTGTCGCGGGTGAACCGCGCCTTCTTCACCGCCAACGGCGTGATCGGCATCGGGCTGTTCGGGTTCGCCCTCGCCGACCTGATCGTGCACGGGCTGCACCGATGACCGCTCGCGCGTGCCGTGGGTGGTCGGGGTGTCCGGCGCGTCCGGCACGCCGTACGCCCGCGCGGTGCTCAACGCGCTCATCGACGCGGGCGAGCCTGTCGACCTCGTCGTCTCACGCGCGGCTCGGCTGACCCTGCTCGACGAACTCGGCCTGTCGTTTCGCGACTCGCACTGGCGCGACGACCTCGAGACCTGGCTCGGCCGCGCGATCGGCGACGTGGAGTACTGGACGCCCGGCGATCTCGGCGCCGGTCCGGCCAGCGGGTCGTACCCGACGCAGGGCATGGTCGTGGTCCCGGCGTCGACGGCGGCGGTCGCGGGCATCGCGCTCGGGCTGTCGAAGGATCTGCTGCAGCGCGCCGCCGAGGTCACGCTCAAGGAGCGGCGCCGGCTGGTCGTCGTGCCGCGCGAGACGCCGTACACGCGCTCGACGCTGCAGCACCTGCTCGCGCTCCACGACGCCGGTGCGGTGGTGCTGCCGGCGAGCCCGGGCTTCTACGCCGGGCTCGACACGGTGCAGCAGCTGGTCGACTTCGTCGCGGCGAAGGTTCTCGACGTGCTCGGGGTCAAGCACGACCTGATCACTCGGTGGACGGGTGAACTCGGAGCAGGGAGGTCGTGATCGCATGGACGAAGTCGACCGGCAGTTGCTCACGGCGCTGCGAAAGAACGCGCGCGCCACCTACGCCGAGCTGGCGCGACTGGTCGGGCTGAGCCCGCCGGCCGTCCACGAACGCGTCGGCAAGCTCGAAGCGTCGGGCGTGATCACCGGCTACCACGCCGCGGTCGAGCCGGCCGCGCTCGGCAACTCGGTGAGCGCGCTGATCGGGGTGTTCATCACCGACAGCGCCGACAGCCCGCGATCGAAGCCGATCTCGAGCGACTGCCCGCGGTCGAGGACTGCTGGTTCGTCGCCGGCGAGGAGACCTTCGTGGTCAAGGTGTCCGTGCCGGACATGGCGGGCCTCGAGCAGGTCATCCGCACCGTCAACTCGATCCCCGGCATCGCCCGTACCCGAACCACCGTCGTGCTCTCGACCAAGTTCGAGGGCCGCCTGCGGGCCTGACCTATCAGGTGAGGTGGGCCGCCAGAACGTAGAGCGACTCGAACGAGTGGCGGCCGCCGGTGGCGTAGCGGTGGGCGAGCTTCGCCGCGTCGGCCAGATCGCTCATCGCGAACCCGTGCCGGGCGAGGATGCGGTGCATGCCTTCGGGCGGCGCGCCGAAGGTGACCGGTTCGCCGATCAGCGCGATCGCCCGCGCACCGAGCCGGCGCAGCGGGGCGAACGGGCCTGGGCCGCCGGTGCCGTCCCACATGTCCATCGCCAGCACCGAGCCGGTGCCGCAGATCGTGCGCAAGGCGGTGAGGGTCGCGTCGACGGCGGCCGAATCGAGATACGGCGCGACGCCCTCCCAGACGACGAATGTCCTTGCACCGTGGGCGAATCCGGCCGCTGCGAGTACGTCGGCCAATGCCTGTCGACGGAAGTCGATCTCGACGCGAACGTACGCACCGACGCCGAACCGGTCGCCGTGTTCGGCAATGATCGCCGCCTTGCGGCGCGACAGCGGCGGCAGGTCGACCTCGTACACCGGACGGCCGGCGAGCTCTGCCGCGAAGCGGTACGCGCGGCTGTCGTACCCGGCGCCGAGGATCACGACCTGCTCGGCATCGCTCGCCGCGAGGAGGTGCTCGTCGATGAAACGGTGCCGGCACAGCACGTAGGTCGGCAGGCCGCCGAGATCGTGCCGGGCCGCGAGGTCGCGCAGCGGCGAGGTGACCGACAGCGGATCGAGCAGCGCGCGCGAGCCCTTCGTCAGGAACAGCGCGGCGAACGGATCGCTGACGATGCGCTGCGCGGCCGGACGGCGGTACTCGAGCGCGCGGTACAGCGTCACCGCCTGCGCCGTGGCGCTCGGGCGCTGCGAGTCGTGCAGCTCGCGCGGCAGCAGTCGCCGCAGCCCGCTCAGCTCTTGTGCGCCATCAGCCACGACTCCAGTGTGTCCGGAGTCGGGGTATCGGGAAACAGGCCGGCCAGCGCGTGGCCGGCCGCGGCCGAACACAGCACCCGGTCGGCGAACTCGTCGAGGTTTCCCCATGGCAGATATGGCTTCGCGATCACCAGCGACGCCACCCCGTGCGCGGCCGTCCAGAGATCGAACGTGATCGGCAACGGATCGTCACCGGCGAAGATGCCCGCGGCAATGCATTCGACGACCGTCTGCTGGAAGTGCTCGAACGCCGACGAGCGCAGCACCTCGTCGACCTCGATGTTCGGCTTGGGGCACGGATCCATCGCCGCCAGGCGGTAGTGCTCGGGATGGGTGATCGCGAACCGGACGTACGCGAGCCCGCACGCGCGCAGCCGTCCCAGCGGGGAGGTCGCCGTCGCAGCCTCGGCGAGCATCGCGTCGTCGAGTTCCCGGAACGTATCGACCACCACGGCACCGAGCAGGTCGTTCTTGTCGGCGAAGTGCAGGTAGATCGACGGTGACGTCACGCCGACCGCGTCGGCAACGGCGCGGATCGAGACGTTCTGCGAACTGCCGGCCTCCATGAGCAGCTTCTTCGTCGCGGTGATGATGTCGTCACGCAGCTGCTCACCCGACCCGCGCGCCGCCCGGCGCCGCTTGGTCACACGCCCACCGGCTCGCGCTGCACCGGTGTGGACGGAGCCTCGTGCAGGCCGATCTTCTTGTGCAGCGCGGCAAGCGGACGTGGCGCCCACCAGTTCCACCGTCCGGCAAGTCGCATGAAGGCCGGGACGAGAATCCCGCGCACCACCGTCGCATCCATCACGACTGCCAACGTAAGCCCTGTTCCGAAGAGCATCATGAACGAGACCTGCGAACCGGCCATCGCGGCGAACACGATCGCCATCAGCAGCGCGGCCGCGGTGACGATGCGTCCGGTGCGGCCGAGGCCCAGCGCGACGGCGCGCGTGTTGTCGGCGGCGGTGCGGCCGGACCTGAGCCACTCCTCGCGGATGCGCGAGAGCAGGAAGACCTCGTAGTCCATCGACAGCCCGAAGGCGAGGCAGAACATGAGCGGCGGCATCGTCGGGACGAGGTAGCCGGTCGTGGTGAGATCGCGGAACAGCGAGCCGAAGTGGCCCTCCTGGAAGATCCACACCATCGCGCCGAACGTTGCCGAGAGCGACAAGGTGTTCAGCACCAGCGCCTTCAGCGGCAGCACGACGCTGCCGGTGAACACGAACAGCACGATGAACGTCGCGAGCACGATGAGTACGAGCGCGTAAGGCATTGCGGCGCCGAGCGCGGCGAGGCTGTCGTGGTTCACCGCTGTCTGGCCGCCGATCTCGACCGGCCACGGCCGGCTCACCGACTTCACGTCGGCTAGCACCGTCTTCGCCGCGTCCGACTCCGGGTCGGTGTTCGTGCGCACGTTCAGATAGGTGGCGTCGCCGGACCGCATACCCGAAGCGGGCGGTGCGACGGAGCGACCGTCGACGTACGTGCCCGTGGCTGCCGACACCGACGTCACGCCGGAGATGGACGAGAGCTGCTGCGCGTAGCCGGCGATCGAGTCGGGCGCCGCCGCGACGTCGGGCGCGACGACCACGATCGTCGAGGCGGCGTTCGCCGAGAAATCGTTGCGCAGGTCGTCGCCGACCTGGTGCGCGCTCGCCGAGTTCGGCAGCACACGGTCGTCCGGATAGCCGAAGGCGGCGTGCAGGAACGGCGAGCCGAGCACGACGAGCACGGCGGTGACGAGCAGCCCGACGGGGACCGCGCGGCGCATGACCCGGGTCGCGAAGCGGTACCAGAACCCTGCCTCGACCGGCTTGACCTGGGGCGGCGGGCGGCGCAACGCACGGCGCACGACCACCCGCAGGTCCAGCGCGTCCACACGCGTGCCGAGCACGGTCAGCATGGCCGGCAGCAGCACCAGCGCGGCGACGGTGGCCAGCGCGACGACCGCGATGCCGGCGTAGGCGAACGAGCGCAGGAAGAACACCGGGAACACCATCAGCGCGGCGAGCGAGAGGCCGACTGTCAGCGCCGAGAACAGCACCGTGCGGCCGGCCGTCTGCATCGTGCGCCGTACGGCGTCGTCCGGCGCGGCGCCGTTGCGGACCTCCTCGCGGTAGCGGCTGACGATGAACAGGCTGTAGTCGATCGCGAGCGCCAGGCCCATGGCGGTCGTCATGTTCAGCGCGTAGATCGACACGTCGGTGAAGGAGGCGAGTCCGCGCAGCACGGCCATCGTCCCGATGATCGACGAGAGCCCGACGACCAGCGGCAGCAGCGCGGCGACGAAGCTGCCGAAGACCCAGATCAGCGCGATGACGGTGAGCGGGATCGCGATCGCCTCGGCGATCGCGAGATCCTTCTTGGTCTGGTCGTTGACCTGGCTGAACGCGATGCCCTGTCCGCCGGCCTTGACCGTCGACGCCGTCGTGCGTGCCGGTCAGCGGCGCGGCGATGTCGGCCGCCCGCTTCGGGGCCGTGCTGTCGTTGCCCTGTACGCGGGCGAGGACGAGCCCGGACGACCCGTCCTTGCTCACTAGCGAGCCCGCCGCCTGCTTCGGCACCGTCCAGTACGAGACGACCTGCTCGTGTTGGGAGCCTGCTTGAGCGTCTGCACCAGCTGCACGGCCTCCGTGCGCGCGGCCGGGCTCGACGCGCCGTCGGGCGCGATGACCTCGAGGATCAGGTTGGGGTCGCCGGTGTGGAAGCGCGACTGCAGCAGGTCGGCGGCCTTCGTCGACGACGCGTTCGGGTCGGAGAAGCCGCCCGAGCTGAGGTGGTCGGCCGCGCCGATGCCGTAGCCGGCCAGCAGCACGAAGAACAGTCCGGCCAGGCCGAGCACGCGCCGCGGGGCGCGGATGCCGAGGTTGGCGAGTCGGGTCAGCACGAGGAGTCCTCTCGACGACTTAGCGCAGCTAAGTTATCAACGGTAAGTTAGTGTCGTCAACCGATCCGGCTGCTCGCCCGGCCAGGCCCGTCCGTACTCTCGGAGCATGCCGTTGAGCGATGCCCGCAAGGCCGAACTGACCGAGAAGATCACCGCCGGTGAGCGGCTGACCCGACAGGACGGCGAGGACCTCTACGACAGCGACGACCTGGCCTGGCTCGGCGGCCTGGCCCACGGCGTCCGCACTGCGAAGAACGGCGACAGGGTCTTCTTCAACGTCAACCGGCACCTGAACCTGACCAACGTGTGCACGGCGTCGTGCGCGTACTGCAGCTTCCAGCGCAAGCCCGGCCAGAAGGACGCGTACACGATGCGCGTCGAGGAGGCCGTCGAGAAGGCGCTCGCCATGAAGGACGACGGGCTGACCGAGCTGCACATCGTCAACGGCCTGCACCCGACGCTGCCGTGGAAGTACTACCCGCGCGTGCTGCGCGAGCTGAAGGCCGCGCTGCCGCAGGTCGCGCTCAAGGCGTTCACCGCGACCGAGGTGCACTGGTTCGAAGAGATCTCCGGGCTGCCCGCCGACGCGATCCTCGACGAGCTGATCGACGCCGGACTCGAGTCGCTGACCGGTGGCGGCGCCGAGATCTTCGACTGGGACGTGCGCAAGCAGGTCGTCGACCACAAGACGCACTGGGAGGACTGGTCGCGCATCCACCGGCTGGCCCACCAGAAGGGTCTGAAGACGCCGGCGACGATGCTCTACGGCCACATCGAGGAGCCGCGGCACCGCGTCGACCACGTGCTGCGCCTGCGCGAGCTGCAGGACGAGACCGGCGGGTTCCAGGTCTTCATCCCGCTGCGCTTCCACAACGACAACAACCGGCTCTCGCACCTGCCGATGGCCCAGCCCGCCGACGTCCTACGACGTTCGCGGTCTCGCGGCTGATGCTCGACAACTTCCCGCACGTGAAGGTGTTCTGGGTGATGCACGGGCTGTCGACCTCGCAGCTCGCGCTCAACTAGGGCGCGGACGACATGGACGGCTCGGTCGTCGAGTACAAGATCACGCACGACGCCGACGGCTACGGCACGCCGGACAAGCTGACGCGTGACGACCTGCTCACGCTGATCCGCGACGCCGGGTTCACCCCGCTCGAGCGCAACACCCGCTACGAGGTCATCCGCGAGTACGACGGGCCGCTGCCGCTGGCCGAGCGCCGCGCAGCAGCCGCAGGCGATCTGGTCCTGAGCCGTACGCTGAGCAGCATGTCCGATCGCCAGGTGCCCGGTTTCGGCAACTGGATGGGCTCGCTGTGGGGCTACACGATGCTGCGCTTCGGGATGTTCTTCGCGCTGTGGGGCCTGCTCGTGCTCGTCGGCCTCGGCGGGCTGCTGGCGCCGCTGATCGCGCTCGTGCTCTCGGTACCGCTGTCGCTGGTGCTGCTCGCCGGTCCGCGGGCTCGCGTCGCGAACAACATCGAGCACCGCATCGAGGCCAGCCGCGAAGCGCGCACCAAGCTCGACAAGCGCCTCGACCCCAAGCAGGACGACGAGGACTGAGACGAGGACTGATTAGCCCCGGAGCAGCGCGGCGATCTCGGCGACGGCCTGGCCCGAGCCGGCAACATGCCAACGGTGGCCGTGGGTCTCGACGATCTCGGTGACGCCGCCGGCCGCGGTGACGAGCGCCGCGCCGGGATACCAGTCCCACGGCAGGCAGTCGTACTGCACATAGGCGCCCAATCGTCCTGAGGCGACCGAGGCGAGTTCGATCGACCCGGATCCGAGCATCCGTACCGTCGCCGAGCCCGCCACGACCCGAACGAGCGGTTCGCGAACCGAGTCGTCCGGCAGCGTCGTCGGGTGCAGATACGTGGCAAGTGAGATGTCGGCGAGCGGACGATCCTCGAGATGCGCGACCGGTTCGTCGTTGAGGGTGGTCCGCCACGCGCGGCCACCGATCCACAGCTCATCGGTGACCGGTTGGTAGACGGCGCCGAGTACGGGATCCTCGCCCTGGACGATGGCGAGGGCCGAGCACCACAGCGGCAGTCCGGACAAGAAGTTGTACGTGCCGTCGACGGGGTCGACGTACCAGGTGCGGTCGCCGGCGCGCTCGGTGCCTTCTTCGCCGATGACGCCGTCGAACGGGCGCTGGTCGGCCAGCCGCGATCCGATCAGTTCCTCGGCCGCATGGTCGGCCGCCGACACGACGTCGGACACCGAGGTCTTGTGCTCGGTCTTCAAGCCGTCGCGCAGCATGTCGGCCGCGAGCAGGCCGGCGTCCCGTACGAGCGTCGCAGCCAGCGCGTGGTCGTCCACGCGGTCAACGCTACTGCGTGGGATCAGTCGGCATAGAAGTCGATGAATTGCTTCCGCACGACGTTCTTCTGGATCTTGCCCGTGGAGGTCTTCGGCAACTCCTCGACGACGATCACCGACTTGGGTGCCTTGAACCCGGCGATCGACGCGCGCACCTTCTCGACGAGCGCTTGCTCGTCGATCGTCGCGCCCGGTTTGGCCACGACAACTGCGGTGATCGCCTCCGTCCAACGCTCGTGCGGCAGGCCGACCACGGCAACCTCGGCGACCTCGGGCGCGGCTGCATAGACCGCCTTCTCGACCTCGATCGACGCGACGTTCTCGCCACCGGTCTTGATCACGTCCTTGTAGCGGTCGCTGAACCAGAGCATGCCGTCCTCGGCCAGCACGCCGGCGTCACCGGAGTGGAACCAGCCGTGCGCGAACGCTTCCTCCGTCGCCTCAGGGTTGCGCAGATACTCGTTGAGCGCCTGCGGCCCCCGGTAGACGATCTCGCCCTCCTGCCCGCGCGGCAGCAATTCGCCCTCCGGCGACATGATTGCGATCTGCACGTTCACCACCTGAGTGCCGACTGCGCCCGAATGCGACAGCTGATGTTCGGGTCGGAAGAAGGTCGTCACCGGGCTCATCTCGGTCTGCCCGAACGCCAGATAGAAGTCGCAGTCGAAGGTATCGATGCACTTGCGCAACAGGGCGTCCGGCATGGGCGCCATCGCGTAAGCGGCCTTGCGCAATGACGACAGATCCCGCGACGAGATCGAGGGATCCTCGACGAGCGCGCGCCACATCATCGGCAGCGCGAAGACCCGGGTGATCTGCTCACGCTCGATGAGATCGAGCAGCGTGGTCGCGTCGAATCCGCGTAACAGATACTGCGTCGCGCCCATCATCACCGCGGACGTCCCGAACCCGTTCAGCTGCGCGGTGTGGAACAGCGGCATGAGGCAGGCGATGCGGTCGACGGCCGAGATCCCGGTTTCGGCGGCGGCCATCAGCGACTCGAGGTAGATCGCGGTGTGGCTGCCGACGACGCCCTTGGGGAACGACGTCGTTCCGCTCGTGTACAGATAGCTGACCGCGTCACGGTCGCCGACCATCACTTCGGGTTCGGACGCATCGTGGGCGTGCACCTCGTCGAAGCGCAGCCAGGTGCGATCGAGTAACGACTGTTCGTAGCTGCCGTCGGTGCCGTACGCGACGACGATGTCGGCGACGGCCGGGACCTTCTCGACGGCCGGCGTCACGAGCGCGACCAGCTGCGCTTCGACGACTATTCCGCGTGCCTGCGAGTGATCGAGGACGAAGGCGATCTCATCGGCGCGCCAGCCCAGGTTCATCGGCACGCACACCACGCCGAGCTTCGCGCACGCGAAATAGGTGACCAAGAACTCCGCACTGTTCCCCGACGCCAACGCCAACACGTCACCGCGCACGTACTCCCGCGCAGCGAGGCCGCGTGCCACGCGGTTCACGCGCGCGTTGAGCTCGGCGTAGGTCCAGCGGCGCTCGCCGTCGACCACGGCGACCTGGTCGGGCAGCCGCGCGGCGGTGCGGGTGAGTGCATCGCCGATGTTGACCCGGGTGATCAGGTTTCTCGCGAGCTCGAAGTCCATGCGGGCAGACTGCCCCTGAGAGGCGTCGAACGGAAGTGGGCGCCTACCGTGATGACGTGGTCGTCGCTCGTCCTCGCGTGGGGCACATCCAGTTCCTGAACTGCCTGCCGATCTACTGGGGCCTGGTCCGGTCCGGCGCGCTGCTGGATGTCGAGCTCACCAAGGACACCCCGGACCGCCTCAACGACCTGCTCGTCGCCGGCGACCTCGACATCGGCCCGATCTCGCTCGTCGAATATCTCCGCCACGCCGACGACCTCGTACTGCTGCCCGGCATTGCCGTCGGGTCGGACGGTCCGGTGCTGTCGGTGAACCTGGTCTCGAAAGTGCCGCCGGCCGAGCTGGCCGGTGGCCGGGTCGCTCTGGGGTCGACATCACGCACGTCCGTGCTGCTCACGCGCATGTGGCTCGCCGGCGCGCATCACGTCACGCCCGAGTACTTCACGTGTCCGCCGGATCTGACGGCGATGATGCTCGAGGCCGACGCGGCAGTGCTCATCGGCGACGCCGCGTTACGCGCCAGCTTCGACGCCCCGCAACGCGGACTGCACGTGTACGACCTCGGTGCCGTGTGGCGCGACTGGACGGGGCTGCCGATGGTCTTTGCCGTGTGGGCCGCGCGGCGCGACTACGCCGAGCGCAACCCCGGCCTGGTCAAGGACGTGCACCAGGCGTTCCTGCGCAGCCGCGACGACGCACTCGCGCACGTCGACGATGTCGCAACCGCCGCCGCGCGGTGGGAGGTCTTCGACCCGGCAACCCTCGCGACGTACTTCCGCACACTCGACTTCAGCCTGGGCGCGCGCCAGATCGACGGTCTCGTCGAGTTCGCGCGCCGGGCCCACGCCGCGGGTGCCGTAGATCGCGTTGTCACGCCCGACTTCGTGTAAGAGATTGACGAAGAATCGTCGCGCGCAGCGCCGGATCGTCCTACCGTGGATACAGAAGCCAAGGACGGAGTCGACGATGACGGTCCATCAGTGCCCCAAGTGCGAGCTGAAGTTCAGCTTCAAGACCGAGGTGGACGACCACTGCTGGCACGATCACCCGGAGTTCCGACACGAATACCCCGCTGTGCACGTTGCGGAGCAACCGGTTCCGCGCCCCGCACCGGCAGCTGAAACCGAGGAACACCACACGCGCATCGGCGCCGGGGCGTTCAGTCAGTGGCTGCAGCCGAGTCGGCCGCGAGCACGCCGTGCTGAATCCGATCGGCAACCGCCACCGCAATAACGACTACCAGCGTCGCCACGCCGAGCACGACTGCAGTCAGGTGCGGTGCGACGGCAAGCAGGAGCCCCAGCACGAGCACCGCGATCACGCGTGGCCATGACACCACGCGCCACACCACCGCTTTGAAGATTGCGTGGCCTGCCATGAACAGCGCCACGCCGCCGAGCACGAGCCACGCGGTCGACATGACGCCGCGCACCGTGGGATGCGCCAGCACAACCTCGTCGGCCGCCGCGCTCACGATGATCCCGGCCACGATGATCGGGTGCACCCAGTGGAAGGCGTTTCGGCCAAGGCGCCCGGGGTCGTCCGACCGAGCGATTGCGTCGGCGCTGTCGGCTGCGCTGCGGTCGAAGTAGACCCACCACAACGCGACGGCAGCGACGAACGCCGCACCGAAGGCGACGATCCGGCTCGTATCGAGGTGCGCGTGCAGCAATTCGGTCAGGCGCCCGCCGGATACGACGAGCGATTCACCGAGCGCGATCAGGACGAACGCTTGACACCGCTCGGCGAAATGCCGTCCGTCGATCGTCCATTCGCTGGTCGCCGACCGCCCGATGCCCGGAGTCGGGAATCCGATCGCGGCGCCGCCGATCTCGATCGCGACCGCCAGCGCCCACAACGCCTCACGAGCATGGCCGTCCACGGCCGCACCGATCAGCATCGGGACGGCGCCGAGCAGACACCACGCGCCCGCGCGCCAGAAGACGAACTCGAGACGATGACCGTGCAACCCGATGGCCACGGTCAGGCTGCGGCCGACCTGCATCGCGACGTACATCGACGCCACGAGCCACCCGCGTGAGCCGAACCCCTCTGGGATTGCGGCGCCAAGCACCAGGCTGGCCAGCATCAGCGCGATGAGTCCGAGCCGTACCGGCTGCGTGTCGGGATCGAGGTAGTTGGTCATCCACGTCGTGTAGATCCACACCTGCCACACCATCGCGAGCAACACGGCAGTGCGCACCGCACCGTCCATCGTCGTGTGAGTGACCAACAGATGTGCCAGCTGGGTCACCGCGAAGACGTAGACGAGGTCGAAGAACAGCTCGATCTGGGTGATGTGTCCGTCCCCGGCTCGCAACACGCGCGGCATCGCCGCAGCCTACGCAAGCATCGATCGCGGCCGACCAACTGAGACACTGGACCACGTGTTACGTGCCGAAGCCGTCGTCGATCTCGCCGCGATCCGCGCCAACGTCACAACGCTGAAGGCCGGCACCTCGGCGGCGGTGATGGCGGTGGTCAAGGCCGACGGTTACGGCCACGGCCTGGTCGAGAGTTCGCGCGCGGCGCTGGCCGGCGGTGCCACCTGGCTCGGGACGGCGACGATCGACGAAGCGTTGGTGCTGCGTCGCGCCGGGATCGACGTGCCGGCACTGGCGTGGCTGTGGACGCCCGGCGAGACCGAGACCGCAAGGGCGGCGATCGAGGCCGACATCGACCTGTCCGTGAGCAGCTCGTGGCAGCTCGCGATCGTTGCGACCGCGGCTCGCGAAGCCGGGCGTACCGCGCGCGTCCATCTGAAGATCGACACCGGGCTGTCGCGCAACGGCGCCTACGTCGACGACTGGCCCGAACTCGTCCGAGCGGCTGTTGCCGAGCGCACCGTCGAGATCATCGGCATCTGGAGCCACTTCGCGTACGCCGATGAGCCGGGTCATCCCACGATCGCCAAGCAGCTCGACGCGTTTCGCGCGGCGCTCGATGTCGCCGAATCGCTCGGTGTGCGACCGCAGGTGCGTCATATCGCGAACTCGGCCGCCACCTTGACGCTGCCCGAGGCGCACTTCGACCTGGTGCGTCCGGGCATCGCGATCTACGGACTGACACCCGTCCCCGCACAGGGTGAGTTCGGACTGGTCCCGGCCATGACAGTGCGGTCCGGGCTCGCGTCCGTGAAGCGGGTGCGCGCCGGCGAGGGCGTCTCGTACGGCCACGTCTACACGACCGACCACGACACGACGCTCGCGCTCGTCCCGATGGGTTATGCCGACGGCATCCCGCGGCACGCGACCAATGTTGGGCCGGTGTCGATCAACGGGCACCGGTTCACAGTCAGCGGTCGGGTGTGCATGGACCAGTTCGTCGTCGACGTCGGCGACCTGGACGTCACTGAGAACGACGACGCGATCCTGTTCGGTGCCGGGCCGGACGTGCCGCGCGCGATCGATTGGGCCGAGGCGATCGGCACCATCCACTACGAGATAGTCACTCGGATCGGACCTCGGGTACCGCGTACATATCGAGGCGGCACGGCGTGAAGCGCGGCGGCATCTGGGCCGGTGCCGCTGCCGCAGGCATAGCCGCAGTCAGCGCCGGCGTCGTCGCCGACCGGCGGGTGCGCACCACCAGGCGCGACGCCGCGATCGACCAGTTCGTCGCACCCGAACCGGAGCGGGCCGGGTTCGTCCGGGCGCGTGACGGTGTGCAGCTCTACTACGAGCAGGACGGACCGGCCGACGCCGCGCTCACCGTTGTCCTGGTGCACGGTTTCTGCCAGAACCGCGACGACCTGCTCTTCCAGCGACGTGCGATCCTCGCGAGGTTCGGCGAACGCGTGCGCGTCGTGAGCTTCGACCTGCGCAGCCACGGCCGTTCGTCGCGCAGCTCTGCCGCGCACGCCACGATCGATCAACTCGGCGCCGACCTGGATGTCGTGCTGCACGACCTCGTTCCGACCGGCCGCGTCGTGCTCATCGGTCACTCGATGGGTGGGATGACCGTCCTCGCGCTTGCCGACGCCCGGCCCGAATTGTTCGGCGAACGGATCGTTGGCGTCGTGCTGATCAGCACCTCGACCGGGAAGCTCGCGTGGCTCACCCTCGGCGTGCCGGCCGGCCTCGCGCGGGTGGGCGACCCCGCGCTGCGGCTGGCGCTGCGCGGGGTGCGTCGCCAGACCAACCTCATCGAACGCGGCCGCGCACGATTGACCGACGCGGCATGGCTGTTCGTGCGCCGACTGGCGTTCGGGCCGCACACCGACCCGGCCCTGGTCGAGTTCATGACACGCATGATCGGCGAGACGCCGGTCGACGTCGTTGCCGACTTCTTCCCGACGCTCACCTCGCACGACAAGCTGGCTGCGCTCGACGTCCTGTCCGACCTGCCGGTCGTCATCGTCTGCGGCGAGGACGATCTCGTCACCCCTGCCGACCACAGCCGCCAGATGGCCGACGTGCTCCCGAAGGCGGAGCTCGTCCTCGTGCCCGATGCCGGACACCAGGTGCTGATGGAACGCCCGGACGTCGTCAACCCGCCATTGCTGCGACTCATCGATGACGCTTTGGGCGACGCATGATCGTCTTGCCGACCGCTGCCGATACGCAGGATTTCGGCCGCCGTCTCGCCGCAGTGCTTCGAGCCGGAGACCTGATCGTTCTCGGCGGCCCGCTCGGCGCCGGGAAGACGACGCTCGTGCAAGGCATCGGCGCCGGCCTGCGACGTGTCGGGACGGATTGCCTCACCGACCTTCGTCATCGCGCGGGTGCATCCGCGGCGCCGTACCGCTCGTCCATGTCGATGCCTACCGGCTCGGGTCGCTCGAAGAGGTCGACGACCTCGATCTCGACGTCTCCGCCGACGAGGCGGTCACCGTCGTCGAATGGGGCGAGGGCAAGGCCGAGCAACTCGCCGACGTCGTACCTCGACGGTCGTGCTCGACCGCGCGCGCGACTCCGAGGTGCGCACCGCGACCCTCGTCGCGCACGGTGGCGACTGGGCGACGCGCGTCGCGGCGCTGGCCGAGCCGTAACCTGGACCATCGTGCTGGTGCTCGCTCTCGACACGTCCTCGGCCGCGGTGACGGTCGACCTCGTCGATGTGCACCGACGCCGGCTGCGACCACCGTCGCGCACCAGCAGTGGGTCGGCCCGCACGGGCACAGCGAGCACCTCGCCCCGACCATCGCCGCGTGCCTCGACAGCGCAGGCGCCGACTTTGCACGACCTCGGAGCGCTGGTCGTCGGTGCCGGCCCGGGCCCGTTCACCGGGCTGCG
The DNA here is from genome assembly GCA_963708645.1 of uncultured Actinomycetota bacterium. Lineage (GTDB taxonomy): Bacteria > Actinomycetota > Actinomycetes > Mycobacteriales > Jatrophihabitantaceae > RYN-133. The sequence continues at coordinate 566,613 of CAVPTA010000007.1, read as the reverse complement.
GGTCGGGCCTGGTCACCGCGGCCGCGATGGCCGAGGCACTCGGCATCCCCGCGTACGAGGTCTGCTCGCTCGACGGTCTCGCTCCCGAGCGCGGTGAGGTACTCGTGGCGACCGACGCGCGCCGCAAGGAGGTCTACTGGGCCACACTATCGCAACGGAGAGCGCCTCGACGGGGCCCGACGTCAGCTATCCAGCGGAGGTACGACGCGGTGATGCGACCGCAATGGTCGGCGCCGGCGCGCGGCTCTATGCGGACGTGCTTGCGCTGCCGCTGCTCGACGGCGACCACCCGCTACCGTCGCGGCTGGTGACACATGCGCTCGAGAAGATCCGAACCGGTGCCGAGCCCGACGCGCTGACCCCGCTCTACCTGCGCCGTCCCGACGCGGTACCGCCCAAGGCGATGCAGCGATGACGGCCGGCGGTACCAACGTCGTCCCCATGACTTCCGCGCATGTCGACGCGCTGATGGACTTCGAACACGAATTGTTCGGCACAGAGGCGTGGTCGGCCGACAGCTACCGCTCGGAACTCGACGACACCCGCACCCGGTACTACGTCGCGGTCGAAGGTGACGACGGTGCGCTGCTCGGCTGGGGCGGCGTGCTGGTCGCGGGCGACCAGGCCGAGATCCTCACCGTCGGCGTGGTTCCGTCCGCGCAGCGCCGCGGTCTCGCGCGGCAGATGCTCGCCGTCGCTGTACACCGAGGCGAAGCGCCGCGGCGCGCGCGAACTGTTCCTCGAAGTTCGCGTCGACAACGATCGCCGCCATCGCCCTCTACCGCGCCGAGGACTTCGTCGAGCTCGGCCGCCGCCGCGGCTACTACGCGCACGGCCGTGTCGACGCGCTGGTCATGAGGAAAGCGCTATGACGATCGTGATGGGCATTGAGACGTCGTGCGACGAGACCGGCATCGGCTTCGTCGAGGACGGCGTGCTGCTCGGCGACGCGCTCGCCTCGAGCATGGACGAGCACGCCCGCTTCGGCGGTGTCGTCCCGGAGATCGCGGCGCGTGCGCACGTGCAGTCGATGCTGCCGACGGTGCGCAAAGCGGTCGCCAATGCCGGGATCACGCTCGGTGAGGTCGGCGCGGTCGCCGTGACGGCCGGTCCGGGACTGGCCACCGCATTGCACGTCGGCGTCGCGGCCGCAAAGGCGTTCGCGTTGAGCCTCGGCGTCCCCCTCTACGGCGTGCATCACCTGGCCGGGCACGCCGCGGCGGACACGCTCGAACACGGCCCGTTGCCTGACCGGTCGATCGCCCTGATCGTCTCCGGCGGCCACACGTCGCTGTTGTTCGTGCGCGACCTGGTGCGCACGCCGATCGTGCACCTCTCGGACACGCTGGACGACGCCGCGGGGGAGGCGTTCGACAAGGTGGCCCGGCTGATCGGGCTGCCCTATCCCGGCGGGCCTTCCATCGACCGGGCGGCGCGCGACGGCGACCCGAACGCCGTGCGGTTCCCGCGTCCGCTGATGGGCGCCAACGACCCAGCTCTCGGGTTCTCGTTCTCCGGGCTGAAGACCGCGGTCGCGCGCTACGTCGAACGCACGCCGGATCTGGACGTCGAGGACACCGCGGCGAGCTTCCAGGAAGCGGTCGCCGACACCCTGGTCACCAAGGCCTTGCGTGCCTGCGGGCAGCAGGACGTCGACACGCTCGTCGTGGTCGGTGGGGTCGCGGCCAACTCGCGAGTACGCGCACTGGCTCAAGAACGCTGCGATGCCGCCGGGATCGAGCTGCGCGTGCCGGCGATGCGACTGTGCACCGACAACGGCGCGATGATCGCCGCGATCGGCGATCTGCTCGTGCGCGACGGCGCGCGTCCCTCGCCCGCGACGCTGGGCGCGATCCCGACCATCGAGCTGTCGAGCGCACAGCTCGACACGCTGTCGGCATAGCGCCTGCGACAAGGGCAACTGCAAGTTGCCAACGCGGCGCCGTATGACGAGAGTGCATGGCGTGAGTGAGCAGAACTCCGAGATCGAGCCCGCGGGACGATCCCGCCGGGGCCTGGCCGGCCGGCTGACGACCACGGCGCGCAACGTCGCCGAGGTCGTGCGCTTCGGCGGCCTCGAGACCGGCGAGGCGCCGTCCCCGTACGCGGTCGAGGCCGAGCACCACAACTACCGGCTGCGGCACTACTTCGCCGACGACGCTCCCAGCGGCGCTGTGCCGATCCTGCTCGTGCCGCCGCTCATGCTCACGACCGAGGTCTGGGACGTGTCGCCGCAGGCATCGGCGGTCGGCGCGCTGCACGCCGACGGACTCGACACCTGGGTCGTCGACTTCGGCCACCCCGACCGCGACCCCGGTGGCCTCGAACGCAATCTCAGCGACCACGTCCTGGCCGTCAGCGAAGCCATCGACATCGTGCGTGAGAAGACCGGGCGTGACGTCATCCTCGCCGGCTACTCGCAGGGCGGCATGTTCGCGTACCAGACCGCGGCGTTCCGGCGGAACAAGGGCATCGACTCGCTCGTCACCTTCGGCTCGCCGGTCGACGCCAGCGCGCCGCTACCGATTCCGCTCTCGCCCGAGGCTGCCTCCCGGTTGGCGGCCACCCTCATCGACAGCGGACTGTTTCGCAAGCTCGCCGTGCCCGGTTGGTTCAGCCGCACCAGCTTCAAGCTGCTCACCCCGGCGAAATCGGTGCAGGACCGCGTCAAGTTCCTGCTGACGCTGCATGATCGCGACGCACTGCTGCCCCGTGAGCGGCAACGCCGCTTCCTCGAGAGCGACGGCTGGACGGCGTGGTCGGGACCGGCCGTCGTGCAGTTCCTCGAGATGTACTTCCAGCACAACCGGATGCTCGAGGGCGGCTTCGTGATCGACGAGCGGCTCGTGACCCTCGCCGACATCGACCTGCCGGTGCTCACCGTCGTCGGCTCGACGGACACGATCGGCCATCCCGACTCGGTACGCGCGATCCGTCGTGCCGCGCCGAGCGCCGAGATCTACGAACTGACCCTGCGTGCAGGACACTTCGGACTGGTCGTCGGGTCGACCGCGATGACGCACACGTGGCCCGCGGTTGGCGCGTGGGCACGGTGGCGCGACGGCGCCGGCCAGCTGCCGGACGCGATCGTCCCGGCCGAAGAAGTGCAGACGAGTGCGCTGCGTCCGTCCGGGGCGGGTGGTGCCGGTGTGCTCGTGCAGGCGAGCGAGCTCGGCGTCGGCGCGAGCCGACTGCTGCTGTCGACCGCACGTCGTGCGGCGCGGCTGGCCCGCTCGGTGGTAAGCGAGGCGCCGGCGCAGCTGCCGCGACTGCAGCGCATCGAATCACTCGACCCGTCCACACGCATCAGCCTCGGGCTGCTGCTCGACGAGCAGGCGCGCCGCAATGCCGATGAGATCTGTTTCCTGTTCGGCGACCGTGCGCATCGCCAGCGCGAGGTCAAGCACCGTGTCGACAGCGTGGTCAAGGGCCTGATCCAGATCGGGGTGCGACGCGGCGACACCGTGGGCGTGCTGATGAGCACCCGGCCGAGCGCCTTCACCGTCATCGCCGCGCTGAGCCGGCTCGGCGCAACAGCAGCCCTTCTCCGCCCGGACGGCGACCTTGGGCGCGAGGTGAGGCTGACCCGCGTCGATCGGGTGATCACCGATCCCGAACATGCCGAGGCGGTAAGCGGATCCGCGACTGTGCGCTGCTACGTGCTCGGCGGCGGCGCGGACGAGCGGGAGCTGCCTGCCGGCGCCGTCGACATGGAACGCATCGACCCCGGCGCGGTCGACCTGCCGAGCTGGTACCGGCCGAATCCCCAGCGCGCGCAAGACATCGCGTTCGTCCTGTTCACCGGCGAGGGCGCCGACACGAAACCGATCCGCATCAGCAACAAGCGCTGGGCGTTGTCGGCACTCGGCACGGCGAGTGCTGCCGCGCTCCGTCCCGGCGACACCGTCTACAGCGTCACGCCGCTGCACCACACGTCCGCGCTGTTGATGTCGATCGGTGGCGCAGTCGCCGGCGGTGCAAGGTTCGCGATGTCGCTGGCCGACGACGCCGACACGTTCTGGGACGAGGTCCGGCGCTATGGCGCGACGCATGTCAGCTACACCTGGACGTCGCTGCGTGCGGTCGTCGATGCGCCGCAGCATCCCAACGAGCGGTTCAACCCGATCAGGATGTTCATCGGCTCGGGTATGCCGCGCAATCTGTGGAAGCGGGTCAGCGTCCGGTTCCCCGACGCGAAGGTCCTCGAGTTCTACGCGTCGGCCGAGGGCGAGGCGATTCTCGCGAACCTCACCGGGCAGAAGCCCGGCTCGATGGGGCGTCCCCTTCCCGGCACCGCCGAGGTGCGGGTCGCGGCGTACGGCTTGACCGATCGCAAGCTCAAGCTGACCAGCGACGGCTTGGCCCTCGAATGCCTCACCGACGAGATCGGCCTGCTCCTGACCCGCGTGCATCCCGGCGATGCAGCGACCGGGGCGGTCATGCGTGATGTGTTCGCGGCCGGTGACGCGTGGCGCTCGACCAATGATCTGTTCCTGCGCGATGAGCAAGGCGACCTGTGGTTGGTCGGTTCGGTTGCTGAGATCGTCGAGACCGAGAACGGCCCGGTGTTGCCTTCAGGTACGCGGTTCTGTCTCAGCACGATCAGCGCGGTCGACCTGATCGTCGCGTACAGCGTGCCCGACGGCGACGCCCAGGCGCTCGTCGGCGCAGTGACGTTGCATGCCGACTCCGAGCTCACCGCCGCCGATCTCGACGCAGCGATGGATCGCCTGCCGCGCAGGCAGCGACCGCGCTACGTGCAGGCCGTCGCGTCGATCCCGCTGACGACCTGGCACCGTCCGGTGTGGCGTGACCTGCAAAAGCGCGGCGTGCCCAAGCCGACTCGCACCCGCAAGGTGTGGCGCCTCGACGACAGCACCGGCCACTACACGGAACTCTGAAGTCCGATAGGCCGTTTTTGAGCACCAACCAGGGGTGGTAGCACCCCGCGGGACGCCGGTTAGCCACCTCGTTGGTAACCCCGCTCCGGGACGAATCTGTGATCACACAACGTGATCCCACTCGTCCAGGAGCATTCGACATGACCTTCACGGTTCCCGCCACCGACGTGTTCGCCGGTCTTGCCGAGGCGTTGCCCGGCCAGGTAACCCTCCCGATCGATCCCAGCTACGACGCCGACCGGCACGGCTTCGCCGTCGCCGTCGACCAGCGCCCGCTCGCCGTCGTCCACGTGCAGGATGCGCAGGACGTCGTCACCGCCGTCCGCTACGCGATCGAGCACGGCATGACCGTCTCGGCCCAGCCGATCGGCCACGGCGCAACGCTCGCCACCAACGGCACGGTCATGCTGCGCACCCGTGCGATGCAGCAGATCCACGTCGACCCCGACCAGCGCATCGCCCGCGTCGGCGCCGGCGTCAAGTGGGGCGAACTGCTGGCCGCCACGAGCGAGTACGGCCTGACCGGCCTCGCCGGCAGCAACTCCGACCCGTCGGTCACCGGCTTCTCCGTGAGCGGCGGCCTCAGCTGGTTCAGCCGCAAGCACGGCATCGCGGCCCACAGCATCCTCGCCGTCGAACTCGTGGACGTGAGCGGCAACCTGCGCACCGTCACCGCCGACTCCGACCCCGACCTGTTCTGGGCGATCCGCGGCGCCGGCGGCGACTTCGGTGTCGTCACCGCGATCGAGGTGCGGCTCTTCCCGGCTGCCGACCTCTACGGCGGACGCATCATGTGGCCGCTCGAGATGGCCCGTCCGGTGCTGCGTGCCTGGCACGCGATCACCCAGAACGCGCCTGACGAGTTGACGATGTGGGCGCACATCCTGCGCTTCCCGCCGGTCGACGTCCTGCCCGAGCCGATCCGCGGCAAGAACTTCGTCACCGTCGAATTCACCTACCTCGGTTCGGCCGAAGACGCCGAGGCGCTCGTTGCGCCGCTGCGCGAGCTGCCGGCCGTTTGCATCGACGCCACCGGCGAATTCCCGGTCGCCGCCCTGTCGGACGTATGCCAGGAGCCGACTGACCCGATGCCGACCATGGAGTGGTCGGAGCTGCTGACCGACCTCGACGTCGAGACCATCGACAAGGTCGTTGACATCGCCGGTGCGGACGCACCGAACGCGCTCACGGTGCTGCAGTTCCGTCACCTCGGCGGAGCGCTCGCCCGCGGCACGGCCGACGAGGGTCCGAACGCCGCGATCACCGAGCAGTACTCGGTGTTCACACTCGGCGTGCCGATGGTGCCCGAGCTCGTCCCTGCGATCGAGGCGTCGACCGCTGCGGTGCAGCAGGCGGTCGCCGCCAAGCGCAGCGGACGGACGTTCTACACGTTCCTGTGTGCCGATACCGACGTGACCCGCGCCTTCCCGGCCGAGTCGCTGGCCCGGCTGCGCGAGATCAAGCAGGACGTCGACCCGAACGGCTTGTTCCGCAGCAACCGCCCGGTCTGACCCCGTCACGAAAAGAGCCCGACGCGCCCTGCCTGCAACCACGCGGGCAGGGCGCGTCGTCATTTTGCATGCAACGGATCCGGCCGCTGCGCTGTCTACTTGGCGTGGGAGGCATTGTGTCCATCACCGGTGTGGATTTCACGCGGTTCGTGCGCGAGCACACCGCTGATCTGCTGCGTACCGGTTACCTGCTCACGGGCGACGGCAGCGCTGCCGAAGAACTCGTCCAGGACACCCTCGTGCGGTTGTATCCGAAATGGCATCTCGTCGAAGCTGCCGAGGTGCCACTCGCCTACGTGCGGCGCAGCCTGGCCAATGGATTCGTCAACCACACCAGGCGTGCCGCGCGACGTGAGTTCGCGGTCGAGTTCCTGCCCGAGAGCATCGACGGCACCGACCACCCGTCCCAACTGGATGACCGCGACGAGATCTGGACGATGCTGCGCACCCTGCCCGAGCGGCAGCGCGCGGCGCTCGTCCTGCGGTACTTCCATGACCTGCCCGACGACGAGATCGGCATCGCGCTCGGCTGCCGCGAAGGCACCGTCCGCAGCTTGATCAGCCGAGGCCTGGGGGCGCTGCGTGACAGCGCCACCGCGTCCGGTGCTGGAAGGAATTCGGCATGAACCCCCCGACCGACCTCGAGACGCGGCTGCGCGCTTCGTTGCGTGACAACTCGCGGCACGCTCCGCCCGACGGACCGCTCGCCGAGCGCATCCTCGCCGAACTCGACGCACCTGTGCTGCGTCCGCACCGCAGCTGGCGGGCGTGGACGTTTCCGCTCCTCGCCGCCGCCGCGATAGCAGCAGTCGCACTCACGCTTGCCGGCGTCGGCGCGCACCGGAACACCGCCGCGCCCGCGGGCACGGGCCACGCATCACCCACGCCGACGCACAGTCCGTCGATCACTGCGGCGACGACCACGCCGCCGCCGGTCGGGCCGCAAACGACCCTCCCGCTGCTCGACATGGGCGGGGTCACCGGGTTCCGCGCGATCGACACCACCTACATCGGCACCGACAAGATCTGGGCGCTCGGGCGCGCTGCCTGCGCACAGGGCCTGTGCCTCACGCTCGTGCGCACGACCGACTCGGGCAGTACGTGGCACCGCGTACCTGTCCCGGCGGTCGCCGCCACGTCGATTCGTTTCGCCAACGCCCAGACGGGTTTCATCTTCGGCCGGAACGTCCTCGAGAGCACCACCGACGGTGGGGCGCACTGGTCGCCGGAGGCCGGTGGCGCCGAGGCACTCGAGACACTCGACGGGACGGTCATCAAGGTTTCGCAGGCCGACGTCGCGTGTTCGGGGTCGTGCCTCTACAACGTCAATTACCAGCAACTCGGTTCGTCCGGATGGATGCAGAGCACGGCTCCGTTCATCCGCGGCTACTCGGTGCAACTGATGCGTACGCGCGGTGCCTCATATCTGATCGTCCGGACGAGCAACCCTGCCTCGGCGGAGCAGCAGGGGCAGCTCTACGAATCGACGGACGCCGGAGCGTCCTGGCGACGCTTGCCCGCGTGCACCAATCTGGTCGGTGGATCGGTGGCTTCCGACGGCACACTCGATCTGGTGTGCGGGGCGGACATCCTCGTCGACGCGCACACGGCGTCCGCGCACCGTATTTCGCAACCGACAGGCGCCTCGGCGACGATCACCGCCGTCGATGCGCACACGCTGATCCTCGTCGCGGACAGGCTGTTCCGTCTCACCGGCGGTGCGGACCTTACGACCGCACTCGACGAGCCTCCTGTCGGCGATCTGGGCCCGCCCGGCTTCCAGAACGGTCAGGTCGGCCGGTGGATCAACGACAACGGGCACACCATCTGGACGACGACAGATGGCGGCGCGACATGGAGCGGAGCGGCATTCTCACGCTGATTGCGCTCGGCATGTATCACCCAACCAACAGCCGTCTCTTGGCTGTACAACCACCGCAGGGAGAAACCATCATGCGCAACCTCATCGCAGGTGTGGCCGCGGCCGCCGCGGTCACGGCAGGCGGCGCCGGCGTCATGTCCGGCCCGGCCGGCGCAGCCGCCCCGGCGCCCGAGTGCCAGGGCGCGCTGATCCAGGTCAGCCACAGCCACACGCAGGGCGCCACCGGACACGGCAACGTCGTGCTCATCTTCCGCAACATCAGCCAGAGCACCTGCAGCCTGCGCGGCTATCCGGGCCTCGACGCGATCGGCCCGCACGGCGGCGTCCTGGCCCATGCCCGCCGCTCGCTCAAGGGCTTCACCGGCGGTGCGAGCGCCGTCCGCACGATCACCCTGCACTCGTTCCAACGGGCCTCGTCCGACGTCGAGTGGATGAACTTCCGCAGCAACGGCGGCAGCTGCCGTTTCTCGAAGTCGATCGCGACAACGCCGCCGAACACCACCAAGACCTTCCACCGCCCGGTGTCGGTCAGCGTCTGCAATTTGCAGATACACCCGGTTGTTCGGGGGACTTCCGGGAACGGCTGACCGCCCTTCGTCAACGCCGGGTTGTGGCTGCCTGTGGCTGCAACCCGGCGTTGATCTATGTCTTCGCGCTGATCCACAGGCCCGATTCGTGTCCACAGACCCCGCTGGCCGGACACACTGGGTGCCCTCGGCCGGTTGAGTGCTGAACCGTGCTCTATGAACTGCCGCGGGTTCTCATACCCGCGTTCGCGACGGACCTCGGCATCTCGCGCGCTCGTGTTCGCACCGAATTGCGACGAGGCAACTGGCGGATGATCGCTCGCGGGGCGATCCTCACGCGCCCGGAGGAACCTACGCGCGACGACTGGGCCGCGGTCGGAGTTGCACTCGCAGGTCCGTCGGCTGCGTTGTCCGGCTGGGACGCCGTTCGGGCCCTTGGGCTGGGTGATCCGAGCCCGCCCAGCAACGAGGTGTTGGTGTTGTCCCGACATTCGTCCAACCGGGTGGTCGGGTGTGTTCGAGTCCGCGAGACCTCCCGGCCGTACACGATCCGGCTGACCTCGGCCGACAACACGGTTCACCCGCTGACCCCCGTCGCCGGCGCCCCCCGCGCGATCTCTGACGCCGCTCGCTACTTCTCCACCGCAGCTCCAGTACGTGCACTCGTTACCAGCGCCGTCCAGCGCAGGCGCTGCACTCTCGACGAGCTGCTCGCCGAGTTGCATGCCGGGCCGCAGAACGGCAGCAAATGGCTCCGCCTTGCGCTGCGCGATGCGGTCGACGGCGCCCGGTCCGTCGTCGAGGCCGCGGCGTCCCGGCGGATGTCGCGAGCGCACGTCCCCGCGTTCGAGCTGAACGTGCCGATCATCGATGCATCGGGAATGACGATTGCGATCGCCGACGTGCTGTGGCGCGGCCTGCGGGCGATCCTCGAGATCGACAGCCGCGAGTATCACCTCAGCGAAGCGGACTGGAAGCGCACGATGCGCCGGCACAACCTGCTCACCCGGCGCGGATTCGCACTCACCCACATCGCACCGACGGAGGCAACAGGTCGTAGCGCCGGCTGGCTCGACGACGTGCAGAGTTGGTTGCGTGCGCGGGCGATCCCCACATGCCGCCACATCTCGGCGTTGATCAAGGTCCCAAGGCGCGCGGACCCGCCCACAGGAACCCCTCGTTGAAACGCTGGCACTCGGCGAGCTAGAGTGCCAATTCGGGACGGTCGACCACCCGCGACGGCGACCGCACCGACGAAGAAGAACTTATCGCCCGAGAAGGGGAGATCCACCGTGACCGCCACCAAGGTCAGCATCAAGCCGCTCGAGGACCGCATCGTCGTTTCCGCCAACGAGGCCGAGACCACGACTGCTTCGGGCATCGTCATCCCGGACACCGCCAAGGAGAAGCCCCAGGAGGGCACCGTCCTGGCAGTCGGCCCGGGTCGCATCGACGACAAGGGCAACCGCGTCCCGCTCGATGTCGCTGTCGGCGACGTCGTGCTCTACAGCAAGTACGGCGGCACCGAGGTGCGTTACGGCGGCGAGGACTTCCTGGTCCTGTCCGCCCGCGACGTGCTCGCTGTCATCGAGAAGTAATTCATCCACCCTTACCGCCCCGGCGCGCAGCAGCGCGACCGGGGCGGTGACGGTTGTAATCAGGAAGGACCCACATGGCGAAGATCCTCAGTTTCGATGAGGAGGCCCGCCGCGCGCTCGAGCGCGGTGTCGACAAGCTGGCCAACGCCGTCAAGGTCACGCTCGGCCCGCGCGGCCGCAACGTTGTGCTCGACAAGTCCTTCGGCGCGCCGGTCATCACCAACGACGGCGTGACGATCGCTCGCGAGATCGAGCTGGTCGACCCGTACGAGAACCTCGGCGCGCAGCTGGTCAAGTCGGTCGCGACCAAGACCAACGACGTCGCCGGTGACGGCACGACCACCGCGACCGTGCTCGCCCAGGCCCTGGTCAACGCCGGCCTGAAGAACGTCGCGGCCGGCGCCAACCCGACCGGGCTCAAGCGCGGCATCGACGCAGCCGTCGAGGCGGTCAGCGCCGAGCTCGACAAGGTCGCGATCCCGGTCGAGGGCGAGAACGTCGATCGCGCACGTCGCGACCATCTCGGCCCAGGACGCCACGATCGGCGACCTCATCGCCGAGGCGTTCACCAAGGTCGGCAAGGACGGCGTGATCACGGTCGAGGAGAGCCAGACGCTCACGACCGACCTCGAGTTCACCGAGGGCATGCAGTTCGACAAGGGCTACATCAGCCCCTACTTCGTCACCGACCTCGAGGCCGGCGAGACCGTCCTCGACGACCCGTACATCCTCATCACCACGCAGAAGATCTCGGCCATCGCCGACCTGCTGCCGCTGCTCGAGAAGGTCATCGAGGCCGGCAAGGCATTGGTCGTCATCGCCGAGGACGTCGACGGCGAGGCGCTGAGCACGCTGGTGGTCAACGCGATCCGCAAGACCTTCACCGCGGTCGCGGTCAAGGCGCCGTTCTTCGGTGACCGCCGCAAGGCGTTCCTGCAGGACCTCGCGATCGTCACCGGCGCGCAGGTCGTCGCTCCCGAGGTCGGGCTCAAGCTCGACCAGGTCGGCCTCGACGTGCTCGGCACCGGCCGGCCGCGTGAGCGTCACGAAGGACCTCACCACCGTCACGCACGGCTCGGCGGCGCAGGGCGACATCGACGCCCGCATCGCCCAGATCCGTCGCGAGATCGAGGACACCGACTCCGACTGGGACCGCGAGAAGCTGCAGGAGCGGCTGGCCAAGCTCGCCGGCGGCGTCGGCGTCATCAAGGTCGGCGCGGCCACCGAGGTCGAGCTCAAGGAGCGCAAGCACCGCATCGAGGACGCCATCGCGGCCACCCGCGCGGCCATCGAGGAGGGCATCGTCGCCGGCGGCGGCTCGGCCTTCGTCCACGCCGCCTCGGTGCTGGACGGCGACCTGGGCCTGTCCGGGGACGAGGCCACCGGCGTCGCAGTCGTGCGGACGGCGCTGGTCGAGCCGCTGCGCTGGATCGCCACGAACGCCGGCGCCGAGGGTTACGTCGTCGTCGCCAAGGTGCGCGAGCTGCAGGCCAACCACGGCCTCAACGCGGCCACCGGCGAGTACGGCGACCTGGTCAAGGCCGGCGTCGTCGACCCGGTCAAGGTGACCAAGGCGGCACTGGCGAACGCGGCGAGCGTGGCGGCCCTCGTGCTCACCACCCAGAGCGCGATCGTCGAGAAGCCGGCCGAGTCCGAGGACGACCACGGGCACGGTGGCACGGCCACAGCCACGGCCCGGGCGGGCACGTCCACTGAGCCCGGCGCCCCGCCACACTGCACCAAGACACACCGAAGCCCCGCGATCGATGATCGCGGGGCCTCGGTGTCCCCCTCCAGTCGTGCCCCCCACAGGCGTCCCTGGAAGTCTCGATTGCGCCGGTCAGGCGCTGCGCTTCTGCAGCATCAGCTCGCGCTCCTCGGCGGACAGGCCGCCCCACACGCCGTACGGCTCACGCGCTGCGAGCGCCCAGCGCAGGCAGTCCCTGATGACCGGACAGTGCGCGCAGATGGCCTTGGCCTGCTGCTCGCGCCGCACGCGCGAGGGGCCGCGCTCGTTCTCCGGATGGTAGAAGTTGGCGGTGTCCAGGCCGCGGCACGCCGCGTCGACCTGCCAGTCCCAGTCGCCCTCTCGCGGAGCTGGGAGACGCCGAACCTCGGCCATTGCGCCCTCCGATGAACCATGCGTCGCGACCGCGGTGGGTCGCGCTCTCCTGCCTGGTTCAAAGAGCGAACACGAAAAAGGTGACGCGAGTTGCGCGAATTGCGCGACGGTGCTATGGACACCCCGCGGCAGCTCAGGCGGACTTGCTCCGTGCGACCACCGCGTCGGCGTAGCCGCGGGCGTAGTCCCAGCTGACGTAGGCGTCCGGATCGGGGGCGAAGGCGGGCTCGTGGACGTGCGTGCGCCCCTCGCCGAGCAGCGCCTGCAGGTTCGCCGCCATCAGGTCCCAACCGAAGAAGTGCTGCTCGCCGCAGTCGGCGCACTCGACGATGATTCCGTCGACCCCGACCGGGGCCAGCACCGTCCGGAATTCGGCCAGTTCGACCAGATCGGCCTGAACGTCGGCGACCTCGCCCTCGCTGAGCGGGGGAGCCGGCTCGATCGCGTCGAGCAGCGCCGCCGGGTCGTCCGGGTCGCCGAGGAACGGGTCCAGCGGACCCGGAACCGGGTCGGGCAGACCGTCTCCGAAGGGGGGTTCAACGCTCACGGCGTCCACGGTAGATCGCATCCGGCCCACCTCGCCAATCGGGGCGAATCGGGCGATCATCCGGGCCGTCCCGATCGGGCCGTACTCAGGCCGAGCCGACGGCCTCGAGCGCCCTGGTGCCTGCCGCCCGGATTCCGGGCCACAGGGCCGCCGGCACGCCCACCACTGCGGCCAGGACGAGGACCAGCGAGCTCTGCGGCCACGGCACGCTGATCCGGGCCAGAACCCGGCTCGACAGTGACCGAGTGAACAGGGCGCCATCGCTTGTGCCGGCGCCTTTCGCGCTCCCCTCGGCGGTCTAGAATCGATTACCGGCGACAGAGGAGAAGGCGCTTTGCCTGACGAGGTACCTGACGAGGTTTTTCCAGCCAAGTTCGCCACGATCGGCCTCACCTACGACGATGTCCTGTTGCTCCCCGGCGAGACCGACGTGGTGCCCAGCGAGGTCGACACGACATCACGGCTGACCCGCGACATCTCGATCCGGGTGCCGCTGCTCTCGGCCGCGATGGACACCGTGACAGAGGCACGCATGGCTATCGCGATGGCTCGAGAGGGCGGCATCGGCGTGCTGCACCGCAACCTCTCGGTCGCCGATCAGGCCTATCAGGTCGACCTCGTCAAACGCACGCAGACGGGCATGATCCCCAACCCCGTGACGATCGGGCCGGACGCCACTCTCGAGGAACTCGACGCGGTGTGCGGGCAGTACCGCATCTCGGGCCTGCCCGTCGTCGACGCCGATCTGCGCCTGCTCGGGATCATCACCAACCGCGACCTGCGCTTCGTCCCGGTCGCCGAGTGGGCAACGACAAAGGTGGACGAGGTGATGACCCCGATGCCGCTCATCACGGCGCCGGTCGGCATCGCCCACGACGAGGCCACCACGATCCTGCGCAAGCACAAGCGTGAGCGGTTGCCGATCGTCGACGACCAGGGCCGCCTCGCCGGATTGATCACCGTCAAGGACTTCGTGAAGTCCGAGCAGTACCCCCACGCATCGAAGGATGCCAACGGCCGGCTGATGGTGGCCGCCGCGATCGGCTACTTCGGCGATGCGTGGCACCGCGCGACAACGCTCGTCGAGGCCGGCGCAGACGTGCTCGTCGCCGACACCGCGCACGGTCACGTGCGGTTGCTGCTCGACATGGTGCACCGCCTCAAGACCGATCCGGCGACCAGGCACGTCCAGGTGATCGGCGGCAACGTGGCGACCCGCTCGGGTGCGCAGGCCTTCATCGATGCGGGCGCCGACGCGGTGAAGGTCGGCGTCGGGCCCGGTTCGATCTGCACGACACGCATCGTTACCGGCGTCGGCGCACCGCAGATCACCGCCGTCTACGAGGCGTCCCTCGCCTGCAAGCCCGCGGGTGTGCCGCTCATCGCTGACGGGGGCCTGCAGTACTCCGGTGACATCGCCAAGGCGATCGCCGCGGGCGCCGACACGGTCATGGTGGGTTCGCTGCTCGCCGGTTGCGACGAGTCACCGGGTGATCTGATCTTCGTCAACGGCAAGCAGTTCAAGTCCTATCGCGGCATGGGGTCGCTGGGCGCGATGAGCTCGCGCGGCAAGAAGTCGTACTCGAAGGACCGCTACTTCCAGGCCGAGGTGGCCAGCGATGACCAGCTCGTCCCCGAGGGTGTCGAAGGACGCGTCGCGTACCGCGGACCGCTCGGAGCCGTCGTGCACCAGTTGGTGGGCGGCTTGCGGCAGTCGATGTTCTACGTCGGGGCGCGGACGGTGGCCGAACTGGCCGAGCGGGGCAAGTTCGTCCGCATCACCCAGGCAAGCCTGAAGGAGTCGCACCCGCACGACATCCAGATGACGACCGAGGCGCCGAACTACAGCGGCTAGTCCGAAATGATCTTGCTTAGGTGCCGTGATTAGGCTGCCATGGCGTGAGTACTTACCTCCGTTTCCCGCAGCTCAGTGGTGACCGAATCGTCTTCGTCGCCGACGACGACGTGTGGGTGGTCGGCAGCGGCGGAGGGCGCGCCGAGCGGCTGACCTCGGACCGCGTGCCCGCTTCGCGGCCGCGGCTCTCCCCGGACGGGACGACGGTGGCGTGGGCCAGCGCACGCGACGGCAATCCCGAGGTGTACGTCGCGCCGATGGCCGGCGGCGCCGCGACTCGGTTGACGTACTGGAACCACCTGTCGACCCGCGTCCTCGGCTGGACGGGCGACGCTCACGTGATCGCGGCCAGTGCAGCGCTACAGCCGTTCCGCACACGGGTGTGGGCCTACGCGCTGCCGATCGACGGCGGCCCGGGCGAGCGGCTGCCGCTCGGCCCGATCAACGGTCTTGCCCGTCGGCCCGACGGTGCAGTCGTCGTGCAGTCGGTGGCCAACCGCGAACCGGCGACGTGGAAGCGGTACCGCGGCGGCACGCGCACGAAGTTGTGGATCGACCGCGCCGGTTCCGGCGAGTTCGAGCGGCTGCTCGCGGAGCTGAACGGTCAGCTCGCCGATCCTGTCTGGCTCGACGACCGGCTGGCGTTCATGTCCGATCACGAAGGCCACGGCAACATCTACTCGGTGCTGGCCGACGGCACCGATCTGCGCCGGCACAGCGATCACACCGGCAACTACGCGCGCGATCTCGCCGGCGAGCTCGAGGGCGGGTCGACACAACTGGTGTACCAGCGCGCGGGCGTGGTCTATCGCCTGGACTCACTCGACGCCGACGTCGAACCGGTCGCCGTCGAGATCGAACTTCCCGGCGCACGCGTTGCGCGGCAGTCGACCGTGGCCGAGGTCGGCCCATCCCTCGGCGCCGCCGAAGTGATCTCCGTCGACCGCGAAGGTCGCGCGAGCGCGGTCAACGTGCGCGGCACCGTGCAATGGCTCACCCACCGCGACGGTCCGGTGCGCACTCTCGCCGACACAGCCGGTGTGCGTACGCGGTTGCCGCGAGTGCTTCCGGGTGAGCCGGGCCGTGCGGTCTGGGTGACCGACGCCGACGGCGACGACGCGCTCGAGGTCAGCGACGGCGGCGGCACCCGCCGACTCGCAACCGGTGAACTCGGCCGGGTGCTCGAACTCGTCGTCGCTCCTGACGGCGCCACCGTTGCGGTGGCCTCGCACGACGGGCGAGTGCTGGTCGTGTCACTCGCCGACGGCGCCGTCCGCGTGCTCGAGACCAGCGACGATGCCGGCGACGCCACCGGGCTCACCTTCGCACCGGACTCTGCGTGGCTCGCCTGGTCGCACCAGTACGCGTCGCAGCTGCGCTCGATCCGCCTCGCCGACCTCAGCACGGGAACCGTGCACGAGGTGACAGGCGAGCGGTTCGTCGACACCGATCCGGCGTTCACTCTCGACGGCAAGCACCTCGCCTTCCTCTCCGCGCGCACGTTCGACCCGGTCTACGACACCCACGCGTTCGATCTGTCGTTCACGGTCGGCGTGCGTCCGTACGTCGTGCCGCTGGCAGCCGACACGCCTTCGCCGTTCGATCCCGAGACCGACGGACGCACGGTCGCAACCAAGCGCAGCGAGACGGGCGACGATGGGGTTGAGCCCGTTCGCGTCGACGTCGACGGCATCACCGAGCGCGCTGTAGTGGTGCCTGTGCCGGTCGGTCTGCTCAGCGATCTGCGCGCGGTCAAGGGCGGCCTGCTCTGGCTGACGAACCCGATAACGGGCGTCATCGGCGCCGGGTTGCCCGACGGTGCGAAGCGGCCTCGTCCGTCTCTCACGCGTTGGGACTTCGCCGATCGCGAGGCACGCACCATCGTCGACGCGCTCGACTGGTACCAGCCGAGCGGTGACGGCACCCGCGTCGTTGTGCGCGATCACGACGCGCTGCGGGTCGGGCCTGCCGATCACGCCGTCCGGCCCAAGCCGCAGCCTGACAGCGGCCCGAAGGAACTCGTCGATGTGGATCTCGATCGCATCCAGGTGCGCTACGACCCGCCGGCGCAGTGGCGCCAGATGCTGGTCGAGACCTGGCGGCTGATGCGCGACCACTTCTGGATCGAGGACATGGGCGGCGTCGACTGGGACGACGTCCTGGAGCGCTACCAGCCGCTGACCGACCGCATCGCCACGCGCAGCGACCTGTCGGAGGTGCTGTGGGAAATGGTCGGCGAGCTCGGCGCATCGCATGCCTACGAGCGGTTCGAGCCGAAGCCGCCGCCGGCCGGACATGCTGCCGCTTTCCTCGGAGCCGATCTCGTCCAGGCTGCAGACGGCACTTGGACTCTTGGGCGCGTACTGCCCGGCGAGTCGTCCGTCCCCGCGGCGCGGTCGCCGCTGCGTGCGGCCGGCGGCGACGTGCGCGACGGCGACGAACTGTTGGCTGTCAACGGGCGCGCGGTCGTCGCGGTCGGTCCCGGTCCGCTGTTGGCCGGGTTGGCGGGTAAGCCGATCGCGGTGACCCTGCGCCGGTCCGGCGTCGAGCGCACCATCGCAGTCGTTCCCACCGGCGACGAGGCGCCGATCCGCTACCAGGATTGGGTTTCCGGACGACGCGCCGCCGTGCACGAGCGAAGCGACGGCCGGATCGGATACGTGCACGTGCCGGACATGATGTCGACCGGCTGGGCCGAGTTCCATCGCGACCTCAAGCGCGAGATCCTGCGCGACGCCCTAGTGCTCGACACCCGTGACAACGGGGGCGGGCACGTGTCCGAACTCGTCATCGAGAAGCTCGCACGCCGTCCCGTTGGTGGCGGTCGTGCCAGGCATTCCCCGGACGAGTACTACCCGGGCGGGGCGCCGCGGGGGCCGATCGTGTCGATCGCGAACGAGTTCGCGGGCTCCGACGGCGACATCGTCAATCAGGCGTTCCGCTCGTACGGGCTGGGCAAGATCGTCGGTGAGCGCACGTGGGGTGGGGTGATCGGCATCGATGGCCGGTACGCGCTCGTCGACGGTACCGTCGTCACCCAGCCGCGCTTCTCGTTCTGGTTCCGCGACGCAGGCTGGGGCGTCGAGAACTACGGCGTCGACCCCGACATCGAGGTCTCGTTCCCGCCGCAGGCGTGGGCGGCCGGCGACGATCCGCAGCTCACCGCAGCGCTGGACGTCCTTACCGACGAGCTCGCGAACACCACACCGCTGCAGCCGACGCCGCTGGCCGAGCGCCCCGACCGAGCCGCACCACCGCTGCCCCCACGGCCATAGGGCAGACTCGAACTCATGCCGGAAACCGTGGAGATCGGCCTCGGCCGCAGCGCGCGGCGGGGCTATCACCTCGACGACATCGCGCTCGTCCCGACCCGGCGCACGCGTGGGTCGTCGGTCGTGTCGACGAGTTGGCAGATCGACGCGCACACCTTCGACCTGCCGCTGGTGGCGGCGCCGTCCGACGCGATCGTCTCGCCCGCAACCGCGGTGGAGATCGAGCGACTCGGAGGCCTGGCCGTTCTGGACGGTGAGGGTTTGTGGGCACGTTATGACGATCCCGCCGCCGAACTGGCCGACCTGGGTGACGACACGGCGACGCTGCAGCGGGTCTACTCGCGACCTGTGTCGCCGGAGCTGTTGCGCCGGCGGGTCAAGGAACTTCGCGCGTCCGGCGTGCGTGTCGCCGTTCGGCTGAGCCCGCAACACACCGATGACCTGGCGCCGCATGTGCTCGCCGAAGGCATCGACCTGCTGGTGATCCAAGGAACGATCATCAGCGCCGAGCACGTCGCCGAGCAGGGACCGGGCCTGAACCTGAAGACGTTCATCGCCGACCTCGATGTGCCGGTGCTCGTCGGCGGCTGCACGAACTACCAGACCGCGTTGCACCTGATGCGCACCGGAGCAGCCGGTGTCATCGTCGGTTACGGCGCGCACCTCGGGTCGACCACGCACGCGATGCTCGGCATCGACGTTCCGATGGCGACGGCCGTCGTCGATGCGGCCGCCGCGCGGCGCGACTACCTCGACGAGACCGGTGGGCGTTACGTGCACCTGGTCGCGTACGGCGACGTCGAGACCGGCGGCGACATCGCCAAGGCACTGGCGTGCGGAGCAGACGCCGTCATGCTCGGCGAACCGCTCGCGATTGCCGGACAAGCACCCGGTGGCGGACGTTATTGGGACTCGACGGCCGCCCATCCGCGGGTGCCCAGATCGGCGGTCGTCGACCTCACCGCCGGCCTGGACGTTCGCCCGTCCCTGGCGGAGTTGCTCACCGGGCCCACGTCCGACCCGAGTGGTGAACGCAACCTGTTCGGCTCGGTGCGGCGTGTCATGGGCAAGTGTGGCTACTCCTCACTGAAGGAGTTCCAGAAAGCAGAACTGATAGTCACGAGGGGCAGATGACCGAGATCAGATACGGCTACAAGGCGTCGAACGAGCAGTTCGCGCCGACCGAATTGCTCAACTACGGCGTCATCGCCGAAGAATGCGGCTTCGACTCGGTGTTCATCAGCGACCACCTGCAGCCCTGGCGGCACGACGGTGGACATGCGCCGTTCGCGATGAGCTGGCTGGGCGCGCTCGGCGCGCGCACGGAACGGATCACGATGGGGACGTCGGTGCTGACGCCGACGTTCCGCTACCACCCGGCGATCGTGGCGCAGGCATTCGCGACGCTTGGCTGCCTGTTCCCGGGCCGTGTCGTGCTCGGCATGGGTACCGGCGAGTCGATGAACGAGGTGCCGCTCGGCATCGAATGGCCCGACGGCAAGGAGCGTTTCGCGCGCTTCCGCGAGGCCGTGCGGTTGATTCGCGAGTTGTGGACGGACGAACGCGTCACGTTCGAGGGCGACTACTACCGCACCGACAAGGCCACCGTCTACGACCGGCCCGAGCACCAGGTGCCGATCTATCTCGCCGGGTCCGGGCCGGCCGCGACCCGTTATGCAGGACGGCAGGGCGACGGCTACATCACCACATCAGGCAAGGACCCCGCGCTCTACACGGACACCTTGCTGCCCGCGGTGCGCGAGGGTGCCGAGAAGGCTGACCGGTCGGTGAGCGACATCGACATGATGATCGAGGTCAAGGTGTCCTTCGACCACGACCGTGACGCCGCCATGCAGGCCACTCAGTTCTGGGGTGCCCTGGGCCTCTCCGCCGAGCAGAAGGCCGGTGTCGAGGACCCGGTCGAGATGCAGCGGCTCGCCGACGAGTTGTCGGTCGAGCAGACGGCCAAGCGGTTCATCGTGTCGACCGATCCCGACGAGCACGTCGAGAAGATCAAGACCTATCTCGATCTGGGTTTCACGCATCTGGTCTTCCACGCGCCCGGCCCCGACCAGGAAAAGTTTCTCAGGTTGTACGGCAAGGAAATTCTCCCGCGACTGCGGAACTTGTAGCCGTATGAGCTCTTCGGCACTTCGGCGTGCGCTGCGCCGGGCACGCGACGGCGTCACGCTTGACCAGACCGAGGCCGAAATCCTGCTCGGCGCGCGGGGTGAGGATCTCGACGATCTGCTCGAGACCGCATCGCGCGTGCGCGACCAGGGTCTGGCCGACGCCGGGCGTCCGGGCGTCGTCACCTATTCGCGCAAGGTGTTCATCCCGCTCACACGGCTGTGTCGCGACCGTTGTCACTACTGCACGTTCGCCACGACACCCAACCGGGTCGACGCACCCTTCCTGTCACCCGACGAAGTGCTTGCGATCGCAACGCAGGGCGCGGCGCTCGGCTGTAAGGAAGCGCTGTTCACGCTCGGTGACCGTCCCGAGGATCGCTGGCCGGCGGCGCGTGAGTGGCTTGACGCGCACGGCTACGACTCGACGCTCGCCTACGTACGCGCGATGGCGATCCTCGTGCTCGAACGAACGGGGTTGTTGCCGCACCTGAATCCCGGCGTCATGTCGTGGGCCGAACTGCAGCGGCTCAAGCCGGTCGCCCCGTCGATGGGCATGATGCTCGAGACGACCTCGCGGCGGCTGTTCGAAGACCCGCACGGTGCGCACTTCGGTTCGCCCGACAAGGACCCTGATGTTCGGCTGCGCGTGCTCGAGGACGCCGGTCGCACGACCGTGCCGTTCACCACGGGCATCCTGATCGGTATCGGCGAGACGCTTGCCGAGCGCGTCGACTCGTTGTTCGCAATTCGCAGAATCGCCCGCGCCTACAACGGGATTCAAGAAGTCATCGTGCAGAACTTCCGCGCGAAGCCGGACACCGCGATGGCGCGCATGCCGGACGCCGATCTGCACGACCTCGCTGCGACCGTCGCCGTGTCTCGACTGGTGCTCGGGCCGCGGATGCGGATCCAGGCGCCGCCGAACCTGATCGGCAACGAGTTCGGTTTGCTGTTGCGAGCCGGCATCGACGACTGGGGCGGCGTCTCGCCGCTCACGCCGGACCACGTGAACCCGGAGCGTCCGTGGCCTCAGATCGAAGAACTCGCCCGACGCTCGGACGAGAACGGCTTCCGGCTCGTCGAACGGCTCACGATCTATCCGAACTACGTGCAGATCGGCGAGCCGTGGCTCGACCCGCGCGTGCTGCCGCACGTCACCGCGCTCGCCGATGCCGACACCGGTCTCGCGCGCGAAGACGCTGCGCTGCAAGGGATTCCGTGGCAGGAACCAGAAGACGCGTGGGTGTCGGGCGGGCGCACCGACCTGCACACCGCGATCGACTCTCAGGGTCGCACGTCCGACCGCCGTGAGGATTTCGACAGCGTCTACGGCGACTGGGACGCCGTGCGCACCGAGGCAGTGCGCACCGGCGCAGTGCAACGCATCGACAGCGACGTCGCTGCTGCGCTGCGCGCGGCCGAGCGCGACCCCGCCGGGTTGTCCGACGAGCACGCGCTGGCGCTGCTGCACTGCGACGGCGCCGAACTCGACGCGCTCAGCGCACTCGCTGACGACCTACGCGCGAGCGCTGCCGGCGATGACGTCACCTACGTGGTGAACCGGAACATCAACTTCACCAATGTCTGCTACACCGGCTGCCGGTTCTGCGCGTTCGCGCAGCGCCGCACCGACGCCGACGCGTACACGCTCTCGCTCGACCAGGTCGGTGACCGTGCCGAAGAAGCGTGGCTGCTCGGCGCGACCGAGGTGTGCATGCAGGGCGGCATTCATCCGGATCTGCCGGGCACCGCGTACTTCGACATCGTCCGTGAGGTCAAGAGCCGCGTACCCGACATGCACGTGCACGCGTTCAGCCCGATGGAGGTCGTGAACGGCGCGTCGCGCACCGGAATATCGATCCGCGAGTGGCTGACCGAGGCCCACGCCGCAGGGCTCGGCTCGATCCCGGGAACAGCGGCAGAGATCCTCGACGACGACGTGCGGTGGCTACTGACCAAGGGCAAGCTACCTGCGGCCACGTGGATCGAGGTCATCACGACCGCGCACGAGGTCGGACTGCGCAGCTCGTCCACGATGATGTACGGGCACGTCGACAACCCGTCCCACTGGCTCGGGCACTTCCGCGCGCTGGCGAGAATCCAGCGCGAAACAGGCGGATTCACCGAGTTCGTCGGGCTGCCGTTCATTCACACGAACGCTCCGATCTACCTCGCCGGAGCAGCCCGCCCCGGCCCGACGATGCGCGAGAATCGGGTTGTGCACGCGATGGCACGCGTCATGCTGCACGGCCTCATCGACAACGTGCAGTGCTCGTGGGTCAAGCTCGGCGCGGACGGCTGTCGCCGGCTGCTCACCGGTGGCGTGAACGACCTGGGCGGCACGCTCATGGAAGAGACCATCAGCCGCATGGCGGGCAGCCAGCACGGTTCGGCCAAGACCGTCGCGCAACTCGAGGAGATCGTCTCCGCGTTGCCGGGTCGGCGTGCGATGCAGCGCGACACCTTGTACGGGCCTGTCAGCGACGAGCGACTTGCTGTTGCAAGCGCGTTCACCGGAACGCTGCCGAGCGTCGTCGCAGCGCGCTAGCGGTCGAGTGCCGCAGCAACGCGCTCGGACAGATTGCGCGGGCTGAACGGCTTGGCGAGCACCTCGTCGGCGCCGGTCTCTTCGAGACCGTCTGCACCGAGTGGACGGGCGGTCAGCATGATCACCCAGGTGCTGTCGAGCGAGGGGTCGGCGCGCATTCGTGCACAGATCTCGGGGCCGCTGAGGCTCGGCAGCGTCCAGTCGACGATCACGACATCGGGACGTTCGGACTTTGCGCGCTCGAGTCCTTGCAGACCGTCTGCCTCGGTCACCACTGCATGGCCGTCGAGACCCAGCTTGAGCCCGACGAGGGCAGCAATGTCGCTGTCGTCGTCGATTACAAGAATCTGCGCCATGAGTACGTTTGCCCGATCAGACCGTTCCGCGTAATGGCAAAGTCAGAGTGAAGGTTGTTCCGTCCCCTACCTCGCTCTCGACGGTCAGCTTGCCACCGTACTGGGTGGTGATCGTTTGTGCGATGGCCAATCCGAGCCCCGTGCCGGCTGGTACGGAATCCTGCGCATCGCCGGCGCGGAAGAAGCGTTCGAAGATGCGCGGCTGATCGTCGGCAGAAATCCCGATGCCCGTGTCGCGGACCTCGACGACCGCTTCACCGCCCGTGCGCCGGCCGATGACTGTGATCGTGCCGTCCTCGGGCGTGAATTTGACCGCGTTCGTGAGCAGGTTGACGATCACACGCTCGATGCGCAGCGCGTTTGCCGCCACGATCGCGCCGGCGAGTTCGTTCGTGACGTTGAGGTCCTGTCCGCGGGTCATCGCCTGCAGTGCGACTGCGTCGACCGCCGACTGCAGGACCGCATCGAGATCGGCCGATCCCGGATCGACCGGCCCGTGGTGACCGGGGCTCGCCATGCCGAGCACGTCATCGACGATGCCGTCGAGGCGACTCAGACTGCGTGCGACTGTGTCGAGCATGTCGCGTTGTTCGTCGGTCAGCGGCCCGGCGTCGCCTTCGGCGAGTAGCTCGACGTAACCGGCTGCGCTGGTCAGCGGTGTGCGCAACTCGTGTGAGACGGTCGAGGCCATCTCCGAACGCACCCGCTCGAGTTCTTTGAGCCGCTCGTTGGCCTCGCGATCGGTCTCGAACGCATCGAGCAGGGCCTGGTCGGACTCACGTCGGACGCCCTGATCCTCGATCTGTGTGACCAGGTTGAGGGGTTCACCGTGCTCGTCGGTCACGATCGAGTACGACACCGACGCCCATATGAGCCGTCCCGACTTGTGGACGTACCGCTTCTCGATGCGATGCGGATATTCGGGGTCGAGCGCGTGCTCGAACCGCACCTCGGTCAAGGCCTGGTCCTCAGGATGGGTGAAGTCGATGATCCGCCGGCTGGTCAGTTCCTCGGCCGATCGTCCGAACAACTCACACATCGCACGATTGACGCGCAGCCACCGGTAGGCGTCGGCGCCGTGCAGGCCGGTGACCGCCATCGGAATCGGCGCGTTCTCGAACGTCGCCCGGAACTCGGCCTCGCTGCGTTGTAGCGCGCGGTGGGACGCAGTCGTCGCCGTCACGAGCCGGTGGATCAGCGGTCCGATCGCGGCGCTGATGATGACGAGCAGCAGATAGCCACGCCAACTCGTGTCGGGGAACTGAGGACTGCCGACAATGATCACCGGCAGAGCCAGGGTGAGCGCACCGCCGGCCACCGCAAGCCATACATCGCGCATGCGCCCGTACAGCGCGAACCATACGACCGGCAGGTCGATGAGCGGGCTGAAACCTGCTACCCCGTTACCGTCGGCACAGCGCAGCGCATGGATGGCGGGGAAGAGCATCAACGGCGCGAGGATGTTCAACCAGTGGGTCGGTTTGTGCTGCGCGCCGAGGTAGCCGAGCCCGATCATCACCGCGAAGAAGCCGATCGACGCCGCCCACCACGCGTAATTGGGCGTGATCGAGTGCGGCAGCGCCGGCGTGATCAAGCTCAGCACAACGACCGTCAGGAACGGCACGTACCGGCTGACCCTGAAGACGCGGAACTGCCGCGCCTGGCCGAGGTTCAAAGCCACCCCTTGCGTTTGACCACGGCCAACAACCCAGCGCAGAGACCGATGATCAGGAGCAGACTAATGGCAAACCCGGTAGTCGTCCCGTACCCCGAGGACTTCAAGGTGGCCCGAGCGCCCGGCGACATGGCACAAGTCTGCCTGGTGTGAATCCGATTCCGCGTGCGAACACGGAATTCTCGTGACGAGCGAGGAGTCGTACTGCATATGAGGTGGACCGCCGCACAGCTCCCCGATCTGTCCGGACGCGTTGCCGTGGTCACGGGCGCGAACTCCGGCATCGGCTTTCGTACGTCCGAGGCGTTGGCCGCGCACGGCGCGCGTGTCGTGCTGGCGTGCCGTGATCTGGTGCGTGCGGAGCAGGCGGTGCATCGCATAGTCGATAAGCACGAAGCGGCAGACGTCAGTTCTGCCGGGCTGGATCTGTCGTCGATGTCGTCGGTGCGCGAGTTCGCGGCAACGTGGACGGGGCCGCTCGACATCCTCGTCAACAACGCCGGCGTGATGGCCCCGCCGAAACTCGTGACGACGGCGGACGGCTTCGAGTTGCAGTTCGGGACGAATCACCTGGCGCACTTCGTCCTCACCGGCTTGTTGCTCCCGTCCTTGCTCGACGCACAGCGGGGACGCGTCGTCACGGTGGCTTCCGTTGCGCATCACGGCGGTGGCGAGGACGTACTGGAGGCGAACGTCGGCACCGGCTACGACCCGCAACACGCGTACTCGAATTCGAAGCTGGCCAACGTACTGTTCGCCGATGAACTCGAACGGCAGTTCCGCGAGCGCGATCTCTCGCTCGACTCAGTGGCCGCGCACCCAGGTGTGTCGGCAACCGGGCTCGTCAGCGACCCCGAAGGAATGGGCGCCAAACCGGTCGTGCGCGCAGTAGCGCCGGTGGTGTTGCGGTTGGTGTTGCAATCGGCGCGCGCCGGTGCTCGGGCCGTCCTGTACGCGGCGAGCGAGGCCGAGCCGGGCAGCTACACCGGACCGAAGCGCTTCGGTGAGACGCGCGGACGGATCGGGCCGGCGCGGCGTTCGGAGACAGCCCAGGACACGCAACTCGCGCGCCGGCTGTGGCGCGTCAGCGAGGATCTCACCGGCTTCAAGTATCCGTGGCCCGATGCCGGTGCGGCGCCGACGACCGAGAACACCACGCTGAAATAGACTCGGCAGATGCAGGCCGATCTCGTCCTCGTCGTCGACTACGGGGCGCAATACGCGCAGTTGATCGCGCGTCGCGTGCGCGAGGCGAAGGTGTACTCCGAGATCGTGCCGCACACGATGCCGGTGGCCGACATGCTGGCCAAGCAGCCGGCGGCGATCATCCTGTCCGGCGGCCCGACGTCGGTCTACGCCGAAGGCGCGCCCCGCACCGACCCGGCGCTGTTCGACAACGACCTGCCGGTCTTCGGAATCTGCTACGGCTTCCAGGCGATGGCCGACGCCCTCGGCGGCACCGTCGCACACACCGACCGGTCCGAGTTCGGCCGCACGACACTGCGGGTGAGCGACCCGGGCGTATTGCTGCGCAGCCTGCCCGAGTCGCAGCGGGTCTGGATGAGCCACACCGACGCGGTCACCGTCGCGCCGCCCGGCTTCGAGGTGCGTGCTTCGACCGACGGAACTCCGATCGCCGCCTTCGAAGACATCGGGCGCGGGCTGGCCGGCGTGCAGTTCCACCCGGAGGTGATGCACTCCGAGTACGGCCAAGAGATCCTGCGGCACTTCTTGTTCGACATCGCCAAGCTGCGTCCGACCTGGACGGAAGCGAACATCATCGACGAACAGGTCGAGACGATTCGCGCGCAGGTCGGTGGCAAGCAGGTCATCTGCGCGCTGTCGGGCGGCGTCGATTCCGCGGTCGCGGCAGCGCTCGTGCAACGCGCGATCGGCTCACAGCTGACGTGCGTGTTCGTCGATCACGGCCTGTTGCGCCAGGACGAGCCTGAACAGGTCGAACGCGACTTCGTCGCGGCCACAGGCGTCCGGCTGAAGGTCGTCGACGCCGAGAAGCAATTCCTGAACGCGCTCGCCGGGGTCACCGATCCCGAAGAGAAGCGGAAGATCATCGGGCGCGAGTTCATCCGCTGCTTCGAAGAGGCTGCCCGCGGCATCGTCGCCGAAGGCCATTCGGTCGACTTCCTCGTGCAGGGCACGCTCTACCCGGACGTCGTCGAATCCGGTGGAGGCACCGGCACCGCGAACATCAAGAGCCACCACAACGTCGGCGGCCTTCCGGACGATCTGCAGTTCTCACTGGTCGAACCGCTGCGCGCGCTGTTCAAGGACGAGGTGCGCCGCGTCGGCGAGCAGCTCGGGTTGCCGTCCGAGATCGTGTGGCGCCAGCCGTTCCCCGGCCCCGGTCTCGGCATCCGCATCGTCGGCGAGGTGACGGCCGAGCGGCTGGCCGTGCTGCGCCGTGCCGACGCGATCGCGCGAGCCGAGCTGTCGGCCGCCGGCCTCGACCGCGACATCTGGCAGTGCCCCGTGGTGCTGCTCGCCGACGTCCGCTCCGTCGGCGTACAGGGCGACGGACGCACTTACGGCCACCCGATCGTGCTGCGCCCCGTCTCGTCCGAGGACGCCATGACCGCCGACTGGACCCGCGTCCCCTACGAAGTGCTCGAACGCATCTCGACCCGCATCACCAACGAGGTGCGCGAGGTGAACCGGGTCGTCCTGGACGTCACGTCCAAGCCGCCCGGCACCATCGAGTGGGAGTAACGCACAGCGAGTGGTCAGTTATGCGCTGAGTGGTCAGAAATAACTGACCACTCGCGTCATAACTGACCACTCGCGATGGGGTGGGTCGAACTAGCTGCGGTCGACCTCGATGTGGCCGTCGGACAGGTGCACGACCACGGTGATCGGCTGTCCCTTCGCGCCGGTGAGCGGCTCGACGACCCGGCTGACGCCGACTCCGTGTGCCTGATCATTCGAACCGTCCACTGCCACGTCACCGAAGCGGACGTTCGCCACGACGGTCAGGTTCATCGACGCGGGGGCGAGGATGTGCACGTCGCCGGCGCCTTGGTCGATGCGGACGGTGCGCGGTCCGCTCTGCGGGTCGAGTGAGTGCAGGTCGAGTTCGGTGTGCCCGAACGCGAGGTTGTAGTGCGCCGCAATGCTCTGCGTCGGCGTCCAGATCCGCTGGCCGACGCCGTCGTGCAGGCTGGCATGCGAACCGGCAAGCGCGACCAACCCGACCACGGACGGTACGAGCAGTGCGGTCACGCTGCGCGGGGTGCGTCGCAGCAGCGACCCGACGATCAGGCCGAGGCTCAGGATGCCGGTCGAGAACCAGAAGTACAGCGGGACAGGGATCCCGGTCGCCGCGTCGATCAACCCGAGCGTCAACAGCGCAGCCGCGAGCACGGCCAAGGTGGCGACCTTGACTGGGAATGCGCGACGCAGCCGGATGTTGCGCGCCTCACGCGATTCCGCGAGCCAGCGGCGTGAGTCGGACACCCACGTCGGTCCGGCGGGCGGCTGCTCGATGGGAACGTCCTTGTCCAGACGCACCGTTTGCGACGGCAGGTCCTGTGTCGGCTGGGTCGGGTCCGCCGGTTGAGCCGCTTGCGTCGCCTGCGCTGGTGCCGACGGAGTGTTCTGCCCGCGACGGCCGAACACGACCACGAGGATGATGACCACCGCCATCACCGGGAAGAACGGCCCCGGCGCCCACCAGCTGAATGCGGCGAGCCACAGCAGCAGGCCGGCGCCGACGGCGACCAGCCACATCGGCACCTGCCGGTGCCGTAACGAGGTCACCCAGCCGTCGATCGGCGCGTGGTTGCGGCCGGCCTCGGGGATGGCCGCCCAGGCGAGCAGGTAGGCGAGGATGCCTGCTCCACCGAAGAACGCGGCGGTGGCGAACAGGACGCGGAAGATCACCGGGTCGATGCCGAAGTACTCGCCCAATCCGCCCGCGACGCCGGCGCCGATGCGATCGGTGCGGCTGCGGCGCAGCCGACGAGTGGGCGGCAAGGGCGTCATGTTCGAGGTCTCGGTGCTGGTCATGGTGTCAACAATGGGGCGGAACAGGTCTCGGGGCATCGGGGCCGTGCCCTGATTTCGACCCTGAGCACGGGTTTCGGGGGAGCACCTGATGCAATCCGGACGGTGAAGTCGGAATCATGACATGGTGACCCCGACATTCGGAGCGCCTGCCGCGCCCGGACCCGCCGAGCCCCGCACGGCGATCCGCCGTGCGTATCGGCGTCCCGATCGCGGGGTGCTGGGCGGTGTCGCGTCCGGTCTCGCCGAGCACATGGGCGTGCGGGTCGCCCCGCTGCGAATCTGTTTCGTACTGCTGACGGCCGCCGGCGGTCTCGGCGTCGCGCTCTACGGCGCGTACTGGATCGTGCTGCCGACTCCGCCCGGCGTGCGTGGCCGCGTGCCGCAACGCCTCGAGTTCTTGGTCGGCACCGCCATCGCACTCATCGCGGTCGTCATCGTCGCGACGACGTTGCCGGCGGGCGCCCTCGTCGTCCCGACCGTGCTCGCGTGTCTCGGTGGTGCGTTGATCTGGCGACAGGCGTCCGACAGCCACCGCGACCGGTTGCGGACGATCTCGCGTGATTCGCTTGCCGCGGGATCGGCCGAACGCATGGGACGGGTGCGGATCGGCATAGGCATCGCTCTCGTCGCCGCCGGTGCAGCCTTCGTCCTCGTCCGCGAGAACTTCTCTGCGATCCGCGACGGCGTGCTCGCGACGATCGTGACTGTCGTCGGCATCGCCATCGTCACCGGACCGTGGTGGATGAAGCTGGTCGCGCAGCTGAGCGAGGAGCGCAGTGCCCGCATCCGGTCACAGGAGCGTGCTGACATCGCGGCGCACCTGCACGATTCGGTGCTGCAGACCCTCGCACTGATCCAACGCAATTCTGAGTCACCGCGCGAGGTGGCACGGCTCGCGCGCGGTCAAGAACGCGAACTGCGCACGCTGCTCTACGGCGACCGCACGGCCAGCGGGCAACTCGCCGACGAGCTGCGCCGAACGTCCGGTGAGGTCGAGGACGGCTACGCTGTGACGGTCGACGTGGTCGTCGTCGGCGACGCCGCGATGACCGAGGATCTCGCTGCCCTCGTGGCAGCCGCACGCGAAGCGCTCGTCAACGCTGCCAAGCACTCGAAGGCAACAGCGATCTCGTTGTATGCCGAAGTGGAACCCGACGCGGTGCACGTGTTCGTGAAGGACCGCGGTGTCGGCTTCGACCCGGCCGACATCGCCGACGACCGGCAGGGCCTCCGCGGCTCGATCACCGCCCGCATGGAACGCCACGGCGGCGCGGTCGAGATCATCAGCAAACCTGGCGAAGGCACCGAAGTGAGATTGGGGATGCCGACCGGATGACCACCGTTGTTCTTATAGATGATCATGCGATGTTCCGCTCGGGAGTGCGGGCCGAACTCGGCACGCGCGTCGAGGTGGTCGCCGAGGCGGGCGACCCGGCGAGCGCTGTCGTGGCGATCCGCCGCCACCGTCCCGATGTCGTGCTGCTCGACGTGCACATGCCCGACGGCGGCGGACTCGCCGTACTCGAGGCGATCGGTTCCGAGCTGCCTGACACGCGCTTCCTCGCCCTGTCGGTGTCCGACGCCGCCGAGGACGTCATCGCGGTCATCCGCGCCGGCGCCCGCGGTTATGTCACGAAGACGATCTCGGCAGACGATCTCGCCGATGCGGTGCGCAGAGTGGCGGACGGCGACGTCGTGTTCAGCCCGCGGCTGGCCGGCTTCGTCCTCGACGCCTTTCGCGACTCTCCGGTCACGCCGTCCGTCGACGACGAACTCGACCAACTGACGCCGCGCGAGCGTGAGGTCATGCGGTTGCTGGCCCGCGGCTACGCCTACAAGGAGATCGCGGCCGAGCTGTTCATCTCGATCAAGACGGTCGAGACCCACGCGTCGAACGTGCTGCGCAAGCTGCAGCTGTCGAGCCGCCATCAGCTCACCCGGTGGGCCGCCGACCGGCGCATGCTCTGATGCAACCGTTCGCGTGACGAGATCCGTTTACGTGGTGTGACGAGGACGGCCGACCGAGACACGCAGTTCCACGACTATGTCCGCGCCCGACGTGGTGCGCTGCTCAACATCGCGACCCTGCTGTGTGCGGGTGATCGGCACCGCGCCGAAGATCTGGTGCAGATCGCCCTCACCCGCCTCTACACCGTCTGGCCGCGAGCCCGCCGCATGGACGTCGATGCGTACGTGCGACGGATCTTGGTCAACGCGCTGATCGACGAGAAACGCCGACCGTCCGCCCGGCGCGAGACACCGTTGTCCGAACCACCCGAACCGCCACGCCTCGCCGACACGGACGTCGACGGCGATGGTGCATTGCAGTCGGCGCTGGCCACCCTGCCACCCGGCATGCGCGCGGCCGTCGTGCTGCGCCACGTCGAGGGCCTCAGCGTCGACGAAACCGCGCACGCACTGAAATGCAGCGCCGGCACCGTCAAGAGCCAGACAGCCCGCGGGCTGGACAAGCTGCGCGACCTGCTCAGCGAACCGTCCCGCACGACCCTTTGAGATGGAGCTTCCGATGGACGACATCATCACCCGCCTCGCCGACCTGCACGACTACGAGCCGACTACCGCGTCCGACGCAGTCGTCACCGGCGATGTGCGCCGCGGCCGGCGAGCACTCGGCCGAAGGCGCGTGCGGATCGGCGTCGCTGCGAGCGCGGCCACGTTGGTCGCGGCCGGCGCGTTGACCGCGGGCCTTACCTACAACTCGACCGCGAGTCACCCGTCGCTCGACCCGGGCTCGATCAAGCTTGTCGACTACACCGGCACCCAGCCGCACGGGTTCGACGTGGCGCAGGTACCCGACGGCTGGGTGCTCAAGGACTCGACCCCGGGCTATCTCGACATCGCCGAGCCGTCCGACAACACCGACGGCAGCGTGTTCATCAACAAGCTCGTCGTCATGTTGGAGTCGGTCGACGAGACCGGCGCGCCGCAAGGCACACCGGTGACTGTCAACGGACGGCCCGGCGCTATCTCCGAGGAAGACGGCACGAAGACCCTGCGCTACTCCGACGGCACGCACCGTGTCGAGATCCAGGCGTGGAGCAATCTGCATTGGAGCGACGACCAACTCGTCTCGTTCGCCGACGGCGTGACCGTTACCTCTGCCGCAGTGGCCGGGCGCGGCTGAGCCTCGAACGGCGCATGCTGTGCCGGTGACCGATTACGAGGTGGAGCTGACCCGCACACCGTCCGTCCGCACCGCAGTTGTCGCATCCGTGACGACGTGGTCCGAGTTCGCGACGCAATGGCGACCGATGCTCGACGAGGTCTGGGATTGTCTGCGCTCCAACGGCATCACGAGCGGCTGCCGCAACGTGATGTTCTACCGCGATGACCGCCCGGCCGTCGAGGTCGGTGTCATCGCAGACGTCGACTTCCCCCTCACCGGGCAGGTCGTCACGTCTCGATTACCGCGCGGGCTGGTCGCGAGCACCACACACCGGGGCGGCTATGCCGGGCTCGACGGCGCGCACCGCGCGGTGCGCGAATGGTGCGCGACCAACGAGCGTCCGCTGACGGGCGAACGCTGGGAGGTGTACGGGCCGCACGACGACGATCCCGCAAATGTGTGGGTCGAAGTGTTCTGGCGGGTCGCTGCGCGCAAGCGCGATCCGGGCAGCCCGGCCGCGGCCGCGCGCGCGATCGCGCCGATCCTGCCGGTGCGCGACCTCGAGCGCTCGCTCGCGTTCTATGCGGGTCTCGGGTTCGCGACCTCGGCCTACGACGACGGTTACGGCTTCGCACGGCTCGGACGCGTGCGACTGCACCTCGGCGTCGACACCGACGCGCCGCCGACGTCGGCATACCTGTTCGTCCACGACGCCGACAGCCTCGCCGCCACATGGTCGGCTGCGGGCGCGCACGTCCACCAACCCGAGGACACGCCCTGGCGACAGCACGAAGGGGTGCTCGTCGATCCGGACGGGAACCGCATCAGCTTCGGCTCATCGATGGACCGGAGGCCCTGAGTCACACCGCCAGGCCGAGATCGACCGCCAGCGCCTGCGGATCCTCATGGCCGATCAGGACGCGGTCGTACTCGCCGGACGTGCTGATCACCAGTCCTGGCCCGGCGCGGTGGACGAGGACGAAGTCGTGGAACTTCCGACCGTCCAGGGTGCCGCGCCAGGTCCCGAGTGCGAGCACGCCGGGGATGCCGGCACCGGGCATTCGCAGCCCACGCAGCTGACCCAGCACATCGCGAACGACGCGGACGCCGATGACCTCGGACAGGGGGACGCTCACGCTCTCGCCGTGCAGTGAGAGCACGCGTTCAGGGACGGTGAGCTCGATGTGCAACGCACCGTCACGAATCGTGACAGAGCCCATGCACTGCACAATACGGGCACATCGGATGTGCCCTGCGGGCGCCTTCAGCGCGCCCCGCGACACACCTGCAGAACAGCTTCCGCGAGCGTCGCCGCGTCGGGTCCGAGCCCGTCGCGGTAGGTGTTGCGGACGGTGCGCTCGCGCCCGAGCTCGACACGGGTGCCGCCGGCGTTCATTCGCGCGGTCTGGATCCGGCGCGAGACGCGAGCGCGCTCGGCGACGATGCGAATCAACGCGGCGTCGAGGGCATCGATCTGCCCGCGCAGCATGTCGATCGAGTCGCCGTGCGTCTCGGGGCTGCTGTTCGCCGCTGTCAAGCCAGTGGTGGTCATTCCCTGCTCCAGAGTTTCGTGGCGCCTCGGGCCCCAGGAACGACAAACGCCCCGAGGCTCGTGGCCCGGGGCGTCGTAGGTGAGTTGCGGTCAGCCAGCGACGATGGGCACCAAGCGGCGGTACCCATAAAAAAATCGGCTGGTCTGCACATGGCCATGGTGGCACGGGTGTCCACGACGCGGCAACCGCATCTCACGGGGCGGGACTGACGGTGCGCCGACGTAGGC
This sequence comes from uncultured Actinomycetota bacterium, assembly GCA_963708645.1. Lineage (GTDB taxonomy): Bacteria > Actinomycetota > Actinomycetes > Mycobacteriales > Jatrophihabitantaceae > RYN-133. The sequence continues at coordinate 532,757 of CAVPTA010000007.1, read as the reverse complement.
TGGCCTCGCCATGACGGATCAGCTCTTCGACCTGCCGCCGGACCCTGCGTTGTCGCGCCCGCGGCCGCGGCTCGCAGTCGATCCGGCGAAGCTGCTGGACGGGCTGAATCCGCAACAGCGCGCCGCTGTCGTGCACCACGGCGGACCGTTGTTGATCGTTGCCGGCGCCGGGTCGGGCAAGACGCGCGTGCTGACCAATCGCATCGCCTACCTGCTCGCCGAACGCGACGTCCAACCCGGCGAGATTCTCGCGATCACCTTTACGAATAAGGCTGCCGGCGAGATGAAGGACCGCGTCGCTGCGCTCATCGGTCCGCGCGCACGATCGATGTGGGTATCGACGTTCCACTCGATGTGCGTGCGCATCCTGCGTCGCGACGGCAAGGCGCTCGGGTTCAAGTCGTCGTTCTCGATCTACGACGCCGATGACTCGCGGCGGCTGCTGACGCTGGTCGGCCGCGAACTCGATCTCGATCCGAAGCGCTATCCGGCGCGTTCGCTCAGCTCGCAGATCAGCAACTTGAAGAACGAACTCGTCACCGCCGAGATGTGGGCCGACAAGGCGGCGACTCCGCCCGAGAAGGTGCTCGCCGATGTTTACGCGCGCTACCAGCGGCGCCTCGGCGAGGCGCACGCGCTCGATTTCGACGACCTGATCATGTCGACGGTAGGGCTGCTGCAGAACCACGCCGAGGTCGCCGAGAACTATCGACGTTGGTTTCGGCACGTCCTCGTCGACGAGTACCAGGACACCAACCACGCGCAGTACGTCCTCGTCCGCGAGCTGACCCGATCGACCACTGACCGACCGCCTGCCGAGCTTGCCGTCGTCGGTGACGCCGATCAGTCGATCTATGCCTTCCGCGGCGCGACGATCCGCAACATCCTCGAGTTCGAACGTGACTACCCCGACGCCACGACGATCCTGCTCGAGCAGAACTACCGCTCCACGCAGACGATTCTCAACGCAGCCAACTCGGTGATCGCGCGCAATCCCGATCGCAAGCCGAAGAATCTGTGGTCCGAGGCCGGGCACGGCGCGAAAATCCAGGGCTACGTCGCCGAGAACGAACACGACGAAGCAGCGTGGGTCGCGCAGCAGATCGAGCTGCTCGGCGACGACGACGTCACCCCGTCCGATGTCGCAGTTTTCTACCGCACGAACGCCCAATCACGTGTGTTCGAAGAGGTTTTCATCCGCCTCGGCCTGCCGTACAAGGTCGTCGGCGGAGTGCGGTTCTACGAGCGGCGCGAGATCCGCGACGCTCTCGCGTACCTGCGCGTGATCGCCAACGTCGACGACCTGGTGTCATTGCGTCGCATCCTCAACACCCCGCGCCGCGGCATCGGCGACAAGGCCGAGAAGGCTGTCGAATACTTCGCTGACCGTGAGGGCATCAGCTTCGGCGCCGCGCTCGAGGTCGCCGACTCGTCGTTCGGTCTGGCGGCGCGCTCGCTCAACGCGATTCGCGACTTCACCGCGTTGCTGCTCGAACTGCGCGGATTGCTCGCGTCGCCGGACGGCACTCCGTCCACGATTCTTGAAGCGGTGCTCGACAAGACGGGCTACCTCGACGAGCTCGAGCGCTCGAAGGATCCGCAGGACGAGGGACGTGTCGACAACCTGCGCGAGCTCGTGTCGGTTGCGCGCGAGTTCGAGGAGCAGCGCGCCGGCACCGACGAGGCGACCTCGCTCGACGCATTCCTCGAGCAGGTGTCGCTGGTCGCCGACGCCGACTCGGTGCCTGATGCGACCGGCGGGGTCGTCACGTTGATGACGTTGCATACCGCGAAGGGGCTCGAGTTCCCGGTCGTGTTCCTGACCGGCCTAGAGGACGGCGTGTTCCCGCACATGCGCTCGCTCGGCGATCCGGCCGAGATGGCCGAGGAACGACGGCTGGCCTACGTCGGGATCACCCGCGCACGCGAGCGGCTTTATCTGTCGCGGGCGCTCTCGCGCTCGGCGTGGGGCGCGCCGTCATGGAATCCGCCGTCGCGGTTCCTGGATGAGATCCCGCCCGAGCTCGCCGAGTGGACGGGCGAGGTCGGTCGCGCACCGTTCGTCCCGTCCTACGGCGACGATGCGCCGTCGCGCTACGGCGATCACGGCTACCGGTCGCCGCCGCGGGGTCCGTCCGCGCAGGCGCAACTCGCCGGGTCACGCGGCAGCTTGCGCGGGGGAGCCGGCAACCGCGCCGTCCCCGAACTTGCGGCCGGTGACCGGGTCAGTCACGACACGTGGGGACTCGGCAAGGTCGTCGACACCCGCGGTGCCGGTGATGGTGCGCAGGCCCAGGTCGACTTCGGCTCGTCCGGCGTGAAGTGGCTGATGTTGCGCTACGCCCCGCTGCAAAAGCTCTGACGCGGTTGTCCACAGGCCGGTGACGGGTTTGTCCGGATCGGCCTAGGTTCGTCGCCATGACGGTGTTGGACGTGCGTCCGGTGGGCTACGCGCTGGCCGCCCGGACGGTCGGCGGCGAGATCGCCGGTGACACCGTCATGATCGCCGAGAACCTCGGCTATGACCTGGCCGGCTGCTACGGCATGGCCGGCACCGACGACGTCGGCTCGCAGTGGGGCGCGTCCTATGACACCGCCGCGGCGGCCGCGCAGTCGGCAACGCACGATGCGGCGAACGCGATGTTCGCGGTGGCGGCGCTGCTGGAGCAGACCGGGATCAACTACGCCGGCGCGGAGGCGGCGTGCATTCCGTGGGAGACGGCGGCCCAGTCGGCGGCGCGCTGGGCGACCTCGAACGCGCCTGCGCCGGCTCCGTTGCAGTCGGCGGTCGGTGGTGGGGTGCCGCCACCGTCCGGCTGGTCGCTGCTGCAACACGCGATCGGACGGGTCTGGCCCGACGGACACCAAGATCTGTTGCGCGAGGCGGCGCGAGCCTGGCGATCTGCCGCGCACACCCTGGAGGCCATCGCGCCGGATCTCGACCACGCGATCGGTGAGGTCGCGGCTCAGCGGGCGCCCGAGGTCGATGACGCGGTCGCGGTGATGCGTTCGGCGCAGGGTCGGTTCCTCGCGCTCGGCCGCCGGTATCGCGAACTCGCCGCGGCGTGCGAGGGCTACGCGCACCGCCTCGACCAGGCGCACAGCGCGATCCTGCACGAGTGCGTCGAGTTCATCGACATCACCGTGGCTGCCGAGGCCGCCGGCGGGTTGTTGTCGGTAGTGACCGTCGGGCTGTCCGAGGTCGCCGCGAACAGCGCCGTGGTCGCTGCCGCCTGCCGGATCGGACGAACGATCGCTGATCTGATCGACGCGCTGGCCGCCGCCGTCGTCCCGATCGCCGCCGAACTCGACGCCGCTGCCGCCGGTTTCGCCACCGTCGAGCGCGAACTGGCCCCGATCCTCGCGCGCCGGGTCGAGCAGGCTGAGGTGGTGCGGCCGGGGGTGGCAGGAACGCTCGGGCCGTCCTGTCGGAGCTCGCCCGACCGATCTGGCGATCGCGAGGTTGGGGCGTTGGCGGCGGTGCTCGCAAGCGTGCTGCCGCACGTCGACAACCCGAGGCTATTCGATCCGCAGTCGCTGGAGGGAATGGACTTGTGAACTGAACTCCGGGGCCGGATCCCTGTCGACTGGCGGGTGCAGGCCGTCGAGCTCCGGCGGTGGCGAGGTCTTCGCGGACCCGCTGCAACCGCGGCCGACACATTCGGGTCATGCCTGGATATCCGCCCGGACAGCCGCGCCGATCTGATCACCCAAGGGCCCTACGTTGTCGTTTCGCCAGAACGGCGACGACATCAAGGTCGCTCTCGCGGGAAATCCGACGCTCAAATGACCACCGACGACGTGCCGTGGCTCGTCCAAGAAATTTCGAGACCTCTCGATGCAGGGCAAGTAGGACTGTACGAATTCGTCTGGGTACTGCACGGCCGCTACCCGAAGCTCCGGCTGAAGACCTTCTTCACCTCTGCCGGCCCGCACTCGACCAGTTCCTCGACGATCCGGTGTGACCCTCGGCTGGTACGTGTGGCCGGAGTTCGGGCGCATCAAGGAAGCGACGCCGGCCGACCTCGATGATCACGCCTTCGACGACATCGGTGAGGATGGCCGATACCTCGGTATCGAGCGCGACTGATCACGTTTTCCTCCGTTCGACCCGGTCAAGGCGCTCCCAATCGGGCGCACCGGAGGAAAACCTGGTCATCGCGGCCCGCTTTGCCCCGTGAATGCGAGTGATCGGGCCGCGCCGACTCACATTGGCGGGGCAAGGCGCGGCCCGCTAGACGCCCCGGCGGCCCTCGCGGGTGCTTTGGTCGCGCTCGGCCAGGCAGTTGGCGACGGTGGCGCCGGCCAGGATCCACGAGTTGCGGGTTACCGGCGCCAGGTTCGTCCATCGAATGGGTCCGCCGTGGGCCAGTTCCTGGTCGTACGGGATCTCGCACACCGCCCGCGTCCGAGCGCCGAAGTGCTCGAGCAGCTGCCCGCGAACCGCCTTGTCGGTGGATGGATCGGCGGCAGTCAAGATCGTGACCGCGTTGTGGGCCAGGTCGTCGCGGCCGGTCTGGGCCAGGTGGTCGAGCACCCACGATCCGCTGTAGCCGACATCGCGTTGGTAGGTCGACACGACAACCACGAGGTCGGCGGCGTTGACCGCGGCCTGCCAGTTCGGCGACCGCACGTTGTTGCCGGTGTCGATCACGATCATCCGGTAGAAGCGCTGCAGCACACGATGCAGCCGCTGGAACTCGTCCTCACCGATCTGGGCCATGTTGCCGGGGTTGTCGTCGCTGACCAGCGCATCGAAATGCGCGTCGGGCTGCGGCCGGACGTAGTACGACAGATCGCCGACGCGAGCGTCGTAGCGCTCGAACGCGGCCAGGTCCGAGAGCAGATCCCACACGGTCGCGCGCTGGCTGTCGGGATTGTTGACCCGCACCGACAGCGTCCCGCGGGTCTCGTTGTCGTCCCAGCCGACGACATACCCGCCGCGGTACGCGCCGAACGCCGCAGACAGGCAGATCGTCGTCGGCGTCTTGCCGGCGCCGCCCTTCGGCTGCACCACGACCACGGTCATCGGACGCGAGAAACCGCGCTGGATGTCGTCGATCGCCTGCCGAATGACCAACTCCCGCTCGGTGGCCCTGGCCTTGATCGCGCCGCCGCTCATCCGGTTCATCCGGCCGCGCCAGCCCCACGATGCGGGCTCGGTCGTCACCGGCGAGCGGTCGGGCAGCAGCAGGTCCTCGGGCCGCGGGATGGGCGGGGGCGGCGGGGCCGGCGGTGCGAATCCGGGCGCCTGCTCCTGGGGGACGAAGCCGGGTTGCGTCTGCGGCGACGGCGGTTGTTGAATCGGCGGCTGCTGGGCCGGCGGTTGCTGGGCCGGGGGTTGCTGTGCCGGCGGCTGCTGGACCGGATACGCCACGTCCTGCTGGAAGGTCGGCGGAATCGGGTACGGCTGCGAGGGCGGATTGGCCGCCGCCTGGCGCTCGGCCTGCCGGTTCGGCAACGGCCGCGCGTGCGCCCCGCCCGTGCGTCGCACGGTGGCGTCACCGTTCGTGTGAGGGCCCGTGTCCGGCGAGTCGTCCGTGCTCTCGCTGCGGCGCTCCTCGGGTGCGTGGGTCATCCGTACTCCTGTGTATGCGGGGGCAATGAGCGGTTCCGGCTGGTTGTCCATACTGAACGAACCCCCATGGTCTACCCAAGTACGCTCCCACCATGGCCGAACGGTTGCGCATCGTCATTGCGAAACCCGGCCTCGACGGGCACGACCGCGGCGCGAAGGTGATCGCGCGAGCCCTGCGCGATGCCGGCATGGAGGTCGTCTACACCGGCCTGCACCAGACCCCCGAACAGATCGTGCAGACCGTCATCCAGGAGGACGCCGACGCAGTCGGGTTGTCGGTCCTGTCCGGCGCGCACATGACCCTGTTCGCCAAAACGCTCTCGCTGCTCAAGGACGCCGGCGTCGACGACGTGATCGTTTTCGGCGGCGGGATCATCCCGGACGCCGACATCCCCGAACTCGAGGGCGCCGGAGTTGCGAAGATCTTCACGCCCGGCACCCCGCTGGACGAGGTCGTGCGATGGGTCACGACCAATGTCGGCGGTGGCGAGCCGGCAGCTGTGGCCGAATAAGGTCCAGATCAACACACAGAAGAGGACGTGTCAGCGTGGATCTGTTCGAGTACCAGGCCAAGCAGCTGTTCCAGAAGCACGGCGTGCCGGTCAGTCTCGGTGAGGTCGCCACCACCGCCGACGAGGCCCAGGCAATCGCCGCGAACATCGGCGGAGTCACCGTCGTCAAGGCGCAGGTGAAGATCGGCGGACGCGGCAAGGCCGGCGGCGTCAAGGTCGCCAAGACGCCCGATGACGCAAAGGCCAACGCCGAGCAGATCCTCGGCATGGACATCAAGGGCCACACGGTGCACCGCGTGCTCGTCGATCCCGGCGCGGACATCAAGGAGGAGTACTACGTCTCCTTCCTGCTCGACCGCTCGAACCGCACGTTCCTCGCCATGGCGTCCTACGAGGGCGGCATGGAGATCGAGCAGCTCGCCGAAGAACGCCCCGAAGCGCTGGCCAAGGTGCCCGTCGACGCAGCCAAGGGCGTCGACCTGGCCAAGGCCAGCGAGATCGCGACCGCCGCGAAGTTCCCGACCGAGCTGATCGACCCCGTCGCCGACGTCTTGGTCAAGCTCTGGGAGACCTTCGTCGAGCAGGACGCCACGCTCGTCGAGGTCAACCCGCTGGCCAAGGTGGGCGACGGCTCGGTGGTCGCTCTCGACGGCAAGGTCACCCTCGACGACAACGCCGACTTCCGGCACGACGAGAACGCCGGCTTCGCGGACTCCTCGGCGGCCGACCCGCTCGAGCAGAAGGCCAAGGAGAAGCACCTCAACTACGTCAAGCTCGACGGCGAGGTCGGCATCATCGGCAACGGCGCCGGCCTGGTCATGTCGACGCTGGACGTCGTCGCCTACGCCGGTGAGAAGCACGGCGGGGTCAAGCCCGCGAACTTCCTCGACATCGGCGGCGGCGCGAGCGCCGAGGTCATGGCCAACGGACTCGACATCATCCTCAACGACCCGTCCGTGCGCAGTGTCTTCGTCAACGTCTTCGGCGGCATCACCTCCTGCGACGCGGTCGCCAACGGCATCGTCGGGGCGCTGCAGATGCTCGGGGACGAGGCGAACAAGCCGCTGGTCGTTCGCCTCGACGGCAACAACGTCGTCGAGGGACGGCGCATCCTCACCGAGGCCGCGCACCCGCTGGTCACCCTGGTCGACACGATGGACGACGCGGCCGACAAGGCCGCCGAACTCGCTGGAGCAACGGCATGAGCTCACCCCACGAAACTGCTCCGCTAAGAACACTCCGCACTTTCGAGGGGACCCCGAGATGAGCATTTTCCTGGACGAGAACTCCACGATCGTCGTGCAGGGCATGACCGGCTCGGAGGGCACCAAGCACACCCGCCGCATGCTCGCCTCGGGCGCGAACGTCGTCGGCGGCGTCAATGCGCGCAAGGCCGGCACGAAGGTCGAGATCGACGGCCACACCCTGCCGGTGTTCGGCAGCGTCGCCGAGGCGATGGCCGAGACCGGCGCGAACGTGACGGTCGGGTTCGTCCCGCCGGCGTTCACCAAGGACTCGGTGATCGAGGCGATCGACGCCGAGATCCCGCTGGCGATCGTGATCACCGAGGGCGTCCCCGTCCACGACACCGCAGCGTTCTGGGCCCACGCGCAGGGCAAGAACACCCGCATCGTCGGGCCGAACTGCCCGGGCGTGATCAGCCCCGGCAAGTCGAACGCCGGCATCATCCCCGCCGACATCACCAAGGCCGGCCGCATCGGCCTGGTGTCGAAGTCGGGCACGCTGACCTACCAGATGATGTTCGAGCTGCGTGACTTCGGCTTCTCGACCTGCGTCGGCATCGGCGGCGACCCGATCATCGGCACGACCCACATCGACTGCCTCGAGGCGTTCCAGGCCGACCCCGACACCGACGCGATCGTGATGATCGGCGAGATCGGCGGCGACGCCGAGGAGCGCGCGGCCGCCTACATCCAGGCCAACGTCACCAAGCCGGTCGTCGGCTACGTCGCCGGGTTCACCGCGCCCGAGGGCAAGACGATGGGCCACGCCGGCGCCATCGTCTCCGGATCGTCGGGCACGGCGCAGGCGAAGAAGGAAGCGCTCGAGGCAGCCGGGGTCAAGGTCGGCAAGACCCCGTCGGAGACCGCCCGGCTGATGCGCGAGATCCTCGGCGGCTGACCCGCAACGCGGGGCGATTTGCGGGCATTTGCGAAGCCCGCACGCCAAACTGTGCCCGAAAGTTCCGGCGTTGCCTGTAGGCAATCCGGGGCGGTGGCGCTAACTTCGTCTCAGGATCGTACGGATCCGTACGTCGTCGACGAGGAGAACGCCATGACGTTCCAACCGCCGCCTCCGCCGCAGGGGCCGCCGCCGCAAGGGCCGCCCCCGCAGGGGCCGCCGCCACCCCCGCAGGGCCCGCCGCCTGGCGGACCAGGCGGACCGGGCGGACCACCCGGGCAGTGGGGGCCGCCGCCCGGCGGCGGGGGTTCGAACAACTTCGGCAGCTTCGACCCGAAGTCGGTCAACCAACTCGACTGGGGCATCCTCGGCGCCGGTGTGCTGACCTTCATCTTCTCGTTCTTCACCTGGTACAGCTATGACGCAAAGGGTTGTGGCGCCGTCGGGGTCTGCGTGACGCTGACCGAGTCCGCCTGGGGCGGATTCTTGACGCTGCTCGCGATCCTGCTCGTGCTGGTCGGGACGGCGATGGTCGCGCTCGAGCTGTTCATGCCGCACGTGAAGCTCCCGGTGCCGAACCGGCTCATCGGTCTCGGCTGCTACGCGCTCGCCGCACTGCTCACGATTCTGGCGATCTTCGTGATCCCCGGCGCGAGCGTGGGCGGCGTCGACGTCCCCGACTCGGAGGTCAACTCGAGCCACGGCTTCGGGTTCTGGGTCGGGTTGATCCTGATCCTGGCCGGCGCGGTGCTCTCGTTCATGCGCTTCCAGCAGACCGGCGGCCAGCTGCCGATCGGTGGACAGAAGCCCGGCGGTCACCCCGGCGCGGCCGGCCAGCAGCCGCCGCCCGGGTACGGCCCGCCACCGCAGTAGGGCGCTACACACACAGAATTAGCGCGAAACCGAGGCCGCAGCCCACCCAGGGCTGCGGCCTCGGCGCGTCTGCGGCAATACCGCGGATGCCTTTGTCAGCCTGTGACGATGGCAGGTGGCGTCCGCAGCAGAACGGCAGCGCCGCCCACTGAGCCGGACCCCGATCACGCACGACGCAGCGTCGTTCCGAAACAGCTGCAGTCAGCCGCGGGACGTTCCCTGTGGCCCGCGGCCGTCTGGACGGGTCTTGGCGCGGTTGTCGTGTGCGCGACGCTGGCGATCATCGTCGTCGCGGCCTGCTGGCTGCCGGTGTCCGGCACGACCGGACGCACCAACTCGGCCATCCGCGCGGGCCTGCTCACCTTCCTCGCCGCGCTGCACGGCGGCATCACGGTCGACGGGGTCAGCGCCGCGTGGCTACCGCTCGGCATGCTGGCCATCGTCGGGCTCACCGCATGGCGCGCCGGCTCGGGCCTGGCCGATGCAGCCGATGACTGCGGCGAGACCGACCCGGCCCGTCTGCTGCTCGCAGCACTGGCGCAGATGCTCAGCTTCACGGTCGGCTGCCTCGTGGCCGTGCCGTTCGCGACGCTGGGCACGAGCCGCGCCCCGTTCCTCGGGGTCGGCATCGCTGCGGCTGCGGTGTTCACGCTCACGGGCGGAGTCGCGTTCGTCCGCTCGAGCGACGTGTTGCGCGACTGGTGCGCCCAGCACAGCCCGCCGTTCGTGCGGGTCGTCGCGCGAGCAGGTGCCGCCGCCGCACTCGTGTACCTCGCGATGGGCGCCCTGCTCGCGGCGGCATCGCTGGTGCTGCACCACAGCGCTGCCGAGCGCCTGTCGCATTCGGTCGGCGGCGGACTCGGTGGCGTTCCCGTGCTGCTGCTCGGCGTGCTCGCTGCGCCGAACGTCGCGGTCGCGGGTGCGGCCTACCTGGCCGGGCCGGGGTTCGCGCTCGGATCGGGCACCCACGTCGGCCTGTTCGGCACGACGCACGGCCTGCTACCGGCCTTCCCGCTGCTCGCGGCCGTCCCGTCCGGAGCGCCGAACCCGGCTGCGTGGACGATGGCCGCGCTGACTCCGCTGCTCGCCGGGATCGCCGTCGCGCGGCACGCGAGCCGCGTCGACGGATGGTTGTCGCGGTTGGCCGCAGCATTGGCCGGATCCGGCTGCGCGGGCGTCGTCATGTTCGTGCTCGGGTGGCAGGGCGGTGGCTCGGTCGGCGACGGACGGATGCATGCAGTCGGCGCGTCCCCCTGGCAGCTCGGCGCGGCCGTGGCCGCGGGCGGGGCGCTGGTGGCACTGCTCGTGCTCGGGCTGGCTGCGGGCTGGCAGTGGGTGCGGGGCTCCTGGAGCAACTCCGACGAGTGGGACGACGAAGGCGAGGAGGGCGAGGATGAACCGTTCCTGCGGGTTCCCCGGTTGATCGTCGCGGCTCAGCCCGGCGCCGACACAGACGAAGCCGACGAGCCGGATCACCTGGCCGGATAGGGTGACGCGGTGGCAGCCCGGATCGTCGTCCTCGCATCCGGGAGCGGCACCACCTTGCAGGCGATCCTCGACGACCCTCAGTTGCGTCCGCGCGTCGTGGCCGCCGGAACCGATGTTGCGACCTGCACCGCCATGCAGCGCGCGCGTGACGCCGACGTCTCGACGTTCGCCGAAGCGCTCGCCGATCACCCCGACCGAGACACCTGGAACGATGCGCTCAGCGAGGCGATCGCGGCCTACGACCCCGATCTCGTCGTCCTCGCCGGGTTCATGCGGATCCTCGGGCCCAAGGTGGTCACCCGCTTCCGCATCGTGAACACGCACCCGGCGCTGCTTCCAGCTTTCCCTGGCGCGCACGCGATTCGCGATGCGCTCGCTGCGGGAGCAGCGACGACCGGCGTCACCGTGCACTGGGTCGACGAGGGTGTCGATACGGGGCCGGTCATCGCGCAGGTTGGCGTCGAGGTCCGTCCCGACGACGACGAGGACTCGCTACGGGAACGCATCCAGGCGGCCGAGAAACCCTTGTACGTCCAGGCAATTCGCCAACTGATATCGGAGAACTGATTTTGACCAGAATCGCGGTGCGCCGCGCATTGATCAGCGTCTACGACAAGACCGGGCTGGACGAGCTCGCCCGCGGCCTGCACGAGGCCGGCGTCGAGATCGTGTCGACCGGTTCGACGGCGGCGCGCATCCGCGACCTCGGCGTGCCGGTGACGCCGGTCGAGGACGTGACCGGGTTTCCCGAGATCCTCGGCGGGCGGGTCAAGACGCTGCACCCGCATGTGCACGCGGGGCTGCTCGCCGACCAGAACGACCCCGAACACGTGCAGAAGATCGACGAGCTCGGCATCTCCGCTTTCCAACTGCTCGTGTCGAACCTGTACCCGTTCGCCGACACCGTCGCGAGTGGGGCCACCCCGCCGGAGATCATCGAGCAGATCGACATCGGCGGCCCGGCCATGGTGCGCGCCAGCGCCAAGAACCACGGCTCGATCGCCGTCGTCACCGATCCGACCCGCTACCCGGACGTGCTGGCTGCAGTCGCTGCGGGCGGGTTCGACCTCGCTGCACGGCAGGCGCTCGCGACAGCGGCGTTCCGGCACACGGCCGCCTACGACATCGCGGTCGCGTCCTGGCTCGGGAGCGCGATCTCTCCGGATGACGAGGTCGAGGGGACGCCCAGCGGCTTCCCGGGCTGGATCGCGTCCAACTACGAACGAGCCGCCGTGCTGCGCTACGGCGAGAACCCGCACCAGCGCGCGGCGCTGTACATCACGCCCGGGCAGACCGGTGGCATCGCCAACGCAGAACAGCTGTCCGGCAAGGAGATGAGCTTCAACAACTACACCGACGGCGATGCAGCATGGCGGGCCGCGTACGACTTCACCGAGCCGTGCGTCGCGATCATCAAGCACGCCAACCCGTGCGGCATCGCGATCGGCGCCGACATCGCCGAGGCGCATCGCAAGGCGCACGCGTGCGATCCGGTGAGCGCATTCGGGGGAGTCATCGCGACGAACCGTCCGGTGACCGCTGAGATGGCGGCCCAGCTGGCCGACATCTTCACCGAGGTGATCGTGGCGCCGGCCTTCGAGCCCGACGCGCTCGAGGCGCTCGGTCGCAAGAAGAACCTGCGACTGCTCGTCGCCGAGCCTCGTCCGGACGAGCCCGCTGTCGAGCGGCGTCCGGTGTCGGGCGGGATGTTGTTGCAGACCGCCGATGCCATCGACGCGCCCGGAGACGACCCGGCGTCCTGGACGTTGGCGGCCGGCGACGCGGCCGACGAGGCGACCCTGGCCGACCTCGCCTTCGCCTGGCGTGCCGTCCGGGCCGTCAAGTCGAACGCGATCCTGCTCGCCTCCGGGCAGGCGACCGTCGGGGTCGGTATGGGCCAGGTCAACCGCGTCGACTCGTGCAAGCTCGCCGTCGAGCGGGCCGGCGAGCGCGCAGCCGGGTCGGTAGCCGCGTCCGATGCGTTCTTCCCGTTCAACGACGGCCCGCAGGTGCTCATCGACGCCGGGGTCGAAGGCGATCGTCGAGCCCGGCGGTTCCATCCGCGACGAGGAGACCATCGCGCTCGCCAAGGAGCACGGCGTGACGCTGTATCTGACCGGCACCCGCCACTTCGCGCATTAGCCCGGTGAGCACTGACTATCGGGACGCCGACTTCAGCGGCGAGGTGTGGGACGGCCGCGAGTTCGAAGGATGCGACTTCACCGGCGCTTATCTCGTCGAGCTGGTGACGACCGGGTGCACGTTCGTCGATTGCGACTTCACCGAGGCCGACCTGTCGTCGTCACGGCACGAGGGCAGCGCGTTCGTGGCGGCAACGTTCGTCCAGACCCGGCTCGTCAATGCGTCGTTCCAGGGCTGCAAGCTCGCCGGCTCGACGTTCGACCGGATCGGCGCGCGCGGGCTCAGTTTCGGCGGGGGTGGCGACTACAGCGGCGTCTCGTTCGGCGCGACCAAGCTCGGTGCCCAAGACCTGGCCGGTGCCCGACTGGGCGGGGCGAACTTCGTCCAGACGGATCTGAGCGGTGCCGATCTGTCCGGCGCCGACCTGCGCGGAGCGCGGTACGGACGCACGGTGTTCCGTGATGTCGACCTGCGCGGCGCACGCATCGACACGCTCGACCCGCGCAACTGCGAGCTGGTCGGTGCGCGCATCGACGTCGAGCACGCGATCGGACTGGCCGCGGTGTTCGGCGTCATCATCGGGTGACCGCCCGAGGTCCCCGCGTGGCCGTGCAGGCGACGGTACGGTCATCGAGCATCAGCCGCGCCACAGGAAAGGGACCGCGATGACGGCCTATCCGCCGCCACCCGGCCAGCCGGGCCAGCCGCCCTACGACGCGCAGTATCCACCGCCCCCGCCTGGCACTGTCACCGTCGCCAAGGCACCGCCGGTGATGTGGCTGCTGCCCGTAGCCGCGCTGCTCGCCGTGATTGGCGCATTCACGCCGTGGTTCACTCCGCACGGCGAGGCCGGTGGCGTCAGCAAAGACTTCGACAGCCTCTACTCGTTCAAAGACGGCAAGATCGGGCTGGTCGTTCCGATCGCGCTCGTGGTCGTCGCGGTCATGGCGATCGGGCTGTTGCTGGGCAAGCCACGCGGCCGTTTGTCCAGTGCGCCCGACCCGGTGCGTTCGATCGCCAGGTACGCGATCATCGGGGGCGCCGTCGCGGCCGTGTGCCTGGTGATCGCATGGTTCCTCCTCACTTCGCAATACAAGTTCGAACTCGCCGGCGCCCAGTTGAGCTGGGACGACTTCGCGGCGCGGCTGAAGGCGGCCGGCGGCTCGTTGAGCCGTGGACCGCAGATCGGCTATTGGCTCTCGGTAGCCGCCGCGGTGCTCGCGATCGTCGGTGGCGTGCTGATCATGCTGCAGAGTAGGCAGAGCCGGCCCGACCAAGGCGGCCGACAGCCGTCCCTGCAGAAGCCGCCACCGCCGCCGACGTGATACGCCTGTCGGGATGACTGAAGCACCAGACCCGCCCGCCCCGGACGCGACCACCGCGGACGCACCGGCGAAGCCGAGCAATCGACTCACCGGCTCGCTGGAGTGGTTGCCGCTCACGCCGGCCGTCCCGGCTGTCGTCGGGGCGGCATTGCCGTGGTTCTCGCCGACCGGCGCGGGTCAGAGTGGGTCGCTGGCCATCTCACCGGCGTACTGCTGGCAGGCCGGCCGTGTCGGGTTTCTCGCGCCCCTTGTCCTGATCATCGCCGCACTGGCGATCGTCGGGCCGCGGCACGGCTGGTTCGCCAGGAACGAGCAGCGCACCTACCGCCACGACGGGGTGGTGCTGGCTGCGACCGGTGTCGGCGCCGGCGTCATCATCGCGTTGACGTGGTGGTTGCTGCCGAAGAGCTACACCTTCTCGGCCGGGCTCACCTGGGACTCGCTGGTCTCGCTCGGCTACCGCATCGCGCGCAACCCGCAGCCCGGCTACTTCGTGACGATCCTCGCCGCCGTGGACGCCGTGGTGTGCGGCGTCGTCTATCTCGTGGTCGCGCGGCGCCAGGCCGCGGCGGAGTCGTCCGACGAGCCGACGGCGGAGGCTGGCAAAATCGACAAACATGACGGCGCAGATTCTGGACGGCACGGCAACCCTCGCCGAGATCAAGGCTGAGCTGCGCGATCGCGTCGCGAAATTGGCCGAGCGCGGCATCGTCCCCGGCCTGGGCACGATCCTCGTCGGCGACGACCCGGCCAGCCGCTGGTACGTCAACGCCAAGCACAAGGACTGCGCCGAGGTCGGCATCGCGAGCATCCGGCGCGACCTGCCCGCAACGTCCACGCAGGCCGAGGTCGAGGCCGTCATCGACGAACTCAACGCCGACCCGGCGTGCACCGCGTTCCTCGTGCAGCTGCCGACCGGGCTCGGCACGGGCGTCGACAACGAACTGCTCGTGCGGGTCGACCCCCGCAAGGACGTCGACGGCCTGCACCCGACCAACCTCGGCTGGCTCGTGCTCGGCACGCCCGCCCCGCTGCCGTGCACGCCGACCGGCATCATCGAACTGCTGCGCCGCTACGACGTCGCGATCGCGGGCGCCCACGTGGTCGATCGTCGGGCGCGGCATCACCGTCGGACGTCCGCTCGGGCTGATGCTCACCCGCCGCAGCGAGAACGCCACGGTCACGGTGTGCCACACCGGCACGCGCGATCTCGCCGCTGCAGTGCGCGAGGCCGACATCGTCGTCGCGGCCGCCGGGTCGGCCGGGCTGATCACCGCCGACATGGTCAAGCCGGGGGCGGCCGTGCTCGACGCAGGTGTCAGCCGGGTCGACGGCAAGATCGCAGGCGACGTGGCCGCCGACGTCGCGCGAAGTGGCCGGCTGGCTGAGCCCCGAACCCGGGCGGCGTCGGGCCGATGACGCGGGCGATGCTGCTGAGCAACGTCGTCGATGCCGCCGAGCGCGGCTGACGACTCTCGCGACGAGTACAGATATGGCGGCACGGACGATGCGGCACGGACGCTGGCTGCGCGACGAATTGCCCTTCGTCCTCGTCGTGCTTCTCGTTGCGTGCGCTGCGGGCGTGCTGGCTATTTGGCCGGGCCGATGGCGTCCCGCGGTCACGCTCATCGCGTCCGCGATGTTCATCGCAGCCGGCCTGCGTCTTGTGCTGCCGCCGCACCGGGTCGGCGCGCTCGCGGTGCGTGGGCGGTGGTTCGACGCGCTCTGTTACCTGGCGATAGGTGGCGTGATCGTCGCTGTCGCGATCCGGCTGCACTGAGCGCAGCGGGGCGGACTAGCCTCGCAGGCGTCCCTACACACGAGGAGAAACGCATGTCGGACCACGCCCGCCGCGGAAAAGTCACCGTCGTCGGAGCCGGTTTCTACGGATCGACGACGGCGCAGCGCCTGGCCGAGTACGACGTGTTCGAGACCGTCGTGCTCACCGACATCGTCGAGGGCAAGCCCGAGGGCCTGGCGCTCGACCTCAACCAGTCGCGTCCGATCGAGGGCTTCGAGACGACTGTCGTCGGCGCGACGACCACCGCCGACGGCGGCGGCTATGAGGCGACCGCGGACTCCGACGTCGTGGTGATCACCGCAGGCCTGCCCCGCAAGCCCGGCATGAGCCGCATGGACCTGCTCGAGGTCAACGCCAAGATCGTGCGCGGCGTCGCCGAGAACATCGCGAAGCACTCGCCGGACGCCGTGATCATCGTGGTGTCGAACCCGCTGGACGAGATGACCGCGCTGGCGCAGCTGGCCTGCCAGTTCCCGAAGAACCGCGTGTTCGGCCAGGCCGGCGTGCTCGACACCGCGCGCTTCACCAACAACGTGGCGACCACGCTCGGCGTCCCGGTCGGCTCGGTGCAGACGCTGACGCTCGGCTCGCACGGCGACACGATGGTGCCCGTGCCGTCCGCCTGCTTCGTCGACGGCAAGCCGCTGGCCGATGTCATGGACGCAGCGACAAGATCGACGAGCTCGTCACCCGCACCCGCAACGGCGGGGCCGAGGTCGTCGCGCTGCTCAAGACCGGCTCGGCGTACTACGCGCCGTCGGCCGCGGCAGCGCGCATGGCCCGCGCGGTCATCGAGGACTCCGGCGAGATGATCCCGGTGTGCGCGTGGGTCGACGGCGAGTACGGCATCAGCGGCGTCTACCTCGGCGTCGAGGCCGAGATCGGCCGCGAGGGCGTCAAGAAGGTCGTCGAGCGCGACCTCACCGACACCGAGCTCGCCGGGCTCAAGGAGGCCGCCGAGGCCGTCCGCGCCAAGCAGGCCGACATCGCCAACCTCTAGCTGCCACTCGGCGGGTCAGGAAGCGGCGCCCACCAGGCGCAACGCGGCTTGGACGTAGCGCTGCACGATCTCGGACGGGTTCGTGTCGCGAGTGCGGTCGAACCAGTCGCTGGTGCGGCTGCACATGTCGAGCACCATCAGCGTCTGGCCGACTGCGTCGCCAACGAGGTCGAATTGCCCCTGCGCTGACCCCGCTGCGATGAAGTCGGTGAGCATGCGCCGCATCGCCCGGCGCGTAGCCACGATGTTCGCGTAGTGCTCTGCCGAGAGATGCCGGTACTCGCGCCGCACCAGCTGCGCCAGTTCGGGCCGGTCGACGTGCCCGGTGACGTACGCGCCGACGTAGGCACAAAAGCGCGCCTGCGCGTCGGCGGGTGCCTGTGCCAGAGCCGCATCGATCCGGCGCTGCATCCGGACATGGCCGTGTCGGACGATCGTGAACAGTAGGTCGTCCCGCGACGCGAAGTGGTTGTAGAGCGCACCGGGTGACAGCCCGCAGGCCTTCGTGAGATCACGCACGGACGTGTTCGCGGCGCCGCGCTGGAAGAACAGCGCAGCCGAGTTGGCAAGCACCCGCAGCTTGGCCGCCGACAGCGTCCCGAGGTCGGGCTCGTCGGCGAACGCGGCGTGAAAGACCGTTACGAGACGATCGCGGTCGTTGACCTGATTGCCCCGCGCTGTATATAAACGGGCGTTCACAAGAGTGCATCAGATCACACTTGGAGGGCGCTCGATGAGCGCAGGAACGTCCGACCTTCCCGCCGCCGCTCCGTCGGCCCGGTCCAGCTTCTGGAACCGCCAGCTCGACCACTACCCCACGGGACGGGTGCGGTTCACGTGCCTCGGCATCGTCGTGCTCGCGACGATCGTCCTCTACTACCAGTTCTATCTGGCCGGGGCGGTCGCGACGCACATCCTCGCCGAGTACCACATGTCGTTCGTCTACTACGTGAACATCAGCGTCGTCGGCTACATCCTCGGCGCCGCCGCGTCGTTCGCCACCGGCGTCGCCGACCGCTACGGCCGGGCCAACATCATCACCGTCGGCCTGTTCGTCGTCGGACTGCTGTGCCTGTTCGGCATCCCGCTTGTGCACAGCAAGCTCGGCTTCGGCATCGTGTTCGTCCCCATCGGCCTCGTCGAGGGCATCATCCTGGTCGCGACGCCGGCGCTGATCCGCGACTTCAGTCCGCAGCTCGGACGAGCGTCGGCGATGGGGTTCTGGACGCTCGGTCCGGTGCTCGGCAGCCTCGTCGTCAGCGTCGAGGTCAGCAACACCAGCGACAGCACGGCGTGGCAGGACCACTACATCGCCGCCGGCATCGTCGGCCTCGTCGTCGCGGTCTGTCGGCGCTGTTCCTGCGCGAGCTCGCCCCGAACCTGCGCGACCAGCTGATGGTCAGTGCGCGCGACCGCGCGCTGATCGAGGCGCGGGCGAAGGGCATCGACGTCGAGGCGTCGCTGCGCAGCCCGTTCCGCCAGATGCTCAAGCCCGACATCATCCTGTCGGCGTTCGCGATCAGCGTTTTCCTGATCATCTACTACCTGGCGGTCGGCTTCTTCCCGGTCTACTTCCAGACGATCTTCGGCTTCAGCCAGAAGGATGCCAACGGGCTCGGCAACTGGAACTGGGCGTTCAACGCCGTGGCGTTGCTGCTGATCGGGTTCATCTCCGACAAGTTGCGCGTGCGCAAGCCGTTCATGGTGATCGGCGCCGTCGGTGCGATCGTCTTGACGATCATCTTCTTGTCGCGCGCGACCGCATCCGCACACCAGCTACTACACGTTCGTCGTGATCGTGAGCCTGCTCGCCGTGTTCCTCGGCGTCGCCTACGCGCCGTGGATGGCGAGCTTCACCGAGACGGTCGAGCGGCGCAATCCTGCGCTGACGGCGACCGGCCTCGCGGTGTGGGGCCTGGTCATCCGCATCGTCATCGCGGTCTCGGTGTTCTTCGTCCCGCACGTTGTCAACACGGTGACCACGCTGGTCGAGAAGGGCGCGTCCGTCCAAGGTGCACTCGACGATCCGGCGCTGACCGCTGACCAGCGTGCGGTCGTGCAAGGCAGTCGCGGCCGATCCGACCATCGTGCCGAAGGTGCAGTCGCTAGCGGCGAAGTACAAGACGCAGCTCGCGACGGCGGCCAAGATCGACGCCGACGACCCAGGCAGCGCTGGCGGCGAACCCGAACGACGTCCAGGCACAGGTCACGGCGCTGAGCGACCTGACCGCCGTGAGCGTCAGCGACGTCACGACAGTGGTCACGCTGAACGCGCAGCACGGCCCAGCGCTGCAGGCCGGCGCCGCGATCGACACCGCCACGGCGACGACGTTGCTCACCAACCCGACCGACACGAAGGCGCTGTCCACGGCCGTCAGCGAGATCGTCGCCAAGCTGCACATCACCCAGGCGCAGGCGATCGCCGACATCAAGGACCTGCGGACGATCCCGATCCCGCAGCTGCTCATCGTGCAACAGAACGGCCGAAGGTGATCGCGGCCGCGGCGCAGCTCAAGGCGCTCGGTGCCGTCCCGGCGTCCGACCTCGCGTTCCTGAAGAAGTACGGACCGTCGCTGCAGAACCCGAAGGTCGTGGCCGACCTGAAGTATCTGCAGGCCAACGGCCCGTCCGTGCAGAAGGCGGCCGCCGACTCACCGAAGCAGTGGCAGCACTACTTCTGGGTCGCCGTCGGCGGCGAGATCGTGTTCATCCCGCTGATCTTCCTCATGGCCGGCTACTGGAGCACCGCGCCGCGCGCAAGCAGGCCGAGGACGAGCACGAGCAGCTGGTCGAGAGCGAGCTGGCTCAAGCCTCGGTTCCTGACGCCCGACTCACCTGTGTTGCAGCCCCTACTGACCAATTTCCGGGCCAGATTTCGGTTGGACGGGGCTGCAACACAAGCTTGAGGTCTGGGTTCTTACAGCTATTCGCCTTCGGAGACCTGGTAGATCTCGTCGGCGACGAGGCCGTGGGCCTCGCGGTGCACCGTGTGCCGCGGCCTCGGCGTCGGGTGCCTCGACGAGGCAGAAGATCTTGCCCTGCTCGGGCGAAACCCAGTAGCGGACGTAGTGCACGTCGTGCTCGCCCTGCTTGGCCAGATCGGCCTGGTGGGCGATGGCGACGTCCCCCTCGGTGACCGGACCGTCGATGTTGTGGACGTCCATGAACAGGGCCATGACGACTCCCCGAGTGAGCGTGCCGAGCCGTGTTGCCCGACGCGTTCCAGTGAATCGGTCACGCCCGAACGCCACATCGGGAACATTCCCTATGTTGGCCCGACGATCCCTTCGCGCCGGGCTGTCGCAACGGCCCGGCTTCGGCTCGGTTCGCCCAGTTTGCGCAAGACGGCCGACACGTGGTGGCCGACCGTCTTCTGCGACAGGAACAGCGTCGTGGCGACCTCGGCGTTCGACAGCCCGTCGGCGAGCAGCCGCAGCACCTCCAGCTCACGTGCGGTGAGCTGGTGCGGCAGGTTGCGATGTGCCCGCCTGGCCCGCGGGGGACGGCCAGCCCAGCAGCGGCCCGGTCACGCAGCAACGCATGCTCGAACGCGGACGCGCCTGCAGTAGCGACCAGTGTGAGCGCGCGGCGCGACGGCGCGAGATCCGGGAGCCTGCTCAAGGCTGTGGCAGTCCAGAAGGGACAGTCGAGCTCGTCCCACACCCGCGCAGCCTCGTCCCACTCACCGGCAACCAGCAGCGCGAACGGACGTGCCAGATCGCCGCCGACCGCGTGCGGCGAGCCGGCCACTGCTAGCCACCACGACAACTCGCCGAGATACCAACGATTGCCCTCAGCCAGGGCCGGCGCCCAGGCGTGCTCGACCTCGGCGGCGATATCGGCATGGCGCCCCTCCAGCCATGCGACCTCCGCCCGCGCGACGGCCACCGGCACGAGCCGCTGCGCCTCGCCCGTCCGAACCGCGAGGGCAAGGACGGCGTCGAGATCGCACGCTTCACCGCGTCGCGCGGCAACTGTCGCCGCCACGCTCGTCGCCGCGATGCGGGTGATCGGCGATACGTCGGCGTCGCCGAGTACCTCGGCGCTGAGGGCGGCAGCGCCGTCGAGATCGCCCTGTTCGAGCAGCGCCCGAGCGTGTGCGGCGGACATGTAGCAGCGCCATGAATCGAGATCACGCTCGGTGCAGTAACTGATCCCGGCGCGCGCGTGCCGATCGGCCGCGACGTAGTCACGCGTCTGCACCGCGAGCGAGACGAGATTCGTGTACGCGCGCGCCGCGTGTTCGTGGGCATCCGCAGTCAGGGCCAGATCGAGGCTGCGCGCCAACAAGTGGGCACCGTCGATCGGGTCTCCTGCCGCGAATGTTGCGGTCCCGATGTTGTTGAGAGCGTGGATCTCGGTGTCGCGGTCGCCAACGGCGCGCGCGATGGTCAGCGCCCTGCGTCCGGATGCGATCGCGGCACGGTTGTCTCCGGCCAGCATGCGCAGCTGGGCAACATTGCTGATCGCCATCGCCAGCGTGGACGAATCACCCAGTGGCGTCAGCGTTTCGACGGCGCGTTGCGCGTACCGCTCGCTCTCGGCGTTGCGGGCGAGATACCAGCACAACCGCGACAGCCACCGCGCCGTTTCGCCGATCGTCACCGGGTCGCCCGCCGCCTCGGCCAGCTCGAGCACCTGCAGCCGGACGGCGAGCGCGGTCTCGACCTGGTCGGTCAGGTAGCACTCGTACGAGCGTGCCTGCAGTAGCTCGATGCGCTGATCGTTGTCCGGATCGCCCTGCTGCAGCGCGGTCAGGTACTGCTCGGCCGCCTCGCGATGCGCACCCAGCCGCGCGGCCCGATCGGCAGCGGCACGCGCGTGACGCAACACCCGGACGGTGTCGCCGGCGCCGACAGCGTGGTGGGCAAGGCGGCGGTCGTCGGCATTGACCAGGACTGCGAGGGCGCGGCGGTGCAGCTCGGCCCGCAAGCCCGGAGCGAGCGTGCTGTCGACGGCGCGGCGCGCGAGCTCGTGCCGGAACGTGCATTCGGTGCCGTCCCACACCAGCACACCGTTGTGGACGCACTCGTCGACAGCATCGCTGGTGCCGCCGGCCACTGCAGTGATAGCGGCGAGCGGTGCCCGACCGAGGACGGCGGTTGCCGCCAGCACGTCGTGTGCCGCGTCGGACAGCGCGGCCGTGCGCGCGAGCACGGCGTCGCGCACGGTGGCGGGAACGCCGCCACCCGAACCTGCCAACACCTCGGTGACGTAGAACGGGTTGCCGCCTGTCTCGGCGTGCAGCACTTGCGGGTCGGCACCCGACGCATCGGAGGCGACGAGCGCGGCGACTCCCTGTGCGCTGAGCGGCTCGAGCTCGACACGTCGAGCCGCCGCCAGCTCGCCCAACAACCGCTGCAGTGGCGCCCGCCCGGCGACCGACTCGCTGCGGTAGGTCGCCACCACCAGCACGGCAGGTCATCGATGCGGCGGCCGAGGTAGCGCACCGCGTCCAGCGTCGCGCCGTCGGCCCAGTGCACGTCCTCGAGCACGAGCAGCGTCGGCGCGGCCGTCCGGAACAGTCCGAGCATCGTCCGCAGCAGGACGGGTTGATCGGCATCGGACGAGGCGAGCTCGCCGAGCTCCGGAACCGCCTCGAGCAACGGGCCGAGTGCCGCAGCCGTGGTCAGGTCGTCGCAACTTCCGCGCCGCACCAGGAAGCGATCGCCGCCTGCTCGACCGCGGCTCGAGTCAGCGTGGTCTTGCCGACGCCGGCCTCGCCGCTGACCAGCACGACGGCGCCACGTCCGGCCGCGGCGCCGTCGAGGAGCTCGGACAGCGTCCGGAGCTGTGCCTCCCGCTCGACGAGCACGAGCACATTGAACCGGAAACGGAGCGGACGTGGTTAGGCGTAATCGCCCAACAACGCCGAGCGCAGAACGTCGAGCCCGACGGCGCCGAGGTCGAGGGCGCGGCGGTGGAAGTGCGCGAGGTCGAACCCGTCGCCCTCGCGTGCGCGCACCTCGTCGCGTAGCTGCAGCCACGCCCGCTGGCCGACCTTGTACGCCGGCGCCTGGCCCGCCCAACCCAGATACCGGTCGAGCTCGAAGCGCCGCACGCCCTCGGCCGAGTGGCAGTGCTGGCCGAGGAAGTCCCACGCCTTGTCATAGGTCCACGCGCCGCCGCCGACCGACGCCGGGGCGTCGAGCTCGCAATGGATGCCGATGTCGAGCACGACCCGTGCCGCGCGCAGCGATTGGGCGTCGAGCATGCCGAGATAGTCGCCGGGATCGTCGAGGAAGCCGAGATCGGCCATCAGCTGCTCGGCGTAGAGCGCCCAGCCCTCGCCGTACCCGCTCGTCCAGCAGGCGAGCCGGCGCCAGTTGTTGAGCAGGTCGCGCCGGTACACGGTCTGCGCGATCTGGAGGTGATGGCCGGGCACGCCCTCGTGGTAGACGGTGGTGAGTTCCTTCCACGTGCCGAAGGACGTCTCACCCTTCGGAACCGACCACCACATCCGTCCGGGACGGGTGACCAGGTCGTCGCTCGGCCCGGTGTAGTAGACCCCGCCGTTGGTCGTCGGCGCGATGCGGCACTCGAGGACGCGGATCGGCTCGGGGATGTCGAAATGCGAACCGGCCAGGGCGGCAACAGCGGCGTCGGACTTCTGCTGCATCCAAGCCTGCAGGGCGTCGGTGCCCTCGAGGTGCCGCGAGCTGTCGTTGTCGAGGTACTCGATCGCATCCGGCACGGACGCGCCCGGCTTGATGCGATCGGCCGTGCGCTCCATCTCGGTGACGATGCGGGCGAGCTCTTCCTGCCCCCAGGCGTAGGTCTCGTCGATGTCGATCGTGGCGCCGAGGAACTGGCGTGAGTTCGGGACGTAGCGCTCGCGGCCGAACGGCTCGCGCTCGCCGGCGCGGGGCAGCAACTCATCACGCAGGAACGCCTCGAGTGCGGTGTAGGCGTCGCTGGCCAGCTCGGCCCCGCGGACGAGGTCGGCGCGCAGTGAGTCGGGCAGCTCGCCCTCGGCCGGAGCCGCAGTGCGCCGGCCCAGCGCCCGAAGAACCCGTCCGGGCCGACGTTGTCGGCGCACTGCTTCATCGCCACCTCGACCTGGCGGCGGGCGCGCACGTGCCCGCGGTCGGCGGCGTAGCGCAAGGAAGCGATGTAGCCGTCGACCGACGCCGGCAGGGCGGCGAGCCGCCGGGCGCCGATCGCCCATTGGTCGACGGTCTCGGTCGGCATCAGATCGAACACGTCGCGCAGGCTCTGCACCGGCGACGCGACGTTGTTGAGGTCGGACTCCTCCTCGCCGCAGCGCGCGCAGCGCAACGGCCACGTCGAACTCGTCGTCGAGCGCGGCGACCGTCACCCGATCGTTGGCGTCGGCCGGGCTCGGCGGCCTGCAGCGCGCGCCGCGTCGTGGCCCGTAGCTCTGCCCGCTGCGCGAACCAATCGGGATCGAGCGCCGGGAGGGCGTCGTCGTGCCCGGCCGAAGCCGATGGTAGGTAGCGGTGATCGGGTCGTGTGCAGCGGACTCGTCGAGGTATCGGTCGGCGATCGCGTCCACTGCCGTAGGGGTGCGTGCCTGCGTCATGAGGACTCAGACTAGTGACCGGCCCGGACGGCGTGAGCTGAGTCACTAGGACACGGCGTTACGGGTATGTATCGTCCGGGTTATCACCACCGCACAGGTTGGTGAACGTGACGGACGGAGAACTGCATGCTCGCCTGCGAACGACACGGTTCCGGCGAGCCCCTGGTTCTGATCCACGGCCTGACGCATCGACGTCAGGCCTGGTACCCCGTTCTGGACGACCTGGCGGTGCACCGCGAGGTGATCCTGGTCGACCTTCCCGGCCACGGTCAGTCGCCTGATCTGGTCACCTGACGGCCGGCCGGTGCCGGACGTGCTGCGCGACATGTTCAAGGAGTTCCTCGACGCCGAGGGCCTCGACCGACCGCACGTCGCCGGCAACTCGCTCGGCGGCCGGATCGCGCTCGAAGCAGCGGTGAACGGGCACGCCCGCAGCGTCACCGCGCTCTCGCCGGCCGGCTTCTGGCGCACCGAGAAGTCGTTCGCCCACACCCGCCGAATCTTCACCTCGGCCGCCGCGGTGGTCTCGCGGCTCGGCGCGCGCGCCGACCGGCTCGCGTACAGCCGGGCCGGCCGCCGTGTCGTCTACGGCGCGCTGCATGTCGCATCCCGCCCGCGTCTCCAGCGACGCTTCCCTCGGCGACATCCGCGGGTTCCGCCGGGCGATGCCCGCCCTGCCGCTGCTGCTGGACGCCGCGACGCCGTTCACCGGCGAGATCTCGGCAGCCATCCCGGTCACGATCGCTTGGGCCGGCCGCGATCTCGTGCTGCCGCCGTGGCAGGCCGAGGTCGCCCGGGCCGTGCTGCCGAAGGCCGACCACATCGTCATCCGCGGCGCGGGCCATGTGCCGATGTTCGACGACCCGAAGCACGTGACGCGTGTGCTGCTGCGTGGCAGCGCCGCCGTCAGCCGCCTGCCGCTGACCGTCGTCGGCGGCAGCGCGCCTGCTCGCCGCCGGGTTGCGACAGCCTGACCCATGCCAGGCTGTCCCTACACTGAGAGCGTGCCGACCGGAAACAAGCTGCTCAGTGCGCCGCAGGGCCAACGCTGTCGTGGGGCGGTCTGAGCGTGGCCGGGCAGACGCTGCTGAACATCGGCATCGTCTTGTTGCTGATCCTCATCGAGGCGCTGTTCGTCGCCGCCGAGATCGCGCTGGTCTCACTGCGCGAGGGCCAGGTGCGCGCACTCGCGGAGTCCGGACGGCGCGGCGCGATCGTTGCGAAGCTGATCAGTGAGCCGAACCGCTTCCTTGCAGCCGTCCAGATCGGCGTCACCACCACGGCGCTGCTGTCGTCCGCGTTCGGCGCGGTGACCCTCTCGGGCGAGGCGAAGGACTATCTCGTCGGCCACGGCTGGAGCGACGGTGTTGCCGCGGCGACCGGCGTCGTCGGCGTCACCTTGATCATCACCTTCGTCACCCTCGTCGTCGGCGAGCTCGCCCCCAAACGGCTCGCGCTGCAACGCACCGAGGGTGCTGCGAAACTGTTCGGGCCGCCGCTGAGCAAGGTCGCGAGCTTCTTCCGTCCGGTCATCTGGCTCCTGTCGCGATCGACGAACGGGCTGGTGCGCCTGCTCGGCGGCGATCCGGACGCCGGTCGCGAACCGATCACCCAGGACGAACTGCGTGGCCTCGTCGCCGCGCACGAGTCACTGTCGAACGACGAACGCCGCCTGATCGACGACGTGTTCGCCGCGGGCGAGCGTTCGATCGGCGAGATCATGGTGCCGCGCACCGATGTGGTCTTCCTCGAGGCGTCCCTCACCGTCAGCAAGGCGACCAAGCTGGCCTCGGACGCCCCGCACGAGCGCTATCCCGTGGTCGGCCGCACCTACGACGAGGTGCTCGGCTACGTCCACATCCGCGACCTCGTGCTCGGTGACGCGCGGTCCGCACGCGACCGCACAGTCGGCGCGATCGCTCGCGAGATCAAGGTCATGCCTGGGTCGAAACGCGTGCTCAACGCACTGTCCGAGATGCGCCGCGAGGGCCATCACCTCGCGATCGTGGTCGACGAGTACGGCGGCACCGACGGCATCGTGACCCTCGAGGACCTCGTCGAAGAGGTCATCGGCGACATCCGCGACGAGGGCGGTGTGCCGGATGCCGACGAGCCGCGGCGCCTGTCCGGCGGTGTCGTCGAACTCGACGGCAAGGAGAACCTCGACGAGGTCGCCGAGGTCGCCGGGCTGGAACTGCCTGAGGGCCCCTACGCGACGCTCGGCGGCTGGGTGATGGCCGAGCTCGGACGCCTGCCACACCTGCACGACCGGGTCAGCCACGACGGCTACCTGCTCGACGTCGTCGAGATCGACGGACGACGCATCGCGCGCGTGCGCGTCACCCCGCCGACCCCCGATGAGAACCCGGACACCACCGATCCGGCTCCGGATCACGCGGGTGCCACAATCGAGCATCATGGCTGATCGTCCGCGCGTCCTTTCCGGCATCCAGCCGACCGCCGACTCGTTCCACCTCGGCAACTACCTCGGCGCCATCAAGCAGTGGGTCGCCCTGCAGGACGACCACGACGCGTTCTACTGCGTCGTCGACCTGCACGCGATCACCCTCGACCCGCCGCCGCCGGACGAGCTGACCAGCCGCACCCGCATCGCCGCCGCGCAACTGTTGGCGGCCGGTCTCGACCCGGACCGATGCGCGCTGTTCGTGCAGAGTCACGTCCCCGAGCACCCGCAACTTTCGTGGGTGCTCGAATGCCTCACCGGCTACGGCGAGGCCAGCCGGATGACCCAGTTCAAGGACAAGTCGTCGCGCACCGGCGCAGAGCATTTCGCGGTCGGCCTCTTCACCTACCCCGTGCTGCAGGCGGCCGACATCCTGCTCTACCAGGCCGATCGCGTGCCTGTCGGCGAGGACCAGCGCCAGCATCTCGAGCTCACCCGCAATCTCGCGCAGCGCTTCAACTCGCGCTACGGCGAGATGTTCACCGTCCCCGACGCCTTCATCCCGCCGGGTACGGCCAAGGTGCTCGACCTGCAGGACCCCACCGCGAAGATGTCGAAGTCACTCGGCGAGGCCGGGACGTTGTACCTGCTCGACCCGGCCGCGACGCTGACGAAGAAGATCAAGCGCGCCGTGACCGACACCGACACCGAGGTGCGCTACGACCCGGCCGCCAAGCCCGGCGTGTCGAACCTGCTCGCGATCCTCGGCGCGGTCACCGACCGCACGCCCGAGGCGGTGGCCAAGGACTTCGAGGGCCAGGGATACGGCCACTTGAAGGTCGCCGTGGCCGAGGCCGTCGTCACCTTCGCCGAGCCGTTCGCCGCCCGCACGAAGCAGTTGCTCGACGACCCCGCCGAGCTCGACCGCATCCTCGCCGCCGGCGCCGAGCGGGCGCGTGCGGTAGCGGGTCCGACGCTGGCCGAGGCGTATCGCCGCGTCGGCTTCCTGCCGGGCCCGACGCCGTGAGCGATCAGCTGCTGCTCGGGGTCGCGGTCGCGATCCCGCAACCTCACGCGGCGGTGCTGTCCGCGTGGCGCGACCGCGTCGGCGACCCGGCCGCCGACCTCGTGTTCCCGCACGTCACGCTGCTGCCGCCGACCGCGGTCGAACCCGGCGACCTGCCCGACATCGAGAAACACCTCGAGGACGTTGCGCTGCACGGGCGTCCGTTCCTGATGCACCTGGCCGGGACGGGGACGTTCCGGCCGACGACGCCGGTCGTGTTCGTGCAGGTCGCGCGTGGGGTCGGTGACTGCGAGGAGCTCGAATCGGCGATCCGCCGCGGGCCGCTCGAGCGCACCCTCGACTTCCCCTACCACCCACACGTGACGATCGCGCACGACATCGACGACGTCGCGCTCGACGCCGCTTACGACGGCCTCGCGGGCTTCATCGCCCGCTTCGAGGTCACCGCGTTCGTCCTGTTCTCGCGCGACGCCGATCATCGGTGGCAGTGGCGGCGCGAGTTCCCGCTCGGTTCGGCTGACGACTAACCGGCCCGCGTTTGTGGGTAGGCCACGCGCATGAAGAAACGCGCGTGGATCAAGCAATTCGCCGCGGCCTGGGAGCGGCTGCGCGTCACCAACGGCAACCTGTACGCGGCCGCGATCACCTACTTCAGCTTCCTCGCGCTCTTCCCCCTGCTGCTGCTTGCCGTGTCGATCCTCGGCTTCGTGCTGCACGGCCACCCCGACACGCTGCAGAGCCTGTTCAACAAGATCACTACCAACGTGCCCGGCCAGGTCGGGACGACGCTCAAGGACTCGATCAAGACCGCAATCGACGCGCGGGCCAGTGTCGGCGTCGTCGGCATCGTCGGTGTCGCGCTCACGGGTCTGGGGTGGATCGGCAACCTGCGCGGCTCCATCGACGCGATCTGGAAGATCGCTCCGCGCAAGCAGAACCCGATCACGCAACGGCTGTACAACCTCGGCGTGCTCGCGGCGCTCGGCGCGGCGCTGCTGGTGTCGCTCGGCATCACGGCCGCCTGGGCCGCGTTCTCCCACGAGATCCTCTCCTCGCTCGGCCTGGGCAACGTCCCCGGCATGGGCACGTTGCTCGGCGGCATCGGCATCGCCGTCGCGCTCGCAGCCGACGCGGTGATGTTCTTCTTCGTCCTCACCCGCTTGCCCGAGGCCGAGGTGCACCTACGGGTCGGGATACGCGGCGCGATCCTGGCCGCCGTCGGCTTCGAGATCCTGAAGATCGTCGGCACGTACACGGTCGCGGCATCGGCACACAGCGCGACCGCCGGACCGTTCGCGGGGCTGCTCGCCGTGCTGGTGTGGATCCAGCTCGTGACCCGCTGGTTGCTGTTCTGCGTGGCGTGGACGGCGGAGCTGACCAACCCGCTGGCCTACGCCGAGGGCTCGCTGCCGGTGATGCGTGAACCGGAAGAACCCACCTCAGCCGTCGAGGCGGCCCCGCTCTCGCCCGCCGCCGTGGGTGCCGCGCTCGTCGGCGCCGGTGCGGTCGCCGGTGCTGCGGTCGCCGCCTACGGGCTGCGGCATCGTGATCCCGACTGAGCCGTTGCCGTCGCGCGCGACCCGAAAACGTGGCAAGGTCAGGGAGCAGTAAGCGCACAATCTGATAGTTCGACCCATTCGGTACGCCTTCATAGAGCTCGGCTTTTCACAACCTTCACGCAGCTCGACAGCTCCGGTCCGCCGCAGCGCGGCCGGCGGTGTCGATGACCCTTTGCAGGAGTTCGGCATGACCGGAACTGGTTCCGTCCTGCCCTCAGGGCCGGACCCCGTTGCGCGCTTCGCCGCGCGTGCACGGGAACTCAGACAACGCACCGAGGCCGCGAAGACGGCCATCCTGAGCGCGAGCGCCACCGTGACGACCGGCGACGGCGCGGTCACCGCGGCCGTCGACGCCAACGGCGTCCTGACCGGCCTCCAGCTCACGCCGTCGGCCAACGCCCGAGGCATGGACGAGCTGGCGCGCGACATCCTGACCGCAGCTCGCACCGGACGCATCAATGCGCTCGAGCGTGCCCGTCAGGACGTCGTAGAGATCGTCGGACCCGACAGCGCAGCCGCGGCCGTCCTGCTCCGACAGGAGCGCGAATTGGCTACGCCGCAGGACGACTCCGACCGCGGCGCCGACCGCGGCGCCGACGACGGCGACGCGTTCACCGGACGCGGGCGGTGACCCGCGATGGCGATTGAGCTCCCCGGCCCGGTGGCCGACTTCCTCGGTTTCATCGGGATCGACTGGCCCAACGTGAACGAGGACAAGGTCCGCGAGTTCGGCCAACACGTCGCCCAGTTCGGGCAGTCCCTGCAGCAGACCCAACAGGACGCGTCGGACACCGTGCAGTCGCTCGGGCAGGCTTACCAGGGTGCGGGTTACGAGCAGCTGCTCGCGACGTGGGGCGCCAAGTCCGACTCGCACATGTCCGACCTGATCACCGGCTGCCAGCTGGTGTCGACCGCGATGGACGCCGGCGCCGATGTCATCATCGGCATGAAGGTCGAGGCGATCGCCCAGCTCGTCGTGATGGCCGCAGAGTTCCTCGCCGCGCAAGCCGCCGCCGTCGAGACGCTCGGCGCGTCCGAGGCGGTGGCAGCACTGATCGAGGAAGAGGGCCAACAGCTGGTCAAGTTCCTCGAACAAGAGCTGCTGCAATACGTCGAGGGTCAGATCATCGACGCGGCCGTCAGCCCGCTGATCGACAAGGTCGCCCAGGCCGTGTCCGGCCTCGTCTACCAGGGCGTGGCCGACGCGCTCGGCGTGCCGGCCGGCGGTGGAGGCGGCGCGGGCGGTGCGGTGACGATCTCGCCCAGCGCGGTGCTCAGCCACGTCCAGCAGCTGGAGGGGCACGCGCAGGCTGTCGCCGGCCACGCCAACGAATTCACCTCCGCAGCGGGAGGGATGAGCTTTGAGTAACGCAATCGTCCAGGCGCTCGAGGACGCGGCCAAGAAGGTCGAGCAGGCCGTGATCGATGCGGCGAAGTCGGTCGGGCACTTCTTCGACGACACCGGCACCCGGCTCAAGCAGGCCGTCGACGACCTGACCACACATGACGGGAAGGCCGCGGCCGACCTTGAGAAGGCCGGCAAGCACGCCGACGAGACACCGCACGTGCACGGCGCAGGCGGGGCCACGACTGCGGCGGCGGCAAGCGGCGGCGGGGCCGGCGGCAATCTGGCCGGCGATCTGGAGAACGCCACGCACCTGCCCGACCCGCGCGGCAACCTGAGCAGTGCGGATCATCCGTACCTGCAATCGCCCTCGCCGGATCTCGAGAGCGAAGCACTTCCGGGCGCGCTTCCACGCACGACGCCGAGCATCGTCGGCGACGCCAGCGGGCACCCCGACCTCCCGCCGGATCAGTTGCGCACGTTCCAGGGCGACGTCACGCCGACCTATCTGGAGCCCGGCAAGACCTACTACCGGTGGGTCGGCGACGGCAGCGCGCCCAACGGCGCGTTCTGGTCACCGACTCCACCTCGCGGCGGCACGGGTGAACTGCGCAGTGACCTGGCCGTCAAGAACGAATGGAACGGCGACCATGGCATCGTGGCGTTCACCCCGTCGCGACGCGTCCCGGTCTACTCCGGACCAGCCGCGCCGCAGTGGGGTACCGGCTCGACCGACCACTACCTCCCGGGCGGCGGCACCCAGATCTGGGCCGAGCCGTACAAGCTGGGTCCGGAGGACGGCGACTGGTCCATCGCCCCGGTTCCGGAAGGAAGTGGCTCATGACCGCACCGACGTTCGGCCCGGACGACGTGCGACGGCTGTTGACCGAGGCGCGCGCGATTGTGGCCGCGATCGACGGCATCGTTGCCGATGCGCCAGACGAGCAGACACGCGATTTCGGTACGCATCTGTCGGCGCTCGCACACCGGCACTGGAACGACCTGCTCGGTTGCGTCGCGCGCGCGGATGCTGACATGTTCGACAGGCTGCTCCAGCCGCTGTACGCGCTTACCGTCCCGCTCGGCGACGCGCCCGAAGCGGGTCGTCCAGCCGCCGCTGAAGCCGGCAATCGGATGAGCGTCCTCGCCGCCGACGTGGGCGAGACCTTTGATCCGATGCTCACCCCGGACAAGGAGCTGCCAGAGCCCGTGCTGGCCCAGATCGCGGCGGCCCTGCGTGAGGTCGGCCCCGAGTTCGCCTGACCGATCGGCCGGCTAGCGGCCGGCCGCGTACCCCTGCATGCCGCGGGGGTTCGCGGCGGCGCTGAGCCTGCCGGCACCGTCGCGGCCGACCGCGCACATGCGCCCGAGCGACCACGGCGCGCTGACCACGACCTCGTGACCCCGTCCGCGCAGGTCGGCGATCACGTCCGGCCCGAACCGCTCCTCGAGCACCACCTGGCGCGGATGCGCCTCGCGCGGATAGAACGAGCTCGGGAAGTGCGTCGTGTGGAACGCCGGCGCGTCGATGGCTTCCTGCAGGTTCATGCCGCCGAGCACGTGGTTGAGCAGGAATCCCACCTGCCACTGATCCTGCTGGTCACCGCCGGGCGTCCCGAACGCCAATGATGCGACACCATCGCGCAGCGCGAGGCTGGGCGAAAGCGTGGTTCGCGGCCGGCGCCCGGGACGCAACGTGTTCGGCAGCCCCTCCTGCAGCCACGCCATCTGCACCCGCGTGCCCAACGGGAAGCCGAGTGCGGGAATGACCGGCGACGAGTGCAGCCAGCCGCCACTCGGCGTGGCAGCGATCAGGTTGCCGAACCGGTCGGCCACGCTGACGTGACAGGTGTCGCCGCGCGTCTCACCGGTGCGCGACACCGTCGGCTCGGACGTGGTCGGGTCGTACTCGTCGTCGGCGTCGGCGCGCTCGGCAGCGGACAGGACGAGGTCGGGCAACGTCGGAGTACGTCCGAACGGCGTTCCCGGACGGAGCCGATCATCAGCGACCTCGCCGACGAGCGTGCGGCGGTAGTCGGCGTAGTCGTCGGCCAGCAACCCCGCGATCGGCACCTCGGGTGAGTCGCCGTACCAGGCCTCGCGATCGGCGAAGGCGAGCTTCGCGCACTCGACGACCGTGTGGACGAAGTCGGCAGTGCCCGGAGTCAGGTCGAAACCTGCGAGCAACGACAGCTGCTGCAACAGCACCGGTCCTTGTCCCCACGGGCCCGTCTTGCACACCGTCAGCCCGGCGAAGTCGAAGGTCACCGGCGCCTCGTAGTCGGGCGTCCAGTCGGCCATGTCCTGCCCGGTCAGCACGCCCGCGTGCTGTTCGCCCGACGAATCCCACAGCGGCGTGCGGGCGAACGCGTCGATCTGTGCGGCGACGAAGCCGCGCTGCCACGAGTCGAGGGCGTGCTGGATCTGCGCCTCCC
This sequence comes from uncultured Actinomycetota bacterium, assembly GCA_963708645.1. Classification (GTDB taxonomy): domain Bacteria; phylum Actinomycetota; class Actinomycetes; order Mycobacteriales; family Jatrophihabitantaceae; genus RYN-133. Next base: position 499,583 of record CAVPTA010000007.1, on the reverse strand, counting down.
GGTCCGCGGTCGCCGCTTCCGCTTCGCGCACGAGCCGCTGCAGGGTGTCGGCCCAGGCCTGATTGCGCAGCCACTCGCCCGCACCGAGAAACACCTCGGCCGAGGTCGGCCACTGTTCGCGGAACAGGTCGGCCACCCGCGCGATGGTCGCGGCAATCTGCGGGAGGACGGGAATGCCGTGTGTGGCGTAGTGAATCGCCGGCTCGAGCACCTCACGCAAGGTGGCGGTGCCATGGTCGCGCAACAGCGTGAGCCAGGCGGCCGTACTGCCGGGGACGGCCGCAGCAAGCAGGCCTGAGCCCGGGATCAGCTCGAGGCCCAGGTCGCGGAAGTGGGCGACGGTGGCGCCCAGGGGCGCCGGACCTTGACCACACAGGACGGTCGGTTGCCGGTCGGGCCCGGCGAAGATCAACGGCAGGTCTCCACCGGGGCCGTTCAGATGCGGTTCAGCCACCTGCAAGGTGAAGCCGGCCGCGACAGCCGCGTCGAATGCGTTGCCGCCCGCTTCGAGCCGGGCCATCCCGGCGGCCGACGCCAGCCAGTGCGTCGAGGACACCATCCCGAAGTCGCCACGCAATTCGGGACGAGTCGTGAACATGGTCTTCGACGCTACCTCGTCGCGATGGCAACGAACCGGTCACGAGATGCGATGCGTCTCGGCCCGGCCCCTTGCCAGCAGCGCCAGCACCGATACCGTGTCGCAGATATGCCAGCGCCGGCGCGAATGTCGGCCGGTTCTCGAAAGGAAATCATCGTGCGTGGTCTGCGTACCAGCGCCGTCATCGCAGGGGTTGCCGCGCTAGCGCTGACCCTGTCCGCGTGCGGCAGCAAGAGCAACGGGGGCGGCAACTCGAGCGCCCCACCGGCCGGCGGCGGAAGTTCGACTACCCAGCAGACCTCGAGCTCGTCGTCGAGCTCGACGTCGAGCGGGAAGACCATCAACGCCTGCATGGTGCTCGACACCGGCGGCGTCGACGACAAGTCGTTCAACCAGTCGTCCTATGCGGGCATGACCGCCGCAGCCAAGGCGAACCCGAACATCAAGATCGGCTACGTGCCGTCGAACTCGGGTAACGACTACACCCCGAACCTGCGCAACGAGACGAGCAAGGGCTGCGACCCGATCATCGCCGTCGGCGGCTTGATGGAGGCGAACGTCAAGGCGATCGCCAAGGCCAACCCGAAGGTGCACTACGCCGAGGTCGACGCCCCGTCGCAGGGTGCCAACTCTTACGGCATCCAGTTCAACACGGCACAGGGTGCCTTCCTCGGTGGCTATCTGGCTGCCGGCATGTCCAAGACCGGCAAGGTCGCGACCTGGGGTGGCCTCAACATCCCGCCGGTGACGATCTACATGGACGGCTTCTGGGAGGGCGTGCAGTACTACAACCAGAAGAACCACAAGAACGTTCAGGTGCTGGGGTGGACTGAGAAGGACCAGAAGGGCGGCGAGTTCTCGCAGTCGTTCACCGACCAGAACAAGGGCAAGCAGATCAGCCAGACCCTGATCAACCAGGGCGCCGACATCATCTTCCCCGTGGCCGGTGGTGCGGGTCTCGGCGCAGGCGCTGCGGCGCAGGCCAGCGGCGGCCACGCCAACGTGATCTGGGTTGACACCGACGGCTGCGTCTCGGCTGCTCAGTACTGCAAGTACTTCATCACGAGCGTGACGAAGGGCCTGACCACCTCGGTGCAGACCTACCTCAACCAGGTCGCGGCCGGGAAGTTCCCGACCGGCTCGTACGTCGGCACGCTGAAGAACGGCGGCACGGGCCTGGCGCCGTTCCACGACTTCCAGTCGCAGGTGCCGAGCACGCTGGTGAGCCAGCTCGCCCAGGTCAAGTCCGGCATCGAGAGCGGAAGCATCAAGATCACCTCGCCGAGCCAGCCAACCAGCTGACGTTTCGGCCAGCAGCGGCGGGTGAGACCCTCATCGGGTCTCACCCGCCCTGTGCGTTCAGGCACTGCACGCCGGTAAGGAATCGTTGTCGTGAAACTCGAACTGCGCGGCATCACCAAACGTTTCGGCCCGCTGGTCGCGAACGACTCGGTCGATCTCGTCGTCGAGCCTGGTGAGATCCACGCCCTGCTCGGCGAGAACGGCGCGGGCAAGTCGACCCTGATGAACGTGCTGTACGGGCTCTACGAACCTGACGGCGGCGAGATCCTCGTCGATGACAAACCCGTGGTGTTCCGTGGTCCCGGCGATGCCATGAAGGCCGGCATCGGCATGGTGCATCAGCACTTCATGCTCATCCCGGTCTTCACCGTCACCGAGAACGTCATGCTCGGTCACGAGCAGCAACGCCTCGGCTTCCTGGCCCGGCGAAAGGCGCGTCGCGAGGTGGCTGCGATCTCGAAGCAGTACGGCCTCGAAGTGCCGCCGGACGCGCTCGTCGCCGACCTGCCCGTCGGCGTTCAGCAGCGCGTCGAGATTCTCAAGGCACTGGCCCGTGACGCGCGCCTGCTGGTGCTCGACGAGCCGACCGCTGTGTTAACGCCGCGCGAGACCGAAGAACTCATCACCGTGATGCGCGCGCTGCGTGACGGCGGCACCTCGATCGTGTTCATCAGCCACAAGCTCAACGAAGTGCGTCAGATCGCCGACAAGATCACGGTGATCCGGCGGGGCAAGGTCGTCGGGACGGCCGAACCCACCGCGTCGGCCGGCGACCTGGCCGCGATGATGGTCGGCCGGCCGGTGCAACTCGTCGTCGACAAGGATCCGGCCGAGCCGGGCGACCCGGTGCTCGACGTCCACGACCTGCGGGTGGTCGACGCGAACGGCGTCGTGTTGGTCGACGACGTCACCTTCTCCGTCCGCAGCGGCGAGATCTACGCGATCGCGGGCGTGCAGGGCAACGGTCAGACCGAGGTCACCGAGGCGTTGGTGGGCTTGACGATTCCGACGTCGGGATCGATTTCGATCGCAGGCTCGTCGGTCACGGACCTCACCACCGACGAGGTGCTCGACCTCGGCGTCGGATACGTCCCCGAAGACCGGCTGCACGACGGCTTGGTCGGATCGTTCTCGGTCGCGCAGAACCTCGTCCTCGACGTGCACGACAAAGCGCCGTTCGCCTCGCGCGGCAGCCTGAACCTTGCTGAGATCGAACGCAACGCCAAGCAACGGGTCGACGAGTTCGACGTGCGGCCCCCGGTGGTCGCTGCGCCTGCGAGCACGTTGTCCGGCGGCAACCAGCAGAAGGTGGTTCTTGCACGCGAGCTGTCCCGTCCGCTCAAACTGCTCATCGTTGCCCAGCCCACCCGTGGCCTGGACGTCGGCTCGATGGAGTTCGTGCACCGGCGCATCGTCGCCGAGCGCGATCAGGGAACCGCAGTGGTGCTGGTGTCCACCGAGCTGGACGAGGTGCTCGGGCTGGCCGACCGCATCGCGGTGATGTATCGCGGCCGAATCGCCGGCGAGGTGACCGCGGACGCGAGCGCGGAAGAGATCGGACTGATGATGGCCGGTGCTACCGGATCCGGAGGTGACGCATGAGCACGAGCGTCGACAAGGACGAATCCGCTTCCGACGCGGAGTCGATCGACGACCGTCCTGACCGCAAGCCAGGAATCGGCCGCCGTCTGCTGGACGCGTATCTCTACGGACGCCCATGGGTCGTCACGGTGTTGGCGTTCATCTGCGCGCTTGTCTTCGGCGCCATCCTGATCGCGGTGGCGGACGCGCCCACGCGCCACGCCTCGACCTACTTCTTCCAGCATCCGGGCGACACGTTCAGCTCGGCGTGGTCGGCGATTTCGGCTGCGTACTCAGCGCTGTTCCGCGGGTCGATCTTCAACACCAATTCGCTGTACTCCAACGGTGGCGTGCCTATCTTCCTGCCGATCTCGGACACGCTGGTCAATGCCACGCCACTGATCCTCGGCGGGCTCGCGGTCTCGGTCGCATTCCGAGCGGGACTGTTCAACATCGGCGTGCAGGGCCAGCTCATCATGGGCGCCGTGTGCGCCGGATACGTCGGGTTCGCCTGGCACCTGCCGTCCGTCCTGCACCTGCTGGCGGCGGTGGTCGCGGGCATCATCGGCGGGGCGGTCTGGGGCGGACTGGTCGGTGTGCTCAAAGCGCGCACGGGCGCGCATGAAGTCATCACCACGATCATGCTCAATTACGTCGCGTACTACTTCCTCGGCTACCTGCTCGGACTCAACGGATATCAGGCGCCGCACTCGACGCAGGCGACCTCGAGCTTCATCGATCACAACGCCCAGCTCCCCGTCCTCTTCGGAGATCTGCACGCTGGGATCGGCGTCGCGATCCTGGCGGCGGTCGGCTGCTGGTGGCTCCTGTCGCGCTCGACGCTCGGCTTCACGCTCAAGGCCGTCGGCGCGAACGCCTTCGCGGCGCGTACGGCAGGCATGAAGATCGAGCGAAGCTACGTCACGGTGATGCTGATCTCCGGCGCGCTCGCCGGGCTGGTGGGCGTGTCGCAGGTGCTCGGTACGCGACACGTGGTCACCCAGGACGTCGACGCCGGGCTCGGATTCGATGCGATCACCGTGGCATTGCTCGGGCGCGGCACGCCGATGGGCACAGTGCTTGCCGGCCTGCTGTTCGGTGCGTTCCGGGCGGGCGGCCTCGCGATCTCGAGCTACACCTCGACCCCGCCGGACGTCGTGTCGGTCATCGAGCCGGTGATGGTGCTGTTCATCGCCGCTCCCGCGCTCGTGCGCGGCATCTTCCGGCTGCGCGGCCGCGGTGGCGGTACCGGCGTCGGCTCGCTCGCGAAGGGGTGGAACGGATGACCGCCGTCGCTGAGGACGAAGAACTGGTTCTGACCCACGAGGTCGTCGAACCGACGATCTCGCCGCGCGTGCGGATCCTGCGCGGCGTCGGGCTGATCGTCACCGGCTTGGTGATCTTCTTCGCGTGGGGTCTCGGCGCAAAGAACGGCGAGGCGGCGTTCCAGGTCTCGCAGGCCTTCGACAAGTACCAGATCCCCATCATGCGGTTTCCGGGCGGCGGGGTCGCCATGGGCATGGGCGTCATCGTTGTCGCCCTCGGTGTGGGGCAGATCCTGGTCGGCTACCGGCGGGTGTGGTGGCACACCGCGGTCGGTGTCTCGGCGTTCTTGTTCGTGCTTGGCTTCCTGTGCTGGATGGCCACCGGCGACCCGACCAACCCACTCGGCCTGACCGGGATGGTGCAACAGACGATCGTCTCTGCGCTGCCGTTCATCCTCGGTGCGCTGGCCGGCATCGTGTGTGAACGCTCGGGCGTCATCAACGTTGCCATCGAAGGCCAGATGCTGGTCGGTGCCTTCGCGGGCGCGCTGTTCGCCTCGTCCGCAGGCAGCCTGGGTATCGGCGTCGTCGCGGCGATGCTCGGTGGGGCGGTCATCGCCGTCCTGCTCGCGGTGTTCGCGATCCGGTACCTGGTCAATCAGGTGGTGCTCGGTGTCGTCCTCAACGCATTCGCGCTCGGTCTGACGAACCTCGGCTACCAATCGCTCATGCAGACCGACCCGAACAGTTACAACACCGGCAACACACTGTCGCCCATCAAGATCCCGTTGCTCGGTGACATCCCGATCATCGGGCAGGCCCTGTTCGACGTGAACATCATTACCTACCTGACGTACGGCCTCATCGTCGTCATCGACGTCGGGTTGTTCCGAACGCGATGGGGCCTGCGCACCCGCGCGGTCGGTGAACACCCACGCGCCGCCGACACGGTGGGCATCCGGGTCCGGGGGACGCGCTACCGCAACGTGATCATCGGTGGCCTGATCGCCGGCCTGGCCGGTGCCGCGCTCACTGTTGGCGGGTCGGGTGCGTTCAACGAGAACATCTCGTCCGGCAAGGGGTTCATCGCGCTCGCTGCGGTGATCTTCGGGCGGTGGAGTCCGCGCGGCGCGATCGCTGCCGCGTTGCTGTTCGGTTTCACCGACGAACTGCAGACGCTGGTCACCGCGGTGACACCGCCCGTCACCATTCCTTCGGCATTCCTTAGCATGGCGCCGTACGTCGTGACGGTGATCGCGGTTGCGGGCTTCGTCGGACGTGTGCAGGCTCCCGCTGCCGACGGCGAGCCCTACACGAAGGGATAGATCGACCATGACGCGTCAGATCGACTGGCCGGCCTTACGCCGCGCAGCCCTCGAGGCGATGGGACGTGCGTACGCGCCGTACTCGCAGTTCCCCGTCGGTGCCGCCGCCATCGTCGACGACGGTCGCGTCGTCGTCGGGTGCAACGTCGAGAACGCTTCGTACGGGCTCGGGCTGTGTGCCGAGTGCGGCCTGGTCTCGGCACTGCACGCGAGCGGCGGTGGGTCGCTGGTCGCGTTCGTTTGCGTCGACTTCCACGGCACCGTGATCATGCCGTGCGGACGCTGCCGTCAACTGCTGTGGGAGCACGGCGGCCCTGACCTGCTGGTCGACACCGCCGAAGGCGTCAAGCAGATGATCGACATCCTGCCCCTCGCGTTCGGCCGCGAGGACTTGGGCTGAGCGACCGATCATGACCGAGGCCTTCTCAGCCGTCGACGTCATCATCGCCAAGCGCGACGGCGGTGAGCTGGCCGACGATCAGATCGATTGGGTGATCGACGCCTATACCCGCGGCGCGGTCGCCGACGAGCAGATGTCCGCTCTCGCGATGGCCGTGTTGCTGAACGGGCTCTCGCACCGAGAGCTCGCCCGCTGGACGGCAGCGATGATCGCCTCGGGCGAGCGGCTCGACCTGTCGGGCGTGGCCCGTCCGACGACTGACAAGCACTCGACCGGCGGGGTCGGTGACAAGATCACGCTGCCGCTGGCGCCACTGGTAGCGGCGTGCGGTGCGGCCGTCCCGCAACTGTCGGGACGCGGACTCGGCCACACCGGCGGAACGCTCGACAAGCTCGAGTCGATCCCGGGCTGGCGTGCGTCGGTGTCCAACGCCGACTTCGTGCGGCAACTCAACGAGGTCGGTGCGGTGGTCTGCGCTGCCGGCGACCAGCTGGCACCGGCCGACCGCAAGCTGTACGCCCTGCGCGATGTCACCGGCACCGTCGAGTCGATCCCGCTGATCGCGAGCTCGATCATGAGCAAGAAGATCGCCGAGGGCTCGGCGGCGCTCGTGCTCGACGTCAAGGTCGGTACCGGCGCGTTCATGAAAACGCTTCATCGCGCGCGTGAGCTCGCGACGACGATGGTCGAGCTCGGCAACGCGCACGGCGTGCGCACACTCGCGCTGCTGACCGATATGAACACCCCGCTCGGACGCACCGCGGGCAACGCGCTCGAAGTCGCCGAATCGGTCGAGGTGCTTGCCGGCGGCGGACCGGCCGACGTGGTCGAGCTGACCGTCGAGCTGGCCCGCGAGATGCTCGCCGCTGCAGGCATCGATACCGACCCGTCCGATGCGCTGCGTGACGGACGGGCGATGGACGCCTGGCGCGCCATGATCGCCGCGCAGGGCGGTGATCCTGATGCCGATCTGCCGGCAGCGCGCGAGAAGCACGTCGTGGCCGCACCCGCGTCGGGCACCCTCACCCGCCTCGACGCGCTCGCTGTCGGCACCGCGGCCTGGCGCCTCGGTGCCGGACGCGCGCGCAAGGAGGATCCGGTCGCGTTCGGCGCCGGCGTCGTCATGCTGGCCAAGCCGGGCGACGAGGTCCGCGCCGGAGAGCCGCTGCTCGAGCTCTACGCCGACGATCCCGCGCTGTTCGCCCGCGCCGAAGATGCGTTGGCAGGCGGCATCGAGGTCGACACCGCGTACCAGCCCGTCCCGCTGATCCTCGACCGCATCGCCTGACCGCGACCGCTGTCGATAGCGTGGGCCCATGCCGACGCCGCTCAACGAAGAGTCGATCCGCCGCGCTCCCAAGGTGCTGTTGCACGACCACTTGGACGGCGGGGTCCGTCCGCGCACCGTGCTCGAGATCGCGCGCGAGATCGGACACGAACTCCCCGCCGACGACGAGGCGGGGTTGTCGCGCTGGTTCCATGACGCATCGAGCTCCGGTTCGCTCGAGCGCTACCTCGAGACGTTCGTCCACACCGTCGCGGTCATGCAGACCCACGACGGGCTCGCGCGAGTGGCCCGTGAGTGCGCCGAAGATCTCGCCGCCGACGGCGTCGTGTACGCCGAGGTGCGGTGGGCACCTGAGCAGCACACCGAGGACGGGCTGAGCCTCGAGCAGGTCGTCGACGCCGTGCTGACCGGATTCCGCGAGGGCGAGGCGAACGCGGCCGCGGCCGGACACCAGATCCGCGTCGGCGCGATCGCGACCGCCATGCGGCACGCGGCGCGTTCACGCGAGATCGCCGAGCTCGCGGTCGCCTACCGCGACCGCGGCGTCGTCGGCTTCGACATCGCCGGCGCCGAGGCCGGCTTCCCGCCCACGCGGCACCTCGATGCGTTCGAGTACTTGCGCCGCGAGAACTACCACTTCACGATCCACGCCGGCGAGGCCTTCGGGCTGCCGTCCATCTGGGAAGCGATCCAGTGGTGCGGCACCGACCGGCTCGGCCACGGCGTGCGCATCGTCGACGACATCGACAACGACGGCACGCTCGGACGCCTCGCGCAGTACGTGCGCGACAAGCGCATCCCATTGGAGATGTGCCCGTCGTCGAACGTGCAGACCGGTGCGGCATCGTCGATCGCCGAGCACCCGATCGGCGAGCTGCGCACGAAGCATTTCCGCGTCACGGTCAACACCGACAACCGGCTGATGAGCGCGACGTCGATGACTCGCGAGATGCTGCTGCTCACCGAGGCGTTCGGCTACGACTGGAGCGACCTGCAGTGGTTCACGGTGAACGCGATGAAAAGCGCGTTCATCCCGTTCGACGACCGGCTCGATCTCATCAACAACACGATCAAGCCGGGTTACGCAGCGTTGATGGCTTAGCTCAACAGTCCACGGGCGGACTTGGCGCGCAGCACGGTGAGCGCAGCGGCGTTCACGAGGTTGCGGAACGCAGCGTTGCTCTGCGCGCGATCGAGCAGCCGGGTGGCCATCGTGGCGACGGTGCTGGGTGACACTGTCAGCGCAATCGTCCCGCCCGCCTGGATGAACCGCACGGCACGGATGCCCGCCGGCACGCTCGCAACCTGCGCGGCGGAACCGATGTCGTCAGTGATGATCACGCCGCGGAACCCGAGATCGCCGCGCAGCATGCTCGTGACGATCGTCCGCGAGAAGATCGCCGGCGTGCCGGGATCGATGCGCCGGTAGTCGGCCGTCGACACCATCACGAACGGCACTCCCGCGCGCACCGCAGCGGCGAATGGCTGCAGGTACGGATCGTGCCGCGTCGTCACGCCGTCCGTGACACCGCTGGTCGTGTCGGTATTGCCGGTGACGCGGCCGAGTCCGGGGAAGTGCTTGACCGTGGTGTCGATGCCCGCGGCCTTGAGACCGTTCGCGACCGCAACGCCACGGCTCGCAACGCGGCTGGGCGTGCGACCGTACTCACGATCGAGATCACCGATCGGCGGGTTGTTGTTGTCGCCGGGCGGGACGGTGTCGAGCACCGGCGCGAGATCGAGATTGACGCCGGCCGAGCGCAGCTCGCTGCCCCACTGGCGGGCGAACGACTGCACCGCGGACGCTGATTGCGTGCCTTGCTGGACAGCGCTGGGGATCGTGGTGAACCCAGGTCCTTTGAGCCGCTGGACGAGGCCGCCCTCCTGGTCGGTCGCAATGAACAGATGCACCTGCTTCTGCGCGAGCGACTGCAGCTGCGACGTGACACTGCGAATGTGCCGGACGCCCTGCGTGTTGTTGCCGTCGAGGATGACCGAACCCGCGTGATAGGTACGGATCGAGGCGATCGTGCTGCTCGACACCCCCGAGCTCGGGCAGTCGACCATCAGCAGCTGGCCGACACGTTGCGCCAGGCTCATCCGGGCCAGGGCCCGTTGCGCAGGACCGCCGGTCACTTGCGGGCCGGCGCTTGCTGACGTGGACGAGGGCACACTCGGAGTGCTACCCGTCGTGCGGCCGCTCTGAGATGGTGCCGCGCTGCTGTGGTGATGACGGTGGTGATGACGGTGGTGGTGCGGCGAGGGCGCGGCGTCGACAGCGCCCGACGACGTACATGCCGTGGCCGCGATCAACGTGCTCACGCAGGCGAGCACCGGGACCCATCGCATCACGCCATCCTGACGTATCTGACGCGTGCGGCGTTGCATGCCTCGCTCAGGACCCGATCAGGTCGCGCACGAGTTCGGTCGAGCGCAGCCGGTCGGCGGGATCGTGCGCCATCGTGGTGATCATGAGTTCGTCGGCGCGCGTCGCCTCGAGGACCGCCGCCAACTGCTTCTCGACGGTCGAGGGACTTCCGATCGCCTGACCCTCCCGACGCTGCGCGACGAAGCCGAGTTCGACGTCGGTCCACGGGTACGCGGCCGCGGTCTCCGGCGAGGGCAACGCACCCGGATGACCCTGGCGCAGTCGCAGGAACGACAACGCCGATGGCAGCGCGATGCGGTCGGCATCGGCGTCGGTCGGCGCGCACACCACATTCACTGTCACCATCGCGTGCGGTGCGTCCAGGTCGGCGACGGGACGGAACGCCTCGCGGTAGCGCTGCAGCGCCGGCAGCGTGTTGGCCGAACTGAAGTGATGCGCGAATGCGAACGGCATACCCAGCAGTCCCGCAAGCTCGGCGCTGTAGAGCGACGACCCGAGCAGCCAGATCACCGGCTGCTGAGTCGCATGGGGTACGGCGCGGATGTTGCCGTACGGGTGTCCCTCCGGCCACTCGCCGGCCAGGAAGCAGCCGAGCTCGCCGAGCTGGTCGGGGAAGTCGTCCGCGCTCGGTGTCGCCTCGCGCCGCAACGCCCGCGCGGTGAACTGGTCGGTGCCCGGCGCGCGGCCGAGGCCGAGGTCGATGCGTCCGGGATACAGGGCTGCGAGCGTGCCGAACTGCTCGGCGACGACGAGCGGCGCGTGGTTCGGCAGCATCACGCCACCCGACCCGACGCGGATGCGTTTGGTCGCGCCGGCGATCGCGCTGATCATCACGGCGGGAGCAGAGCTGGCGATGCCGGGCATGTTGTGGTGCTCGGCGAGCCAATAGCGGGTGAAGCCGAGTTCGTCGGCGCGGCGCGCGAGCTCGAGACTCGCCGCCACGGACTCGGAGGGGTCGATGCCCTCACCGACAGGGACGAGATCGAGCACGGACACGGGCAGATCGGGGAGCAGGCTCACCCAGGGTCAACCCGCGCGGCACCGGTGCGTGTTCCCGGATCGACTTCGTGATCTTGGTGTGTTAAGTTTCGGTGAGTTTGACGCGGCGAGTCCGCCGGCGTCCACCAATCCCCGCTGGAGTTCCCCCGTGAATGCTCGTGTGCGCCTGCTTGCTGTCGCTGCCACCGCCGCTGCCGTCCTGACCGGTGCCGCCCTGACCTCGCCCGCCGTCGCGGCCGGTACCGCCGTCACCGGTGGCAACGTGTCGATCGCACTGACCGCGCATACCGTGCAGGTGGAGGCCGGGCACGGCATCACCGTGAGCCCGATCGCTGCGGCGACGTTGCACAAGGGCACGCTGCGCCTGCCCGTCAACAGCGGAACGGCGAACCCGCCGAACTACACGACCAAACTGGGCGGCGGCTTCAAGTACACGAAGTCCAACCACAGCGTGTCGATCACGCACATCGTGATGAGCACGGCGACGCATCGCGCGCACGCCGAGGTCACCGGGCACGGCACCATCGACGTCTTCATCCTCGGCGATCCGAACTCAGGCAGCGGGGGCCCGGGCAAGGTCCAGTACGGCGGTTACACCGTGAAGCTGACCGGGGCGCTCACTCGCGCGCTCGACAACGCATTCAATACGCAGACGTTCGGCAACAACGCGGCTTTCGGCACAGGCAGCACCACGGTCACCTTCAAGTCCTGATCCGCGGGATCGCTCAGTCGCCGCCGATGGTCTCGTCCGAGTCGTTGCGATAGGACGTGCCGGGCGTGCCGTCATCGCGCGTCCACTGCACGACCAGCTCGTCCTTCTTGCCGAAGCGAACGAGGTGGCGGCCGAGCACGTCCTCGAACCGATCCAAGTCATTCGACTCGATCCGCAGGTCCAGCGCGCCGTCGACTGCTCTCAGATCCGCGCGACCATCACCGAGTTCGACCCAGCCGCGCCCGCTGCCCTCGTCCCACGACGTGGACAGCCGGCGCGACAGGTGTGCGGCCAGTTGCTTGGCGTAACGGCCGGGACGGTCGGTGACGACGGACGCGGTGCTGATCGGCATGACTCCACGCTAGTCGCGCCGCCGTGTGCTCGCGGCCCAGCAGCCGGTCAGCGCTGAGCGGGATCTTCTTCTGACGGCTGCGACTGCTGCTCACCCAATCGCGGGTCGAGTTCAGCCGCGCGAGAACGGAGTTGCTCCGACTCGGCGGCATGATCGTCCGCAGTCGAGAGGCGCTCGCGAGCTTCGCGCTCGCGCTCGGCCGCCCGCAGCTCCGCCTCGGCGCGCTCGCGCTGCGCCGTTGCGAGTTCCTCCTGTGCTGCCGCACGGTCGGTCTCGGCGCGAGCATCGCGCTCGCGGGCGCCCAGCATGTGGTCGTGGGCTTCGGCGCGACGGCTTTCGAGCTGAGCCTGCTCGCGCTCGGCCTTGCGACGTCGCATCCGGGGGACGAGCACTGCCGCGACGATGATGAGCACTACGACGACGACGATGATGATCACGATTGCTGTGGTCATGGGGATACCTCCACGACGCAGACCGCCGTCTGGACGTGTGCTCAGGGGGTTCGTAGCGGACCCGGCGGTGCCCTACTGACACCCAAGGCCTTCCACATATGCGCCGAGAAATAACGTTTGTGCACTTTCGGGCGCGTAGGCCGTCCAGAATTCAGCGCGAGACGATCAACGAGTACCCGCCGACGAACTGCCCGTCCGGGAGTTTCGTCAGCGCCGGCTACAACCTGACCAGCGACCGCACCGGCAGAGCGTGCAAATTCACCGCCACCGATCGGGTGAACAAGTCCGCGCGCCTCGGCTCGCTCGCCCGCAATGGCGGACCGACGCGAACCCTGCTGCCCGCCGCGGGCGCACCGGCCGACGATGCGATCCGAAGACCACCACCCTGCGCGGAGTCAAGGTCTGCCTCGGCGTCGATCAACGCGGCACGGCCCGCCCTGCCAAGAGCGATCGCCGCTGCACCATCGGAGTGGTCGAAATCTGACTGCAGCGTCGGCGTCCGGATGGAAGCCCGCGCGCTGCGGAGGCTGGGTGGCGGGCCGCCCGGCGACTCATCGTCGTCCTGGAAGTCCAAGTTCTGGATGCTCGAGCCGCACCCACCGAAGCAGCGCAGCGATCGACTCGAACTCCTGGCGGTCATGCTCGCCGCCGCGCAGGCGCACGCGACCTCCGTCAGCAGGTTCGACACGCACACCATCGGGCAGCCAGCGGCCACGTAGCTCCATTACGCCCTCCGACAGGTGCAACCAACGCCGCGACTCGTCGGCGCCCAAGTCAGCGCCGACGGGCGCGCATCTTCGCGAGAAGCCGTCAAACGATTCCCGGTCCGGAGCGCAAACCGTGCGTTGTGCCGGGCAGCGGATCGCGCTGACCGGGTTGATCCCCTTTCCAGCCAGACGTGACGTCGAGCCGGCCAGGCATCCCAGGCTGCATGCGGATCACCAACCCTCTCGACACCGACGGTAGACCCAAGTGGACCGCTCGTCGATGTTCGCGACACCACCGACCAGCTCAGCGGATCGGCATGATGTCGGTCATGGCTGTCAACGCCCGTCGCATGTTCGACCTTCTGGAACCGATCTGCCTGGTCACCTTCTTCGCTGACGAATGCAATGAGGAAATGGCCGCACTCGGCCACCGCACGTACTGGGACGGGTACTTCGCCAGCCGCGCGGCGCCGCTGGGGCGCGTGCCGGCGCAGGTCGTGCATGCGGCCTTCTACAACTTCGCCGACGGCGAGGCGGCCCGGCACATCCCGAGCGCGTGGGAGGCCATCGCGCCCGAGGCGTCGGTCGCCGCCCGCGAGCGGGGGAGCGCCCGCTCGCTCCGACGCATTCTCGGCGACGAAGTAGCCGCCTCGCCCGGCCTGGCGCGAGCCGCCGATCTCGCAACCAAAGCTGCACAGAGCACGCCGACGGAAGGCCGCGTGATGTTTGCAGGAATGCGTACGCTCCCGGTCCCGACCGATCCGGTCGCGCGACTGTGGCACAGCGCGACGATGCTGCGCGAGCACCGCGGTGACGGCCACATCGCAGCCCTGGTCGGCGTGCGCATCGGCGGCACCGAGGCTCATGCACTCTGGGCAGCGACGCACGGAATCCACCCGCCCGAGTCGTTCGGACGGATTCACCACCTGCCGACAGCGAAGCTGGCTGCGGTCATGGCCGGCTTGCGAGAGCGCGGCCTCGTCGGCGCCGACGGCCGGATCACCGAGGCCGGCCGCGAGATCACGCAACGCGTCGAAGCTCTGACCGACGAGCTTGCTGCTGCGCCCTACGACGCACTTCCGCCTGCCGAGCTCGACGAACTCATCGCGGACCTAGAACCCATCGCGGCGATATTGGTCGCCGCGGGGTCGCAATGACGGGTTGTCGCTGACCCCCCGTCCCTCAACCCTGCTTGGCCTGCACAAGCCGTTCGACCGCACGAGGCGCGGTGCGTTGGAAGTCGTTGAGCCGCACCCACGTCGGTGTGATCACGATGCGCACCATCGAGTCGTACAGCGCGCGCACCTGCTGCTCGAAAGCGGCGTGCTGATCGGCCGGCATCGTGCGGAACGACGCCTCGAGGTATTCGTCGGGCACACCGTCCTCCTCCCGGAGGTCTGCGGTCCCGCGGACGAGGAGGCAGCACGGCGGCGGGTACGCGTCGATGGTGACGGCCATCCGCGGATCGCGATGGAGTGCGGCGACCTTGTCGGAGCTGGGGACGGTGAAGACGACGAACTTCTCCTCGCGCAGCAGATACCCGACGGGGACGGCTCGTGGACTGCCGTCGGCTGCGCTGTAAGCGATCTGCATGATCGGCTGACGATCCACAAGGTCGAGGGTCACGGGGTCTGTCAGGATCTCGTTGATGCGCGCGGTGTCCATGTCATGCCTCCACTGCGTTGAAGGACGTCACGGCCGGTCGTGGCCGCTGATGGTTCTGGGACGCGACCGGTCTCGCGATCTCGACACGGTGGGTCACGCGAGTTTCGTCCACCGGCCTTCGGACACGATCTCGACGGCGCCGTCGACGACCTTGATAGCCGTCTGTTCGTCGATGGCGTAGGCGGGGACGCCGAGGTCGGCCGCCCAACGCTGCGCGTCGGCCAAGGTGTTGTGCGGAAATGCGTCCAGGTGCGGGAAGATCGAGAAGTCGACGACGCCGAGTGTTCGATCGTCCGGGGCGGATGTCCATTCGACGAAATAGTCGCCGATCCGAGGCGTCATCACCATGCTCCCGGCGCTGACGCCGACCCACACCGTGTCGGGCAGGGACGGCAGCAGGTCGGCCAACCCGGACTCCCGCATCCAGTGGCACAGGTACGTCGCGTCCCCGCCGTCAACCAGCAGGACGTCGGCGGCGCGGACCCACGGCACCCACCGCTCGGCGCCCACCGTGGGCAACGCGCTCAACTCGAGGACGCCGAGTGAGGCCCAGCCCAGGCCGGAAAAGTGTCGGAACGTGGGCTCGGCGGCAATCAGCCCGCGCACCGAGGCCGGTCCGCACATCGGGTGACCCCACTGCGCCGTCGGCACAATCAGCGCGTTGCATTCGGCGACTTCCTTGCCGAGCAGTTCCTCGAGTGCCGAGTGGATGCTCGTATTCGTCACGCCGCCCGAGGTGAGCAACAGCTTCATGGTGTCTCCCGGGTCGACGGTCCCGACCAGTCGAAGGTACGGGTGACCGCTTTCTTCCAGTCGGCGTAGAGCGACTCGCGTTCGGACTCGTCGAATTGCGGATCCCACTGTTTGTCAGCCGCCCAGTTGTTGCGGATCTCGTCGGTCGACGACCAGAACCCGACGGCCAGGCCTGCCGCGTACGCCGCGCCGAGGGCCGTCGTCTCAGCCACGACCGGACGCACGACGGGGACGTCGAGGATGTCGGCCTGGAACTGCATCAGCAGTTCGTTAACCACCATGCCGCCATCGACCTTCAGCGACGTCAGCGCGACACCCGAATCGGCGTTCATCGCCTCGACCACCTCGCGGGTCTGGAACGCAGTCGCTTCCAACGCCGCACGGGCGAGATGGCCGCGTTCGACGAACCGGGTCAACCCGACAATCGCGCCGCGAGCGTCCGGGCGCCAGTACGGTGCGAAGAGCCCGGAGAACGCCGGGACGATGTATGCACCACCGTTGTCGTCGACCGAACGCGCCAATGCCTCGATCTCCGACGCGTCCGAGATCAGGCCGATGTTGTCGCGCAGCCACTGCACCAACGACCCTGTCACCGCGATCGAACCCTCGAGCGCATAGACCGGGTCCTGCCCGTCGAGCGCGTAACAGACCGTCGTGAGCAGGCCGTTGTCGCTCATCACCTTCTCGGTGCCGGTGTTGAGCAACAGGAAATTGCCTGTCCCGTAAGTGTTCTTGGCCTCGCCCGGCGCAAGACAAGCCTGTCCGAACGTCGCCGCCTGCTGGTCACCGAGGATGCCCGCGATCGGCACACCGGCCAGCGCGCCTCTCTCACGCGCCTTCGCATAAACCTCCGAGGACGAGTGGATCTCGGGGAGCATCTCGAGCGGCACGCCCATCTCATCCGCGATCTCCGGCACCCACGAAAGGGTATCGAGATCCATCAGCAACGTGCGGCTGGCGTTGGTTGCGTCGGTCATGTGCACGCCGCCGTCGACACCACCGGACAGATTCCACAGCACCCAGCTGTCGATCGTCCCGAAGGCGAGCTCACCCTTCAGCGCGCGTGATCGCGCACCGTCGACGTTGTCGAGGATCCAGCGCACCTTCGGCCCGGCGAAGTACGTCGCCAAGGGCAACCCGGTCCGGGCGCGATACCGTTCGGCGCCACCACCGAGCGTCCCCAGCTCGTCGCATATCGGCTGAGTGCGGGTGTCCTGCCACACGATCGCCGGCCCCACCGGCTCACCGGTAGACCGGTCCCACACGACCGCCGTTTCGCGCTGGTTCGTGATCCCGATCGCGGCGATGTCGCTCGCTTTCACCTCGGCCCGGCCGATCGCGCCACCGAGCACCCGACGCGTGTTCGTCCAGATTTCACTTGCGTCGTGCTCGACCCAGCCACGTTTCGGCAGGATCTGGCGGTGCTCGACCTGCTCGACCGCGACGATCTTCGCGTCGTGGTCGAACAGGATGCACCGCGTCGACGTAGTGCCCTGGTCGATCGCCGCGACAACCTCAGCCATTGCAGTAGCGTCGCATTCGTGGACAACCCCGCGATCCCCAAGGGTGGCGCCGCATCCCGTTTGGACACGAACTATCGCGAGGCAGCGTGGTCGCGGCTGGGCGAGGGCGAGTTCGACGTCGTTGTCATCGGCGGCGGAGTCACCGGCGCCGGCGCGGCCCTCGACGCTGCCACGCGCGGCCTGTCGGTCGCACTCGTGGACGCTCGCGACTTCGCGTCCGGGACGTCGAGTCGGTCGTCGAAGCTGTTCCACGGTGGCCTGCGTTATCTCGAGCAACTCGAGTTCGGCCTCGTGCGTGAAGCGTTGCGTGAACGCGAGCTCATGACCACCCGCCTCGCGCCACACCTCGTCAAACCCGTCCCGTTCCTGTACCCGATCACGCACCGCGTGTGGGAACGCCCTTATGTCGCAGCGGGTCTGACCCTCTACGACACGATGGGCGGCCACAGCAGCCTCCCCGGCCAGAAGCATCTGTCGCGCCGCGCGGCACTGCGCGTGTTCCCCGGGCTGCGCGACGATGCCCTCGTCGGCGCGGTGCGCTACTTCGACGCGCAGGCCGACGATGCCCGGCACACGCTCACCGTCGTCCGCACCGCAGCGCGATACGGCGCTGTCGTGCGCGCATCGACGCGCGTCACCGGCTTCGTCCGCGAATCCGATCGCGTCGTCGGTGTCACCGTCCGCGACGCCGAGGACGGGCGCACCCAGACGGTCGCCGCCGGCGTCGTGCTCAACTGCACCGGCGTGTGGACGGACGAACTGCAGGCTCTGTCCGGTGCGCGCGGCCGCTTTCGTGTCCGCGCATCGAAGGGTGTGCACATCGTCGTCCCGCGTGATCGCATCACCGGCGATGCCGGCCTGATCCTGCGCACCGACAGCTCGGTGCTGTTCGTGATCCCGTGGAAGAACCACTGGCTGATCGGGACCACCGATACCGACTGGAACCTCGACCTCGCCCACCCCGCGGCGACACGCAACGACATCGACTATCTGCTCGAAAACGTCAACTCGAAGCTCGTCGCGCCGCTGACGTACGACGACATCGAAGGTGTCTACGCCGGACTTCGCCCTTTGCTGGCAGGGGAATCCGAAGAGACATCAGCGCTCTCGCGCGAACACGCCGTTGCGCGCGTGGTGCCCGGGCTCATCTCGATCGCGGGCGGCAAGTACACGACCTACCGCGTGATGGCCGCCGATGCGGTCGACATGGCGATCGACGATCTGCCGCGCCGCATCGCGCCGTCCTGCACCGACAAGGTCCCGCTGCTCGGCGGCGACGGCTACTACGCGATGCGCAATCAACTCGAGGCGCTCGCCGCCGAGTATGGACTGCATCCGCACCGGATCAGTCACGTGCTCGACCGCTACGGATCGATGATCCGTGACGTGCTCGATCCCGGGCTGACACAGCCGGCGCTGCTCGACACAGTCCCGTCCGCGCCCGACTATCTGATGGCCGAGATCCGTTATGCCGTCACCCACGAAGGCGCTTTGCACCTCGAGGACGTCCTCACCCGCCGCACGCGCATCTCGATCGAGTACCCGCACCGCGGTGTCGCCTGCGCCGAGGTGATCGCGACCATGATGGGCGACATCCTCGGTTGGGACGATTCGACGAAAGACCTCGAGGTCGGCTCGTACGTCGCGAGGGTTGAGGCCGAACGCGAATCGCAGTCGCACTACGACGACCAGGCAGCAGACAAGGTGCGCACCGCCGTCCCGGAGGTGCGCACCTATCTGTCGGCGTAACGGGTCAGCTGTACAGACCCGGCGTCGCGAAGAAGCTGTTCAGGCTGTTGAGCAGGTGGTGGTACTGGTGGTTCTGCGCCGGGGTCTGGTTGGCGTCCGGCAGCGCGATCAGCTGCTGCAGCTGGTGCGTGTAGTACGAGTACTCACTGCCCACAGCGGCCAGATCGACCTTGGCGCGGTGCCAGAACAGACCCTCGTTCGCCGAGCTCGCCGACGCACCACGGATCCACTGCAGCTGTGCCGCCGCGAACGCGCCGTAACCGGTCGTACCGGCGCCCGTCGGATCAACCTGCAGGCTGCAGATGCTGACCGACTGCTGCAGATCGGTGGTGAGCGCGGTGTTCGCCGGGGTCACTGCAATCGCGGAGGAGAAGGTGCAGTTGCCGTTCGTGTGGGTGTTGAAGTTCGCCCAGTCGACCACGGCTGACGCGTAGTGCCCGGGTGCAACGGTGATGGTGCGCAGGTGCGTGGCACCGCCGAATCCGCCCAGCGTGCGCTTCGCGTGGGCGAGCGTGCTGCCGTAGCTGCCGAGGGCGTCGAGCCCCGGGTAGCCGTAGAGCGTGCAGGCCTGGTGGGTCTTGTTGCGGAACAGCAGGACGAGGCGGCTGTGGCCCATCGCCCCGTCGCTCGGCGTGTTCGTGACAGCGAGCGAGTGGTTGCCGCACGCCGGTGCGCTGTAGCCGCTGGCGTGAGCCGCGGTCGGGCCGGCGACGGCGAGTGCGGCAGCGGCGCCGAGTGCGGCGACACCTGCGCGGACAAACAGGTTGGACATCGGTTGCTCCCTAGTGGCTTCGATTGGATCGAAGGGGAGGAGCACCCTTCCTAGGGCGTGATACTGGCTCTAAGCCTGCTCTGATGTTGATCAGTCGTCGTGGTCGAAACTCGTCACGACCTCGTCGAGCACGTCGCGCCAGTCGTCGCGGTCGATGCTCGATCCGTCGAGCACAGAGGTGTCGATGTCGAGATGGCAGAACGCAATCAGTTCGCGCAGCAGGTCCGCGCCGCGTCCGGACGGCTTGCGCAGGTCGTAGTTCGCGTCGAGGCCGGGTGTGAACACTGCGTCGTCCTCGACGGCGGCTAGCTCCGACCACCACTCGAGCTTCACCAGGCGATGGTCCTTGGCTGTGCGGCAGTAGTGCGCAAGATCGGCGACTTCGGTGAACACCGCGACCGTGTCGTCACCGCCGATGAATGCTGCGGTTGCCTGGTCCTCAGTGTCTTCGGGGACGAAGCCGCGCACCGTGAAGTAGGTGACATCGGCGACCCGGATCGAGATCGGCTCGGCGTCGACGCGGTCCCAGACGGTCTCGCTCTCGAGATCGCTCACCGAGAAGTCGCCCTGCCACGACAGCCAGCGGTCGACGTAGCCGATGGCGCGCTCCCACGAGTCGGCGATGGTGTCGCCGAGCTCGTTCCACGCGCGCCGGCCTTCCTTGCCGTGGTAGCTGACGTCGTCGTCGACCAGCTCGGCATAGGACGGGGTGCCCTCGACGAGTCGGCGCAGTGCGCCGTCGTCGCAGCAGTCGGCGATGCGGCCGACCATGTCGACGACGTTGGCCAGCGCCGACACGTGCACCGGGTCGGGCTCGCCCGACGCCCACTCATAGACCGCGTCGAGGTCGTACGCGTCCTCGCCGCCCGGCCGCAGCTCGTCCGGAGTCAGCTTCTGGACGTAACCCCACGCCGGGTGGTCGGACAGGTCGTTCTCCTCGCCCGTTGCGATGAACTCGGCCAGCTCACGCGCGCCCGGGTACAGCAGGATCTTCGCGCCGTCACCGAGGAAGCCCTGCCACTCCTCGCCGTCCTCGTCCTCCCACGGCGGCGCGTACAGGGTCAACCCGATGCGGCCGTTGACCGTGAGCGTGATCGGGACGATCGCGGCGTCTGTGAGGCTGGTCGTCATACCGCGAAACTACCGCCCTGCCCTTGCGCACAGGCCGCTGAGGTAAGACTTCAGGTGTGGCTTTGACCGTCGCGGCGCTGCGTCGTGCCGACCCCCGGATCGCCGTGGCACTCGTCGGCCTCGCCGTCGCGGTCGCTGTGCGAGCCGAGGTCGCCGGGACGACAGGCGCGCCGTCGATCCCCGCGGGTGTGGTGTTCGCGGTGATCGTCGCTGCCCTGGCTGCCTTCACCCGCGACCCGTCCCGCTTCTGGTATCGACCGACCAGAAATCGGGGCGATTCCTGGTCGCTCGATACCAGAAGCGGGGTTCTGGTCGCGGGTCTGGTGGGGGCGGTGGTGCTCTGCGTGCCGGCGGCGCTGCGGCACTTCACCGGTGAGATCACGACCGTCTCGGGGCACGGATACGCGCTGTGGGCGGTCGGGGTCGTCGCCGTCGCGAGCGCCGAGGAGGCGTTGCTGCGCGGCAGCCTCTACCGCGCGGTCGAGCAGCGCGCCGGTGCAGTCGCCGCGGTCGCGCTCACGAGCGTCGCGTTCGCAATCGTGCACATCCCGCTCTACGGCTGGGCGGTCGTGCCGCTCGACCTCGCGGTCGGAGTCTGGCTCGGTGTGCTGCGGGCCGTCTCGGGTTCGGTGCTCGCACCCGCCATCGCACATTCGGTGGCCGACCTGGTCGGCTGGTGGCTGCGGTGACCTTGTCGCGCACGGCGGGGGCGGTGCTCGCCGGCCTGCTCGCACTCACTCTCGGCTGGCTGATCGCGCCGCACTGGGCGCCGCCCGTTTACGACGGCCTCGGCTTCCCGGACGAGCCGTACCGATTCGTGGTGCGTCCCGCCGGCGCAGGCACCGCGAAATCGCCGACGACAGCCAAGACCGTCGTGCCGGTGACGAAGGGAACGGCGGGTGCTGCGAGCCTGGCCAGCGCCGAACAGGCGCCGCAGGTCGCAATCCTCATCCCGACCGGACGGCTGCAGGCGCCGACCGGCACGAAGCAGTTCACCGTGCAGGCCGCACCGATCAAGCCGATCCCTGCGCCGAGCGGCACGTATCTCTGGAGCAACGTCTACGCCATCGGCGCGACTGACGCGAGCGTGACTCTGAGGGACGGCAATCCGCCCGCCACAATCACCCTTCGGGCCGGCAGCGCGCAGCGGCCCGATCCGAAGATCGAGTACTACGCGCACGGCACCTGGACGGCGGTCACCACCATCGCGGTGGGCCGCGACATCTATCAAGCGAGCCTGCCGTCGCTCGGCGACTATGCAGTTGTGGGCAGCAAGCCACTCGTCGTCGGCGCGCAGGCCAACAGTGGCACTACCTCCCGCACCGGGGTGATCATCCTGGTGGGCGCCATTGTCGTCGTGATCGGCCTCGTCACCGTCGGCGTGCTCCGCCGCCGACAACGCACCTCGGAGGATCCGCAATGAACATGCCCCTCGCGCACGCGTTCGGGACGCGAGTCGAACTGCCGATCCCGGTGCTCGCGTTCGTACTCGGCGGAGCCGCCATCGTCGCTGTGTCGTTCGTCGTGGTGCTGCCCACGGGCGTCAAGCCGATGGACAAGGAGCCGCCGGACACGGCAGCGGCCCGTCGGGTCTCGACGCTCGCGGGCATCGTCGGCATGGTCGTGCTGGCAGCGCTGTGTTGGGCCGGCTTCGCCGGTGCACAGGACATCCCCGAGAACATCCTCCCGACGGTCTTCTGGGTGTACCTGTGGGTCGTGGTTCCGCTCCTGAGCGGGATCATCGGCGACTTCACCTCGGGCGTGAATGTGTACGGCTACCTCGCGCAGCTCGCCGATCGCATGTCGCCACGCAAACGCCCCTGGCCGCAGCAGCTCGGCTGGTGGCCCGCAGTCGCGCTGCTGGCCCTCGGCACACTGGCCGAGCTCGTGTTCAACAAGTCGACGACGCTGCCGTTCGTCCTCGCCTGGATGCTCGTCGGATACGCCGCCTACTGCCTGCTGATGGGCGCGATCTTCGGTGCGAAGGAGTTTCGCGAGCACGGCGAGCTGTTCACCGTCCTCTTCTCGACGTGGGGACGATTCGGCTACTTCCGGTTCGGAGCGCCCGGACGGCGCGGTTTCGCCGGTGGGCTGGAAGCACCGTTCCAGCGCAGCTTCAGCCGCACGCTCTTCGTCCTCATGTTGCTCGTCTCGATCTCGTTCGACGGTCTGCTCGCCACTCCCCAGTGGGGGAACTTCGAGAACGCGCACATTGCCTTCAACGACCTGCACGAACAAGAGGTCTTCCGCACCGTCGCGTTCCTCGTACTGACTCTGCTGATCTACGGCGTGTTCCTGACGTTCTCCTACGCCGTCAGTCGAGCAGGTGGCGTGCAACGCAACGTGCGCGACACGTTTTCGCATCTACTGCCGTCGTTGGTGCCCATCGCGTTCGGCTACCTGTTCGCGCACTACCTGCAGTACGTGCTGATCAACGGCCAGTTGATCCTGCCGCTGCTCGGAGCGCCCGGCGGCGCAGGCACGAATCTGCATCTGCCGTACCCGTTCAACGACAGCTACGAGGTCAACACGACCTTCCTGCCGAACAGCTTCTACTGGTATTTCGACGTGCTAGCCATCGTTGCCGTGCACATCGTTGCGGTCGTCCTCGCGCACCGGAGCCTGGCTCGAGTGTCGGCCACCGAGCGCACCGCCCGGCGCGCTGAGTACCCGTGGATCGTGGCCATGGTCGCCTACACCGCTCTGTCCCTGTGGCTGCTCGCCCAGCCCCTCGCCGAGAGCAAGTCCGGGTCCTCCTGAGCGTCGCTGACCCGTCTGCTCGCGGCCGAATCGCAGGAGGAACATCAGCACTGCCAGCGGAAACGCCAGCCGGAACAGTCCGTTGCGCGTGATCGCCTCTGGCTCGACCAGTGGCTCGGCAGCCTGGCCAGTCCCGACGACCTGCTGACCGCTGTAGAACAACACGGTGGCAGCGACCAGGATGACGTAGCCGAGGAACGCGAGCACCCGCGAGGCCCGTGGGATTCGCCGCGTGCCCTCGTTGGTCATCGACTCGCCGGACATCACCACGTCCCACGCCATGGCGACGAGCACGATGATCGCGGCCCAGATCGCGATGCGGCTCGCGGCGAGCGCGTGGTCGTACAGGGCAGCCATGCCGACCAACGTCCAGACGGTCGCGAGCAGGCCGATCAACCCGACCCATAATGTTCGCCGCCGTGCCGCGTCTTTGAACGGTATGAACACCGCGAGGAAACCGAGTAGGCCCACCGAGAAGTACAACCCGTACTGCCCGACGTACGGGACGTGCACGGACGGCCCGAACACCCCGCGCGCGTACTCGTCGGCGAAGTACAAGATCGCGGCGAGGACGAACATGACGAACAACAGCATCGCCCCGACCAGCCGTGGCGCCCAGCGCCTGCCGAGGAATCCGATCAAGAGCAGGAACAGCAATGCGGTCGGTGCGAGCAGGTAGAACGTTGCTGCCTGGAAGTGGTCGCTGGCCTTCTGCTGCTCAGACTCTGACGGCGGTGGTTCCTCCTCGAGCGTCGCGGGTTTCTCGCTGCCCGGACGGAACGTGTCGGCGATCGCCTTCCAGGTGGGCTCGACCCGTTCGCGCGGCACGCCGCTCACGCTGAACTCGACGACCCACGAGCCGCCCTTGCCGTCGGTCCGAATCCACAGCTGGACCGGGCCGGTCGAGAACTTCGTGTTGAACACCTGGAACTCGCCCTCGTGCGCGACCTCGCCGATGATCGGGACCTTCAGTGCGCTGGCGAGCTGCTCGGGGGTCGGGTCGCTGGTGAGCGGGAAAACGATCATCCGCTCGAGGCCCTTGACGAGCTGGCCTGGTCGGGCACCCGGCAACGCGGCCTCGAGCCAGATGACCGTGCCGTTCTTCTCGTTCTCACGGATCCAGCCGCGGGGTACCAACACCGAATACGCGAGATCGCCGTTGCCGCTTCGTTCGACAGTGATGTCGGCGGCCGACGTGTAACGGCCGTCCGGTGTCACCTGCTCGACCGGAGCCGAGACGCCGTGGAACTTGCCCGCGATGACGCCCGCGAGCGGGGCCATGATGTAGAGGACGAGAGCGACGGCGGCAAACATGCCGGCCACGTTCAGCGTCGCGGGCCAGCGTCGTTTGTGCAGCCCGAGCGCGCGTCCGACCACGATCATGATCAGCAATGCACCGGCGAGGATCAGCGTCGTGCGGACGCCCGTCCATACGCGCATGCCGGTGAACCACTGCTTGCCGTCCAGGCGTGCGTACCCGTACCCCATCAGCGCGAGCGCGAGAACCGCGGCGATCGGCGCGAGCAGTTTGTCGCGGTTGACCTTGACCGCAGCGGCGACGCGCTCGCCGAGTAGTCCACCCCATTCGCCGAAGTCGACCGCCGCGATGAACAGCAACGGTGTCACCAGGTCGGCGATGTCGAGCATGAAATTGCTGATCGACTCAGGAAACAGGTCGAGGCCGCCGACGTTGGGTGAGCCGATCTTGACGATCAGGAAGAACGCGCCGAACAGCAGCACGAATGCGCCGAGGATCGTCAGCCGCATCGTCCGCGCGACTGGTGCGCTGCGGCGGTGGTCGTAGATGACGACGCCGATCGCCAGCAGGGTGATCACGACCAGATCGAGTCGCGCCGACACCGCGGCCCAGGTCGGCAAGATGTTGAACAGGTCGACGGCGAACAGCAACGCGCCGAGTGCGCCCGTGTGCAACGCGATCTCGCCCATGATGACGACAAGCGCGATGATCGCGATCGGCGGACTCGCGAGCACTGCGCCGGTCAGCACATACGCGAGACCGAGTGACAGCAACACCAGGGTGGCGATGAACAGCGGGGCAGACACAGCGGTGACGACGTCGCCGTTGTGACCGAGCACCACGTCCGGCGCCGATGCATCGCGTAGGGCGATCAGCAGGACGGTGCCGAGCAGGCTCGCCGCGGCGGCGCCGACCGCGAGCCGCAGCCGCCGATCCATCGTGCGTAGTGAGATGCGGCGTTCGCGGAACAGCTGACGCAGGCTGTGCACCTCGTGCTCGGGTGCCTCAGGGTCAGGCTGCTCGTGCCGCCCGGCCGGCCGCGGCGGGGGAGGCGGCGGTGCCGTCCACGGCTGCCGAACGGTGGGGTCGAAACCCGTCACGAGGCGACTCCCTCCAGCCACCGTGCGCCCGTCGTGCGGCGCAGTTCGTGGCAGCAGGGTAATAGATCAACCGTGCCTTTGGCGGTGCGTGATAACTACGTGTCGGTCTATGCGGATTTGTGGCATCCGTCCAACGACTTTGCACCCAGCAATGTCGTCAACAGAAGCTGATCCGGCCTCGACAACGACGATGCCGGGTGCAAAGTCGTCAGCGGGTGTCGCGCAGCATCGTGATGCCGCCGAGCACGCCCAGGTAGGTGCGGTGGTTCGGTCCTATCGAGATGCCTGCGTAGTTGTTGTTGAAACCCAGGCCGTCGCCGTTGGCGCGCGACCAGATGCGCCGACCGGTGCGGAAGCTCAGGGCCGTCCACGACCACCGGTCGATGCTGTCGGTGCCCTTCGTGTACGTGTAGATGAGACCGGTCGCGAGCGAGAGCTTCGGGACGACTGACGGTGCAGCGAAGCGCCTGTTCGTCCAGACCCGATGGCAACCGCGACCGTTTGCGTTGATGTCGACGCGGGCCAGTCCGGGCGTGGTGGTGCGCCCGCCGCTCGTCGCCGAGGGATCCGCGTAGCCGTAGTTGTTCTCGACGATCAGCGAGCGTCCGGCGACGACGAGCGAGTTCTCGGTGTCGCTTGCGCCCTTGCCGAACACCGGAACCGCGCACACCTGGCGTCCGTCGCTCGGATGCGGCGCTGTGCGGTAGACGACGACGTCCATCGGGTCGGCGTTGTCGGTGATGGCCACGTAGCCGCCGGGCAACAGCGCCGGCGTTGTGCCGGTGCCGTTGTCGACCTGTCCCGGCTTCGTTGCCGAAATGTGGCGGTAACGCACCGACCATACGACGCGCGGCCGTCCGTCCGGGCCGGCGGTGAAGCGGTACAGCCGTCGATTGGTCGCGATGTAGACGTCGCGATGTGCGCCGACCGCGAACGAATTCTCGATCTCGCCGGTGCTCCCGTTGCCGAGGCGCATGACGTGCGTGCGCCCGGTGCGTCGCGCG
Source organism: uncultured Actinomycetota bacterium (assembly GCA_963708645.1). GTDB lineage: Bacteria > Actinomycetota > Actinomycetes > Mycobacteriales > Jatrophihabitantaceae > RYN-133. The sequence goes on along the minus strand of CAVPTA010000007.1, from coordinate 472,498 downwards.
ATCGTGCCGACGACGCCGTCGGTCTTGGCGACGAACCAGAGCCTGCCGGTGCTGTCGGGCAGCACCGAGTTCATGGTTTCGCCGCTGCGCAACTTCCCTGATTCCTTGTAGTTGCGTCGAAGCACGAAACCGTCGTGCGTACGGTTCTCGGCGAGCACCAGCACGTGTCCGTCGCGGGTCGCGATGACGGCGCGATCGAGATTGTCGAGATAGAAGTAGCCACCGCCACTGAAGTCGTTGAACGGGTTCGGATGGCTGGTGACCGACTGGATATCGCGTCCCGGCAACGAGTAGAAACCCAGCGTGGCAAGGGTGTTCGGGTCGATCAGGTAGAGACCCGTGCGCTCGCCGATGCACGTCGCGACGATTCGTCCGGCATGATCGAACGTGATCGAGCCGCACTCACCGCCGACCGCGGCCGACACGGTGGTCGGCTTGTCTCCGAGCGGTGCCGACCGTCGGTAGGTGTTCGTCTGCCAGCCGTCGTTGTGGATGCCGGAGTCACCGTTCGGAGCGAGGTACGGATTCTGCGGGGTACGCGCGACCCCGCGGATCGGGTGGGCCGTCGCGGCGTGCCCGACATAGGTGCTGTCCGGCGTCCCCGGGATCGGGGTGACAAGCGCTGCGGCAGCGGCGGGTGCGGCGGCAACCGTCGAGACGACGGTCAGTGCGGCGATCATGCGGCGGCGCATGGACGGCTCCTCGAATCGGGATTATCGACTCGGACGCTAGACAAGCCTCGTCGAGCGCGCGCGGCGAGGTTGTTTCGGTCACACTTGCCGATGTGTCGATGCGATGGTCCGTAGTTGCGGCGGTGGTGGCGTGCCTGACGCTGGCCGCCTCGGCCGGCGTCAGTCATCGAAGCGGTGCGCTGGGCTAGCCGAACGAGAGCGTCACCTGTGGCGCCGCGGTCCCGCATGTGCAACTGCGCTGGCATGACGAGCAACTTCTCGATGCGCGCGCGCACGCGCTGGGACTTCGGACCGACGACGCAGTCCTCGTCGTCACCGTGATCAGCCGCGGGGGCAAGGCAATCCCGCCACCCAACAGCGCGTTCCGATCGAGAACCATCGAAGTCGTCGCCGACGTGAGTCGGCACCTTCGTGGCGTGTGTACGGCAGGTCCGGGCCGGCCGACGGCACCGATGAGGCTCGTGGACGATGTCCTTGCCTACGGTCCGCAGCCGCTGACCGCCGCCGCGGCGAGCCGCGTCGACGAGGTCGAGCAGTTCATTGCGAGCCATTACGCTGCGCGCGATCTCAAGTGCGACGTACCGGGAAATGTCCGGAGCCCGAGCACGTCTTCTTCTGCACCACGAGCGTGCGGACGTTCTAAGGGCGCATCGACTCGAGCGACCGCACGTTCTGGTCGCGCCCGAACCACGCCAGAGCTGAGTCTCACACCCCGATCGGGTGCCACACCGTTTTCGTCTCGACGAACGCGCCGATGCGCTTCGTGCCCGGGTCGTCGGACCACGCGGTCGTGCGCGGGATGAAGACCCGTTTCACGTTGTCCGAGGCCGCGATCTCGAGCGCGGCACGCTCGCTCGTGGCGGCACCGGTGAGGTCGATCGCGTTGACATCGCGGTGCGCGGCGAGCGACGGCGCGAGTTCGGCGGTGCGTCCGGTGAGCAGGTTGATCACGCCGCCGGGCAGGTCAGAGGTTGCAAGCACCTCGGTCAATGAGACGGCTGGCAACGGGCGCTGTTCGGACGCCACGACGACCGCGGTGTTGCCGGTCGCGATGACCGGGGCGACAACCGACACGAGCCCGAGCAGCGACGAATCCTGCGGCGCGAGCACGCCGACGACGCCGGTGGGCTCGGGGAGCGAGAAGTTGAAGTACGGCCCGGCTACCGGATTGCTGCTGCCGGCGACCTGCGCGTACTTGTCGGCCCAGCCGGCGTAGTAGACCCAGCGATCGATCGCGTCGTCGACCAGGGTGAGCGCCGACTTCGCCGAACCACCTTCGGCAGCCGCTACCTCGTCGGCGAACTGCGCGCGGCGGCCCTCGAGCATCTCGGCGACGCGGTAGAGGATCTGCCCTCGGTTGTACGCGGTGGCCGTCGACCAGCCGCCGAACGCCTTGCGCGCGGCGACGACTGCATCCCGGACGTCCTTGCGTGATGCCTGCGCGCCATGCGCGAGCAGGTCGCCCTTCGCTGACGTCACCGGGTACGACCGTCCCGACTCGGAACGGGGGAAGACGCCGCCGATGTAGAGCTTGTACGTCTTGCGCACGGCCAATCGATCAGACATTGAGGTACGCCTCCAGCCCGTGCCGGCCACCCTCGCGGCCGTACCCGGACTCCTTGTAGCCGCCGAACGGCGACGCGGGGTCGAACCGGTTGAACGTGTTGGCCCACACGACGCCGGCGCGCAGTTGGTTGGCCATCGAGAGGATGCGCGAGCCCTTCTCGGTCCACACCCCCGCCGACAACCCGTACGGCGTGTTGTTCGCCTTCGCCACCGCTTCGTCCGGCGTGCGGAACGTCAGCACTGACAGGACGGGCCCGAAGATCTCTTCCTGCGCGATGCGGTTCGCCTGCGAGACGCCGGTGAACACGGTCGGTGCAAACCAGAAGCCGCGGTCGGGCAGCGTGCATTCTGGCGACCAGCGCGACGCGCCCTCGGCCTCGCCCGAGTCGGTGAGCTCGCGGATGCGGGCGAGCTGCGCGGCGGAGTTGATCGCGCCGACGTCGGTGTTCTTGTCGAGCGGGTCGCCGACACGCAGCGTGCCCAACCGGCGCTTGAGAGCTGCGATCAGTTCGTCCTCGATGGATTCCTGGACCAGCAGGCGCGACCCGGCGCAGCAGACCTGGCCCTGGTTGAAGAATATGCCGTTGACGATGCCTTCGACCGCCTGGTCGAGCGGCGCGTCGTCGAAGACGATGTTGGCGGCCTTGCCGCCGAGCTCGAGCGAGAGGCGTCGCCCGGTGCCGGCCAGCGTGCGTTTGATGATCTTGCCGACCTCGGTCGAGCCGGTGAACGCGATCTTGTCGAGTCCGTCGTCCTCCACGATGGCCTGTCCGATCGCCGGGCCGCCGGCGAGAATGTTCACGACACCGGGCGGGAGGTCGGCCTCGGCGATGATCTCGGCGAGGACGAGCGCGGTGAGCGGCGTCGTCTCGGCCGGCTTGAGCACCACGGTGTTGCCGCAGGCCAGGGCCGGCGCGATCTTCCACGCTGCCATCAGCAGCGGGAAGTTCCACGGGATGACCTGCCCGGCAACGCCGACCGGCTTCGGGTCGGGGCCGAAGCCTGCGTGCTGCAGCTTGTCGGCCCAACCGGCGTAGTAGAAGAAGTGCGCTGCCGCGGTCGGGACGTCGACGTCGCGCGACTCGCGGATCGGCTTGCCGTTGTCGAGCGATTCGAGCACGGCCAGTTCGCGGGCGCGTTCCTGGATCGCGCGCGCGATGCGGAACAGGTACTTGCCGCGGTCCTTGCCGGGCAGCTTCGCCCACTTGTCGGCCGCCTTGCGCGCGGCCTTGACCGCGTCGGCGACATCAGCAGTGTTTGCTTCGGCGACTTCGGCGAGCGGCGACTCGTCGGCAGGATTGATCGTCTTGATCGCGTCGCCGCGTCCGTCGCGGAACTGCCCGTCGACGAAGATCTGATAGCTCGGCTTGAGCCGCGCGATGTCGCGCGATTCGGGAGCGGGTGCGTACTCGAAGGTCATGTCAGTCGATGCTCACGTAGTCGGGACCGTCGTAATTGCCGGTCGCGAGTTTGTGCCGCTGCTGCAGCAGATCGTTGAGCAGGCTGGACGCACCGAACCGGAACAGGTGCGGATCGAGCCATTGCTCGCCGGCGACCTCGTTGACCATCACGAGGTATCGCACGGCCTCTTTGGACGCACGGATTCCGCCGGCCAGTTTCACGCCGCGAACGTCGCCGGTCAGATCGGCGAAGTCGCGCACGGCCTCCAGCATCACCAGCGCGACCGGCGGTGTTGCCGCCGGCGACACCTTGCCGGTCGACGTCTTGATGAAGTCGCCGCCCGCGAGCAGCGACAGCCATGACGCGCGCCGAGTGTTGTCGAGCGTCGCGAACTCGCCCGTCTCGAGGATGACCTTCAGGTGCGCATCACCGCACTCGGCCTTCGTCGCGACGATCTCGTCGAACACCTGCAGGTATCGCCCGGCGAGGAACGCGCCGCGGTCGATGACCATGTCGATCTCGGTGGCTCCGGCAGCGACCGCATCGCGCACGTCCTGCAGCTTCGTGCTCAGGGCAGCACGTCCGGACGGGAAGGCGGTCGCGACGCTGGCGATCTGCACGTTGCTGCCGCGCAGTGCATCGACCGCAGTCTCGACGAGATCGGGGTAGACGCACACCGCAGCGACCGGCGGCGCCGTGGCGTCGGACGGGTCAGGACGGCGCGCCTTCGCGCACAGCGAGCGCACCTTGCCCGGCGTATCGGCACCCTCGAGCGTTGTCAGGTCGACCATCCGGATCGCGGTGTCGATGGCCCAGGCCTTCGCCGTGGTCTTGATGCTGCGGGTGGCGAGTGCTGCGGCCCGTCCCTGTGCACCCACTTGGTCGACGCCCGGCAACCCGTTCAGGAATCGCCGCAGTGACCCGTTGTCGCGGGTGACGTCGCTCAGCATCGAGCGGTCGGTCGTGACTGTCACGGGCCCAGTCTAGGGACGACTGGTCGCGGAGAGTCGGGCATAGCGGGCACCGGCCGCGAGCAGCACGAGGCCGGCTCCGAGAAACGCCAGCACGCGGGGTATGCCGCTCAACGACGCAAGATCGAACAGGACGAGCTTCGCCAGCGCGGCCGCGACCAGCGCCAAGCCGGCCACCCGCAGCGGTGCCGAGCCGGCGTGTCGCAGCAGCAGCACGATCGCGCCGACCGTCCACGACAGCGTCACGAGCATGTGGCCGATGAGGAATCCGTGCCGATCGGGCGAGATGGCGAGCCCGATGCTCACGACCGCGACGCTCGCGCCGTAGAGCGTGACAAGTCCGGCAAGCGTCCAGCGAGTACGTGCGGTCGACTCGTCAGGTGCGGTCGCAACGCGACCGGACGCCCACGACAGCACCAGTGCGGCGGCGACGATGAGAACACCGGTGGTGCCGGCAGAAACGACCGCGCGCAACGCAATCCGATTCGCCGGGGCGATCGCCAGATAGCTGGGACGTGCCGCTTCGCCGAGCGCAACCGCCAGCCCGGACGCGCCGAACACAACGGCCGCCACGAGCGACGCGACATGACGCAGCCGTTCGGCCACGATCGCCAGCAGGACTGCTGCTACCAGCAGCGCGAGCGCCCGCACGTCACCGGTGCAGGCGATGCACACTGCCTCGAACAGGGCGCCTAGACCTGCGACGACAGCAGCATCGGCGAAGCGCGAGGGAACACCCAGCACGCGGCGAGCAGCCCCGATGGCCACGAGCGCGGCACCGAGGGCGCCGGCCAACGCGACGGCGTCCCAGCGCGCGACGAGCAGCACTGCGACCACCGTCGGGACGGGAGCTGCGAGCACCATGCCGAGTGACGCGTCGATCGGACGTTCCGGACGACGCGCGAGCAGTGTCGAGATGGCGACCTGCACGAGCGAGGTCGTGACGGCCAACGCGGCGATCGTCATGGGGTCGGTGCTGCGACCGAGTCCCGCGACGGTCGCGTCGAGCAGCACCGCGAGTACCGGCGGTGCGGCAGCGATTGGTGCCAGCGTCGTCCAGCGTCGTTGGAGTTGGGCCGGCGAGCTGGCGATCTGCAGCACGAGCAAGAAGCCGATGAGCAGCGTGGTGTCGTGCGTAACGAAGGGTGCGGACGCCGCACATCCGAGCACCACGAAGACTGCGAGCACCTCGGCGTCCCACCGCCAGGCGATCACGACACCGCCGACCGCTACGAGCAGGCCGAGCACGAGCCCGGCCCAGGCCGGCACGAAGTGGTAGTAGGTCGGCTGCTGCGATCGTGTCGAGATACAGCACGGCTGCGCCGGTGGCCGCGACCGCGACAGCGCCCGGCCGTCCCTCCGGTGAACGGTGCAAGCGCAACGCGATCGCCGTCAGCGCGACGCCGAGGCCGGCTCCTAGCAGCACGCGCGGCACCGGCCCGATGTAGCCGCGCTGCACGGCGAGCACGAGGAGCAGGACGACGCCGGCAAGGGTGACCGCGCCGCCGATCCAGGCGACCACCTTGCTGCCCGCGCCCTCGCGGCTCATCCGCTCCCACAGCGTTGCGCGCGGCGGAGCCGGTTCTTGGGCGGGGAAGCTGCGGGTACACGTGCGCCGACGCATGGGCCGGACGCGGTGCGTAGTACGCGGGCGGTGCCGGCGGGCCGGCTGCGTACGGCGGTGCGGGCGCGAATCCGGGAACCGGATTCGGCGGCGGGTAGTCGGGTTGGGCGGGCTGTGGGGCGGCGCTCAAGGCCGACGCGGTGCGGATCTCCGCGCTGATCTGCTGGAGCTGCGCGCTGATGTCGGACAGCGCGGCGGCCAGGCGAGGAAGCGGATCGACAGAGGTCATAGCTCGACCCTCATCGGTCGAGCCGGAGCGCACATGGGTAGCCGTACTCAGATTAGGGTCTGTGCCGTGGACACCACCGTCGTCGACCATCCGATCGTGCAGGCCCGATTGACGGTCATGCGCGACCAGAACAGCAGCAACGCCGAGTTCCGCGCCGCGCTGCGAGAACTGGCCACCTTGCTCGTCTACGAGGCCACCCGCACGCTCGAACGGGCCGACGTCGATGTCGTTACTCCCGTTGCGCCGACCACCGGAACGGCGATCGCGAACCCGCCGCTGCTGGTCCCCGTGCTGCGGGCCGGACTGGGCATGGCCGAGGCTGCATTCAACCTCCTGCCCGAGTCGCAGATGGGCTTCGTCGGCATCGCGCGCGACGAGCACACGCACGAACCGCACCCGTACATGGCCTCGCTGCCCGAGTCGCTCGCCGGACGCCCGGTGATCGTGCTCGACCCGATGGTGGCCACCGGCGGCTCGCTGCTGCACAGCCTGCGACTGCTCAGCGACCGCGGCGCCAACGACCTGACGGTGATCTGCGCGCTTGCCGCGCCCGACGGCATCGCCGCCCTGGAGACGAGCGGGCTGCCGGTGCGGCTGTTCACCGCGAGCATCGACGAGCGGCTCAACGAGAACGCCTACATCGTCCCGGGCCTCGGCGACGCAGGTGACCGCCAGTTCGGCCCTCGATAGAGAGGTGGTGAGCATGCGTCGCGTCGTCGTCTACGAGTTGTTGTCACTCGACGGTGTTGCCGAGCATCCCGACGAGTTCTTCGGCTGGGACGACGTCATGGACGCGAACCTCGGTGCGGTCATCGCCGCGCAGGACACCGTCGTCCTGGGGCGGCGAACCTACGACGAGTGGTCCGAATTCTGGCCGAGCGCGACGATCGAACCGTTCGCGACGTTCATCAACGGCGTGACGAAGTTTGTCGCAACGTCCACGCCGCTCGGCCGCGAGTGGGCCAACGCGTCAGTGATCGACGGCGATGTCGCCGCGTTCGTGCGCGGCCTGAAGGACCAGCCAGGACGCGACATCGGAGTCCACGCCAGCATCTCGCTCGCCCAGGCGCTGCTCGCCGCCGGTGTCGTCGATGACCTGCGGTTGGTGATCGCACCGCGAGTCGTCGGCAGCGGACGCCGGTTGCTCGACGGCGTGCCCTCGACGCAGTTCGAATCCGTACGAGCCGACCGCACGCCGTCCGGCCACGTGCTGGCCGACTACCGCGTCGTGCCGTAGCGCCTCGGGACGGCGGTCAGCCGCGGATGGCAACCACGATCGAGTAGACCGCCAGCGCGAGCATCACGACTGCCGCGATGCGGGTGATCCACCTGATCGGCAGCACTTTCAGCAGGGTCTTGCCGCCAAGGATCGCGAGCAGCCCGACCGCCCACAGCCCGAGGACGGCGCCGAGTCCGACCGAGAGAGGGTCGTGGTACTTCGCCGCAAGGTTCGCCGTCAGGATCTGGGTCAGGTCGCCCCATTCGGCGATGAAGATGACGCCGAAGCCCAACGTCGCGACCTTCAGGAATCCTGCTGATTCCGGAACGGCAGCGACCTCGGCTTCTTCCTCTTCCTCGGTCTCGAGCCCTTCGCGCCAGATCAGCACCGCGCCGAGCAGGAACAGCACGCCGACGACCGCCTCGACCGGACGGCGCGGCAACAACGACAGCAGAGAGCCAGCAGCCGTCGCGATGACCACGTGGACGAGGAACGCCGCCGCCATTCCGGTGAACACCCAGCGTGCCGGAAACCGCGCGCCGAGTACGAGGCCGGCGACGGCGGTCTTGTCAGGGAGTTCGGCCACGAACACCAGGCCGAACACCGTGGCGATGACGGCGAGATCGAACACGTGACGCCACGTTACCGGCGCGGTCCCGCCGTACCTAGCAGTGCGCGAACAGATAGTGGGAATTGCCACGCGGCGTCACGTCAAGATCGCGCAGGATGATCGACATCGTCCCGCGCCGACTCGCGCACGCCGCGCGATACGCGCGCCGGGTGTACTCGATCTCGTAGACGCGTCGTCCGTAGTACTTCGTGTAGCCACCGCACTCGCGATACACCTGGCACTGCTCGGCGATCGCGAAGTCGAAGTGCACCTGCTTGCGACCCGCCCGTGACACCTCGACGGTGTTCTTCTGTGCGATCGCAAGTCCGTCGGCGTGCGCACGGCGCGCCAGCCGGGTCGCGAGATCGAGGTTGTCGGCGCGGGTCAGCCGATGGTCGACGCCCTTGCGCGTCCACGAGTCGAGGTTGTCCGGCTCGACCGCGTCGAATCCCTTCCCTGCGCACCCGTCGATCCAGCCGCTCGACGATGCGCGCGAGCGCCGTCCGTCGCGATGGGGTCGAGGTATTGAGGACATACTCGCCGGGCCAGTCGGGATCGGTCAGGAATCCGCCGTGACCGTTACCCAGCAACAGGTTCGGGTGTCGGCGCACCCACCACCGCCCCTCACCCGGCTGGGACTGGAACGCGTTGATGTAACAGATGTTGTAGTAGCCCGGCGCCGGCGCATCGGTGCGATCGCGGTCGACGATGCGCACTCCGCGCGCTGGGCGGTACGCGCCGCCGATCTGGTAATCGAATACGGCCGCGCCAGGAGGCAGGGTCACTCGCGGTGCCTGTGCCTGTGCCTGTGCCTGTGCGTGGGCCGTGCCGACGAGCGCACTCGAGCGCGAGCAGGGCGGCGGCGAAGAGCTTCACCAGCCCAGCGTCCCCGGCGCGCCCTTGAACGGCCCGACGACATCGGAGGTGATCCAGCCGCCGTAGAACCCGCCCTCCTGCGGACGAACCGGCTCACCGTCGATCGAGCAGGCCAGCCGCGCGGGATAGAACGTGACGTAGCCGGCTGATCGCCTCGAACCCCCGTGACGGCGTCTCGTACGACCAGGCCGCCGCAGTCAGGCCGAGCACGTCCCAGTAAGTCGCCGCGCCCTTCCACTCGCACCATGTCGACGCCGCGGCCGAGCGCTCGAGCACGCCGTCCGACACCGAGTCGCGCGGCAAATACCAGGTCGGCGGATGGCTGGTCTCGAGCACGCGGTAGGCGTCGCGAGTCTCGGCCACTACCGTGTCGCCGAGTCGCACCAGCACGTGCCGATCGCTTGCTACGCAACGCCGGCGGGCGCGGGTAGTCCCAGACCGATTCCTGCGCTCGTTCTGTCACACGTCCATGGTGCTACGTCAATGCGGGCTCCGGTTGCTTCTCGCGGTGCGCCAGTCGACAGTCGCTGTCCGCGCGACTCCGTCCCGATCGCGGCGAGCACCGCAACGGCGATGAACACGACGACCAACGTCGACCCGAGCGCAAACGTGTAGCTGTGGCTCTCGGCGAGCCGTTCCTGGATCGGCAGATTGAATGCGGCCAGGCAGTTGCCGAGCTGATAGGTGACGCCGGGATAGAAGCCGCGGATCTCGGCCGGCGACAGTTCGGTGAGATGCGCCGGGATGACGCCCCACGCGCCCTGCACGACGAACTGCATCAGGAACGACCCGAGACAGACCAGTCCGATGGTGTGCGAGGCGGCGAACAGCGGCAGGATCGGCAGGCCGAGCACCGCGCAGATGATCACTACCGCTCGCCGTCCGACGCGCTCGGACAGCGCGCCCATGATCGTGCCGCCGAGGATCGCCCCGACGTTGTAGACGATCGCGATGTACAGCGCCGTGTTGGGCGCGAAGCCGAGACCTTCCTTCATGAAGGTCGGGTAGATGTCCTGGGTGCCGTGGCTCATCCAGTTGAACGCGGTCATCAACAAGACCAGATAGATGAACCGACGCACGACCTTGGGGCGACCGAGGATCTCGCGCAACGTCGTCTTCGATTTGACCGTGTTCGCGCGCGTCTGCTCCCAGGTCTCGGACTCCTCGACCCGAGCACGCAGGAACAGCGAGAGCAGCGCCGGCAGGATGCTGAACGCGAACAGCCCGCGCCAACCCCAACTCGTCCAGTTGTCGATGGCGAGGAACACGACCGCGGCGAGCATGTAGCCGACCGCATAGCCCTGCTGCAGGATCCCGGAAACCAGACCGCGCTTGCTCGGGGGCACCTTCTCCATCGCCAGCGACGCGCCCAGCCCCCACTCGCCGCCCATCCCGATCCCGTAGAGCAGCCGCAGCACCAGCAGCGTTGTGAAGTTGGGCGCGAATGCGCACAGGAACCCGACCAGCGAGTAGAAGGCGACGTCGACGATCAGAACCTTCTTGCGCCCGACACGATCAGCCCACGCGCCGAAGACCGCGGCACCGATCGGGCGCATCAACAACGTCACCGTCGTCAGGAACGCCATCCGGGTGAGCGAGACGCCGAAGTCGGTCCCCACGTCGGCGTAGACCAGCACGACGACGAAGTAGTCGAAGGCGTCCATCGTCCAGCCGAGGAAGGCCGCCGTGACGGCTCGGCGTGCCCCGGGAGTGAGTCGGTCCGACTGGTGGTCGCTGGCCGGTAGCTGGGTCATCGGACTCGGTCCCTTCATCGGCTGGTCACTGGCCGTTCTCGGCGTATACCCACAATTCCCTCAAATCCGACCGCAGATTTTCCTTTGCAAAGAATTCTTTGCGGTTTACAGTCCTGGGCATGACGCCCCCGCTCGTGGCTCGACCCCGAACGCGACGTGGTGTTGACCCCGAAGGCGCTGCGCGGGGTCGTGCACCCGATCCGGCTGCAGCTGCTCGAACTGCTGCAGATCGACGGGCCGGCGACCGCGACCGGGCTCGCCGCTCGGGTGGGTCAGTCGAGCGGGGTCACCAGCTACCACCTGCGCGTGCTCGCCGAGCACGACTTGATCGTCGAGGACACCGAGCGCGGGACCGGCCGCGACCGCTGGTGGCGAGCGGCGCACCGCTCGCTCTCGTTCACCTTCCGGGCGCCTGACGATCACGGCGACGCCGATACGATCGAGGACGCCGAGAACTACCTGCGCTACAACGCCGATGAGGCACACCGGCGCACGCTCGGGTTCGTCAACGGCATCACCGCGCATCTCGGCGAGCTGCACGAGTTGCCGTGGAGCATCGACGACTGGCCGCTGCGACTGACTCGCGAGCAGGCGCGCGAGCTGGCGACAGCGGTGCGTGAACTGGTCAGCAGCTACCGGCGCGAACCGGGCGATCCCGAGCCTGACACCCGGCACCGAACGGGCGGTGTTCCAGTTCCAGCTGCTTCCGGACGAACCTGGCCCCCAGCAATGACCGCCGGCGCAAGGGTCCGGTCCGGGGGCTGGCCGCATCGGTCTGGATCTCGCAGACCGGCACGGCGATGTCGGCCGTCGCGATCCCGTGGCTGGTCCTCGTGCTGACCGGCAGCGCCGGGCCGTACCGGCCTCACCGGGTTCATCGACCTGCTGCCGTACGTGGTCGCACAGGCAACCTGTGGCCCTGTCGCCGACCGCCTCGGGTGGCGACAAACCTGCGTCGTCGGCAATCTCGCGGCCGGCGCCAGCAGTGTGCGCCGTGCCGCTCCTGTCCGCAGCGGACGCTGTTGAGCTTCGGCGACGTTGCTCGCGCTGGTGGCCGTCGCCGGTCTTGCCCGTGGAATCTCCGACGCCGCTACTGCACCTCTCGTCCCCGCCACTGCGGTGCTCGCTGGGATGAGCAACGAACGTGTGGCCGGTCTGTACTCGGGCGCCACCCGCGCCGGGCTGCTCGTCGGCGCGCCTCTTGCGGGCGCTCTGATCGGTGTGACCACCCCGGCCACCGTCGTCCTCATCGACGGCATCAGTTTCGCGCTCGCAGCCGCAGGCATCGCGGTAAGCGTGCCTGCATCGGTGCAGGACGACGCCCGCGCCGACGCCGAACCCACCCGGTGGAGCTTCGGTGGCTACCTACGCGAGCTCGGCGAGGGTTTCCGGTTCCTGCGCAACGAGCAGCTACTGCTCGGGTGCGCGATCCTCGCGGCGACGACGAACCTGTTGGACGAAGCGCTGTTCACCGTCCTGCTCCCGGTGTGGTCACGCGAGCGGTTGGACGAAGCGACCGGCGTCGGCCTGGTCAGTGGCGCCGTCGGCATCGGCACGCTCACCGGGGTGGTGCTCGGTGCCTGGCTGGGCGGACGACTGCCGCGCTACCGCACGTTCGCGATCGGCTACCTCATCGGTGGCGCGCCCATGTTCTTCGTCCTCGCGAGCGTGAGCACGATGCCGCTCGCGATCGCCGTGTCGGCGGTGAGCGGCTTGTTCGCGGGCTTCCTGAACCCGATCATCGGCGCGGTCAGCTACGAGCGCATCCCACCGCTGCTGCGGGCCCGGGTGCTCGGCGCGATTCGCGCGTCGGCGTGGCTGGGCCTCCCACTCGGGGCCCTTCTCGGCGGTGTCCTGGCCGAGGTCGGCGGCCTGACCGGTGCCCTCGTGGCCGCCGGAATCGTCATGCTGGCGGTCACGGCAATGCCGACCCTGCGGCCGCGGATCTGGCGCACGATGGACCGCGTTCCGGAACGGTCGCGCGAGACCTCTGACGCGGTGTCCGGCCTATAACCGATTCCTCGCAGAACTTCATCAAATTGTGTGCAACTTTCCAGGCTTTTCGTGCGTCAATACGAGTGAGTGCACGACCAGCTGCACCCATCGAGCCCGGAGGCGCCGCCGTGTCGCAGTGTCGCCGCGCTGTGGTGGCCGGTGTTGCGCTTGTTGCAATGGTTCTCGGTGGCTGCGCGACGTCGCATCACGGCCCGGCCACCCCGGCCGGAGCAACCCCCGCAACGAACACAACCAAGACGAGTTCGGCACCGGCAGGCGTGACGGAGCCGACGATGCGTGTTTTCACGCCATACGGCCGGGGCGGTGCGCCAACCGCGGGGGTAGTTGCGCACCGCTCCGGTTCGTGCTTCACACGATCGATCACCGTTTCCACACGGGGCGCCTTCCGCTGCTTCGCTGCGAACACGATCCTCGATCCGTGCTTCGCCAGGCCTGGGACGGCGCGCGTGCTCGACTGCTTCGCGAGTCCGTGGTCGCGGGCCGTGCAGCTGCACGTGGCCGCGCTGTCGACCGCGGCCGGCGCCACTCACGTCACGCGACCGTGGGCGATCGTGCTCGCCGGGGGTCAGCACTGTGTTGTCACGAACGGCACGGCACCCCTGGCGCGCGGCGTCTCGCTCGGTTACCTGTGCGCTGACGGTGACGCCGGACTCCGTCAGGATCGGGCCGGTGCGGCGATGTCGGCCCTCTACCGCGCGACGGATGGAGCGATCAGCACGCGCGCCGTCGACGTCGTATGGCGCGCCGCTCCGAGCACGGGCTGACGACCTGTCGGATCGGCTTGGCGGTTGGAGCAACCTGGACCCTGTGCAGCGCGACCAGTACATGTGGCAGCCTTGATGGTCGTGCAGCCGGGAGGCGACGTAGACCCTTTGCGGACCGATCTGTTCTCGATCGGTCGCGTCGACGTGCCCGCGCTCTATCAGGCCCACTGGCATTACCTCGTCCGTCTCGCCGTCCTGTTGGTCGACGACCGAGCCAGCGCCGAGGACGTCGTCCAGGACGCTTTCGTTGCCCTGCACCGCAAGGCTGACGGGCTGCGCGACCCGGATGCTGCGCTCGGCTATCTGCGCACCTCGGTGGTCAACCTGTCGCGGTCGGTGATCAGGCGCCGCCAGGTCGCGCGCAAGCACATGAAGGTCGCCGAGCCCGAAGCCACGGCCGGCGCCGATCACTACGTGCTGCTGCGCGACGAGCACCGCGCGGCACTGGCAGCCGTACGCGCTCTGCCGGCCAGGCAGAGCGAAGTACTGGTGCTCCGGTACTGGGCCGGACTGTCCGAACGGGAGATCGCTGAGACGCTCGGCATCTCGAACGGATCGGTGAAGTCGGCGGCCAGCCGCGGCATGGCAACCCTGCACAAGTGGCTCGGAGGTGACCACCCGTGACCGACGACGAACTCGAACGCCTACTCGGCGGCGCCTTCGACGCCAAGGCCCGCTCGGAAGTGCCAGACGGCACGATGGTGCCCCCGATGCGTGAGGGCGGTGACGAACTCGGCCCGCACAGACATCGGCGGGCCGCCTCACGCTCGCGCTGGCTGGCGCCCCTGGCCGCCGCTGCCGTGATCCTGCTGATCGCGGGCACCGTCTTCGCGATCGCCCGGTTCACCTCCACGAACGACAAGCGGCTGGCCGGACCGGCGGCCCCGAGCACCTCCGCATCGACTGGCCCGAGGACCTCATCGGCGTCGAGCCCGTCGCCGAAGCCGACGAAGACCAAGCAGGCGAAGCCGGCCAAGCCGGTGCATGTGTCGTTGAAGTTCGGTGATGGGCAGACGTTGGGTGTGGGGATGCCGATCATCGCGTTCTTGTCGCGGCCGATTACTGATGCGACGGGGTTTGCGAAGGCGACGAAGGTGACTGTGGATGGTCGGGTGGTGCATGGGGGTTGGTATTTCGAGCGGAAGTACGGCGATCCGGGGCATCCGATCGAGGCTGATTACCGGTTGCAGCATTATTGGCCGGCTCATTCACGGATTCATTTGTCGTTGCCGGTCAAGGGTGTCAGTGCGGGCAAGAATTTGGCGTTCCAGGATGATCTGACGTTGGATTTCGCGACCGGTGATGCGCGGATCGTGACTGTGGACGCGGCTACGCACAAGTTGTCGGTCACTGATGATGGCAGGCCGTGGGGGACGTTCCCGGTGTCGTTGGGTGCGGATGCGACCCGGACGCGGCGGGGTATCAAGGTGATCATGGAGAAGTACCCGACCACGTGCATGCATGACACCAACAACACCTATTACGAGTGCGGTATCAAGCTCGATCAGCGTCTGACCTATGACGGGGAGTATTTGCATGCGGCGCCGTGGAATGTCTACAACATCACCCACGGCATCGATTCCTCCAACGGTTGCACCAACTTGCTGCCCGCTGATGCGCAGAAGCTGTACAGCTTCCTCGATGTCGGTGACCCGGTGCAGTACCCCAACGCCAACGGCGCGTTGATGCAGATCGGCGACGGCTACGGCGACTGGAACGTGTCCTGGCCGCAATGGCTACTCGGCGGCCTCTACCGCACCAGCTGACTGACCTCGCCGCGCAGCGCGTCGAGCAGTGCGGCTGCGGCTTGCGCTGATCCCGAACGGTCGACCACCTCGAGGTACGCCTTGAGCTTCGGTTCGGTCCCGGACGGACGGATCACGACGCGCGCACCCTCGACGGTCAGCCGAAGCACGTCCGCGTCCGGTGCGAGATCCTCGACCGTCACCGACTTGCCGAGCAACTCGCTCGGCGGTGTGGTGCGCAACCGTTGCATCGTCGCGGTGATCTGAGTGAGATCGTCGACTCGCACCGAAACCTGGTCGGTGGCATGACGTCCGACTTCGGCAGCGAGTTCGTCGAGGCGCTGCAGCAGCGATGAACCGCCGTCCTTCAGCTGCGCGGCCAGTTCGGCCACGAGCAGCGCGGCACTGATGCCGTCCTTGTCGCGCACCAACTCGGGAGCGACGGCGTAGCCGAGCGCCTCTTCGTAGCCGTACACGAGATCGGGGGCGGCTCGCGAGATCCACTTGAAGCCGGTCAGCGTTTCCGCGTAGGCGAACCCACGCGCGTCCGCGAGGGCACGCAGCATCGACGACGACACGATCGTCGTTGCGTACGTCCCGCGAATCCCCTTACGCATCAACGCGTCCGCAAGGAGCACGCCGACCTCGTCCCCGCGCAGCATTCGCCAGTCAGCCGCCGTCGGCACGGCGACGGCGCACCGGTCGGCGTCCGGGTCGTTCGCGATCACAATGTCGGCGTTGCGCGACCGCGCCAGCGCGAACGCCAGATCGAGCGCGCCGGGCTCCTCGGGATTGGGGAACGCGACAGTCGGGAAATCGGGGTCGGGCTGCTCCTGCTGCGGAACAGCGATGAGGCGGTCGAAGCCGGCCGCGGCGAAGGCGCGCTGGGCAACGCCCGTGCCCACGCCGTGCATCGCGGTGTGCACGACTTGCAGGTCGCGCGGGCCGTCGCCCACCAGTTGTGCCATGGCGGCGACGTACTCGGCAACGATCGAGTCATCGAGCAGGGTCACACCCTGCTCGACGAGCGGAATCGCGCGCGCGCTCTCTACGGCTCTGATGGCCGCTTCGATCTCGCGGTCGGCAGGCGGCACGATCTGCGCACCGTCGTCGGCGTAAACCTTGTAGCCGTTGTCCTGCGGCGGGTTGTGCGAGGCAGTGACGACGACGCCGGCGGCAGCCCCGAAACGCTGCACCGCGAATGCCGTTACGGGGGTGGGCAACGGGGCGGGCATGAGCCGCGCGTCGAACCCGGCAGCGGCGAAAATCTGTGCGGAATCCCTGGCAAAGTCGGCCGATCCGTAGCGGGCGTCGAAGCCGACAACCACGGGACGGCCGCCGAAACCGTGCTCGGCGAGCCAGGCCGCAAGTCCGGCGGCAGCACGCCGCACGACGGTGCGGTTCATCCCGTTGGGGCCGGCGCGCAGCGGGCCGCGGAGGCCGGCCGTCCCGAAGCTGAGCGGTGCGCTGAAGCGCTCGGCAAGCTCGTCGTCGGCGCCGGCATCGAGCAGAGCCTGCAGCTCGCGCGCTGCGTCCGGATCGACCTCGTCGGCGATCCATGCCTCGACGTCCGTCCGAATCATGAGCGCGCCTGAGGTGTGCAACTTCGCCCCGCGAAGCGCCGGTCAGCGGTTACTCCGGTGATCACCATCGGCCGGC
Source organism: uncultured Actinomycetota bacterium (assembly GCA_963708645.1). GTDB lineage: Bacteria > Actinomycetota > Actinomycetes > Mycobacteriales > Jatrophihabitantaceae > RYN-133. The sequence goes on along the minus strand of CAVPTA010000007.1, from coordinate 455,372 downwards.
CACTTCGTCGATCCCGAAACCGGGCGAGGTGAAGCCGCCGCCGACGAACGCGTCCGACGGATGCGGCTCGGGATCGGGCAGCGACGCCGCATACAGCTCCGAGTCGTCGACCGGCACGTACCCGACCTTCTCACCCTCGGCCAACGACCACCGGCGCCGCGTGTTCGCCGAGATACCCCACACGATCGAGAAGTCGAGTGCGTCCGTGCGCAGGCATGCGTCGACGAGGCGTGCGCAGTCATCCGGCGACAACCAGGTCGACAACGCGCGCACGTCGGTCGGTCGGTCGGCGAACGTCCCGATCCGAAGGCACGCGACGCGCACGCCGTAGCGCTCGAAGTAGTAGCGCCCCAACGCCTCGCCGAAGACCTTGCTGACGCCGTAGAGGGTGTCGGGACGGGGCGGCGCGTCAGCGGGTAGCTGCGCGTCGGCGGCGACCGGCGTGAAGCCGACCGCGTGATTGGACGATGCGTACACAACCCGGGCAACGCCATGGCGACGCGCCGCCTCGAACACCTCGTAGGTGCCGTCGAGGTTGCTGTCGCGAATGACCGGCCACGGTGCTTCGACCGACTGCCCGGCGAGATGCACGATCGCGTCCGCGCCGGCAACGGCTGCGTCGAGGTCGTCGGCCGACGTGACGTCCGCGGCCTCGACGCCGTCGGCGGCCGCGCGGTCGATGCACCGCAACGTCCAGCCGAAGTCGGGAAGCCGCTGCCGCAGCGCGGTGCCGATCGTGCCGGCCGCACCGGTCACGAGGACGGTCATCCGGGGTGGTCGGTCATAGCTGGGGGATCAACTGCTTGAGCAGTTCGCCCATTCGCGAGGCCGCGGCCTTGCCGGCCGCAAGTACCTCTTCGTGGTCGAGCTTGTCGCCCAGGCCGGCAGCGAGGTTGGTGACCAACGACAGACCGAGCACGTCGCAGCCTGCGGCGCGCGCTGCGATCGCCTCGAGCACGGTCGACATGCCGACGAGGTCGGCGCCCAGCACACCCGCCATCCGCACCTCGGCCGGCGTCTCGTACTGCGGGCCCGGGAACATCGCATAGACGCCTTCGGCGATCGACGGATCGATCTCGCGCACCTTGTCGCGCAACCGCGGCGTATACACGTCGCTCATGTCGACGAAGCGGGCGCCGAGCAGCGGGGTACGTCCGGTCAGGTTCAGGTGGTCGCTGATCAACACGGGATCGCCTGGCTGCATCCCCGGTCGCAGACCACCGCACGCGTTGGTCAGCACGATCGTCTTGCAGCCCGAGGCCGCCGCGACCCGCACGCCGTGCACGACTGCGTCGACGCCGCGACCCTCGTAGAAGTGCGTCCGGCCGAGGAAGGCGAGCACGCGCTTGCCGGCCACGTCCAGCGATCGGATGCGTCCCGCGTGTCCCTCCACGGCCGGCGGCAGGAACCCGGGTAGATCGGCGGTGCTGACCTCGGCGTCGGCCTCGCCGAGCGCGTCGATCGCGGGCACCCATCCTGAGCCGAGCACGATCGCCACGTCGTGGCGTTCGACGCCCACGATGCGCTTGAGCACGTCGGCTGCGCGACGTGCCTCCTCTTCGGCCTCGGTGAGTTGCCGGTCGGGCCCACCGTCGATCGGCGCCGGCTCGGGTGGTTCAGGGGAAACGGTCGGGACGGTCACAGCTACACGCTAACGACCGTCCCGACCTCCCGTCACCGGCCTGCACGCATTGCGGCCTGGCGGCTGCAGCGCAGGCAGTGTGCGACCTGCGGGAGCACCTCGAGCCGTTCCAGCGGGACGGCCGTCCCGCATTCGGTGCACAGCCCGTAGGTGCCGTTGTCCATGCGGTACAGCGCGGCAAGAACCTCGCCGAGGGCAACGCGCGCGCCCGCGGCCAGCACTTCGGTCACCTCGCTCGAGTTGTTCGGGTCGATCGCGCGAAGTTCGTCGAGTTGTTCGAGCCGGAAGCGCCGTTGCTCGTCGAGTTGGGCGCGGAACGCGGCACGTTGCCGCGGGGTGGCTGCGCCGAAGGCAGCCGGAGAACTGATCGTCATTGCTGTGCTCTTTTCGCAGACGAGAGGAACTGGGGACGGCACTACGCCGTCGCCGGTGGCCCTCTCGTCCGTACGGTGTCGACCGCGCGTTGCTGATGCTGGCGACTGGTGACCTCCGTCGCCGCCCAGCGGGCGTCCGAGGCGTGCGCCGCGGTCCGCTCGGCGGGCACGGCGTCGAGGCCGTGGCGTGCGCTGGCGCCCAGCTGGTCGTAACTGACCGTCGCGGTCGCGAGTACGTGGCTGCGGTGGTGCGCCGGCTCTCCGACACGCCCGATGCTCCCGGCGAGCACGGCAAGCACACAAAGGGCGCCGAGGGCCAGGCACACGCCGCGGTACTGCGCGCTGCGCCGCACCGAGTGCGGCAGCGGTGGCGCGTCCATACGGGTGCAACGCCTGGCCATGCAAGGAAGGTTCCGCCGTCAGCCTGTGTGCTGCGACAGAACAATCTGTGGCTTGGTGACCGGCCTCCTGCGGGCCGGCGCGGCGTTAGTTGGGCCACCTGAGCAGGCCATGAACGGCCGCACCGTCCTACGATCCTGAGAATGCCGGCTTCGACCGAACGTCTGGATCCCGACCTCGTGTTGGCCGCCGATTTCCCCGCCGCGAGCGAGGACGACTGGCGCGCGCTCGTGGCCGCGGTGCTGCGCAAGTCCGGGCTGGCCGAGGACGCCGACCCCATCGAGGCACTGAGCACCACGACCTACGACGCGATCGCGATCCGGCCGCTGTACACCTCCGGGCCGTCGCCGGCGGTGCCGCGCGTGCCGCACGACGGAGCCTGGGACGTGCGCACCTGGCACCGTGATTCCGACGCCGCGGCGACGAATGCCGCAGTGCTCAACGACCTCGAGACCGGCGCGACCTCGCTCTGGCTGCGGCTCGGCAAGGGTGGTCTCGCCGTCGCCGACCTGCCGGCGGCACTCGACGGGGTGCTGCTCGATCTCGCTCCGGTCGTCCTGGACGCGGGTGACGCGTCGGTCGAGGCTGCCCGCGCGCTGCTCGATGTCGCCGGTTCGGTGCAGTTGAGCGGCTCGCTCGGCGCCGATCCGATCGGATGGCGTGCCCGCACGGGTGCCGGGGCCTTCGCACTCGCCGAACTCGTCGACCTTGCCCGTCCCCATGAGCGACTGCGGATCGCGACGGTCGACGCCACGATCTATCACGACGCCGGTGCGAGTGACGCGACCGAGATCGCGGTGGCAACCGCAGTGGGCGTCGCCTATCTGCGCGAGCTCACTGAGTCGGGGCTGTCGGTCGATGACGCCCTCGCCCGGCTCGAGTTCCGGTTCGCCGTCACCGGCGACCAGTTCGCCTCGATCGCGAAGCTGCGCGCCGCCCGACAGATCTGGCAACGCGTGGCCGAACTGTCGGAGGCCGAAGATCGCGTGCAGTTCCAGCACGCAGTGACGTCGGCGGCGATGATGACGCGGCGCGACCCGTGGGTGAACATGCTCCGCACCACGATCGCGTGCTTCGCCGCCGGTGTCGGCGGCGCTGACGCGATCACCGTGCTGCCGTTCGACAACGCGCTCGGTTTGCCCGACGACTTCGCGCGCCGGATCGCGCGCAACACGAACGCCGTGCTTCACGACGAGTCGAGCATCGGTCGGGTCGTCGATGCCGCCGGCGGATCGTGGTACGTCGAGACGCTCACTGCGCAGTTGGCGCAGAAGGCCTGGGACGAGTTCACCGCGATCGAGCGGGCCGGCGGCGCGCTCGCCGCACTCGATGACGGGACGATTCCCGCCGCGATCGCGGCCACCCGCGATGCGCGTGCCGACGACATCTCCCACCGGCGTGCACCGATCACGGGCGTTACCGAGTTCGCCTTCCCCGACGAGGATCCGGTGTCGCGTAACGAGGCCCCGCCCGCACCGTCCGGAGGACCGCTCGAGCCGGTGCGCTGGGCGGCGGAGTTCGAAGAGCTGCGCGATCGCGTCGAGTCCCGCGACCCGCGTCCGGCCGTCTTCTTGGTGACACTCGGGCCTAGGTCGCAGTACAGCGCGCGGCTCTCGTTCGCGCAGAACCTCTTCAACGCGGGCGGCGTCGAAGTTCTCGTCGGCAACGAGGACGAATACGCACCGGATGACTCGCCTGTCGTGTGCCTCTGCTCGTCCGACACCGTGTATGCGGACGAGGCAGAAGCGGCCGTTGAGAAGCTTCGATCGATGGGTGCCGAGAAGGTATGGATCGCCGGACGTTCTGAAATGGACGTCGACGGTGAGATCTATGCCGGTTGCGACGCACTGACAGTACTGCGCACGATCGAGGCGGTGTGGGCATGAGCATTCCTGACTTCGGTTCCGCGGAACTGGCGACGGCGCAGACCGACCCGCCACCGGTCGCTGCGGGTGATCAGGAATCCTGGGAAACGCCCGAAGGCATCGCGGTCCCGCCGCTGTACACCGCGGCCGACCTGGACGGGCTCGATTTCCTCGACACGTACCCGGGCATCGCGCCGTTCCTGCGCGGGCCGTACCCGACGATGTACGTCAACCAGCCGTGGACGATCCGGCAGTACGCCGGGTTCTCGACCGCGGCTGAGTCGAACGCGTTCTATCGACGCAACCTCGCGATGGGCCAGAAGGGCCTGTCGATCGCCTTCGACCTGCCCACGCATCGTGGTTATGACAGCGACAACCCGCGCGTGGTCGGTGACGTAGGCATGGCCGGTGTCGCCATCGACTCGATCTACGACATGCGCGAGCTGTTCGAGGGCATCCCGCTCGACAAGATGTCGGTGTCGATGACGATGAACGGCGCCGTGCTGCCCGTCCTCGCTCTCTACGTCGTCGCAGCCGAGGAGCAGGGCGTCAAGGCGGAACAGCTCACCGGCACGATCCAGAACGACATCCTCAAAGAGTTCATGGTCCGCAACACCTACATCTACCCGCCGCAGCCGTCGATGCGGATCATCAGCGACATCTTCGAGTTCACCTCGCAGCACATGCCGAAGTTCAACTCGATCTCGATCTCCGGTTACCACATCCAAGAGGCCGGAGCGAGCGCCGATCTCGAGCTCGCATACACGCTTGCCGACGGCGTCGAGTACCTCCGCGCCGGCATCGACGCGGGCCTCGAGGTCGACAAGTTCGCGCCGCGGCTGTCGTTCTTCTGGGCCATCGGCATGAACTTCTTCATGGAGGTCGCGAAGCTGCGTGCTGCCCGGCTGCTGTGGGCGAAGCTCGTCAAGCAGTTCGACCCCAAGAACGACAAGTCGCTGTCGTTGCGGACGCACTCGCAGACGTCCGGCTGGTCGCTGACGGCGCAGGACGTGTTCAACAACGTGATCCGCACCTGCGTCGAAGCGATGGCGGCCACGCAGGGTCACACCCAGTCGCTGCACACGAACGCGCTCGACGAAGCTCTTGCGCTGCCGAGCGAGTTCAGCGCACGCATCGCCCGCAACACCCAGCTCGTCCTGCAGCAGGAATCGGGCACGACTCGTGTCATCGATCCGTGGGGTGGTTCGTACTACGTCGAGAAGCTGACTTATGACCTCGCCCGCTCCGCCTGGGCACACATCAGCGAGGTCGAAGAAGCCGGTGGCATGGCGGCGGCGATCGACAAGGGCCTGCCGAAGTTGCGCATCGAAGAGGCCGCAGCGCGCACGCAGGCTCGTATCGACTCGGGACGCCAGCCGGTCATCGGCGTGAACAAGTACCGCCTCGCCGAGGAAGAACTGCTCGACGTTCTCAAGGTCGACAACGTGGGCGTGCGAAAGCAGCAGGCCGACAAGTTGCGCCGGCTGCGCGACGAGCGCGACGCCGACGAGGTGTCGTCAGCACTCACTGCGCTGACCAACGCCGCCGACGACAAGAACGCCAACCTGCTCGCACTCGCGATCGACGCCGCCCGCGCAAAGGCGACGGTCGGCGAGATCTCCGACGCGCTCGAGGCGGTATACGGTCGGCACTCGGCGACGATCCGCACGATCAGCGGCGTCTATCGCGAGGAGGCCGGCACCGTGGACCTGATCGACCAGGTGCGCGCGGCCACGGCGAAGTTCGAGGACGACCAGGGTCGCCGGCCACGCATCCTGGTCGCGAAGATGGGCCAGGACGGTCACGACCGCGGACAGAAGGTGCTCGCGACGGCGTTCGCCGATCTCGGCTTCGACGTCGACGTCGGCCCGCTGTTCCAGACGCCGGCCGAGGTCGCCCGTCAGGCGGTCGAGGCCGACGTCCACATCGTCGGCGTCAACTCGCTCGCCGCAGGTCACTTGACGCTCGTCCCGGAACTGCGCGACGCCCTCGCCGAGCAGGGCCGCGACGACATCATGATCGTTGTCGGCGGTGTCATCCCGCCGCAGGACTTCGACGAGCTACGAGCAGCCGGCGCCGCCGCGATCTTCCCGCCCGGCACGGTCATCGCCGAGTCGGCCAAGGAGCTGCTCGACAAGCTCAACGCCCAGCTCTCGTCCCAATGACTCGCGAGTGGTCATTTATCGCGCGAGTGGTCAGAGATAAGTGACCACTCGACGCGTAAGTGACCACTCGCGGGGGTTGGCGGACGGGGTACGGGACGGTAACCGGGCCGCGATCGCCCGCGCGATCACCGTCGTCGAGTCGCGCCGCGCCGACCACCGCGAGCAGGCCCAGCAGTTGCTGGTCGAGCTTCTGCCGCACACCGGTCATGCGCAACGCGTCGGGATCACCGGGGTGCCCGGCGTCGGCAAGTCGACGTTCATCGACCAACTCGGCATCAATCTGATCGCCGACGGCCACAAGGTCGCGGTGCTCGCGGTCGACCCGTCCTCGGGCAAGACCGGCGGCAGCATCCTCGGTGACAAGACGCGCATGCAGCGCCTGGCCGCCGACGACAACGCGTTCGTGCGCCCGTCCCCGAGCCGGGGCACGCTCGGCGGCGTCGCGCAGGCCACCCGCGAAACGATGGTCGTGATGGAGGCAGCCGGATTCGACATCGTCCTGGTCGAGACAGTCGGGGTCGGGCAGTCCGAGTACGTCGTGGCCGACATGGTCGACACCTTCCTGTTCCTCACCCTCGCGCGCACCGGCGACCAGCTGCAGGGCATGAAACGCGGCATCCTCGAACTCGCCGACGTGATCGGAGTGAACAAATCCGACGGCGAGCACGCGCACGATTCGCAGAAGGCGGCGCGTGAGCTGTCCGGAGCCCTGCGCTTCCTGCGTGGCACCGATGACGACTGGCAGACGCCGGTCATCACCTGCAGTGCCTTGCAGAACGACAACCTCGACCGCGTCTGGAAGCACGTGCAACGCCATCGCGAGTGGCTCGAGCAGCACGGCGAGCTCGACGCGAAACGGCGCCGGCAGTTGGTGCAATGGACGCGGGCGATGGTGCGCGATCGGCTACTGTCGCGCCTCGACACCGCTGACGTCCGCGCCGTCGTCGAGCGTGTCGAAACGGCTGTGCTCGCCGACGAGATGACGCCTGACCAGGCTGCGACCGAGATCGTCCGCTCGCTGGACGAATCGCGGTGAGTGAGGACCTCGAGGACGTCGAAGCAGAATCCGCCGAGATCGCACAGGTGCCCGCGCCGCAACGCTCGCTCGGCGCGCTGATCCGGCGTCATGCCGTCGACACGCGACCGCTGGTCGTCCCGGCCTACAAACGGCTGGTCATCGGGCAAGGCACCTCGTTCATCGGATCGATGCTGACACAGGTCGCCGTCCCGGTGCAGATCTACGCGCTGACGCGCTCGTCGCTCTACGTGGGCTTCTTCGGCCTCGCCGGGCTCATCCCGACGATCGCCTTCGGCCTGTACGGGGGAGCGATCGCCGATGTCGTCGACCGCGGCAAGCTCTATTTCTGGTCCTCGATCCTCCAATGGGCGATGACGATCGGCCTGCTCGCGCAAACGTTGCTCGGCCTCGGCAACGTCTGGCTGATCCTCTCGCTCGTGGCCGTACAGGCCGGCGCGTTCGCGATCGCTTCCTCGACGCGTGGGGCGATCACGCCGCGACTCGTCCCCGCCGACCTCGTCCCCGCGGCCAACACGCTGACCTTCACTGTCGGCAACTTCGGACAAGTGATCGGCCCGTTGATCGCCGGTCTGCTCGTCGGCCTGAACCACGGCTTCGCCTACGCCTACGGCATCGACGCGGTGCTGTTCACCGCAGCTCTCTACTCGGCGTTCCGGCTGCCGCCGATGCCACCGGACGAGAACTCATCGTCCACGCTCGGTCTGAGTTCGGTCGTCGAGGGCCTGCGGTTCATCGCCACCCGTCCTGTCGTGGTCATGTCGTTCCTCGTCGACATCGGCGCGATGGTGCTGGCCATGCCACGCGCGCTCTTTCCGGCCGTTGCCGACGAGCGTTTCCACGGAACTGTCGGGCCGCTGTACGCCGCGATCGCGATCGGCTCGGTGATCGCGGGACTGTCGAGCGGATGGATCGGACGCGTGAAGCGACAGGGTCGAGCGCTGACCTTCGCTGTCGTCGCCTGGGGGATCGCCGTCGCAGTGTCCGGGCTGGCGCACTCACTGTGGCTGGTCGTCACCCTGCTCGCTGTCGCCGGCGCCGCCGACCTCGTCAGCGCGGTCTACCGGCAGACGATCCTGCAGACCTACGCACCGGACGCGATGCGCGGTCGCATGCAGGGCGTCTTCATCGCCGTCGTCGCCGGTGGCCCGCGCCTGGGCGACGTCCGCGCCGGTGGCATGGCCGCCGCGACATCCGTGTCGTTTTCGTGGGTGTTCGGCGGGGTTGCCTGCGCGATCGTCGTCCTGATCGCCGGCGTGCTGGTGCGACCGTTCTGGAACTACGCGGGCAAGCGATAGCGTCGGCGACTATGACGCTGACCGGAGAGCAGTTCGCCATCGCAGCCGGCGAGTTCCGCGCGACGGTCACCGAGGTCGGGGCCGGGTTGCGCGAATTCACCCACCGTGGCGTCGACATCACCGTCCCGTTCGACGCCGACGCACTGCCGCCACGGTGCAGCGGCGCCGTCCTAGTGCCGTGGCCGAATCGGTTGCGCCACGGCCGGTACACGTTCCTCGGCGAGAACCAGCAGTTGGCGCTCACCGAGCCGGACAAGGGCAATGCCATTCATGGGCTCGGACGCTGGGCGCGCTGGGTACCGACCGTGCACCAGCGCAATCGGGTCACGCTGGCGCTCGACATCGTGCCGCAGAAGGGTTACCCGTTCGAGGTGCGCGTCGAGGTCACCTACGCGGTGCATGCCGAGCTCGGCCTCTCGGTGTCGGCGTCCGCGCACAACCACGGCGCGGGTGCTGCGCCGTTCGGCGCCGGATTCCACCCGTACCTTTCGACGCACGGTGCGGCGCTCGACGCGACGACAGTGCGCATTCCTGCGCGTCAGCGGTTGGTGCTCGACGACGCGCAGGTGCCGATCGGGGTGCAGTCGGTCGCCCGCACGCCGCATGACCTGCGGCGCGGCAAGCGACTCAAAGCGCTGCGCATGGACGACGGGTTCACCGACCTGCACGTCGAGGGCGGGCGCGGGTCGGCCGAAGTGCGTTCGGCCGCCGGCGGAGCCCGACTGTGGTTCGACGAGACGTTTCGCTATCTGCAGGTCTTCACGAACGAGGATCTTGCCGGGGTCGGACCAGGCGTCGCGATCGAGCCGATGACCTGCGCGGCGGACGCGTTCAACTCCACGCACGGCCTGATCGTGCTCGACCCGGGCGGCACCTGGGCCGCTTCCTGGGGCATCCAGCCGCTCACTTAGGAGCGGATCTCCTGATAGCGCTCCAGGGCGACCTTGCGCTCGGCGGCGTGATCGACGATCGGATCGGGGTAGTCGGACGGGGCCGGGTCGATCGTCCAGGGTTCGTGCACCGCGCCGCCGTCGATGTCGCGCAGTTCCGGCACCCACCGCCGCACGTAGTCGCCGTCCGGATCGAACTTGTGGCCCTGCGTGATCGGGTTGAACACCCGGTAATAGGGCGCCGCGTCGGTGCCGGTGCCGGCCGTCCACTGCCAGCCGTGCTGGTTGGACGCGAGGTCGCCGTCGACCAGATGCCGCATGAAATGCCGAGCACCGTGCTGCCACTCGATGTGCAGGTCCTTGACGAGGAACGACGCGACGATCATGCGCACCCGGTTGTGCATCCACCCCTGCGCGAGCAGCTGGCGCATCCCCGCATCGACGATCGGGTAACCCGTGCGTCCGTCGCGCCAGGCGTCGAAAGCCTTCGTGTTCGCACGGGCGTAGTTCATCGCCTTGAACTGCGGCAAGAAGTACTCGCGTGCGCTGTCGGGCCAGTGATGCAGCACGTTTGCGTAGAACTCGCGCCACGCGACTTCCTTGCGGTATGTCTCGTCGTGCTCGCCCAGGTCGGCGAGCAAGGTGCGCGGATGGATGCAGCCCCACTTCAGATAGACAGACATGTGGGACGTGCGGTCGAGGTCGGGACGGTCACGGTCGTTGCGATAGGTGCCCAGACCGGATGAGCGGTACGCCCGCCAGGCCTTGAGCGCGGCGTCCTCACCGGCAGCCGGCAGCTCGAGCGACTTCGGCAGCGCCGGGTCGTTCGGGATGTCGATGCCGTCGAGATCGGTGTGCCAGTCGACGCGTCCGGTGATGGTCGCGGCGGGTTTGCGCCAACCGTGCTCGACCCACGCGCGATAGAAGGGCGTGTAGACCTTGAACGGTAGGCCGTCGCCCTTGAGCACGCGGCCAGGGCTGATCGCATAGGGCGACCCGGTGCGCACGAAGCGCACGTCGCCGAGCGCCCTGTCGACCGCTTCATCGCGGCGTGATCCGTACGGACCGAAGTCGGCACTGACGTGCACCGTCTCTGCCTTCGCCTCGGAAGCGACCTTCGGCACCACGCTGACGGGGTCGCCGCGACGCACCAGGAGTTTGCCGCCGTGCTCGCGCAGCCTCTCGTCCAGATCGCGCAGCGTGCGGTACAGGAATGCGACCCGCGGGGCACCGGCCGGATTCAGCAATGCCGGGTCGAGCACGAACAGCGCGACGACGGGGCCGTCGTGCGCAGCTTCGTGCAGCGCCGGCTGGTCTCGCAGCCGGAGATCGCGGCGCAGCCATAGGACGGAGCTCATAGAGCGAGCCTGCCCTGTGCATCTGACACGGTAACGGGGCAGGCTGGAGGCCATGAGCGACAACGACGATCGGCGCAGCGACGACATCTACGTGGGCGGGTTCGCCGGGAACGACCAGGTCGACCCGTCCGAAACGCTGACGGGAGACAACACCGAGGATCCGCTGGACGCCGGCTACTCACCGCCCGAACGCGCCTCGCACAGCTGGCGTGGCGAGACCGTCGAGGAATCCATCGAGGGCGAGTCGCTCGATCAGCACCTGGCCGAGGAGGAGCCCGAGGTCTGGGACAACGACGAGGACGACGTCGAGGGCGAGCGACGGGCCGGTCGGTTGGTCGCACCGGACGAGGGCGCGCGCGAACGGACCGAGACCGACGAGGTCGCCGAAGATGTCGGGAGCGCGGGATACGGCAGCTCGGCCGAGGAAGCCGCGATGCACGTCGTCGACGACGATCGCGACATCTGATGCAGCTGACGAAGTTCACGCACGCGTGCGTCCGGCTCGACGACGGTGACCGCAGCCTCGTCATCGATCCCGGCGCGTTCAGCGAGGTCGAGCAGGCGCTGGACGGTGCTCGTGCCGTCCTGATCACCCACGAGCACGCCGATCACATCGATGCGGACAAGGTCCGTGCCGCGTTGCAGGCCGACTCGCGACTTGCGCTGTTCGCACCGGGCTCTGTCGCGGACGGGCTGAGCGCCGAGTTCGGCGAGCAGATCCGCGCCGTCAATCCCGGCGAACGTTTCGACGCGGGCGGGTTCACCGTCACGACCCACGGCGGCCAGCACGCGCTGATCCATCCGATGATTCCGATCATCGCGAACGTGGGTTATCTGGTCGAAGGCGTCTACCACCCCGGCGACTCGTTCGCGGTTCCGGCGGAGCCGGTCAGCACACTCTTGCTGCCCACCAACGCCCCATGGTCGAAGTCGTCCGAGGTCGTCGACTTCGCCATCTCGGTGCGCGCACCCCGGGTTCACCAGATCCACGACAGCCTGGTCACCGCTGTCTACGCGAACATCGTGGAGGGGCAGATCCATTCGATCGCCGGCCCGCACGGGGTCGAGTTCACCCATCTCGAGGCGACCGAGTCGGTCACTGCATGAGCATCGCTGTTGCGCGGGAGCTGCTCGCCGCGCACCCGGTCATCGACGGCCACAACGACCTGCCGTGGGCGATGCGCGAACTCAACAATTACGACACCGCGGCCTACCCGCTCGACCGGCGCCAGACCCGCACGCGCACCGACCTCGTCCGGCTGCGCGACGGAGGGGTCGGTGGCCAGTTCTGGTCGGTGTTCGTGCCGAGCAAGCTCACCGGTGACAAGGCGGTCACTGCGACGCTCGAGCAGATCGACTTCGTGCTGCACATGGTCGCCGAGTACCCCGACCACCTTCAGCTCGCGCTCGGTGCCGACGATGTCGAACGGGCCTTTGCCGAACATCGCGTGGCGTCGTTGATGGGCGCCGAGGGCGGGCACAGCATCGACAGCTCGCTCGCCGTGCTGCGCGTGCTGCACTCACTCGGTGTGCGGTACATGACCTTGACCCACAACGACAACGTGCCGTGGGCAGACTCGGCCACAGATAAGCCAGAACACGGCGGTCTGACCGACTTCGGGCGTGAGGTCGTCGCCGAGATGAACGGCCTGGGCATGCTCGTCGACATCTCGCACGTCGCCCCGTCCACGATGCGCGACGCGCTCGAGACATCGACCGCGCCGGTGATCTTCAGCCATTCGTCCGCACGTGCCGTCACAGACCACGTCCGCAACGCCCCTGACGACGTCCTCACGACGCTGGCCGGTAACGGCGGCGTGTGCATGGTGACCTTCGTGCCGCAGTTCGTGTCGAGGGCCTGCAAGGAGTGGGACGACGCCGTGCTCGCAGAAATGACCGAGCGCGGCCAGGACCCTCGTGATTGGGACGCCCACATGGCCGCGTCAGCCGACTACGAGCGCCGCCACCCTGCACCGGTGGCGACCGTGGCCGACGTCGCCGACCACGTCGACCACGTCCGCGACGTCGCCGGCATCGCCCACGTCGGGCTGGGCGGCGATTTCGACGGGTGCGAGGCCATGCCCGACGGGCTCACCGACGTCACCGGTTACCCGGCGCTGATCGCCGAACTGATCAAGCGGAGGTGGTCCGAGGCCGACCTCGCCGCGTTGACTCGTGGCAACATCCTCCGCGTCCTGCGCGACTGTGAATCGACCGCGCGTTGAGGGTTGCCCACAACTGTGGACAACCATGTGGACGAACCCGTGTAAAACTCGGTGTGAGTTGGGGATGAATTCGGTTGCCCTGGGGACAACCGACAGCCACCCAGAATTCACGCGGAAATACTTGCGCGAAACCCTTGCGCGACCCCCTGGCGAGCGGATAGAACTGTGCACGTTGCCGACGGCGAGGATCGGATCGAGGGAGACTTCGAGAGAGAATCGCCTGGGAGACCGGGAGATTCTCACCAATCTTGGTGTCGGTGATGGTTCTGGGAAGCGGGCACGACGAGCGATCGACGTGCAGCGCAACCGGATCCGGCGGGGCCTTTCGACCTCATACGTTGAAAGGCCTCGCTTGCCATTTAAATGAATTCTTTTCCGGAATTGTTGATGGTGCTTTCGACTACATCCGCGAGCGCGGCGTACCCGCGGTCGTTCGGGTGGAAGTGGTCGGCCGCGAGCTTTCCGCGCCACGAGGCCGTGCGTGGTTGACGCAGCTCTGCAACGACCAACCCACGGTCGGACGCGACGTGCTCGATCACCGCGTTGACGGCGTTCGCAGTGGCTGTCGGGTTCGGCAGCGTGGTGACGAGGGAGCCGGCGTGGAGCTGACGCAGGATGCGGTCCATCCGCTCGGGCATCCGGTCGCGGTACCGCCGACCCATCAGATCGTTGGACCCGATCATCAGCGTGACGAGGTCAGGCCAGGCATCGCGCTCGGCAAGCTCGGACAATGCGGGGATCTGCACGTCGAGCACGTCCGCGGTGCGGGCGCCGCTGACACTGAGATTGACGAGGCGCACCGGGGTGCCGTGCTCGGCGAAGCGCGTGTGCAATTGGCCGACCCAGCCGCGATCGAATGCGGACGCACCAATGCCCTGCGACAGCGAGTCGCCGAGCGCGATCCAGAGCGGCCCGGTCGACTCGAGCGCGGCGAGATTCGCCCTGCGCCACTGCGCGGCGAACGGCTCGACATCGGCCTGCACACGCGCGATCCCGGGCAGCACCCGTCCGGCGAGCGTGACGAACCGCCCGCGCGGGCGGGTGCTCAGATTCGAGTACGCGAACTGCTCGTCGACCACACGGTCACAACAGGGTGACTCGCCCGCTCTGTTCCCCCATGAGAGCGTGAACGGGTGAGTTCGGGACCGCAGACCTTCGAACTCGGCACCGACGGACCAACCCGGATCCTCGTTGGTGTCGACGGCTCGGAGACCTCGCTGCGTGCGGGTGCCTACGCGGCCGGGCTCGCACGCCGCCAGGGCTCACATCTGGTCGTGCTCTTCGTCGCGCCGACCGGAGGGATAGCGGCCGGGATGGCCGCGACAGCCGGGGCGCTGATCCAGGCTCACGAACAGATCGCGCGCGATATCGAGGCCCAGATCGCCCAGAACGCGGACCGCATCGGGATCAAGACCAGCTTCGTGCGCCGCCGCGGCAACCCCTACCTCGAACTCGTTCGGGTCGCGGAACATCTCAAGGTCGACGCGATCGTCGTGGGCGCCTCCACCCAGTCAGGACACCGGTTGGTGGGTTCGCTGGCCGGCCGGCTCGTCCGGGACGCGAAATGGCCGGTCACCGTCGTGCCGTGACTGGTTTGCCCGCGAACTTCACTGCGCTCTGGTGCGAAGGACGTGGTGTCGAGCAGGATCTACTCGAGTTGGCCAAAGCATGACACCGAACCTCGCCCGTAAAGATTAGGTGAAGTACCCTCGGGCGAGGAGGGGAAGTGGAGATCACCGCGACGTCGCACGCGCACATGCCGGGAGCTCACGACGCGCCGCGCTTTTCCGGTATGCAACTAATGGACCGGATCGGCTCGACGTCGATCTACTCTGCGCGCGAAATCGGCACCGGTCGCGGCGTCGTCGTGAAAGTCCTCGACGACGGTGCGCCCGCGGTGGCGCACGAAGGGCTCGAGCGCGAGGCCGCCTACCTCGCGATGCTCGGCACCCACCCGCACATCGTCACGCTCTACCACCGCACACAACTCGCCGACGGTCGTCCCGCACTCGTGCTCGAAGCGTGCCCCGGCTCGGTCGCCGACGCGATCCGCGAGCAGCGCCTCACCGTCCCCGGCGCCGTGTCCATCGCAATCAAGATCGCCGGCGCGCTCGAGACTCTGCACCGGGCCGGGTTGGTGCACTGCGCGGTGCGTCCGCAGAACATCCTGCTGACCGAGTTCGACGAGCCCGTCCTGGCCGATTTCAGCGCGACCGTTGCCGACCACGGCGACGACTCGTTCGTCACCGCGCACGAGACAACTACGCACACGGCACCTGAGCTGCTGCTCGGTGAACCGCCCACCCCGAGTACCGATGTCTACGGCCTGTGCTCGACGCTCTACGAGATGATTTCGGGACGCCCCGCGTTCCGCGCGTACGACCGGGAATCGCCCGCGGCCGTGAGCCTCCGCATCCTCGCCGGCGGCGTGCGTCCGGTCCTGTCGCAGGACGTGCCGCTCGAACTGTCGGACCTGGTCGTGTGGGGAATGAACCCCGATCCCAAGGAACGTCCGCCGAGCGCTGCGTGGCTCGGCGAAGAACTGTCGCGCCTCGAGCAGCACAACGGATGGCTGCGCACCCGCATGGTCACCGGCGAACCGCGACTGCACACCCGCAGGCGGCGGCGCTTCTTTCGCTAGCTCGGGCCGCACACGAACGACGTACGGACTCTGTTTCACTTCCATTTAACGATCTTGGCCCCGCCGGAACCGTGCATTAGGGTTTCGAGGTCACCGACCGGGAATCGCCTCGGGACGTGCACCGTCAGGGGGTCCCGAGGTGTCGATCCGGTCCGGCCCGTTCATAGTGCTCACGGCAGGATTGACCTTCGCCGGTGGGTTGGTTGCAGCCCTGCCCGTGCGGGCGGACGTGAGCCCGCAGGTGACCGTGGTGGGCGGTGCTGCCGTCCCCACCCATGCACCGTCGACCGACCAGGTCACCTACACGATCTCGGTCGGCGACGCCTCGGCCGAGCAGGTCGTACTGACCGCGTTCCAGCCCGAAGGGCTGTCCGCCTACGCATCGAGCGTCAAGGTGGACGGGGCCTACCCAGCACACACGAAGGTCGATCAATCCGGCAGTGGGCTGCGCATCCGGCTCGGTACCGGCGCCACCTCGAGTCATGGCGGAGCGCTCGCAGTCGGCAACCACACGGTCACCTTCAACTTCCATGTCGGGAGCCTGCCGACGGGATCGGCGGCGGCCTACGCCGTTGTCGATTACGCAATGGGCCGCCAGACCCGCCACGCCCGATCGCCACAGATCCCGCTTGCGATGCCGGACCTGACGCTGACGCGACCGTCCGGCAGCGGCGAGAGCCGCGTCCTGCCGCTCGGGACGGGCGTAGACGCCGATTACCAAGCAATCCTGTCCAACACGGGTGGCATCGCGTCGGCAGCGGCGCTGACAATGACGCTGCCCGTCGGGATGAAGATCGACCGCTCGTTCGGGATCTATCGCGACGACGAGTACCTCAGCCCCGTCGACACCGGCGGGGTCAAATTGCGCTGCGCCACGGTTGCCAGCCATGTCGTACGCTGCGCACTCGGCGCGGTTGCGACGGGGACCAACGCGTTGATCGACATACCGGTGCAACCGACGTCGAAGGCACCGGTCGGCCACGTCGGCACGTTTGCCGTTACCGCGTTGGCCGACAACCGCCTCGAGGCCAACCGCGACGACAACACTGTGCGCGGCTCGGTGCAGTTCACCGGCGAGGCGCATCTCATCGTCAGCATCGCGCCGCACCCACTGCACGTGGCAGTAGGTCATGCCGGCCGCATCGTTGTCTCGATCCGCAACGATGGCCCGGACCCCGCGGTGCGCGGGCTCGCGCTGGTCGAGGTGCGTGCGGCGCACTTCACGATCGTGGGGTTCAGCGGCAAACAGCTACCGGCGCCGTCCGCCGGTCGCAGCGCAATCGCGCGCCCCCGCTGGGGCTCTCGCTGGGACTCGCCGGCCGCAACCGCGTCCGCCTCGAGCGGGAAGCCGAGCGTGGTGTGGAAGGTCGGCACCATCGCGGCGGGAAAAACAATGCGCGCTGTGGTGAGGCTCCATGCGCGATCGGCCGGGCGGGACGAATTGCTCGTGGCCGCGGGATCCTCCGCCGGTGATCCGCCCTGCGAAGGCGTCACGCCGACGAGCCGATGCAAGTCGTTCGCCTTTGCGAATCTGTTCGCCCGCAAAGCACCGGGGGCCGGCGCGCACGCGGCGACGCCGGCGCGACGCCGGCGCGGCGTCGGTGACTAGGCGGTAGCGCTGGCCGGCTCGGCGCCCACGACCGGCGGCAACGTGTACAGACCGAAGAACGTCTGTGCCGCGGCAACATCGCCCTCGACGACAAGTTGACCGCCGACGATTGCGTCCGCAAGCGCGAGGCCACCGTAGGTGACAGCCGCGAACATTCTCGGATCACCGGCGACGACCGCGTCCGGGTCGGCGGGCTCACCCGCCTCGATCGTGAGCCGCTTGCGTGCAACCTGCGCGAGGTAGGACTCGTCGTTCGGGTGCAGCGCGATGGTGAGCTTCACGCCGTCGGCGAGTGACGGGTCGAAGTTCGTGCGCAACGACAGCACCAGCGACGTCACGCCGAAGTGCAGATCCTTGCGATGGTTGGGGTCGCGGGCCGCCCAACGCCCGAACAACTGCATCACCGCTTCGAGCTCGCGCGCCCAGTCGGTGAGGTCGTAGACCCAGACGGCGGCGGGCTTGGGCAGCTTGCGCCGGGTCACCAGACCCGCCTTCTCGAGCTCGTCCAGCCGGTGCGAGAGGACGTTGGCACTGATGCCCGGCAGACCGTCCTTGATGTCGCCGAATCGCTTCGCGCTGAGCATCAGTTCGCGCACCACGAGCATCGCCCAGCGCTCGCCGACGAGCTCGAGTCCGTGGGCCACGCCGCAGGAATCCTCGTACGTCCGATTGGTCGCCATCCGGTCACGATACTACGGAATCACTTTTTAGGACTACTAACTTGTCAAAAGTGAGTCGATTTGGTTACGGTCCGTTCGACGAGCGAATGACAAGTACTCGACGTGAGGGATCTCGACGTGAGGGATGAGGACGAAATGACCACCGACTACGACCACGGCGCTCGCAGCGCCGATCGCGGGCGCTGGCTGGCGCTGTACGTGCTCTGCGGCAGCATGCTGATGATCGTTCTCGACGCGACGATCGTGAACGTGGCATTGCCGTCGATCAAGACCGAACTGAACTTCGACTCGTCCAGCCTCGCGTGGGTGGTCAACGCCTACCTGATCGCTTTCGGCGGACTGTTGCTGCTCGCCGGCCGGCTCGGCGACCTGGCCGGACGGCGTCGCATCTTCCTCACCGGGTTGGCGGTCTTCACGCTCGCCTCCACCGTGTGCGGGCTCGCAGTGAATCAGCAGATGCTCGTGATCGCTCGCTTCGTGCAGGGCGCCGGCGGTGCGCTCACGTCGGCGGTCGTGCTCGGCATGATCGTGACGATGTTCCCCGAGCCGCGCGACCAGGCCAAGGCCATCGGCGTTTTCGCGTTCGTCGCATCAGCCGGCGGGGCCGTCGGACTGCTGGCCGGCGGCGCGATCACGCAGGCCGTGAGCTGGCACTGGATCTTCTTCGTCAACGTCCCGGTCGGCGCCGTGGTCGCGCTCGCGGCACTGCGCCTGGTCGCCGCGGACAAGGGCCTCGGATTCGCACAGGGCGCCGACGTGGTCGGCGCGGCGCTCGTGACGTCGGCGCTCATGCTCGGCGTCTACACGATCGTCAAGCCCGCGGCCGAGGACGGCTGGCTGTCGGTGCAGACCCTCGGTCTCGGTGCCGTGAGTGTCGCGCTGCTCGTTGCGTTCGTAGTCAGGCAAGCCACCGCGGCGAGCCCGCTGATGCCACTCGAACTGTTCCGCTCGCGCAACCTGGTCGGCGCCAACCTGATCCAGGTGATCGGCGCCGCCGGCATGTTCGGCACATTCTTCCTCGGCACGCTGTACCTGCAGAACGTCAAGCACTACGACGCGATGGAGATCGGGCTCGCGTTCCTACCGGTGACCGTGTGCATGGGGACGTTGTCGGTGCGGTACTCGGAGAAGCTGATCAGCCGCTTCGGTGCGCGCACGACATCACTCGCGGGCCTCGTCCTGATGGCGGTCGGGCTGGCGCTGTTCGCACTTGCTCCGGCCGACGCGTCCTACGTCACGCAACTGCTCCCGACGATGGCGCTGCTCGGCCTCGGCGCGGGGACGTGCTTCCCGGCGCTGGTCGGGTTGGCGATGTCAGGCGTCAAGATGGAGCAGGCCGGGCTGGCCTCCGGGCTGGTGAACACCACGGCGCAGGTCGGCGGCGCGCTCGGGCTCGCCGTGCTCGCCACGCTCTCGACGACACGATCCACGAACCTGGCGGCGTCCGGACACTCGGTCGTCGACTCGCTGATGGGCGGCTATCACCTCGCGTTCTGGATCGCGACGGGGCTGATCGTCGCGGCGGTCGTGCTGGGTGCAGCATTGCTGACCAAGCCGCAACCGCCGTCCGTGCCCGAGGTTTCGGCCTCGTCCGAGGTCGAGTTCGACAAGGTGCAGGCATGAGCGCGGCCTTCACGCAGGCGGTCTTCATGCACGCGGTGGTGTCGGTCGACGGCTTCATCGCCGACGCGAACGACGAGGTCGGCCCGCTGTTCGACTGGTACTTCGGCGGCACGGAAGCGATCGTCGACGGCGGCCCGTTCAAGGTGAGCCCGGCGTCGGCCGGCTACGTCCGTCCGATGTGGGGACGCATCGGCGCCACGGTGATGGGACGCCACCTGTTCGACCTGACCAATGGATGGGACGCGAAGCCGCCGGCCGGCGACCACCTCGTCGTCGTGTCGCATCGGCCCAAGCCCGACGGCTGGCACCCCGAGGCCGACGTCCCGTTCTTCACCGACATCGGCGAGGCGATCGCCGAGGCGAAGGCGCGCGCGGGTGACCGCGACGTGGCGCTCACCGCCGGCGAGGTCGGCGGACAGGCGCTGGCACTCGGGCTCGTGGACGAGGTCGCGATGGACGTCGTGCCGGTTGTGTTCGGTGCGGGCAAGCGCTACTTCGGCCGACTCGATGCGCAAGTGCCGCTCGACGAGCCCGACGTCGTGATCCAGGGCGAGCGGGTGCTGCATCTGCGCTATCGCGTGCAGCGCTAGGCGCGTGGCAGGGAGTGTCCTTCCGTGGGCGTACTACGGGCGTAGGACGCCCCCGCAACACCTCCCACGACTAACGGCCGCATTAGGTACCAGCTCGCCGTTGATCATGGCGGCGAGCTGCCGATAGTGCGGGCGTGGAGACAGAATCGATCTTCTCTCTGTTGGGCCTGCCGCACGACAGCGACGCCGCGCACCTGCGAGATGCGTACGAGCGCGCGGTCGGCGCCGCCACCGCGCGAGGCGACTGGAAGCGAGCGGCTGCCCTCTCGAAAGCGTTCGATGCCCTTCCGCGAGACACCCGGCTCGCCGTGTACAGCGGGCGGGATCGCGACGCGGCACGGTGGCAGCCGATGGCGATGAAGCCTCGACGCCGAGCAAGCCGTCGAGGTAGGGCTCGTCGTTCGTGCCGACCTCGGACGTGGCAGCGCATGCTGCTACCGACCTTGTCGGCGATCGTCGCGCTTGGCACGGCGGCGACGTGGTACCTACACCGCGCACCGACGAACGTGGCGCTGGGAGATTCGCCCGCATCAGTGTCGCCGACGCCTAGCCGCATGCCGGCGCATCATGCGCGGCACCACAGGCCGAGTCATCCGCGTTCGGCGAAGTGGGCTCCGATGTACGCGTTGTACCCGGGCAGTGGTGAGGTGCAGATCCCGCAGAATGCGCTGCTCGATTCCGATGGTTACGCACACGTCCGCTGCCCGGTTGACGCTGCCGGATCCTTCTGGCGACCAGTACGGGTAGTCCCAGGTCAGTACTTCACCTGCCCGAGCGGCTTTGTCGGTGTCGTCCGCACCCGGCGGAGGTAGCGGCCTGCACCGCAAGCGCAGGCCGCCGCACCACCACTGTGTCCCGGTCTAGCCGATCACGGCGTGCACTTGAGCGAGCGCGTCGGGCTCCGGAAATCGTTGTACCTCTTGGTCACCGTCCCGAACGGGGCGGTGGGATAGGAGATCGCGCGCAGCGGGCCGTAGAGCGCGTGGGCGCTGCGTCCGTACTGGTAGTTCGCGCCCGGCAGGAACGGGCCACCCTCTTGGAACCAGCACGACCCACCGGAGTTGGTGGTGCTGTAGACGGGGTACAGGTTCGATCCCGGCGGTGGGTTCACGCAGCCCGTGCCCGGGTTCGGGTCGGCCGGATTCTGCAGGTGCCGCTGGCACGGTGTCGAGTGACGGAACTCGGTGTCATCCGACTCGCTCCTGCTGATGTTCGACTCGAACGCGAGTGTCGAGAACGGATGCCCGTTCGTCAACGGACTCGTGAACCGGATCGGCTGTGCGTTGAGCAGCCGGTCGGCCGTCGGATTGGTCAACGAACCCGGCCACGAGAACTTGTAGCTGACGCTGTCGAAGTCGCCATCGGTGTTGAGGCAGCCGCCGATCTTGACCCGCACCGACGCAGAGGCCGGTAGACAGAACACGTCGTCGCCGGCGGGATCCGGACCAGCGTTGTCGCCGTCGTTCGTGTCGTCGCCGAGCGGTTTGGCGCACGTGCCGAGCGCGTCGTTGTTGACCTTGGCGCAGTACTCGAAGTGCCCGATCTCGTCAGCGAACGAGATGTTGCCGGTGTGCGCCGCGTTGAAGTTGCGACCGGCGGCCGTCGCGGTGCTGTACATCGGGTGGAAATCCTGCAGATGCATCGTGCACTTCGACGCGTTCGGCTGGAACAGGGGCGAGCCGAAACCGTTGAGCTTGCTCGCCGTCATCGAGCCGGTCTTGTGCGTGGTCGCGTCGTCGACGACGATCTTCAGCCCGAACTTCGTGTCGAACATGTGCATCTGCAACTGATCGCCGGGGTTCATCAGGAAGTCCTGCTTGAGATTCGGCGTGAAGTGCTCAGGATGCGCGGCGTTGGCCGGTGCCGTCGACCTGCCGTTCTTGGTCAGGAAGGCGAAGTTCGCCGGTTCGGGACCGACCGTGTTCAAGCAGGCGTTGTTGTTGAGCGCGTTGGTGTTCTCGTTGTCCTGGAACGTGTCGATGTTGAGCGACGCGCACCAGTGCGTCGCGTCGCAACCGATGCCGGCCGGCCACGGAACCCAACCGGGTGGATAGAACTGCATCTCCATGAAGCCCTGTCCGGGGCCGAGCCCGAAGTAGTGCGAACTGTTCTTGTTCGGGCTCGCGTAGATGTTGGAGTTGCTGTCCGGCTTGCACGGGATCGTTGCGTGACCATCCTGCGCTGCACCGTCGGGGTTCGGTGCTCCCTGGTCGTCACACAGCTGCATGCCGAACCAGAAGGTGATGCGCTGTTGGAAGTTCCAGTTGCCGCCCTCGCCGGCCTGCTGCGGTTTCGTCGGCGGATCCTTCGGCAGACGAAGTTGGTACCGGAGGTTGTTTCCCGAGCCGGGCCGGTTGGAGAAGAACTGGACGGACGGCTCGTCGTGGCCGATATAGGGCCACAGCGTTACTCCGGCTTTCACGAGCTTCTGATACTGCGGGTACTCGTCCCAGTTCAGGTTCGGATCCGAGCAGGTGATCCCGTTCGTACTGCACCAGTGTTGATAGCCGGCGACCCTCACGGTGGGACTCGTCCCCAATGCAACCGACCCGGAGGCGGGATCCAGGTGGCCCAGAGCCACCATCGACAACACCGCCGTTGCAGCCGCGCTTCCCGCGGCGAGGAATCGCTTCATTGCGACCTCCCTCGGTCGTTAGGAGGCCTGTCTGGCCTCCTGACGGTGGAGTCAACGCTCGGTGTCGGGTATCAGGCAAGACAGCGTCGGCGCGTCGCCGTCGGGGCGTCTGAGCGTTATGACCGAAAAGAGCCGGCACATCGCTGAATGATCATTCGCGCGCGAAATAGATTATTCAGAAATTGCTTCTTGTGCTCACGAGCTGCTGGTTCTAGGTTGCACCCAACTAGCGCGGGGGCGGCACATGGCTGGACGGCATCACAAGAAGATCATCGTCGCGTTGATCGCGACATTGATCATGGCTATTGCGGCATTTCCGCGTGGGGTTTCCGCGGCGCCGACACCAGTGACGTTCGGGGCCAAGCTCAACGGCTCGATCCAACCGTCCAACTCGTTCTCGCCCCACGCGTGCCGCGAAACAACGGGCAAAGCCGGTGCCTGCACGCGGATCCTCATGCAGGCCTACCACGCCCCGAACACCGGGCAGCTCGCGCCGAAGGACGGAATTGTCCACAAGATCAAAATCGTTGCTGGGGATTCGGGGTGGTTCAGAATCGAAATCGCCCAGGTAAAGCCGGCGTCGATCAAGAACGACACCGGATCGTCGCGCATCGTCGCCATCGGCCGCAAAATCACCTATCAAGGTCAAGGCGGAGTCGACAACGGCGGACCGTACAAGGTCGAGGCGTTCACCGTGCATATTGCCGTCAAGAAGGGCGAGTACCTCGCGATCTACTCGAATTCGACCAGCTTCGAGCGCTGCTCGGGTGGCGGAGCGAATCAGCTGATGTACCAGCCCGCTCTGGCGAAGTCGACGCAATACAAGACCGCGCCGTTCCACGACGGGTGCTTCCTGCTGCTCGAGGCGCAGTACTAGGACGCGCTGAGGTATCCGCTCGCCAGCTCGGTGAGCCGGGCGTGTGCACCGTCCATCACCGAGCGTTGCGGCAGCCACTGCTTACGGAGCTTGGCAACCGAGGTGTAGTTGGTGTCGACGACATTGGCCAGCGGCGATTCGACGGCCTGCGAAACAAGCTGATACGCGTCCAGGGTGTGGAGACCGAATTCGGCCTCGAGCCACTGGACGAGATCGACCTGGGCGATCCGAAAGGCGTCTTCGAGCGGGCGCGTAGAGCCGGTGCTGATGAGGTGGGTGTCGGACTCCAGCCGCGGCCACGGACAGGGAACGCCCTTGATGAGGTCGACGATCACGACTGTGTCCATGGCGCACTCGGCGGCAACCCCGCAGGTCTCGCCCTCGCCTTGCCGGGCGTGACCGTCGCCTATCGAGAACATCGCACCCTCGACATTGACGCCCAAGTAGCACGTGACGCCGGACTGCATCTCGGGCGTGTCCAGATTGCCGCCGTGCGCGTCGGGGACGAGTGCCGAGCGCACCTCGAGGTTGGCCGGCGCCACTCCGACCGTGCCGTGCATCGGCACCATGGGCAGGTCGACCTGCCAGTCGCCGAACCTGGATTCGAACCGGCACAGATCGCGTGCGCGGTCCAGCTGCCAGATCCACACGACCTCGGGCAACGGATCCTGCAACGTGGCGGTCAGATGGGTCGAGGTCAGCGCACCGAAGAGCGGGACGGTTGTCGAGACCGCCCAGTCGCGAGCCGGTTTGATCGAGACGAAATGCACCGCCAGTGTGTCGCCGGGCTCGGCACCCTCGACGTAGAACGGACCGGTCTGCGGATTGACGTACGGGAATTCGCAGACCTCCGACACCAGGTCGTCGACGCCCGTGACCCGTCCGGCGAAGCAGTCTTCGGTGAACAGCTCCAAAATCGTTCCGGGCGCAATTCGCGCGAGCGGTGGTGCGCCGCCGAAGGTCCAGACGTATTCCGAGGCTTCAGGTCGGAAGGTGCGGACGACCGGATCAGCCATTGGTCTGCACGGCAGTCGGGACGGGTTCTTCGTCGAGGTGGACGCGTGCCAGCTCGGACACGCGCGCAGGTTTGACGGCGTAGAG
The DNA here is from genome assembly GCA_963708645.1 of uncultured Actinomycetota bacterium. GTDB lineage: Bacteria > Actinomycetota > Actinomycetes > Mycobacteriales > Jatrophihabitantaceae > RYN-133. The sequence continues at coordinate 430,364 of CAVPTA010000007.1, read as the reverse complement.
CACCGCCAGATAGATCACGCCGATGATCATCCAGATCACCGCTCCACGTACTGCCAGCGAAGCCGGATAGGCCAGTGACGCTATGAACGACCACCCGAACGGGTTCCACCCGACGGCGAACAACCAGCCCGGTACGAATGCCGCGATGCCCAACAACGGGACGAGTATGTGCGAGATCGGATTGAACTCGTGCCGACGCCGACGCAGGAAGTACGCGATGCAGGCAACGTCCACGATGATGTAGATCGACACCAGCATGATCACCAGGGCGCTGCCGACGATCCCGAACGCGTTCGTGGGGTTGTACTTGAATCCGAGGACGAGCGAGATCACCAGCGTGAGCGCGCCGGTGACCACGATCGCGATGTAAGGCGAGCGGTGTCGCAGGCTCACGCGTGCGAACGCGTAGGGAAGTGCTCCGATGCGTCCCATGGCGTAGCCCGTGCGACTGGCGACATTGACGCCCGCGTTCGCGTTCGCGATCGTCGAGTTGACGATGGCCAGGAAGACGAAGAACCAGAAGAAGCCGTAGAGCGAGCGTGCCAATCCTTGCCACGAATTCGCGCCTGCTGTCGAGAAGGTCGCGAACTTCGCCGGACCGTAGGCGACGTCTACGGCGTAGGTCGTGAACACATACAGCAAGCCGACGAGCAAGGTCGCGCCGATCACAGCGCGGCGGATCGTGCGGCGCGGGTCGCGGGCTTCTTCCGCGAGCGGGGTCGCGCCCTCGAATCCCCCGAACCCGAGTAGCGCGAACACTGACCCACCGATGACGCCGGTCGCGCCGTGGAGCGTGGACGGCGTGTACTTCGTGCTGAACACCGACAGCGTGTTGTGGCTGCCGGCATGGACGACGAAGAACACTGCGAGGACGACGAAGACCAGGATCTCGAACAGTCCGAGCACGGTACCCAGCACCGCGGACGCCCGAACGCCATACAGTCCGGCAGCAACCACGATCAGCGTGCCGAGGATCGTCCACGGCCACCACAGATCGGCCGGGTAGCTCGACCACTCGGAATTGATCGTCGACGCGGTCGTGAAGCCCAGCTGCAGCAGCACCAACGGCGAGATCATCAGCCCGATCAAGAGATAACCCCACGACGTGAGGAACCCGAGACTCGTGTGCAGCCCCTGCGAGACATAGAGGCCGAGCGACCCGGCACCGGGCAGGTTCTTGGCCAGCTCGCCGATGCAGAACGCGGTGAGCAGGCACGCGACCAGCGCGATCAAGACCGACAGCGGCAGCGCGCCGCCCGCATACCCGACGCCGAACGGGATCGAGGCTGCGATGGCGGCACCCGGCGCCATGTCGGTCATGCTCTGGAAGAGCACCTCACGCAGACCGATCGCGTCCCTACGCAGACCGGGTGGCGCGGTCGATGTAACAGCATCCGCCATTGTCAACGCTCCGTTGAGTCGTCAACTATCTCGCTCCGACGGAGCGCGACGCTACTCCGCCAAGTTTGAAACCGGAAGGAACCGGAAACCGGGATCGAAGATCTCGAAGGGTGCCCCCGGCAGGATTCGAACCTGCGACGCCCGGCTTAGGAGTCCGGCGCTCTATCCCCTGAGCTACGAGGGCTGACCGCCTCGAAGGATACGGGTGCCTCAGGTTCGCACTGCATCGACGAAGCGGTGTGCCGGGTCGGCCAGGCGTGTGCGGATCGCCTCGAAGGTCTCGGCGGCGCGGGTGCCGGCCCAGCCGGCGGGGAGCAGCGACGCGGGCAGGCCCGGGTCGAGGTACGGCAGGCGCCGCCAGGCGGTGAGGGTGCGCACGTAGTCGCCGAACGCGTCGGCGTCGTCGACGGTGCGGCGCCGTCGCCACGACGCGAGAACGGCGGAGTGTTCGCGATCGAAGTCCGAGTACTGCGAGGACAGTTCGCGCCAGGTCCCACCAGGTCGCGATCTTCTCCGGAAGGACGCCGAAGCCGAGGTGGTCGGCGCGGAACAGTTCGACGTACGCGCCGAAGCCGTCGAGTGCCTCGCGCGCCTCGTCCTCGAGGTGTTGTGGCGCGATCCATGTGCCTGCACTGACGGTTCCGAAGCCCAACCACGCGAGGCGTGAACGCAGTAGGTGTCGCTGGTCGCGCTCGGCCTCCGGAACGCTGAACACGGCAAGCAACCAGCCGTCGGTGAGCGATGGTTGCCGGCGGTCGAAGATGCGGCGATCACCCAGATCGAGCATGCGCCGGGTGTGCTCTCCGATCGTGTATCCGGCGCTGCCGTCGACACGCTCCGGCGCGATCACCCCGCGCCGCTTGAGTCGCGAGATCGCCGAGCGCACCGCAGGCTCGTCCACGCCCACCTGCGCCAGCAGTTTCACCAGCGTCGCGACGCTCAGCCACCCGCCCGACTCGCGCGCGTAGAGCCCGAACAACGTCACGATCAGCGCGCGCGGCGGCAGCGCCGGGCTGCCGACCGACACGCTCATGACGCGCATTCCTATCTGACGTATTCTTGACTGTCGTCAGCATAACGGCATACTGGTGTGATGGCGCCGGACTCGTCGGAACTCGTCGCGAGTGGTCACGTCGACACGTTCTGCCGCGACCACCTCCCTCCACTCGATCAGTGGCCCGACCTGATCTTCGACATCGACGACGTGCAGTACCCCGCTCGGCTCAACTGCGTGAGCGAGCTTCTCGACCGCACGATCGCCGACCACGGCGCAGACCGCCGGTGCCTGCTCACCCCGACCGGCGAGTCATGGACCTACGGCGAGCTGCGCGCACAGGTCGACCGTGTCGCGCGCGCGCTCGTCAACCGCCACGGCATCGTTGCCGGCAACCGCATCCTGCTGCGTGGCCCGAACAATCCGTGGCTGGTCATCTGCTGGCTGGCGACGCTGCGTATCGGCGCCGTTGCCGTGTCGACCATGCCGTTGCTGCGTGCCAACGAGCTCACCACGATCGCCGGCATCGCTCGCGTCGACCTGGCGCTGTATGACGACCGGTTCGCCGACGAACTCGATCGGGCCGACCTGGGCACGGCCGCCAAGATCAGCTACGCCGAACTGCAGTCGGCTGCCGCGGACGAGTCCGATGCGCCACTGGCGAGTGCCGACACGGCAGCGGACGATGTCGCGCTGCTGGCGTTCACCTCGGGCACGACAGGTCGTCCCAAGGCCACCATGCACTTCCACCGCGACGTGCTCGCGATCGCCGATACGGTCGGCAAGCACGTCTTCCGCATCGTCGCCGACGACGTCGTCACCGGGACGCCGCCGCTCGCGTTCACTTTCGGCCTGGGCGGCCTGCTCGTGTTCCCGATGCGCGTCGGCGCCTGCACGTTGCTGCTCGAGCGGGCGACGCCGGACGAACTCGCCGACCACATCCAGACGCACCAGGTCACCGTCTGTTTCACCGCACCGACGGGATACCGCGCGATGGTCATCGGCGGCAACGGCGAACGTCTGCGCGGCCTGCGACGCGCGATCTCGGCAGGTGAACACCTGCCGAAGGCGACGTGGGAGATGTTCTACGACGCGACCGGTGTGCGCCTGATCGACGGGATCGGCTCCACCGAGCTGCTGCACGTATTCGTGTGCGCTGCCGACGACGACATCCGTCCTGGGACGACCGGCATCGCCGTGCCGGGCTATCGCGCGACCATCCTCGACGACGAGGGGCTTCCCGCTCCGGCCGGCGTGCCAGGGCGACTGGCCATCAAGGGCCCGACCGGATGCCGCTACCTCGACGACGAGCGTCAACGCAACTACGTCCAGCGCGGTTGGAACCTCACCGGTGACATCTTCGTGCGCGACGCCGACGGTTACTTCACCTACGTCGCGCGCGGCGACGACATGATCATCTCGTCCGGCTACAACATCGCCGGGCCGGAGGTCGAGGAGGCGCTCAACGCGCATCCCGCCGTCGCCGAGTGCGCTGTGGTCGGCGCGCCCGACGAGGCGCGCGGGCAGCTCGTCACGGCCTACGTCGTGCTCGTCGATGGCCGGGCGGGCGACGAGCAACTGCGCCATGAATTGCAGGAGTTCGTGAAGGCGTCGATCGCGCCGTACAAGTACCCGCGCGCAATCGAGTTCGTCCCGACGCTGCCGCGAACGAGCACGGGCAAGATCCAGCGCTACGTGTTGCGCAATCAGGCCCCGGGCGGAGCGTCCTGATGCGGGTCGCAGTCATCGGCGGCGGCCCGGGCGGCTTGTACTTCGCCGCGCTGATGAAACAGCTCGATCCGACGCACGACATCACCGTGTGGGAGCGCAACGCGGCTGACGACACGTTCGGGTTCGGCGTCGTGTTCTCCGATGAAACCCTCGGCGGGATCGAGCATGCCGACGAGCAGATCTTCGCGCAGATGCGCGCCGAATTCGCGCAGTGGGACGACATCGACGTCGACTTCCGCGGGCAGGTATTGACGAGCGGCGGGCATGGCTTCGCCGCGATGAGCCGGAAGCGTCTGCTCGAGATCCTGCAGCAGCGCTGCCTCGACGTCGGCGTCACAATCCACTTCCGCGCCCTTGCGCCCGATGTGGCGCAGCTGTCGTCCGACTACGACCTCGTCATCGCCTGTGACGGACTGAACTCAGGTGTGCGCAACCGGTACGCCGACACCTTCGGCCCGAGCCTCGAAGCGCGGCAGTGCAAGTACATGTGGCTCGGCACGACAAAGGTGTTCGACGCGTTCAAGTTCTACGTGCGCGAGACCCCGCACGGCGTGATGCAGATCCACGGCTACCCCTACGACAGTCACGGCAGCACGTTCATCGTCGAGATGAACGACGAGGTCTGGCGCCGCGCAGGTTTCGACGCGTTCGCCGATCGCGATTTCGTGCCGGGCGAGTCGGACGAGAAGTCGGTCGAGCTGATCCGCGAGTTGTTCGCCGATGTGTTGGAGGGGCACGACGTGCTCACCAACAACTCGCGCTGGATCAACTTCACCACTGTTCGCAATGAGACCTGGCGCCACGACAACGTCGTGCTGCTCGGCGATGCCGCGCACACCGCGCACTTCTCGATCGGCTCGGGCACCAAGCTCGCGATGGAGGACGCGCTTGCCCTGGCGGCCTGCCTGCACGAACAGCCCGACGTGCCCGCTGCGCTCGAGGCCTACGAGGCAGAGCGCCGGCCGGTCGTCGTCTCGACCCAGCGTGCCGCCCAGGCGAGCCTGGAATGGTTCGAGAACCTCACGCAGTACACCGACCAGGATCCGCTGCAGTTCGCGTTCAACATCATGACGCGCAGCCGCCGCGTCACCTATGACAACCTGCGCGTGCGCGATCCCGAGTTCGTCGGCGCGGTCGACGAATGGTTCGCTCAGGACGCGGCGAGTCGCGGGAACGGCACGGGCGAAACCCGGCCGCCGATGTTCCAGCCGTTCCGGTTGCGCGCGCTCGAACTCGTCAACCGCGTCGTCGTGTCGCCGATGGACATGTACAAAGCCGTCGACGGCGTCCCGAGCGACTTCCACCTCGTGCACCTCGGCGGCAAGGCGCTCGGCGGCGCCGGGCTGGTGATGACCGAGATGGTGTGCGTGTCTGCGGACGGCCGCATCACGCCCGGTTGCGCGGGCATCTACACCGACGAGCAGGCGCGACACTGGCGCCGCATCACCGACTTCGTGCACGCCGAGTCGCAGGCGAAGATCGGCGCTGCAGCTCGGCCACTCCGGTCGCAAGGGCTCGACGAAGCTCATGTGGGAGGGCATCGACGACCCGCTGCCCGCCGACAACTGGGACGTCGTCGCGCCGTCGGCGATCTCGTACCGCCCCGGTGTGAACCAAGTCCCGCGCGAGCTGACGCATGACGAACTCGCCGAGATCCGCGACCAGTTCGTCGCGGCCGCACGCCGCGGCGATGAAGCCGGCTTCGACCTGCTCGAACTGCACTGCGCGCACGGTTACCTGCTGTCGTCGTTCATCTCGCCGCTGACGAACCGGCGCGACGACGACTACGGCGGGTCGCTCGACGAACCGGCTGCGGTTCCCGCTCGAAGTGTTCGCTGCGGTCCGCGCGGTGTGGCCGCGAACACAAGCCGATGAGCGTGCGCATCTCGGCGACCGACTGGTACGACGGGTGGCATCGACGCCGACGAGGCTGTCGCGATCGCCAAGGCGTTCGCCGCCGCGGGTGTCGACATCGTCGACGTCTCGACGGGGCAGGTCGTGGCCGACGAGCGGCCCGCGTTCGGGCGCGTCGTACCAGACGCCGTTCGCCGACCGCATCCGCAACGAGGTCGGCATCGCGACGATGGCGGTCGGCATCATCTCGTCCTACGACGACGTGAACTCGCTCCTGCTCGCCGGCCGCGCCGACCTGTGCGCCCTCGGCCGCGCGCATCTCTACGACCCGAACTGGACGCTGCACGCAGCCATCGAGCAGGACTACGCAGGCCCGGCTGTGCAGTGGCCGCTGCCGTGGCATGCCGGCGCCCGCAAGCCACAGACCGGACGCAGCGACGGGCCTCGTCCACGCCTCGAACTCATTCGCGCGGGCGCCACCGGCACCGCGCACCGGCGGTGGCGACCATGACCGAAGCCGGCACCGTCGCACTGGTCACCGGCGCGGGACGGGGCATCGGCCGCGCGATCGCCGTCCGGCTGAGCGACGCAGGGATGCGGGTCGCGCTGACTGCCCGCAGCGCGGACGATCTCGCCGCAACCGCACAGCTGTGCGCGGGGGAGACGATCACGATCAGCGCTGACGTGACCGACGGTGCCGAAGTCGAGCGCATCTTCACCGAGGTCGAGTCGCAGTGGGGTCAGGTCGCCGTCCTCGTCGCGAATGCGGGGAGCGGCACGTCCGCACGACTCGACCGCATCACCGATGACGAGTGGCAACGCATGCTCGATCTCAACCTGACCGCGCCGTTTCGATGCCTACGCCGAGCAGTGCCCGCCATGCGCGCCGCGGGCTTCGGACGCGTCGTTGTTATCGCATCCACTGCGGCGCGCATCGGCGAGCCCTACATCGCCGCGTACACCGCCAGCAAGCACGGAGTACTCGGCCTCGTGCGCTCGGCTGCTGCCGAGCTCGCGCCGACCGGTGTCACGGTCAACGCGATCTGTCCCGGCTACGTCGACACCCCGATGACCGACGCAACCATCGCGACGATTGTGCGGCGCACCGGGCGTTCGACCGATCAGGCGCGCGCGACGCTCGCCGACAAGCAACCGATCGGGCGGCTCATCACGCCCGACGAAGTCGCTGTTGCCGTCATGTCGTGCATCGACAACGGTGCGCTCAACGGCCAGGCGATCGTCGTCGACGGGGGAGCTGTACAGGCATGATCGACCGCGTCAACCCGCCCGAGCTCGCGCGTCCCGCCGGCTTCGCGCATGCCGTCGTCGGCACCGGGAGAATCGTGTTCCTCGCCGGGCAGACGTCGATGGCGCCGGACGGTTCGATCGTCGGCACCGGCGTCGTGAACCAGTTCGAAACCGCGTTGGGCAATCTGCTCACAGCGTTGCGGGCCGCCGGCGGTGAACCGGGTGATCTCGCCTCGCTCACGATCTATGCCGTCGACCTCGCCGACTACCGCCGCAACGCAGCTCAGATCGGGCAGGTGTGGCGGCGGTTGATAGGCCGCGACTACCCTGCGATGGCGGCTGTCGGTGTCGCGCGGTTGTGGGACGACGACGCGCTCGTCGAGGTGCAGGGCTTCGCCGTGCTCAGCGACCCTGCCAGTTCGGCGGACGCTTCTCGTTGAACGCCGCGTGGAACTCGGCGTGATCGGCACTGGTCATCAAGAGCGCCTGCGTCATCGCGTCGAGTTCCATCGACGGGCCCAGCGCCATGTCGAGCTCGCGGGTCAGTAACGACTTGGTCTGTGCGTAGGCGAGCGTCGGCCCGTCGGCGAGGCGTGCGTGCCAGCTCTGCCACCGCGTCGTCCAGCCCGTCGTCGGCGACCAGTCGCGAGACCAGGCCGTACCGGTCAGCGGTCGCCGCATCGATCGTGTCGCCGAGCATCAGCAGCTCGGTCGCGCGGCCGAGACCCGACCACCCGCGGGAGCAGGTAGGCCGCACCCATGTCGCCGCCGGACAGCCCGACTTTGGTGAACAGGAACGCGAACCGTCCTGACTCGGTGACGACGCGGAAGTCGGAGGCGAGAGCGATCACCGCACCCGCACCGGCCGCGATCCCCTGGATGGCGCTGATGATCGGAATCGGGCACTCGCGCATGGCCCGGATGACGTCGCCGGTCATCTTCGTGAAGCGCATCAAGTCGCGCGGCTCCATCGTGATGAGCTCGCCGATGATCTCGTTGACGTCGCCGCCGCGCGCAGAACGCCTTGCCCTCGCCGCGGATGACCAGCACCCGGACGTCCTGGTGATGCGGCAACTCGCCGAGCAGGTCGCGCAGGTCGGCGTAGCTCTCGAAGGTCAGCGGGTTCAGCTTCTCCGGCCGGTCGAGGGTCACCGTGGCGACGCCGTCGGCCTTGCGAACCGGAAGTGCTGCCAGTCGTTCGGTCAGCGGCACGGACGCCCGGAAGCGGTAGTCGTCAGTCATCAGGTTCCCTTACGAAGCAGGTCGCGCGCGATGATCGTGCGCTGGATCTCGGAGGCACCTTCGTAGATGCGCAGCGACCGCACGTCCCGATAGAGGTGCTCCAGCAGGTGGCCCTGCCGAAGGGCGACGGCGCCGTGCAGTTGCACGCAACCGTCGATGATCGACTGCGCTGCCTCGGTGGCATACAGCTTGGCCATTGCCGCACGCCTGCTCTGCAGCTGCGGTTCGCCCCCGGCGTCGTAGGCGCTTGCCGCGGCATACACGAGTAACCGCGCCGCCTCGAGCTCGGTGCCCATGTCGGCGAGGCGGTGCGCGACCGCCTGCTGTGCTGCAAGCGGGCCGCCGAACGCCTCGCGCTGTTGCACGTGCTGCACAGTGGCGTCGAGCGCTGCCTGCGCCATGCCGACCGCGAACGCACCCACGCTGGGACGGAACAGGTCGAGCGTGCGCATCGCGACTGCGAAGCCGGCGTCGACCTCGCCGAGCACGTCGTCAGGCCCGACGCGGACGCCGTCGAAGACCAGCCGGCCGATCGGGTGCGCAGCGAGCAGGTCGAGCTGCTCGCCCGACAATCCCGCGGCATGGCCGTCCACAACGAACGCGGTGATGCCGCGGGCTCGCGCATCGGGCGTCGTGCGTGCGAAGACCGAGTACACGTCGGCCTCGGGCGCGTTCGAGATCCACAACTTTTCGCCGGTGAGCCGCCAGCCGTCGCCATCGGGTTCCGCGCGCAGCGACAGCGCGGCAGCATCGGACCCGGCACCGGCCTCCGACAGCGCGAACGCAGCAACCACATCGCCGCGGACAACGCCGGGCAACCAGCGATCGCGTTGCTCGGACGACCCGGCCTGCAGGATCGGGTAGCTGCCCAATCCCTGCAGGGCGAGTGCGGTCTCTGCTTCGCCGCTGACCTGCGCCAGCGACTCGCGCAGCAGGCACAGTTGCATCGCGGCCGCATCGCGCACGGGCTCATCGGGTCGTCCGCCGAACAGTCCGCGCAGCAGCCCTTGCTTGCCGAGCTCGGCAAGCATCGGCCGATTGACGCGGCCCTCGGGCGCACCGCTGACCAGGGGCGCAACGGAGTCGGTGGCGATACGGTGCACGCGCGCGCTGTATTCGCGCTGGGCGGGCGTGAGCGAGAAGGCTGTCATGGCGCTCACGACCGTAGCAACCGCGGGCGCCGCCGACGTTGCTACGCGGGCGGCGAACTCGTCGTCGCAGCTGTATCACTCGATGACGTCTGGGTCACCGGCGAGGTCGACGTCGTGGCAGGCGGGCTTGTCGGTGTCGTCGCGACGCTGGTCGACGGCGCAGGCGCGGACGTGTGCGCAGCGGAAGTGCGCGGCGCTGACGTTGCCGGGTGCGACGCAGGGGCCGAGGACGACGCACGCGCTGACGTCGACGGCGCGGACGAGGTGCGCGGTGCGGACGAGGAGCTGGCCGACTTCTTGGCGTGCGTGGACGAAGTGCCCGTGCCCGGCGCTGATGAGGCCCCGGACGACTTGCCACTCGAGTGGGTGGTCGTGTGCTGTGCAGCTGTCGGCCCGGTGCCGCCGGGAGGCGCCACAGCCGGGGAATTCGAATCGTTGCCGGTGAACAGGAAGATCCCCAGCGTCGTGAGGATGACGAGCAGGCTCAACGCGGCGGCGATCGCCATCGCATTGAACCGCCGCCGGCCGCCCTGGGGCGCGACGTCGCCGACCGGCACCGGATCGACCATCGCGGGCACCATGCCGGTGGGGGCGTCGGCAAAACCTGCCGCCACCGGAACTGCCAGCGCAACGAGTGGGAGGGCGCGCGAGCCTTCGTTGCGCAGCGCGCGCGAAACCGTGGTGGCGCTCGGACGCATCGCGGGGTCGAACTCGGTCATCGCGTGCAGCAGTCCGGGCCACGGCTCAGGCAGTCCGGCGGGTACTTGGGGGCGCTGCGACAGCCGCGCCATGGCCGCCTCCAACGGCGGCCCCTCGAACATCCGCTGCCCGGTCAACGCCTCGAGCAGCACCAGCCCGAGTGAATAGATGTCGGCGGGCGGGTCGACGGCCGAGCCGCGCGCCTGCTCGGGCGCCAGATACGAGGCCGTCCCGAGTGTGAAGTTGACACTCGTGAGCCGCTCGCTGCCGAGCAGGCGCACGATCCCGAAGTCGGACAGTCGAGCGCGGACAGTGTGGTCGTCGTCCGAGCGGTCGACGCCGAGCAGGATGTTCTCGGGCTTTACGTCGCGGTGCACCATGCCCTGCGCGTGCACATAGGCAAGCCCGTCGGCGAGCTGGATACCGATCTCACGCACCGACGCCTCGGGCAGGGGGCCCTGCGCGATCTGCTCGGCGAGCGAGGGCCCTTCGATCAGCTCCATGACGATGAAAGCGTGCGGCGCCGCGTCGAGCGAGCCGTCGTAGAGAGCGATCAGGTTGGGGTGGTTCAGGCGTGCCAGCGCGGCGACCTCGAGCTGCTGGCGCTCGATCCCGCCGGCGGTCTCGGCGCCGTCGGGTGCGACGCGCTCGGCCCGGAACACCTTGACGGCGACGGGCCGGTCGAGCACCTCGTCCTGTGCACGGAACACCTCGGCCATGCCGCCGGACCCGATGCGTTCGAGGATCCGATAGCGCGCGCCGATGACCCAGCCACCGTTCGCGGGTCCGGCTGGGGGTTCGTCTGGGGGTTCAGGCCGTGGCCCCAAGGGACCGATGGCCTGCGTTTCGTCCGAGATTTCTGTGCACTCCCTCTTGTGTCCTGATCATTGTCCCCGAACGGGGTCGTTGCGAATCCGGCAGTGCCAGCACCCCCACATCAACGGCACGAAACGGCCCGCCGGAGGCGATCCGGCGGGCCGTTTCAGGCAGTGCTTGTCAGGTCAGCCCAGCGTCAACGCCGTGTCATCGATGAAGAAGCTCGTGGCGAGCGAGGAGTCCTCGGTGCCCGTCCACTTGATCGTCACCGTCTGACCCGCGTAGGACGACAGGTCGACCGTGCGCACCGCGTACCCGCCCTTGTTCAGGTTCGAGAACGTCTGCTTGGACGTTCCGTTCACCGTCAGGGTGAGCTTGTCGTACGCGGTGGTCGTCGTCGTCTCGCTGGTCGAGATCGACAGGTAGTACGTCAGCGTGGCCTTGCAGCCGGCCGGAACCGCCACCGACTGCGACAGCGTGTCGGTGTGGGTCGAGCCGTACCCATCGAGCCAGGCGTAGCCGGAGCCCGTGTGCGAGTGCGCGCCGTCGGTGTTGATGACCCCGGAGGTCTGCGACCAGCTGGTCGCCCCCGACTCGAAGCCCGGGTTGAGCAGCTTCTGGCCACTGCACCCGCCACCGCCCGAGGACGAGATCGTCCACGAGAACGTCGCGCTGCCGGACGCGTTGGTGGCGTCCTTCGCCGTGACCGTTGTCGAGTACGTGCCCGCGGTCGTCGGCGTGCCGGAGATGAGCCCGGTCGATGCGTTGATCGACTCGCCCGCCGGCAGGCCCGTCGCGCTGTAGGTCAGGGTTGCGCCGCCGGAGTCAGTGGCGTTGATCTGCACCGACTTGGCCGTGCCGACCGTCCCCGACTGACTGCCGGGGTTGGTGACGGTGACGGTGTTGCCGCCGCCCGTACCGCCGCCGACGATCGGGTGGCTGATGGCGCAGTTGTTGGTGTCGTTCGACCAGCGAGGCCTGCTCGGCGAAGGTGCCGGTGCGCGAAGGAGACGTTCGCGGCGCCGCCGGAGGTACCCGGCGAGAGCCAGGCGCACTCGTCGGAGTTCTCCTCGCCGTTGTAGGAGCTGCCGGTGTGGTTCGTCCAGCCGCCCGCCGGGTTCTGGTCGGACATCATCTCGTGCCACTCGTGGCCGAGCGTCATCGTGTAGCCGTCCGTCATGCCGGCGAACCCTGTTGACGAAGCTGGTGCCGCAGCCCTGCCCGGAGTCGATGTTGTACGGCTGGTTGCTGAAGGCGATGTCGCCGTAGGGCGAGCTGCGACGCCGACGTCACCGTTGTAGTCGTGCCACGCGCAGTACTGGCCCTGGTAGTTGTCCGGGTTGGTGCCGTGCGGCGACAGGATCACGTAGTAGGCGTAGCGGTTGGACGCGGCGGTGGTGTTGCCGAAGTGCGACGGCCGCGCTGACCGCTTCCTGGCCCAGCTGCGCGGCGGTCGCGGCCGACGGGGATGCCGTCGAGTTGTCGTACCAGACGCCGGAGAGCACGCCGCCGCTCTGGTACGGGATGAACGCCGCGTTGGACGGGCAGCTGGTGGCGCCGCTGGCCACGTTCGGGCCGTCGCACCACTGGGTCAGGTCGGCCGACCAGAGCTCGTTGTTCGTGCCGATGCCCTTGAACATCTGCTGGGCGGCACCGGCGGCGCCGTACTGGTCGCCGGTGAACTTCAGGTTGCCGTTCGCATCGGTCGAGGAGGTGCCCCACTGGGTGCCGTAGAAGACCAGGTAGACCTTGGAGTGACCGCTCTGCACGCCGATGCCGTCGACGCCGCCGCCGTAGGACAGCGTCTCGGTGCCGGTGGCGGCGGCGCAGTGTGCTGCTTGCTCCAGGTCTTCATCTTGGCGTTGACCGAACGGGTCGGGATGACGCCGTGGCGGTAGGAGTGGCTGTAGGCGGGCGAGTACGGGTCACGCACCCCGCTGGACTTGGCGGCGTGGGATCTCGTGGTAGCCGCGTGCGCAGGTGCGACGGACAGTGCGGCGGTGGTGAGCGCCGCTGCCCCGACGAGGACGGTCAGCCCTCGAGCGTGCAGTTTCAAAACAACCTCCTGGCTGTGGATCCCGTGTGAGTACGGGACGCCCAGAAGGTAGAGGCAGACCAGGTATTTTCGGGCGGATTGCAGCTGGCACGTAACGGAATGTCCGGTAGCTGCCAGTTGTGGCCCGGAACTTTTCCCGATGATCGGCACGTCGATCGGTATGAGAAAGGAGGACCGATGAGAGCAATCACGGTCACGGTTGCGGCGCTCGCACTCGTCGCCACCGGGTGCTCCTCGTCCGGCGGTCACGGCCCCGCCGGTGGCACCGGCGGCACAGCTGTGGGCACGCCCCCGCGCAAGATCGAGCTCGGTTTCAACGCCAAGGGGCACACCGTGGCGGCCCACCCGAACGACGTGATCGAAGTCCGCCTCAACTCGACGTACTGGCGATTTCATCGGGTTACGGGAGGCGTGCTCTCCAGCGGCATGTTCGTGTCGCGCCCCGAGCACGGGCCGCCGGGCGTGGGCGCCGGGACCATCGTCGCCACGTTCCGTGCGCTGAAGAGCGGCACTGCCCATGTCAGCGCGGCGCGGTCGAGCTGCGGCGAGGCATTGCGCTGCGTCGGCGGGCAGAATTCGTACACGCTGACCGTCGTCGTCGGCTGACCTTCGACGGCTACTGTCGGCTCGTGGCCGCCGACGAACTGACCCACCTCGACGCCTCCGGCGCTGCCCGGATGGTCGACGTGTCGGCCAAGGACATCACCGTCCGGGTCGCTCACGCACAGGGACGCTTCGTGACCACTCCGGACGTGATCGCCCTGTTGCGCCGCGACGGTCTGCCGAAGGGGGACGCGCTCGCTGTCGCACGTATCGCCGGACTGGCCGGCGCGAAGCGAACTCCCGATCTCGTCCCGTTGTGCCATCCGGTCGCGCTGCATGGGGTAACCGTCGACCTGGATGTTCTCGACGACTCGATCGTCATCGACGCGACCACGCGCACGGCCGACCGCACCGGCGTCGAGATGGAGGCCCTGACCGCGGTCGTGACCGCGGGCCTCGCGCTCTACGACATGGTCAAAGCCGTCGACCGCTCGGCGCAGCTCACCGACGTCCGCCTGCTGACCAAGTCCGGCGGCCGCAGCGGCGCTTGGGAACGCGCGTGAAGGCTGCTGTCATCACCTGCTCGAACCGCTCGGCGGCCGGTGAACGCCGCGACGACTCCGGCGAACTACTCGCGTCCTGGCTCACCAGCGAGGGCCACGACGTGATCGCGCAGATCGTCGTCCCGGACCAGATCGATTCGATCCGTACGGCCGTGCAGGCAGCTGTCGAGTCGGGTGCGTCAGCCGTCCTGACCACCGGCGGGACGGGGCTGACGCCGACCGATGTCACGCCCGAGGCCGTCCGGCCGCTGCTCGATCGCGAGGTGCCCGGGATCGCCGAGGCGCTGCGGCTCGTGTCGCGCGATCGTGTGCCGACCTCGGTGCTGTCGCGCGGTGTCGCCGGGACGATCGGGACCGCGCTGATCGTCACTCTCCCCGGATCACCCGGCGGGGTGAAGGACGGCATCGCCGTGCTCGGTCCGATCCTGGCGCATGCCGTTGATCAACTCGGCGGCGGAGACCATCGGCCGGGCGGCGGCGCATGAGCCTGGTCCTGTGCAGCGTGAGCGAGCAACCACTCGACGTCGTCGCGCACGAGAATGCCGCTGCGTCGATCGACGGCGGCGCGTCGGTGACATTCTGCGGTGTCGTCCGGCGCAGCGACCACGGTCGCGAGGTCGTCGAGTTGGAGTACCAAGGGCATCCCAGCGCCCAAACGGTGTTGGCCGAGGTCGCTGAGAAGATCGCTGCCGAGCCGGACGTCCTGTCGGTGGCCGTCAGCCATCGCGTCGGACTGCTCCGGCTCGGCGACATCGCCTTGGTGGCCGTCGTCTCGACAGCCCACCGACGCGAAGCCTTCGACGCGTGCGCGCGCCTGGTCGACGAGGTCAAGCGTCGCCTGCCGGTCTGGAAGCGGCAGGTGTTCGCCGACGGCACCGACGAATGGGTCAACTGCCCTTAGCGGTCAGCCGTTCTCGTGGGGGAGGTCGGCGGTCTTGGCCTTCAGGGTGGGATCGGTCGGCGGTACCTTCGGCTTGGTCTCGAGCACGCCCTCGACCTTCGTGGCGACCGAGTGGATCCGCTCGCTGTACTTGCCGCCCGTCGCCTTGTCGAGGCTGCCCGCTACGACGTCCACACCCTGTGCGGCACGCACCCGCGCTTGCTCGACGATCGGTGCCGCGGCCGCAGCGCCCTGCTCGGCCAGTTCTTTCGCGCGAGCCGCGAGCGGACCCGCTGCTGCAGCCGCCTGTCCGGCGAGTTCGGCTGCCTTGTCGGTGATCTTGCTGGCGTCGGCCATGGTCGACTCCTTCGATTTGTGACGAACCCCCATCAAAGCACTGCGCGGGTGACCGTGGTCAGGCGCAGACTGTGTTCATGACCGCACCGCGACGTCCCACACAGGGCGATGACGACGATCCGGTCCTGCCCGACATCACCGATGACGAGCGCCCGATCGGCTGGGGCGACGAGCTATCCGGCGAACGAGACGACGACGGCCGCGACGAACAGTGGTACCGCCGCGAGCGCCCGCCACATCACGAGTAGTTCAGAGCGCCTTTTCCACGCTGTGCGAGCCACCGCCGCCGGCCTGCGCCTGCAGCAGGTCGCGGATCTGCTCGAGCAGCACGACATCCTCGGCCTTCGCTTCCGGCTCTTCGGTCGCCGGCTGACCGGCCGCCAGCCGTGCCGCACGGCGCTCGGCAAGCTTGTTGAGCGGTAGCACGACGACGAAGTAGATCGCCGCGGCGATGATGACGAACGAGATGATCTTGTTGATGAAGTCGCCGTACAGGAACGTGCTCTTGTTGATCGTGAACTTGAGGTCGGCAAAGTTCGGCTGGCCGGCGATCGCAGCGACGATCGGGGTGATGATGTCTGCTACGAATGCGGTCACGACGGCGCCGAACGCTGCGCCGATGACGACGGCGATCGCCAGATCAACGACGTTCCCGCGCATGATGAATTCTTTGAAGCCCTTGAGCATGGCGATTCCAACTCCCTAGGCCGAGAAACGCTTCGAGGGGCAGCCTAGGGCAATTCGTCCACTATCAGCACCAGTCGGTCGGTCGTTGGGTGCGCGACCGCGACGGCCTGCGAGCGGGTCCCCGCGACGACGACGGTGGCGCTCGCGTCGCCGGAGATCGAGGCGTCGTCGGCCCGGATCGACAGCACGCGCATCCGGTCGGCGAGCAGCGCTGCCGGGCCGGCATTGTCGCCGGTATCGACGACGCCGACACGATCGCCGGGCTGCACGATCGCGGCACTACCCGCGGCCACGGCGAGTGGGATCGCGACCTCGCCGGTGCGCAACCGATGCGCCAAGCCGGTCTGGACGACGGTGCTGCGACTCGGTTGAGCGAGCGCGCTGGCCGCGGCCAGCAGCAGGCAGCACAGTGCGGCGATGCGCCTCGGCCACCGTCCGACGCGGGCCGAGACGCGCGACCACCGCAGCGTGAGCGCCCTCATGCCGGACGACGCTAGGTCTGCCCGACGACGCCGATGGCGCCGAAAACGCGAATGTGGACGGCGCCGCGGCCTGTGGACGGCTCAGGCGGAGGCGGCGGCCTTGCCCGAGGTCGACGACGCCGACGACGCACTCGACGAACCGGCCGTCGACCTCGATGAGGTCGACGAGCTGTCGGACTTCGACGATGAGGACGAGCTGTCCGACTTGGCGTCGGATTTCGATTCGGACTTCGAATCGGACTTCGAATCGGACTTCTTCGCCGAGTCGCCCGAGGATTCCTTCGTGCCGTTGCCGCTGCGGCTGTCGTTGCGGTAGAAACCCGAACCCTTGAACACGACGCCGACCGAGCCGTAGACCTTGCGCACCACGCCGTTGCAGACCGGGCACTCGGTGACCGACGGATCGGTGAACGACTGCACCAGTTCGAAACGGTTTCCGCACTCGGCATCGGTGCAGGCGTACTGATAGGTCGGCATGTGTTCCTCGATCGGGCTTGGCACTCGCGCTATGTGACTGCCAACCATGGTCGCTGATCGAAGATTCCCGCGTCCAATCGGGTGGTGGTCGGATGCTCAGAGGTCGCGCCAGCCGCCGGCCGGGGTGACGACGGCCCCGACCGGGCGATCCCACGCCTCGCTCGGCAGGTGGACGACCACCTCGCTGTCGTAGAGCAGCGCCGCGACCGGCGTCGCGGACGGGACGCGACCGAGCGCGCGGTCGTACGACCCACCGCCGCGCCCGAGGCGCGTGCCGTCGGTCGCGACTGCCAGCGCGGGCACGAGCACCACGTCGACGGCGGCGATGGCATCGATGCCGAGCGGCTCGTCGCCAGGAAGCGCCACCCAGTCGAGATCGTGGTCGGGCTGCGTGACCGGCACCAGCACCCGGACGCCGCGCCGCACCAGCTCGTCCAGCAGCTCGCGCGAGCCCGGCTCGGTACGCAGCGGCAGATATGCCGCTACCGATGTCCATCCTGCCTCGGCCTCACGAGCGAGGACTGCGTCACGGACGGCGGCGCGCGCCGCCTCGATCTGCTCCGGGGTGAGCGTGCGCCGTTCCTGGAGCAGCTCGTCGCGCAGGTCCTGCTTGTCCGCCCTGGCCATACCTGCATTGTGGCCGGATAGCCTGACTGGCATGACGAGCCGCACGATTCGCAAGGCATTGATCCCGGCAGCCGGGCGCGGCACCCGGTTCCTGCCGTTCACCAAGACCTTGCCGAAGGAACTGGCGCCGATCGTGACGACCCCCGCGTTGGAGTACGTCGTCGCCGAAGCCGCCGAGAACGGGATCACCGACGTCCTGCTCGTCACGAACGAGTCGAAGCGCGCCATCGCCGAGTACTTCCGTCCGAACGACGAGCTCGAGGCAGCGCTGGAGAAGAAGGACGACCAGGACTCGCTCGAGCTCGTGCGTCGCGCGCCGACCCTGGCCCGCATCCACGAGGTCGACCAGGACGATCCCAAAGGGCTCGGACACGCGGTCGCGCAGGGTGAGCAGTTCGCCGAGGGCGAGGGCATCGCCGTCCTGCTCCCGGACGATCTGATCGACGACCGCGACGCGCTGCTCGGAAAGATGATCGATGTCTACGCCGAGCACGGTGGTGTCGTCATCGGGCTCATCGACGTGCCGCGTGACGAGATCAGCAAGTACGGCAGCGTCCGGCTCACCGACGACAGCGAGCAGGACGCCGAGGTCGTCGCCATCGTCGAGCTCGTCGAGAAGCCGCCGGCCGAGACGGCACCGAGCACCCTCGCGATCATCGGTCGGTACATCCTGCCGCCGGAGATCTTCGACGCGCTACGCGAGACGAAACCGGGCGCGAAGGGCGAGATCCAGCTGACCGACGCGATGCAACAACTCGCGCATTCGGACGTCCCGGTGCATGGTGTGGTGTTCCGCGGCCGCCGTTACGACACGGGCAACGGCCTCGATTACATGAAGTCCGTCGTGCAGCTCGCCGGGCGACACCCCGAGATCGGTCAGGAGTTCAGCGCGTGGCTGCGGGAGTATGTGACCTCAGCTTCATGACGAAAGCTCCATGACGACGCCTTCATGACGACAAAGGAGACGCGTGCCTGATCGCGATCGCCTACGCACGGTCGACGAACACCTCGAGACTGTGCTCGCGGGCATCGGCTCCGTCGACCCGATCGAGCTGACGCTGCTCGATGCACAGGGGCTGCTGCTCGCCGAGACCGTCACCAGTGAGGTGCCGCTGCCGGGTTTCGACAACTCGGCGATGGACGGTTACGCGGTGCGCTCCGTAGACACCAAGTACGCCGCCGCGGACGAGCCCGTCGTGCTGCCGGTCGTCGGCGACGTGGCTGCCGGCGCGAAGTCACGCGGCGGCATGGGCGCGGGCCTAGCCATGCGAATCATGACCGGCGCGCCGATCCCGGCAGGCGCCGACGCCGTCGTCCCGCTCGAGGACACCGACCGCGGGGTCGCGCGTGTCGCGGTGCGTCGTCCGGTACGCAACGGCGAGTGCATCCGTCGCGCCGGTGAGGATCTGCAGTCGGGACAACCCGCGCTCGGTGCAGGTGCCGCTCTCGGGCCGCAGCAGATTGCGCTGCTCGCAGCGATCGGACGTGATCGCGTGCTCGTCCGTCCCCGCCCGCGGGTTCTGGTGATCAGCACCGGTAGCGAGCTCGTCGATGTCGGTCAGAAGCCCGCCTTCGGCGAGGTGGCCGACGCGAACTCGTACCTGATCACGGCAGCCGCGCGCGACGCCGGTGCGGACGCCTGGCGCTACGGAATCGTCGGCGACGACCACTCGGCGTTGCTCGATGTGCTCGAGAGCCAGCTGCTGCGCGCCGACCTGCTGGTCACGACCGGCGGCGTGTCGATGGGCGCCTTTGACGTGGTCAAGCAGGCACTGTCCGAGCTGGGTACGGTCGACTTCCTGCGGGTGGCGATGCAGCCGGGCAAGCCGCAGGGCTTCGGCCATCTCGGCAACCGCGTCCCGATCTTCTGCCTACCCGGCAACCCGGTCAGTGCGCTGGTGTCCTTCGAGGTCTTCGTGCGTCCCGCGATCCGCAAGCTGCTCGGCAAGCGCAATCTGCAGCGTGCGACCGTGCAGGCGGCCGCGCTCGAACGCATCGAGAGCCCGGCCGGCGTGCGCCAGTTCCGTCGCGGGGTGCTTCATCGCGAAGCGACCGGCGGCTACAGCGTCTCGCTCGTCGGCGGCCCCGGCTCGCACCTGATCGCCTCGATGGCATCGGCGAACTGCCTTGTCGTGATCGACGAGGAGGTCACCGAAGTTGTCGCCGGTGCGCGCTGCACCGTGATTCCGCTCTTGCTCTCGAACAGATGACCACGCACCCGGGTTGGCCTGCCGAGCTGTCCGCCGGCCCGGTGTCGCTGCGCCCGCCGCGATTGCGAGACGCCCGCCGGTGGAGCGAGGTGCGGCTGCGCAACCAGGGTTGGCTCGAGCCGTGGGAGCCGACCTCGCCGTATCCGTGGGAGGAACGAAATTCGACCGGCGCGTGGCCGCAGCTGCACTCGGCGCTGAAGAAGGCGGCCCGCAACGGGACGATGATCCCGTTGATGATCATGTACGGCGGCCGGCTCGCCGGTCAGATGACGGTGTCGAACATCGTCCACGGGGTGCAGCGATCGTGCACCATCGGTTATTGGGTCGACGGTGCGCTGGCCGGACGCCGCATCGTCCCGACCGCTCTCGCGCTGTTGATCGATCACTGCTTCACCGACGTCTACCTGCATCGTGTCGAGATCGACATCCGTCCCGAGAACCACGCCAGCATCCGGGTGGTCGAGAAGCTCGGGTTGCGGCGCGAGGGCTACTACGAACGCTTCCTCGACATCGACGGCGCCTGGCGTGACCATCTCGGGTTCGCGATCACAGCCGAAGAGGTGCGCGGGACGACGATGCTCGCGCGACTGGGCCAGCTGCCCGCACCGCCGTCGTGGCGCTCGGAACTCGCCTGAGCCGCAACATCAACCTCTACTAGACGGTCTGTCGCCGACACGCCGAGTGTCCTGCCCGATTCCGCCGGAATCGCTGGCTAACTTGAGCAGGCAAAGCTGCGTTACCAATGTGGTTGGTGTGACTGGAGGGGTTCGAAGTGTTGTCACCGATGATGACCGTCTTCGTCCTCGCCGTGCTGTGGTTGATCGTCGTCGTCCCGATGATCTTCCGGCGTCACGACGAACGCAGCCGTGAGAAGTCCGTCGACGGTTTCGGCAAGGCCATGCGTGCGCTCGGCCGGCGCGCCCATGCCACCCGTCCGGACGAGGCACACACCGAAGTCTTCGTTCCGAGCTCGCGTTCCACCTCATCGACAGCGCAGGCGGCGTCTGCGCGGTCGGTGTCGACCCGCCGCCCGGTGCCCGTCGCGCAGGAGGCGCTGATGTACCCCGTCGAGGAGTCCGAGATGTCCGACGCCCGGGTGGCGATGATGGCCCGGCGGCGGCGCTCGCTCGGCATCCTCGGCGCGGGATCGATCATTCTCGTGCCGACCGCCCTGCTGGTCGGCGGAATCATGTGGGCGCTCGCCGCGCCCTTCGGACTCGGCCTGACCGGGTACCTGTGGTTCCTGCGCTCGCAGGCGCAGCGTGATCGCGACCGCCGCCACAACCGTCAGGCACGCGCAGCCTCTCGCCGAGTGCGCAGCACCGACGTCACGGCCGAGCACCGGCGGGCATCTATGCCCGAGTTCATCGAGCCGGCCGAGTCGGTCGTACGTATCGACGACGACGACATCGAGCTGCACAACATGGACACGATCGACCTCACCGGGCTCTACCAGGACAGCCTCGCCGAGGCCTCTGCACAGCGCCGCGCGTCCTGACGCGCGCACTGTCGCGGGGTCGCGCTTTGCTACCCTTCACCTCGGCCCGTAAGGGCCATCCCGTTCCGCGGGGCTGTGGCGCAGTCCGGTAGCGCACCTCGTTCGCATCGAGGGGGTCAGGGGTTCGAATCCCCTCAGCTCCACCAAGTTGATCTTGCCGGGCGGCTCAGCCCTTCCCGCGTCGCAACGTCTCGATGACGGCTGTCAGGTCACGATCACCCAGGCCCAGTTCGCTTGTCTGGCGATATCGCGTCGCCGCGGCGTCGAGAAGGCCGGGGTGGACTCCGGCCTCGCTCGCGAGTGTTGTGAAGAGGCCAAGGTCCTTACTGCCGAGATCGACACTGAACCATGCCTCGTGATCGGATCCGACGAGGCTCTCGACGCGGTTCTTCAGTCCGGCCGGAACCATCGGCAGATCTTCGAACAAGCTGCGCACATCGTCGTCGGCGAGGCCGACCGATTGCGCGACGGCCACTGCGTCCGCAAGCACGGCAAGGCCGGCCAGCAGCAGGTAGTTGTTCAGCAGCTTGATCACCGCGGCGGCGCCGGGATCATCGCCGGCCGAGCGACGTGATTCCGAGATCGCCCCGAGCACCGGTTCGACAGTTGCAACAGGATCAGGGGCGCCGCCCACGATGAGCAAAGCGCTGCCGGCATCGACAGCTTGCGGCGCGCCGGCGATAGGGCAGGCAACGAAGCGATTCTGGTAGCGATCGGCCTCGATGCGCGACAACGCCGGCGAGACTGTGCTGCAGTCGATCAGCACACCGTCGAAGCCCGCAATGGGTTGGTCATCAGGAATGACAACCTCGCGAACCGCGTCATCGCCGGTCAGCGAGACCAGCACGACCTCCTTGCCGGCACAGGCGGCGGCGACGCTCTTCGCCTCGTGTGCACCGCGATCTACCAGCTTGTCGGCCTTACCCGCTGATCGGTTCCACACGGTGACGTCATGACCGGCCTCGAGCAGCCGTCCGGCGATCGCGCGTCCCATTCGGCCGAGGCCAACAACTGTCGTCTGCATGGTTGAGGCCTACCCGCGGATCGACGACGCAAACCTGTGGCGACACTGGGTTGGTGATCGACGACTATGACATCGCGCGGTGGCGGTTGCGCAGTCAGCATCTTGTCGCGCCGTTGCAGCCGTCGGCCGCGCACGTCGTGCGCTCGCTACTCGCGGTCCAGGCCGAGAATCCATCGCAGTCCGCGTGGGCGGTGGCGGCCAGGGTCGCTGAACCGGACGCGAACGATTTGGCGAACTTGCTCGACAACGGCCAGGTGCTGCGCACGCATGTGCTTCGTCCGACGTGGCATTACGTGTCGGCCGACGACATCGTCTGGTTGCTCGCGTTGACCCGCCCCCGCGTGCAGCGCAGCATCGCGACACAGTTGCGCGTGCAGCACAGCCTGGACGAACGTGCGTTGGCGCACGCTCGCGACGCTGTCGTCGAAGAGGTTGGCGCGGCCGGTGCGCTGGCGCGGCCCGAGCTTGCCGAGCGGCTCGTTCGTCGCGGGGTCGGTGCTTCGTCGCGGCCCGGCATGGTCGTCATGTTGCTGCTCGCACATGTCGAGTTGGACGGCCTGATCTGCAGCGGCCCACGTGCTTCTGGTGAGCACACCTATGCCTTGCTGTCCGAACGGGTGGCGCGGCCGCGCGTGCTGGATCGTGACGAGGCGCTGGCCGAGATCGCGCTGCGTTACTTCACTTCGCACGGGCCGGCGACCGAACGCGACCTGGCGTACTGGGCGTCTTTGACATTGGGCGATGTGCGTCGCGGGCTCGCCGCATCGCGCGATCGACTCGAGTCGTTCGACCACGACGGCCGAGAGTTCTGGCATTCGCCCGGCGAACGTCCGCCTACACGCGCTGGCAGACCGAGTGGGCACCTGCTGCAGATTCTGGACGAGACCTACCGCGGGTACCAGGACTCGCGCTGGGTGGTGGACGCCGGTCGGCTGCTGGATCGAGGTCGCGGGACATCGATCGGCATGGGACTGGTCGATGGTCAGTTGCTCACCAGGATGCGTCGGACGGTGAGCCCGGACAGTGTGCGGTTCGAGCTGGAGCCGTACCGCGCGTTGACGAGTGCTGAGGAGCGCGCGTTGCGTGCTGCGGCGCAGCGGTATGCCGCCTTCTTGAACAGGGTTGCCGACGTGCGGTTTTGAGTCAGGACTCCAACTACGATCTCCGGGTGGACAACGCGGGCGCGCGCTTTCGCGCTCGGATCACCGGCGAGTATCGCGCAGTCGCGATCGCAGGCGCGCTCGCAACGGCCCTCGCGATCGCTTACCTGATCGCGCCGCTGAGCGGACAGGATCTGGCAGCGCAACTGGCCCGCGCGGACTTCGCATCGGCGCACCCGTTCACGCCGGACGATCTGCGCTGGTTCGGCGGCAGCCTCACGTTCGGCTATTCGCTGTGGACGCCGCCGATCATGGCGTGGGTCGGAGTGCGGCTGTGTGGCGCAATCTGTTCGGTCATCGCGACCGTGCAGTTGACGCTGCTGTTTCGACGTTGTGGCGCCAAGCGGCCGCTCGTCGGCGGCGTGCTCGCGGCCCTGAGCCAGACTCTCAATCTCGTTGTCGGACGAGTCACCTTCAGCCTCGGCATGGTGTTCGGGCTCGGCGCGCTGTTGGCGCTCACGTCCGGGACGAAGCGCGTCCACCTCAGCCCGCGAACACGGGCTGCCGTCCTGGCATTCGTCGCAGCCGCAGCGAGCCCGGTCGTCGCGCTGTTCCTCTGGGTCGGTGTCGGCGCACTCGTGCTCACCCGACGATGGCGCGACGGGCTCGCCTTGTTCGTCGGCACGCTCGTCCCCGTCGTGATCGCCACGCGGATGTTCGGCGACGGCGGCGCTGAGACCTTCACCCGGCACACCGCGCGCGACGCACTGCTTGCCTCACTAGCCGTCGCGATCTTCGTTCCGCGTGAGCGGCGCGCGATTCGGGTCGGCGCGCTCATCAGCGCCGCGATGGTGCTGCTCGCCTATTTTCTCGACACCCCGGTCGGGAACAACGCAGCGAGACTGACTCTCGTGTTCGCCGTGCCGATCGTGGGCGCGTTCGTGAAGTGGCGACCGGTGCTGGCCGCTATCGCTGTCATCGCGACCGCTTACCCGCAGCAGGTCGTGCAGCAGGACGACTTCAACTACAGCCGCGCCAACAACGCGTCCTACTACCAGCCGCTGATCGACGCGATCCGGCATCGAGGCCCGGTCAACGGCCGCATCGACATCCCCGAGACGAGCGGGCACTGGGAGACGGCGTATGTCGCGCGCTCGCTGCCGCTGGTACGCGGCTGGATCCGGCAGGTCGACACCCAACTCAACGGTCCGACGTTCTACAACGGCCCGCCGACCGCGCAGCGCTACCGGTCCTGGCTCATGAACAACACCGTGCAGTACGTGGCCGTACCCGACGTCGCGCTGACCGACCCCGGCAACTTCGAGGTGGACGCCGTCAACGCACACCCGTCGTTCCTGAAGCCGGTTTGGCACAACGCCGACTGGCGACTGTTCGCGGTCGTCGGATACCGCCCGGTCGTCAGCGCGCCGGGGACGGTGAGACAACTCGGAGCATCCGAACTGACGGTGCAGGCTCCGGCGGACTCCCACGTACTGATCGGCATGCGCTGGTTCGGTTGGCTCACGCTCGACACCGATGATCCGCATGCCTGCATTGCGCGCAGCCCGGCCGGCCGGGTCGAACTCCGCACGGTCGACGGCGGGACGTATCAGGTCGGGTCCACCCTCTTCGGACAGGCCGGGCACTGCTGAAGAAAACGTCCGTACGCCGTGCTCAAGAATTCATTTCCGGCCCCGATTGAACTGTCGGGCGATGCGCTACCTTCTCCTCGGCCCGACCTCGAAAGGCACGAGAATGCGCTCGTTCCGCAAGTTCGCAGTCACGGCAACCACCGCTGTTGTCGCATTGTCTGTCGCCGGCGCACCGGCGCACGGGACGATCCGCACACGGGCTCGCAACGTCCCCGACACGAGGCTGGTCTCGACCACGATCCATACCAAGTCCGGGGCATCCCAGGTCTGGTACGAACAGATCGACCTCACCAACGCGCGACTGCACGTCGAACCCGCTCTCGACGGCAATCTGCTCAACACCGGACACGAGACAGTTCCCGCGATGGCGCAGCGCACGCATGCCGTGGTCGGTGTCAACGGTGACTTCTGGAACTGGAGCTACCCGAACGCCGGTCCGCTGCACGGGTTGTGGATCAACAAGCGCATGTACAAGACACCTGGCTACCGCACATCTGCGAACTTCTACACGACCACCGACGGCAAGGCGCACATCGGACCCGTCCGGGCCACCACCGAACTCACGTGGCGTGGGGCGCACAAGGTGCTGCAACACGTGTACGCGTTCAGCGTCAACAATGTCGACGACATCCTGCGCCACCACCTCGTTCTTACGACGAACAATCTGGCGGCCATATCGCTGCCGTCGAACTGCACTGTCGCCTACCTGAACACGGCAGCCGGCGGAGCATGGAAAGTCGCTCGCACGGCGACGAAGGTGAAGACGCTTCCACGCCGGCTGAGCAGCCAGCGCGCGTTGGTGGCGTGCAGAACGTCCATGCCGCTCAAGCTCGGCAACCTCGTACACCTGACGCAGGTCAGCAGCGTCGACAACATCGACGGCCTCATCTCGGGTGGGGCGCAACTGGTCCGCAACGGTCGTGCATTCCGTGACCCGGCCGCGCAGTTGGCGACCAACGGGCTCAACCCGATGACCTTCGTCTGCGTCGCGAAAGACTCTCGGCACATCACTCTCGGCGTCGTGGACGGGCGGCGCCACACGTCGGTCGGGATCAACCCGACGCAGCTGACGACCTATCTGCGCGGCCTCGGCGGATGCTGGAACGCGATGTCGCTCGACGGTGGTGGGTCGACAACCCTGTGGGCGCGCGGGAGGGTGCAGAACGTGCCGTCAGACGGAGCGCCGCGCGCGGTCGTAGACGGGTTGTTCGTCTACCGCAGCTGAGCAGCGCGCCAGGCGGCACGATCGAACGTGGTCGGATCCTGCGGCGAGCGTGAATAGGCGATCTCGAGCTCGCCCGGCGCGCTCGTGATCAATTGCCCGAACACCGTTGCGTAGATGCGGTCACCGCGTTCGATGCGTACCAGCAGACCCGACGGATCGGCGGACGGACTGCTCGCGCGCAACGCAGCGGGCCAGCCTGCAGGATCGGTGAGCCCGGTCGCCAGTGGCTCGGCGGCAAGCCCGCGCGGCTTCGCCATATGGACGCCTGCGGGCAGCCTGTCGTGCTCGAGGCGCTCGCCGTCGAAGGTCCACCAGTCGAGGGCCTGCGGCGTGACGAGCATGAGATTGAACGACGCCATTGGTTCGAGGTCGAGGCGGTCGACCCATTGCGCTCCGTGCTCGATCGCCAGCAACGGCAGGATGCCTCGGCTCGCCGCGCCGGGCGCGGCCTGCAGGCGGTCGGGACGGTTGAGCACGACCGCGATCACTCCGGCACGCACATCGCACGCGCACCACGTACCGCCCGCGACACGATCGCGACCGCCTACGACGTCAGGCTGGGCGGGCCACCAATGGCCCGGGTCGTCGAACTCGCGGCCGACGAACTCGTCCCGCAGAGCGAGCATGTGCACGGCTGCGCCGGGCTCCCACCGGCAGACAACCGTGCACATGCTTCGACTCTAAGCGGCTCCCGGCGTTACTCGATCGACCCGATCATCTGCAGGGCAGCGTGACTGTTCGCCTGCAGCGCGCTCGCCGACGTCCCGCCGTAGACGCAGAATGCCGCGAGTCCGGTCTTCTGATTCAGGAACTGCACGAACAGACCCTGGATCGTCTGCGTGCCCTGCTGGCCGGAGATCTCGAACTGGAAATTCAGCGTCTGCAACTCGGTGAAGTTGCGCCCGTTGATGTGCGCCGGTGGCGACGACTTCCCGATCTTGAGACCGGTCGCCCCCTTCGTGAACGTGTTGATGCTGGTCACGAAGTCCTGCGTGATGTTGCTCGACTGCGCCCGGTACACGTTGATGATCAGCTGCGTGCCGTTCGCGGCAAGGATGACGAACCCCGACCCCTGCTTCTCGACCGACCAGCCGGACGCCGGCGTTACCGCAACGCCGCCCGCGATGGGCACCGAGTTGCCGCCGGGGTTCGGCGCGGGTTGGGTCGACGGCCCCGGGTTGGGTGCCGGCTGGGTCGACGGCCCCGGGTTGGGTGCCGGCTGGGTCGACGGACCAGGGTTGGGTGCGGGCTGGGTCGACGGGCCAGGGTTCGGCGCCGGGGGCGTCGAGACGACCGGAGTCGGCGTGTTGCTGCTGCCACCGCTGAACGCGAAGGCCGCACCGACACCGCCGGCCACGATCACCACAGCGGCCACGAGCGTCGCGATCAACTTGCCGCTGAGCTTGTGCTGGTTCGCCGGCGGCGGGGTGGCGTAGGTCGGTGCCGGCGGCGGGGCGAAGCCACCGGGCGGCGGTGCATATGCCGGTTGGAATGGCTGTTGCGGCGGATAACCCTGCGGCTGTTGCGGCGGGTAGCCCTGCGGCTGTTGCGGCGAGTAGCCCTGTGGTGGCGGCCCGTAGCCGGGCGGTGGCGCTGCTGATGGCTGGCCGGGCTGGAACGGCGGCTGGGCGCCGCCGGGCGGAGGAGGCGGAGGTGTCGTCATGGTGTCGTCTCCTTCGCTGCTCAGGCCGACGGCGACAGCGCGCTGTCGCCGGGGGACGTGGCCGGTGGGGTGGGTGCCGGTGGTGGGCCGGCCAGCGACGACACCGCGGTGCCGCACACCTGGCAGAAGGCCGCACCGACGCTGAGTTCGACACCGCAGTGCCCGCACACCTGTCCGTGCGTCGCGCTGCGCGCAACGACCGTGTCGGACGCCAGGGCCGAGCGCGCCTCGGCGAGCAACCCGTCGTGCAACTCGATGCGCACGAGCAAGATGCCGGCGGCTGCCAACGCCGCAGCGACCACGGCGGTCAGCACAACACCCCGAGTTCCGTACTGACCGAGCAGCGTGGTCACCAACTCGTAGACCACGACAAGGACCAATCCCTCGATCACACCGATGACGGGACTCGAGCCTTGGCGTCGCACGCGCATGACAGTCAGCGCCGACGCGCAGGCGAAGATCACCGGCTGGACGAACCCGAGCGTGAGAGCGATGAACGCCGTCCGCCCGGGATCAGCCGAATCCCAGTGCACATCGGTGAATGCTCCGTGTTGCACCATCACGCTCACGCCGAGCGACACTGCTGCCCCGGACAGGGTCGACATGTTCACCGCGTCGAGCGGGTGCTTGAAGTTCGGCCGCGACGTCACTGCGAGCGGACCGATCGCCACGGCGATGAACAACAGCACCGGAATGACGATGCCGAGTTCGAACACCTGGCTGCCGGGCGGAAGATGCTCGGACTGGCTGATCAACAGCGATGTCTCTGACCAGTGCCGCTCGAGGAGCCCGACCACCACGCCGAGCACAAGGGCAAGGACGAAACCGGCACCGATGATCACCGCAGGCTCGTTGCGCCAGATGTGGTGGTCATGCAGATAGACCAGGACGACTGCGGGCAGCGCGACGGCGGGAACGATCAGCGCGATCGACAGCACTCCGAACCCGGCAGCGACGAAGGCAACCAGCAGTGCGAACAACACTCCGTTGCGGTACAGGTGGTGCCGCCGCCCGGACATGTGCGGCATCAGAGTGCTGAGCAGCGCAAGCGCGCGCACCGGCTCGTCCGGGTTGGCCGCGAAGTGGTTCGCACGGTTGGTGTGTGGGTGTAGCGGTGTGCCGCAGCGGGCGCAGAACCTGGCCGCTGCCGCATGTGGCGTCCCGCAATGCGGACAGTCCATCCGACCCCTCCCTCAGGGATCGACGGCGTCCCCTGCGAATGCCGTCGAGACATTGTGTTGGCTGTGGAGGCGGTCGTCACCCCTTGAATACGCCACGAAGTCGATCAGTTTTCCGGCATACGTGATCAACGGGTTCGAACCGTCCGGCATGCTGGAGCCATGCGCTACGTGCAGCCGGGTTGGTTCACCCGCAACGTGTTCAATCGGTCGGTCCGAACGCTCACTCGTCTCGGCATCAGCGTGGCTGGTTCGCGCGAGCTGAGGATCCGTGGCCGCAAGAGCGGCGAATGGCGCACCACTCCGGTCAACCTGCTCACCAGTGGCGGCGCGCGTTATCTCGTCGCACCGCGCGGGACGACCCAGTGGGTGCGCAACCTGCGTGCTGCCGGCTCCGGCGAGTTGCGGGTGGGACGACGCACCGAGTCGTTCCACGCCGAGGAACTTGCCGACGAGGCGAAGACGCCGATCCTGCGTGAGTACATCCGCAAGTGGGGCTGGGAAGTGGGTGCGTTCTTCGAGGGGGTCGACAAGAACGCCACGGACGCCGACCTCGCGCGCATCGCGCCGGACTTCCCGGTGTTCCGGCTGACCTGACTCAGTTGACTTGCCGCTCGTGGTCCTTCCAGAACGGCTCGCGCAGCTTGAACTTCTGCAGCTTGCCGGTCGCGGTGCGCGGTAGCTCGTCGACGAACTCGATGCGCTTCGGGCACTTGTAACCGGCCAGCGATTCGCGGCAGTGCTTGATCAGCTCTTCCTGGCTGGTCTCGGCACCCTGCTCGGTGACGACAAGCGCCGTGACGAGTTCGCCCCACTTCTCGTCGGGGATGCCGATGACCGCGACCTCCTTCACCGCCTCGTGGCTCATCAATGCGTCCTCGACCTCGATCGACGACACGTTCTCGCCGCCGGAGATGATCACGTCCTTCTTCCGGTCCTGGATCACGAGGTAACCGTCGTCGTCGATGCGGCCGCCGTCGCCGGTGTGGAACCAGTTGCCCTTCTGGGACTCCGCGGTGGCGTCGGGTTGCTCCCAGTAGCCGTCGAGGTTGTGGTTGGACGCCGTGAGCACCTCGCCGTCCTCGTCGACCATGATCTTCACGCCGAGGGCGGGAGCGCCGGCGCGGCCGAGATTGCGCGCCCGGTCGTGCGTCGACAGCTCGTCCCACTCTGCGCGCTGCCGGTTGACGGTCACCAACGGCGACGTCTCGGTGAGCCCGTAGATCTGGATGAATTCCCAGCCCAACTCGTCGAGCACCCGCTCGATCGTGCGCGTCGGCGGGGGAGCGCCGGCCGCGACGATGCGAACCCGTCCGCGGCCGGGGATCTCCCCGTCCCAGGACTGCGCGGCGTCGAGCGCTGCAGCAATGACGGCGGGCGCGGCGCACATCAGCGTGACGCCGTGCTCGTCGATACGACGCAGGATCTCGGTGCCGTCGACCTGCCGCAGCACGATGTGCTTGCCGCCCACGCCGGTGACGCCGAACGGCATGCCCCATCCGTTCGCGTGGAACATCGGCAGCGTGTGCAGGTAGACGTCGCGGTCGCTGATCGTCGTGTGCAACCCGAACACCGTCGCGTTGAGCCAGTTGTTGCGGTGTGTCAGCTGCACACCCTTGGGACGGGCGGTGGTGCCGGATGTGTAGTTGATCGTCGCGGTGGCAGCCTCGTCGGGATCGGCCCATTCCTGCGGCTCGGTGTCGGGCAGGTACAGCGCGTCGTCCTCGCCGAGGGTGAATGCGTGTTTCACATCGAGCGTGTCGAGCGTGTCCTTGAGGGCCGGGTCGCCGTAGACGACCTCGGCGCCGCTGTGGCCGACGATGTACTGGATCTCTGCACGGCTCAGGCGAAAGTTGATCGGGACGAGCACACGTCCCCACCCCGAGACGCCGAAGAACGACGTGTAGAGCCGCGCCGAGTTCTGTGACACGACGGCGACTCGGCCGCCGACCGGGACGCCGAGTTGATCGAGCTTGGCTGCCTGCGCGCGGGCGTTCTCAGCGACCTGGCGGTAGGTGAGTTCACCGAGCGACGGTGCAGGCTGATCGGGTTCGTCGACGATGGCGACGCGGTCCGGGTAGACGTGCGCTGCGCGGTCGAGGAAGTCGCGCACGGTCAGCGGGTAGTACATGCCGCGACCCTAGCCCGGCAGCAGCGCTTCGGCTCCCTTGCGAGCGCGCTTGGCAGCCCGCTTCGTTGCCCGCTTCGCAGCCTTTGCATCCGCCTTGATCGTCGCCTTGGTGTCGGCGCGCGCTTGTTCGCCGGTGATCGGCGATTCGGACAGCGCGGCGTCGAGCAGCAAGCTGACGCCCGTGCCGAACATCCACACGTCCTTGGCGATCGCGGTGCCCTGCTGCGTCGGCCGCGGACTGTGGTCTTCGTGCATCCCCGGCGTACGCCACCACATGCCCAGCAGCGCGCCGCTGAACCCCGTCAGGGCGAGGCCGGCCAGCCCGGCCGGTACGAGCGGGATGAGGACGGCGCCACCGATGGCGATCTCGCTGACCGCGAGCGCCTTGGCGAACGGCGTCGGCGGCACCTTGGTCAACACGGGATAGGCATTGGACGCCATCGAGTGCAACTGCTTGGCGGTCGTCTCGTCCACCTTCAACTTGCCCAGTCCGGTGTTGAGGATGAATGCGCCGGTAACTACGCGGCCCGGTGCGCGTCGGATCTTTGCGGCAAGAGACATGTACGGCTCATACCCACGAGGGCAGCCACATATGCGCGTGCCAGGTGTCGTAGGTCAGCAAGCCACCTGTGAAGATCGGCCACATCCAGGCGAAGTCGGCGATCACCAGCGCGAGGAAGGCCGAAACTCCGACGGTTCCCCACCGGCGCCGGACGAACGAGAAGCGACCGACGGCACGATCGTTGCGCGCGCCGAACATCACGCCGAGCGCGTGGGTGAGCGCGAGGATCAAGAACGGAATCAGCGGCGCCATGTAGAACAAGAACATCGTGCGCTTCAGGTCCTGGAACCACACCAGCCAACCCGCCGCGAACGCGACCCATACGGCGGCGGCGCGCCAGTCGCGCGTCGTGACGTAGTGCCAGGCAAGCCACAGCATTGCGGGGATGAACGCCCACCACAGCAGCGGCGTGCCGATCAACAGGATCTCGCGTGAACACGACGAGGACCCGCAGGCCTTGTCGCTGCCGTCGTAGTAGAAGTCGACCGGACGGCCGAGCACCCACCAGTTCCACGGATTCGACTGGTACGCGTGTCCGCTGTCGAGGCCCTCGTGGAAGCGGTAGGCCTGCAACGTCCACGAGCCGAGCGCGCGGATCGGCGCCGGCACCCAGGCCCACGTCCACGGGACGCTGAGGCCCAACAGGTGCAGCGTCGTCGACGGGCTGTGGTCGTCGGCCCAGTGCCGTCCCCACCCGTTCTCGCCGACGAACCAGCCCAGATAGGTCAGCAGGTAGGCGCCGATCGGCGCGAGCACCTGTGACCCGAGCGCGAACGGCAAGCTGCGCTTGAGTACCTGACGTGTCGGACGACGAACGCCGGCAACCTTGAACGCGCCGCGATCCCACACGAGCCCGAGCACGATGAACGCGACGAAGAACGACAGGCCCGTCCACTTCACCGCGCACGCGAGGCCGAACAGCACACCGGCTGCCAGACGCCACGGCCGTGGACCGAGCATCGGCACGCCGTTGGTCAGATCCGCGCCGTCGGCGATCAACCGTCCCAGCCGGGCTCGCATCTGATCACGGTCGAGCAGGAGCGCCCCGAACGCAGCGATCACGAAGAACTCGAGGAACACGTCGAGGATCGCGGTGCGTGACAACACGAACGACACGCCTTCGAACGCGATCAGTACGCCTGCGAGGGCGCCGAACAGATTCGAGCGGAACAGCCGGCGCGCGATCCGCGCAACGACGATGATCGTCAGGCAGCCGAAGATCGCGGGGAAGACCCGCCAGCCATACGCACTCGAGAGCCCGTTGCCGAACAGGTCGGAGCTCCACGCGATCAGCCATTTTCCGAGCGGCGGATGCACGATGAACATGTAGCCGCGGTTGTCCTCGTACCCGTAGCGCAGCAGCTCCTGGGCCTCGACCGGGTAGTAGGCCTCGTCGAAGATCTTCTCGTTGGGGAAGCCCAGCGCCCAGAACCTGGTGAATCCGCCGAGGACGGCCAGGCCGGCGACGACCAGCCAACCCACCCAGGGCCGCGGGTCGCGCCACGGCACGAGGGCGGGTGGGACCGGGCGGTCGATCGGGGTTTCGTCGTCGGTGTCGATGCCGCCACCGACTTCGCCGACATCGCCGGTGTCGGCGAGCGTGGCGGTCGGCACGAGCGCGATGCTACTTGTGCTGCGCCGCGCGGGTGCTGAGTACGGTCACGGCATGGCTTCGGGTCGTGTTGTTCTCGCGGCCACGCCGCTCGGCCGGGCCGCGGACGCGTCGTCGCGGTTGCGCTCGGCGCTGGCCGAGACGCCCGTTATCGCGGCAGAGGACACCCGTAGATTGCGGCGGCTGTGCCACGACCTCGAGGTGACCCCGTCCGGGCGCATCGTGTCGTTCTTCGACGGCAATGAGCAGCGTCGCGTTCCGGCGCTGCTCGATGCGTTGCGCGCCGGCGAGGACGTGTTGGTCGTGAGCGACGCCGGCATGCCTTCGGTGTCGGATCCCGGTTATCGACTCGTCGCCGCTGCGGTCGCCGAAGGCATCGACGTCACCGCGCTGCCCGGGCCGTCTGCAGTCACGACGGCGATCGCGCTGTCCGGACTTCCGGTTGACCGGTTCTGCTTCGAGGGCTTCCTGCCGCGCCGCGCGGGGGAGCGGGGACGCGCGCTGGCGTCGCTGGCCGGCGAACAGCGCACGATGGTGTTCTTCGAGGCGCCGCACCGGCTCGGTCAGACGCTCGTCGACCTCGTCGAGGCATTCGGCGCCGAGCGCGCGGGCGCTGTGTGCCGCGAGCTCACCAAAACCTACGAAGAGGTGCGCCGCGGCACGCTCGCCGAGCTCGCGACATGGGCGCAGGGCGAAGTGCGTGGCGAGATCACGCTCGTGGTGTCAGGAGCCGACCAGGTCGTCGCTTCGGGTGCGCCGCACGAACTGGCAATGGCGGTCGCGAATCGCGAAGCCGCCGGTCAACCACGTAAGGACGCGATTGCTGAGGTCGCCAAGGAGCGCGGCGTGCCCAAGCGTGACGTGTTCGACGCGGTCGTCGCGAACAAGCCTTCCTGACTTACCCGAGGGCCTTGCTCAGGGCGTTGAGGTCGAAGCTGCCCAGACCGGTCGTGTAGTCCCACCCCGGCGTGGCGGCGTAGGTGCCGTTCGCGCCGAGCAGCACGTCATGGAAGCCGGGTGTCGTGCCCGTCGGGCCCGCGTACAGCTTGTACAGCCGCGGCGCGGCGAAACCGAGCTTGTTCCCGTGCGAGGCCTGCAGCCGCGTCCAGAACCCGAGCGCCATCGGCGAGCTCAGGCTCGTGCCGCCGATCTGGGTCTCCGTACCGCCGACATAGATCTGCGCGCCGGTGTTCGGGTCGGCGTCGAGGGCGATGTCCGGTACTCCACGAGCGCCCAGGGCGGACGTCGGCACTGCGCCGCTCTGCCACGACGGTGCCTTCTCTACCGGCGAGATGCCGCCGCCACCGGCGTTCCATGCGATCTCGGTCTGGTAGTTGTCGCTGCTGTCGGTGTCGAGCGTCGTGCCGCCCACTGCGACCGCGTACGGCGACGAGGCCGGGTACTCGGTGTCGGGCGGCCCGCTGAGCGGCACGCCGTTGGTGCCCGCGACCGCGCAACTGCTGCCCGTGTCACCGGTGGAGGCGAAGAACGTCTGGCCCTGCGCCGCCGCCTGCTTGAGGATCGCGTCGTCGATCTTCATCGAACCGTCGAGGTAAGGAAGCACGTCACACTCGCCGAGCGAGGCCGACGCCGAGCGCGCAACGTCCTGGGTGACCCACTTGTTGATCGCCTTGGACAGGTCCGAATCGCTCAGTGACGAGGCGACGTAGATGTAGAGCCGGCTCGCGTTCGGTGCGACGCCGGTCGAGGTCTGCGTGTCGAGATCCCATTCGTCGGCGCCGGAGGTGTCGCTGCTCTTCGGGCCGGCGTAAACGAGGCTGACCGGAGTCTGCGGCAGCGCCTGCTTGCTCTCGGCCAGGCGCAGGTCCTTGATCGTCGGCGCGAGGTTGCCCTCGGCGATCACGGCCATCGCTGTGCCGGCGCCCGCGCTCGTGTTGGCGCCGTTGTAGACCTTCACGAATTCCTTCGGGAAGTACCCCGTCAGCTTCGGCGGGCCGCTCGGAACGCCGGCGTTCGCACCCAGCGTCGAAAGACCGACGACGCCGGTCACCTTGCCCGCGAGCGAGGACGGCACCATCGCTGCGGCTGTGTTGGCGAGCTCCGTGCGGCCGCGCTGGCGGAACCGCGCGATGTCGGTGTTGAAGGCGCGCTCGGCCTGCGCAACGGTGGCCACCGCGCCGATCTGCAGCCGGTTGCTCGAGATGCTCACGCGATGCATGCCCGCGCCGCGCAGATAGGCGGCGACGGCGTTCGCGTCCGCCTGGCTCGCACCGAACCGGTCGGTGAACTGGCCCGGACGCAGGTACTGGTGATAGACCCCGCTGCCCCGCGTGTTCTGGCGGCGGATCAAGGTGGTCAACGCAGCGCTGTTGCGCGGAGTGAGTCCGACCGTGAGTCGCAGGTCGCGACCGGCCGGCGCGGCGCCCAGGTGGGTGGCGTTCACGAGCTTCAGTGCCTTGGTCGCGGTCGCAGACCACGTGGCCGCGGTGGCCGGTTGTGCGGCGACGATCGCTCCGGCGACCAGGCCGGCTGCGGCAGCTGCCGAGATCGTTCGGGTGAACCGAGTACGGGCGGGCAAGCGCATGCGAACGTCCTCCAAAGGATCTTGTTCTCAGAGGGCTCAACGAGCGCCCCGGCCCGGAGTGACGCACCGTCTCCCCGCGGTTCTCAGCCTGGTAATACCCGCCCTGCCACGTCACTACGCTTGAGCACGTGAATGAGCACATCCTCACGGCCGTCGCGTGGCCCTATGCCAACGGACCGCGACACATCGGCCACGTTGCCGGGTTCGGAGTTCCGTCCGACATCTTCAGCCGTTACCAGCGGATGGCCGGCAACAACGTGCTCATGGTCAGCGGGACGGACGAACACGGCACGCCGATCCAGGTCCAGGCCGACCAGGAGGGCGTGTCGGCGCGCGAGCTGGCCGACCGCAATGCGCTGGTGATCGCCAAGGACCTGCAGGCGCTCGGGCTGTCCTACGACCTGTTCACCCGCACGACCACGAAGAACCACTACGCGATCGCGCAAGAGATCTTTCTCGGCCTGCTCAAGAACGGCTACGTGTTCGAGCAGAAGCAACTCGGGGCGATCAGCCCTTCGACGGGGCGCACCCTGCCCGACCGCTACATCGAGGGAACCTGCCCGATCTGCGGTTACCCCAGCGCGCGCGGCGACCAGTGCGACAACTGCGGCAACCAGCTCGACCCCATCGATCTGATCGAGCCGCGGTCGCGCATCAACGGCGAGACGCCGCAGTTCGTCGAGACCGAGCAGATGATGCTCGACCTCCCCGCGTTCGGTGACGTGCTGGCCGAGTGGCTCAAGAAGCAGACGCACTGGCGCCAGAACGTCCAGCGGTTCAGCCTCAACCTGCTCGACGATCTCAAACCACGCTCGTACACGCGCGATCTCGAGTGGGGCATTCCAGTGCCCCTGGCCGGCTGGCGCGACCGACCGGACAAGCGCATCTACGTGTGGTTCGACGCCGTCGTCGGTTACCTGTCGGCCTCGATCGAGTGGGCAGCCCGGACGGGTAACCCGGACGCGTGGCGCGCGTGGTGGCAGAACCCTGATGCCCGTAGCTACTACTTCATGGGCAAGGACAACATCGTCTTCCATGCCGAGATCTGGCCCGCGATGTTGTTCGGCTACTCCGGGATCGGCGCGAAGGGCGGCACGCCAGGATCGCTCGGCGCGCTGGACCGACCGTATGAAGTGGTGTCGAGTGAATTCCTCACGATGGAAGGCAGGAAATTCTCGTCCTCGCGCGGCGTGATCATCTACGTCGGCGACGTGCTGTCGCGCTACGACGCGGACGCGCTGCGCTACTTCCTTGCCGTCGCCGGTCCTGAGAACCAGGACACCGACTTCACATGGTCCGAGTTCTTCCGTCGCAACAACGAGGAACTTGTCGGGACGTGGGGCAACCTCGTCAATCGCACGATTTCGATGACGGCGAAGAACATCGGTTCGATCCCAGCGCCAGGAAACCTGATCGACGCCGACCGGGCGTTGCTCGAAACGTCGAAGGCTGCGTTCGCCTCCGTCGGTGACCTTCTCTCGCGTTCGCGACAGAAGGCGGCGATCGGCGAGGCGATGGGCGTCGTCACCGCTGCGAACAAGTACTTGTCCGACATGGAGCCGTGGAAGCTGAAGAACAGCGACCCTGCGCGTATGGAGTCCGTCCTGCACGTCGCACTGCAGGTCGTTGACGACGCGAAGACGCTGCTGACTCCGTTCCTGCCGTCGTCGTCGTCCAAGGTGCACGCTGCGCTCGGCGGGACGGGCGACTGGGCGCGGATGCCCGAACTCGTCGAGGTCGACGAGCCGACTGCGCCTGGATCGCCGAACTATCACGTGCTCACCGGCGACTACGACACCGGCGCGAAGTGGGAGTCGACGCCGATCGAGGTCGGTCGCGCGATCGATGCGCCCACACCCATCTTTCGCAAGCTCGACGCGTCCATCGTCGACGAGGAGCTCGCACGGCTCACCGGTGAGTGAGCCCTCGGCCGACCCGCTCGACGTTGCTGTCTTCGACGCGCACACGCACCTCGATGCGATGGCGACGCGAGCCGGTCTCGAGCCGGACGACGCGTTCGTCGCGACCGTCATGGCGCAGGCTGCCGCAGTCGGCGTGGCGGCGGCGGTCACGGTCGGTGACACCATCGCGTCGTCGCAGTGGTGCGTGCGTGCGGCAACCGGGCATCCGGACGTGTACGCGGCCGTCGCGGTGCATCCGACCGAGGTCGACGGGCTCGACGACTCAGGCTACGCGTTGCTCGAGGGCCTGGCGCGCGACCCGCGCGTGGTCGCCGTCGGCGAGACGGGCCTCGACTACTACTGGGATCGAACCGAACCGGCCGTGCAACAGGAGCATTTCCGCCGGCACATCGCGCTCGCCAAGCACGTCGACAAGGCGTTGATGATCCACGACCGTGACGCGCATGCCGACGTGCTGCGCATCCTGCGCGAGGAGGGCGCCCCCGACCGCGTCGTCTTCCACGCCTTCTCCGGCGACGAGGAGATGGCTCGGGAGTGCGTGGCTGCCGGCTATGTGCTCTCCTTCCCCGGCGTGCTCACGTTCCGCAATGCCCCGCAGCTGCGCGCCGCCTGCGCCGTCGTCCCGATCGACTCGGTGCTCGTCGAGACCGACGCACCGTTCCTGACGCCGCACCCGTGGCGCGGGCGTCCCAACGCGCCGCGGCTGTTGCCGCTGACCGTCCGCGCGCTCGCTGCGGCCGGCGGGCACGACCTCGACGAACTCTGCGCTGCCGTGACCGATACCGGGCGGCGGGTTTACGGGACCGAAGTGGACGGGTAGCTCCGTATCGCCCCCGTTTCCCGCGCTTTGTGGCCCCTTTGCGTGTCGGCCTTCACAAAATTGCTTGCAATTGCACGCACCTACGGGCCGAATCCCCCGTGCATCGCGCTGGAGTCCAGTATTTACCGGAGGTGTAAGCGGCCGATGTGCGTCCAGGCAGGACCGGCGCCCTGAGACCGCCATCACCTCGAATCGGACAAAGCTAGCAAATATGTCAACGCCGGTTTGGTGCATTGTTGAATTGCTCGTTACCGTGCCGTGACCGAGTGAGTTGCCCATCCGCGTGGCTCACGTACGAGACGAAACGACACCCCTGGGGGATATCCAAGTGCGTCGCAGCGTCAAGTACGGCCTTTACGGCGCCGTACTCGCTGGCGTGACAAGCGTTGCCACCGCAGCGTTTGCCGCCTCCGGACCCGATTCCAAGTCCGTCCACCTGTTGGTGGACGGCGTGCCTACGACGGTGCAGACCACCGGCGCCCACGTCTCGGACGTGCTGAGCGCCGAGGGTTATGCCGTCCACGCGCACGATCTGCTCGCTCCTGCAGCGGACACGACGATCCACAACGGACAGACGATCGTGTTCAAGCGCGGGCGACAGTTGCATCTGACGATCAACGGCGAGAAGACGAACGTGTGGACCACTGAGCCCACCGTGTCTCAGGCGTTGTCCGTGCTCGGCATCGCGCCGGCCGACTTCGTGTCGGTGTCGCGCTCGAAGCGGCTGCCGCTGAGCGCGACCGCGATCGTCCTGCGCACCCCGAAGCACGTGGTCGTCGTGCACGACCACAAGCGCACCAAGCTCGTCACAACCGACGCCACTGTCGGCCAGGTGCTGAGCGACCTGAACATCAACCTGCGCAGGCACGACCGGCTCTCGCCGCGGATGAAGGCGCCGGTCGCCGATGGCATGCGCATCGTCGTCAAGCGCGTCGGCGTCAAGCGCGTCACCAAGACCGAGTCGATCCCGTACTCAGTCATCCACCGCAGCGACTCGTCGATGTACCAGGGCAACAGCTCGGTCGTCACGAATGGCGTCGAGGGTGCGAAGCGCCTCGTCTACTCGGTCGTCTATGTCGACGGCAAGTGGAGCGGTCGCACGCTGCTCAACTCGGCGGTCGTGCGTCAGCCGCAGAGCGAGATCGAGCGCGTCGGCACCAAGCAGCGCCCGGTCGTGCACACGACACCGACACCGACCCCGGCACCGGTCACGTCAGGCAGCCACAACTGGGACGCCGTCGCGGCGTGCGAGTCGGGTGGCGACTGGTCGATCAACACCGGCAACGGGTTCTACGGCGGTCTGCAGTTCACGATCAGCACGTGGGACGCGTACGGCGGTCAGGCCTATGCGCCGCGAGCGGACCTCGCTTCGCGCGACGCACAGATCGCGGTGGCCGAGCGGGTGCTCGCGAGCCAGGGTTCCGGGGCATGGCCGGTGTGCGGCGCTAATCTCTGAGCCGTTTGCGCCGATTTGTAGTGCTGGGTTCATCGGCTTGATGCCGATCCGTTATGGTCCTGTGACCGCGTGATCGCGCCTGGGCGACGTCCCTGCGAAGCATCGAGATGTACACGAGGAGTTCTGAGTTTTGCTGCGCAGTATCAAGTACGGCCTGAGTAGTGCCGTGGTTGCCGGTCTGGTGGGCGCAACCGTCGCTTTCACCGCCGCGAGCGGTGACAAGACCGTCCACCTACTCGTAGACGGCTCGCCACGAACCGTCCAGACGACCGCTGCAACGGTCGGTGGCGCACTGGCGGCAGCCGGCTTCCACCCCGGCGTGCACGACCTGCTGGCCCCGACCGCGTCCGCGCCGTTGACCAACAACGAGACGGTCGTGTACCGACGCGGCCGCCAGCTACTCCTCGTGGTCAATGGTGAGCGGCGCATTGTCTGGACAACCGCCCCGACGGTGGCGTCCGCACTCGGCGCGCTCGGGTACTCCGAAGCGACGTTCACCTCGGTCTCGCGGTCGAAGCGCCTGCCGCTCGGTGTCACCGACATCGCGCTGCGCACGCCGAAGCCGGTCACCGTCGTCCACGACGGCAAGCGCACCAAGGTCACCACGACCGCGGTCGATGCCGGGCAGTTGCTCTCGGACCTGTCGCTGCAGATGGGCCCGTACGACCGCCTGTCGGTCAAGCGCAGTGCACCGCTCGAGTTCGGCCAGATCATCCGACTCACTCGTGTGCGACACCGTGCGGTGATCGACACGCGCTCGCTGCCGTTCCAGACCCGCAGCGTCAACGACTCGTCGATGTATTCGGGCCGCACCAAGATCGTCACCGCAGGCCGGACCGGACTGCAGCGGGTCGCCTACGCGATCATCTACGTCAACGGCAAGCGCGTCGGCACCACGCCCGTGCAGCGCACCACGGTGCGCGCCCC
Source organism: uncultured Actinomycetota bacterium (assembly GCA_963708645.1). Classification (GTDB taxonomy): domain Bacteria; phylum Actinomycetota; class Actinomycetes; order Mycobacteriales; family Jatrophihabitantaceae; genus RYN-133. The sequence goes on along the minus strand of CAVPTA010000007.1, from coordinate 389,031 downwards.
GCGCGCCCAGGTCGAACATGTCGGCACCAAGCAACGTCCGGTGCCGCAGTACACCGGTTCACCGAACTCCGCGCAGTCGATCGCTAAGGCGATGATGCAACGCGATTACGGCTGGGGCTCCGACGAGTTCAGCTGCTTGGTGCAGATGTGGAACAACGAGAGCGGCTGGCGCACGAACGCCTACAACCCGAGCGGGGCCTACGGCATACCGCAGGCGTTGCCGGGTTCGAAGATGGCCACTGCCGGCTCGGACTGGCAGACCAGCGCTGCGACCCAGATCAAGTGGGGGCTGCAGTACATCGCCTCGCGCTACGGCACGCCGTGTGGCGCGTGGGGTTTCTGGCAGGCACACAACTACTACTGAGTCCCGTTACTGACCCAGGTTCAAGTAGGGTCGCACCATGACGGTCACCGACCAGCGTCCGGCGGATTCGTCCACGCGCGAGCCGATTCCTGCGGTTGTCGCGCGGTTGCGCGAGACGTTCCGCAGCGGCCGCACCCGTCCGCTCGAGTGGCGCACCCGCCAGCTCGAGGCGCTCGAACAGATGATGGCCGAGCGTGAGAAGGACTTCGTCGCGGCAATCGTGGCTGATCTCGGACGTAACGCGGTCGACGCCTGGTTGGCCGACCTCGCGCCCGTCGTCGCCGAGTCGAAGTACGCCCGTAAGCACCTGCGCAGCTGGACCAAGCCGCAGCGCACCCGCCTCCCGCTGGCCGTCCAGCCCGGGAAGGCCTGGGTGCAGTGGGAACCGCTCGGAGTCGTCGGGATCATCGGTCCCTGGAACTACCCGGTGTTCCTGCTGCTGGCGCCGCTCGTGGGCGCGATCGCGGCCGGAAACTGCGCGGTGATCAAGCCGAGCGAGCACACCCCGTCGACATCCGCCGTTCTGGCGCGCCTGCTGCCGCAGTACCTCGACGCCGATGCGTTCGCCGTTGTCGAGGGCGCGGCGGCCGAGTCGCTCGAGCTCATCGACCAGAAGCTCGACCATTGCTTCTTCACCGGCGGACCCGAGATCGCCAAGCACATCATGACCGCTGCGGCGAAGCACCTGACGCCGGTGACGCTCGAGCTGGGCGGCAAGAGCCCGGTGATCGTCGCCGGCGACGCACAGGTGCGCGTGGCGGCCCGGCGCGTTGCCTTCGGCAAGCTGCTGAACTCGGGGCAGACGTGCATCGCTCCCGACTACGTGCTCGTCGACCGCAGCGTGCGCGACCAGTTCGTTGCCGAGCTCGAAAAGGCCGTCGACGCGTTTTCGGGCAACGGTCCGCTACCCCTCGTGCACGAGCGCCGGGCAAGTCGCATCGGCGAACTGATCTCCGGCGCCGGCGGTCGGACGGTGCGTGGCGGAGCAGTCGACACCGCGGCACACACGGCCGAGCTCACCGTCATCGTCGATCCGGACGAGACGTCGGCGTTGATGTCGGAAGAGATCTTCGGGCCCGTGCTGCCGATCGTCACGATCGATTCGATCGACGAGGCGATTTCGCGGGTCAACGCGGGCGAGAAGCCGCTCGCCGTGTACCTGTTCAGCGACAGCAGCGACACGCAGGACCGTGTGCTCGCCGAGGTCAGCAACGGCGGAACGGTCATCAACCACGTGATCTATCACGTCCTGGCGCCGGGGCTGCCGTTCGGCGGTGTCGGCAACAGCGGCATGGGTGCCTACCACGGTCGGTGGGGCTTCGAAACGTTCAGCCACCGCAAGGCGGTGCTGCGCAAGCCGACGCGGCCCGACCCGAACCTGCTGTACCCGCCGTACAACAAGCTCAAGGAACGGCTGATGCGGACGGTGTTCTGAGCGCGCTGCTCGGCCCTGCCGAGATCCGCTCCCTGGCCGCGCAGCTCGGTGTCCGGCCGACCAAGACGCTCGGGCAGAACTTCCTGCACGATGCCAACACGATCCGGCGCATCGTCCGCACGGCTGAGTTGCAAGCGGGCGAGAGCGTGCTCGAAATCGGGCCCGGTCTCGGGTCGCTGACCCTCGGTCTGCTGGCCGACGGCCACCCCGTGACCGCGATCGAGATCGATCCGGTGCTCGCCGCACAATTGCCGGCGACCGTCGCCGACAGACTCCCCGACACCGAGCTCGCCGTGCTCACCGGCGACGCGCTGCGGGTCGCGGTGCCCGGTGCGCCGACGGCGCTGGTCGCGAACCTGCCCTACAACGTCGCCGTCCCGGTCGTGCTGCATCTGCTCGAGACCGTCCCGACGCTGCAGCGTGGGCTCGTCCTGGTGCAGGCCGAGGTCGCGGAACGGCTCGCCGCGCCGCCCGGCGGCAAGATCTACGGCGTCCCGAGCGTGAAGATCGCCTGGTACGCAACGGCAAAGCGTGCGGGTGCGGTGCCTCGCGCGGTGTTCTGGCCCGTCCCGAACGTCGACTCGGGGCTGGTCCGGATGGTCCGGCACGACCCACCGGCCACACCAGCCACACGGGCTGAGGTGTTCGTCGTGATCGACGCTGCGTTCGCCCAGCGACGCAAGACGTTGCGGGCGGCGCTGGCGGGCTGGGCCGGGTCGGCGGCGACCGCCGAGCAGGTGTTGCGAGCCGCCGGGATCGACCCGTCCGCGCGCGGCGAGACCCTCGACGTGAGTGCGTTCGCGCGGCTCGCAGCGGCTGCGGCAGACCGCGCGTCGTGATTCGTCGATCAGGCGCGGGGCTCGCCGTCGTGACCTCGAGCGGCGCGGATCGCCTTGCGGAGCACCGCGTTGAGATGTTCGAGGTCGCGTTGCGACATGCCCAATTTCGCTGCGATCTGTTCCGGCACTTTCAGCGCCTGGCGGCGTAGCCGGCGACCGGGCGTGGTCAGCCGGACGGCGAGCATCCGCTCGTCGGCGCCGTCGCGTTCGCGGACGACCAGGCCGGCGGTCTCGAGCCGTTTCACCAGTGGCGACAAGGTGCCTGGGTCGAGCGCGACCGTCTCGGCCAGATCGCGAAGTGAACGCGGCTCATGCTCCCACAGGGCAAGCATCACCAGATATTGCGGATGCGTCAGACCCATTGGTTCGAGCACCGGGCGATAGAGCGCGACGATCTCGCGGGTGGCGACCGCGAGGGCGAAGCAGACCTGACGGTCAAGTGCGAGTGGATCCTCGGTCGTCGCGGTCATGACTGTGAGCCTACCAATAATTTGTGCACCAATGATTGGCGTACGATGGGTGTCGTGGACGAGGAAGTGGTTCGACCGGGCCCGTTGCAGTGGCTGCGTTATGCGTGGGTCGGGTCGATCGCGCCGCGACATCGCACTTGGGTGCTGCACGACGCGACCTGCCGCACGTGGGTATTGCGCCACGTAGCGCGCTACCTCGTCATCGTCGGCCCATTCGTTCTCGCCGCGATCATCGCGTTGCCGGCGCCGCTGTCGTTGCGAGTGACCGCCTGTTTGACCGCCGGCCTGTCGATGATGGTGTTCTACCTGGCCTACACGAGCGAGTCCGTCGACCGTCGGGTCGACAAGGCCGGTTACCCGAGTGGGCTCGCGGCGCAGATGCGACAGCAGCGTGCCGTCGAGGCACAGCGTGCGACCGTCGCCCGGTACCGCGCCCGCCAAGCGCGCCGCTGACGGCGCGGATCCCGCTGGGCTGCTCACATCCGGGCGCAAGGCGGTGCGGGAGCGGGGCACGGCGGCGCGCGCGTAGGTTTGGTTGACATGGACTACCGCACTCTCGGCAACAGTGGCTGCTCGGTTTCGAACCTGTGCCTCGGCACGATGACGTTCGGCGCGGAGGCCGACGAAGCCGTGTCGCACACCCAGCTCGACATGTTCGCCGAGGCAGGCGGCAACTTCATCGACACCGCCGACGTCTACGCCGGCGGCTCGTCCGAACAGATCATCGGGAGCTGGTTCGCGACCCGTCCGCCGGAGGTCACCGAACCGATGGTGCTCGCCACCAAGGGCCGGTTCCCGCTCGACGACTCGCCCAACGGCGCCGGCCTGTCGGCACGGCACCTGACCCGCGCACTCGACAACTCGCTGATCCGACTGGGCCTCGACTCGGTCGATCTGTACCAGCTGCACGCCTTCGACGCCTGGACGCCGGTCGAAGAGACGCTGCGCACCATGGACAACCTCGTGCGCTCGGGGAAGATCCGCTACTGGGGACTGTCGAACTTCACCGGCTGGCAGCTGACGAAGGTCGTCCACCTGGCCCGTGCACTCGGGCTCACCGCGCCGGTGACGCTGCAGCCGCAGTACAGCCTGCTCGTGCGCGAGATCGAATGGGAGATCGTTCCCGCTGCGCTCGACACCGGCCTCGGGCTGCTGCCGTGGAGCCCGCTCGGCGGCGGGTGGCTGTCGGGCAAGTACCGGCGCGATCAGCGCCCGTCCGGCGATACGCGGCTCGGGGACGACCCGAACCGCGGCATGGAGGCCTGGGACCGGCGCGGCACCGACCGCACCTGGAACATCATCGACGCCGTCCAGAAGGTCGCCGAAGACCGCGGGACGACCATGGCCGAGGTCGCGCTCGTCGTGGGTCACCGACCGTCCGGGCGTCACCTCGACCATCCTCGGCGCCCGCACCGTCGAGCAGCTCGAGACGAATCTCAAGGCCGCCGACCTCCACCTCAGCGCGCACGAGACGGCGGCGCTGGACGAAGCAAGCGACCTCGGCGCCAGCGACTACCCGTACGGCGAGATGGGCGTCAGCCAGCGTGACCGCTCGCTGCGCGGCGGCCGCTAGCTCAGGAGCGTCCGGCGAACAGGCTGGTCACGGAGCCGTCCTGGAAAACTTCCTTGATCGCCTTGGCGAGCAAGGGTGCGATCGACAGGACGGTGAGCTTGTCGAACTGCTTCTCGGGCGCGATCGGCAAGGTGTTCGTGACGATCACTTCGCTGATGCGACTGTTCTTGAGCCGGTCGACGGCCGGTGCCGAAAAGATCCCGTGGGTGGCCGCGACGATGACGTCGGTGGCGCCGGAATCGAAGAGCAGGTTCGCCGCCTTCAGCATCGACCCGCCGGTGTCGATCATGTCGTCGATCAGCAGGCAGTAGCGCCCGGCGATGTCACCGACGACGCGGTTGGCGACAACCTCGTTCGCCGCGTCGATGTTGCGGGTCTTGTGCACGAATGCGATGTCGAGGCCGCCGAGCGAGTCAGCCCACTGTTCAGCGGTGCGCACGCGTCCGGTGTCCGGTGAGACGACGACGAGATCTTCGCGGCCGTACTTGTGCAGCACGTGCTGCGAGAGCAGCGGGAGTGCGAACAGGTGGTCGACCGGGCCGTCGAAGAAGCCCTGGATCTGCGCCGTGTGCAGGTCGACCGCCATCAGCCGGTCGGCTCCCGCTGTCTTGAACAGATCGGCGATCAGCCGGGCCGAGATCGGCTCGCGGCCACGGTGCTTCTTGTCCTGCCGTGCGTAGGGGTAGAACGGCGCGACGACAGTGATCCGCTTGGCCGAGGCGCGCTTGAGCGCGTCGACGAGGATCAGGGTCTCCATCACCCACTGGTTGATCGGCGTCGTGTAAGCCTGGATGACGAAGGCGTCGGTGCCGCGCACCGAGTCGTTGGGACGGATGAACAGCTCGCCGTTGGCGAACTCGCGCCGAGTCGTCGGAGTCATCGTGACGCCGATGTAGCCGGCGATCTCGTCCGCGAGTTCGGGGTAGGCACCGCCGGACAGCAGCACCAGGCTCTTGCGTGCGGCGACCTGAAGAGTGCTCATCTGTCCTCTGAATCGCTAGCGCGGGAGGCGGCCTCGGCTGAGGCCGTGCCAGCACGTTTCCGCTCCACCCAGCCTGCCACGTTTCGCTGCTTCCCGCGGGCCACAGCCAAGGCACCGGGAGGAACATCACTCGTGATCACCGAGCCGGCCGCGGTGTAGGCGCCGTCGCCGATCTCGACGGGCGCGACGATCATCGTGTCGGAGCCGATCCGGACGTGGTCACCGACGACGCTGCGGTGCTTGGCGACCCCGTCGTAGTTCACGAATACCGAGGACGCACCGACATTGCTGTGCTCGCCGATCGTCGCGTCGCCGACGTAGGTCAGGTGCGGCACCTTCGACCCCGGGCCGACCTGCGATGCCTTCACCTCGACATACGTGCCGATGTGGACGCCGTCGGCGAGATCTGCCCCCGGGCGCAGGTAGGCGTACGGGCCGACCGTCACGTCGGCACCGATCCGCGCCTGCACCGCCGTTGCGCGGATGATCCGCGTGCGGGCGCCGACCGTCGTGTCGGTGAGAGTCACCTCAGGGCCGACGCTCGCGCCGACCGACACCTGCGTCGCGCCGTGCAGGGCAGTGCCGGGCCAGATCGTGACGTCCGGTTCGAGCGTCACGTCGGCGTCGACCCAGGTCGTCGCCGGATCGATGATCGTCGCGCCGGCACGCATGTGTGCGTCGAGCAGGCGGGCGTTGTAGCTGCGATGGGCCGCCGCCAGTTGCACGCGGTCATTGACGCCGGCGGTGACGTCGGCGGACACGGTGACCGCGCCGACCGGGGCGTGCTGTGCCACGAGGATGCCGATGACGTCAGGCAGGTACTCCTCGCCCTGGGCGTTGTCGCGCGAGAGGTTCGCCACCGCTGCCCGCAGCGCCTGGTGGTCGAACGCGTAGACGCTGGTCGCCACCTCGCCGACGGCCAGCTCGTCCGGACCGGCGTCCTTGTGTTCGACGACGCGCTCGACCGAGGAGTCGCCCGCGCGGATGACCCGTCCGTAGCCGGTGGGGTCGGCGAGGACGCTGGTGAGCAGCGTCGCCGCGTTCTGATCGTGCGCGTCGACCAGGGCGCCGAGCGCCTCGGTCGTCAGCAGCGGGGCGTCGCCCGGCACTACGACGACTGTGCCGGTTGCATCGGCCGGCACTGCGTCGAGCGCGAGGCGCACCGCGTGGCCCGTGCCGTGCTGTTCGGCCTGGAGCACCGGCGCGGCGTCGGGCGCGATGTCGCCCAGATGCGCGCGGACCTCGTCGGCGCGATGGCCGACGACGACCACGGTGTGCTCGGGATGCAACGGGCCACCGGCCGCGAGCACGTGGCCGAGCATCGATCGGCCGGCGAACCCGTGCAGCACCTTCGGCAACGCCGGCGATTTCATCCGCGTGCCTTCGCCGGCGGCAAGGACGATGAGCGCGAGTGGCGCCACGGGGTTCCCTTCGACGTCGGACTGGCTGCGGGACTGGGACTCGAACCCAGACTGCACGGCTCCAAAGGCCGGCGGGCTGCCAATTACCCCATCCCGCATCGCCGCCCCAGCCTACCGGCGCCGTGATCGACCTCGAGCGCGCGGAGTTGGCTGGCTACGCAGCCGTAAGTTACGCTTGCGTAACCCCCGGATCCGGGGCCCTGCCGAGCGACGAAGAGGCCGATATGACCCTGCTCGACGAGCGTCCGGCCGCCAAGCCGGTCTTCGAAGGAACCAAGCGGCGCGGTGAGCAATTCGCGCTGTACTCGTTCGTGATCGTGCCCTTCCTTGCGTTCCTGGCGGCCGTGCCGGTCGCGTGGGGCTGGGGTCTCGGCTGGACGGACCTGAGCTTGTTCCTGGCGTTCTACATCGTCTCGGGGCTCGGGATCACCGTCGGCTACCACCGGCTGTTCACGCACGGCTCGTTCAAGGCGAACCGGCCGCTGCGCATCGCGCTCGCGATCGCCGGGTCGATGGCCATCGAGGGTCCGGTGATCAGGTGGGTCGCCGATCACCGGCGGCACCACGCCTACAGCGACCGTGAGGGTGACCCGCACTCGCCGTGGCGGTTCGGGACGTCGCTGGGCGCGCTGAGCAAGGGCTTCTGGTTCGCGCACATCGGCTGGATGTTCGATCTCGAACACACCAACCGCGACAAGTACACGCCCGACCTCATGCGCGATCGCGACATCAGCCTGGTCGACCGGCTGTTCCCGCTCTGGCTGGCGATCTCGATGCTGCTGCCGGCCTTGCTCGGCGGACTGATCTCGATGTCATGGAGCGGCGCGCTGTCGGCGTTCTTCTGGGCCTCGCTCGTGCGCATCTTCGTGCTGCATCACGTGACCTGGTCGATCAACTCGGTGTGCCACATGATCGGCGAGCGGCCGTTCGTCGCGCGCGACAAGAGCGCGAACTTCTGGCCACTGGCGATCCTGAGTTTCGGCGAGAGCTGGCACAACATGCACCACGCCGACCCGACCGCGGCCCGTCACGGTGTACTGCGTGGTCAGCTCGACTCGTCCGCGCGCGTCATCTGGGCCTTCGAGAAGTTCGGCTGGGCCACTGACGTGCGCTGGCCAAAGCCGGAGCGACTGGCCAAGCTGCGCGTCACGTCCTGACGCTCAGGTGACCGTGTGCCGTTCGGCGAAGGCCGGATCGCGGTACGCGCCCGACTCGAGCACCTCGCGCAGGATCTCGCACCCGTCCCAGACGTCGGCGTGACTGAGGTACAGCGGTGCGAATCCGAGCCGGATGACATCGGGTTCGCGGAAGTCGCCGATGACACCCCGCGCGATCAGTGCCTGCACGATCGCGTACGCATCGCGATGCCGTAGCGCCACCTGCCCGCCGCGCTGCGCGGCTCCACGCGGCGTGACGACGTCGACGTCAGGCAGGTACGCGTCGACGTAGTCGATCACCAGTTGCGTCAGCTGTAGCGACTTGGTCCGGACGGCGTCGATCGGAGCGTCATCGAACACGTCGAGCGCCGTGTCGAGCGCGAGCATCGACAGCAGGTGCGGCGTACCGATGCGGGCTCGTTCGATGCCGGCCGCCGGTGTGAACGTGTCGTCGAGAGCGAACGGGTTGGCATGCGCGTGCCAGCCGGTGAGGGGCAGGTCGGCGGCCTGCTGGTGGCGGTGCGGCAGGTAGATCCAGGCCGGAGCGCCGGGGCCGCCGTTGAGGTACTTGTACGAGCAGCCCACCGCCGCGTCGGCGTCCAGGCCGTCGAGGTCGAACGGGGCCACGCCGGCGACATGGGCCAGATCCCACAGCGCGAGCGCGCCGTGCTCGTGGATCACCTTGGTGATTGCCGCGGCGTCGCAGAGTTCGCCCGTGCGGTAGTCGACGCCGCCGAGCGCGACGACCGCGGTGTCCTCGCCGATGACCGTGTCGACGGCGTCCGGGCTAACCCGCAGCAGCCGCAGATCGAGCATCCGGGCAACGGATTCGGCGAGGTACTGATCGGTCGGGAAGCCGCCGGCATCGGTGATCAGGGTGCGCCGGTTGGGACGCAACCGAGCCAGCGCGACGAGTGCCTGGAACAGCTGCACGCTGGTCGAGTCACCGCACATGACCTGCCCCGGTGCCGCGCCGACCAGCGCGCCGATCCGGTCGCCCACGCGTCCCGGCAGAGTCCACCACCCGTTGCTGTTCCACGACGTGATCAGGTCGGTGCCCCACTGTCGGCGCACCGCGTCATCGAGCGCGGCCGGGACGTCGGCGGGCAGTGCGCCGAGTGAGTTGCCGTCGAAGTAGATCACCTTGTCGGGCAAGGCGAATCGTGACTTGATCTCCGCCAGCGGGTCGTCGGCATCGAGGCGAAGCGCCGTCTCGCGTGTCAGGTCAGCCACCGCGCACCTCCCACAGCTCGGGGAACGCCGGGCGGAACAGGGTCGACCGCAGGTAGGACGATCCGCTCGACCCGCCGGTGCCCATGCGGTCGCCGATGATGCGCTGCACCATCATCACGTGGCGGTAGCGCCATTCCTGGATGCCCTCGTCGATGTCGACCAGCGCCTCGCACACCTCGGCCGCCTCGCCCTCCTCGGCATAGACCTCGCGCAATTCGGCGCCGTCCAGATAGGTCAGCAGCGAGTCGTACACGCTCGGACGGGCGAGGGCGGCTCGCAATTGCGGGTCGTCGACGCTGTCGAACTCGCGCCGGCCCAACGTCGCCTCGATGACACGGAACTGGTTCGACTGGAAACCGCTCGCCGAACCCAACTCCGGACGGAACGATGCGAATTGCTTCGGCGTCATGGTCTCGAGGACGTCGAGCTGGCCGACGATCGTCTTCAGGATCTTGGCGATTCGCCGTGCCGTATGCAGCGCACCAGACCCGTTGTGGTCTTCGAGGCGACGCTGCAGAAGCGCGGTCTCATGCAGGATCTGCTTGAACCACAGCTCGTAGACCTGGTGCACGATCACGAACAGCATCTCGTCGTGCTCGGCCGTGGCAGGACGTTGGCAGGCCAGCAATTCGTCCAGGCACAGGTAGCTGCCGTAGGTGACGGTTCCGGGCGGTGACGTCGCTGCAGTGCCCCGGCTCGCTCCACGAGTGTCGCTCATAAGACCATGATTGCCTGATGACCGACACCAATGGCAGACCCCGGGTGCGAATGACCGGGCGCGAGCGGCGTGAGCAACTGCTCGACGTGGGCCGCACGCTGTTCGCCGAGAAGGGTTTCGAGGCGACCTCGATCGAAGAGATCGCCTCGCGGGCCGGCGTGTCGAAACCGGTCGTCTACGAGCACTTCGGCGGCAAGGAAGGCCTGTATGCCGTCGTCGTCGACCGCGAGATGAGCGACCTGCTCGACCGGCTCACGAGTGCCCTCAGCGCAGGGCATCCGCACCAGCTCGTCGAGCGGGCCGCGCTGGCACTGTTGACCTACATCGAGGAAGAGACCGACGGCTTCCGGATCCTGTCGCGCGATTCGCCGGTCGCGGGTTCGTCCGGCACGTTCTCGTCGTTGCTCAACGACATCGCGAGCCAGGTCGAGCACATCATGGCGCGCGAGTTCGCCGCCCGCGAGATGCGCACCGAACTAGCGCCCATGTACGCGCAGATGCTGGTCGGCATGGTCGCGCTGACCGGGCAGTGGTGGCTCGAAGAACGCCAGCCGCCACGCGAGGAGGTTGCCGCGCACCTGGTGAATCTGGGTTGGAACGGCCTCGCGCACCTGGAACCCGAGCCCCGCATCCAGCACCGCGGAGCGGAATGGACGACGTAGCCGAGGCGATCGATGCGTATCTCGACGAGCAACGTGATGTGCTGACCCGCGAGCCGCACACCATCTACGACGGTGAGAACGTGCACGACACGCGCGTGGCCGTGCGGCGCTTCCGCACCGTGCTCCGGGTGTTCGCCGACTGCTTCGACACGGCCGCCACGGCGCGGCTCGACGCAGACCTCGCCTGGTACGCAGGCCTGCTCGGCGACGTGCGCGACCACCAGGTGTTGCGCGATCACCTGGTCGGGTACCTCGATGCGCTGCCGGCCGAGGTCGACGCCGATGCCACCGCGCGCAGCGTCGCCGCCGAGCTCGCAGCTCGCGAACGACGGGCTCGACGCGCGCTGCAGCGAAGTCTCGTGACGCAACGCCACGAGCGCCTGCTCGCGTCCGTGGTTGCCGCCGGGATCGACTGCGAACCGCAGCAGGACGTGGCCGACTACCTCCAGGCGGCAGAGCGCACCGCCCGACGCCGGCTGCGTAAAGCCGAGCGGTTGGATCCCGACGACCCGCAGCGTGACGCCGCACTGCACCGCGCCCGCAAAGCAGTCAAGCGGGCGCGCTACACCGCCGAAGTCGTTACGCCCGTCGTCGGTGCGGCGGCGCGACGGACCGCGGCGAAGTGGCGACGCACCCAAGATCGGCTCGGCGTGCATCAAGACGAGGTCGTCGCAGCGGCGTTCGTGCGCAGCCTCGTCGATTCCGATACCGACTTCGCGCTCGGCGTGCTCTGGAGCCGGGTGGCCCCGCACTGACAGCGTGGCTCATTCGTCGGCGAGCGCGAGCCACTCTTCCTCGGCGGCCTCGCGCTCAGCGACTACCGTGCGCAACTGGTCATTCAAGGTGGCGACCTTCGCGAAGTCGGTCGCATGCGTCGCCAGTTCGTCGTGCAGGGCCGCCTCGCGGGTCTCCAGCTGTGCAACGCGGCGTTCGAGTCGTGCGAGTTCTTTGCGGGCTGCGCGCGAATCGCCTTTGTTCGTACGGCGATCCTCCTTTGCCTCGGCCTGCTTCGACTCCTTCGAGCTGGCGCGCAGCGTGAGGTACTCGTCGATCCCGCCCGGCAGCGCAGCAACGGAGCCGTCACCGAGCAAAGCGACGGTCGTATCGCACACCCGCTCGATCAGATAGCGGTCGTGGCTCACGACGACGAGCGTTCCGGGCCACGAGTCGAGCAGGTCCTCGAGTGCGGTGAGCGTGTCGGTGTCGAGGTCGTTGGTGGGTTCGTCCAGCAACAAGACGTTCGGCTGCGCCAGCAGCAGGCGCAACAGTTGCAGGCGGCGGCGTTCCCCGCCGGACAGGTCGGCTACCGGCGTCCATTGCTTGTCGTTGCCGAAGCCGAACCGCTCGGCCAGCTGACCGGCGGTGAGCTCGACCCCGCCGAGCTCGGCGCGCTCGCGCACCTGCTGCACTGCTTCGAGCACCCGCAGCTCGGACGGCAGCTCGGCGACCTCTTGCGAGAGATAGCCGGCGTGCACGGTCTGCCCGATCTGCACGCGCCCAGCCGACGGGAGCAACTCGCCAGCCAGCAGCCGGAGCAGGTGCGTCTTGCCCGAGCCGTTGACGCCGATGACGCCGACCCGGTCGCCGGGCCCGACGTGCCAGCTGACGTGGTCGAGCAGCGTGCGCTCGCCCACGCGCATCGTGACATCGTCCAGTTCGTAGACCGAGCGGCCGAGCCGGCGCTGCGAGAGCGCCCGCAGCTCTACCGACGACCGTGCGGTCGGCTCGTCCGCGATCAACGCCTCGGCGGCCTCGATCCGGAACCGCGGCTTGGACGTGCGTGCAGGTGCGCCGCGGCGTAACCAGGCCAGCTCCTTGCGAAGCAGGTTCTGCCGCCTGGCCTCGGTCGCCGACGCCTGCCGCGCCCGTTCGGCGCGTGCGAGGACGTAGGCGGCGTAGCCACCGTCGTACTGCCGCACGGTGGTGTCGGCGACCTCCCACGTCCGGGACACGACCGCATCGAGGAACCACCGGTCGTGGGTGACGACGAGCAGAGCGCCGCGTCGGGCGGTCAGGTAGGCGGCCAGCCACGTCACACCTTCGACATCGAGGTGGTTGGTCGGCTCGTCGAGCACGAGTAGGTCGGCCTGCTGGACGAGAGCCGCCGCCAGCGCGACGCGGCGCCGCTCGCCGCCGGACAGAGTGGCGGCTTCGGCCTCGAGTCCCAAGTCGGCCAGTCCCAGACCGGTCAGTACCGAACGCACCTCGGCATCGCCGGCCCATTCGTGCTCGGCGCCGTCGCCGACCACGATCGATCGCACGGTGGCGTCGGGCAGCATGCCGCGCTGGTCGACATAGGCGATGCGGGTACCGCTGGTCAGCGTCACCCGACCGGTGTCGGGTGTTTCGGTGCCGATGATCATGCGTAGCAGCGTCGTCTTGCCGCCGCCGTTGCGCCCGACCACGCCGACCCGTTCGGCCGCCGCGACTCCGAGCGACACGTCATCGAACACGGTCGTCGTCCCGTAGGACTTGCCGACCGCTTCGAGGTTGACCAGGTTCGCCATCAGCCGGTGATTCGCGCACCAGGAGCGGGCGCAGTCGCGACCTGGGTCGCGGCGCAGACGCGCGCCCGGTCGAGTTCGACTGCGAGATCTTGGGCGGCGTCGGCGTGCGCGCAGAGGAACGCGCACGTCGGGCCTGACCCCGACACGATTCCGCCCAGCGCCCCGAGTTCCACTCCGGTCGCGAGGACCTCGCCGAGTTCGGGACGCAGTGACAGGGCGGCGGGTTGCAGGTCGTTGCCGAGCGCGTCGGCCACGCGACCGCAATCGCCGGCGCGCAGCGCGTCGAGCATCTCGTCAGCGCCCCCGATCGGATCCGCAGCCTGCCCGTCGGCCCGCAGCCGATCGAGTTCGCGGTAGACATCGACGGTTGACAGCCCGTTGTCGGCGAGCGCGAACACCCAGTGGTACTCACCGGTGGCCAGCACCGGTGTCAGCTGCTCGCCGCGACCCACCCCGAGCGCGGTTCCCCCCGTCAACGGGAACGTGACGTCACTGCCGAGCTCGGCGGCCAGCGTCGCCAGCTGCGTGCGCGACGTCCCCGTGCGCCACAGCGCGGCGCATGCGACGAGGGTCGCCGCCGCGTCGGCCGACCCGCCGGCCATTCCACCGGCGAGCGGAATGTTCTTGTGCAGCTCGAGCCGGACGTCGGCCGCCGTGCCGGTGTGCGCGGCGAGCAGCTCCGCCGCGCGCCACGCGAGGTTCGCGCCGTCGGTGGGAACGCCCCGTGCGTAGGGGCCGGCGGTCTTCAGGTGGATGCCGTCGGCACCGCGGGCGATGACGTCGTCGTAGACGCTCACAGCTTGGAAGACGGTCGTCAGATCGTGGAAACCGTCCGGGCGCGCGGTGCCGACGGACAGGTGCAGGTTGACCTTGGCTGGTACGCGTACGCGCACCGCGTCGGCGATCTCGACGACGGGCATCGAGGTCGATCGTATCGACGGCCGTGTCAGGCTTTCCCAGTGACCTCGATGATCTCGACGCCTGTCAGCGCCCCGTCCGATCGCAGTCGCCGCACCGTCGGTGTGGAGGAGGAGCTGCTGCTGTTCACCGGCGCCGGTCGGCCGGCCCGGGTCGGGGAGGAGCTGGCGGCCGACCCGACGACCTCCGTCGAGCACGAGCTCAAACTCGAGCAGGCCGAGATCGCATCGGCACCACAGGTCGATCTGGATGCGCTGGGCGCAGACCTGCACGACCGGCGCAGTGAGCTCGTCACCGCGGCGCGTGAACGACGCGTGCTCGTCGCCGGCCTCGGCAGCAGTCCGTCCGCAACGCTGCCCGAGCCGACACCCGACGAGCGCTACGCGCGCATGCAACAGCAGTACGGGCTGGTCGCGGCCGACCAGCTCACCTGCGGCACGCATGTCCATGTGTCGGTCGGTTCGCGAGCCGAAGGCGTTGTCGCGATCGACGGAGTGCGGCGCTGGACGGCGGTGCTACTTGCGATGAGCGCCAACTCACCGTTCTGGGCCGGTCACGATTCCGGCTACTGCAGCTATCGCACGATCGCGTGGGGGCGTTGGCCGACCGCGGGTCCGACGGCGCGGTTCGGTGACCCGGACGAGTACGACCGGCGCGTCGGCGAAGCGGTGGCCACGGGCGCCGCAGTCGACCCCGCGATGATCTATTACGACGTCCGATTGTCGGCGAAGTACCCGACGGTCGAGTTCCGCTTCGCCGACAGCGGCCAGCAGGTGGCCGACTCGGTGCGACTCGCGGCGTTGTGCCGTGCAGCGGTCGAGACTGCGCTGCACGCAGAGCCGGTCGAGCTCGTCCCGGAACGGCTGCGCGCGGCGGCGTGGCGGGCGGCTCGATTCGGGCTCAGCGGCGAGCTCGTGGACGTGCACACGGCATCCCTGCGCCCGGCAGCCGAGCTGGTCGACCGGATGCTGGACGAACTCGGTCCGGCGCTGGCGCGAAACGGAGACGCGGACCTCGTACATCGGCTGGTCAACGACCTGTGGCGGCGCGGTACGGGCGCCGACCTGCAACGGGCAGACCACAGGTCCGGCGCAGTCGCAGCAGTCGTCCACGGCGCCGCAGGGCGGGTGCTCGATGCGCCCTTGGCGAACACTTGATCAAATCGTTGTTCCTTGTCGTCCCGGTCTCCTAGGGTTCGGGTTCGACCGAGAGGTGCGTGATGAGCGACGTCGTCCAGGCCAACGGCCTCGTCAAGATCTACGGGAAGGTTCGGGCGCTCGACGGGCTCGACCTGGCCGTCCCCGAAGCCAGCGTGCTCGCCGTCCTCGGCCCCAACGGGGCCGGCAAGACGACCGCGGTGCGCATCCTGACGACGCTTCTCGATGCCGACGGGGGCACCGCAGAAGTTGCCGGGTACGACGTGCGCAAGCAGGCCGGTCAGGTTCGTGCGCACATCGGTGTGTCGGGTCAGTACGCCGCGGTCGACGAATATCTGACCGGCTACGAGAACCTGCACATGGTCGCGAGGCTGTACGGGCTCGACCCGCGGCACTCGAAAGCCAGGTCCGACGAACTGCTCGAGCAGTTTTCGCTCTCCGACGCCGCCGACCGCCCTGTGAAGACGTACTCCGGCGGCATGCGTCGCCGTCTCGATCTTGCCGGCGCACTCGTGGCCACCCCGCCTGTGCTGTTCCTGGACGAGCCCACCACCGGGCTCGATCCGCGCAGCCGCAACGACATGTGGGAGGTGATCACGAAGTTGGTCGACGCGGGCACGACCGTGTTGCTGACGACGCAGTACCTCGAAGAGGCCGACCGGCTCGCCGACGACATCCTGGTCATCGACCACGGCAAGCGCATCGCGCAGGGCACTTCCGACGCGCTGAAAGCACAGGTCGGCGGCGAGCGCATCGAGGTGGTCGTCGGCTCCGTCGACGACCTCGCGCCCGCCAAGGGCGTGCTCGACGGCGTGGCAGTCAGCGAGGTCGATGTCGATCAGCACACCCGGCGGCTGATCGCGCCGGTGCGTGGCGGCGCGGGCGTGCTCACCGAGGCGTTGCGGCAGCTCGACACCGCCCACGTCACGATCCTCGACATCGGGCTGCGGCGCCCGACGCTCGACGACGTCTTCCTCGCCCTGACCGGCCACCGCGCCGAAACCGACGACGACGACGGCAAGGCTGCTGGTAGCGGGGATGACAAGGCTGCGGGCACCGGCGACGAGCAGACGCCGAGCGAGCCGGCCGGAGCAGCTCGATGAACGCCGCGGTCAAGGTCGCGGTCGACGGTGCGATCGTCGCCAAGCGCAACCTGATCAAGATCAAGCGGGTGCCCGACATCCTGGTCTTCACCACGATCTCGCCGATCATGTTCATCCTGCTGTTCGCCTACGTGTTCGGCAGCGCCATCAGCACCTTCACCCCGGGTGTGTCGTACCGCGAGTTCCTGATCCCGGGCATCTTCGCCCAGACCGTCGTCTTCGGCGCCACGTTCACCGGCGCCGGAATGGCCGATGACATCCAGAAGGGCATCATCGATCGATTCCGGTCGTTGCCGATGTCGCGCTCGGCAGTGCTGGTCGGCCGCACGACGGCCGATGTCGGTTACAACGTGATCACTCTGATCGTCATGGCGGTGACCGGCCTGATCGTCGGCTGGCGGATCCGCACCGACGTCCTCCATGCCGTCGCGGGCTTCCTGATCCTGCTCGCGTTCGCCTATGCGATCTCGTGGGTGATGGCGCTGGTCGGGTTGATCGTGCCGTCGCCGGAGGTCGTCAACAACGCCTCCTTCATGGTGATCTTTCCGGCGACCTTCATCGCGAACACCTTCGTCCCGACGCAGCACTTCCCGTCGGTGCTGCGGGTGATCGCCAACTGGAACCCGGTCTCGACCGTCACCCAGTCGGCACGCGAACTGTTCGGCAACACCGGCGGCGCGAAGCCACCGAGCAACGACTGGTCGATGCTGCACCCGGAGATCTACACGCTGCTGTGGTGCGTCGTGCTGGTCGCCGTGTTCGTGCCGCTGTCGGTGCGCCGGTACAAGACGGCCGCCGCCCGGTAGCCGCCGCTAGCCCGCGGTGAGCGTCCCGAGCAGGCCGTGCGCCTCGCCGTCCGGCCCCGCGCTGAACCACACCGCGTTGCTGCCGCCCGCTGACGGGTCGCCGCGAAGCAGACCCCACAGCCCGTCGATCACGACAGCCTGGCCGCTGTGGTCACGCAGTGCGCCGAGCTCGGCGCCGCTGGAGAGCCGGTACGCATGGATCGACCCGTCGCCGAAGTTGCCCACCAGCAGTTGCCCGGCCCACGGACCGAACGTGCTCGGTGCGCGGACGAGACCCCACGGCGAGTTCAGATCGCCCCGCGTCACCAGGCGGCGGACGAACGCGCCATAGGTCGTGAAGACGTCGATGAACCCGTGCCCGGCGCCCTTGACGTCGTCGTGCGCAGCCGAATCCTGCTTGGCGTAGGTGACGATGACGCGACCGGCAATCGCGGCGATGCCGAACGGTGCGTAGCCGTGCGGCAGGTTTCGGTCCTGGAACAGACCGGCGACGTGCAGGCGGGTGAACCTACGGTTGAAGACGTCGATGCGACCGTGATGGAAGTCGGTCGCCAGCAGCAACGGCCCGAACGGGCTGCGGACCAGCGCCAGGCCTTTGTAGACGGCGCCGGCCGAATGCGCGACCTGGACGGCGTGGGTGTTGGGCGACACCGACTGGTTCCACGCCGACACGACGCCGTTCTCCGAATCGAAGATGAACAGTGCCGGCTGGCCGGTGCCGGGGACGACGAAGCCCTTGGTGGTGTTGAACACCTGGCCGGTCGGGGCGCCGCTGGGGATGTTCACCGTCAAAGGCACCTTGCTGATCGTGCTGGGCGCGCCGGGCTCGGCGTAGAGGGTGCTGACGTCCGCGCCGTTGTCTGAGACCCACAGTGGCGTGTTCGGGCCGTGCGACATTCCCCAGGCATTGACCAGCGACGGGTCGGTGAGACGGGCCTGCCCTGGCTGGTCGGACACGAGGTTTGTCTGAGTGACGCGTGGCGCCGGGCCGTGGCGGTCGGGGTGCGCGGCTTGCGCCTGCGCGACGCCGACCGCGACCCCGGCGATGCAGACGGCGCCGGCGACGACGGCGGTGCAGACGGCACTGCACACGGTGCCTGTGCGGCGGGTGCGGATCAGCGAACGGACGGGTCGGTTGCCTCTCATCGTGAGCACCTCTCGATGTAGCGAGTACGGGAGCCCGCGCGGCCCCGTTGTCGCGCGGGCTACCAACCACACGGACGCGAGTGCTGCCTGGTTCATCCCCGCTCGCGCGTCGCGCGCTGGCCATGCGCTGACACCGACGCACGGCGGTGAGTCCGTACCCGGTACTCTGGTGTGGTTGCCCCGGCGAGGGACGTTCGCCCCGCGAACATCCGTGATCGACGCGGTGTCGCCTTGCGACGCGCGTCAGCGCCCGTCCCTCCCTGCGGCATCGCGTACTTCCACACGATCGAGATTTCAGGAGTTCCGCAGTGTCCGAGGTCCGGCTCAACGCCGAAGCACGTACCGAGTTCGGTAAGGGTGGTGCTCGCCGTACCCGCCGCGCCGGCATGATCCCGGCAGTCATCTACGGCCACGGGGCTGACCCGCGGCACGTGTCCCTGCCTGCCCGCGAGTTCACGAACGCAGTGCGCCACGGCGGTGCCAACGTTCTGCTCACGCTCGACCTGGGCGGCGAGGAGCAGCTGGCGATCCCGAAAGCGATCCAGCGGCACGCGATCAAGGGCACCTTCGACCACGTCGACCTGCTTGCAGTGCGCCGCGGCGAGAAGGTCACCATCGACGTCCCGCTCGCGGTCAGCGGCGACGTCGTCGCCGGTGGTCTGCTCGCGCAGGAGCACACTTCGGTGTCGCTCGAGGCCGAGGCGACCAACCTCCCGACCGAGATCCCGGTCAGCATCGACGACCTCAAGATCGGCGACCAGATCACTGCCGCCGATCTGACGCCTGCCTGCCGGCGCCAGCCTGATCACCGATCCGGCACAGGTCCTGCTGATCATGAATGAGGCCCCGACCGAGGAAGAGCTCGAGGCGGAGGTGGCCGAGGCCGTCGACGAGCTCGGCATCGTCGAGGACCAGCCGGACGGCGAAGGCGACGAGGCCGGCGACAGCTCCGAGGGCGGCTCCGACGGCGCGAAGGCGGAGTCCGGCGACTCTGCCGAGTAGCAACCGGCCGCACCCGTGCCCGACGACCGCTGGCTGATCGTCGGCCTGGGCAATCCCGGACCGCGGTACGCGGCAACGCGGCACAACATCGGATTCGCGGTCGTGGAGCTGCTCGCCGAGCGCATCGGCGGGCGGTTCAAGGCGCACCGCTCACGCTGCGAGATCGTCGAAGGCCGACTGGTCGGTGTGCCGGTCGTGCTCGCCAAGCCGATGTCGTACATGAACGAGTCCGGTGGGCCGGTCAACGCCGCCGCCCGGTTCTTCAAGACTCCGGTCGAACGCGTGGTCGTCGCGCATGACGATCTCGATCTCGACTTCGGCGCCGTCCGACTCAAACAGGGCGGCGGCGCCGGCGGCCATAACGGTCTGCGGTCGATGGTCTCGGCGCTCGGGTCACCAGAGTTCGCCCGCGTCCGGTTCGGCATCGGACGACCGCCCGGCCGCCAGGATCCCGCCGACTTCGTCCTGCGCGAATTCGGCACGACCGAGCGCAAGGAACTGGCATACCTGGTCGACCGGGCCGCCGACGCGACCGAAGCCTTGCTGCGCGACGGTCTCGAGTCAGCGCAGAATCAGTTCCATTAGAGCTCGGCGAACAGACCCTCACGGGCCCTTTCGTGGGCCAGCAGCCACCGCTTGGCCTCGATGCCGCCGCCGTAACCGGTCAGCGAGCCGTTCGCGCCGATCACCCGGTGGCACGGGACGATGATCGAGATCGGGTTCTGACCGTTCGCCAGCCCGACCGCACGGGACGCGGTGGGCGCGCCGATGGCGAGTGCCGTCGCGCCGTAGCTCGCGGTCTCGCCGTAGGGAATCGCTAGCAGCGCCGCCCATACGCGTTTCTGGAACACCGTGCCGGCTGCGTTCAGCGGCAAGGCGAATTCGCGACGCTCGCCGGCGAAGTACTGCGCCAGTTGGGCGCGCAGGTCGTCGAACGCGCTGTCGTTGCGCGTCCACCCGGCCTGGGGAGTGACCGCGTTCCTGCCGGTCGGCAGGTACAGGCCGGTGATGCCGACCTCGTCGCGGGTTGCCACCAGCTCGCCGAGCGGCGACGGGATGACGGTGTACAGCATGGTGTTCTCCTCGTTGGTGATCATCGCAGGTCGGCCCATTCGTCGGCGACGAGGTGAGCCCAGAGGTGGTAGGTGGCATAGGTGCGCCACGGCGCCCACGCGGGACGCCCGTCGGACAGATCGATGTCGAGGTCGGCGGCCGCGCGCCGCACGACCAGGTCACTGGCGAGCAGGACGTCCGGGTCGGACATCGTGCGCATCCGCAGGTAGTCGGCCGTCCATGGTCCGACGCCGGGCATCGCCAGCAAGGTCGCCCGGACCTCGTCGCGGTCGGCACCCGGATCCAGTTCAAGTCCGTCGACTGTTGCCGCCGCCACCGCGGCGACCGTGCGGCCGCGGGCGCGTGGCATCGGCAACGTGTCGGGATCCACGTCGGCGAGCGCCCCGGGCGCGGGGAACAACCGCCACGGCTCCCCGTTGAAGGCCGGCTCACCGTGTTCGGCGACGATGCGGCCCAGGACCGAACGTGCCCCGCGCACGGAGATCTGCTGACCGACGACGGTGCGGACGGCGGTCTCGAATCCGTCGACCGATCCGGGTGCGCGCAGGCCCGGGCGTTTGAGCACCAGAGGTGCCAGCATCGCATCGGCCGACAAGGCTGTGTCGGTGGCGACCGGGTCTGCGTCGAGGTCGAACAACCGGCGCACCCGGGCCACCACCGTGACCAGGTCACGCGTGTCGTGCAGCCGCACGGTGCACCGCAAGGCGTCTGCCGCGCCCGAGATCGAAACGAGTGCCGGACCTCCGGGCGCACGCAGCGCCCGGGTGTAGACGCCCTCGGAGTAGGACTCGAGCGCTGAAACCGCGTGTGCGCCGAGGAAATCGAGGGTGAAGCCGACGTCGTGCGGCTCGCGGTAGGGCAGGCGCAGCGTGATCACGCCGGGTTCGGGCGCCCCGCCCTTGCGGCGCGCGGTGCGCAGCACAGTCGGGGTGCCGGCGAACACCTCTTGGATCGTCTCGTTGAACTGCCGCACGCTCGCGAACCCGGCGCCGAAGGCGACATCGGTCACCGGCATGTCGGTCGTCTCGAGCAGCACGCGCGCCGTCTGGGCGCGTTGGGCGCGGGCGAGCGCGAGCGGCCCGGCGCCGACCTCGGCGACCAACGAGCGGTGGACCTGTCGCTCGGAGTACCCGAGCCGCCGCGCCAGGCCGGGCACGCCTTCTCGGTCGATCACACCGTCGCCGATCAGGCGCAGCGCGCGGCCGACGAGATCACCGCGCACGTTCCATTCGGGTGAGCCCGGCGAAGCGTCCGGACGGCATCGCTTGCACGCGCGGTAACCGGCCCGCTGCGCGGCGGCCGCGCTCGGATGGAACGTGACGTTGCCGGGCTTGGGCGTGATCGCCGGGCACGACGGGCGGCAGTAGATCCCGGTCGTACGCACCGCGGTGAAGAACCATCCGTCGAAACGGGTGTCGCGCGACTGCACCGCCCGGTAGCAGGTGTCGAACTCGGGGAGGATCACGCGTCCACGGTAAACCGCTGCGCCGACAGCGACTGGCGGTTTTCGGACGCGACCGTCAGCCGGTGTTCCGCAGCCCCGCGGCCACTCCGTTGATGGTCAGCAACAGCGCACGCCGAAGGTCTTGTGAGACGTTCTCGTCATCGTCGCGGACCCGGCGCAGCAACTCGACCTGCAGGTACGAGATCGGGTCGAGATACGCGTCGCGCACCGAGAACGTCCGCTGCAGTACAGGCGAGTTGTCGAGTAGTGCCGACTCGCCGGTGATGCGCAGCACCTCACGCAATGTTCGTTCGTGTTCGGCTCGGACGACGTCGAACAAGCGCTGCAACGGCTCGGGGACGAGTGTCTCGACGTAGTGCGCCGCGATGTCGAGATCGGTCTTGGCCAGCGTCATCTCGACATTCGAGATGAAGGTGCGGAAGAAATGCCATTCCTCGTGCATGTCGGAAAGTGCGTCGTCGAGCCCGGCCTCGCGTGCGGCCGCCAACCCCGACCCGACGCCGAACCAGCCGGGCACGATCTGGCGCGACTGCGTCCAGCCGAACACCCACGGGATCGCGCGCAGCCCTTCGATGCCGCCGCCCGAGGACGGCCGACGCGCCGGGCGGGAGCCGATGTTCAGCGAACCCAACTGCTCGACCGGGGTCGACGCGAGGAAGTAGTCGGGCAGCTGTGCGTCGTCGATCAGCGCGCGGTACGCAGCGAATGCTGCGGCAGACACCTTCTCCATGCAGGCAT
The DNA here is from genome assembly GCA_963708645.1 of uncultured Actinomycetota bacterium. Taxonomy (GTDB): domain Bacteria; phylum Actinomycetota; class Actinomycetes; order Mycobacteriales; family Jatrophihabitantaceae; genus RYN-133. The sequence goes on along the minus strand of CAVPTA010000007.1, from coordinate 366,261 downwards.
CCCACGTCGTGAGCTGGTGCGCGGACTGCCGCGGTGCCTTGTGCAACTGCGACGCCTGCAATGTCGCCGCAACGGTGAGCTCCAGATTCTCGCGGGCGAGTTCGGGCAGCGCGTACTTGTCGGAGATGACCTCGCCCTGCTCGGTGAACTTGATCTCGCCGTCCAGCACACCCCACGGCTGGGCGAGGATCGAGTCGTAGGTCGGGCCGCCGCCGCGGCCGACGGTGCCGCCGCGGCCGTGGAACAGCCGCAGCCGCACGCCGTGCCGAGCAGCGATGTCGCGCAGCGTGCGCTGGGTCTTGTGGATCTCCCATTGAGACGTCGTGATGCCGGCTTCCTTGTTCGAGTCCGAATAACCGAGCATCACCTCCTGCACGTCGCCGCGCAGCTTAACCACGAGTCGATACGTCGGGTCCGACAGCAGATCGCTGATGACCTCACCCGATCGGCGCAGCTCGTCGACGGTCTCGAGCAGTGGGACGAAACCGATCTGCGCGAACGGCTCGCGTCGGCCCTGCGGCCCCGCCCCGTGGACGTCGACCAGTCCCGCTTCGCGCGCCAACACGACGGCAGCGAATACATCGTCGGCTCCGCGTGTCATCGACACGATGTAGCTCTCGATGACCTCGGGACCGTACGTCTCGATGGCGCGCCGGATCTCGGTGAACACCGCGAACGTCTTCGCCCCGGCTTCGTCCAACGGCGGCGGGACGGACGCCAGCGGGCGGCGCGACGCGAGTTCCTTCGACAGCAACCGCATGCGGTAGTCACGCGGCAAGTCAGCGTAGAGCCAGGTCTCTTCGACGAGGCGATCGACGAGTTGTCCGAGCACGTGGTGGTGGGCATCGGCGTGCTCGCGCACGTCCATCGTCGCGAGATGCAGTCCGAACACCGCAACGGTGCGCTGCACACCGGCAAGCAGCCCGTCGGCGATCAACTCGCCGGCGTTGGCGCGCAGCGAGTCGCCGAGCATCGCCAGTTCGGCGCGCAGCTGTTCGGTGCCCAGGTAGTCGCGTCCGGGTACGTGCGGAGTGCCGTCGTCGACCCGGCGGCGGGTGTTCGTGATCTTCGCGTTGATGCACGTGAGCTTGAGCCGGTACGGCTCCGTCGCGTTGAGCTCGATCAACCGCGGGTCGATGTCGAGCACAGCGAGATCTGCCTCGAGTGACGTGGTCAGCTCCGGCGCTGCAGCGACGACGGTCGTCGACGACGACAGCTCCGCGATGAGCAGGTTCACCGCACGAGTGATCGCCTGCGCGGCCACGTGATGTTGCAGCCGCAGCACGTCGCGGGTTACCGCGGCCGTGACGTTCGGGTTGCCGTCACGGTCGCCGCCGATCCACGTCCCGAAACTCAAGGGCCGGGCATCGACCGCGAAGTCGGCGCCGTGCGCCGCGAGTTCGGCGGCTAGGTCGCCGACGAGCTCCGGGCAATGTGGCGTCGACCAGATCACGCAGGTAATAGACGACGTTGCGGGCCTCGTCGAGCGGCGTCGGCCGCCTCTGGCGCAACTCGTCGGTCTGCCAGACCAGGTCGATGACCTCGGCCAGTTCGCGATCCTGACGCCGGCGCGCGGTCGACTCGGGCGCCGTGGGCACGGCCAGCACGTCAGCCACGCGGCGCAGCTTCGTGAGGATCGATCGGCGGCTCGCTTCGGTCGGGTGCGCCGTGAATACCGGACGAACCGCGAGCTGATTGATTGCCGCAGTCAGCGCGGCCGGGCCCTTCTCGTCGGCGACAGCGGCGACTGCGCGGGCCAGCCAGCCCGCATCGGCAGGCCGGTCGCGCAGCAGCGCACCCGGTGCACCTGCTCGGCGACGTTGGCCAGATGAAAGTAGTCGGCGAATGCGCGCACCAGCACCGCGGCCGTGTCGATCGGTAACTGGGCCAGCAGCGCCCGCACCTCGTCCGCCCCATTGCGGTGTTCGTCCGGTTGCTCCTTGCTGCGCTTGGTCAGCGTGCGGACACGTTCGACGAGATCGAGCGCCTGCTGACCCTGCTGTCGGACGAGTGACTCGCCGAGCAGGGCGGCGACCCGCCGCACGTCGGCGCGCAACTCGGCGTCGTCGGAGGTCGCCGAACCCGACGCGTCGGTGGGTACGTCGAGCGGGGCGTCGAGGCTGGCATGCACTGATTCATCCTCGCAGGCGGGGGTCAACGGCCAAACCGACGCGGCTTCGCGTGCCGGACATCCCGTGCTGGATAGGGTCGCGGAATGCGCGTACTTGTCACCGGCGGTGCCGGCTACATCGGCAGCGTGGTCGTCGCCCAGCTGCTCGCCGCCGGTCACGAGGTCGTCGTGGTCGACGACCTCTCCACCGGACACGCCGACGCCGTCCCGCCGGGCGCCGAGTTCCACCAGATACCGATCACCGCTCTGGACGGCCGGCTCGGCGACTGGGCGATCGACGCTGCGATTCACTTCGCGGCCAAGTCGTTGGTCGGCGAGTCGACCGAGGAGCCGTCCCTGTACTGGCGCAACAACGTCGTCGGGACGATCGCACTCGTCGACTCGCTGCGCGCGTACGGCGTCGACCGCATCGTGTTCTCGTCCTCGGCCGCGACGTACGGCGAGGTCGCCGAGCAGCCGATCACCGAGGACGCTCCTGCTCGACCGACGAGTCCTTACGGCTCGACCAAGCTGGCGATCGACCTCGCCCTCACCGACTACGCGGCCAGCTACGGGCTTGCGGCGATCAGCTTGCGGTACTTCAACGTCGCCGGCGCGCTGCACACGGTAGAAGGCCTTTCCTACGGCGAGCGGCACGCGACCGAAACGCACCTGATCCCGAACGCGCTCCGGGCCGCCATGGGCTCGGGCGCGCAGTTGAGCCTGTTCGGGACGGATTACGACACAGCGGACGGAACGTGCGTGCGCGACTACCTGCACGTTGTAGATCTCGGCGAGGCGCACCTGGCGGCGTTGACTGCCGCACAGGCCGGGCAAGCATCACGTGATCAACCTGGGCAGCGGCACGGGATATTCGGTACGCGAAGTACTGACTACCGTCGACCGAAGTGACCGAGCGTGAGGTTCCCGTAGTCGAAGCGCCGCGCCGCGCCGGTGACCCGCCACGCCTCGTGGCCTCGAACGAACGGGCGCTCCAGCTGCTGGGCTGGGCTCCGACGCGTGATTTGCGGGCCATGGTCTCCGACGCATACCGCTTCGAGCAGACCCGCGGGTGATCAATTTGTCTGAGACTTGTCACAGTTGCCCGAACAGACATTTTTTGTATCTCGGCTTGCGCTGCGATTATTTCCTGCGAAACTGTTGTTAAGTCGCAGGACGTCAGGATCACTGATTGGGGAATCAGCCCTGGCACATCGCGACGGCGGGGAGATGTGGATCGATTCGCTCCTAAGCCGCTCGCTGATATTGCGAGGGGCTTAGTCCGGCTCGGCTCTGCTCTAGTCGGCATCGCGGCTTCATCGGCGATGTAGCGACATACCGGGGGGTACGGCGCGTCGATGATGAGACTCGTGTCCCCGCGACGCCGTGGCCACCGCCATGACGAGCGGAGAGCGCACACGTGTGCTCGTGCGCGCTGGCAGGGGGGCATGGGGAATGAGTGGGGCCTCGCCGGCGAACTTTGGCGCCGGCCACAAGACGACGACAGCTGTCGCCGTGGTGCTGGCTAGCGTGCGTACGACGCCAGCCGGACCAGACTCCGGATCGCGCGCTGGACAGCATCCACGGCCTGTCCGGGCGTGCATTGCGCCGATTGACCGAGCGCGTCGAGATCGTCAGCGCGCCGATCGGTGACCATTCCACGGCGCAGCCGACTCACCAGCTCGAATCGGGGCCTGGTGCAGGAGCAGCCGTACATCAGTGCATCGACGCGCTCCTCACATTGGCGCGGTGCCTACCAGGCGGGGGCGGTCAGCCGCCGACCTCGCCGCTGCAGTCTTCGCGATGCTGGCCGCGTTCGGCGTCCGGTTCGGCACGGCCTTCGGCAGCTTCGAGCCCATTCCGATCGCGCTGCTGCTGCTGTTCCCCATCGCGTGGATCGCGGTCGCCGGGTTGAGCCGCGCCTATGAGGTGCGGATCCTCGGCGCCGGCGCGGCCGAGTACGAACGCCTCGGCAAGGCCTTCCTTCAGGTGACCGCGCTGAGCACGTTCATCGCGTACGCCAGCCATTCCGATCTGTCTCGTGGCTTCGTGCTCCTCGCACTGCCTGCCACTCTCGTGCTCAGCGTTGCTTTCCGCTTCGGCCTGCGCAAGATCGTGCATCGCCGGCGCCGCGCAGGCGAGGCGCTGATCCCGGTGCTCGCCGTCGGCGGCCCTGACGCGATCGCCGCGTTCAGCGACACTCTGCTGCGCAACGCGCACAACGGGCTGCGGGTTCGCGCCGCATGTGTAGTCAGCACCCCGTCCGATGCGGGTGTGACCGGCGACGATGCGGCGACGGTGACCGACCTCGACGAGCGGGCGATCCCGCTGGTCGGCGACGTCGACTCCATTCGCGAGGCGGTCCGCGCGACCGGCGTGACGACCGTCGCAGTCGTCGACAACCGCATCAGCGCCGACCGGCTGCGCTGGATCTCCTGGCAGCTCGAAGGCATGGACACCGACCTGGTCGTCCTGCCGGCTCTCACCGAGGTGGCCGGACGTCGACTGAGCATCCAGCAGGTCGGGGCGCTTCCGCTGCTCTACGTTGCCGAACCCGAACTGCACGGACTGCGTCGCCTGGTGAAGTCCGGCTTCGACCGGCTCTCGGCCGCTCTGTTGCTGATGCTGTTCTCGCCGCTGCTCGCGTTCGTCGCGATTGCGGTGCGCGTCACGAGCGCGGGGCCGGCCCTGTTCCTCCAGACCCGCGTCGGCAAGAACGGCAAGCCGTTCCGCATGGTCAAGTTCCGCTCCATGGTCGACAACGCCGAAGACCAACTGGCGAGCCTGCAGGCCTACAACGAGGTCGAGGGCGGCACGTTGTTCAAGATCAAGGCCGACCCTCGCGTCACGCGCATCGGCCGGGTGATCCGGCGCTTCTCGATCGACGAGATCCCCCAGCTGTTCAACGTCTTGGCCGGGTCGATGTCGCTGGTCGGTCCGCGCCCCCAGCTGCCGGCCGAGGTCGAGCAGTACGGCGGCGACGTCCGGCGGCGCCTGCTGGTCAAGCCCGGCATGACCGGCCTGTGGCAGATCAGCGGCCGCAGCCAGCTGACCTGGGAGGAATCGGTGCGAATCGATCTCCGCTACGTCGAGAACTGGTCCCTCTCCCTTGACCTTCTCGTCTTGATCAAGACTTTTGGTGCGGTTGTGCGCGCCAAAGGTGCGTATTGAGTTCGATCAACGACGATCAACGACGATCATCGTTCTAAGAAGAGGTTTCCGATGCAGCATTCTGATGCCCACCGCCTGGCTTGGCGGCCGCGGACGAGCCGGCGTGTCGCGCTGGTCGCCGCACTGGGTCTGGTAGCCGGCACGCTCGTTGCAGTGGCGGCACCGGCCGTCGCGCACCAGCCACCGAAGCCGGGCCCGGCCAACACGCTGCCTTCGGCCGTGCCGGCGAAGAACACGCCGTCCGTCGACAACGGCGAGACCGACAGCATCGCGCAAATCGGCAACACGATGATCATCGGCGGCACCTTCACCTCCGTGAACAGCCAGACGCGCAACCACGTCGCAGCCTTCGACCGCACTACCGGCGCCCTGAGCACCAGCTTCGCGCCCGACGTGAACGGCAACGTCCAGTCCGTGCTCCCCGGCCCGACCGCGAACACCGTGTACATCGGCGGCGCGTTCACGCAGGTCAACGGCCAGGCGGCCCAGTTCGTCGCCGAGCTCGACCTGACCACCGGCAACCTCGTCTCGACCTTCAAGCCGCCGACATTCAACTTCGGCTACATCAACGACATGGTCGTGCGCGGCAACCGCCTCTACCTGGCCGGCACGTTCTCCAAGGTCGGCGGCAAGGCACACGGTGGTCTGGCCTCGCTCAACGCCACGACCGGTGCCCTCGACCCGTTCATGAACATCCAGCTGACCGGGCACCACAACGACTCCGGCAGCGGCGCCCAGGGCTGGATCGGCCCGTGGGACTTCGACGTCACGCCCGACGGCTCGACGATGGTCGCGATCGGCGACTTCAAGTACGCCAACGGGCTGCTGCGTGACCAGGTCGTCATGATCGACCTCACCGGCGCCACCGCGGCGATCGATCCGTGGGCCACGTCGCGGTACTCGCCCTACTGCTTCAACTGGGCCTTCGACGCCTACGTGCGCGGCATCTCGTTCTCTCCCGACGGTTCGTACTTCGTGATCAACGCGACCGGCGGCGGCAACAAGAACACGCTGTGCGACGCCACCTCGCGGTTCGAGACCAACCCGAGCGACACCAACGCGCAGCCGACCTGGGTCGACGAGACCGGTGGCGACACCGTCTGGGCGCTCGAGGTCACCAACACCGCCGTCTACATCGGCGGACACAACCGCTGGAACAACAACCCGATCGGCGCCGACCACGCGCTGCCCGGTGCCGTGCCGCGGCCGGGTCTGGCCGCCCTCGACCCGGTCAGCGGTCGTCCGTTCGCCTGGAACCCGGGCCGCAACCCGCTGGGCTCTGCCGTCTACGCGGTACTCGCGACCGACGACGGTCTGTGGATCGGGTCCGACACCAACTGGATCGGCAACTACAAGTACAAGCGGCCGCGCCTGGCGTTCTTCCCGTACGCAGGCGGCTACGCCCCGGCGTCGACGAGCACGACGACGACCCTGCCTGCCACGGCATGGCTGGGCAGCACGCCGACCGGCTCGAACAACCTGACCTCGGTCAACTTCGACGGCACCACGGCCTCGTCGGCCGCTGCCAACAGCCAGGGCATCGACTTCGGCAACTGGCACGGCGCGTTCATGATCGGCAACCAGGTGTTCTACGGCTACAGCGACGGGTTCCTGTACTCGCGGACCTTCGACGGCACGACGTTCGGGCCGGCCGTGAAGATCGACCCGTACGACGACCCGAACTGGGACAACGTCGACAGCCATGACGGCACCACGTTCCAGGGTGCGGTGCCGACCTTGTACTCGAAGATGACCACGGTCACCGGCATGGTCTACAGCGGCGGGCGGATGTACTACACGCTGGCCAACGACCCGAACCTCTACTCGAAGTGGTTCACGCCGGATACCGGAATCATGGACGAGCGCACGTTCACCAGCACAAGCTCGGTGAACTTCGGCCAGGCCGACGGCATGTTCCTGTCGGGCGGGTTCCTGTACTACGCCTCGACCGACGGTTTCCTGCGCAAGGTCGCCTTCAGCAACGGGACCGTCTCGGGCGTGCCGGTGGTCGTCAGCGGGCCGGGTCTGCCGGGCAACGTCAACTGGTCGAACCGGGCGATGTTCCTGGCCGCGACGCCGAAGCAGAACCAGGCGCCTACGGCGGCGTTCGACCCGACGTGCACGGGGCTGTACTGCTCCTTCGACGCCGGTTCGTCGAACGACCCCGACGGGTCGATCGTCAAGTACGACTGGACCTTCGGCGACGGCTCGAGCGATTCCACGACGTCGACTACCGACAGCCACACCTATGCCAGCGCGAACACCTACACGGTGACGCTCACGGTCACCGACAACCAGGGTGCGACCTCATCGGTCTCGCACAACGTGACGGTGTCGGTCCCGACGTCGAACATCGGCTATGTCGGCGGGGCGGCTGCGCCCGGCGGCAACGTCAAGACCAAGACAGTGACGATCCCGCCGTCGGCGACCGTCGGGAACACCGCGTTGCTCTTCTGGACGTCCAACACGGCCGACACGTGGTCGGGCCCGACCGGCGTCACCGGCTGGAACCAGGTCGCGACGTATGCGAACAGCTCGCTGACCACAACGGTCTACAGCAAGACGCTGACGGCTTCCGACCCCGGTTCGAACGTCACGTTCACGACGAGTGCGGTTCACCACGCCGCTCTTCAGGTGGCCGTGTACTCGGGGGTGAATTCGACCAACCCGGTGGCCCAGGCCACGCAGGCGCTCGATACGAGCAGTGCCTCGCACACCACACCGGCGGCGACGTCCGGTGCGGGTGACTGGGTGGTGTCGTTCTGGGCCGATCGCTCGACGGCGACTCGCACGTACAACCTGCCGTCCGGTGTGGTCAGCCGCGCCAGCTCGACCGACTCGGGAACGCTCACCGACCAGGCAGTGATTGCCGACTCGGGCGCACCTGTGGCCGGCCCGGCCGGTAACCTGACCGCCACGACCGACGCGGCCACGAGCCGGTCGATCGCCTGGACGCTGATCCTCAACAGCCAGTGATCGACGCCAGAAGGATTTGACGCACCTGGTCGACGAGGGAGGACGCGCGAGTGTCAAGGCTTCGTGTCGTGGTCTTGCGCGCCCTCCTGGTCGTCCCGGTGGCCTGGTGCGTCGCCTGCTCCGGGTCGTCTGCGCCTAACGGTCCGTCCGTGACAGCTACCTCGGGCGGGTCGGTCGGCGGGTCGTCGAGCCCGACCTCACCGGGCGGCGCGGTATCGACGCCGACATCGACGCAGCCCACCAGCGCGGCGCCGACAACGACTACGTCCTCACGCGTGTCGGGTGGCAAGTCGAGCGGTGTCGCTGCGACCTCGCCGGCGCCGTACCCCACGCCGTCCGGGGGCAAGGAAGGCAGCCCGTCGGCCGATCAGGGCTCGGTGTTGCAGAGCTTGCCCGGCAGCTCTTCGACCAGCTGCGTCAGCGTCGGCTCGAACACGACAGTGCGGGCTCACACCGTGGCGGCTGGCGATTTCGCCGCGGCACGTCGGGCGTACCGGCAAGGCGGTTCAGGTTCCTCGACCTCGACCCAGGCCTTCCAGCTGATCCCCGAACACAGCAAGTCCATGCGTACGGCGGTCGTCAGCATCGATCCGCTCAGCGGCGGAACCTCTCGCACCGTCCGCTCGCAGGTGATTAACACCGCCGGCGACGTGAAGTACTACTCCGTGGAGATCCCCATCGGCGCGCCGGGAAACTACCGGCTCACCATGCGTTCCGGCCCGGACTTCGGCTGTTTCCTCACGTCCTTCACTAAGTGAGTGTTGCGGCGCGCGCTGCCGCGAGGGTGACGCCCAACCAGTCCGAGAGCCGACTCATTCTGGTGTTGCCGGCGTCCATCTCGCGGTCCTCGAGGTACTGCGTCGCAAGATGCAGCGCGTAGAGCCAGGTGAGCAGCGCGGGTCGGGCGGCGTCGTCGGGTAACAGCGGTGCCGCACCGCCGGCGAGTGCCGCAGCGAAGGCATCCGCCGGACGAATTCCGCGTTCCACGACGCTGCCCTGGATGAAGTAGTGGATCGCGTCGAACCCGACCGGTACGTCGATCGCGTACTTCTCCCAGTCCCACACGTGGACGCCCTCCGCGCGCACGACCATGTTCCACGGCGCCCAGTCGCCGTGCCACGGCCCGAAGTGCAGTGAGAGCTCGGCGGCGTGCGGCGAGAGCTCGTCGGCCGAACGTTGCAGCGCGGCACGGAACGGCGAGTCGCCGACCGCGGCGATGCGGTCACGCAGTGCGTGCCAATAGCTGCTGTCCGACAGCGGAGTGCTGTCGCTCGGACCGAGTGCGGCCAGCTCGGACATGGCGCCTTTGACGAGCTCGCCGTCTACCTCGCGTCGGACGCCTGGTTTGATCGCAGATTGCACGAGCAGCGGGTGTCCGTTCCAGGTTCCCGAGTGGATCACTTCGGGCACGCGTAGCAGCTGCCACGAATGCCGGCCGAGATCCTGCACCGCGCGTGTTTCGGCTCGCACGAGGTCGTCGGTGAATCGGTCTTGACCGAGCTTGCCGAACGCGAACGTCTCACCTCGCTGATCGAGCACTTGGAAGACCGGCTTGCGCACTGCGCGGGGCGGCCCGATGTACACGCAGATCCGGACCGGGCGGCCAAGAACCGCTGACAGGTGGGCCTCGATGCCGGCGCCGCTCGGCTGGTGCGGCATGCGTAACCGCCTCGGTAGCACGTCGAGGCCGCCGGTGCGGGCAAGCAAGCCCAAGGCCGCCAGACTGAGCCGTTCGCGTCGCGAAGCGGTGGTCTTGAAGTTGCGGATCGCTCCTGCGGCAACGGTGTGTGGACGCCGCGGAACGAGCAGCTTCGGTCGCTGCGGCGACGGAATCACCACGAGATCGCCGGCCGGCAGCGCCTGCTCGCCCGCGCGTGTGGACTGCGGCCAGAGCAGGTCGAGAAGGAACTGGACGTAATCGGCCGGTGGCTCGTCTGGCGAAAGTGGTTGGCCCTCGCCAGCGCTCAACTGCGGCTGCGCTTACTCGCTCGAGCTCGCGCCGCTTGCGAGGAGCGGGCTCTGCTGGGCTGGGTGGTGCGCGCCTTTTCCGGTTGCGCAGCACGGGCGGGTTCGGTCTTGGCGGCGGCTTGCGTGTCCGGTTCGGCCGCCGGCGGATCGGCGTCCGAGTCAGGCGTGGCGGGATTCGCCGTCGTTTCCGGCGCCTGGGTGCCCGGCTGGTCGGTCGGTGTCGCCTTGGCCGCCTTGGTGGTGTCCTTCGCGCGCCGGCGACGACCGTCCTTCTCGCCGCTGTCGGGCTTCGCCGAAGCCGGCGCTTTCGCGGCGCCCTTGCCCGGTCGGACGGCGATCGCACCGACCACGCTCACGTTCAGACGCTCCAACTCCTGGCGGGCGGCGAGCAACTGTGCGTGCGTGGTCGTCGTGTCGTTGATGACGAGAATCACGCGTTGCGTAGCGCAGGCAACCGCGAGACCGTCGGCGGTCGACGCGGCGCTTCCGTAGACGACCACGTAATCGGCGTCAGCAGCGAGCCTTGCCAAGACGGACTTGAACTGTTCGCCGGCGTACCGGTCGCGCGCGAGGCTGACCGAGGTGCCGGCGGGCAACATGCGGAACCGCCCGACCTCGACGAGAAGTTCGCTCGCGTTGCGGTCTTTGAGGAGGACTTCGGACAGACCTGCGGTCGGAGGGAGGCCGAGCACGTCGCCGATCCTGCGTTCATGCACACCGGCGTCGACGAGCGTCGTGCCGTAGCCGGCGTTCGCGAGCGCCGAAGCCAGCCGGCGCGCGACCATTGTCGCCGGCTCGGAACCGGTGAGCGGCGCCACCGTGATTGGCAGGCCGCGTTGTCCATCCGCGGTGTCACTGCTACCGATGATCGCGAGCATCGACGTGGCAGAAACCCGGAACGCCTCACGGACGGGCGGGCTCCACTCGAGCCCTGGGATGAGCCCGAGGATCGGAACATCGGCGGGTGCCGGGTCATAGGTCGCATAGATCGTGTCCTTGCGCGACTCGATCCAGAGTGCAATGAGTCCGCCACCGGCGATCGCGACGAGCGCGGCCGCGAGGGTGATTGCGATGGCCAGCCACCACGCGCCGCCGGTTGCCGAGATCGCGGGCGCCGTCAAAAGCCCTGGTTGAGTCGGAGTGGATTTCGCCTGGTTGATCTGCGAGGTGAGCGAACCGATCTGGCTCGAGAGCTGACTGACCTGGGACTGCGCGCTCTTCGGCGCGTTCTTCTTTGCGGCAAGGGTTTGCGCTGCCGCGAGCTCTTTCTGCAGCCTGGCTTGGCTCGAGGTCAGTAACGAAACCTGGGCGTCCACTGCCTTGATGGCGAGGTCCCTGCGGTACGCGAGAAAGGCGTCAGCGAAGACGTTGGCGCCGTGCCGTGCGCCCGCCGAACTGTCTGCGGTGAACGTGATCTGGACCAATTGGGTCCCGGTCCCACCCGTCGCGGAGACGTCTGTGGAGTTGGCATTCAATCCAGAAGCGTTGGCCAGAAGGACGACCTTGTTCGAGGAGACCAGGCCGGATTCGGTCTGCAGCGCCACATCGACGGCGTCCGAGGTGGTCGAGGTGGTCGTCGAGAACGCGTTTCCTATCAGCGGCCGTACGAGCACAGTCGCCGTCGCTTGGTACTTGTTGCTGTGCTGGTATGCGAATAAGCCCGCTATTGCGGTGACCACGATCGTGAGCACGGCGATGCCCAGCCAGTGCCGCTTGAGTGCGGAGGCGGTTGTGCGTGGTCGAGCAGTCGTTCGAGGCACGCGGCGCAACTCCCGGTTCGTGCTGGCGGCCAGTTCCCCGCGAGTATAGGTGCGAATGCCCTGTGTTTCCTGTCTTTCATACGTGCGGCATCTCAGGATCCGAGCGGCCGAGACTGATATCGTCCCAAGCTCACGGTGATGCCGAAGGGGGCCTAGTGCGTGACGGCGCCCGACACATCTTTCTCGGCGGTCTGCATCGCAGCGGCACGACCCCGCTCGCGCGCATCCTCGGCGCGCATCCCGAGATCAGCGGTCTCACCGACACCGGGGTGAGCGAGGACGAGGGCCAGCATCTGCAGGGCGTGTATCCGAAGATCCGGGCCTACGGCGGGATGGGCCGGTTCGCCAACGCACCTGCAGCACACCTGACTGCCAGCTCGCCACTCGTCACCGATGAAAATGCCGAGTCGTTGCTGCGCGTGTGGTCGCGGTACTGGGATCTGGACAAGCGCTTCCTGCTCGAGAAGTCGCCGTCCAACATGATCATGGGCGGCTTTCTGCAGGCTCTCTTCCCAGGTAGCGCGCTACTTGTCGTCGTCCGGCACCCGATCGCCGTCGCGCTCGCGATGCAGAAGTGGAATCCGGTCTTCGTCGCGCGCAACGGTCGTAGGCGCACGTCGTTGGGCGGGCTCGTGCGGCACTGGTTGCGCGCCCACGAGTTGTTACGTCAGGACGCTCACGAACTGCGCCGGCTGCACGCGGTTCGCTACGAGGACCTCGTCGCCAACCGCGACACCGAGTTCTCGCGAATAGCCAGGTTCCTTGAGTTGTCGCAACCCATCGACGCGACGTCGCTGCGCACGGGCATCAACAGCGATTACCAGCAGGCATGGGATCGACTCGGTTCGCGGTTGGGCACCCGGCGGATCCGCCGCGCGATCGAGCAGCGATTCGGCAAAGCGGTCGCCGAATACGGCTACGACATCGACAACCTTGCAACGGTCGGCACTCCGCTCGGCGCCGCTGCGCTGTTCTATCGGTAACCGCGCATGACCGTGTCGTCGTTTACATCGCTCGCCCTGACGAAGGTTCGGGCCGATACCCGCGCTCCTGCGACATCGTTGCTCGATGTGCCGCGGCGGGCGCCGGGCTGGCCGCTCGTCCTGATGTTCGTCGGCTACCCGCTGTGGTGGGCACTCGGCATCGTCGAGATCGTCTCGTTCGTCGCGGTCGGCGCGATGCTCTACGAACTGTCGCGGATCGAAACGCGTCCGCGTGCCGAGCCACTTCGGCTGGTGGCTGCTGTTCCTCGCTTGGGTCGTGCTCAGCGTTGTCACCGTCCAGATCGACGCACCGGGCGCGATCGAAGGGTCGAGCCTGACGCGGTACCTGACGTGGGGATGGCGCCTGCTCTGGTACGCCAAGGCGACCGTGGTGATGCTCTACATCGGGAACATGCGCGATCGCCTGAGCATGGCCTGGGTGTGCCGCGTGCTCGGCTGGATGTTCGTCTTCATCGTTTTCGGCGGCTTGCTCGGTGTGGCCGACGCCGGCTTCCAGTTCCGTTCACTGCTCGAGATCGTGCTGCCACGCAGCATCTCGTCGATCGCGTTCGTCCAGGCGAACATCCACCCCGTCGCCGCGGAGAGTTACCTGACCGGCGGCACTGCACGCGGGCGTGCGAGCGCACCGTTCGCGTACGCGAATGTGTGGGGTCTGAACTTCGCCTGTTTCCTGCCGTTCTTCGTCGTCGGTTGGTGCGGCCGCGATGCAGGCTGGCGCCGACGCGCGGCACCGGTTGTGCTTGCCCTCGCAGCGATCCCGGTGGTGTTCTCGCTGAACCGAGGTTTGTGGCTCGCTCTGGTCGGGGCCGGACTGTTCCTGGCCGTCCGGCTTGCCTACACCGGCCACCTGAGACTGCTGGTCGGGCTGATACTCGGGGTCGTACTTGTCGGGGTCGTCGTGGCGCTGTCCCCGCTGGGGACGGCAATCACCAATCGGCTCAACGGTCCGGCGCAGAACAGCAACGCCGGGCGCGCCGGCCTGACAGTGCTCGGCCTGAAGAGCGTCGCAGAGGCGTCGCCGATCATCGGCTTCGGCACGACGCGCAACGTGCAGGGCAACTTCGACTCGATCGCGGGTGGTAAGACACCGACCTGTCCGCGCTGTGTCGTGCCGCCGCTCGGCACGCAGGGACAGTTCTCGCTCGTAACCTTCACCCAAGGATTCGTCGGCGCGATTTTCTACTTCGGCTTTCTGTTGCTCCAATTCGTCAAGCACGTCCGCTATCGGGCGGGGCCGGCGGTCGCCGCCTCCTGCGTGCTTGTTATGCACTTCATCACCTCGCCCGTCTACAGCGTCGACAACCTGGCTGTCGTCGCGATCTTCGCCGCGGTCGGGCTGGCCTGGCGAAGTGAGCCGACCGAGCACGATCGTCCAGAGACTGCGTACCGGCCAGAAACGGCGACCTGGCACGACTATCGACGTTTCACCTCGCTGTACGGCTTCAGCCTTGTGGCGCTCCTCGTGCTCGGCGCTCTCGGCGGTGGTGCTGTCGCGATTGCCGGCGGCCGGACGCACGTAGCGCAGGTATCGGTCGCCATCTCGACCGACCCGTCCTACCCAGGCGCACAACTGCAGACGACGATTGACACTGTTGCTCAGACGGCTACCGGCGCCGCCGCGAAGGCAGCCATGCGTGCCGCCGCCGGACCAGCAGTCGACCTGGGTGCGTTGCAAGTGACCGCGGCCCCGAACTCCCGTGTGCTCACGCTGAAGTACGCAACTTCATCAGTAGCCGTTGGCCAACGAATCGTTCAAGCCGTTGCCCGATCAATACTCGCCCAACGCGCGGAAGAGTTGCGCGCGGCGAAAAGCGCAGAGGTCGCCCTCCTCAATGGCGAGTTGGTCGACCTTCGCGTGGCGTTGGATGCCGCCGAGACGCTGAGTTTGAAGGCATTGAACATCCCCATACTGGCGGCGAAAAAGGTCGCCGGTGTCTTGGAGAAGATTCGCTCGACGACCACGGACCTGGCAACGGTGTACGAGCAACCGATCGATCCGGGGATTATCACGACTCCGGCAACCGGGAAGTCCAGTTGGGACCGCTGGGAGATCGACGTTGCCGGAGGCATCGCCGTCGGACTCGCGCTGTGGGCGCTGCTGGTGCAGCTGGCACGTGCACGCACCCCTCGGCTGCGCAGATTGCGAAAAGCAGAATCAGTCGCCGGATTGCCGGTCCTTGCCGACAGCCGGGCCGGTGCGATCGATCCCGCTTCGGTGGCGCAGATCGAGGGTGTCAATGCATGCGTTTTGGTCGGCGAGGATGCTGCGGCGGCCTCCATTGCATCGCACTTCGATGCCAGGCTGGATAGCGCCGCCACCGGTGATCGCGCCAGGGTCATGATCGCTACAGGGCTCGCCGAACGAGTGCATGCCGTAGCTCATGAGCGGCGGATACTCGAAACAATGGGAGCCGAAGTGGTCGGAGTTGTGGTGGCTGCTGCACCTAGCAGTCGTCGGCTGGGGAAACGACGGAGTGGCAGTGGCTGAGCCTCGGATGCGTGCCGCCACGGTCGATGAGATCGACCTGGGCCGCGACAGCGACATCTCGCTTTCGGCGGCTTTGCGTCGTCGGATTGTGCTCATCCTCGGCGTGACGGTAGTGCTCGGTGTCCTGGCTGGGGGCATCGCATATCTACGGCCGGCGGCGTATACGGCCACCACCCGGATCCAACTCCATCCGCTGGCGGGCAATCCGCTCAACGACACCGCCGTGTACAACGCGCAAGAGATAGCGGTCGCAATGAGTTCGGAAGCCGCCACGGTCGACTCGGTTCCCGTCGCCGCGGGTACGGGAGTCGCCGCAGGGTCGAGCAATGTGAAGGTGTCAGTCGTTCTCAACACGACCACACTGGCTATCGCCTACACCGCAGACACGGCACTCAAAGCAATCGGCGGAGCGAACAATCTCGCCAGGTCCTTCCTCACCTATCGCAACAAGGTGGCTGCCGACCTTGACCATTCGGCAGTCTTCAAGCTTCGAGCGCTCCTGAAGCAGGCAGCTACGCAGCGACAGACGGTCAAGGCTTCGATCGGGCAAGCGGCACCGACACCCACCGAGAGCGCGACCCTTGCCCGGTTGGCAGGCGAGATACTCGAGTACCAGAAGGCGATAGCGAAGACAATCGCCTTGACGCCTACCGGCGCCCCCGTGACGAAGCTGCCTTCTCCGGCGACCTCTGCGACAACCTCGGGGACGAAACTGAAGCTCCTGCTGCCCGTAGCCGCGGCCCTGCTGGGGTTCCTCATCACCGCCGCCTACGCACTGTGGCGCGGCCGCAACGAGCGCGCGATACGCGGATCGGATCACGTCGCGGTCGCCGGTCGGCCGGTGCTGGCCAACCTGACCGGCCGCCAGCGTGGGCGCGGTGTGACCGAGAACGACAATGCCGCGCTGCGGCGCGCTCGGTTGGGGCTTCTTGCCGCTGCCGGGCCGCACTCGGCCGTGGCACTGTCGCCGGTCGGTTCAGCCAGCGACGTCAACCGCGAGATCGCGCGGCGGCTCGGACGGAGCCTGTCGAATGCCGGCTACCGGGTGGTCGTCGTCGATTGCCGCCCGGCCGACACCAGAGGCGAGCGTCGGGCCCGGGCGCGACGTAAGACGCGTGCCGCGTCGCTCGCGCAGCCCACCGGGCCGACCCTCGACGAACTGTTCGACAACGGCTGGACGCCTGACACCGCGTTGGCTCGGGTCGGCCCCTTATCGGTCGTGCACGCCGCCCGCCGGCCGCTAGGCACCGACCAGGTGCGACTCGGCGACCTGCTGCATGTCTTGGCGCGTGACTTCGACTTCGTGATAGTCGAGGCGGACTCCCTCGACGCTCCGTCCGGGCTGGCCGCGGCATTCGCCAGTGATCAACTCGTCTTGACCGCGATCGAGCGCACCACGCTTCGTGTCGATATCGAGCAGGTCGTCGAACGGGCGGCCCGCATCGGCACGAGCATCGCAGGGATCGTGGTCAGCGCGCCGTCGCGCCGGCTCCGCGCCGAGGAGCCTGCTACGCAGGGCAACGGTCGCGACGCCTCGACCGAGCACGCGGACGAACACGGTAAAACCGCGGGCTGGGTCCCGGACCCGCAGTGACGTCACCGGCACCGGCGGCGGGGGCGACGCAGGCCGCGCCGCACCCGATGGCGCGCGTCGCGCGCGGCGGGATGGCCAGTCTGGTCGGCGCCGGTGTCACTGCGCTGTGCACGTTCGCGCTGACCGTGGTGATCACGAACGCCATGCCGCGCGGTGACGCCGGCGTGTTCTTCTCGGTGACGTCCGTCTTCCTCATCGCGACCGCCGTCGGACAGCTCGGCACGCAGACGGGGCTGGTGTACTTCGTCGCGCGCAGCAGGACGCTCGGTCAATGGCGCAACATCGACCGGTACCTGCGCGTGGCGCTGCGGCCGGTAGTCGTCGTCGGCGCCGCGATGACCGTCGCCTTGTTGGTGTTCGCGCATCCGCTGGCCACCGTGATCACTCCTCGCCACGTCGACCTGGCGACGTCCTATCTACGGTTGCTGGCACTGTTCATCCCGGTGGTCGCGGTCGAATCGGTGCATCTGGCCGGCACCCGCGGGCTCGGGTCGATGCGCGCCAACACGACGATCGAGCAGATCGGCCGTCCGATAGCGCAGTTGGCTCTGGTCGGCGTTGCCGTGCTCGGCACATCGTCGGCGCTCGTCGGCGTCGCCTGGTCGATCGCCTATCTGCCGGCGGCGGTGCTCGCTGTGCTCGCGTACGGCAAAGCGCGTCGTCGGGTCGGCCACTTGACAGCGGAACCGCTGCCCGGAGAGGCGATGCAGGACGCGGACCGGCTCAGTGGCTTCTGGCGGTTCACCTTGCCGCGCGCGCTCACCAACATCATCCAGATGATCATCCAGCGTTTCGACATAGTGCTCGTCGGCGCGATCTCAGGAGCAGTTGCCGCGGCTATCTACGCCGCAGCAACGCGATTCATCGTTATCGGTCAACTCGGAACGAATGCATTGACGCTGGCGGTGCAAGCACCGCTCGCGGCCCGGCTCGCCGACAACGACCGCGACGGTGCGAACCACCTCTATCAGACCTCGACGGCGTGGCTGATTCTCGTCACCTGGCCGATCTACCTCACGCTCATCCTGTTCGCGCGCCCGCTCTTGGCCGTTTTCGGCCACGGTTACTCGACGGGTCTCACGGTGATCATCGTTATCGCGAGCTCCATGCTCGTGTCGACCGGCCTCGGAATGGTCGACACCGTCCTGGCGATGGCCGGGCACACCTCGTGGAATCTGGGCAACGCGATCCTCGCGCTGGCGGTCAACCTCGGCATCGATCTGTGGTTGATTCCCTCGCACGGCATTCTGGGTGCCGCTATCGGCTGGGCTGCGGCCATCATCGCTCGTAACGTCTCGGCAGTGGCGCAGGTCGCGGTATCGCAACGTTTCCATCCGCTGTCGGTGAGCACGGTTGTCGCGATTGCGCTGAGTGTGGTCACTTTCGTGGGCGTCGGAGGCGCCGCTCGGCTGGTGCTCGGGGCGTCGGTGGCAGGGCTGTTCGTCGGCGTTGCCGCGGCTGGTGCTTGTTATCTCGCCGGGCTCTGGCTGCTGCGCACCCAACTGGAACTGACAGCCCTGCCGCGGCTTGGCAGGAGTCGTCGTCCGAACAACTGAGAAGTTTGGTCGTCGAGGTGTGTCGGGCGCGAAATTGAGTAGAATTCTTCACGGCGTCAATACGCGTTGGCCGGACCGGGACCGGAACGTGACGTCATGATGCGGGAGGTCCTTGAGTGTCGGCCGTGGTTGTTGTTTTCGTGGTGTGGTTCGCCGTCGTGCTCGCCGGCAGTGCGCTGCTCATTGCGTACGCCGAACGCGTGCACGCGCCGAGGTGGGCTCGCGCGGTGAGTCGGAAGTTCACGGCGACGACGCAGGCCGCTCTTCCGCCCGGCGGCCGGATCCCGGTCGCACTCACCGTGCTGCTGGCGTTGTGGTCGATCGTGATCATCTTCGGCTGGTTGCTCGGTCTGTGGGCACACCGCTTGCAGGGCGTCATCGACGAGCCGTCCTTTCGGTGGTGGCAGAACCACTATCTGACGGGCACCTGGCACACCATCTGGTGGAAGCTCACCAACATCGGATCGCCGCGCGTTACGCAGGGTCTGGCCGTGCTCGGCGCGATCGTGATGGCCGTGCTCTACCGTGGCCGCCGGCTGTGGTGGGCTCCGTCGGCCATCCTGCTCGTCGGCTACGCGGCCGAGAAGTACTCCCAGATCGTCCTGAAGCTGGTCGTGCACCGCGGGCACGACCCGCTGACGCGCGGCACCTGGCCGTCGGGTGGCATGGGCCGGCTCCTGGACATCTACGGGCTGATCATTTTCTTCGTGGTCCTGCGGTTCGCACCCGGCAAGCCGCGGGCGTGGGCGTGGGGTGTGGCCGTCCTGGCGTTCTTCGCATCCCTCCAGGCCTATGCGCGCATCAACAACCTCGAGCACTGGCTCACCGATGTCATCGGCGGCTTCCTCTACGGCCTGATGCTGCTCGCAACGATGATCATCGGATATCTGGCGCTGACATCCCGTGCCTCGTCGGAGCCGGCGCGCGACAAGCCCGAACTCGAACCAGCCGCCAGCGCCTGAGGAATCGGCCCAGCGCCGTTATTTCAACGTGGTCCACGCCGGACGCCTGCCGAGCAGTTCGGCGAGCGCAGCGTCGTGGTCCCGGTAGTGCTCGGTCAGGAACGCGTGGGCCTGCGCCGGCATGGCCGAGCCCGGCCGCGCGTTGTGCTGGTCGATCAGGCCGGGGACCCATTCGTCGATCTGTAGGAAGCCGACCAGGTCGCGGTAGACCGCGTACGGGTCGGCGAAGAACGACTCGCTCTCGATGACGTGCACCTGCTCGACCGGGAAGTGTTCGTACACCCTGCGCAGTTGCTCCGCGAACTGACCGCGCCGCCGGTAGGCATGGTGGCGGTGCGCGAAGCTCTCGTAGTCGACGTCGGCACGGATCCGATCCTCTTCGCCGGCAAGTCGTTCGTCCTCGAGTTCGAGCGCGCGCATGAAGTCACGCTCGACCTCGAAGCCGCGAGCCAACTCGTGCTTGTATGCCGAGTAGGCACGTTCGACAGGATCCCTGAGCATTGCGACGAGCTTGACGTGAGGCAGGTCGCGCGCGATCCGCTCGATCGCGACCGGATGGAACATGTAATAGGTGCACGCTTCGAATGCGACGGACCGCGCACCGCGCCGAGTCGGACTGGCGGTCATCGGCATGCGGCTCCGATACCACTGCTCGCCGCGTGAGTAGTACAGGCTGAAGTAGTCGGTTCCCTTGTCGACCGGCGGTCGAAGCACCTGCGGGTGTTCGGCCAAGGCCTTGAACACCGTCGTGGTGCCGCATCGCTGGCCGCCTATGACGATGAAGGACGGCTCGGCGCGCCAGCGTCGGGT
Source organism: uncultured Actinomycetota bacterium (assembly GCA_963708645.1). Lineage (GTDB taxonomy): Bacteria > Actinomycetota > Actinomycetes > Mycobacteriales > Jatrophihabitantaceae > RYN-133. Next base: position 345,862 of record CAVPTA010000007.1, on the reverse strand, counting down.
GGCGGTGCCGAGACCGAGAAGGACGTTTCGCGCCGCGGGCTGCAAGGACGACGGCACTCGCGCGCGAATGCTCATCGGCTCCTCTGGCTGCCTGTGCGGGAAAGGCTGTCGTCGACATCGTACGGCGTGCCGCGCGAGCGCCTGCGCGTCGTCAATGCACGTGAACGTGGCGGGCTAGCTTGATCCCCACCCGACTGATCGTGTCCGTCACCTGCGGTATCCCGTCGAACTGATAGGGACACCCGGACGATCCAGGTCGGTCCCACAGCGTGATCGCCCGGATGTCCGGGTGTGCCGCCAACACTGCCGGAATCTGCTGGTACCACGACTTGGTCAGGTGCGGATCGTTCGGGAACACCGCGGAAGCGGCCTCGCTGATCATCATGGGCTTATTGATGTCGATGCCGTACTGCGGCCCGTGCAGGATCAGCCATGTGTAGAAGGGCAGCAGGCTCTGCGAGAAAGTCTCGAACCGTCCCGGCTCGACCGGTCCGGTGCGACAGCCGGCAGGGTTGTACGCCTCCCAACTGATCCAACCGACATAGCGGTTGCCGGGCCAGAATTGCCCGTCCACCCCGAACGCGTCCGGGTAGCCGCTGACGACCCAGACCCAGATCGCGTTCGTCGCGCCCGCCTTGGTGAACAGGTCATGCACATGGCGCCATGCGGCGACGTAGTCGGCCGGAGTGCCGGACGAGGCGTGCTGGCTCAGATCGGGTTCGTGGTCGAACGTCACGAACACCGGAACCTTCAGGGCGGCGATGCCTCGCGCGTCCTTGAGCAGTGCCGAGTCGTACGCGCCGGCTGAGACGGCGTCCCACCTGACGACCTTCTGCGGGGCGTTGTAGAACCGGGCGTCGATGGCAAGGTGGAGCAGCGTTCCGCCGGCGACAAGGGCGCGCTCCTCCGGAGTCGGGATCGGCGTTGCCAGATCGGTGAAGCGGTACACCATGTCGAACGGTCGACCCTGGCTACGCTCCACCTTCGCCACCTGGGCGTTCGTCGGCGGAGAAGTGGCGATCCCCAAAATCACGCCACACTCGGCGCTGCCTGCGTCCGAAGCGCGGCAACGCGGTTTCGGCACGACGTCCGGCGCGCACGCCGCAGCGACGAACATGACGAGGAGAGCCAACAGCGCGCCCGCCGCTCGCAGCGGTCGTCGGCGCTTGGGTGCAATTGCGATGTCGCGGGGCACGGCAGGCCTAGATGCCGTGGCCGCGCTTGTTGAGTTGCGCCATGACCCAGCCGGGCGAGACTCCGAGCACGACCAGCAGTGCGATTGGCGTTCGCGGCTCACGCCAGTTCGCGCGCAGCGCGCGTCCCGCGGCCCGCACGGCGGCACGACGATGTCCGAGCGCGGCATGGCCGAACGCGAGCTTGCCGAGCATGAGCGCATGCGCACGCCGGTCGGCGCGGAATTCAGGATGGTGCGTCATCAACCACTCGTGCGCGGCGATCTTGTCCGACCACGCGTCGTTGAAGTACGACGTCATTCCCCAGGTGACTGCGATGAGAGGCGTGTCGATGTGCTCGATGGAGTGTTTGCGCGCAGCTCGCAGCAGGATGTCCCAGTCCTCGCTCATGCTGCGGGGCAGCGTTTCGTCGACCAGCCCGAAACCGTCCGGCCCGACCATTGCCTCTCGTCGGAACAAATAGGACGAAGAATGCAACATCGCCATTCGCGACCGCAGTAGGTTCGAGAATTCGATGCGTTCTCGGCCGGCCCGCCGCACCGAACTGCGCTCGCCGTAGTCGACCCGCATGGACGTCGTGACGAACCCGGCGTCCGGTGCCGAACGCAGCCGGGCCAGCTGAGCGGTCAGCTTGCCGGGCAGCCATGTGTCGTCGTCGTCGCAGAACGCCACGACGTCGGTGTCGAGAGCGAGGATGCCGGTGTTGCGTGCCCCCGCCAGCCCGGGCGTGCGCGTGTTCGTCAGGACGCGGACCTCGCGGCGGTCGGCATTGCGCACAAGCGACATGTCCGGCTCGCTGCGGTCGAACACGAGCGCGAGCTCGATGGTGCCGGCGAAGTCCTGCGCCAGGATCGACGCAATTGCGCGCCGTACGAGTTCTGGCCGGTTATGGGTCGCCACAACGACACCGACGCGCACTTCAGTGTCGGCTGGAAGTGCCGATTGCATAGCTATGTCCGAACTCCGCGGTGTTGTGTACGTCCTCCGGCGTAAACGGACAGTCTAGGCGACCGAAACAAAGCGTCCGCTGACGCAAGACTTGCCTCGCGAAAGCTAAAGAACACTGCAAGACCGCCGACTGATTGTGTATGACCCCGCCGCCCCCGCCTAACGTTCCATTGCCGCCCGGTCGTCACCGGCCTGATTCGTCTCGCGTGTTCGGACGAAATCGCCGCACTCAAGACAACCGCAATTTCTCCGCACGCACGGATTCGGGACAGCACGCCGCGGGGGGCATGCTCACCGGTCCGATCCGCGCGATCGTCGGAACCGGTCTCGTAGCCGCGATGGTTGCGATCGGCGGGGTCGCCATCGCGCAGACGAGCGCACCGATCATCCGGCAACGCCCGGTGGACACCGCGGTGTCGCTGCAGTCGATCGCCGACGCATACGTGACCTCATCCGCACCGGGCATGTCCCTGGAGGGCAGCGACCAGGTGCAGGCCTCGCTCGAGCCCGGCCATGTGAAGCGGGCCTTCGTCGCGTTCCAGGTGCCGGACTACGGCGGCGCGGACATCGTCTCCGCGACGCTCGAGCTCACCCGCACGAACCACCACCTCTCCAGCCTGGTCGTCGCGCGCGCCGTGGACCAGTGCCCGTGGAACCAGCGCATCACCTGGCGCAACCGCCCGAGCATGCGCGGCCAGCTCGACTCGGTGCGTGCCACAGTTGCGACGAAGGTCGTGTCGCTGAACGTCCTGCGCGTGGTCCACTCCGGTGAGACGGTCACCATCGGGATCTCCACCCCGTCGCGAGACAACTTCGCAGCCTTCCGCTCCCGCGAGTCCGGTTCGGACGGCCCGATCCTTCGTCTGCGACTGCGCAATTACGTTCCCGACCCGCACGAGACCACCCCGGTCGCGCCGTCGTCGCAGCCGGTCACCTCGTCGTCGTCGGACCCGGGGACGCCGTCGTCATCGGCGTCCGACCCGTCCAGCACCTCGGCCGCGCCCTCGAGCACGTCCGTTGCTCCGTCGACCTCCTCGTCGGACCCGTCCAGCACCTCGGCCGCACCGTCGAGCACGTCGGTGGCTCCGTCGACCTCCTCGTCGGACCCGTCCAGCACCTCGGCCGCACCGTCGAGCACGTCGGTGGCACCGTCGAGCACGTCGAGCAGCCCGGCCGGCCCGAACTGCACGATCTCGGACAAGCTGGTTCCCTCGTGTGGGCCGTGGTGGGGCATCGCTCCGAAGGCGCACACGAACATCCCGCGCAACGTCGGGCTCCCGCTGCTCGAGCAGGAGGGCCAGACCAACTACAACCTGCTGCACGACTACCACGAGAACGGTGAGCTGTTCCCGACGGCGATGGAGAAGACGATCGCTTTCGAGCCGGGCGCCAACCGGGTGCTGCTCGAGAACTGGAAGCCGGCAACCGACATGACGTGGGCGCAGGTCGCGGCCGGCCAGGCCGACTCGCGCATCGACGCCGAGGCGAATTACATCAAGACCAGCTTCCCGTACCCGTTCTTCCTCGCGATCTGGCACGAGCCCGAGAACGACGTCATCGAGACGCCGGGCTCCGGGATGACCGCTGCCGACTACGCCGCGATGTTCCGCCACGTCGTCCTGCGGCTTCGCGCCGACGGAGCGACCCAGCCGGTCATCGTCATGGACTACATGGGCTTTGACAGCTACGCGCAGATGAGCTGGTTCAACGACTTGTACCCGGGCGACGACGTCGTCGACTGGATCGCGATCGACCCCTACGGCTCGGGTGACCCGACCGGCTACCGCTCGGGCGACTTCACCAAGCTCGTCAACCGGCCGGAAGGCTCGTTCCCCGGCTACTACTCGTGGGCGACGCGCAATCACCCCGGCAAGCCGATCATGCTGGCCGAATGGGGCATCGATGAAAGCACGATCGATCCGCAGGGCAAGGCGCGGTACTTCGGCACAGTCGAGTCGCAGATGAGCAACTTCCCGATGATCAAGGCGCTCGTCTACTTCGACTACAACGGCCCCGGCCCGAACAACCACCCGCGGTCGACAAGCCCGGACACCTCGCCGATCTCGCTGGCCGCGTGGCGCCAACTGTGCGCCTGGGCGACGGCGAACGGGCCGAACCCCGTGTACGAAGCAGGTAAGGTCGCCGTTGCGTCCCAGTGAAGTGACAGGTAGTGAATCGACGATCGGAAAGCAGGCCGAGATGCGCGGGCGGGTCATGTTCGTCGCCTCGACCGGCGGGCATCTCGATCAGATGTACCAATGGCGGCAGCGCCTCGTGCCGAGCGGACTGTCGGACGTCACCTGGGTGACGTTCGACAGCCCGCAGAGCCGTTCGGTACTCGCGCACGAGCCCGACGTCATCTACATCCCGCGGGTCGCCTCGCGCGGCTACCTCGCACTGATCCGCTCGATCGGTCCGGCACTGCTGCTCCTGTGGCGCCGCCGTCCCGGCACGGTCTACAGCACCGGGGCAGGTGTCGCGCTGGCGTTCCTGCCTTTCGCCTGGATTTTCGGCGGGCGTGCCATCTACATCGAGAGCGCGGCTCGTACCGACGGACCGTCGTGGACGGGACGGCTGATGAGCCGACTGCCCTGGGTGCAGTTGCGCACGCAGTACGCCGAATGGGCACACGGACGTTGGCACTACGAGGGTTCGGTGTTCGACGGCTACGAGACCGTTCCCAACCGCGACGTGCGGCCGGTGCGCAAGCTGCTCGTCACCCTCGGCACCCAGGAGGGCTTCCCCTTCGTCAGCCTCGTCCGGCGCATCCGCGAGATCGTCCCCGAGGGCGTCGAGGTCTGGTGGCAGATCGGGCACGACTTCCCCGACGCCGAGCGTCCGCCCAATTCGCACGAGATGGTTCCGCAGGCGCAGCTGCGCGAGTGGATCGGCGACTCCGACGCGATCGTGGCGCACGCGGGCGTCGGCTCGGCGCTCACGTTGCTGAGCAGCGGCCGGACGCCCGTCCTGGTCCCGCGCAGCGCCCGCCGCAACGAGCACATCGACGAGCATCAGCAGCTCATCGCGCAGGCGATGGCCGACCGTGGGCTGGCGATCACCGCCGAGCCGGCCGCGCTCACCTGGGACAAGATCGTCGCGTCGACGATGAATCGCGTCGAGCGCACGCAGCCGAGCGCGTAACCGGCGACTTGTAGGCTGGAACTCATCCCCCTCCCGCGCTGGTTGGGGGACGTTCGTGCTGCCTGTACAACGCTTTCTCTTGCAAGGGACGCCTCGTGTCACTGTCCGGCCTGCTCACCGCTGCCGCCTCCGATCCGGCCGTCGCCGCGGCCGCGGAGAACGTCGACGCCGCACATCTGACGATCACCGCACCCGCCGGCGCGCAACCCTTCGCAATCGCGGCGGCGGCGGGGAGTGGCCGCCTCGTGCTGGCGGTCACCTCGTCAGCGCGCGAGGCCGAGGATCTTGTCGCCGCCCTCGGTTGCCTCCTGCCGCCGGACCAGGTCGTGCTCTATCCCGGGTGGGAGACACTGCCGCACGAACGGCTCTCACCGCGCGCCGACACGGTGGGGCAGCGGTTGGCGGTGTTGCGACGCCTGGCACATCCCGACCCGACCGACCCCTCGACAGGACCGATCGCGGTCGTTGTCGCCCCGGTGCGCTCAGTGCTGCAGCCGCAGGTGCCCAGGCTCGGCGAGCTCACGCCGGTCGTGTTGCGTCCGGGCGACGGCGGACGCGAGCTCACCGACATCGTCACCGACCTCGTGCTCTCCGGTTACGCCCGAACCGAACTTGTCGAAAGTCGCGGCGACTTCGCCGTACGTGGCGGCATCCTCGACGTCTTCCCACCGACCGAGGAACACCCGCTGCGCGTGGAGTTCTGGGGCGACGAGGTCGAGGAGGTGCGCTACTTCCGTGTCGTCGACCAGCGCTCTCTCGAGGTCGCGCCGCAGGGACTGTGGGCACCGCCGTGCCGCGAGCTGCTGCTCACCGCCGAGGTGCAACAGCGGGCACAAGAGCTTGCCGGTGATCATCCCGAGCTGGCCGAGCTGCTCGATCCGATCAGTCGGGGCGAAGCGGTCGAGGGCATGGAGGCGCTCGCGCCCGTGCTGGTGGACGAGCTGACGCTCGTGCTCGACGAGTTGCCCGCAGGCGCACACGTCGTGTTGTGCGACCCGGAGCGGATCCGTACACGTGCTGCCGATCTGGTGCGCACGTCCGTGGAATTCCTCGATGCGTCGTGGGCGGCCGCAGCCGGCGGTGGCAAGGCACCGGTCGACCTGGCGGCCGCGTCGCTGCGCGACCTGGACGACGTGCGCGCCGAAGCCGACCGACTCGGCCTGCCGTGGTGGGGGATCACCGAGCTCACCGACGAGGCCGCGACCCGGAGCAAGTTCGCCGTCGCGCCGACCTACCGTGGCGATCTCGAGGCGGCCCTCGCCGACCTCAAGTCGTGGACGCGCGACGGTTGGCGGGTCGCCCTCGTCTTCGACGGCCACGGGTCGGCCCAACGCGCGGCCGAACGGCTGGCCAACGCCGAGATCCCCGCACGGTTGGTCGGCGAACCGAGCCTCGAGCCGGGCATCATCGATGTCACGACCGGACGGCTCGAGAGCGGCCTGGTCGCGCCGGAACTCAAGCTCGCGTTCCTGACCGAGGCCGACCTCACCGGCCAGCGCGGCTCGCTGACCAAGGACAACCGGCGGATGCCGTCGAAGCGGCGCAACGCCATCGACCCGATCACGCTCAAGCCAGGCGACTACGTCGTGCACGAGCAGCACGGCGTCGGCAAGTACGTCGAGATGGTGCGCCGCACGATCAACGGCGGCGAACGTGAGTACCTGATCATCGAATACGCGCCGTCCAAGCGCGGGCAACCCGGCGACCGCCTCTTCGTACCGACCGACTCGCTCGACCAGGTGACCAAGTACGTCGGCGGCGAGGCGCCGTCGCTGTCGCGCCTCGGCGGCGCCGACTGGGCCAAGACCAAGGGTCGAGCGCGCAAGGCGGTCAAGGAGATCGCGGCCGAGCTCATCCGGCTCTACAGCGCGCGAATGGCAACGAAGGGACACGCGTTCGCTCCCGACACGCCCTGGCAACGTGAGCTCGAGGACGCCTTCGCCTATGTCGAGACGCCCGACCAGCTCGGCGCGATCGACGACGTGAAGACCGACATGGAGCAGACCGTCCCGATGGACCGGGTGATCTGCGGCGACGTCGGCTACGGCAAGACCGAGGTCGCCGTGCGTGCTGCATTCAAGGCGGTGCAGGACGGCAAGCAGGTGGCCGTCCTTGTCCCGACAACGCTGCTCGCGCACCAGCACATCCAGACCTTCGGCGAGCGGATGGCGCAGTTCCCCGTCGTCATCAAGGAGCTGTCGCGATTCACGCCCGCGTCGGAGGTGGACGAGGTCGGCAAGGGCATCGTCGACGGCTCGGTCGACATCGTTATCGGCACGCACCGGTTGCTGCAGCAGACCGTGCGGTTCAAGAACCTCGGCCTCGTGATCGTCGACGAGGAGCAGCGCTTCGGCGTCGAGCACAAGGAGTACCTGAAAGGGCTGCGTGTCGACGTCGACGTGCTCACGATGTCGGCGACGCCGATCCCGCGCACGCTCGAGATGTCGCTGACCGGCATTCGCGAGATGACGACGATCCTGACGCCGCCGGAGGAGCGGCATCCGATCCTGACGTTCGTCGGCGCCTACGACCCGAAACAGATCGGCGCGGCGATCCGTCGCGAGCTGCTGCGTGACGGCCAGGTCTTCTACATCCACAACCGGGTCGAGTCGATCAACCGGGCCGCCCAGCGGCTGTCCGAGATCGTGCCCGAGGCGCGGATCGCGGTCGCGCACGGACAAATGGGCGAGTCGGCGCTCGAGCAGATCATGGTCGGGTTCTGGGACAAGCAGTACGACGTGCTCGTCGCGACGACGATCGTCGAGTCGGGTCTCGACATCCCGAACGCGAATACGTTGATCGTCGACCGGGCGGACATGTTCGGACTCTCGCAGTTGCACCAGCTGCGCGGACGAGTCGGGCGCGGCCGCGAGCGCGGGTATGCGTACTTCACCTACCCGCCGGAGCGGCCGCTCACCGAGACCGCCTACGACCGGCTGGCCACGATCGCCCAACACACCGAGATGGGTGCGGGCATGGCTGTCGCGATGAAGGACCTCGAGATCCGCGGTGCGGGAAACCTGCTCGGTGGCGAACAGTCCGGACACATCGCCGGCGTCGGGTTCGACCTTTACGTACGGCTGGTCGGCGAGGCGGTCGCCGACTACCGCGGCGAGAGCGCCGAGGATGCCGTCGAGGTGAAGGTCGATCTGCCGGTCGACGCGAACCTCCCTGTCGACTACCTGCCGGGGGAGCGGCTGCGCCTGGAGGCGTACCGCTCGCTGGCATCGGCAACGACCGACGAGGCCGTCGATGCGGTGCGTGCCGAGCTCATCGACAGGTACGGACCCATCCCCCCCTCGGTCGAGAACCTGCTCGCGGTCGCCCGCTTCAAGGTCCTGTGCCGGCGGTACGGCGTCACCGAGGTGTCGCTGCAGGGCAACGCCGTCCGATTCACGCCTGTCGACCTGGCCGAATCGGCCCAACTGCGCCTGACGCGGCTGTTCGACCACGCGCATTACAAGCAGGCGGTGTCGACGATGTCCGTCCCGCGCCCGAAGGGTGTGCGCAAGTCGGACGGAACCTTCGCACAGACGCAGTTCGGGGGCGAGCCGCTGCGCGATGTCGCGTTACTGGCGTGGGCGGGCGAGACGCTGGCGACGGTCACCGGCACCTGACCTGGCATTTCGCTGAGTCGGACTCAGGCTCACTTTTGCCTTGATCGTTCCGTAAGAGCTTTTGTGAAGATACGGTTCGCTCGCCTAAAGACCCGATCCGAAGGATGCCGTACGTGACGATTACTCGCTCGCCTCGATCACAACCATTCCACTTGTCGAGGCGGGTGATGGCCGCTGCTGTCAGCGCGGCCACCGTCGCCGGACTTGCGACCGGGCTCGCCGCGCCAGCAACGGCGGCACCGTCAGGGGCGGCAAGCCCGGTGCACATCTACCGGACCAAGCTCACCGCGGCGCAGATCGCGAAGTACTCCAAGAACCCCGACCACCGCGTGATCGTCCTGCTGCGCAACCAGTTCCCGGCGCAGCTCGGGCACGGCGACAGCGGGCTGCGTGCCCGCGCGACGACCCTTGCGCACGCCCAACGGTCGATCCACACCGAGCTCGCCGCACTGCACGCCCCGAACCTGAGCAGCTTCCGGTTCCTCAACGCCATCTCGGCATCGGTGTCGAGCGCCGAGCGCGCGCGGCTCGCTGCCAACCCCGCGGTCCGCGCGGTCGTCCCGGACACCAAGGTGACCCTGCCCGGTGCCCAGCGCAGCGCCACGCCGGCCGCAGCGCAGCCGCGAGCCGCACAGGTCAACAAGACCCCCGGCATCTGCGGAACTCCCGCGCACCCGCTGCTGCAGCCGCAGGCGCTGCACGTGCTCCGCGCCGACCGCATGCACTACGGCGCGACCGGCAAGGGTGTCAGGATCGCCGTCTTCCCGGACGGCCTGCAGCCCAACATCCGCGACTACATCCGTCCCAACGGCCAGCACGCGATCTTCGACTATCGCGACTTCACCGGTGAGGGCCTGAACTTCCCGACCGGTGGCGGCGAGGCCTTCGGCGACGCCAGCTCGTTGATCGCGCAGGGCCGCACGACCTATGACCTCAGCAAGGAGGTCAACCCGAACCTCCCGCTGCCGAAGAACTGCGACATCAAGATCCGTGGGGTCGCACCCGGCGCGAGCGTGGCCGTGATGAAGGTGTTCGGCGTGGTTGCCGCGGCTCTCACCAGCGAGATCCTGCAGGGGATGGACTGGGCCGTTTCCCACGATCACGTCAACGTGCTGTCCGAGTCCTTCGGCGGCAACCCGACGGGCAACCCGGGCGACGACCCGATCGCGCTGTTCGACTCCGAGGCTGTGGCGCACGGCATCAGCGTCGTCGCAAGCACCGGTGACGCCGGCACGACGAACACCATCGGGTCGCCAGCATCCGATGCGAAGGGCGTTATCGGCGTCGCAGCGACCACGTCGTTGCAGGACTACGCGCAGCTGTCCGAGCACGGCTACCGGCTCGGCCACTACAAGGGTTACGAGAACAACAACGTCGCGGCGCTGTCGAGCTCCGGCTTCACCGAGGCCGGCCCGAACGGACCGGACGTGATGGCTCCCGGATTCGGCGGCTGGGCGAACTGCTCGGCGGACACGAACACCTACTTCGAGTGCGCGAACAGTTTCGGCGCGCCGCATGCTCCGCCGATCGAGGACTTCGGTGGGACCAGCCAGTCGTGCCCGCTTACCGCAGGCGTGGTTGCACTGGTCATCCAGTCCTACCGACAGACGCACGGCAACCGCACCCCGTCGCCGGCGCTGGTGAAGACCATCATCACGAGCAGCGCGACCGATCTCGGTGTTCCGGCGCAGAACGAGGGCGCCGGGCTCGTCAACGCATCGCGTGCGGTGCAGCTGGCCCGCTCGGTCGGCCGTCCCGGACACCACGTCGGTAACAACCTGCTCGTCTCACCCCGCAAGATCGAGACGACCGGCGCGGCGAATTCGGCTCACACGGCGAAGGTGACGGTCCAGAACCTGGGGACGTCGCGGCACGTCGTGCACCCGGTGGTGCGTCGCTTCGGTGCGATCAAGTCGGTCATGGACACCACGGTCAACTACGACCCGACCTCGCCGAGCACCCCGACCTACACCTACTGGCTCGACGGTCAGCCCGAGCCCTACGTCGAACACGACTTCACCGTGCCGCACGGTTACCAGCGGCTCGTGGCCCGGCTCGGCTACCCGGCCAACCCGAGCGACTCCAGCCAGACGGTGAGTGAGGTGCTGTTCGACCCGAGCGGCAAGGTCGCCAACGACTCCACCCCGCAAGGTGCGCCGCTCGGCTTCAGCCAGGTCGAGATGCGCAATCCGCAGGCCGGAAAGTGGCGCGCGATCTACTTCTCGCGCCCGGGCTCGGACAAGTACTCGGGTCCGATCACGATCTCGGCGTCCGTGCAGAAGCTCGTGAACCTTCCCGGCGGCGTGCAGCCGGCGTCTGCCTCGCTCGCCCCGGGCACGGCCAAGACGTTCGTCGTGCATTACCGCACCCCGGCCCACCCCGGCGATCGCGGCGAATCGATCAACTTCGGTCCCGGCGTCGGCGCCGTGCCGATCCTCACGCGATCGACGGTCGCCGTGGCTGCGGGCAAGCCGGGTCACTTCAGCGGCGTGCTCACCGGCGGAAACGGGCGCAGCGCTCAGTTCGGCCAGCAGCTCGTCTACGCCTTCTCCGTCCCGAAGGGGATGAAGGATCTGGATGTGGACGTCCGGGTGCGCGATGCCGGCTACACGATGTTCGGCCAGCTGATCGACCCGCACGGCACGGTCGTCAACGCGCAGGACTCGGAGTTCGGTGATCTCACGCAATCGACGCCCACCTTCACGCCGCTGAAAACGATGCACATGTCGTGGCGGACGCCGCAGCCCGGACGTTGGGAGGTCGCGATCACGTCGGCCTTCGGCAGTTCGTCCGGCAAGGTCGGCACCCCGTTGCGCGGAACCGTGGCGTTCAACACCGTGAGCACGAGGGCGACCGGTGTGCCGAACAGCGCAAACACGTCGATCATCGCCGGCTCGACGCGGGTCGCGACGGTCCGGGTGACCAACACGGGCAACTCGCCGGAGATCTACTACATCGATCCGCGGCAGGGTTTCATGTCGACATACTCGCTCGGCTTCTTGAGCGGCCCGAACGGCACGCTGCCCATCACGGGGGCCGATCCGCAGGCGCTCGTGCCGCCGGCGTCCTCGTCGTTCACGATGGTTGCCACTGCGTCGAAGCGGATCCGGATGTCCTCCTCGCCATCGTTCGGCCGTCCGGAGATCCTGTCGGGGGTGGGCAAGGCCGTCACCGCGACCTTGACCGAGCCCGATGTTCCGGCGAGCGAGTGGTCGTGCGGCCCGGCGCTAATCGGACCGTTCGCAACGACGACGAACGGGGCGTCGTTCTCCTGCGCCGCGTTCGCGACGACGAAGACGATCAACGACGACGTGCAGGCGACGGGCGGCAACCTCTGGGACACCGCCACCGACCCGAACAGCCCGAACCAGTTCGACCCGTCGTCCTCGACGGTCGTTGCGCCGGGTGCCAGCACGACGCTGCAGGTCCAGTTCACGCCGTCGCAGAGTGAGATCGGCTCCGTCGTGTCGGGCTACCTCGAGGTTCAGAACTTGAACACCGACGTGTTCGGCAGCGACCAGATGAAGCGGATCCCGTACCGGTACAAGGTCGTCCAGTGCGGGGGCGGCGCGGCGCGGCGCTGCTGAGCGGCATTGCCTAGTACCAACCCGCGCGCTCACGGTGCACACGTCTCATGAGATTGTGTGCACCGTGAGCGTGCGTCGAATTCTGACTCTGGTGACCATCGCCGTTCTGGCGGCGAGCACCCTGACGGCTTGCCGGACCAAGATCGGTCAGGCGGCCGAGGTGGCCGGGGCGACGTTGTCGGACTCGACGCTCGCCGGCTACGTGCAGCCGGGCGCGAAGCCCTACACCGACCAGTCCAACACCCTGGTCATCCCGAAGCTCAATGCGCTCACGACCTGGGTGCGCAACGAGCTCATCACGGCCGCCATCGCGAGCAAGGGCGGTTCGCCGACCACGAACGAGCTCAATGCCGCACGCAGCGTCATCGTCGACGCCGGCGTGCCCGCCCAGGCAGCCAAGGCGAACAAGTCGAACGGGTACGCGTCAGGGTTCTTCACGTTGCTCACCGATCAGTACACCCTGCTGACCGTGCTCATCGAGCGACTTGCGCACACAAGTGATGCCGCGAAGGCGTTCAACCTGCTGCAATCGGGTCAGGCCAATCAGGGCTTCGTGTCGGCGATCGTCGCCACGAAGACCAAGGTCGAGATCAGCCCGCGGTACGGGACGTGGGACGCCTCGACTCTCGGTGTCACCTCGGTGGCCAAGGATCCGGCCGCGGGGGCACCGCCGTTCGTGCACTTCGGCAAGCCCTGACGATGTCGCAGCTCGAGCGCGCCGTCGAGGTGATGGACAGGCTGCGCTCGCCCGGTGGTTGTCCCTGGGACGCCGAGCAGACCCACGAATCGCTGGCCCGCTACCTGCTCGAAGAGACCTACGAGGTGCTCGAGGCGATCGAGCGCGACGACCGCACCCTGCTGCGTGAAGAGCTCGGCGACCTGTTGTTGCAGGTGCTCTTCCATGCCCGGTTGGCCGAAGAGGAATCCGATCCGTACTCGATCGAAGACGTCGCGGCCGATCTCGTCGACAAGCTGGTTCGCCGCCATCCGCACGTGTTTGCCGACGGCGACCGGACGGACGCGGCGACGCTGAACGAGACGTGGGAGCGCCAGAAAATCGCTGAGAAGGGCCGCACCTCGGCGGTCGACGGTGTGCCGCTCGCACAGCCGGCCCTGGCCCTGAGCGGCAAGCTCGTCGCGCGCGCGAACCGGGCCGGCCTCGACGTCCCCGTCCCGGACGACGACGAGTTCGGTGCGCGGTTGTTCGCGATCGTCGAAGAGGCCGTCGCGGCGGGCATCGATCCGGAGACCGCCCTGCGCCGGACCACGCGCGCCTACCGCGACGCGATCCTCGCCGCCGAGGCCACCGCAACCACCTGACAGTGGTTAGCCCGGGCCTCAGTGGTCAGTTGCAACTGACCACTGAGGACGGAACCAACCACTGTCGCGAGTCGGAGCGGGTCAGGGGTTAGCGGGCCGTTAGGGTTGGCGCCATGGCATGTATCGAGGCCGTCGGGGCACGCGAGATCCTCGACTCGCGGGGCAATCCCACCGTCGAGGTCGAAGTAGCTCTCGATGACGGGACGTTCTCGCGCGCGGCAGTGCCCAGCGGCGCGTCGACCGGACGGTTCGAGGCAGTCGAACTGCGCGACGGCGGAGAGCGTTACGGCGGCAAGGGCGTCCGCAACGCGGTCGCCGCCGTGCTCGACACGATCGGCCCCGAACTCGTCGGCTTCGACGCCAGCGAGCAACGCCTGGTCGACCAGGTGCTGCGCGATCTCGACGCCACGCCCGACAAGTCGCGGCTCGGCGCCAACGCCATCCTCGGCGTCTCACTCGCCGTCGCGAAAGCAGCAGCGAGCAGCGCCGATCTGCCACTGTTCCGCTATCTCGGCGGGCCGAATGCATTCCTGCTGCCCGTGCCGATGATGAACATCCTCAACGGCGGCGCGCATGCCGACTCGAACGTCGACGTCCAAGAGTTCATGATCGCGCCCATCGGCGCGCCGACCTTCGCCGAGGCGCTGCGCACCGGCGCCGAGGTCTACCACGCGCTCAAGGCCGTGTTGAAGTCACGCGGGCTGTCGACCGGACTCGGCGACGAGGGTGGCTTCGCGCCGAACCTCGATTCGAACCGCGCTGCACTCGACCTCATCGTCGAGGCGATCGGAACGACCGGCCTCACGGTCGGCAGCGACATCGCGCTCGCGCTCGATGTCGCCGCGTCGGAGTTCTTCGCCGACGGCGCGTACACCTTCGAGGGCTCGCCGACCTCCGCCGAGAAGATGATCGACTACTACGTCGGGCTCGTCGACAGCTACCCGATCGTGTCGATCGAAGACCCGCTGGACGAAGAGGACTGGGACGGCTGGGTCGCGCTCACCGAGCAACTCGACGACAAGGTGCAACTCGTCGGCGACGACATCTTCGTCACGAACCCGGAGCGGCTCGCGCGCGGCATCGAGACCGGCGCGGCCAACGCTCTGCTGGTGAAGGTGAACCAGATCGGCACGCTCACCGAGACCTTCGACGCGGTCGACCTCGCGCATCGGCACGGGTACCGCTGCATGATGAGCCACCGCTCGGGCGAGACCGAGGACACCACGATCGCCGACCTGGCCGTGGCCGTGAACTGCGGGCAGATCAAGACCGGTGCACCGGCGCGCAGCGAGCGTGTCGCGAAGTACAACCAGTTGCTGCGCATCGAGGACGAACTCGACGACGCCGCGCGGTACGCCGGTGCCGGCGCGTTCCCACGATTCGTCTCGAGCGCATCGGCCTGATGACAACCGCCCCCCGTCGCCCCCGCCGCGCGGTCACCGGCCGCGCTCTCGTCCTCGGCACGCTTGTCGTCTTGTTGCTCGTCGTGCTCGCCTCGCCGTTGAACCGCTACTTCCAGAGTCGCAGCGCACTGAGCGACGCCGCTCAGAAGCTCAAGGACGACAAGGCTCGAGTGACCCAGCTGACCCAGCAGATCAATCGATGGGGCGATCCGGGCTACGTCCAGCAGCAGGCACGGCAGCGGCTGCAGTACGCGATGCCCGGCGACACGGTCTATGTCGTCGTCGATCGCGGCCAGACGAACGACATCGTCAAGACCGCCGGCGACGGCGCCGACGCGAGCGATCAGGCCGGCTGGAACACCAAGCTCTGGAACAGCGTCACCCGCGCCGACGCGCAGAAGTGAACGAGCGCGATCGCGAGATCGTCGCTGCGCAGCTCGGCCGCGAACCGCGTGCCATGCGTGCGGTCGCGCATCGTTGTCCGTGCGGCAATCCGGACGTTGTCGAGACCTCCCCTCGGCTGCCGGACGGCACGCCGTTCCCGACGCTGTACTACCTGACCTGTCCGCGCGCTGCCTCGGCCATCGGACGGCTCGAAGCGTCCGGCCTGATGCGTGAGATGACCGACCGGCTCGCGGCCGACGACGAGCTGGCGGCGCAATATCGCCTTGCACACGAGGCATATCTCGCACGACGCGAAGAGATCGGCCACGTCGCCGAGATTGCGGGGATCAGCGCGGGCGGGATGCCGAATCGGGTCAAGTGCCTCCACGTGCTGGTCGCGCACACCCTCGCGGTCGGACGCGGGGTGAACCCCCTCGGCGACGAAGCACTCGATCTGCTCGGCGAGTGGTGGACGGACGGGCCATGCGGGTAGCAGCCATCGACTGCGGCACCAACTCGATCCGGCTGCTCGTCCGCGATGCCGACCAAGACCTGCACCGCGAGATGCGCATCGTCCGGCTCGGACAAGGCGTCGACCGGACCGGCACGCTGGCGCCCGAGGCGATCGAACGCACCCGCGTCGCCCTCGAGGCATATGCCGACACGATCAGGCGATTCGACGTCGGCCGGGTGCGCATGATCGCGACCAGCGCCACCCGGGACGCCAGCAACCGCGACGACTTCATGGCGATGGTGCGTGCGACCCTCGGCATCGATCCGGAAGTCATCACGGGCAGCGAGGAGGCGTCCCTGTCCTACACCGGCGCCGTCGGGACGCTCCCAGAGCTGCGGCAACCGGTGCTGCTCGTCGACCTGGGCGGCGGCTCGACGGAACTGGTGATGGGTCCCGAGCCGTTGCGCGCGCACAGCATGGACGTCGGTGCGGTGCGCATGACCGAACGGCACCTGCACGACGATCCGCCGACGCAGAGACAGATCGACGCGGTGAGGGCTGACGTTTCGGAGGCGCTCGACGCAGCCCAGCACGACGTGCCGTGGCAGCGGTCGCAGCAACTCGTCGGTGTCGCCGGCACGATCACCACGGTGGCGGCGATCGCTTTGGGCCTCGACGAATACCGTCCCGACCTCATTCACGGCGCGTACCTGTCGGTCGAGCAGGTCGACGAGGTGGCCGCCCGCCTGCTCGCGCTCGATCACGCGGGACGATCGGCGATAGGGGCGATCCATCCCGGACGCGTCGATGTCATCGCAGCCGGCGCGCTCGTGCTGCGCACCGTGCTCGCGCGATCGGGAGCCTCCGAACTCGTCGCGAGCGAGCACGACATCCTCGACGGAGTGGCGCTGTCGATCAGCTAGGTCCGCCGCGCGCCGCAGCTTCGGCGCCGTGGATCAGCGCAACATCTCGTCGACGAGCGCGATCGCCTGCGCGGTGCGCCCGCGTCCGCGCCGCCTAGGTCAACGGATCGACAAGGTCGCGACCTTGCTCGTCGCAGGCGCGTGGCGCGTATCGCCGGCGTAGTGCCAGCGGTACTGGGTTCGCTTCGACGGGTGCACGGTCGCGCGAGCCGCGCCCGACGAATTCGTCGTCGGTGTCGCGACAGTCGTGAACGGTGCAGTGCCGGTGCGCTGTTGCAGCACGACGCGTTGCGCCGCCAGTGCGTGGTGGGTCGTCGTGTCGGTGAGCTTCGTCGAGAGCTTGTGCGCAGCGCCGCTGGTGACGGTCGCCGACGCCGATGCCGTGAGCGCCGAGACGTCCTTCGGATTGCCCACCGTCAACGTCCCGTGCATGAAGGAGTGGAAGTTGCACCCGAACGGGTAGCGGCCCACTTTGGTCGGTGCCGTGAACGAACGCGAACCACCGCCGGGCGGGATGGTGCCCGTGTTGAACAGGTGCGTGTGCTTGTCGGTCAGCGTGTGGTTCATCGGGTCGTTGTTGACGACCTCGACCGTTTCGCCACGTTGGACGTGGAGCGTCCCGCTGTAGGTGAAGTTGCTGATCGAGATGTGGGCCGTCGTGACGGCCTGGCCCGGTTCACTGAGTGACGCAGCGAGGCCGAACGCGGCGAGCAGGGACGTGGCGAGGACGACGACGACACGGCGCATGCGCTGGACACGGGCCACGCACAGTTCTGGTTCAGTCCGGCGGCTGCGCCGCGGCGGGGAACTTCGGCTTGGCCGCTGCAACCCGCTTGGACGCCTTCGGTTTGACGGCCTGTGGTGGCTCGGTGCCGATCACGGTGCGCCACACCTCGCCGGCGCCCTTGCGGGTGACCAGGTCGGCGACGGCCATGCCGACGCCGGTCAGCGCCGCCCAAGCGATCGCGTCGGTCCACTGCACGCCGTCGTCGGACGCGGTGCGCGGACGGTCCGGCCCGGCGGCGACCCAGATCTTCTCGACCACGTTGCGCGTGGCGATGCCGATCGGGATGCCGACTGCCATCGTCATGATCTTCATCGTGATCTTGGCGCCGAAGTTGGCCATGGAGTAGACCCTAGTCCCATGACGCCCCTCGCCGATCTGTCCGACGAGCTCACGCGATGCCGTCAATGCCCGCGCCTGGTCGCGTGGCGCGAGCAGGTCGCCGTCGAGCGGCGTGCAGCGTTCGCCGACCAGGTCTACTGGGGTCGTCCTGTCCCGGGCTTCGGCGACCCCGCTGCGCGCGTGCTCATTGTCGGGTTGGCGCCGGCGGCACACGGCGCGAACCGCACCGGACGGATGTTCACCGGCGACCGCAGCGGCGACTGGCTCTACGCAGCGCTCTACCGAGCCGGTGCAGCGAACCAACCGACCTCGATTTCGGCCGATGACGGATTGCGCCTCGACGGTGTCTACATCACGGCGGCCGTGCACTGCGCGCCGCCGGCGAACAAACCGACCACGACCGAGCGCGACACGTGCCGTCAGTGGCTCGTGCGCGAACTAGACCTGCTGTGGCCGGGCGTGCGGTCGGTGATCGTGCTCGGCGGTTTCGGCTGGGCTGCGCTGTGGCCCGCCCTGCGAGCAAGCGGCATCGGTGTGCCGGCCCGGGTACCGCCGTTCGGGCACGGCACCGAGGTCGATGTCGACGGGCGCCGGGTCATCGGCTGCTACCACGTCAGCCAGCAGAACACGTTCACCGGACGCCTGACCGAACCCATGCTCGACGCAGTGATGCAACGCGCCCTACTAGCGTGAAGGCATGCCTGCAACGCGGATCCTGATCGTCGGCGGGGGATACGTCGGCATGTACACAGCGCTCGGGCTGCAGCGCAAGCTGTCGCGCGGTGCTGCCGAGATCACCGTCGTCGAGCCCCAGTCGAACATGACCTACCAGCCGTTCCTGCCCGAAGCGGCGGCAGGCAGTGTCGAACCGCGCCATGTCGTCGTCCCGCTCCGCCGCGTGCTCAAGAAGTGCAACGTGATCACCGGCGCGGTCACCCGCATCACGCACGCGACGAAGTCGGCCACGATCTCGCCGAGCGACGGCGAGGCCTACGAGTTCGGCTACGACGTGCTCATCGTCTGCCCGGGGTCGATCTCGCGGATCCTCCCCATCCCTGGCCTGGCCGATCGAGGCATCGGCTTCAAGACGATCGGCGAGGCCATCTACCTGCGCAACCACGTGATCTCGAAACTCGACTTCGCCGCATCGACGGCCGATCTCACCAAGCGCAAGGCCGCGCTGACGTTCGTCTTCGTCGGCGGCGGTTATGCAGGTGTCGAAGCGTTGGCCGAACTCGAGGACATGGCGCGCTACGCCCTGCGCTACGTGCCGCAACTCGACGCGAGCGAGATGCGGTGGGTGCTCATCGAAGCGGCGAGCAGGATCATGCCCGAGGTGTCAGTGCGCCTGTCGGCGTACACCGTCGACCGGTTGGTGAAGCGCGGCATCGACGTACGCCTCGACACCCGGCTCGACTCCGCCGTCGACGGGCACATCAAGCTCTCCGACGGCGAGGCCTTCGACGCCGAGACGCTGGTGTGGACGGCCGGGGTGAAGGCGAATCCGATCCTCGCCGACACCGATCTGCCGCTCGACGACAAGGGTCGCCTGCCCTGTAAGGCCGATCTCACCGTCAAAGGACTGACCGGAGTCTTCTCGGCCGGCGACTGTGCAGCCATACCGGACCTGTCGAAGGACGACCCGAACGCGACGACGAGCCCGAGTGCCCAACATGCTGTGCGACAGGCGAAGGTGCTGGCCGCCAACGTCGCCTCGTACGTCCGCGGCGGCGCGTTGCACGACTACAAGCACGCGTACGCCGGTTCAGTTGCATCGCTCGGGCTCTATCGCGGCGTCGCAGAGATCTACGGGATCAAGCTGCGCGGTTTCCCCGCCTGGTTCATGCACCGCACCTATCACGTGTCGCGGATGCCGACGTTGAATCGCAAGGTGCGCATCATCGCCGACTGGACGGGCGCGTTGTTGTTCCGTCGCGAAGTCGTTTCACTCGGGCAGCTGCAGCAACCACACACTGAATTTCAGCAGGCGTCCGGCGAGCGCGAGTTCCCCGAAGTCAGCTGAGCCCGCGCTTCGGCAGAGACAGGCTCAGGACGTCCGTCGGCATCGATGTGCACGTAGGTCGTCGACACCTGGCAGCAGACCCGCTCGCCGACACGCACGACGAAATCGAGCACGAAACTCGTCGTGCCGACACGAGGGCACGTGACATCGACCTCGACCGTCTCGCCCCACCGTGCTGCGGAACTCCACACCAGGTTGGACGCGACGAGCTGGACGTCGGCCGAGAACGGACCGAGCCCGACGTCGTGGCAGTACTTCGACATCGCCTCGTCGCAGTAGGTCAGGTAGTGCGCGTTGAACACGACGTCCTGGCCGTCGACCTCGGCGTAACGCACCGACGCCGTCCATACCGCCTTCATGACGCGCCCCTCATGACGCGCCTCTCATGACGACAACCGTTCGCGCAGACCGGCGAACATACCGACGATCGTGAGGTGGTCGAAGACGCCGCCGATCTTGACGAGGCTTCGATGTTTGGCGCGAATGCGCAGCCGGTGATGCAGCCGGGTGTTGCCGCCGTCAGCGCGCAGGGCCAGCGTCCAGCTGATCGCGAGCACGTCTGGTCCGTCCGGATCGCCCGTCGGCCAGCGGTGACCGCTCGTCCGGTCGCGCAACGAGTGCCACGCCAACGTGTTCGGTGCGTCCACGACAACAGCCCGAAGCACCGGGTCGCCGGGGCCCCAATCGGGCTCGTCGTCGCCGACCTTGACGTGTTGCCAGCGCGGATCGATGCGGCGAAGGGCCCGTCGCGAGCGCGGCACGAACGCTTCGACCGAACGAGGCAGGTACCAGCCGGCGCGATCTTTACCCAGTTGCACGATCCACGGCCACACCGTTTCGACGGGAGCGGGCAGCGTCGTGGCCCTGTCCATCTGTTCGATGGCGTCCGGTACGAGGTCGTCGCCGGGCAGTCGCAACCGCACCTCGCCGGCGGTCGCGGTCGTCGAATGCATGCCTCGATCCTGCCGCAGTGGACAATGATCGCTGCGCACCGCCCCCGTAGCCCAACGGCAGAGGCAGACCCCTTAAAGGGTCCCAGTGTCGGTTCGAATCCGACCGGGGGTACGCCCCGTTTGATGTCAGGTTGCCGTTCCGGCAATGAGGTTTGGCAATCCATGCAGTCGTGTCGCAAAGTCGACCGCGTGACCGAAATCGATGCCACCACACTGCACACTCCCGAGTACTGGGACGAGCGCTACGCCGCGCACGAACCGGTGTGGAGCGGAAAGGTCAACCAGCGCCTCGTCGAACAGACTGCGCACCTCCAGCCGGGTGACGCCATCGATATCGGCTGCGGCGAGGGCGGCGACGCGGTGTGGCTCGCCCAGCAGGGCTGGACGGTCACCGCGGTCGACGTCTCGACCGTCGTGATCGACAAGGCGCGGGCACACGCTGCGGCGAATCTGCCGGCCGAGGTCGCAGACCGGATCACCTGGCAGCAGGCCGACGTCCGCACGTGGCAGCCGCCTGCCGACAGTGCCGATCTGGTGTCGATGCAGTTCGTGCATCTGACCGAGCCGCTACTTGCCGACGTGCAGGCGCGACTGGCCGTCACAGTGCGCGCGGGCGGAACCTTGCTGATCGTCAACCACGACCCGCTCGACCTGCACAGCGGCATCGGCCGTCCCAACATCCCCGGCATCATGCTGGCCGCGTCGGCGATCGTTGCCTGCCTCGACCCGACCGCCTGGGAGGTCGAGCTCGCCGAGGTGTTTTCGCGTGTGGCGCACGGCCACGAGGGCGACGAGGTCACCGTCCACGACACGGTCGTGCGTGCG
This sequence comes from uncultured Actinomycetota bacterium, assembly GCA_963708645.1. Taxonomy (GTDB): domain Bacteria; phylum Actinomycetota; class Actinomycetes; order Mycobacteriales; family Jatrophihabitantaceae; genus RYN-133. Next base: position 323,965 of record CAVPTA010000007.1, on the reverse strand, counting down.
CGTCGGCGTTGACGTCACGCCGTGACGAGGTCTGCCTCGGCACTGGGCACCACGACCGGACGCCCCGGCAACAGCCGCGCGACGAGCGCACCGGCGACGCAGATCGAGGCGGCGACGACGCACGCAACGTGGAAGCCGGTGAGGAACGAGGTCTGCACGCTGCTCAGCAACTGCGGCTGCGTGGACGCGGGCGCCGCGCCGACCACCTGCAGTGCGCCGGCGATCGAGTTCTTCGCAGTCGCGACGATCGGCGCCGGCAGGTGCGCGAACGAGGTGCCGCCGAGGTGGCTCGCGTACAGCGAGGTGAAGATGCTGCCCAGTACGGCGACGCCGAGCGTCCCGCCGGCCTCACGTGTCGCGTCGTTGACGGCCGAGCCCACGCCTGCTTTCGCGGCCGGCAGCACCGACAGGATCGACTCGGTCGCCGGTGCAGTCGTGGCGCCGAGTCCGAGACCCATCAGCACCATCTGACCGACGATGTCGGTGTAGGGCATGAAGGTCGGCGACAGCGAGATCCAGGCGAATGACGAACCGAGCAGCAGCAGCCCGGTCATCACGACCGCGCGGGTGCCGATGCGCGCGGCGAGCGCGACGCCGAGCACGGAGCCCAGCGCGATGGTGATGGCGACCGGCAGTATGCGCGCGCCGGTCGACAGCGAGCCGTAGCCGCGGATGAATTGGAAGTACTGCGTCACCAGGAAGATGAACCCGAACAGCGCGAAGAACGCGACAGTCACCGCACCGCTCGCGGCCGAGAACGCCGGACGGCGGAACAGGCTCACGTCGATCATCGGAGTGTCCTTGCGGCGTTCGACGAGTACGAAGGCGGTGGCGAGGACGGCCGTACCGACGAAACCGGTGATGCTCAGCGGCGCAGTCCAGCCGCGTCCCGGCGCCTCGATGATCGTGTAGACCAGCAGGCCGATCGTTGCGGACGAGGCCAACAGCCCGGCCGGGTCGAGCCGGGCCTGACCAGGGTCGCTCGATTCCGGCACCCAGCGCATCGTTGCCAGCAAGGCCAGCACTGCGACCGGCACGAGTGCGACGAACACCGACGGCCAGCCGAAGTGCGCGAGCAGCACGCCGCCCGAGATCGGGCCGACGGCTACGCCCAGTCCGGTCACTGCACCCCACAGCCCGATGGCCTTGGCGCGCTCACCGCGATCCGGGAACGTGTTGGTGATGATCGACAGCGTCGTCGGGAAGATCACCGCGGCGAACACGCCCATGACGAACCGCACGACGACAAGTGCGCCGGCCGACTGCATGGCAGCACCGATACCGCTGGCGATGGCGAACCCGCCGAGCCCGACGATCAGCGCCGGCCGCCGGCCGAAGCGATCGCCCAACGAGCCTGCCGTGAGGACGAGGGCGGCGAAGGCCAGGTTGTAGCCGTCGACGATCCACTGCAGGTCGCGGGTCGTGGCGTGCAGCTGGCGACCGAGATCCGGCAGCGCGACGTTCACGATCGTCGTGTCGAGGTTGATCGCGAACGCGGCCAGGCAGACCGTCGCCAGGATCAGGTACCGCCGCGTGGGTGTCGCTGCGCTCATCGGGTCCTCCGAGTAGCTGATCAATGTTGACAACGCCAACATTGACCACCATGGCACGGCTGGTGGACACTGTCAACATGGCGTCGGAAGAGCGTGCGCGGGCGCGGTATCACCACGGCAACCTGCGCACCGTTCTCGTCGAGACCGGTGTCGGGCTCGCTCGCACCGGCGGGCCGTCCGCCGTTGTGCTGCGTGCCGTGAGTCGGCAGGCGGGGGTGTCGCACAACGCGGCCTACCGGCACTTCGCCGATCAGGAGGATCTGCTCGCCGCGGTGGGCGAGCAATGCATGCTTCGGCTCGGCGAGCTGATGCTCGAGCGCACGACGGCAGTCCGTGCCGAAGGCGCAGTCCCGCGCGCCTGGGCGCGAATGGAGGCGATCGGACGCGCCTACATCGAGTTCGCCCGTACCGAGCCGGGTTGGTTCCGCACGGCGTTCGCCGGCGCGACCCGGCACGGCGCACCCGAATCGGTGGTGCCGCCGGAGGGCCCGGGCGCGAATCCGTACCTGTTGCTCAACGCGCGACTCGACGAACTCGTCGAGGTCGGCGCGCTACCGCCTGAGCGCCGTCCGGGTGCGGAGGTCGCGGCCTGGTCGGCAGTACACGGACTGTCCAGCCTGCTCGTGGACGGCCCCTTGCGCGCGTTGCCGGACGAGATGGCCGAGCAGATGACCACGATCGTGCTGGACGTGGTGACCCGCGGGCTCTAGGCGAGCAGTCGCGGACTTGAGCCGGCGCCGTCATCGCGGATAATCGCCTGATGAGCAAACCCGAGTTCGCGTCCTACCGTGAGTTCTTCCCGTACTACGTGGCGATGCACTCCAAGCCGTTGACGCGGCAGCTGCATTTCGGCGGCACCTTGCTCGGCGCCTTGCTCGCAATCATCGGGTTGATCACGCGGCGGCCGAAGATGCTCGCGCTGTTCCCGCTCAGCGGCTACGGCTCGGCGTGGCCGGCGCACTGGCTCATCGAGAAGAACAACCCTGCCTCGTTCGGCCACCCGCTGTGGTCGCTTCGCGGCGATTTCGAGATGGTCCGCTACATGCTCGCCGGACGCGACGCCGAACTGACCGTGATCGCTCGCGATTACCTGCGCGCGAACCAGTTCGCCCGCACCGAGGCGAACTACCCGTCCGTCGAGGAACTCGTCGCCGCCTGAACGGGCATCGGTCGGCGGGTATCAGTCGGCGGGTATCAGTCGAAGCCGACCACAAGGCGCCGCACGAGACCGTCCGGCGCCCATTCCAGGGTCATCGTGCCGGTGCCGCCGCGCGTCCACGCGAAGCCCACGACGTCGCTGACGTCTCCCGAGTCGATCGATCGGACCACCATCGTGTCGTCGGGCGGGTTGTCGAGGTAGGCCGCCGTTATCGCGTCCCGCCCGTCGAAGGCACCGGCGGGGACGGCGACAAAGTCCAGCTGCGCATCGGTGGCGAAACGTGCGGAGAACGTGCGCCAATCGCCGGACCCGACTGCGGTGTTGAACGCCGAGACGTGATCGGCGACGCGATCGACGTCGGGGTCGACGACGGGGTCAGCCACCGCTCTTACGGCGGAAGGTGCGCTTGCCGCCGGCGCGGGAATGCTCGCCGTGCACCTTCGAATCGCTCTGCGCCGCTCCGTTATTGGCGTGCTGCTGGTTGCGCTTGCGTTCGAGCGCCTCGCGGAACTTGTCCTTGGCGGGATCGGCGGCTGACTTCTCGGGCATGTGGCCAGCCTGACACGCCTGCCGGTGTGGATGGAAGGCGGATCCGGGTAGAACAGATTTATGGCAACTGTAACCGCTTACGCCGCCCCGTCTGCCAAGGCTCCGTTCGAGAAGATCGAGATCGAGCGCCGCGAGGTGGGGCCCAAAGACGTCCTGATCAAAATCGAATTCGCCGGCATCTGCCACTCCGACATCCACACCGGCCGCAACGAGTGGGGCGAGGCGCACTTCCCGCTCGTCCCCGGCCACGAGATCGCCGGTGTCGTCGAAGAGGTCGGCTCCGAAGTCGGCAAACACAAGGTCGGCGACCACGTCGGCGTCGGCTGCATGGTCGACTCGTGCCGCGAGTGCGAGAACTGCAAGGCCGGTGAGGAACAGTTCTGCCTCAAGGGCAATGTCGGCACCTACAACGCGCAGGACTACCACCACGACAACACCTGGACCGACGGTGGCTACAGCACCCACATCGTCGTCGACGAGGACTTCGTGCTGCGCATTCCTGACGGCATCCCGCTCGACCAGGCCGCGCCGCTGCTGTGCGCCGGCATCACGCTCTACTCGCCGCTCAACCACTGGAACGCGGGTCCGGGCAAGAAGGTCGCCATCGTCGGCATGGGTGGCCTCGGCCACATGGGCGTCAAGATCGCTCACGCCATGGGCGCCGAGGTGACCGTTCTGTCGCAGTCGCTGTCCAAGCAGGACGACGGCAAGGACTTCGGAGCCGATCACTACTACGCGACCAGCGACTCCGACACCTTCGACAAGCTCGCGGCGTCCTTCGACCTCATCGTGAACACCGTCTCGGCGCACCTGCCGATGGAGAAGTACCTGTCGCTGCTGCGGCTCGACGGCACGCTGGTCAACGTCGGTGCTCCGGCCGAGCCGCTCGAGGTGCCGGCGTTCGCGCTGATCCCGTTCCGCCGCAGTTGGGCCGGTTCGATGATCGGCGGCATCCGCGAGACCCAGGAGATGCTCGACTTCTGTGCCGAGCACAACATCGGCGCGACCGTCGAGACGATCAACGCCGACCAGATCGACGAGGCCTGGGACCGGGTCGTCGACAGCGACGTCCGCTACCGCTTCGTCATCGACGCAAGCACCATCTGATCCCTGGTTTCCCCGCTGGTGCTCGGTTCGCCCGTCCCACAGCGAGCACCAGCGGGGACAGCGTCAACTCGTGCGCTCGAGGACGACGACGGGGATCTCGCGGTCGGTCTTGGCCTGGTAGTTCGCGTAGTCGGGCCAGACGTGCACCATGTGCTCCCACATCGCGGGCTTCTCGTCCGGTGTCGCGACCCGGGCGCGCGCGGCGAACTTGTCGCCCTTGATCTGCACCTGCACGTCGGGGTCCGACTCGAGGTTCAGGAACCACGCCGGCGGCTGATCCGCGCCGCCCTTGGACGCCACGATGAGTTGCTTGTCCTCGTAATCGCGGTAGATGAGCGCGCTGGTGCGCTCCTCGCCGGACTTTCGGCCCTTCGTGGTGAGCAGCAGGATCGTGGTCTCGTTGCGCCAGTGATAGCCCTCCGCGCCGTCGGTCTCCTGGTAGCGCCGGACGTGGTCGTTGCCGAACAGTGTCATGTCACCATCTTGCCCTCCCACAACCACGTGTCGTCGCGGCGAGTGATCACGAAGCCAGCGCCGGTGTAGAGGCGCACCGCGACACTGTTGGCCAGGTCCATGCTCACTTTGAGCGCGCCGCAGCCCCGATCAGTCAAGCCGCGCAGGCCCGCATCGAGCAGATGTCGACCCACGCCGCGGCCGCCGTGGGCGTCCTCGACGCGCATCGGCTCGACCATGCCCACGCCGGTGACCGGATCGGCCCAGAACAACGCGTACCCGGCCGAGCTGCCGTCGGGGGCGAGGACGTGCAGATCGAGGGACGCGTCATAGAGCGAACACTCGCGCAGGCCGTCCTCGATGCCGGTGCCGTTGCGGCCGGCCATCGGATGCGGACGTGATCGATCGTCGGCGCGCGAGACGATCTGGTAGCCGTCGGCCAGCGGCTGTCGCGGCGGGATCCGGCGGTCCGGGTCGAGCCACGAAACGCCGTACTTCTCGCCGGACGCCGCGAAGCCTGCTCGACGCGCGGCATCGGCACTCGCGGTATCGGACTCGCCGACGGCCAGTTCGATTCGTTGCGTCTCGAGCTCGGCGCAGCGTTCCGCGGCGTAGGTCCAAGCCGGCTCGAAACCGGGGTCGGCGAACACGCTGCACCCGGCGCGGCTCGCGCTCCAGCGGGTGAGCACGGTGGCCGCGACGGGCTCGCCGTCATCGAGCCACACCCGGGCGTCCGCCGGGTCGTCGTGGCGATCCCGTGGCCACCACCACTGCAGGTCGGCGGCCTCCCAGATGACGTTGTCGGGGTCGCTCAGGCGCTGCTGCTGAAGCAGCCGGGTGACGAGTTCGAGGTAGTCCAGGCCGACGGGTGAAACGACGCTGCGCACATGATCACGGTAGGAGCGGCGTACAGCGAGTTCCTGTTCGCTGACAGCGATCAGGGGCGGGAACATCCGCCCGCCCGACGGACTTGAGCCGGTATGACTCAAGAAAGCTTCTCGCTGCACCTGCCGATGCTGTCGCTTCCCGACGTCGTGGTACTTCCCGGCATGGTCGTGCCGGTCGAATTGGACGACGCCGCTCAAGCGGTCATCGATGCAGCCCAGAGCGGCGGTGCCGAAGGCCAGGTACTGCTCGCCCCGCGCCTGTCGGACCGCTACCCCGTGTACGGAGCCATCGCCGAGATCGAGCAGATCGGCCGACTGCCCGGCGGCGCGCCGGCGGCAGTGCTGCGCGCAATCGCCCGCGCCAAGATCGGCTCCGGGGTCAGCGGCCCCGGTGCCGCGCTCTGGGTCGAGGCCGCACCGGTCGACGACCCCGCCCCCACCGAGCACGACCGTGAGTTGGCCGCCGAGTTCAAGCGCGTGGTCATCGCGATCCTGCAGCGACGCAACGCCTGGCAGGTCATCGACTCCGTCCAACGCGTCGACGACCCCTCCGAGATCGCCGATCTCGCCGGCTACGCGTCCTACCTGAACCTGGAACAGAAGCGTGAGCTGCTCGAGACACCCGAGGTCGCCGAGCGGCTGACCAAGGCGACCGAGTGGGCCCGCGAGCACATGGCCGAGCAGGAAGTCAGCGAGAAGATCCGCGACGACGTGCGTGAGGGCATGGACAAGGCCCAGCGCGAATTCCTGTTGCGCCAGCAGCTCGCCGCCATCCGCAAGGAACTCGGCGAGGACGAGCCTGAGGGCGCTGACGACTACCGCACCCGCGTCGAGAACGCGGCCCTGCCCACCAAGGTGCACGAGGCCGCGATGCGCGAGGTCGGCAAGCTCGAGCGCGCATCCGACCAGAGCCCCGAGGCCGGCTGGATCCGCACCTGGCTCGACACCGTCCTCGAACTGCCGTGGAACACCACGACCGACGACAACGACGACGTGGCTGCGGCTCGCGCCGTCCTCGACGCCGACCACCACGGCCTCGACGACGTCAAGGACCGCATCACCGAGTACCTCGCGGTGCGTTCACGTCGTGCGTCGCGCGGGCTCGAGGTCGTCGGCGGACGAGGTTCGGGCGCAGTGCTCGCGCTCGTCGGCCCGCCCGGCGTCGGCAAGACCTCGCTCGGCGAGTCGGTCGCACGTGCGCTCGGCCGCAAGTTCGTCCGCGTGGCCCTCGGTGGTGTGCGTGACGAGGCCGAGATCCGCGGGCACCGTCGCACCTACGTCGGTGCGCTGCCCGGACGCATCGTCCGCGCGATCAGCGAGGCCGGTTCGATGAACCCGGTCGTGCTGCTGGACGAGGTCGACAAGGTCGGCAGCGACTACCGCGGTGACCCTGCGGCCGCCCTGCTCGAGGTGCTCGACCCGGCGCAGAACCACACCTTCCGCGACCACTACCTCGAGGTCGAACTCGACCTGTCCGACGTGGTGTTCCTCGCGACGGCCAACGTCGCCGACACCATTCCGGCAGCTCTGCTCGACCGTATGGAGGTCGTCACCCTCGACGGCTACACCGAGGACGACAAGGTCGTCATCGCGCGCACCCACCTGCTGCCGCGACAGCTCTCACGTGCCGCGCTCGACGCCGACGAGGTGACCATCACCGACAACGCCCTGCGCCAGATAGCTGCGGAGTACACCCGCGAGGCCGGCGTACGCCAACTGGAACGCGCCCTCGCCCGCATCCTGCGCAAGGTCGCTACGAAGCTGGCCGGCGAGCAAGGTCCGATCGTCGTCGACGACTTGAAGGACTATCTCGGTCGGCCGCGCTTCACTCCGGAATCTGCCGAGCGCACAGTCGTTCCCGGCGTGGCCACTGGCTTGGCGGTGACCGGGACTGGCGGCGACGTGCTCTTCATCGAGGCTGCATCGGATCCTCGGGCGCACACCGACGGCGACGCCCGACTGACGCTGACCGGACAGCTCGGCGACGTCATGAAGGAGTCGGCGCAGATCGCGCTGAGCTACCTGCGTGCACACCGCCCCGACCTCGCGCCGGCCCTCGACAAGGTCGTGCACCTGCACGTCCCCGCCGGCGCAGTGCCGAAGGACGGACCGTCGGCCGGCGTCACCATGGTCACCGCGCTCGCGTCCCTTGCTTCGGGACGTCCGGTGCGGGCCGATGTCGGCATGACCGGCGAGGTGACGCTCAACGGACGCGTCCTGCCGATCGGCGGCGTGAAGCAGAAGCTGCTCGCCGCCCAGCGCGCCGGACTGAAGACCGTGTTCGTGCCCAAGCGCAACGAGCCTGACCTGGACGACGTCCCGGCCGAGGTGCTCGAGGCGCTCGACGTGCGGCCGGTCGCTGCGGTCGAAGAGATCCTCGAGTACGCGCTCGAGGCCGTCGCGGCTGCCGAATCTGCCGCCGCCTGACCGATTTTGGCGGCACGACCCGGGATATCGGGCTCGGCCGCCAAAAGTGTGGTCAGCGGGTCGCGCCGCCGGGCTTGAGTCGGCCCGGCGGCAGCGGCGGCGCTTTGAGCGGGTCACCCGCGCCGGGCACCTCGCCGAAACCGGCGTCGCCCCATCGATCGCGCGCAGCAACGATCTCCTCGTCGCTGCGCGCGACGAAGTTCCACCACATCACGATTTCTTCGCCGAACGGCACGCCGCCGAGCAGCAGGAACTCGGCGCCGCCGTCCGAGGCGAATTGCAGAGACGAGTGTCCGCAGCCGAGATAGAGCATCGTCCCCACCGTGAGCGGCGCTCCCTCGATCGTCACCGATCCCGACAACACCAGCGCGGCGTACTCGAAGTCAGGCTCGGTGGCGATCACGTCGTCTCCGCCGGGGACGAGGGCGACCGACGCACCGACGAGATCACCGAACGTCGTGCCGGGCGAGCGAACGTCTGACAACTCGCCGAGGAACACCGTGATCTCGACCGCGCTGTTCGACAGCGTGGGCAAGTCGGTGTGATGTTCCCACCCCGGCGCGATTGACGCTGCCACCGCCGGCAGCGCCACCCACAATTGCGCACCGTGCAGCAGATCCGGATGTGGCACCGGCGAGTACTCCGCATGGACGATGCCCGCACCGGAGGTCATCAACCCCAGCTCGCCCGGTTTGATGACCACGTCGTTGCCGAGGCTGTCGCGATGGCGCACCTCGCCGGCGCGCAACCAGCTGACCGTCTGCAGTCCGATGTGCGGATGCGGCGGCACCTGCATCCCCGGTCCGGCTGCGACGTCGTCCGGGCCGTAGTGGTCGACGAAGCACCACGGCCCGACGAGACGGCGACCGAGATTCGGCAGCAGCCGCCGCACCTTCGTGCTCTCGCCGAGCGCGACCTCGCGGGCCTCGAACCGTTCGAGCACCGGCCGGGCCGCAACGCCGGTCGTTCCGCTGTGCGTCAGACTGGGCGTCCGATCGAGGTTGCTCACGCACTCGACGGTAGTGCCGGAGGTGCGAATGTTCACCGTCGTCGGCGAGGCGCTGGTCGATCTCGTCCAGTCGCGCGACGACGCGACCGCGTTCAGCGCCCATGCCGGCGGCAGCCCGTACAACGTCGCGATCACACTCGCCCGGCTGGGCCGGCAGGTCTCACTCGTCGCACGCAGCGGGCAGGACGCCTTCGGGCGCATGCTCGAGGACAAGGCCCGCGCCAGCGGCGTCGCGTTCGACCGGTGGCAGATCGTCGCCGAGCCGACGAGTCTTGCTGTCGCGAGCCTCGATCCGGACGGCGGCGCGACCTACGACTTCTATCTCGACAGCACCGCCGGACTCGCATGGGACGATTCGCTCGTCGATCTCGTCCCTACCGGGGGGGTGTTACACCTCGGGTCGTTGGCGAGTTGGCGGCCGCCGTCCGGATCGGTGCTGCAGGCGATGCAACGCCGCGCGTTCGACAGCGCGACGACGCTGGTCAGCTACGACCCCAACGTGCGGCCGGCCCTGATCGCCGATGTGGACGCCGCACGCGCGAGTATCGAGCGCTGCGTCGCGGCAGCACACCTGGTCAAAGCCAGCGAAGAAGATCTCGCCTATCTCTATCCCGATGCCTCGCTCGCGGACATCGCCGCGCAGTGGCGCGTCCCGCTCGCGGTGGTGACGTTGGGACGCGACGGGGCTGTCGCGTTCGGTCCGGACGGCCAGCTCGCTCGTTGCGCCGGACGCGACGTCGTCGTGGCCGACACTGTCGGCGCGGGCGATTCGTTCGCAGGCGGACTGCTCGCGGCACTGGCCGATCGCGACATCACGTCACCGGACGCGCTCGCCGCAGCCGGACGCGACGTCATCGGTGCCGCGCTCGAGCGTGCGGTCGCGGTGTCCGCTCTGACGTGTGAGCGGCGCGGCGCCGAACCGCCGACCACCGCCGAACTCGACGCGTACCTATAGCTGGGTGCGAAGCGCCTTGCGGTCGAGCTTGCCGATGCTCGTCAGCGGCAGGGCTTCGATCAGGTGCACCTCGCGCGGGTACTTCACTGCGGACAGGTGCTCGCGCGCGTACTCGACGAGTTGCCCGGAGGTGACCGTTGATCCCGGCACCAGCTGGACGAACGCCACGACCTCTTCGCCACTGTCCGGATCGGGACGGCCCACCACGGCGCATACGGCGACATCCGGGTGTCGCATCAGCGCCTCTTCGACATCGCGCGGATACACGTTGAAGCCGTTGCGGATGACGATGTCCTTGAGCCGGTCGACGATGAACAGATAGCCGTCGGCGTCGAGGTGTCCGACGTCGCCGGTGTGGAACCAGCCGTCGCGTATCGCGATCGCTGTCGTTTCGGGATCGTGCCAGTAGCCGGTCATGATCGACGGTGTCTTGATGCAGATCTCGCCGTTTCCCGCGTCGTCGGCGTCGTCGATGCGCACCTCGACGCCGGGCGCCGCGCGCCCGACGCTGCCGAACCGTGCTGTGCCGGTGCGCGTCGTCGTTGCGAGCGCTGCCGTCTCGGAGCAGCCGTAGCCCTCGACGACCTCGACCGTGGGCACGCGCCGCGTCCATTGTTCGGCGATCTCGGCGGCGAGCGGAGCGCTGCCACTGGTGAGCTTGCGCAGCGATGACAGGTCGTAGTCCTCGAGCGGTTGGGTCGCGAGCAGGCGCAGCATCGTCGGTACCAGCGCACCCTGCTGGACGTGCTGATCTTGCGCCAGTTGCAACCAGCCGACCGGATCGAACCAGCGCATCAGCACCGTGTGCGACGGACGCACCGCGTGCATGGCGAGCGTCGACACGAGCAGGCCGAACGCGTGCGCCAACGGCAGTGGCAGCAGACCCACGGTGAACAAGTCGTCCTCGCCCGACTTCACCCCGGCCCACGCGGCGTACGAGAGCGCATCGTGACTGAGCACCACGCCCTTCGAGCGCCCGGTCGTCCCACCGGTGTAGAGCAGCGCGGCCATCTCGGTCGGGTCGACGACAGCCAACGCAGCTTCGGCGCCGGACGAGAGCTCGGCGAACGAGAGCGTGCCCTCGAGCTCGGCGCCGGCGACGACGACTCGCACGTCGAGCCCCGCAGCCGCTGCCCGCACCTTCGGCGCGAATTCGGGGGTGGTGACGATGACGCGCGCGTCCGAGTCGGACAGCGCGAAGCGCAGTTCCTCGATGCTGAGCAGAAACAGCAGCGGCGTGACGGCGGCACCGATGCGCCAGGTCGCGTGATAGCACGCCAGCACCTCGACACAGTTGGCCATGCACACCGCGACGCGATCGCCCGTCCCCACGCCGAGCGACGTGAGCCCGGCCGCGAAGCGACGTGCCAACGCGCCGATCTGGGACGAGGTCAGCGTCGTACCCTCGAACAGCAACGTGCTGGTGTCGCCGAAGCGCGCCTCGGCGGCCTCGGCGAGAGCTCCCAGCGACGCGCCCTGCGCTTCGGTGAACATGCGGGCCAACCTACGCGCGTCGCTGGCACAATCTCGATCAAATGACGACTGTCAGCACTCTCGAGACAGCGGTGATCGCCGCGGCAACCGCCATCCTGGTTGCCGGGGGCACCCAGTTCGTTACGTGGCGACGCGAGCGCACCCGGTGGCAGAGCGAGCGCGCGCAGCGTGCCGGCGAATTACGCGTGGCAGCAGTGCGCGAGGCGCAGGAGGCCGCCCTGACAGTGCGTGCTCGATTCGACGACTTCAGTGCTGCTGCCCGGGCGGCGACCGTCACCGAGTTCGAGCCGGCCTTCGCAGCTGCTCAACGCGGCTTGCGGGATGCGCTGGCTGCCCTCGATGTGCGGCTCGGTCGGGTCGACGACGAAGGACTCGTGGTTGCCGTGCGCGCGTGGCGTGACCGCGCGCGGTTCCACTCGATCAGCGGTGAGGAGGTCACCGACGCGGAGGAACTGGCTGGGTGGGACGCGATGAACAGCGCGTTCGCCGCCGCGGAACGGGCTGCACTCAACTGGTCGGCTGAGGGAAATCCTGACTCGTCGTGAGCTTGTCGACGACGCCGTCGCGTTGCGCGGCGTCGCGCAGATAGCGCGCAAATTCGTCCGGGGCGCCGACCACGGTGAGTTCGCTCGACCTGCCGTCGACGAGCACTCGCTGCACCAACTGCGCTGCAAACGACGACGTGCCGCTCTGCAGTCCGGTCGCGTCGACGACGACCCGCTCGTCAGGCCTGTCGCCGAGCTGGTCGGCGACATGGTCGGCGAAATCACGACCTGCAACGAACAACGGCAGGTAGAGATCGGCTCGGCCGGTCATGAGTCGCCCTTCATGACTCCATTGTGCCTTTCCTCGCGCCATCTGCACGCCTCGTGGGCACGCGTCCTTCCACGATCGTCCCTGCGAATGCCGCGCCCGAACTGTGCGTGCTGCGGCGGCCGGTGACCATGGTGGCTGCGCCGCCGCTGGCCAGATAGAAGTACCCGTTCAGGGTCGTGACGGCGCTGACGGTCTGCACGCACGCCGGTGCCGCCGTGGTCGGTGCGGCTCACTCCGGCGAGTGCGAGCTCGATCGCAGCACGGTCGGAATCGGCGCCGCGGTCGGCGAGCGTCGTCCGCAACCCGACTCCGGGGTCAGCCACGGCGAAGCGCAGCTCGCCGCGCCTCGGGATCGTCTGGGCCGCAACGTAGCCGACGCTGCGTGCATGCATGCAGACGTTCTCGCCGATCTCGGACACGCCCTGGTGCAGCGCGTGCGCCAGCGCGCTGTCGAGATCGCGGACCCGTTCGTGCACCAGTTCGGCCAGTCGCCACACGTCGGACGGGGCACGCAGCACTGCGACCTCGACGAGATTCTCGGCACCGCCGTCGTCGTCGACCGTTGGCAGATCGTGCTCGCCGCCCAGCGATTCGACAACGTCGCCGAGTCGCATGCGCGCCGCATAGCGCGCGCGTTGCGGCGCCGACGGTGCCTGCAACCGGAACTTCAGTCCGTCGCGTCGCGCCGCTTCGGCGACCGCCGCGACCGATACGAGGTGCACCGGGTCGACCCAAGCCACTTCGCGCAGATCGATCACGAGCGTGCCGGCGCGTGTGTAGACGCCGGTCGACGACAGTCGGCTGCCGGGGGCGAGAGGACGCTTCATGTCCGCGCCAAGCTATCGCCCGGCGCGGACGAATCGGTTCAGCTGACCGCGAGGACGGTCGCTGACAGTTGGCGGCCGACGCGGGTGCGATAGGTGACCGTGGCGCCGACTGCTGCGCCGTTGATCGCCTGGCCGAGCGGGCTGGCTTCGGTGATCACGTCGAGGCCGGCGCCGCTCTGCTCGACCGAGCCGAACAGGAACGTCTCCGGGCCGTCGCCGAGGTCGACGGTGACGACGTCGCCGGACGCAACGCCGCCGGTCTGCGGCTTCGCGCGACCGGCGCTCGCGAGTTCTGACTCGACGGCGGCGATGCGCTGTTCGAGCAAGGTCAGGCGTGCGTTGGCATCGACGTTGGTGGCGCGGTCGGCGGTGTCGCCGCTGTTACCGACGACGAGCTCGCCCATCACCTCGACGCGCTCGGCAAGCAGATTCTCCAGACGCGCAGCCAGGGCGGCGGAACGTGATGGCGTGACAACAGTGGTGGTCATGGCGGGTGCACTTTCCTTCGCGGGGGACGGTCTGTTCGGACAAGGTCTTGCGATGTGCTCCGTCGACTTCTATCGGTCGACATCGTTAGCGCTAAACCTTGGCGGGTAGCTCCGTTATGCCCGTCCGCGGTGTGTATTCACCATGAGCCGAGTCACGATTTCATGAGTGACCCTTTTGCGTTATTTCAGCTCCGCAGAACTCTTGTTCAGCAGCCGCCGCGCGACGATCAACTGCTGGATCTGCTGAGTGCCCTCGAAGATGTCGAGGATCTTCGAGTCACGTGCCCACTTCTCGAGCAGTGAGTTCTCGCTGTAGCCGTACGCACCGGCGAGTTCGACGCAGCGCAGGGTGATGTCGACCGCCGTGCGTCCGGCCTTCGCCTTCGCCATGGACGCTTGGAGCGAGTTGGGCTTGCGGTTGTCGGCCATCCAGGTCGACTCGAGCGTCAACAGATACGCGGCCTCCCAATCGGCCTCCATCTGCAGGAACGTGGCGGCGGCCGCGTGCTGTGAGTAGGCCGGCCGGTCGTAGTCGACCTCGACGCCGGCCTCGGACAGCAGGTCCTCGATCTCGTCCAGGGCTGCGCGCGCGACGCCCACGGCCATGCCCGCAACGAGCGGACGGGTGTTGTCGAAGGTCTGCATGACGCCGGCGAAGCCTTTGTCGTCCTCGATGTCTGCCGAGCCGAGCATGTTTGCAGCCGGCACGCGGCAATCGGTGAAGCGGATCGTCGCGGTGTCGGACGCGCGGATGCCCAGCTTGTGCTCGAGCCGTTCGACCTCGCAGCCGGGCGTGTCCTTCGGAACGACGAACGACTTGATCGCCGCACGTCCCTTCGACTTGTCGAGCGTCGCCCACACCACGACGGCGTCGGAGCGTCCGCCGGCGGTGACGTAGATCTTCTCGCCGTTGATGATGTAGTCGTCGCCGTCACGCACGGCGGTGGTGGACACCTTGGACGAGTCGGAGCCGAAGCCCGGCTCGGTGATTGCCATCGACGCCCAGAGCTTGCCGAAGCGTTCGAGTTGCTCGTCGTTGGCGACCGACGCGATGGCGGCGTCGCCGAGGCCCTGGCGCGGCATCGACAGCACCATCGCGACGTCGCCCCAGCACGCGCCCATGATCGAGAGCACCGAGGACATGTTCGTCCCGTTGCGGTTTCCCTTGTCTTCTGACGTGTCGCGGCGCACGCCACGGGCGCCGGTGCCGCCCTCGCCGCCCTCGTTCATGCCGTCGATCAGCGCCGCGAGCATGTCGAGTTCCTTGATCGACTCCATCTGCGGAGCCTCGGTCGCGTCGTACTTGCGCGAGATCGGACGGAACACCTCGGTCGCGACCTGATGCGCCTGGTTGATCAGCATCGCGAACTTCTTCGGAGTTTCCAGTGAGATGCTCATACCGGAAGCACGATGCCTTCCATGACGCCGACGGCGCGCAGATCGCGATACCAGCGTTCGACCGGGTGTTCCTTGACGTAGCCGTGGCCGCCGAGCAATTGCACTCCGTTGCTGCCGATCTGCATGCCGTACTCGGCGGTGAGCCGGCGAGCGAGTGCGGTCTCGCGCGCGAACGAGCGGCCCTGTTCGGCGCGTGCTGCCGCTCGCAGCATCGTCAGCCGCGCGCCCTCGAGTTCGATGCCTATGTTGGCGACCATGAAGGCGACCGCCTGGCGATGGCTGATCGGCTCGCCGAAGGCCTGCCGGTCATTGACGTAGGGGATGACGTAGTCGAGCACGGCCTTGCCGGTGCCGCACGCGAGCGCGGCCCAACCGATGCGACCCAGACGCACGCAGTCGGCGTACACCTCGGCCGCGCCCTCGCCGAGCAGCGCAGACGATGGGACGTGCACGTTCTCGAGCACCAGTCGGCCCATCGAGGCGGCGCGCAGGCCCATCGCCGGTTCCGATTCGACGCTCACGCCGTTCGTCCCCGACTCGACGAGGAACAGCGCGGGCGCACCGTCGAGCGCGGCGGACACGACGAACAACTCTCCGCTGGCCACCCGCGGCACGAGTGATTTCACGCCGTCGAGGACGAAGCCGCCCCGTTCACGGCGAGCGGTGGTCTCGAGCTCGAACGGGTCGAACAGCGGCCGTGGCTCGAGCAGACTCAGAGCGGCGGCCGGCACGTCCTCGCCGACGAACGAGGGCAGGTAGGTCGCCTGCTGGTCGGCGTCGCCCCACAGCACGAGCGCGTTGGCGACGCCCGCCGGCGCCAGGCACGCGACGGCGAGGCCCATGTCACCGTGGGCGAGCGCCTCGGCGACGAGCACGCCCGTGGTGGTCGCGCGCTCGGTGCTCATCCCGCCGAGCGACTCGGGCACGCCGAGTTGGGTGATCCCGAGCTCGGTGACCGAGCGCTTGAGCACGGTGTCGGGGGCGGCACAGGTCGTGTCGGCCTCGGCCGCTGCGGGACGCAGTTGCTCGGCCGCGAACTCGGCGGTCGCCTCGACGATCATCTTCTGCTCGTCGGTGGGCGTCAGGTCGAACAGGCCGGTGGATCCGGAACCCGCCAAGCGTTCCGGCTTCCCACCGCCCTTTGCCTTCGCGAACGTCCGGTTGGCCGTCGTGACCGCGCGAAAGCCCGCCTTGCTCGCCTCGAACACCGCACGCTGTGCGGGCTTGCGGGCCTTGAAACGATCGAGCAGGCCCGTCCCGGCCAGCTTGTTCAGCGCGGACAGCCCGGCGCCCATGGCGTCGCGTCCGCTTCTGTTGCGCCCTGACATCGGCTGCTCCTGTGCTGGTCGATCAGTTACTGGTACCGGCTGTATCAGATATATAAGTTACCCGCTGGTACGACGTTCGCCAACGGGGACGTGACGGCCGTCGCTGCGTCGCGGCCGGCGTGCTGGTGGCAACGGTGGTGGCAACGGTTGGTGGCCGTGCAGGGCATCGCTGTGCGGGAACCCAGGGTCGTTGCCTATCGTTGTCCCTACAAGGCTGCCCGCACGTGGCGGGCCACCGTGAAGGAGGCAGGCCGACACCATGGCCGAAAACCCAGTCATCCGCCGGTTCGCGAGCAACGTCGCGACACCGTCCGCGGTCGATCTGCAAAAGCAGTACGACGAGCCTGCCTACACCGGACCGCGCCCGGGCCAGCGCTTCATGACCCTCGACGATGTCGTCGTGCGCACCGGGGCAATGCTGGCGCTGATCCTCGCCGCCGGCGCCGTCGCGTGGCAACTGTCGGGCGACACCCTGCAGCACGTCGGCCCGTTCCTCCTCATCGGCTTGATGGGCGGGCTCGGCCTCGGCCTGTACATGGCCTTCACCGGCAAGGCGAATGCCCCGCTGTGCCTGACCTACGCCGCGTGCGAGGGGTTGCTGCTCGGTGCGGTCAGCAAGGCGTTCGAGACGCGCTGGCACGGCATCGTCATTCAGGCGGTGACCGGCACGGTCATGGTCGCGATCGGCATGTTGTTCGTCTACAAGATCGGCGCGATCCGCGTGACACCGCGGTTCACCCGCATCGTGATCGCGGCGACGATCGGCGCGTTCGGGCTCATGGTGGTCAACATCATCGCGTCGTTGTTCGTCTCCGGCGGCCTCGGTCTGCGGTCCGGCGGGGCGCTGGCCATCCTGTTCAGCATCGCCTGCATCGTGATCGCCGCGATGAACCTCGTCTACGACTTCGACGTGGTCGAGCGCGGCATCCGCAACGGCGCCGACCAGAAGTTCGCCTGGTACGCCTCGTTCGGCATCACTGTGACGCTGGTGTGGCTCTACATCGAGATCCTGCGGCTGCTGGGATACATGCGCAACTAGGTTGACCGGTCGTGCGCGACTACCAGCAGTGGCATGAGCAGTACGACGACCCCGAGTCCGGCATTTCCTGGCGGCTCGGGGTCGTTCGTCGTCTGATCGCCGATCACCTCGACTCGCACGAGGGGCCGCAGCGAGTACTGAGTCTGTGTGCCGGCGACGGACGCGACGTCATCGGCGTGCTGGGCTCGCGGTCGGACGCGTCCCGGGTGCAGACGACGCTGGTGGAAGTGCACCCGGACATCGCTGCCGCTGCCCAGTCGTCGGCGGCCGGGCTCGAGGTTTCGGTGCGCACCGGCGACGCAGGCGAGATCGCGACGTTCGCCGATGTGTTGCCGGTCGATCTGCTGCTGCTGGTCGGGATCTTCGGCAACATCTCGACCGCGGACATCGAGCACACCGTGCGCACGGCACCGTCCCTGTGCCGCGCGGGCGCGACCGTGCTCTGGTCGCGCAGCCGCGGCCGCCTCGACCTGCACGACACCATCCGCGGCTGGTGGCGCGAGGCCGGCTGCACGGAGCTCGAGACCGCATCGTTCGACCGCGACACGCAGCCGGCGGTCGGCACGGTACGGGTCGACGGTGCGCAGCGTGAGGTGCCCTCGTCCGGGCACCTGTTCACGTTCGTCCGGTGACGCTTCCTCCCCGGTGAGGTCAGATTTCGGTGTTGAAAACGACTGCGGCGGGGGAGAAGCGCCGGCGGGGAGCTAGGAGAGGCGCTCCAGGATCATGGCCATGCCCTGGCCGCCGCCGACGCACATGGTCTCGAGACCGAACTGCTTGTCGTGGAACTGCAGCGAATTGATCAGCGTGGACGTGATGCGGGCGCCGGTCATGCCGAACGGGTGGCCCACGGCGATCGCACCGCCGTTGACGTTGAGCTTGTCCATGTCGATGCCGAGATCGCGCGCCGAGGGCAGCACCTGGGCGGCGAAGGCCTCGTTGATCTCGACCAGATCGATGTCGTCGATGTTCATCCCGGCATTGGCCAGCGCCTTCTTCGACGCCTCGACCGGCCCAAGGCCCATGATCTCGGGCGAGAGCCCGCTGACGCCGGTGGCCACGATGCGCGCAAGCGGGGTCAGGCCGAGCGCGGACGCCTTCTCCGCCGACATGATCACCACTGCGGCGGCACCGTCGTTGAGCGGGCAGCAGTTGCCGGCCGTCACCCGTCCGTCGGGACGGAATACCGGCTTGAGCCCGGAGACCGCCTCATAGGTGACGCCCGCACGAGGGCCGTCGTCCTTCGAGACCTCGGTGCCGTCGGGCAGCGTGATCGGCGTGATGTCCTTGGCCCAGAAGCCGTTCGCCAGCGCCTGCTCGGCGAGGTTCTGCGAGCGCACCCCGAAGTGGTCCATGTCCTCGCGGGAAACATCCTTGAACAGCGCCAGGTTCTCGGCGGTCTGACCCATCGCGATGTACACGTCGGGAACGTTGCCCTCCGAACGCGGGTCGACCCACGACCCGGCGCCCGACTCGGCGGCCTTCGAGGTGCGCTGCTCGGCCTCGGCGTAGAGCGGGTTGTGGGTGTCGGGCCAGCCGTCGGAGTTGCCCTTCGGGTAGCGCGAGACCGTTTCGACGCCGGCCGAGATGAACACATCGCCCTCGCCGGCCTTGATCGCGTGGAAGGCCATCCGCGAGGTCTGCAGCGACGACGAGCAGTAGCGGTTCACCGTCGTCCCCGGCATGAAGTCGTACCCGAGCAGTACCGCGACCTGCCGGCCGATGTTGAAGCCTGACTCACCGCCCGGCTGCCCGCAGCCCATCATCAGATCGTCGACGTCGTGCGGGTCGAGTGCCGGCACCTTCTCGAGCGCGGCGCGCACCATCTGCGCCGCCAGGTCGTCCGGACGGATGGCGGTCATCGACCCCTTGGCGGCCCGGCCGATGGGCGAGCGGGCGGTGGACACGATCACTGCGTCGGACATCGGTGCTCCTTCGAGAACGGCAACTGCCTTTCGAAACTACTCAGGCCGCACCGGAACAGCAGCTTCAGTGCGCACTCTCACCGGATCACGCGGGCGCCGGCGCCGCAGCCGCGCCCAGGTGCCGCCACCGCGCACGGCTGTCATCGGACGAGTGTCGCTGGGCGCGACCTCGCTCCCCGGCCGGGCCGCGGCCTGCGCGGCGGCGCGCTCGATCGGCTTCGACCGGCGGGTGGTGAACGTGCTCGCCGACCGGGCTCGCGTGCGCAGCCCGAGCGCGTCGAGCGCCGACGGCAGAATCGCCAACGAGGCCTCGCGATAACCCTCTTCGGACGGGTGGAACCGGTCGGCCGAGAACAACTCGAGCCGTGACGCGAACAGGGGACCGAGCAGGTCGCCGAGGGACACGGTGCGTCCGCCGGCACGCACGACGGCGACGGTCTGCGCGCGCGCCATCCGGCGCGAGAGCCGGCGCACGTACGAGCGCAGCGGCTGCGCGATCGGACGGATGGTGCCGAGATCGGGGCAGGTGGCCACGATCACCTCGGCGCCGCGGTCACGCAATGCGCGCACGGCGTCCTCGACATACGGGACGGCCACCGAGGGCTTGGTCAGCTCGGTGACGTCGTTCGCGCCGATCATCACGATCGCGAGCTCGGGACGGGTGCGACCGAGCCGGCCGACCTGTTCGGGCAGGTCAGGCGACTCGGCTCCGACGACCGCGACGTTCGTGACGTGGACGGGCCGCCGCGCGGCGTCGGAGATGCCGATCGCCAGCTGCGCGGCCGGGGTGTCGCGGTCGCGGTGCACGCCGTAGCCGGCCGCGGTCGAATCGCCGAGCAATGCGATACGGATCGGCGGCCGCGCGGCGCTGACCCCAGGGGCCGCCCAGGTCGTGTCGTGTGAGATCGGCGGCGGATCGGTCGCCACCGGGATGCGCCGCTCGGCGAGCTTGGCCTCGCCCCACATCACCCCGGCCAGGCCGGCCGCACCGACCACACCCGCCGCGCCCACCCCGGCACCGCTGTACGCGGCGAGGCGGCGAGCGCGCGACGAGACCTTCACGGCGACAAACTTAGGCGACCCGTCCGACGTTCGCGGCGGACAGCACGATGTGCGCGACAAGATCCGCAACGAGCCGGTAACCCGCCGCAGACGGGTGATAGCGGTCCGGGCCGAACATGGCCGGCTCGCGCACGAAGCTCGGCCCGAGGTCCGCCAGTGGCACGACCTGGCCGCCGGCGCGCAGCGTGGCCAGTGTTTGGGCCCCGGCCAGCCGGCGGGCGCGGTGCCGGGCGACCGAGCGCAGCGGCTCGACGAGGGTGGGCACCGTGCCGACGTCCGGACATGTCGCCACAACCACCGCGGTGCCGCTCGCGCGCAGCCGGTGCACCGCGAGGGTCAGGTGCCGCACCGCCTCGGCGCGCGACGACTGGTGCGTCACGTCGTTCGCGCCGACGACGATCACGGCGATGTCGCACGACGGCCCGTCCAGCGCGTTCAGCTGGGAGCGCAGGTCGCGCGAACGCGCGCCGACGGTGGCGAGGGTGCGCACGGACACCGGACGTCCGGTGCCGACCGACAACCGCGTTGCGACCTGCGCCGGCAGGGTCTGGGCGGCGCTGTCGACGCCGTAACCGGCAGCCACCGAGTCACCGAGGAAGGCGACGCGCAGCGGGCGGCGCCGCCGGTGCGTCCCCGCCGCCAGCCAGACGGTGCCGTCGGTGGCCGGCGCCAGCGCGGCCGCACGTGGAATCCGGCGCTTGACGATGGTGAACTGGCTGCTGAGCAGCCCGATCGCGGCGACCGAGCCGACCATGCCGCCACGGCACACGGCCGAAGCAACCCGGAGCGGGGCACTCATGACGATCTCCTCTCGCCGTCCCCGCCGCGATGGGTTCTATCTGTGTCTATCGGCTCGGATACGCGCGGGCTGAGCTGTCGCTACGGTGTCGCCATGCGCTACTACGAATCGTTGGTCGACCTGATCGGCAACACCCCGCTGGTCAAGCTCAACCGCGTCACTGAAGGCCTCGCACCAACCGTGCTGGCCAAGGTCGAGTACTTCAACCCCGGCGGCTCGGTCAAGGACCGCATCGCCAAGAACATGATCGACGCCGCCGAGCAGTCGGGCGAGCTCCAGCCGGGCGGGACGATCGTCGAACCGACGTCGGGAAACACCGGGGTCGGACTCGCGATCGTCGCCCAGCAGCGCGGCTACCACTGCATCTTCATCTGCCCCGACAAGGTCAGTGGCGACAAGATCAACACGTTGCAGGCCTACGGCGCCGAGGTGGTGGTGTGCCCGACCGCGGTCGCGCCCGAGGACCCGCGTTCGTACTACTCGGTCTCTGACCGGCTCGCCCGCGAGACACCGGGCGGCTGGAAGCCCAATCAGTACGCGAACGTCAACAACCCGCGCTCGCACTACGAGACCACCGGCCCCGAACTGTGGGAGCAGACGGACGGGCGCATCACGCACTTCGTCGCCGGCGTCGGGACGGGCGGCACGATCTCGGGCACCGGCCGCTACCTGAAGGAACACGGCACCGTGCAGGTGATCGGCGCCGATCCCGAAGGTTCGGTGTACTCGGGCGGCACGGGTCGTCCGTACCTCGTCGAGGGTGTCGGCGAGGACTTCTGGCCCGACACCTACGACCGCTCGATCTGCGACGAGATCATCGCGGTGTCCGACGGCGATTCGTTCGACATGACACGGCGGCTCGCCCGCGAAGAGGGCCTGCTCGTCGGCGGGTCGTGCGGCATGGCCGTCGTCGCCGCGCTCCGGGTCGCCGAGCGTTGCGGACCGGACGACGTCGTCGTCGTCCTGTTGCCCGACGGCGGCCGCGGCTACCTGTCGAAGATCTTCTCCGACACGTGGATGGCCGACTACGGCTTCCTCGAGCGGCGAGGGCGGCACCACCGTCCTGGACGTGCTGCAGGGCAAGACCGGCGACACCCCTTCGCTCGTGCACGGGCACCCGAACGAGACTGTGCGCGAAGCCATCGACATCCTGCGTGAGTACGGGGTCTCGCAGATGCCGGTCGTGCGCGCCGAGCCGCCGGTCACCGCGGGCGAGGTGGTCGGGTCGGTGTCCGAACGTGCCTTGCTCGACGCGCTGTTCGAAGGACGGGCGTCGCTCGCCGATGCGCTGGAACCGCACATGGACCTCCCGTTGCCGATCATCGGCTCGGGTGAGCCGGTCACCTCCGCCGTCGCTGCGCTCGGCGGCGCCGACGCGTTGCTCGTGCACGTCGACGGCAAGCCGGCCGGAGTGATCACCCGACAGGACCTGCTGGGTTATCTGGCCGGTGTCGGCGCCTGATCAGCCGGTGGTGACGGCGGGCGCGATCGCCTTGGCGAGCTGCTCGACCAGGTGCACGCCGTCACCCATCAGTGGCTGGTGCTTGGTGAACACGGCCATCGCCACCGGCTGATGGTGCACCCGGATGACACCGACGCTGGTCACCGCCCACAAACCGTTGTCGGTCTCGCCGGGACCGTTCGTGTCGTCGATCGAGAGCCAGCCGTTCTTCGAGTAGAAGTCGCTGTCCTTGTCGGCGGCCGCGCTGACGCCCCAGCGCTGGTCCTCCTCCTCGTCGGCCATGAGACCGAGCAGGTAATGGCGCGATGCGGGCGTCAACGGGCTGTGCCGATCGAACAGGTTGCGCGCCAGGATCAGGAAGTCGGCTGCGGACGTGCGGGTGAAGGTCGGGTCGGTCACGCCGAGGATGGTGTGGTGCATGCCGAAGCGCTGCGCAGCCGCTTCGAGGCCGCTGTTGCCGCCGGCATCGAGGAAGAGCCGGTAGCCGGCGGCGTTGTCACTGTTCTCGATCGCGATCTCCGCGTCGGAAGATTCCGCGCCCGACAGCGGGCCGCCGTTTTGCAGAAGCAGGGTTTCGACGACGAAGAGCTTGTAGGCGCTCGCCGTCCACATCCCGCTGCGGCTGCCGTCGACGAAGCGTTCGCCCGTCTTCAGATTCAGCGCGGCAACCGAGATCGCCCCGTTCGGCTGCTTCGACTCCAACGCGCGCACCGCCGCGGCGGTCTTGCGGCGGATCTGCGTCGGGCTGGGCGGCGGCGGGGTCGTCCGCGAACTCGTTCTCGGGCTGGGTGTCGTGGGCTGTGACGACGGTGCGACGACGGTGCGGACGCACCCGCGCGTGAGTCGGGGCCGGTGTCGGTGCGGCGCTCGCCGAACACGCCGCACTGACTGCGCCCGCGAGGGCGATGCAGGCGAGGACGCGGGCGATTGGCACGCTGGGTAGCGTCTCATTCATGGACCTGCAACAGCCCGAGCGGGGGTTCAACACGCGTGCGATCCACGCGGGCCAGGACCCTGATCCACTGACCGGCGCGGTCACCGTCCCGATCTACCAGACCTCGACGTACAAGCAGGACGGCGTCGGCGGGCTGCGCGGCGGCTACGAGTACAGCCGCAGCGCGAATCCGACCCGCGCTGCGCTCGAGGAGGCGCTGGCAGCACTCGAAGGCGGGGTGCGCGGGCTCGCATTCGCGAGCGGGCTCGCCGCCGAGGACACCTTGTTCCGAGCGCTGTGCCGTCCCGGCGACCACGTGATCCTCCCCGGCGACGCGTACGGCGGGACGTTCCGACTCGTCGCGCGTGTGCTGGCGAACTGGGGCGTCGAGTACACGACGGTGCCGTTGGCCGATCTGGACGCGGTGCGCGCGGCAGTACGTCCACAGACCAAGGTCGTCTGGTGCGAGACGCCGACGAATCCGCTGCTCGGCATCGCCGACATCGCCGCACTCGCCGAGCTCGCGCACGGTGCGGGCGCACTGCTTGCGGTCGACAACACGTTTGCCACGCCCTACCTGCAACAACCGATCGCACTCGGTGCGGACGTCGTTGCGCACTCGACGACGAAATACCTCGGCGGCCACTCCGACGTCGTCGGCGGCGCCCTGGTCGCAGCCAGTTCGGACGTGGCCGACGAACTTGCGTTCCATCAGAACGCGATGGGCGCGGTGGCCGGACCGTTCGATGCGTGGCTCGTCCTTCGTGGCATCAAGACCCTCGGCGTGCGCATGGACCGCCATTGCGCGAACGCCGCCCGCGTCGTCGAGCTGCTCCAAGACCATCCAGCGGTGTCCGAGGTGCTCTATCCAGGACTGGCGAGTCACCCCGGCCACGACATCGCCGCGCGGCAGATGCGCGACTTCGGCGGGATGGTCTCGTTCCGGGTGCGCACCGGTGAAGAGACGGCGTTGAAGGTGTGCGGCCTCGTCGAGGTGTTCACACTCGGTGAATCCCTCGGCGGCGTCGAGTCATTGATCGAACACCCGGGGCGGATGACGCACGCGAGCGTCGCCGGCTCGGCGCTCGAGGTGCCCAACGACCTGATCCGGCTCTCGGTCGGCATCGAGGACGTCGAGGACCTGCTCGCCGACCTCGCGCAGGCGCTGGCCTAGACCGAGCGCCATTCCGAGGCGAGGATCGCGAAATCGATCTCGTCCGTCCACTCGCCCTTGAACCACTCGTTCTCGCGCAGGTACGCCTCCTGGCGCATGCCGAGGCGACGCAACACCGCGGCCGACGCGTCGTTGCGCGCATCGATCCGCGCGACGATCCGGTGCAGGCCCAGGTCGGCGAAGCCGAGCCGGAGCAGGGCGGCGCCCGCTTCGGTGGCGTAGCCGTTGCCGTGGAATTCGGGGTTGATGACGTAGCCGAACTCGCCCGTGCCGTGCTCCTTGCTCGTCCACGCGAGCATGACATCGCCGACGAGTACGTCGTCGGCGCGTCGCACGACCGCGAGCAGTAATGCCTGCCCAGGCTCGTCGAGGGTGGAGCGCACGCGGTCGGGTTGCGCCAGGCGTTCGCTGCACGTCGCGCAGCGTGCGCGGTTCGTACGGGATGTAGCGGCACACGTCCTCGCGACCCTGATAAGCGTGGACGGCCTCGGCATCGGACGGCGCCAGCGGGCGCAGCAACAACCGATCGGTCGCTATCGGATAGCTGCGGTCGCAGCACTACCCGAGACTAGGGAGGTCTGCCTCGGGTACTAGCGTCGTATCGCATGTCGTGCACGGCGAGTGCGATCTGGGACGAGGGCTACCTGGCCTACGACTTCGGCGATCACCCACTGAACCCGGTGCGGCTCGATCTGACGATCCGGCTGGCCCGTTCGCTCGGCGTGCTCGACCGGCTCGAGATCGTGAAGCCCGAACCCGCGGACGAGACGCAGCTGCTGACCGTCCACGATCCCGCGTACCTCGCCGCGGTGCGCGCGGCGAGTTCCGACCCGACCTTCGAAGGGTTCGGGCTCGGGACGACCGACGACCCAGTCTTCGAGGGCATGTACGAAGCGTCCGCGTTGATCGCCGGCGGTTCGGCCCAGGCGGCGTTGCAGGTGTGGGACGGCGCGACGCAGCACGCGGTGAACATCGCGGGTGGGCTGCACCACGCAATGCGCGGTTACGCCAGCGGATTCTGCGTCTTCAACGATGTCGTGCTCGGCATCCGCGAGCTGCTCGCACGCGGGGCGACGAAGATCGCGTACGTCGACATCGACGTGCACCACGGCGACGGTGTGCAGGCGGCCTTCTACGCCGACCCGCGGGTCATGACGATCAGCCTGCATCAGGATCCCCGCACGCTGTTCCCGGGTACGGGCCTGCCGACCGAACTCGGCGCAGGCGCGGCAGAGGGCACTGCGCTCAATGTCGCGCTGCCGCCCGGCACGAACGACGACGGGTGGCTGCGCGCGTTCCGGGCGGTCGTGCCAGGCGCGCTGCGCGCGTTCGCGCCCGAGGTGCTCGTCACGCAATGCGGGTGCGACACGCACCACGAAGACCCGTTGGCGAACCTCGAGCTGTCCGTCGACGGGCAGCGTCAGGCCATCGCCGAGCTCCACCAGCTCGCGCACGAAGTGGCCGGCGGCAAGTGGGTCGCCTACGGCGGCGGCGGATACGGCTTGGTGCGCTGCGTCCCGCGCACGTGGACCCATCTGCTCGCGGAAGTGACCGGAACTCCGATAGATCCGTCCACGGCCGTGCCCGACGAGTGGACCGACGAGCTGCGCCGACGCGGCGCGCGCGGAGAGCTGCCCCGCTACATGGGCGAGGGACGAGCGCCGCAGCCGAGTGCGTGGCAGCCCGGCGGCGACAGCTGGCTCGACCGGTCGATCGGTGCGTCCCGGCGATGCGCATTCCCGCTGCTCGGACTCGACCCGGACGACCCGCGTGACTGAGGCGCCCGCGCATTGGGAGGCCGACGTCGTGGTGGCCGACGGCGGCACCGTACATCTGCGACCGATCCGACCCAGCGACGGCGACGCGCTCGTCGCGTTCCATGGTGCGTTGTCGGCGCGCACTCGTTACCTGCGCTACTTCTCTGCGTACCCGCGCATTCCCGAGCGCGACCTCGTGCGATTCACCCACGTCGACCACCACAGTCGCGTCGCGTTCGTGGCATTGCTCGGTGACAAGATCATCGCGGTCGGCCGCTACGAGCGCGCGCCGGACACCGACGAGGCCGAGGTCGCCTTCGTCGTCGCCGACGCGCACCAAGGACGGGGCATCGGTTCGGTGCTGCTCGAACATCTCGCCGCGGCCGGTCGCGAGCGTGGAGTGAAGCGGTTCAACGCAGTCGTGCTCGCCGAGAACTCGGCAATGGTGCGTGTCTTCCGCGATGCCGGCTATGAGACCAAGCGTCACCTCGAGCACGGCGAGGTGACGCTCGAGTTCTCGATCGACGAGACCGCAGTGACCGAGACGGTGATGCGCGAGCGTGAGCAGCACGCGGAGGCACGCTCGATCCAGCGGTTGCTCTACCCGCGCTCGGTGGCGGTCGTGGGCGCGAGCAATGACGCGGGCAAGATCGGCCACGCGGTGTTCGCGAATCTGCTCAGAGGCAGCTTCGACGGGACGCTGTACCCGATCAACTCCGAGGCCCGACATGTCGGCGGCGTGCCCGCGTACCGCTCGGTGCTCGACGTACCCGGCGAACTCGACCTCGTTGTTGTCGCCGTACCCGCGCCGGCCGTCGTCGACGTAGTGCATGAGTGCTCGTCTCGCGGCGTGCGCGGCCTCGTCGTGCTCAGCGGCGGCTTCGGTGAACGTGGCGACGACGACGAGCGCACAGGCGGGCGGCTCCTGCAGCGGGGCCTCGTCAGCGAAGCGCGCGCGAACGGCATGCGCGTGGTCGGGCCGAACTGCCTCGGCGTCATCAACACCGACCTCGCCGTCTCGTTGAACGCATCGCTTGCGCCGTTTCCGCCACTCGCCGGACGGGCGGGCTTCTTCGCGCAGTCAGGTGCGCTCGGAGTGGCCGTGCTCGGTGAGGCGGCGCGCCGTGGCATCGGCGTGTCGACGTTCGTCTCGGCGGGCAATCGCGCCGATGTTTCGGGCAACGACCTGCTGCAGTTCTGGGAGACGGACGAGCGCACCGACGTCGTCCTCATGTATCTCGAGTCGTTCGGCAATCCGCGCAAGTTCGCACGGCTGGCTCGACGGCTCGGTCGCACGAAGCCGATCGTCGCGGTGAACAGCGCAGCCGGGACGGTGGTTGCCGGGCTGGCGTCGACGTCGACGCCGCTGCCCGACGACACCGCCCGCGCGCTGTTCGAACGCTCTGGTGTCATCCGGGTCGACACCGTTGGTGACCTGTTCGACACCGCGCTGTTGCTGACCTCGCAACCATTGCCGGCGGGGCCGCGGGTCGCGGTCGTCGGTAACTCGACCGCCCTGGCCGTTCTGGTCAGAAACGCTTGTGCAGCCGAGGGATTGTTACTCGAACGCATTGACGATGTCGGCGTTTCGGCCACGCCCGACGAGTATCAACGGGCGCTGGCCCGCGCGATCGACGACGAAACGATCGACGCGATCGTGGCTGTGTTCGTACCCCCGTTGCAACCTGAGAGTGGCGAGCACGTGGCGTCGGCGTTGCGGGCTGCGTCATGCGAAGCACGAAAACCGATCGTGTCGACCTTCCTCGGATTCGAGGGCGTTCCGGATGTGTTGGCCGTCGGCGGTCCGAGTTCGCCGGCGCCGGGGTCGGTTCCGTCCTATGCCTCGCCGGAACGCGCGGTTCGGGCCCTGGCGCGAGCCTGGCGCTACTCGTCCTGGCGCCAACGACCCGGGGGCGCCGTGCCCGAGGTCGCCGGCGTCGAGCCCGATGCAGCGCGCGAACTCGCCGCCGAGCTGCTCGTGGCGGGCGACAACCGCGACCTCACCGATGACGAGGCCGGGCGACTGCTCGGAACCGTCGGCATCGTCGTCTCGCACGAGGTGCCGCCGCAGTCGGTCGAGGTCGTGTTCGGTGTGCGCGACGACCCCTCCTTCGGTGCACTGGTGTCGTTCGGCGTCGCGGGCGTCGCGATCGAGTTGCTCGGCGATCGCGCGTACGCACCGGTGCCGCTGACCAGCGCCGACGCCGAGGAACTCGTGCTCGCGCCGCGCGCGGCTCCGCTGCTGACCGGCTACAACGGATCGCCGCCCATGGACCTGCTTGCCCTGAGCGACCTGCTGTTGCGGCTGTCGGCGCTCGCCGACGCCGTCCCCGACCTCGCCGGATGCACGCTGCACGCTCTCGCAACGCCGATCGGAGTGCACGTGACAGCGGTGACGGCGCGAGTCGCCGCGGCACCCGCACGGGCCGACAGCGGACCCCGGCGTTTGCGCGGCCTCTAGGGTTCGCACCTATGACTTCTGCTCGCAGACGACGCCTCATCCCGCTGGCTGTCGCCGCGTTGGCCTGCTCGATGATTTCCGCCCCGAGCGCGCATTCGACTGTGCCGCCCGCATCCGTGTCGAACGCCGTACAGCAACCGCGGCACAACATCATCTTTGTGCTGACCGACGACCTGTCGCGCGACCTCGTCCCGTACATGGCCCATGTGCGCGGACTGCGCGACGCAGGCGCGAGCTTCGACAACTACACCGTGACCGACTCGCTGTGCTGCCCGTCGCGCTCGTCGATCCTGACCGGACGATTCCCGCACGACACCCGCATCTTCAGCAATGGCGGTAACGACGGCGGCTTCCGCGTTTTCCATCGACGCGGTGAGGAGAAGTCGACGATCGGCACCGATCTGCAGGCCGCCGGTTACCGCACGGGGTTCTTCGGCAAGTACCTGAACGGTTACGAGCCCGATCTGCACCTCGACGGCCAGCAGCACTACGTCCCGCCTGGTTGGAACGACTGGGACGTGACCGGCAACGGCTATCCCGAGTACAACTACACGCTCAACCACAACCACAAGCTCGACCCGCACGGGTCGCGTCCGCGTGACTACCTCGTCGACGTCATGCGCACGCAGGCGGTGCATTTCATCTCGACGTCCGCGGCGCTGCACAAGCCGTTCATGCTCGAGGTTGCAACGTTCGCACCGCACGCGCCCTACACGCCGGCGCCGCGTGACATCGGCACGTTCCCCCGCGCGCATGCACCGCGCGGCCCGGCGTTCAACCATCTGCCGCGTCCGGTGCCGGCGTGGCTGCGTGGCTACCCGCCGTTGAAGCCGAGCGAGATCACCCGCATCGACCACGACTTCCGCAAGCGGGTCGAAGCTGTGCAGTCTGTCGATCGCCTCATCGGCGCCGTCGAGCACGCGCTGAGCGCGGCACACCTGACGGGGAGCACCGACATCGTGTTCAGCTCCGACAACGGGTACCACATGGGCCAGTACCATCTGCGTCCCGGCAAGATGACGGCCTTCGACACCGACATCGAAGTGCCGTTGATCGCGTCCGGACCCGACATCGCGCACCGCACCATCACCGCGCCGGCCGAGAACATCGATCTGCGGTCGACCTTCGATGCGATCGCACACACTTCGCCGCCGCGCAACGTCGACGGGCACAGCCTGCTCGGTCTGCTCGGTGGGAAGTCGCCGCACGGCTGGCGCAACGGTTCGCTGGTCGAGCACCACGGGCCCGACACGACTCCCGGTGACCCGGATCATCCTGGCAAGTTCAGCGGTGATCCGCCGAGCTACACGGCCCTGCGGACGAAGGTCTACACCTTCGTGCAATACCAGAACGGTCACCGCGAGTTGTACAACCACGCGCGCGATCCGCACGAGCTGCACAACCTGGTGCACCAGGCACCGAGCGACCTGTTGCACCAACTGCACCGTGAGGTCTATCGAATACGGCACTGTCACGGTGCGGTGTCGTGTTGGCGGGCCGCGCACTGACCTCGCCGGCGCGGCGTTAGCCTCGGTTCGTGGTCAAATTCGTCTTCGCGCTGCACCTGCTGTTCGCCATCTTCGCCATCGGGCCGCTCGTGCACGCGGCGACAACCGCCGGACGGGGTGTGCGCACGGGCAACGGGGTGGCCACCGCATCTGCCGCGCGGATGCTGAAGATCTACGCCTACACGTCAGTGCTCGTCGTCATCGCCGGCATGGCGTTGGCATCGATGAACGACCCTGACAACAAGGGTCACAAGATCGGCGAATTCAGCCAGACCTGGATCTGGCTGTCGCTGGTTCTCTGGCTCGCCGCGATCGCGATCGTGCTCGCCGTGATCGTCCCCACTCTCAATAAGGCGACAGCGCTCATCCAGGAACAGGGTTCGGTGGTCACGTTGACGGCACGCGTGGCCGCGTCCGGCGGCATTGTCGGGCTGATCTTCGCCGTGATCGTGTTCTTGATGGTGTATCAGCCGGGACATTGATGGAACCGACTCGGTACACCGCCTCGTCCAGGTAGGTGGAGGTCGGTTCGTTGGCTGATGAAGCGGCGTTCCGCGCGTTCGTCGATGCGAACGGCGCGGCGCTGCTCCATGCCGCGCGCCTGTTGACAGGCGACCATCATCGAGGAGAGGACTTGGTGCAGACGGTTCTGACGCGGGTCTTCATGAAGTGGGACCGCATCGAGGCTCCGGTCGCGTACGCGCGGAGGGCGATGGTGACGGCGCACATCGACTCGACCCGGCGGCGCTGGTGGGGCGAGAAGCCGACCGAGGTGTTGCCCGAGGTCAGTGCCGGCGACAGCGCTGGCGTCGGTGCGGCTGACGAGCGCGACGAACTGCGTCGCCTGCTGGCCGGACTCGGTGCGCGTGAGCGCGCAGTGATCGTACTGCGCTACTACTGCGATCAGTCCGAGCAAGAAACAGCCAAGACGCTCGGCATCCCGGTCGGGACGGTGAAGAGCACCTGCTCACGGGCGCTGTCGAGGTTGCGGGTGGAGATCGGGGTGACCGGATGAGCCCGAGCGAATCACAGCTGCGCGCAGCGTTGCACGAGGGCGAGGGCGACGCGCTCGACGCCGGCCTGCTCATCGCGCACGCGCACCGCGTGCACCGCGAGCGGCGTCAACGTGTGAATCGGCTCGCCGGCGCGACGCTGGTTGTCGGCCTGCTCGGCGGCGGGCTGATGTTGCTCGGCGGCGGTTCGAAGGAGGAGGGCGGCGGCAGCTCTGCGGATGGGACAGCGTTGAGTCAGCGCCGGGGGTCGTCCGGCGAACCGCACGCGGCGAACGCCCCCGCTTCCGAAGCGTCGTCGTCGCAGGGTGGCGGCGGTGCCGCCGGCGGCCGTGCCGGCGTTCCTGCGCCCGCGGGTGGGTTCGCCGCGACATGCCCGCCGGTTCCCGACCGCGTCGAGATACCGACCAGTTATGCACCACAGGGCGCCTACCGCGCCGCTCTGTTCCCTCCCGGCACGTCAGCCATCCGCGCGTGCGCCTACCCGGGCGGAGCGCTGCACCGCACGGTCGTCCTTCAGGCAGGCGCGGCCAGAGCGTTTGCGTCCACCGTCAACGCGGCCGCGACCCGACCCACACCGTCGAAGCGGACGTGCACCCGGGACGAACCGGCCGGAACCGTGGAGTTGCTGCCGTTCACGCCGGCAGCGCCACCGGGCCAAGCCCGTCGTCGTCACCATCACGTGTCCCAACGCGATCGCGACGAACGGAGTGGTCATTCGCTACTTCGTGGTCGCGCCGAAGTTGTTGAGCAACCTGCTGCGCTAGTTTCCGCGCAGGTCGGCGACCCACTGCCGCGCTGCGGCGAAATCGGCGCTGCCGGTGCCTGGCGACACGTCGTTCGCCACTCCGTCGGCGCGTGGATACGAGCCGAGAAACCGCACGACCGGACACACGCGGTGCAGGCCCATCAACGCCTCGGCCATCCGGGCCTCGGCGATGTGTCCCTCGGCGTCGATCGAGAACAGGTAGCGGCCGAGTTCGTCGCCGATCGGCCGCGACTCGATGCGGGACAGATTGACTCCGCGAGTGGCGAACTGCTCCAGCATCGTCAGCAGCGCGCCGGCCTCGTTGTCGGGCAGGTGCACGACCAGCGTGGTCTTGTCGGCACCGGTGGGTGCCGGCACGTCGCCCGGCCGGCCGACCACGACGAAGCGCGTCACCGCCGCAGCGTTGTCGGCGACCTGCTCGACGAGCACCTGTAGCGGGTAGTGCTCCAGAGCAGCGGGCGGTACGAGTGCCGCGTCGAAGTCGACCGCACGGCCGGGCTCGGCGAGTTGCTGCGCGGCGATCGTGTTCGAGGTCTGCGAGATGTGTTCGACCTGCGGCAGGTTGGCCATCAGCCAGCCGCGGCACTGCGCCCAGGCGTGCGGGTGCGCGGCGACGCGGCGCACGTCCGAGAGTGGGACGCCCGGTCGGGCCGCGAGGCTGAACGACACCGGCACGAGCACTTCGCGGACGATGGCGAGATCGCCTGTCGACAGCGTGTCGAGCACGACGGTGACCGCACCTTCGACCGAGTTCTCGATTGCGACCACGGCGAAATCGGCGCTGCCTGACCGCACGGCCTCGAGCGCGGCCACGACGTGTTGCTGAGGGAGGTAGTCGACCTCGTCGGGTGAGGCGACCAGCCGAAGCGCTGCCTCGGTGAATGTCCCGGCCGGACCGAGGTAGGCGTAGCGCGCTCGCATGGCGACCACCCTATTGGGCGCCCTCGATCAGCTTCTGAACGTCTGGGGCGAAGTGTCCGGCGTAGCGCTGTTGCAACTGGGGGATCTGCCAGTCATGCCCCTCGACGACCTGGCGGCAGCGGTACGTCTCGCAGTGGCAGTAGAGGATGACCTCGGTGTCACCGGTTGCGTAGTCGTAGGTGAGTTCCTCGCCTGCGTCGACCGTGCGGCGGGTGACGAGAGTGTCGCCGTCGAACCAAGTGTTGGGATCGCAACTGTGGTTCAACGATCCGGCCACGGCCACACCCGCGGCGAGGTCGCTGACGGCGAACACGCCGAGGCCGGCGATCGGTGAGGGGCGTCGCTCGAAGTCAGCCGGCAGCACGGCGACGTCCGTCGCGCGAGCGCAGGTAGTCGGCCACGACGTACTCGCCGAGCGCACCTTGTTTCGGAAGGAACAGGCGGCCACCGTTGCGTCGGCCGACCTCGCGCATGAACTCGACCAGCCGCGGGTCGTCATCGAGCATGAAGACGTTGATTGTTGCGCCCCGGCGGGTGCACCGCTCGACCTCAGCAAGGGTCGCGGCAATCGTCTCGCGCGTCGGCGGCCAGGCGAAGTCGGCGAAACCGTCCCGCGCCAGATGCGCGGTCGGCTCACCGTCGGTGATCACGAGAATGACCGGCTCGGAGTTGCGGTGCTTGTCGAGATGGCGGCGCGCGAGCATGAGCCCGTGTTGCAGGTTCGTGCCCTGCACCCGATCCCAATCGTGCTCGACGAGCGCGTTGGTGCTCATGACCCGCGCGTAATCGCTGAAGCCGATGATCTCGATGGCGTCCTGCGGGAACTTGCTGCTGATCAGCGCGTGCAGAGCGAGCGCAGTCGTCTTCGCCTCGCCCCAGGTGCCGCGCAGCTCCATCGAGTACGACATGTCGACGAGCAATGCCACCGCGGCCGACGAGCGCCGCTCGGTCTCGACGATTTCGAAGTCCTCGGACGCCAGGCCGAGCTCGATGCCCGCAGCAGTCGTGCGCTGCACGGCGTTGCGGACCGTCCGGACGACGTCCAAGGGCTGTTCGTCGCCGAAGCGCCATTCACGACTGGCCCCGGTGACTTCGCCGGCGGCACCGGCGTCGCGAACGTCGTGGCCGCCGCGTCCGCGCGATTCAAGAACGTCGAAAACCCTTTTCAGTGCAGTGGATCCGAGCCGGCGCAGAGCTCGCGGCGTCAGCCGCAGTCCGTCGCTGCCACGTTGGAGATAACCCTGGTCGCGAAGCTCGCGCTCGATGCGGCGCAGCTGCGAGACGTCGTCGACGGCGGCACGGCCGAGCGCGCGCTCGATGAGTTCTTCGTCGATGTCGTCGAGGCTTGCACCGGGATAGTCCTGGCCGAGCAGGTCATCGAGCTGGTCGAGATCGGCGAGTTCGGCGAGCGCGCCCGTGGCGTCGGAGAAACCCATCGGGCTCTCGCCGTCGACGCGTTGGCGTCCGCCCCAGCGCAGGTCGGGACGCGCGGAGCGCAGGCCCTGCTGCAGCCGTCCCATCTCGTCGGCGAGGCCGGACTGTTGCATCGCCTGGCTCATCAACGCTTCGAGCTCGTTGCGCTGATCGGGAGTGAGGCTGTCGAGCAGGCGCTGCGCAGCCGCCGCGCGGCGGGCCAGGGAATCGATGAGTTCTTCGAGGTTCTGGGGAGCTTCGGGGAAGAAGTCACCGTACTGCTGCATGAACTGCTCGAACTGTTCCTGCGTGTGTTCGCCGCGGGCATCGGCGTCAAGCATGTCGTTGAGCGCGCTCATCATCTCGCGTACGCGCTCGAGATCCTGTGGCGTCGCGCTCTGCATGGCTTCGCGCAGTCCGGCGAACTGTGCGTCGAGCACCTCGTCGCGCAGCATGTCCTGGATCTGCTGGTAGGCCAATTGGGCCTGCTCGGAGCGCCATTGGTAGTCACTGAGCTGTCGCACCGCGCGGGCAGTGTCGCTCGGCAGGGCGTCCAGTTCCGATTCGGCCATCCGGGCGCTGTCGGACGGATCGGGGAACAACTCGCGCCGCTCGGCTTCGACAGCCTGTTCGAGCAATTCCTTGACCTTCTCGAGCGTCCCGTCGAGTCGGCCGCTGTGACGCAGTTCGCGGGCCCGCTCGCGTGCGCGTCGTCGCAATGCGTCGAGGCCGTTGCGTCCGTCGGTGCCGCGGCGCAGCAACCGGTTCAGGGCGCTGCGCGGAGCGGCGCCGGCGAGCACGTCGTCACCGATCTCGTCGAGCGCCTCGCGGATGTCGTACGGCGCAGCAAGCGGGTCCGGACCGCCGTGCCAGGCGCCGTAGTGGAACCGCGACTTGGGCATGTGCGCACCTCGAATCCTCGCTCGTATGGCTCTCGTCCGAGCCTAGCCACGGGGTGGTGAGGTGGGCGGATTGTCGTGCGAGACGACACCCAGTTCGGATGGCAGCGGTGCAGTCGTGGACCACGCAACTTGACAACCCCATTCGATATACCACCCCCCGCCGGGCGCACCTACATCGTCGAACCCGCGACCTACTCCATCGACCACACGATTGTCGTGCGGGACGACGACAATCTGCCCGGCGAGCACGCCGCCTAGCCGCACGCCGGCTCACCCCCTGCTTGGCGACTACTTTGCGCGCGACATCCCTGCCGACGCGACGTGGTGGTGTGGGGCTATCAGTGCGCTCAACAACAGCTGCGCGCAACTACTTCGACAGCTGCGCCGCCGCGGCCGCGATCGCGGCCCCGGTCATGTCGAGAGCAGGCTCGTCGGTCTGCCACGAACGGACGTCGTCGAGATAGGCACTTCCGCTGCCGTTGAAGCGTTGCAGGCCGGGGACGACGCAGTGCACCATCCCGTCCTGGAAACCGCCCAGTCCGCCGCGGAACAGTGCGGCGCTATTCGGGCCGTTCACGACCGCGCCGACATCGAGCGGTGGCGAACCGTCGGTACTGCCCGACAGGTTCGCCACCTGATGCTGCATGCAGTGCGGGAAGGTCGATCCGATGCCGACCATGAAGCTCGTGCCCCACGCGTTGGCGCCGAACACCCAGCCGCGCAGACGCGCGGCTAACGCGTCGAACGCATGCGAATGCGCCACGGTCTCGTACCAGCCCTCCGTCGCGATCAACCCCAGCGTGTGCGAGTCGACGTCGAACTGGGTGTCGTCCACACCTGCCGAGAACGGGTCACGGCTCGCGTGCCGCTGGGCCGTGCGCAGCTGGCGACGCAGGTCGCTCACCAGATCGTGTCGGGTCACCGCGAGGTGTGCCGGGCCGATCGCGTGCGCCAGGTCGGCGTGCGCCAGGGCGCTCACGTCGTACAGGTTGAACGTGTCGCCGCCGGCGTCCGTGCGCAGATAGTCGCGAGCCCACCGTCCGGCATCGATCAGATAGTGCGTCGCCCGTCGGTGCAATGCACGGGACGCGCGCACGATCTCGATCGCGCCCAACTCCATGTCGTCGTGCCATGACGACTCGGGATAGAACACGTTCGGTAGCGCCGTCACGAGCGGATGCGGCGGCGACGCCGTGTCGGCCATCGCGTACAGGGACTTCGCGAGTGCTAGCTCGTGTCGCGCGCGCCGTGGCGCCGTCCGTGCGTCGACCTGGGCGGCGAGGGCGAACGCCGCCGAGGTGCGCCCGACCAGGTTCGGACTGATCAGGTGCCCAGGCGCAGCGGCGCGAAAGACCGGGCGGTGTGCGACGTAACGCCATATCCGAGCGCGGTTCCGGTCGTCACGCTGCGGCAGCCGCCAGCCGTCGTGATCGCCGTAGAACGTCCCGGCACTGTTCCCCGACCCGATCCCGACCTGGAGCAGCAGGGTCTTCGTGCGGGGGAGCCACATCCGTGACAGCCAAGCGAGTCCGTGGCGCGCCTCGGCAAGCAACGACGACGGTGCACGACGGCCGAGCTCGCGAGCGGCGGTGTAGAGCAACACGTCGGCGTACGCGGCCGAGTGGGTGAATTTGAGGTAGTCACCAGCGTCGAACCATCCGCCCGCGACGTCGACGGGCCCGCCGATCTTGTGCAGGTTGTGCCCGATGATCACGTCCGAGCCGCGCTGGAATCGCGGCCATTGGTAGACGGATGCATGTGCATCGTTGCGGTGGGCCGGTTGGCGATCGAGTGTGCCGCGGACGACCGCCGTGCCGTCGCGCTGCACCTGATCGAACCGGACGCCGTAGCGCAGCACCCGAGACCACAGCTGCGGCGCGCGAACAACCGCGAACATCGGCGAGCGGACGGACGTCCCGGCCAGTGCGAGCCGATACCGACCGGGACGGGTTACGCCGCCGAAGTCGATGCCGTACTCGTATGGATACGACGTGCTCCACGACGTGCGGCGATGCACCGTTTCCGTCGCGACGCGGGTGCCGTGCGCGTCGAGCACGTAGACCGCGCCTCCGGGACGGGCCGTCCGCGACATCAGGACGGCGAACTTGGCCTGACGGGCCAAGTAGCCGCCCTGGTCGACCCGCAGCAATGCGGACGGTCCGGCCGCACTGGTCGTCGGTCGAGCTGAGGCGGCAGTCGGCGACATTCCGACCAGGGTGAGAAGCAGTGCGGCCGGTAGAGCTGCGATCCGCTTCATCGTGATCGCCGCCGGTCAGTTGCCGTAGATGGTGCGCGCGCCGTCAGTGTCCTTGGCCAGGCGCTTGTTCAGGTGCAGCCCTTCGAGCGCGAACTCCAGGGCCGCAGCGGCGATACCGACCGCGGTGGGGCCTTCGCCGATGCCGTCGGCCTCGAGCCGGTCGAGCAGCGCAGCGAGCACGGGGACGGGCCCGAGCTGCGCGAGCAACGACTCGCTGCCCACGGCGTCGCCGGTCTCGACCGTGAGTCCCTGGTCGAACTTCTCTTGCAAGGGACGCAGATCCAGTCCCGCGAGCCGTGCGCGGTAGGTCTCGACGAGCGAGCGGCGCATGAGATGTTCGAGCACCTCGAACTCGCGGCCCTCGTCGGCGTCGTCGAACTCGACCTTGCCTCGCGATGCGGGAATCACGGAGGGGAGATCAGCAACCCGAGCAACGGCAACCTGCTCACGTGCCACCGCAGCCCGTCGTACGGCAGAGGCCGCCACTGTTTCGACGGCGGCGATCGCGAAGCGTGCCGACACGCCGGAACGCTGATCGACCTGCGGCGCGTCGCGCACATTGCGGGCGAAGCGTCCGATCACTTCGAGCAGGTGACCCGGAACCACAGGCGCAGCGAAGTCGGCGTCGGTCCACAGCACGGCGGCTTCTTGCGCGATGAGCGCGAGTTCGTCGTCCAGCTCGAGCGGATAGTGCGTGCGCACCTCCGCACCGAACCGGTCCTTGAGCGGGGTGATGATGCGACCGCGGTTCGTGTAGTCCTCCGGGTTCGCGCTCGCGACGAGCAGCAGATCGAGATTCATCCGCAACTGGTAGCCGCGCACCTGGATGTCGCGCTCTTCAAGCACGTTCAGCAGTGCAACCTGGATACGTTCGGCGAGATCGGGCAGTTCGTTGACCGCGAGGATTCCGCGGTTGGTGCGCGGCACCAGGCCGAAGTGAATCGTCTCCGGGTCACCCAGGGTGCGTCCCTGCGCCACCTTGATCGGGTCGACGTCACCGATCAGGTCGCCGACCGACGTGTCGGGCGTCGCCAACTTCTCGCCGTAACGCTCGCTGCGGTGCCGCCACGACACGGCCAGCAGATCGCCCTCGGTCTCGAGCAGATTCTGGCAGCGTCCGCATACCGGCGCGTACGGATGATCGTTGATCTCGCAGCCCGCGACGACCGGTGTCCACTCGTCCAAGAGCCCGACGAGCGTGCGGATCAAGCGGGTCTTGCCCTGCCCGCGCTCACCGAGCAGCACGATGTCGTGGCCGGCCAGCAGGGCCCGCTCCACCTCGGGGACGACGGTCTCGTCGAAACCGACTATGCCGGGCAGGCTCGGCTCGCCGGTCGTCAGTCGAGCGATCAGGTTCTGCCGGATCTCGGTCTTGACGCTGCGGTGCACGTGCCCCGACACGCGCAGGTCGCCGAGGGTCGCGATGGTGGGTGAACTCACCTGGACGACGCTACGACCTGGGTGGTGAACACGCCACGGTGTCGCGTCCGATTTCCGCCAGCGTGGCGGCTGCACGGCGACGATGGTGGACGCATGACCACGTTGACAACTCGCCTGACGATCCACGCCATCGACCCCGCGCTCCTCGCCGAGATCCGCGCGGCCGGAACCGACGGCCACGGCAACGATCTCGTTTCGTTCGCGGCCAGCGGCGACGGCGAACCCTTGCGTTGCTGCCTGCGCTACGCCACGCCCGATGAGCAGATCATGCTCATTTCGTACGCGCCGTTCACCGACGCGTCCGTGTGGCGCGAGGTCGGTCCCGTGTACGTCCACGCCGACGCGTGTGACGGCTTTCCACGCTCTGCCGAATCGCCGGCGCAGCTGCGGACCGGACCGAGGCTGCTACGTGCCTACCGCGCCGACCTCACCATGAGCTACGACCACAACACGCTCGTCGATGACGGCGCCGATCTCGAAGCGGCGCTTCGCCGGCTGCTCGACGAGCAGGACGTCGCGATCGTGCACGTACGCACGGTGCTGCCGCAGTGCTTCCTGTTCGCCGTCACCGCGTGATCAGAATTGCAGGAAGATGTCCTGGGCCATCCGCACCAGGTGCGGATCGTTGTCGGGCGTCCGCCCGTGCAGGTACCACGCCTCGACGATGGTCACGCTGTTGTCCTGCCCGAGCGCGCTGAACGCGTTCGGGAACGGCACGGCCGACGGCCCGCTCGGCAACCGGTAACCCTCGCGCATCAGGTCATCGAGATTTCCCGTCCCAGACCGTGTGACGAGACCGCGGAACTGCCCGGCCGCGCGGTAACTCGTGTTCATGCCACCGCGGAATCCGATCGAACGCTGCGCGAAGCCGACCGGCTTGCCGTCGACTGTCGTGGTTGCGAGCAGCTGACGCATGCTGAAACAGGGGTGCCGGCGCAGGAAGCTGACCACCGGCGCGCCATATGCGTGCGCGGCACAGTTCGCCTGCGTCACGTCGGCCCAGATCTTGACCACATAGGTCGTTCCGCCCGTTGCGTGGACCGTCTTGGTCTGCAACGGCTGCGCCGGGACAGGGTGCTTGCCGGGGTTTGCCGATTTCGACGGCTTCGCGGCGTGCGACGACTTGGCCGGTGACGACGGCGACGTCGAGCCATCGCTCGGGGTAGCACCGCTCGACGAGACACTGGCGCCACCGCGCGGCCCGGCCCCCGTACCGCTGCCGGCGATCTGCGACGCACAACCTGCGCCGAGCGCGAGGCACCCTGCGATCGAGACCGCAGGCAGGATCCGGACGACGCGCACGACTGCCTCAGCCGACGTACGGCTTCGCGCTGACGAGCGTGACCTTCATCGTCTTGCCGTTCGGGGTCTCGTACTCGACGGTGTCGCCCTCGCGCGCGCCGGTCAGCGCCTTGCCCAGCGGCGATGCCGCCGAGTACACCTCGACCGCCGCCGTCTCGGACTCTTCGCGGGACCCGATCAAGAACGTCTCGATGTCGCTGTCGCCGTCGAAGCGCACCTCGACGACCATGCCCGGGCCGGCAACGCCGTTGCTGACCGGCGCCTCGCCGACCTTGGCGTTGCGCAGCAGCTGCTGCAGCTGGAGGATGCGCGCCCTCCTGCTTGCCCTGCTCCTCGCGTGCGGCGTGATAGCCGCCGTTCTCACGCAGGTCGCCCTCTTCGCGGCGGTCGTTGATCTCTTTGGCCATCGCCGGACGATTGGCGATCAGGTCGTCGAGCTCGTGTGAGAGACGGTCGTAGGCCTCCTGCGTCAAAAAGGTGACGGCGTCGTCGGTCGAAGACACGTCGGTACTCCAAATTCGTCTGTTGCGGGTTCATCGGCGTGCTGAGGACTGCCTCAGCTCGCTGACGCGAAGCCTCGAACCTAACATCGCACCCGTCGTACGGGCGAAAAATGACTGTCCGCGGTATCAGGAACAATGGAGCCGTGACTACGCAACACCCCGCGCAACCCGAGCGGTTGCGGCTGATGGCCGTCCATGCCCATCCCGACGACGAATCGAGCAAGGGCGCGGCCACGATGGCCCGCTACGTCGACGAGGGCGTCGACGTCCTCGTCGTCACCTGCACCGGCGGCGAGCGCGGCAGCATCCTCAACCCGGCGCTGCAACATCGCGAGGACATCGAGGCCAACATCGCCGAGATCCGGCGCGACGAGATGGACCGTGCGCGCGCCATCCTCGGCGTGCGCCAGCACTGGCTCGGTTTCGTCGACTCCGGGCTGCCCGAGGGCGACCCGCTGCCGCCGCTGCCGGAGGGTTGCTTCGCGCTCCAGCCGGTGGACGAGGGCACGCGACGGCTCGTCCGCGAGATCCGCGACTTCAAGCCGCACGTCGTGACGACCTACGACGAGAACGGCGGCTACCCGCACCCCGACCACATCCGCTGCCACGAGATCTCGGTCGCGGCCTTCGAGGCGGCGCCCGACCCCGACCTGTTCCCTGACGAGGGCGAGCCGTGGCAGCCGCTCAAGCTCTACTACGACGTCGGGTTCAGCGCCGAGCGCATGAACGCGATCCACGACGCGATGCTCGCCAAGGGCCTCGAGTCGCCGTACGAAGAGCGTCGCAAGCAGTGGGACGAGTGGCGCAAGGAGCGCAACTACCGCCCGCCGAAGATCACCACGAAGGTTCCGGTGGCCGACTGGTTCGAGCGTCGCGACGCCGCGTTGCTCGCGCACGCGACGCAGGTCGACCCTGACGGCTGGTTCTTCAAGGTCCCGCTCGGCGATCCAACGTGAGGCGTGGCCGACCGAGGACTTCGAGCTGGCCCGGTCGCTGGTCGACTCGACGTTCCCCGAGGACGACCTGTTCGCGGGTATCCGGGAAATGTCATGATCGTGCTGGCGATGCTGGCCCGGGCCAAGGGCGGCGAGGGCGTCAAGTCCGGCCCGATCGGCCTGGCCGTCATCCTGCGTGCTCTGCGTCGCCGTGCTACTTCCTGTTCAAGTCGATGTCGAAGCATCTCAAGCGCGTGCGTGACGACTTCCCGACCGATCCCAGCACTATTGCCCGTGGTGAACCGGCGGCGCCGGAGCCGCCACCGAGCAGACCGCGGAAAAGCCTGCTACGCCTGCCGATTCGGCTCAGCCGACCGAAGCGCCTCCGCGCTCCGACGCTGCGTCGTAGCTGATGCAGGCCTCGCGCGAACAGGTCATCGCATACCGCGTCGCCGCCCAACAGCTCGACCGCAGCGCCAAGACGGTGCGCAGCCTTGCCGTACTCGACATCGGCGTCCAAGACGCTGTCGGCGACGCCGCTCGACTCGCGTTCGACGCGCGCCTCGCCTCGACCCCGCCCGTCGACGTGTTCGGGCCGGATGCCTCGCTCGCGTTGATGTGGTCACTGCGCGGCGCGCCGTACGTCCACCGGCGCACCGATCTCGGCAAGTTGGCCCGCGCGCTGTACCCGTTGTCGGAAGCCGATGCGACGCAGCGATTGAGCGAGACCGGCCCGAGCGTGCAGCGGGCGGGCATCGATGCGCTCGAACAGTTCGCCGTTGCCGCCTCGACGCTGCGGAAGGTGGTGGCGCGACCTACACCCAAGGGCGAGGCCAGCACGGCCGTGACGAAGGCGATCCCCGAGGCCATGCGACGCCCCTGCCGCACGTGCAAGACCAGCCACATCTCCGATGCCGCGATGCGCGCGGCCGCGCTCGCGGCCGGCCTCGAGCTCCAGCCGGGAACGTCGCCGCCGGTGTTGCAACGCTTCACGTCGAGCAAGCTCGTGGTCAAGCCCGACCGGGCCGCCCTGACCAGCCTCGCCCGGGCGTACTTGAGCGTGCTCGGGCCGGCGACGCCCACACAGGTGGCGAACTACCTCGACGTGCGCCGGGCCGATCTCGACCAGGCGTGGCCCGACGACCTCGTCGAGGTCACCGTCGGCCGCACCACGGCATGGTTGCCGGGCGAGTGCCGCCGTGCGTTCGACAACGCGAAGCAACCGCAGCTCGTGCGGCTGCTCAGCGGTTTCGATCCGTACCTGCAAGCACGCGACCGCGATCTGATCGTGCCGACGAAGGCGCGGCACAAGGCTTTGTGGCCGGTGCTCGGACGTCCCGGCGCGGTGTTCATCGACGGCGAGATCGCAGGGACATGGCGTCCGAAGGCGTCCGGCAAGAAGCTCACGGTCGCGCTCGACCTGTTCAGTCGCGCTTCGGCCGACGTCCGCGCCCAGATCGACGCCGAGGCCGAGCGGGTCGCCGCGGTGCGCGGGCTCGATCTGAAGGCCGTCTCCTAGATGGTCGGACGCCGCCGGTTCGCCTTCACCTCGCCGCGGCGTCGCTTGGAGTCGACACGGCGTTGCTGAGCGGCCCTCGACGGACGAGTGGCCCGCCGCGCCGGCGACGGCGGCTCGAGGGCATCGCGCAGCAGCGCGACCAGCCGAGCCCGTGCGGCCGTGCGGTTCTGCCACTGCGAGCGGTGCTCGGAGGCCGCGATCACAAGGACGCCGTCGTCGATGCGGGTGGCGAGGCGTTCGAGTACACGCGCGCGCTGCAGGTCGCTCAGCGCGGCTGAGCCGCCGACGTCCCAGCGCAGTTCGACGCGGCTGTCGGTCGTGTTCACGCCCTGGCCGCCCGGGCCGGACGAACGGCTGAATCGCTCGACGAGTTCGGCGTCCGGCACGACCAGCCCGTCGGGTAACCCGCGCGCCGGTCGCAGCACGAGGTCGGTCACGACGCCACGCTAGCTTGGTGAAGTGAGCGAACAAACGCGACGCATCGACAAGGTGCAAGAACTGCTTCGCGCCGATGGCCTCGGCGCGTTAGTGGTCACGCCTGGCGCCAACCTGCGGTATCTGACCGGCTATCGCGGCGACCCCGAGACCGAGCGCATCTCCTGCCTCGTCGTCCCGGCCGACGCGCCTGCGCAGTTCCTCGCGCCGCAACTCGAGGAGCCCTTGGCGCGGGCCGGCTTCGCCGAAGGCCTCGACCTGCCGGTCGTCGCATGGGCCGAGACCGACGACTCGATCGAGCGGCTGGCCCAGCTGCTGCCGCGCGAGACCGAGCGCATCGCCGTCGACGAGCGGATGTGGGCGGCCCGCTCACTCGCTCTGCGCGCACGTCGTCCTGAGTGGGAACAGATCAGTGCCGCGTCGCTCATCCGCGAGCTGCGCATGCGCAAGTCCGCCGACGAAGTCGCGGCATTGCGACGCGCGGCAGCCGCCATCGACTCAGTCCACGCCGAGATGGCGCAGTGGCTGCGCGCCGGGCGCACCGAGCGTGAAATCGGCCGCGACATCGCCGACGCGATTGTGCAGGCCGGCCACGCCAGCGCCGAGTTCGTGATCGTCGCGTCCGGACCGAACGGTGCGAGCCCGCACGCAGAGGTCTCCGATCGGGTAGTTCAGGTAGGTGACCCGGTCGTGGTCGACATCGGCGGGCCGATGCCGGACGGCTACT
This sequence comes from uncultured Actinomycetota bacterium, assembly GCA_963708645.1. Lineage (GTDB taxonomy): Bacteria > Actinomycetota > Actinomycetes > Mycobacteriales > Jatrophihabitantaceae > RYN-133. The sequence continues at coordinate 279,261 of CAVPTA010000007.1, read as the reverse complement.
GCTCCGATTCGACCCGCACCTACGCCGTCGGCGAACCCCCAGCCGAGTTCGTGCGCTCGTATGACGTGCTGCTCGCCGCCCAGCGTGCGCAGTGCGACGCAGTGCGCCCCGGCGTCACCGCGAGCGAGCTCGACGCGATCGGCCGGCGCATCATCAGCGAAGCCGGCTTCGGCGACCTGTTCATCCACCGCACCGGACACGGCATCGGTCTCGACGTGCACGAAGAGCCCTACATCGTGAACGGCAACGACACGCCGCTCGAAGCGGGAATGACCTTCTCGGTCGAACCCGGCATCTACCACGAGGGCGTGTACGGCGCGCGCATCGAAGACATCGTCGTGTGCACCGACGACGGTGGTGAGCGGCTCAACACGCGGCCGCGCGAGCTCGCTGTTCTGCCGTGACCATCGACATCCCTGCCCGGTACGTAGAGACCGGACGGTTCACCTTCGGCGTGCCGCGCGCGGTGCAGCTCGCCAACGACGATTCTCGAGCGCTGTTCCTGCGCAGCTCTGCGTCCGACGACTCCGTGCATGCGTTGTGGACCATCGATCTGTCGAGCGGCGTCGAGGCGCTGGTCTGCGATCCGCGCAGACTGGGCGACACCGGCGACCTGCCGCCGGAAGAGCGCGCGCGTCGCGAGCGGGCCCGCGAGAGTGGCGGCGGCATCGTCACCTACTCGGCGACTCCCGATCTGTCCCGCGTGTGTTTCGCCCTGTACGGCAAGGTCTTCTTTGTCAATGTTGCCGATGACGCTGGGGCGAGCGAGGTACCGGTCGCCGGACCGGTCGTCGACCCGCGGCTGGCTCCGTCCGGCGACGCGATCGCATTCGTGCGCGATCGCCGCCTGTGGATCACCGATCTCGACGGGGTAGAAACCGAGCTCGCCGGCGAGGCAGCCGCGGACGTGTCCTGGGGGCTTGCCGAGCACATCGCCGCTGAAGAGATGGGCCGCATGCGCGGTCATTGGTGGTCACCGGATTCGACGCAGGTGCTCGCGGCGCGGGTCGACGAATCGATGGTTGAACGCTGGTACGTCAGCGATCCCGACCACCCGGCCGCCGCCCCGAGTTCGGTGCGGTATCCGGCTCCCGGTGCCGACAATGCCGACGTCACGCTCGCACTGATCACTCGCGCGGGCGCGCACACCCCGGTCATCTGGGATCGCGCAGCATTCCCTTACCTGGCCGCGGTGTCGTTCCGTCCCGGCGCACTGTTGCTGCAGGTGCAAAGCCGCGACCAACGAAGCACGCAGGTGCTCGAGGTCGACCGTACGACGGGACGCACGTCGCTGCGCCGTGCCGACACAGACCCGCGGTGGGTCGAACTCGTCCCCGGCACTCCAGACCTCACCCCCGACGGCCGCGTCGTCACTGTCAGCGCGAGCACCGGCAACGACACTTACACGTTGCTGTTCGACGATGAGGCAGTCACTCCGGACGGGTTGCAGGTGCGCAGCGTCCGCGGGGTCACGACCAGCGGGGTCGTAGTCGTGGCATCAACCGAGTCGACCGAGACGCAGCTCTACCGAGTGCGGTGGGACAGCACCCTCGACGCGCTCACCGACGCGCCCGGCGTCCACGACGGCGTCACCGGCGCAGATGCTGTTGCCGTCCATGCAACTAGCCTTGATCGCACGCTGGGAGCGTGGCGCATCGACGGTGCGGGGATCGAATTCGCGTCCGTCGCGCAAGAACCCGATGTCGCGCCTCGCGTCACTCTTGAACGCGCCGGTGCGCGCGAACTCGCGGCCGCTGTTGTGTATCCGCGGGACCACCAGGCCGGCCACGCGTTGCCGGTGATCCTCGACCCGTACGGCGGACCGCACGCGCAGCGCGTGCTCTCGCGCCGGTCTGCCTACCTGATGTCGCAGTGGATCGCCGATCAGGGTTTCGCCGTTGTGATCATCGACGGTCGCGGCACTCCTGGACGCGGAGCGGCGTGGGACCGCGAGCTCTACCGCGATCTCGCCACCGCGCCGCTGGCCGACCAGATCGACGGGCTGACGGCTGTTGCGTCGCAGCATCCCGACCTCGACCTGGCCCGCGTCGGCATTCGCGGTTGGTCGTTCGGCGGCTACCTCGCGCTGCTCGCGGTGTTGCGGCGTCCGGATGTCATCAAGGCTGCTGTCGCCGGTGCACCGGTCACCGAGTGGCGCTACTACGACACGCACTACACGGAGCGTTATCTCGGCCGTCCTGACACCGACCGCGCTGCCTACGACGCGTCATCAGTGCTGCCCGACGCCGACAAGCTGACCGGCGCGCTGCAGATCGTCCATGGCATCAACGACGACAACGTGTTCGTGCGGCACTCACTGGAACTCTCGCGCGAGCTCTTGCTGCACGGCAGGCAGCACAACTGCCTGCTGCTTCCTGGCATCACTCACATGCAGAGCGATCCCGCCCGCTATACCGCGTTGCTCCGCCGCGAGATCGATTTCTTCCGCGACGCCCTGGGCTAAGGAGTTGTCGTCGCTGCCTGTTCGGTGCGCATCCAGTCGATTACCTCGTCGGCATCGCGCGGCAAGTTCGCGGACAAGTTGATCGGGTCGCCGTCGGTCACGACGATGTCGTCCTCGATGCGCACGCCGATCCCGCGCAGCTCGGACGGGACGCTGCGGTCGTTCGGCTGGAAATAGAGTCCCGGCTCGACGGTCAGGACGTGGCCGGACTGGAGCGCACCACCCCGGTAGAGCTCGTCACGCGCACTCGCACAGTCGTGCACGTCGATCCCGAGCATGTGTGACGTGCTGTGCAACGTGTAGCGCCTGTGCAAGCCGGCTCCGGGACGGTTCTCGTCCTCGTGGCACGACACATCGGCCGACACCGGCAGGACACCCCACGAGTGCAGATGATCCGCGATCACCCACATCGCTGCGCGATGGGCAGCGACGAAGTCGGCGCCCGCCTTCACCTCGGCAACGCCGGCCGCCTGCGCCTGTTCGACTGCGCGGTACACCCGCAGCTGATCTGAACTCCACTCACCCGACACCGGCATCGTGCGCGTGACGTCGGCGGTGTACAGCTCGTCCGTTTCGACGCCCATGTCGGCGAGCAGCAGCGTGCCGGGCTCGACGACACCGGTGTTGCGTGTCCAGTGCAGCGTCGTCGCGTGCGTCCCGGCACCGACGATGGCGCTGTAACCGACGCTGTTGCCCTCGAGCCGTGCCCGCCGCCAGAACGTGCCTTCGAGCCAACGCTCGCCGCGCACGTCAGCGCGCCCGACCACATTGGGCAGCTCGCGTACGACATCGGCGAAACCACGTGCGGTCGCGTCGCACGCTGCGCGCAATCGGTCGATCTCCCACCGGTCCTTGATCAGACGCAGCTCGTCGATCGCCTGCCGCAGCTGGATGTCGTTCGGCCGTGGACTACGTGCGAACCTGGACAGCTCAGCGTCGAGATCGCGCAGCGGGCGCGTCTCGATCCCGAGTGCCGCGACGGTGTCGGGCACCGACGGTGCGTTGCCCACCCAGACCGCGCCATGCGTACGGCTGGTGAAGTACGCCGGCTCGCCCGGCTGCGCGTACACGCCGATGTACAGCGTCGCCTCGTGGCCGTCGGCACGAGGCGCCATCACGAGAACTGCGTCGGGCGCGGTCTCGCCGGTGAGCCAGGCGAACTGGCTCGATGCGCGGAATTCGTAGTCGGTGTCGTTGGCCCGAACCTGCGGCGCGCCGGACGCGATCACGAGCAGCTGATCGGGGAAGCGCGCAGAAAGCGCGGCGCGACGTGCCGCTGTGTACGGCGCGCAGTCTGTGCGGCCCGGATGAGCCATCGGGGGAGCTGCATCCCAGTCGGCTGCGATCGCCTGCTTGAGCCCGGTGCTCATCGGGAGGTCGTGCGAAACGGTCTCGTGCTCACCCATGGCGCCGAGTCTAGGAGTCGCAGGCTTGGCCGTTCGGAGTCGTGACTGGGGCCGTCTCGCCAGTAGGGTCCACAGCTATGTCCACCCCAGCGCAACCGAGGTACGAGCCGCCGCCGGTGGTCTCGATCCAGAAGTCACGTCCCGGGCTGATCGGACTGGCCGCCGCGGCCACAATGTTGATCCTGATCGGCGTCATCGGCAATCCGCCTGCGACGCGGTCGCTGATCGACAATGCCGACCTCGAGACGTTCAGCGGCCGCCTGCGCGCGTCGCTGTCGACCTTCAGCTGGCATCTCACCGACCTCGGCAACGACTTCGGGCACCTGTTCCTTGCCAACGTGTTGATGGACGTCGCGGTAGTGCTGCTGGTGTTCGCGTTCGTTGTCGTGGTGACGAGCGGCTCGGGATCGTTCTGGCGCACCTTCCTCGCCACGTGGATCGCCGTGATCGCAGCGAGTGTCATCGGTGGATACGTGCGCAGCAGCGTTGTCGATGAGAAGTTCGCCGATCCGACATTGCACAGCAAGGCAGAAGCGATCTTCTTCTCGGTATCGAGCCCGGGCGCGACACTCGTCTTCGCCGGGCTTGCGTTCGGCGTGTTGGTTGGGATCGTCGCAGGCGTCGTCGCGATCGCCACCCGCCGCAACGAGGTCGTCACCCCCGGCCGCCCGTCCGCTCCCTATCCGCTGCCCGCCGGCGATGGATCCGAATTGCCGGCACAGCCGGGCCCGACCAACCGTGAGCCCTGGTCGGCCCCACCGGCTGCACCCGGCCCGGTGGCGAACCCCTCGCCGTGGTCGACCGATCCGTCCGAGCCGGAGAACCAGGCTGATGACGAGCGCGACAACGAGGCCGACCGCACCACCCAACTACCGGCCGTCGGCTCGTCCGCCCACACCGGTGACGAGGGCGACGACCACACCCGGCAGTTGCCACCCGTCGATCACGACCGCTGACTCGAAGGGTCAGTCGTTGCGAGCCACTTCGGGCCCGGTCGTGCGGCGCAGGAGTGGGAGGGTCGTCGCGATGATCGCGAACGAGGCCAGCAGCCCCAGCACAACCGTGAGATAGAACCCGAGCGGCGGGGAGTTGAACCGCTCGCCCAGTTGCGAGCGCAGGAACAGGCCGGCGGCAAGGAATCCGGTCGCGATCGACAGCGCTGCGAGCACCAGCAACGGCACAGCGCTCTCCAGCGCGATCACCCGTCGCAGCACTTGCAGCGGTGTGCCGGACAGCCGCAAAAGGCTGAACGCCCGACGGCGCTCGCCGATCCCGGCGACGACGCTGACAGCCAGGCTGCATCCGGCGATGGGCAGGCTCGCGAGCACGATGACCTCGACGAGCCGTCGGTACTGAGCAACCAGTTGGGTGCTGCGTCGCATCATGTAGTTCTCCGCGATCGTGGTGGGCGTGAATCGATGCGGAAAGTCGCGCTCGAGCAACGTGCGAGCCCGCTCGACGCCTGCCGGCGATCCGGTGATCGCCAGCTGTTCGACCGGCAAGGAGTCCAGCGTCTGCGGCGACACCGGCGAGCTCGGCCAGACAGTGCCGATCCGGTTCTCGGACGAATCGAACAGCCCGGCCGGCGCTGCGACCCGCGCCCCGGGCGCGCAGCGGCCAAGTGCCGGCGCACGACGCAGCGCGGCGCACGACACGAGTTCGTGCAGCGGTTGGAACTTGCCGGATACTGCGGCCGACACGTGCACCTCGGTCACCGCGTCGACCGCCGGTACCCGGTTCAGATCGCGGAGCACGCCGGCGGCGATCGTCCGAGTCGCGAGCTCGAACCCGGGAGGACGGAAACCCACAAGGTCCTGGACGAGGGTCGCGCGTGCCGCCGCATCGGTGGCGTTCGGACCCTTGGACTTCTCGAGTGCGGTGATCGACGAGATCGCGACGCTCGCCACGAAGAGCGCCAGCACCACGCCGCCGACCGCGCGGAAGCCCGCTTGGGGATTGTCCGCGAGGCGGCGACCGGCGATCAACGTGCTCGGGCGATGCGCCCAGCGCACCATCAATCGCGATCCGATCATGGTCAGCCACGGACCGGCGATGACGAGCCCGAACATGACAGTCAGGATTCCTGACATATAGACCGTGATCTGCTCAGGCGTGGTCGTTGGTCGTCCGATGACGACCACCAGCCACAGCTCGGCGATCCCTGAGACGAGCGGCACCAGCCGCCACCAACGCGGTGGCTTCGGGCTGACCCGGCGCGTCACACCCAGCGGCGACACCGTGACCCGCCGCAACGCAATCCGTGCCGCCACAGCAGCCGCGACCGGTACGCCCAACGCGACGACGAGGACGTCGGGGAGGTTGAGCACGATGTCGCTGAGGAAGAACCGCGACCCGGTGAAAGGGATGTTCGCAACCGCCGGACGGAATGCGAAGAACCCGAGGAAGCCGACGAGAGTTCCGACGAGTGCGGCGACCGTCGACTCGACCGTCGACACGATGGTGATCTGTCGCGGCGTTGCGCCGACGAGGCGCATCGCGGCGAAGCGTTGCTCGCGGCGCGCGGCCGACAGGCGGGCCGCGGCGCCGATGAATACGACGATCGGGAAGAGCAACGCCGCTGTGGCAACGGCGAGGACGAGGTCGATCCCGTTTGCGTTGATGCCGATCGAGAAGCAGTCTCCGTTGCAGCTGCTGGGCGTTGTCGCGCTTATTGCAGACACTCGCACCGCCTGCGGATCACGAGCGAGGTCGTGCGACGTCCGCCCGATCACGATGATCAGCGACTGGGCCGATGGCAACGCGGAGTCTGCGATCGTCCCGACCTGACGTCCGGGGTACCGGTCGGCAAGTTGTGCGGCGGGAACCGAGTGCAGCAAGGAGCTGAGAGCCGGTGAGGCGTAGTACTGGCCCGGACCTGGCAAACGCGGGATGCCGGGCGGGACCGGTGCGTGCGCACCCGCCACCGCCACGTCGACGCGGCCGATCTGCTGTGCGCGGAATTCGTCTGCCGACAACGCCCACCACAGTGGGCCGGACGCCGACTGCGCCACGGGCGTCGCGCTCGTCTCCAGCCAGGCGTACCGGCTGTTCTGCGCATTGACTGCGTTGATCGTCGACAACGTGATCAGCAGCATCGCGACACCGAGCGCCACGCCGAGCGCGGTCACCACGAGGCGCATGATCGCCTCGCGACCGCCACGCAGGGTCAGCTGCAGACTCAGCCGGATCATGTCGCGGCCGGCTCGAGCATGGTGACCCGCCCGTCCCGCACGACGACCTCGCGATCGGCATAGGCAGCAACCCGAGGTTCGTGCGTGACCAGCACGACGGTCGTGCCGTGCTCGCGTACGGAGCTCACGAGCAGCTCCATCACCCGCTCGCCGGTCAACGAGTCGAGCGATCCGGTCGGTTCGTCGGCGAACAGCACGCTCGGGTTGGCGACCAGGCCGCGGGCGAGCGCGACGCGTTGCGCCTGGCCGCCGGACAGCTCGCCGGAGCGCCGCGAGCCGACCTCGGCGAGATCGAGTCGAGCCAGCCAGTCGCGTGCCGAGGCCACCGCCGGGCGGCGCGCGGTGCCCGCGAGCAACAGCGGCAGGGCGATATTTTCCTCGGCCGAGAGTTCGGGGACGAGTTGGCCGAACTGGAAGACGAAGCCGAACCGGTCGCGACGCAGCGCGCTGCGCCGGTTCTCGGGCATCGTGTCGATGCGCTCGCCGGCGAAGCTGACCTCCCCGGAATCTGGGGTGAGAATCCCGGCCAGGCAGTGCAGCAAGGTCGATTTGCCCGAACCGCTCGGACCCATCACAGCGAGGATCTCCCCGGCGCCGACAGTCAGGTCGGCACCGCGAAGCGCGGGCGTGTTGCCGAATGAGAGCACCAGCGACCGTGCCTGCAGCAGCGCATCACTCATCGCGTCACCTGCGCGGAGAGGGCGCCGAGACGGGCGGACGTGAGATCGATCCAGCGCAGGTCTGCCTCGAGATGGAACAGGCCGTGGTCGGCGAGCAATGCGTCGACGGTGTCGCCGGTGCGTTTGAGCTCGGTCAGCTCGCGCATCCGGCGCAAGTGCGCGGCGCGCTGCACGTCGAGGTAGTGCTCGGCCGAGCGCCCCGACATCAGCGCGAGCACCACCTTGACGAACAGCACGGTCTGCAGATGTGGCTCGGCCGCGACCGGCTCCTGCAGCCAGGCCTCGATGTCGCTGACGCCCTGTTCGGTGATCACGTAGCGCTTGCGGTCAGGACCGGCACCCGGCTCGGACTCGCCGACGAGCACCTTGCCGTCGCGCGCGAGCCGGCTCAGCGTCGAGTAGACCTGCCCGAACGGCAGAGGCTTGCCGCGGCCGAAGTAGGTGTCGTAGTCGTGCTTGAGGTCGTAGCCGTGGCTCGGTTCGCGCTCGAGCAGGCCCAGTAGAGAGAACGGAACGCTCATGCCGAAGACAATACACTGAGTGTATACGCTGAAGGAAGTCGTCGTTTTGCAGCGGCTGGACGGTTTGTCGGTGCGGGTGTCCGGGTAAAACCCGTGTACGGACGGCTCAACGTCCCCACCCAAGGAGGAACCCCCATGCGTATCGGCGGAAGCCTGTTGCTGATCGCCCTCGGCGCGATCCTGAAGTTCGCCGTCACCACGCACGTCAACGGCATCAATCTGCAGATCGTCGGCGTCATCTTGATGGTCGTCGGCGTGATCGCATTGATCGTGACTGCGATCTGGATGTCGACACGTCGTCGCACCGACGTCATCCAGCACGTGAACGGGACGACCTATGTCACCCCGCGCGAACCGATCGACACGATTTGAACAACTGACTCGAGCAAGCCGTCGTCCGGTCGGACGGCGGCTTGCTCGCGTTTCGACTACGCCCGCGCGCCCAGGCGGCGGCTGAGCTGGTGCGCCGTTCTCACCACCGACGTGGCGAGCCGCTCGCCGACGACCTCGCTCGGATAGGTGAGCGCGACCGCTGCGACCGGATGGTCCGAATGGTCAACGACGGGCGCACCGACCGAGGAGAACCCTTCCGTGACCTCACCGACTTCCTCACTGAACCCGCGCCGGCGGGTGTCGACGAGCTGTCGGGTCAGCGACGAGTAGGACGCCGGGCCGCGATCGGTACGCAGCACGAACGACGAGGCGTGGGGGAACAACGCGCGGACGTGCTCCTTCGGCAGCGCGGCCAACATCGCCCGTCCCGTGGCGGTGAGGTGGGCCGGCAACCGCACGCCGACGTCGGTGATGAGCGCTGCTCGTCCCTTGGCGCGTTCCTCGATCACGTAGACAACTTCGCTGCCGTGCAGCACCGCAAGGTGCGCGTTGTGCCCCGTCGCGTCGACCAGGGCAGCGAGCGGCGCCCGGGCAACCCGTTGCAGTGGCGCCTGCCGGCTGTATCCCGAACCGAGCTCGTACGAGCCGAGGCCGAGTGCGAAGCGACGCTCTTCAGGAACGTGCACCACAAAGCCTTCATGCACCAAGGTGTCGAGCAGGTGATACGTCGTCGATCGCGCGAGTCCGAGCTGCCGCGCGATGGTTGCCGCTGACATCGGGGCAGCCTGCTGCGCGAGCAGCCGCAGGATCGCCAGCGTGCGTGCGGCTGCCGGGACGATTGCCACGAGCCAACCGTACGCAGAATCTCGGATCCGAGACACAAAGCGAGTTGCTGATCTGGCGCAGCCCCGTGCGCAGCCTGTGTCATGGAGCAATGACGTCCACCCGTAGCCGCGTCACGCTCGGCATCGGCGCGCTCACACCTGACGAGGTGGTGGCCGTCGCCCGGCACGGCGCGCGGGTGCACCTCGACGACGACGCCCGCACGGCGATCCAGCACAGCCGTGACGTCATCGAGGCGCTGGCCAACGACGTCGAGCCGCACTACGGCATCTCGACTGGTTTCGGCGCGCTGGCCAATCGGCACATTCCGAGCGACCTGCGGGCGAGGCTGCAGGCCGGTCTGATCCGATCGCACGCCGCCGGTTCGGGAACGGAGGTCGAGACCGAGGTCGTGCGTGCGCTGATGCTGCTACGCCTCTCGACCCTGGCAACGGGACGGACGGGCGTGCGCTGGGAAACCGCCGCCGCCTACGCGGACCTGCTCAACGCTGACATCACCCCGGTCGTCCGCGAGTACGGATCGCTCGGGTGCTCCGGCGATCTGGCGCCGCTCGCGCACTGCGCGCTTGCGGTGATGGGCGAGGGCGAGGTGCGCGATGCGTCAGGTGCGCTCGTGCCCGCCGGGCAAGCTCTTGCCGCAGCCGGCCTGAATCCCGTCGTCCTCGCCGAGAAAGAAGGCCTGGCGCTCATCAACGGCACCGACGGAATGCTCGGCATGCTCGTTCTCGCGCTGCACGATCTGCGGCTGCTGCTGCGCACTGCCGACGTGACGGCCGCAATGAGCGTCGAGGCGCAGCTGGGCACCGACGCTGTGTTCGCCGCCGACCTGCAAGAACTCCGTCCCCATCCGGGCCAGCGTGACAGCGCAGCGAATCTCGTCAAGCTGCTGCACGACTCGGCGATCATGGCCAGTCATCGCGGACCTGATTGCACCCGCGTCCAGGACGCGTACTCGTTGCGGTGCTCGCCGCAGGTGCATGGTGCGGCGCGTGACACCGTTGCGCATGCCGAGCAGGTCGCGTCCCGCGAGTTGGCCAGTGCGATCGACAACCCCGTCGTCACCCTGGACGGACGGGTCGAGAGCAACGGCAACTTCCATGGCGCGCCCATCGCCTACGTGCTCGACTTCTTGGCGATCATCGCGGCGGACGCGGCGTCGATCGCCGAGCGCCGCACCGACCGGTTCCTCGATGTGGCACGCAACCACGGCCTGACCGCGTTCCTCGCCGACGACCCAGGAGTCGACTCGGGGCACATGATCGCGCAGTACACCCAGGCTGCAATCGTGTCGGAACTCAAGCGCCTGGCGACACCGGCCAGCGTCGACTCGATCCCGTCGAGTGCGATGCAGGAAGACCACGTATCGATGGGCTGGTCGGCCGCTCGCAAGTTGCGCCGCGCGGTCGACGGCTACGGGCGCGTGCTCGCCGTCGAGCTGCTCACCGCAGCGCGCGCGCTCGACCTGCGGGCCCCACTGACTCCGGCACCGGGAACGGCCGCGGTGCGTGACTCGCTGCGGGCACACGTCGCCGGCCCGGGACCGGATCGCTACCTCGCTCCCGAGATCGAAGCCGCCTACCAATTCGTGCGCGACGGGTCAGCCGTTGCCGCCGCTGAAGCGGTCACCGGATCGCTGCGCTGAAAGGATTGATCATGGAAGGTGCCCGACCCGTTCGCGCTCCGCGCGGCACCGAGCTCACTGCGCTCTCGTGGCAGACCGAAGCACCGCTGCGGATGCTGCAGAACAACCTCGACCCCGAGGTCGCCGAACGGCCGGACGATCTCGTGGTCTACGGCGGCACCGGACGCGCAGCCCGCAGCTGGGCCGCGTTCGACGCGATGATCCGCACGCTCACGACGCTCAAGCCGGACGAGACGATGCTCGTGCAGTCGGGCAAGCCTGTCGGCGTCATGCAGACCCACGAGTGGGCGCCGCGCGTACTGATCGCGAACTCGAACCTCGTCGGCGAGTGGTCGAACTGGGACGAGTTCCGCCGCCTCGAACATCTCGGCCTGACGATGTACGGGCAGATGACGGCGGGCTCGTGGATCTACATAGGCACCCAGGGCATCCTGCAGGGCACCTACGAGACGTTCGCCGCAGTCGCCGCCAAGAAGTTCAACGGCTCGTTGCAAGGCACGATCACGCTGACCGCCGGACTCGGCGGTATGGGTGGCGCCCAACCGCTGGCCGTGACGATGAACGGCGGCGTCGCGATCTGTATCGAGTGCGACGAGTCGCGCATCAAGCGGCGTATCGAGCACCGCTATCTCGACGTGCAGGCCGACTCGTTGCAGCATGCACTGAAGTTGGCCGAGCAGGCCCGCGACGCGGGGCAGCCGCTGTCGATCGGCCTGCTCGGCAACGCAGCGTCGCTCGTCCCGCAACTCGTTGCCAACGATGCGCCGATCGACATCGTCACCGACCAGACGTCGGCGCACGATCCGCTCTCGTACCTGCCGGTCGGGGTCGAATTCGACGAGTGGCGCGACTACGCCGAGACCAAACCGGACGAGTTCATCGGACGCGCGCGGGCATCGATGGCACGCCACGTCGAGGCGATGGTGAAGTTCCAGGACAAGGGCGCCGAGGTCTTCGACTACGGAAACTCGATCCGCGCCGAGGCGCGCGAGGCCGGCTTCGGGCGGGCCTTCGACTTCCCGGGTTTCGTGCCTGCGTACATCCGACCGCTGTTCTGTGAGGGGAAGGGCCCGTTCCGCTGGGCAGCGCTTTCGGGCGACCCGAAGGACATCCACGCCACCGACCGTGCGGTGCTCGACCTGTTCCCCGAGAACGAATCGCTCGCGCGCTGGATCAAGATGGCGCAGGAGAAGGTGCACTTCCAGGGTCTTCCCGCGCGCATCTGCTGGCTCGGCTACGGCGAGCGCGACAAGGCCGGTGACCGGTTCAACGACATGGTGCGCAGTGGCGAACTCAGCGCGCCGGTCGTCATCGGCCGCGATCACCTCGACTGCGGATCGGTCGCGTCGCCGTACCGCGAGACCGAGTCGATGGCCGACGGTTCCGACGCCATTGCCGACTGGCCGCTGCTGAACGCGATGGTCAACACCGCGTCCGGCGCCTCGTGGGTGTCGATCCACAATGGCGGCGGCGTCGGTATCGGCCGGTCGTTGCACGCCGGACAGGTCACCGTTGCCGACGGCACTGAGCTCGCGGGTGAGAAGATCCGCCGCGTGCTCACCAACGACCCGGGCATGGGCGTGATCAGGCACGTGGACGCCGGCTATTCACGTGCCGACGAGATCGCGGACGAGCGTGACGTCCGCGTGCCGATGAACGAGGGTTGATGTCATTCGACTCGCTCTGGTCGGACCTCGAACCGATCGGTCGAGCACCGTCAGGTGGGTATCGCCGCTTCGCGTGGACGGACGAGGACCGCACCTTGCGCGAGTGGTTCGCCGCCGAATGCGCGGCCCGAAGCCTGGACGTGACCGAGGACCGTGCGGGCAACCAGTGGGCCTGGTGGGGCGACCCGGACGCAGCGCCGGGGATCGTGACCGGGTCGCATCTCGATTCCGTCCCGGACGGCGGTGCCTTTGACGGACCACTCGGCGTCGTGTCGGCATTGCTCGCCGTGGATGCCCTGCGCAGCAAGGGATTCCGTCCCTCACGCCCGATCGGCGTGGTGAACTTCGGTGACGAGGAAGGTGCGCGGTTCGGGGTCGCGTGCGGCGGATCACGGCTGATCACCGGAGCGCTCGCTGCCGATCGCGCGCTCGCGCTCCGAGACAGCGGCGGCGTGTCGATGGCCGAGGCGATGCAGCGGGCCGACCGCGATGTTGCGCACCTCGGCCGGGATGACGAGACCCTGCAGCGCGTCGGCACGTTCATCGAGTTGCATGTCGAGCAGGGCCGCGGACTCATCGACCTCGGCCGTCCGGTCGCGGTCGGCTCGTCGATCTGGCCACATGGCCGGTGGCGGCTAACCCTCGACGGCCAGGCGAACCACGCCGGCACGACGAGGCTCGCCGATCGGCACGACCCGATGCTCGTGTTGGCAGCGGCCATCACCGCTGCGCGCGAATCGGCGCAAGAGCACGACTGCGTCGCTACGGTCGGCAAGGTGCAGGTCGAGCCGAACGGCGTGAACGCGATCCCGTCACGTGTGACTGCGTGGCTTGATGCCCGCGGAGCCGACGAGGATGCGGTGCAGTCCGTCGTCGCAGCCGTTGCCGCCGCCGCAAGAATCGAGGCCGACCAGGAGTCGTACAGCGCAGCAACCGATTTCGACCCGGTTCTCGCTGGTCGGCTGTCAATGCTCCTGGATGACGCGCCCGTGCTCGCGACCGGCGCCGGCCATGACGCAGGCATCCTGGCTGCGGCCGGCGTCGCGGCGGCGATGTTGTTCGTACGCAACCCGACCGGCATATCGCACTCGCCCGAGGAATTCGCCGAGGCCGCCGACTGTCTGGTCGGGGTCGGTGCGCTCACTGCTGTGCTCGAGACCCTCGCCCGATGACCACCTACTTCGCCGACTACGCCCGGTTGCATGACGAAGTTATGCGCGACGTCAGGTTCGAGGTCACCGACGGGCGATTCGCATCGGTGGAGGCCGACGTCGAGCCCGGCGATTCGCACCGCCTGCCCGGCGTCGTGTTGCCCGGCTTCGCCAACGCACACAGCCATGCCTTCCACCGCGCGCTGCGGGGACGAACGCATGACAGCGGCGGCACGTTCTGGACGTGGCGCGAGCGCATGTACGCCGTCGCCGACCGACTCGATCCCGACTCGTACCTTGCGCTCGCGCGCGCGACCTACGCAGAGATGGCGCTGGCCGGCGTGACGTCGGTGGGCGAGTTCCACTATCTGCACAACGACCGAGACGGAGCGCGGTACAACGATCCGAACGTGATGGCGCACGCGCTGCGTCAGGCTGCCGCAGATGCGGGGATCCGACTCACCTTGCTCGATACCTGCTATCTGTCGGCCGGGTTTGCCGGCGAGAAACTCGCACCGGTGCAGCGCAGATTTTCCGACGGCACCGCAGACGCCTGGGCCGAGCGTGTTGCCGAGCTGAAGCCCGCGGACGGGTTCGCCGTCGGAGCGGCGATCCACTCGGTGCGCGCCGTGCCGCGCGAAGCCATCCCGACTGTCGCCCGCGCCGCAATCCATCGTCCGTTGCACGTTCACCTGTCCGAGCAGCCGGCCGAGAACGAGGCCTGTCTCGCCGCGTACGGCCGAACCCCGACGCAGTTGCTCGACGAAACCGGAGCGCTCCTACCGGAGACGACCGCCGTGCACGCCACGCACCTGACGGAGACGGACATCCGGCTGCTCACCGGGTCGGAGGTGACCGTCTGCATGTGCCCGACGACCGAACGCGACCTCGCCGACGGCGTCGGCCCTGCTCACGATGTGCGGCGGCGCAGTCTCGGCAGCGATCAACACGCCGTGATCGACATGTTCGAGGAAGCACGCGCGCTCGAACTCGACGAACGGCTGATCTCGTTGCAGCGCGGCAGATTCTCGATGGACGAGCTGCACGCCGCGATGACTGCACACTCGAGCATCGGCTGGCCGGACGCCGGACGACTCGAGGTTGGAGCGCGGGCAGACTTCGTTGCCGTCCGTCTCGACACGCGGCGCACCGCCGGCGTGGACCCCGGGCAGGTAGTCATGGCCGCAACGTCGGCGGATGTCGACACCGTCGTGGTCGACGGCGTCCCCGTTGTCTCCGGCGGTCAGCATCGCCTCGGCGATGTCGGCAGGCTGCTGGCCGATGCGATCGACCCACTGTGGAGTGAGCCATGACCGCAGTTGCGATCACCGGCATAGCCGAGCTGGTCACCAATGATCCTGATCTCGGCGTCGTCCACGATGCAGCGATCGTCGCTGAGAACGACACCGTGCGCTGGGTCGGTGCAGCCCGCGACGTTCCGACCGCCGACCGCCGTATCGACGTCAGCGGACGAGCAGTCGTTCCCGGCTTCGTCGACTCGCATTCACACCTGGTGTTCGCCGGCGACCGGTCAGCGGAGTTCGCGGCGCGGATCGCCGGTGAGCCATACGACGGGGGCGGCATCGGCACGACCGTTGCCGCGACGCGCGACGCGTCCGATGACGAGCTGAAGACGCTGCTGCGCAAGCGGATTCTCGAAATGCGCAATCAGGGGACGACCACGGTCGAGGTCAAGAGCGGCTACGGTCTCTCGGTTGCCGACGAGGTGCGCAGTCTGAGGCTGGCGGGTGAGGTAACGACTGAGACGACGTTCCTGGGCGCCCACGTCGTCCCGCCGGGCGTCGACCGGTCTGACTACCTCGATCTCGTCACAGGGGAGATGCTCGCGGCATGCGCGCCGCTCGCCCGTTGGATCGACGTGTTCTGCGAACCGGCGAGCGCGCATGCGTTCGACGGCGACGAGGCGCGGGCGGTCCTCGAGGCCGGTCGTCGAGCCGGTCTGCAGTTGCGGGTGCACGGCAACCAGCTTTCCGCCGGACCGGGCGTGCAGCTTGCGGTCGAACTCGGCGCGGCGAGTGTCGACCACTGCACGTACCTCTCCGACGCCGACGTCGACGCACTCGCCAGTGGCACGACTGTCGCGACGCTGTTGCCCGGTGTCGAGTTCTCGACCCGTTCGCCGTACCCGGACGCACGCCGGCTGCTCGATGCAGGCGTAACCATCGCGCTCGCGACCGACTGCAACCCCGGCACGTCGTACACGTCGTCGATGCCGCTGATGATTGCGTTGGCGGTGCGGGAGATGCACATGACGCCAGAACAAGCGTTGTGGTCGGCCACTGCCGGGGGAGCGCGCGCCTTACGGCGCGAGGACATCGGCGTCGTCGCTCCCGGCAAGCGTGCCGATCTGTGCGTGCTCGACGCGCCGAGCCATGTGCATCTTGCCTACCGACCCGGCGTCCCGATCGCGAGCGCCCTCGACCTCGGCGCGAGCTGACCCGATCTCAGCCGAGCGGATTGCCCGGAGGCGGCGCAGTGTGCGGCGCGATCGGCGTCTCCCAGGCGATGCGCAGCTTTGCTTCGGCCTGGAGGTCGGCGAGCGAGCCGCAGGCGTCGCACGGATAGATCCCGGTGGACGCGGTCACCAGCCGGGTGCCCGACGGCGACCACGCGTTCTCGACGGCGAGGTTGGTAACTCCGCTCTGCGACACCGCGGGTGCGGCCTCGGACAGATCGGCCACCTTGTCGCCGGTCGTCGTGTCGTACACGGCGTCCTCGCCCTGCGCCTGTCCGGCCGGTGCGAAGCCCTCGATCCCGGTGAGCACGAACTGTCCGTCCGGGCTCACGTCGACGCCGGGTTCATACGGCGGATCCGGCCGGGCCGGCGACGACAGATGTGACTGCACCGCACCGGTAGCAACGTCGATGACAACCCCTACTCCCGGCGGCTCGTAGTCGCCGGCCCCGGGCTGAGGAAAGTTGAGGGCGAGCAGATCTCTGTCGGAGTTGACGAAGCGCAGTTCGCCGACCGGGTACGTCGGCGCGTCCGGCCGGGGGTTGCTCTCGAGCACCCGTGCCGCGATCACACGCCCGTCCGCGACTGACCGGAGCCGCACCTGGCCGTTCGTGTCACCGGTCGCGATCATCGCGCCGTCGGAGGAGATGGCGACCTGCAGTGGCTCGGAATCCAGCTGGCCGTTGCCGGGCGGCGAGTTCTTGGCGAACTGTGCGATGCGCGTCACGGTCATCAGATTCCACACCGAAGTCGTGCCGTTCGTGTAGCCGATGACGGCGCGGTCGCCCGCAACGTCCATCGCCGCGGCAAGTGGTACCGCAGGCAACGCGATCGTCCGGGCTTGTCCGTTGGCCGGTGTCCAGATCCGCAGCTCGCTGTTGTCGACCACGAGCACGCGAGTGCCATCGGCCGAGATGAGGACCCGAGTCGGTGGCTGACCGACCGCGAGCGTCGTCTGCCGCCCGCTGACGAGGTTGCGCTGGACGACCGAATGAGCGGTCGCGTAGACGAGCTCGTTGCCGTCGAAGCTGATAGCCACCCCGTCCTGTTCGGCACTGAGCGGGCTCGATGCGCAGTCGGGGTAGAACGAGTTCGGGCTTTGCGCAGGGCAGCGCGGTGCGCTCAGCTGCGCCATCACGGGTGCGCTCGCGAGAACGGCGCCCGTCGAGGCGTTCCACACGACCGCGCGTGCGTCCGTGACCGTCACGGTGGTCGGCTTCAGTGTCGATCGCTTGATGACCAGCTGTTGGGTGAAGCCCCATACTTTGGTGCCGTTCGCAACGAAACCGAGGGCGTAGGCCGCAGTTCCTGGTGGTGCCGACAGCCGGACCGCGGCTTCGCCGGTGCCCGCGTCGTACACGGCGACATGGCCGTTCGCGAGGACGGCGAGCACCAGGCCGTTGTCGGGGCTGAATCCGACCGAGTTCACCGCGACGCCGGCGTCGGCGAACGTGCGCTGCGCTCCTGAAGCGACGTCCCAGACACGCACCGTGCCGTCGTCACTGCCGCTGACTGCGAACGCGCCGTCCGCGCTGGTCGCCACCGAGTTGATGTAGGCGGTGTGGCCGCGCAGACCGACCTCTGAATACTGGAAGGCGGGCGCGGCGGAGGCGCCCGTTTGAACGCTCAGACGCTCGAGAATGGTGGCCTGTCCCTCGTAGTCACCGAGCATCGCGTACGGACCTGCGTCGACGTCGACACCACACGCGCCCGCGCTCGTGGTCGCACCGGTGTGACTGAACACCTGTGCGCCGGTGGTGGCGTTGAGAACGTGCACGGTCTGGTCCTGCGCCTCAGAGGGCCCCCAGGCGACCAGTTCGGAGCCGTCCGGAGTCCAGCATGATTGGTAGTCGACGCCGGGTTTCAGCACATGCAATGCGGTCTGGCTGCCCTTCGTCAGATCGACGATGTCGTCGTAGCGGCCCCCGAACCCGAACCACGAGACGAAGGCCCGCGAGCCGTGCGGCGCGAAGCTCATCGAGTCGATGGGCGCCGCTGCCCGCAGCGGGTACGTCTTGTTCGCGGACGGGTCGACGACGACTACGTCTTTCAGCTCGTCTCCGAACACGTACAAGCGATCGGTCTGCGGATCCCAGGTGGCCGACGGCGCCACACCGAACTTGCCGCCGTTGTTGGTGGTGCCGGCCCGGATGTCTCCGTTCGCAGTGCTCGTGTCGAACGACTGACCGGTCGTCGTGTTGTAGAGCGCAAGTCCGCCGTGCTGCGAGACTGCGGCGAGCCATCGACCGGTCGGGTCGTAGCTCAGCTGCCCGATCGGTTGTCCGTCCGGCATCGCGGCCAGGGTTCGGGTCACCCGTCCGGTGCGCGCGTCCCACAACAGCACGACATCGCCCTTGCCGGTCGTGGCGATGGTGTCGGTGATCGGGCTCCACACCGCCTGCGTGTGCACGCCTGTGCCGGGATCTAGCACCATCCGTTCGCGGTCGGCCGCAAGTGCCTTGCGCAGCACGCGCGTGCCGTCCGCCCCGACAGCGGTTTGCGTCGACTGCAGCGCAAGATGCAGCGCGGTCGCAGGGTCGGTCGCCAATGCGGCGCTGGCGCGCGCCGCGAGCGCGTGCGCATCGGCCAGTGTCGCCTCGTGGCGCGCCTGGTTTCGCTGCAGCACGGCGAACACGGCGAGCGTCAGTGCGACAACCAGCCCGCCGATGAGCGCGAATCGCCAGCGGCGCGAGTTCCGGTCGCTCGCGCGCCGCGATGCAGCAAGGTATTGCCGTTGCGCCTCGGTAGGCGGCGACTGGGGATGCGGTGCGGAATCGGCTATCCACGCTTCGGCCGCACGCAGCGCGCCGCCGCGTAGCAGGGTGCCCGAATCGTGACCGGACGCGGCCCATTCGGCGGCTCGAATCGAGAGCCGGGTGTGCATGCGCGTCCACTCGAGATCGGTGGTCAGCGCGCCCACGAGCTGATCGAGCGCCTGCGGGAACACGGTGGTGCCGTCGAAGAAGATCCAGTTCAGCTCACCGATCGCGAGCGGCACCGACCTCAGGTCGGACGGCAACCGGAACGCGATCGGCACGATCTGCTTACCGCATGCCTGTGCGGTGGCGATCTCGGATGCGCAGGGAAGGGAAGCGATCGAATCGGGCGAAATGACGAACACGAACTTGTCGGCCGATCGGATCGCCGATTCGATCTCCTGTCGCCACGGCGCGCTGAACGGCAACACCGAGTGGTCCTGATCCCAGGCCGGGACGATCGATCTCGCTCGCAGTGCCTCCGCGAGGTGCCCGACAAAGGCACGATCCTCGCGCGCGTACGACACGAACGCGGACGTCATCAGGCCCCCTGCCGGACGACCCTCCCCGCGGGTGGCTCGGCCCCGTCCTGAACTCAAGAATGGCTTGGCCGGGCGTGGTCGAGCAACACATCTCCGCGCATCGTTCAGCTGGCGAACATGACAAGCTGGCAGACGTGGTCAAACTGGACGACGCAGCCGCGCTCGCCCTGTCTCTGCCCGAGGTGGTCGAGGGCGAGCGGTTCGGTCACCGCACCTGGAACGTGATCGACAAGGCGTTCGCGTGGGAGCGGCCGTTCAGCAAGGCCGACCTCAAACGCTTCGGCGACGAGACGCCGCCGGACGGCCCGATTGTTGCGGTCTATCTCGGCGATCTGGGCGACACGGAGGCCGTCCTGCAGGCGGGCACGAAGGGCGTGTTCACCATCGCCCACTTCAACAACTATCCAGCCGTGCTCACGCACCTGCGCACCATCACGAGAACCGCACTGCGTGACCTGCTGATCGACGGCTGGCTCGCGCAGGCTCCGCCCGCCCTCGCGGCGGCTCACTCGCCGCGCGAGCTGCGCCGTCTGATGCGATCGGGTACAGCTCGATAAGAGGGGCATTGCCCCATTCACGGCTATATGCGAGGGTCGAGAGAGGCGGGAGCCCAAGCCGGTGGCTCGCCCGCCCTACTCGCTCGTCCGGTCGGGACGTGCGAGCCAACGAAGGGAACCCCCAATGTCCCATGCTGCCCAAAAACTGTTCACCCGTGTGGTGGCACCTGCTGCGGCGGTCGTGTGTGCCGTCGCGGTCGCAGCACCAGCGTCAACCGCGGCACAGCCCGCGGCGCACACGAGTAGCGCGGTAGCGCACTCGACGTTCCACCCCGGCAAGTACGCGTCGCACGTGGACGGATCGTTCGGCAAGTTCGGCCAAGTGACCGGGCACTTCAAGCCGCTGCGGTCGTTCGTGCGCAACGGAAAGACCGTTGTGCAAGGCGATCTGATGGCGACGATGCGTCGCAGCAACGGCCAGCTCGTCGGGCGCGTCACGCGTCACGATGTGATCGTGCCGGTGCACGCGAGCGGCGCACAGACATCGCGTACCGCGGCGGCTGCCGCGGCCAGCTGCAGCGTGCTGCATCTGGTGCTCGGCCCGCTGAATCTCAACCTGCTCGGCCTCGCAGTGCACCTCAACCGCGTCGTCCTCGACATCACGGCAATACCGGGCGCGGGCAACCTGCTCGGCAATCTGCTGTGTGCCGTGGCCAATCTGCTCAACAACACGAGTCCGACGCTGGCTGATCTCTACAAGCTGTCGAGCCTGCTCAGCCAGATCATCGGCTTGCTGACCTGATGTAAGTGCGAGACGGCATCACCCCACGGCATAGCGTGGGGTGATGCCGAATCGCCTTGCCGCGTCGACCTCGCCGTACCTGCGTCAGCACGCCGACAATCCCGTCGACTGGTACGAGTGGGGTGACGAGGCGTTCGCCGAGGCGCGTCGGCGCGACGTGCCGATCCTGTTGAGCGTCGGCTACAGCGCATGCCACTGGTGCCATGTGATGGCGCACGACTCGTTCGAGCGTGACGATGTCGCAGCGGTGATGAACGCCGGGTTCGTCAACGTAAAGGTCGATCGCGAGGAGCGCCCCGACGTCGACGCGGTCTACATGGACGCGACGACCGCGCTCACCGGGCAAGGCGGGTGGCCGATGACGTGCCTGCTCACTCCCGACAGGAAACCCTTCTACGCAGGTACATTCTTCCCTCGCGAACAGTTCGTCCAACTGCTGAGCGCCGCGAGTGAGGCCTGGCGCGATAACAGGGACGAGGTGCTCGCCGCCGGGCAGCGCATCGTCGACGCTCTCTCGAACAACGGCGCGAGTGAGCTCGCCGGCGACGCGTTGCCGACCGGTGCGCACCTCGACGAAGCAGTGAATCGGCTCGAGCCGCAGTTCGACGCCGCGCGCGGCGGGTTCGGACGGGCACCGAAGTTCCCGCCGTCGATGGTGCTCGAGTTCTTGCTTCGCCAGCACGAACGCACGGGCGACACGACCGCGCTGGCGATGGCCGAACAGACGCTCGTCGCGATGGCCCGCGGCGGCATGTACGACCAACTCGCCGGTGGGTTCGCGCGCTACTCGGTCGACGCCGGCTGGGTCGTGCCGCACTTCGAGAAAATGCTCTACGACAACGCGCTGCTGTTGCGCGTGTACCTGCATTGGTGGCGGCTGACCGACAATGCCCTGGCGCAGCGCGTTGCCCGCGAGACCGCTGACTTCCTGCTGCGCGATCTCGGCACGGCGGAGGGAGGCGTCGCATCCGCGCTTGATGCCGACACCGATGGCGTCGAGGGACTCACCTATGTCTGGACGCCGCAACAGCTGAGCGAGGTGCTCGGAGCCGATGCCGCCGACGCGGCGCGCTGGTTCGAGGTCACCGAGGCAGGCACGTTCGAGCACGGCGCGTCCACATTGCAGTTGCTCAGAGATCCTGACGATCTCGGACGCTACGAGCGGGTGCGCAGTGCGCTGCGCGAGGCGCGCGATGAGCGGCCCCAGCCGGCGCGCGACGACAAGGTCGTGACCGCGTGGAACGGTCTCGCGATTGCCGCTCTTGCCGAGGCAGGAGTCGCACTCGATCAGCGTTACCTCGATGCCGCGATCGCTTGCGCGGAACTGTTGCTGACAAAGCACGTCGTCGACGGTCGCTTACGGCGCGCCTCGCGCGACGGCGTCATCGGTGATGCGCTCGGCGTGGCCGAGGACTACGGCGACCTTGCCGAGGGTCTGCTTGCCCTGCATCAGGCGACGGGGGAGCAGCGCTATCTGGCCGCGGCGGGTGAGTTGCTCGACGTCGCGATGGAAAGATTCGCCGACGGTGACGGTGGATTCTTCGACACCGGCGACGATGCGGAACAGTTGATGCGTCGCCCGCGCGACCCGAGCGACAACGCCGCCCCGTCCGGTTCGAGCGCGCTGGCCGCCGCCCTGCTCACCTACTCGGCGCTCACCGGCTCGCCGGCTCATCGCGTGGCGGCCGAGCATGCGCTGCGGATCGTCACCGGCGCCGGCATCGCCCAGCCGCGCTTCTTCGGTTGGGCCCTTGCCGCGGCGCAGGCGCTCGTCGACGGTCCAGTGCAAATCGCGCTCGTAGGCCACGATGGTGACCTCGAGCGCGTTGCGTGGCGGTTGCGACCGCCGGGATCGGTGATCGTCTCGGGTGAGCCCGACCAGCCGGGCGCCGCGTTGTTGGCGGGACGCCCGCTGATCGATGGGGGTGCCGCGGCCTATGTGTGCCGCGGCATGGTGTGCGACCTGCCGGTCACCACCGCGTACCAGCTCGCCTTGCTGCTCCGTCCCACGCAATGCGCGGACGGATTGTCGTCCTAGCGAGCAGCAAGGCGGGGGTGGTTCAGATCTCGGGACCCTCGGCGCGCAGCTTGTCCACCTCGGACATCGCGGTGCGCAGGCTGGCGAGCCACTCGTCGGTGTGCTCTCCGACCAGGGTTACGCACCACGACAGCGCCTCGGAGCGTGAACGGGCCACGCCCGAGTCGACGAGAGTGTCGAGCACCCGTCGCTCGTCCTGGCGCAACCGGGTCATCACCGGCACGGCGAGGTGGGTGAACAGCACCCGCGTCTCGCCGATCGATGCGCCCCAGGCGACCTTGCGCCCGTAGCGTGACTCGGCCTCGTCGGCGATCGTCATGCGCGTCTCGCGGCTGTCCTCGCGGAAGCGCTGGATGCGGCCTTCGGCCGCGGCCTCGCCCGCCGACTCGCCGTCCTTCACCGGCGGCAGTTCGCCGCTGACGATGATCTCTTCGCGGTCGACGGTCACGCTCGGCGTACCGACGAACCACTCGCTCGGCAGTCGGCCGCCGAACCACTCGGCGGCGTCGTCAGCCGGCGGTAGATCCGCCTGCTGCCAACCACCCGGACGGCCGAAGCCGCGTCCGCGTCCGCCATGTCCGTGACCACGATGTCCCCCGTGGCCGTGGGGTCCGCCGCGCCGGAAGCGCCGGTCGGACTCACTGGAGTCTGTTGCCCTACTCATGTGAATTCTCCTTACATTCAGGCAGTGATTACATAATTACACTGCAAGAACGACAGGGCAAGGCCGGTTGTTCCCTGCGCGAGAAAGGCGCCTCAGCGAAAGACTGCGAGCCAGATGGCGACGTAGTGGCACACGGCGGCCACGAGGGTGCAGGCGTGGAAGACCTCGTGGTAGCCGAACACGCCCGGCACCGGGTTGGGACGCTTGATCCCGTAGACGACGCCGCCGATCGTGTAGACCGCGCCGCCGACCAGGATCAGCACCAGCGCGGCGACACCGGCGTTGTGCAACAGATCCGGCAGCACGAACACCGCAACCCAGCCGAGCGCGATGTAGCAGGGCACCGCCAACCACCGTGGCGATGTCGGCCACGCGGTTTGCAGCGCGACACCGACCACCGCCCCCGTCCACACCGTCACGAGCACCGCGATCGCCGCGGTGCGGGGCAGGGTCAGCGCAGCGATCGGGGTGTACGTCCCGGCGATGAACACGAAGATCATCGAGTGGTCGAGGCGCTTCATGATCCGGTGGGCGCGCGGTGACCAGCTGCGCCGGTGGTAGAGCGCGGACGTCCCGAACAGCAGCGTTACCGTCGCCGCATAGATAGACGTCGTGGCCGCCGCCGGGCCGCCCTTCATCGCCGCTGCAACGGCGATCAGCACTGCGCCGCTGGCTATCGAGATCGCGGCTGCGTAGGTGTGCAGGAATCCGCGCAGGCGCGGTTTGAGCTCCGCAACAACCGTGGCGAGCGACGAGGTCGGGCCGAGGGTCGCCATGGGTCCAGGTTACGGATGAGTAGCCCGGCCCGCAGGGGTCCTAACAGAGCTCTCACGGCGCTATCGTCGAGGCGTGGGTCTGCGGCAAGGGGTGTACACGGTCTACGAGCGCAGGCTCCGGACGGCCCTGACCGGCCTGCCCACCCCGCGTCACGTTGCGATCATGATCGACGGAAACCGCCGATGGGCGCGCGCATCCGGCTTCGAGGACGTCAGCGAGGGCCACCTCGCCGGGGCGCGCCACATCGCGAATCTGCTCACCTGGTGCCGCGAGGCGGGCGTCGACCACGTCACCATCTGGCTGCTGTCGACCGACAACCTGAATCGCCCGACCGCCGAGCTCGAACCGCTGCTGCGCATCATCGCCGGAGTCGCCGAGGAACTCTCGGCCGACGGCACCCCCTGGCGCTTGCACGCGATGGGCTCGCTCGACCTGCTCCCCGACGAGACCGCCAATGCACTCAAGGCAGCGCAGGAACGCACAGCGCACCGCGACGGCATGACGGTCAACATCGCTGTCGGCTATGGCGGGCGGCGCGAGATCGCCGACGCCGTGCGGTCGCTCCTGCACGAACACGCCGCGGCCGGCACGTCGATCGAGGAGCTGGCCGAGGTCATCGACGTCGACCACATCGCCGAGCACCTCTACACAAAGGGTCAGCCCGATCCCGACCTCGTGATCCGCACGTCGGGCGAGCAGCGCCTGTCGGGGTTCCTGCTCTGGCAGTCGGCGCACTCCGAGTTCTACTTCTGCGACGCCCTGTGGCCCGACTTCCGCAAGATCGACTTCCTGCGTGCGTTGCGCGACTACGGCATGCGGCAGCGGCGCTACGGCAAGTGAACGATCTCGTCAGCGGCGAATGGCTCGCCGCGCACATCGACGACGTGCGCGTCGTGGACGTGCGGTGGTATCTCGACAAGACCCGATCCGGACGGGCCGAGTACGAGGCCGGGCACATCCCGGGCGCCGTCCACCTCGACATCGACACCGATCTGTCCGATCCGGTCGGACCCGGCACCGGCCGGCATCCGCTCCCCACCCCGGAGCGCTTCGCTGCCGCACTGGGACGGGCGGGGATCGCCGCCGGCACGCCGGTGGTGGCCTACGACGACGCGGGCGGCTCGATCGCGGCGCGGCTGTGGTGGCTGCTGCACGTGCTCGGCGAGCCGGTCGCGGTGCTCGACGGCGGCCTCGCGGCCTGGCCCGGCGCATTGACGACTGACCTCACAAGACCGCCGGCTGTCGTCCGTGCGCCCGTCCCGTGGCCGGCCGAGCGGTTCCGCACGGCCGACCAGGTCGCCGACCTTCGCGGCGCCACGTTGCTCGACGCCCGCACCGGCGCCAGGTTCGCGCACGGAGACCCGGCCGTCGACCCGCGTCCGGGCCACATCCCCGGGGCCCGCAGCGCGCCGTGGCAGGACAATCTCGCCCCGGACGGTCGCTTCGAGTCACCCGAGCAGTTGCGCGCCCGCTACGGCACCGGGGCGTTCGTGGCCTACTGCGGCTCGGGCGTGACGGCGTGCCACGACCTGCTGGCACTGCATCTCGCCGGTGAGGACGACCTCGCCCTGTACCCCGGCTCGTGGTCGCAGTGGGGCGCCGATCCGTCCCGCCCCGAGCAGACCTGAGGCCGACGAGCCCGCCAATGTGTCCGGCAGATGAAACCTCGGCGCGTCGTCGCGGGGACGCCCGATCGCGGCCGTAGCGTTCTCGACGGCAACATCCACCTGCGGGCCGGACCGGCTCAGCGGTTTCCCGAGGAACGGTCCACGGCGCGCCTGATGCCCTGCTGGAGCCTCTGTGACTCGTAGCTTCGTCCTAGACACCTCGGTCCTCTTGTCGGATCCCGGAGCGCTAGGGCGCTTCGGCGAGCACGAGGTGATCCTGCCGCTGGTCGTGATCAGCGAGCTGGAGGGCAAGCGGCACCATCCCGAACTCGGCTGGTTCGCGCGGCAGACGCTGCGCGTCCTCGATGAACTGCGCATCACCTACGGGCGCCTCGACTCCCCGGTTCCGATCGGCGCCGACGGTGGCACGCTGCACGTCGAACTGAACCACTCAGATCTCTCGACGCTCCCGGCCGGCTTCCGCGTCGACAGCAACGACTCCCGCATCCTCGCGGTCGCGCTCAACCTGGCGGCTGACGGACGCGAGGTCATGCTCGTCACCAAGGACATGCCGCTGCGGGTCAAGGCGGCCTCGGTCGGCCTGCCCGCCGACGAATACCGCATGCACCCGGTCGCCGACTCCACCGGCTACACCGGCATGTGCGAGCTGGACGTGTCCGCCGGAACGGTCGATCTGCTCTACGACGGCGAACCGCTCGAGCTCGCCGACGAACCCGACTTCGCCGAGGTCGCCACCGAGCCGTGCCACACGGGGCTCGTGTTGCACTCGCCGCGCGGGTCGGCCCTGGCCCGCATCACTCCGGACAAGACGGTGCGCCTCGTGCGCGGCGACCGTGAGGCCTTCGGGTTGCGCGGACGGTCTGCCGAGCAGCGCATCGCGCTCGACCTGCTGCTCGATCCTGACGTCGGGATCGTCTCGCTGGGCGGACGCGCCGGCACCGGCAAGTCGGCTCTGGCGCTGTGCGCCGGACTCGAAGCCGTCCTCGAGCGGCGACTGCACAAGCGGGTCGTGGTCTTCCGCCCCCTCTACGCGGTGGGCGGCCAGGAGCTCGGCTACCTGCCCGGCAGCGAGAACGAGAAGATGGCCCCCTGGGCGCAAGCGGTCTTCGACACGCTCGGTGCGCTGGTGTCCTCCGACGTCATGGACGAGGTCATCGACCGCGGGATGCTCGAGGTGCTACCGCTGACCCACATCCGCGGCCGGTCGCTGCACGACTCGTTCGTGATCGTCGACGAGGCCCAGTCGCTCGAGCGCAACGTCCTGCTCACGGTGTTGTCGCGCATCGGCGCGGGTTCGCGAGTGGTGCTCACGCACGATGTCGCCCAGCGCGACAACCTGCGGGTCGGCCGACACGACGGCATTGCCGCGGTGATCGAGGCGCTGCGCGGGCATCCGCTGTTCGCGCACGTCACTTTGACCCGTTCTGAGCGGTCTCCGATCGCCGCGCTGGTCACCGAAATGCTGGAGGATCTTCCGCTTTAGGCCCTCACCAATGTAAATTTCTCGTTTGGCGACATCCCCGCGTCGCCGATCGGAGACCCTCGGTGATTCGCACCGGTGTTGATTTCTGGGGCCGCGTGGTCCGAGACCCGTACACCGTGCTGCTCGCAGCAGCTGCGGCCCTGCAGCTCGCCCTGGGCTGGTCGAATGCAAGCATCGTCCATCCAGGGTGGGCACTGGCCGCCGTCGGTGTGTTCGGCATCGTGTGCGTGGCCGCCGTACTTGCCCGCACACTCAAGCGGGTGCTGATCGAGACCGCCCTGCCGTTCGGTCTGCTGGTGCTTGCTGTGCTCTGGCGCGCGGCGAGCGCCCCGACCGTGCCGGGCTTCGGTGCACTGTGCATCATCGCGGTGGTCTGGCTGGGCTTCTACGGCACCCGGCGCCAGGTCTGGATCGCCGTCGCCGGGTCCGTGCTCGGGTTGCTGGCGGCCCCGCTGCTGACTGGCAGTGCGATCTCCGGCGACGACCTGAGCCACGCGGCGCTCACCGGAGCCGTCGCACTGCTGACCGGACCGATCATCCACTCGCTGGTCGTGCGGCAACAGCAATCGGCGCAGCTGGTCAGCATGCTCGAGCCGGCGAGCCTGCAACTGGACGCCGTGCTGCGCGCAGCGACCGGCAACATGATCATTGCCAGCGATCCCGACGGCATCATCACCGACTTCAACCAGGGCGCCGAGCGCTTGCTGGGCTACCGCGCCGACGAAGTCGTGGGGACGCCGTTGGCTCGGCTGTTCGACGATGCGAACCCATCACGCGAGCTCGGCGACATCGACGTGCACGACCGAACCTGCCGTGCCAAGGACGGCCGCCGCGTCACCGTCTCGATCTCGATGTCGGGCATGCGCAACTCCGCAGGCACGATCACCGGCTATGTCTGCATCGGCGCCGACGTGACCGCGTCCCGAAACACGATGATGACGCTGACCTCGCAGCGCCTGCTCTACCAATCCCTGGTCGAGAACCTGCCGCTCACCACCGTCGGCCTGCTCGACGGCGACCTGCGCTGCGTCACCCTCGGTGGGCACTGGCTGCGCAAGATCGGTGCCGAACCGGCGTCGTTCCGCGGCACCCCGATCACCGACTTCTTCGCACCCGACGACCGCGAACGAGCACGCGACCTGTACACGCGAGGCCTGCGCGAGCACGTGATCGACCAGTGGCAACTGGCGGACGGGCGCTGGTACGAGTTCTCGGCCCTGCCGATGACCAGTCCGGACGGCGAGCAGCTGGTGCTCAGCCTCGCGCGCGACGTGACCACACGGCAGGCGGAGCTACGCGAGTCGCAGCGCATGCACGCGGCGCTTGCGGTCAGCGAGTCGAGCTTCCGCGAGGCGTTCGAGGGCGCGCCGATCGGGATGGCCCTGACCACCGCTCAGGACGGGCCGGACGAGAAGTTCCTGCGCGTCAACCCCGCGTTCGCGGCGATCCTCGGCCGGCGCCCTGAAGACCTCGTCGGACGCCGCGTCGCCGACGTCACGCACCCCGAAGATGTTGCGATGCTGCCCGACCTGACCGCGCAGGGTCCGACCCGTCCGCTGCGCAAGCGATTCGTGCGCCCGTCCGGACGATCGGTGTGGGTCGACGTGAGTTACACGGTCGTCCGTGACGCCGACGGCGAACCGTCCCACGTGATCAAGCAGATCCAGGACGTGCACACGATCAAGGAGTCCGAGCGCGCGTTGCTCGATGCGCTCGAGCAGCAGCGGGCCGCCACTGCCCGCCTACGCGAGCTCGACCGGATCCGCACCGACCTGGTCGGCACGATCTCGCACGAGCTGCGCACGCCGCTGACCAGCATCCACGGCTACCTCGAACTACTGGCCGACGAAGCACTCACCGACGGTCAGCTCGGCATGCTCGATGTCGCCCTGCGCAACACAGAGCGACTGGCCGATCTCGTCGACAACCTGCTCGTGCTGGTGCGACTGGACTCGGTCGACGAAACCGTTCCGGCGGGATCGGACGACGTCGACATCGCCTCGGCCGTGTCGGCGGCGGTCGACACCGTGCGTCCCGAGTTCGTCGACCGTGACCAAGAGCTGCGCGTCAACCTGCCGATCGAGCGGGCCGTCGTGCGGGGTGACTTCGACCAGATCGATCGCGTGCTCGTCAACCTGCTCAGCAATGCCTCGAAGTACACGCCCGCGGGTGGGCACGTCGACGTCGATGTCGCGCTGGTCGGCGGCGCGGTGCGGATGACGATCACCGACTCCGGCATCGGGATCCCGGCAGAGGAACTGCCGAACCTGTTCACCCGGTTCTTCCGGGCCTCCACCGCGCGCGCCAACTCGATCAGCGGGAACGGTCTCGGTCTGGCAATCGTGAAGAGCATCGTCGAACGGCACGGCGGCGAGGTCGACGTCGAATCCGAGCCCGGCGTCGGTTCACAGTTCACGATCACCCTGCCTGCGCTGGTCAGTGTCGAGGCGGAGATCGTCAACAAGGCGAGGACGGTGGCCTGAGCCGGTAGCGTCCGCGCAATGCCGACGCGCGCCGAGCTCGAATCCGCCTTCGCGAACTACCGGGCCACCGTGCGGCAGGCCAAGGCGTCCAATGACTGGACCTTGTTCGCCGGGTTGTTCACGCCCGACGCCTCCTACAACGAGCACGCCTACGGCCGCTTCGAGGGACGCACGGCGATCGCCCGGTGGGTCGTGCGCACAATGACGACCTTCCCTGGCAACTGCATGATCGACTTCCCGGTCACCTGGGCGGTCTTCGACGACGACCGCGGCTGGATCATCTGCGAAATCGACAATCTCATGCGTGACCCCGGTGACGGCAGCGTGCATACGGCGCCGAACACGACGATCCTGCACTACGCGGGCGAGCAGCTGTTCAGTTACGAAGAGGATGTCTACAACCCGCTCAACTTCGCCGCGATGGTGACCGGCTGGGCGCGCATTGCCGACGCGTACGGCACGTTGCCCGACGACGGCCGGGCGTGGCTCGGCCGCTTCGCGCCGGGGTGGAATTCATCGAACAGTGCGTGAGTGAGGCCACGGTGTCGTCCTCGGGCAGTGCCGCTAGCCTGTGGCCCATGACCAGCATCGCCGCGGCACGGCCGCGCATCGTCCTTGCCGATCTGGTTCCGGGTGCCTGGGTGCGCGACGCAGTGCTCGTGCTCGCCGGTGCCGGCCTGACCGGGCTCGCCGCCCAGGTGTCGGTCACCATCTCGGCGATCTCACCCGTCCCGTTCACGCTGCAGACACTGGCCGTGCTCGTCACCGGTGCCGCACTGGGCTCGGTGCGCGGATTGCTGTCGATCGGGCTCTACGCGGTTGCCGGCATCGCCGGGGTGCCGTGGTACGCCGACCACACGAGTGGTTGGGGCGGCCCGTCCTTCGGCTACGTACTCGGGTTCGTGCTTGCAGCAGGTGTCGTCGGTGAGCTCGCGCGCCGTGGCAACGACCGCTCGGTCGTGTCGGCGATCGGTTTGATGCTGCTCGGCGAGGCGATCCTGCTGACGGTGGGGACGATCTGGCTGTCGAACGACCTGCACATCTCGTCGGCGAAGGCGATCGAGTTCGGCGTCACGCCGTTCCTGGTCGGCGACGGCATCAAGCTCGCCATCGCGGCGTTGCTGTTCCCGGCTGCCTGGAAGCTCGCGCGGCGCAGCTAGTCGGCCGAGGCGCCCAAGCCGGGCAGACCGTCGATGCTCGTCGCATTCTTCGTCGCGGCGTAATGCTCGAAGTAGTCGTCGTCACGGCGTTCCTGCGCCTTGTCGAGGACGTCGCGGTCGGCGACGTGCTGCATGAGCGGCACCGACCAGCCGCACGAGTCACTGATGCGATCGACGTCGATCAGGATGATCGATCGCACGCCCTTGTCACGTGACTTCGCGAAGCGGGCACGCAACTCGGTGAAGCCGACCTCGTCCGGCAGCTCGGCGCGCCCGCGACCGTGCAGGCGCACGATGTTCGGAGCGCCGTCGAACGCGCAGAACATGACCGTGATCCGTCCGTTCTCACGCAGGTGCGCGATCGTCTCGACACCGCTGCCGAAGTAGTCGAGATAACCCACCTGGGTCGGGCCGAGCACGGCGAAGGTCCCGTCCATGCCCTTCGGTGAGACGTTGACGTGCCCGTCACCGGCCAGCGGAGCAGTCGCAACGAAGAACATCGGCTGCGCTGCGATCCACACGCGCAGTCGATCGTCGATCTCGTCGTACTGCTTGGCCATCGCTTCCTCCGGCGGCTACTTCGGTGTGGTCATCGACAAGACGTCGAGCACCTCGTCGAGCTTCTCCTCGGTGAGTGCGCCGGGAACGTGCCCGCGCTCGATCACTACCTCGCGGATCGTCTTGCGCTCGGCGAGTGCCTGCTTGGCGATCTTGGCGGCCTCGTCGTAACCGACGTAGTGGTTCAGCGGCGTCACGATCGACGGCGACGACTCGGCGTACTCGCGGCACCGCTCGACGTTCGCCTCGATGCCGGTGATGCACCGGTCGGCGAACACGCGTGACACTTTGGCCAGCAGTCGGATCGACTCGAGGACGTTGCGGGCGATCACCGGCAGCATCACGTTGAGCTCGAAGTTGCCCGCGGCGCCGCCCCAAGCGACGGCGGCATCATTGCCGATGACCTGCGCGACCACCTGGCACACGGCCTCGCACAGCACCGGATTGACCTTGCCCGGCATGATCGACGAGCCCGGCTGCAGGTCGGGCAGGAACAGCTCGGTGAGACCGGTGCGCGGGCCGGAGCCCATCCATCTGATGTCGTTGCTGATCTTGTTCAGGCCGACGGCGATGGTGCGCAACGCACCCGACAACTCGACGAGCCCGTCACGCGCGCCCTGCGCTTCGAAGTGATCGCGCGCTTCGGTGAGCGGTAGGCCGGTCTCGGACGCGATCAGGGTGATGACGTCACCTGCGAAGCCGACCGGCGCGTTGATGCCGGTGCCGACAGCGGTTCCGCCCAACGGCAGTTCCGCGACGCGCGGGAGCACTGCCTGCAGCCGTTCGATGCCGTAGCGAACCTGCGCGGCGTAGCCGCCGAACTCCTGACCCAACGTCACCGGCGTCGCGTCCATGAGATGGGTGCGCCCGGACTTGACGACGGTCTCGAACTCCTTGGCCTTGGCTTCGAGTGCGCTCGCAAGATGGTCGAGCGCGGGTTCGAGATCGACCACGACTGCCTTCGTCGCGGCCACGTGAATCGCCGACGGGAACTGGTCGTTGCTCGACAGCGGATCGTTGACGTCGTCGTTGGGATGCACGGACGAGCCGAGCCGCTCGCCGGCCAGCGACGCGAGCACCTCGTTGGTGTTCATGTTCGACGACGTGCCCGAGCCCGTCTGGAACACGTCGATCGGGAACTCGGCGTCCCAATCGCCGCGCGCGACCTCCGCGGCCGAAGCGGCGATCGCGTCGGCCTTGGCCTTGTCGAGCAGGCCGCGTTGCGCGCGCACACGCGCGCCCGCGCCCTTGATCAATGCCAGCCCGGCGATCAACTCACGCTCGATGGGCTGGCCGGAGATCGGGAAGTTCTCGACGGCGCGCTGGGTCTGCGCGCGCCACTTGGCAGAAGCCGGCACCCGGACCTCGCCCATCGAGTCCTTTTCGGTGCGGTACTCGGTGTCGCTCATGAACCGAGACTATTCGGTCACCGATCCGCCCTGTTAGGACGCGGATTACTGCTGGGGCGGGTAACCCTGTTGCGGATAGCCCTGCTGCGGGTACTGCTGGTAGCCGGGCTGCTGCTGTCCGTAACCGGGGTATTGCTGGCCCTGCTGGCCGTAGCCCGAGTACTGCTGGCCCTGCTGGCCGTAGTACTGCTGATTCGGGTCGTACTGCTGCTGTCCGTACTGCTGCGCGTACTGCTGCTGGCTCTGGTCGTACTGCTGCGCCGGCTGCTGCTCGGTGGCGGACGGCTGCCCGTAGCCGAGTGCGGTCGCGGTCTGGCGCGCGCCGTCGTCGATCGGCACGGCCACCACTGCAGTGCCGTACGCGCACAGCTCACTGCCGTCGGCACCGAGATCGCTGGAGTCGAAGCGCAGGCCGACGACGGCATTGCCGCCCTTCGTGCGAGTCTGCTCGAGCATCTTCGAGATCACGTCGTTGCGTGCGTCGCTCAGGCTCTTGTCACCGTCGCCCTGTGCGGGATGCGCCCGCAGTGCCACGCCGAACACCTCGCCGCAGACCCGCTGAACCTCCCAGCCGGTGATCTGGTCAGTGGTCACAACCAACATGTCCGCTCCCTACGAGTGTCTGTCGAAGTCCACAGCGGAGTATGCACGCAGCTTGCCGAGTTGGTGTAGCGAATCGACCAATCGGATCGTCCCCGACTTCGATCGCATGACGATCGACTCGGTGTGGACAGAGTCCGCGTAATAGCGCACTCCACGCAAGAGCTCGCCGTCGGTGATGCCGGTCGCGCAGAAGAAGATGTCGTCGCCGCTGACCAGGTCGTTGGTCTGCAGCACGCGATCGAGGTCGTGACCGGCATCGAGCGCCTTCTGCCGTTCGTCGTCGTCCTGCGGCCACAGCTTCGCCTGCATCGTGCCGCCCATACAGCGCAGTGCTGCCGCGGCGATGATGCCCTCGGGGGTTCCGCCGATGCCGAGCAGCAGATCGACACCGGTGCCGGGACGCGCTGCGGTGATCGCGCCGGCCACGTCGCCGTCGCTGATGAAGTGGATGCGGGCGCCGGCGTCGCGGACCTCTTGCACGAGCTGCTCGTGGCGCGGACGGTCGAGGATGCACACCGTCACGTCTTCGGCGTTGCCGTGCTTCGCCTTCGCGACGCGGCGAATGTTCTCGCCGACCGGGACGGTGATGTCGATGACGTCGGCCGCTTCGGGGCCGGTCGCGATCTTGTCCATGTAGAAGACCGCGGACGGGTCGAACATGGCGCCCCGTTCGGCAACCGCGATCACGGCGACCGCGTTGGGCATGCCCTTGGCCATCAGCGTCGTGCCGTCGATCGGGTCGACCGCGACGTCGCAGAGTGGCCCGGTGCCGTCGCCGACCTCTTCGCCGTTGAACAGCATCGGGGCTTCGTCCTTCTCGCCCTCGCCGATCACGACGACGCCGCGCATCGAGACGGTGCCGATCAATGCACGCATCGCATCGACCGCCGCGCCGTCGCCGCCGTTCTTGTCGCCGCGTCCGACCCAGCGGCCACCTGCCATTGCGGCGGCCTCGGTGACGCGCACGAGCTCCAGCGCCAGGTTTCGATCGGGCGCCTGGCGCGGAACGGCGAGCTCCGGCGGTACGCCCGCACCGTTGGCGGCGTCGGTCATGCGCGCTCCTCGCGGTCGTCGAATCCTTATCCTTGCAGATCGACATCGGGCGGTAAGGTCTCGGTCGTGACCAGTTGCCGCGCCATCCTGCCGCCTCCCCGGTAAATCCGGGGCGCTGTCTCACCGCGCTCCAAGACGCCCTCATCGGCCGTTCTGGACTGGAAGCGCATTCATGATCACTTCTGCAGCACATCGACGTTCCGGGCTGCTCGCCGTCAGTGGCGGAGCTCTGCTCTGGGGGACGACCGGTGTACCCGTCGCGATCATCCACGACCGCACCGGCCTGTCGGCCGTCCCGATCGGATTCCTGCGGTTGCTCATCGCCGGACTCGTTGTAGCCGCCGTGTTCCGGCGGGCGGCGTGGATGGGCGCGCGAGAGATATTTGCTCGGCACCGGTGGTGGTTGATCGCCGCCGGGGTGGGGCTCGGCGGCTACCAGGCGCTGTACTTCGTCGGCGTGCAGTACGTCGGCGTGACGATCTCGACGCTGGTCAGCCTCGGCGTCGCGCCGGTTGCGCTCACGGCCTGGGCGGCCGTGGTCGGTCGTCGCCTGCCGAACTCGTTCGCCCTGCTGACCCTCGTCGCCGCGGTCGGCGGCCTCGTGCTCGTCTCGCTCAAGCCTGGCGCAGCGGCTGCAGGCTCGCACCCACTGCTCGGACTCGTTGCGTCACTGGCCGCCGGGCTCGCTTACGCCGCGACAACCGTCGTCAACCACCGTCTGGCCGCCGACGGCGACGCCCTGCTGCTCACCGGCCTGACGAGCGCGATCGGCGCGGTGGCGCTGCTTCCGGTCGCGGCCGCTCTCGGCTTGTGGTGGCCCGCCGACACGATCTCGTCCGGCTGGCTGGTCTACATCGGTGTCGTGACGACGGTGCTGGCGTACGGACTGTTCTACCGCGGCCTGCACACGACCTCGTCCGAGACCGTGGGCGTGCTGACCCTGCTCGAACCGCTCGCCGCGGCGGTGCTCGCCGCCATCACCCTGCACGAGCGGTTGACCGCGCTCGGCCTGGTCGGGGCGGTGCTCATGCTGGCCGCGATCGCCGGGCTGTACCTGCGCGCCCCCGAGGCCGACCCGCTCCCACCCCCCGAGCGCTGACAGTGGTCAGTTTCGCCCTCAGTGGTCAGTTACAACTGACCACTGAGGCCAGAACTAACCACTGTCAGCGTCGTGGTCGGCGATGGCGGCGTCGAGGCGCGAGCTCGCGCCATCGAGCCACTTCTGGCAGATGTCGGCGAGCTGCTCGCCGCGCTCCCACAGAGCGAGCGAGTCCTCCAGCGACTGGCCGCCGGACTCGAGCTTGCTCACGATCTCGCGCAACTCGGTGCGCGCCTGCTCGTAGGTCGGCTCGCTCATGCCGTCCTCTCGTGACCGCTCGCTGCGCTCGGGCCGGTCGAGTCCGACACTCGCGCCTGGCGGCGCGATAGATGCCGCTCGTTCGCTCCGCAAGCGTCGCTCATCTGTTGAACGCTACGGGACGGTGGCGTCGAACTCGCCGCCGGCGACGCGGATCCGCAGCGCGCCCAGCGCCTCGGCGGGCTCGCGCACGACCGAGCCGTCCGAGCGCCGCACGACCGCGTAGCCACGATCGAGTGTTGCCTGCGGCGACAAGGTGCGCACGCGCGCCCGCACGTGTTCGAGGTCGGCCCGGCCGGCCTCGAGCAGCGCGGCCAGCCGACGCCGCACGCGGTCACGCTGGCTGATCGCGTCCTCACGCTCGCGCGTCAGCCGGGCGTGCAGCGTGGCGCGCATCCGTTCGGGCAGGCCGGCCATCAGCTCGGCCTCGCGTTCGATGCGGCGGTGCATCGTGTCGCGCGAGCGTTGCCGCAGTTCGGCGACCAAGCGCAATTCCTCGGCCAGATCCGGGACGATCCGCTTCGCCGCGTCGGTAGGCGTGGACGCAGCCAGATCGGCGACGTGATCGAGCAGCGGGACGTCGCTCTCGTGTCCGATCGCGCTGACAATCGGCGTCCGTGCGGCGTGCACGGCGCGCACGAGCGACTCGTTGCTGAACGGAAGCAGATCCTCCACAGAGCCGCCGCCGCGGGCCAGCACGATCACGTCGACCTCAGCGTCGGCGTCGAGGCGTTCGAGCGCGGCGATGATCTCGTTGACCGCCGACGCTCCCTGCGTTGCCACGTTCTCGATGCGGAACCGCGCACCGGGCAGTCGGCGGCGAACGTTCTCGACGACGTCGTGCTCGGCCGCGCTTGCCCGTCCGGTGATCAGTCCGATCTGCTGCGGCAGGAACGGCAGCCGCCGCTTGTGCTCGGCCGCGAAGAGCCCTTCGGCCGCCAGCAGCCGGCGCAACTGCTCCAGCCGGGCGAGGAGCTCGCCGAGGCCGACCTCGCGGATGGCGCTCGCGCGCAGGCTGAGCTGGCCGCGTTCCAGGTAGAAGTCGGGACGTGCCCGCAACACCACGCGGCTGCCTTCGGCCATCGTGTCGGGCAGGATCGCGCGCGGGCACGTCACGGTGAGCGAGATGTTCGCGTCGGTGTCGCGCAGCGTCAGGAACTGGGTCGAGACCCCCGGGCGTCGGGTGAGTTGCGCGATCTGGCCTTCGATCCACACCTCACCCAGCCGTGCGATCCATTCGCCGATCTTCATGGCGATCACCCGGACCGGGACGGGCGATTCCGCGGACGTCTCGATCTTGGCCACTAGTCGGCGGGCTCCTCATCGGCGCCGTCGACCTGGTCGAAGGCCGAGGGACGCGGCCGGCGCGGCGCGTCGTCGGCAGCGTCGTCGTCGAACTTGGCCCACGACGGCGCGTCGTCGCCGGTCTGTCGCGCGGCGATGACCTCGTCGCCGCGCGCGGCCAGTTCGGCGTAGCGCTGCTGGGCCCGCAACGAATACTTCAGCGCGGTGCTCACCGCGCGCATGGGCAACTCGATTGCCTTGTCCGGCAGGTGCCGCGCCTCGTCCAGCATCGTCGCGGCGAGGCCGAGGGCGGCGCGCAGGGGCGACGGCAGCGGAGGCATGCGTCCAGGGTGCCGCATCCGTGGCGTCCGTACCATGAGAGAGATGCCTCAGAACCTCACCGAGCCCTCCGGACGAGTGCTGCTCGCGAAGCCGCGCGGTTACTGCGCCGGCGTCGATCGCGCGGTGCAGTCGGTCGAGCATGCGCTCGAGCTCTACGGCGCGCCCGTCTACGTGCGCAAGCAGATCGTGCACAACCTGCATGTCGTGCACGCGCTCGAGAAGCGTGGCGCAATCTTCGTCGAAGAGAACGACGAGGTGCCCGAGGGATCGATCGTCGTGTTCTCGGCGCACGGTGTCGCGCCGGAGGTGCACGAGCAGGCCAAGGCGCGCAATCTGCGCGCGATCGACGCGACGTGCCCGCTGGTGACGAAGGTGCATCACGAGGTCCGCCGCTTCGCCAGTGACGACTTCGACATCCTGTTGATCGGCCACGAGGGTCACGAGGAAGTCGTCGGGACGAGCGGCGAAGCTCCCTCGCACATCCAGATCGTCGACGGTCCGGAGTCGGTCGAGGCGGTGACCGTGCGCGATCCCGACAAGGTCGTGTGGCTCTCGCAGACGACGCTGTCGGTCGACGAGACGATGCAGACGGTCAACGCGCTGCGTGAACGGTTCCCATCGCTGCAGTCGCCGCCGTCCGATGACATCTGTTACGCGACGCAGAATCGGCAGGCAGCGGTCAAGACGATCGCGCCCGATGTCGAGTTGTTCCTGGTCGTCGGGTCGGCCAACTCGTCGAACTCGGTGCGCATGGTCGAGGTCGCGAAAGCGGCCGGCGCGAAGGCGGCACACCTCGTCGAGAACGCGGAGGCGATCGACGAGTCGTGGCTTGCCGGGGTGACCTCGGTCGGGCTCTCATCCGGCGCGTCGGTGCCGGAGGTGCTCGTGCGGGACGTCGTTTCGTGGCTGGCCGAGCGTGGCTACGGCGCGCTCGAAGAGGTCAGCCACACCGAGGAACGGCTCACGTTCGCGCTGCCCCAGGAGTTGCGACGCGAGCTGCGCGCCCGCAATGCCTGAGGGACATACCCTCCATCGCCTCGCCCGCGAGCAGCAGAAGCTGTTCGGTCGGCAAATGGTTTCGGCCAGCAGTCCGCAGGGTCGCTTCGTCGATGGTGCGGCCCTGATCGACGGGCATGTGCTGCGTCGCACCGAGGCCTGGGGCAAGCACCTGCTGCACCACTACACCGGCGGGCCGGTGCTGCACATCCATCTCGGCCTGTACGGCAAGTTCACCGGCGGGACGGGACTCGCTCCGGATCCGGTGGGCGCGATCCGGTTGCGGTTGCAGACAGCGCAACGCTGGACGGATCTACGGGGACCGATCGCCTGCGAATTGCTGTTGCCGGCCGAGCGCAAGGAACTGTTGGCACGGCTCGGTCCTGATCCGCTGCGTCGTGATGCCGATCCCGGACGCGCCTACGCCCGGATGTCGCGCTCGAAGAAGTCGATCGGCGCGCTGCTCATGGACCAGACGGCCGTAGCCGGCATCGGCAACGTGTATCGAGCCGAACTGCTGTTCCGGCATCGCCTCGACCCGTTCCGGCCAGGCACGCACATCGATGACGCCACCTGGGCGGCGATGTGGGCCGACCTCGTCACGCTGATGACCTCCGGTGTTCGCACCGGTCGGATCGTGACCGTGCGGTCCGAGGATCGACCGCGACGCCGCGGAATCCTGAACCGCGAGGAAGCGGTGTACGTCTATCGCCGCACCGGATTGCCGTGCCGGGTCTGCGGCACCGAGATCCGCACCGAGGTGCTCGAGGGTCGCAACCTGTTCTGGTGCCCGAACTGCCAGCACCGGTGAAGGACCTGCGCCGGGACCTTGGTCCGTACCACCACCGCCGTCGAGCTGGATAATCTCGGCTGTCGAGTGGAGATCCGATGGACCTGACTGCCAACGTTCCGGCCATCCGCAGCGAGGGGCTGACCAAGCGCTTCGGTGACGTACTTGCGCTGGACAGCTTCGATCTCACTGTCGAACAGGGCGAGATCTTCGGATTCCTGGGGCCTAACGGCGCCGGTAAGACGACGACGATCCGGCTGCTGCTGCGCCTCATCCGCGCGAGTGCCGGCAGGTCGTGGTTGATGGGAATCCCGGCCGAGGACGTCGCACGGGCCCATCGCCACGTCGGTTACGTGTCCGGCGACGTGGCGCTGTGGCCGCAGCTCACCGGGATCGAGGTGCTCGAACTGCTCGGCAACCTCTCGGGCAGCGTCGACACCGCATACCGTGACGAGCTGCTGCAGCGACTGAACCTCGACCCCACCCGACGCCTGCGCAACCTGTCCAAGGGCAACCGCCAGAAGGTCGCGCTCGTCGCGGCGCTCATGAGCCGTCCCGACGTGCTGCTGCTGGACGAGCCGACCGCCGGGCTGGACCCGCTGATGGAGGCTGAGTTCCAGCAGATCATGCGTGAGGTCGCTGCCCGCGGCCAGACGGTGTTCCTGTCCTCGCACATCCTCGGCGAGGTCGAGGACATCTGCACCCGCGTGGGAATCCTGCGCAGCGGCCGGCTGATCACGGTGTCAACCCTCGAGACGCTGCGACATAAGGATGTGACCGTGTTCGACGTCGGGTTCGACGGCGCAGCGCCGTCGCTCGCCGGGATCGGCGGCGTCGTCTCAGAGAAGCACATCAACGGCGGGGTACAGGTGTCCGTGTCGGGATCGCCACGACCGCTGCTCGCCGAACTCGGCCACCTTCCGGTGACCTCGCTGCGCAGCCGGGAACCTGACCTTGAGGAGGTCTTCCTCGAGTTCTACGGCGTCGCGGACCGACGATGACTGCCGTGCTCACGTCCGCGACCAGCAGACCGGCGGCCGAACCTCGGCGGGTGGCGCTGCGGCATACCTTTCGGTTGTCGTGGCGCCTCGTGCGCCGCGGTGCAGCGCTGATCTGGCTGACCGTGGCCGTCTACATGGCGATCGAGATCCTCGTGTTCCGGCACACCTACCCCGACGCGGCCTCCCGCGAACGGTTGGTGCGCCTGTCGATGTCGAGCGCCGTGCGCATGTTGCAGGGGCCGCCGGTGCGCGTGGACACCGCCGGCGGCTTTGCCGTGTGGGACTCGGGCTGGCTCGTCATGCTCATCGTCGGCTGTTGGTCGGTGCTGACCGCGACCCGGCTCGCCAGGGGCGAAGAGGACTCAGGCCGTGTGGAGCTCGCACTGAGCCGGCCGGTGACGGCGACCGACGTGGTGCTCGGGCATCTCGGCGCGCTGGTCGCGGCCGCGGGGGGCGTTGCGGTGGCGGCGACGGCCCCGTTCGTTCTTCTCGGCGAATCGTTTGCCGGGGCCGCGATCTGGGGTCTCGGGCTGGCCGGGTTCGCCGCCGTCAGCGCGAGCGTCGCAGTTCTCGTCGCCCAGTTGCTCGCGCCGCGCGCCCACGCTGTGTCGGGAGCCTTTGGGCTGCTGGCGGCCGCGTTCGTGCTCCGGCTGGTGAGCAACAGCGCCGACAGTCGCGCGTGGCTGGCCAGGTTCGGTCCGTTCGGCTGGGCCGACGAGCTCCGCGCCTTCTCGGACAACCGGTGGTGGTGGCTGCTCGCGCCGCTGGTCGCCGCAGCGTTGCTCGCAGTCGGAGCCCTCGCGCTGTGCGATCGCCGCGACGCCGGTGCGGCCGTGTGGCACGGTTCGGGCACGGATCGCTCCTCGCGCCGGCTGCTCGGGTCGTCGTTCGGTTTCACGTGGCGGTTGGGGCTCGGCGGTCTGACGGCCTGGACGGTGATCCTGGCGATCTCGTTGTTCGCGTTCGGTCTGATGACGCGCGCCATCATCGACTTCATCAACCAGGACCGCAGCTATCGCCGGATGCTGGAGGCGATGGGCGTCGACATGTCCGTACCCGCACTGGGATACCTGAGCTACATAGCGCTGTTCAGCGCGGTTCCGTTCGCGGTGTTCACCGCGTTCCGGCTCGGCCGATTGCGGCAGGAGGAAGCCGACGGACGACTGGACAATCTGCTCGCACGCGGCGTCGTCCGCGGGCGATGGCTGGCAGCCGCCACGCTCGACGTGCTGCTCGGCGCCGCCGTGCTGGTCGCGGCAGGAGGAGCCGCGCTGTGGGCGGGCGCCGCGCTGGCAGGCGCTCCCGTGTCGGCAGGCGACGTCGCCGAGGTCATCGCCGGAACACTGCCACTGATCGCGTGCCTCACCGGGATCGCCGTGGCGGTGTTCGGCCTCGCCCCGCGGCTGACGACGATCCTGCCCGTCGTCCTCACCGTGGCGGCCTATGCCTTGAATGCCTTCGGGACGTCACTTGGCTGGCCGGGTGTCGTGGTCGGGATCTCGCCGTTCCACCATCTGGCACAGCTGCCCGGCAGCCCCATGACCTGGTCGGCGATCACCGCACTGACCGGCATCGGACTGCTAGGCGCCACCATCGGGATCGGCGCCTTCGTGCGCCGCGACCTGCGGTCGGCCTGAGCCACCCTCGGCAGCGCGGAGGTCTACTTGCGCAGGATGAGGCGCACCCCGGCGATGATCAGCACCGTTGCGCTCGCGGCCGCGATCGCCGGGAAGCCGTAGACCAACCAGTTGGTCGCCGCGTCGATGAGCACGCCACGGTCGTGCAGACCGCCGGAGCGCACGTACAACGACACGCCGGCGCCGAGCGAGTACACGATCGGCGGGCTGACGATGACCCAGAACATGCCCGAGCGACGCACCATCAAGATCGCGACGGCGGAGCCCAGAATGATGCCGAGGTCGAATCCGGTCGACAGCTGCTCGCCCCGGAAGCTGTCGATGACGATCCCGAGCACCATGATCGCGATGAGGACGAGCAGTGCCGCCCAAGCACGCAGCCCTGACTGCGGGGCTGAATTGGCCGGGCCCGGGATGCGGTCGGCGACCGACGGTGCCGAACGACCCCGTTGCGGCCCGGACTGCCAACCGTCGTCGCTGGGCCGCTCACGCCGTGACGTTCGCGGACTGCGTGCCGGTGCGTGGTCGCGGACGCTGCGAGACGTGCGCGGCGGCACCGACTCGGGTGGCGCATCGGCAGCGGTCGAGCGGACAGGGGTAGATGGGCCCCAGCCGTCGTCGCGACCAGAGCTGTGCGCCCAGGACGCGTCTGCCACGCTGCTGCCTTTCGCCGGGGGTAAGGAGAACAAGTTGCCCAACCGTAACTTGTTTACCCGTCCGGCAGGCCCATTGTGTGGACCCGGCTCAGGCGTTTCACGGGCCGCGAGTCGTAATCGTGTCGACGCAGAAGTGAGACGGCGTGTGAGTCAGGTCACGAGTCAGGTCACGCATGATCGCGCTCGACCCGATGCAGTGGGATCAGCCGCGGCTCGACGAGTTCGGCCGAACTGAGCGGTCGCGGCACAGCGTCGAGCAGCGGTTCGGGTGCGGTGAGCGGCGTGCCCGGAGCGACGACGCCGAGCTCGCTCATGCGCCGCGCCGTCGTCACGACCCGGCGTTCGAGCGAGCCGACCGCGTCGTTGTACGCCGACACCGACGCGCTCAGACTGCGACCCAGTTTGTCGACGTGAGAACCCATCGTCGAAATGCGTCGGTACAGCTCGCGGCCGAGCTCGTGGATCGCGGCGGCGTTCTCGGCCAACGCTTCCTGGCGCCACGTGTAGCCGATCGTGCGCAACACGGCGATCAGGGTCGATGGGGTTGCCAGCACGACGTCGCGCGCGAAGGCGTGCTCGAGCAGATCGGGATCCTCGCGCAGCGCCGCGTCGAGGAAGACGTCCGCCGGCACGAAGCACACGACGAACTCAGGAGTCGGGGTGAACCTGCGCCAGTACTCCTTACCCGCCAACTGATCGACATGCTGGCGCAGTTGTCGCGCGTGCGCGCGCAGCCGCTCGGACTGCGTGCGTTCGTCACGTGCCTCCATCGCCTCGAGGTACGCGCTGAACGCGACCTTCGAGTCGACGACGATCTGCTTGCCGCCGGTCAATCGCACGACGAGATCCGGACGCAGAACCGAACCCGCACCGCCGGTCGACACCTGCGTCACGTAGTCGACGTGTTCGGACATGCCCGCGGCCTCGACGACCCGTTCGAGTTGCAATCTCGCCCCAACGGCCGCGGATCTGCGGTGCACGTAGCGCGGTCACCAGCTGCGCCGTTTCAAGCCGTAGCTGTTTGGACGTCTCTGCCATCGTGCGCAGCTGTTCCTGCAAGGTGGCGTCGGAGCCCGCCCGCCCGCGTTCGAGCGAGACCAGCTGCGCCTGGACCGCCTCGAGCGCGTCGGCCGCCTCGGCGCCGATGGCATCGCGGAGCACATCGCCCGTCCTGGATCGGAGGTGCGCGCGCTGCGACGCGAGCAGCCAGCCGATCGCCACCCCCGCGGCGAGCACGACCACGATGATCATGAGTTCCATGCCGTGAGGGTGACAGCACCGTCCGACAATTTCTGCGAAGACCTAGACTCGTCGCACGTGAGTCTTACGATCGGCATCGTCGGCCTGCCCAACGTCGGCAAGTCCACCCTGTTCAACGCGCTGACCAAGAACGACGTC
Organism: uncultured Actinomycetota bacterium; assembly: GCA_963708645.1. Taxonomy (GTDB): domain Bacteria; phylum Actinomycetota; class Actinomycetes; order Mycobacteriales; family Jatrophihabitantaceae; genus RYN-133. The sequence continues at coordinate 234,973 of CAVPTA010000007.1, read as the reverse complement.
CTCGCGGCCAACTACCCCTTCGCGACGATCGACCCGAACGTCGGCGTGGTCGGCGTCCCGGACAAGCGGCTGGCGGTGCTCGCCGAGTTGCACAAGTCGGCCAAGACCGTCCCGGCAACGGTGTCGTTCGTCGACATCGCCGGCATCGTGCGCGGAGCAAGCACCGGCGAGGGCCTGGGCAACAAGTTCCTCGCGAACATCCGCGAGGCCGACGCGATCTGCCAGGTCATCCGCGCGTTCAGCGACCCGAACGTCGTCCATGTCGACGGGAAGGTCAGCCCGGCCGACGACATCGAGACGATCAACACCGAGCTGATCCTCGCCGACCTTCAGACCATCGAGAACGCGATGCCGCGGCTGCAGAAGGAAGCTCGGCTCAACAAGGACCGGCAGGAGCTCGTCACCGCCGCCGAGCAGGCGACCGAGGTGCTGCAGACCGGTAAGACGATCTCCGGCGCGGGTCTCGACCGCGGCCCGTTGCGCGAGCTGCAGTTGATGACAGCGAAGCCGTTCCTCTACGTCTTCAATGTCGACCCGGATGAGATCGCGAACGCCGAGTTCACCGATGAATTGCGCGCGCTCGTCGCGCCGGCCGAGGCGATCTTCCTCGACGCGAAGACCGAGGCCGAGCTGATCGAATTGGCCGACGACGAAGCGCTCGAACTGTTGCAGTCGATGGGCCAGGACGAGTCGGGGATCGATCAGCTCGCTCGTGTCGGCTTCGAAACCCTGGGCCTGCAGACGTTCCTGACCGCGGGACCGAAGGAATCACGTGCCTGGACGATCAAGGTCGGTGCCACCGCGCCGCAGGCCGCCGGCGTCATCCACACCGACTTCGAACGCGGCTTCATCAAGGCCGAGGTGGTCAGCTACGACGACCTCGTCGACGCCGGCTCGATGGCCGAGGCCAAGTCACGTGGCAAGGTGCGCATCGAGGGCAAGGACTACGTCATGCAGGACGGCGACGTCGTCGAGTTCCGGTTCAACGTCTGACCTACCCGATGACGTCGAAGCCCATGCCGGCTTTGGTGAGTCGCTCGATAAGTGGATCGCCCATGGCCACTGCGGTGGTCACCTGGCCGCTGGTCTCGGGCAGGTCGTCGAAGGCGAGACACAGCGCAGATTCCGCCAGCATCTTCGCGGTTTCGTCGTAACCGGGATCGCCGCCTGAGACGCGCGTGACGACGCGTTTGCCGCCGCCCGTGCCGACGAAGGTGACGGTGAACCAGCTCCTCGCGCGTTTGGCGGCCGACGGTCCGTCGCCGGGGGATTGGCGCGCCAGAATCGCTCGGCGTGCCGGCGGGATCTGCGCGAGACCGAACAGCAGCCCGACCCCGACGGGCGCCCCGACCGCCAGCGGCAGGTTCGGCAGCGACGCGAAGTGCGAGTAGCCGGAAGTCCGGGCCGTAGCGCTCGAGGGCGCGACCCGAACGCGCGACGATCTGGGGATCGACGGTCGGCAACGGCATCGCCCAGCCGTGCTGGGTCGGGTCGCGGTGCGGACGGCCGCCCGCTGAGCGAGCCGACCGCCCGCTGGGCAGGGTCTCCATCGCCTTACGCTCGCGAGCTGCGGCCTGGATCTGGCGGGGCCGCGAGAAGGCGGTCACGGCCGAGTGGAAGGTGCCGCCCGAGAACGCCGCGTTGGCGCGTACGTATCCGCTGATCGTGATCGGCACGTCCGTCGGCAGTCGTTCGACTGTGAACAGCGCGCCGAGGTCGTGCGGAATGGAATCGAAGCCCGCCGCGTGCACGAGCCGTGCTCCGGAGTCGAGGGCGGTGCGGTGGTGGCGGATGTAGCTGGTGTCGATGAACTCGGGCTCGCCGGTGAGGTCGAGGTAGTCGGTCCCGGTGGCCGCGCACGCGGCCACCACACTGTCGCCGTAGTGGATGTAGGGCCCGACGGTGGTCGCAAGCACGCGCGTCTGCTCGGCAACGCGGCGCAGGGATTGCTCGTCCGTGACGTCAGCAGTGAGAACGTCCGGCGCACCGGGCAGCGCGTCACGCACGGCGGCAAGCTTGTCGGCGTTGCGACCGGCCAGCGCCCAGCGTGCACCGGCCGGTGCGGCGCGGGCCAGGTAGTCGGCCGTCAGCTTTCCGGCGAAGCCGGTCGCTCCCAGCAGGACGACGTCGTAGGGGCGGTCGTCGCGCGGCGTTGTCATGAATCGCAATCGTAGGCGGCGCGGTGTCAGGGGCCGCCGCGCCAGTGGTCGATGCGGTGGTGATCCGGTTCGAAGCCGTGTTTGACGCCCCACAGCACGGCCTGCGTGCGGCTCGCGGCGCCGATCTTGCGATAGATCGTGCGGATGTAGGACTTGATCGTGTTCGGGCTCAGGAACGTCAGCGCCGCGACCTCGGCGTTGTTCTTGCCCTGCGTGATCAGCGCGAGGATCTCGGCTTCGCGGTCGGTCAGGCCCTCGCGACGCCCGGGCCAGTCGTGGCCGACCGAAGGACGCGCCCGCGACGGTGGGTCGCTGATCACGGTCTCGCCGGCGTGAACGGCCTCGAGCGCGGCGACCAGATCGCGCGCCGGGAGGGTCTTGGACAGGTAGCCGTGCGCACCTCGCTGCCGCGCGCTGTCGATCAGGTCGGGATGGAAGTTCCATGTGTAGACCACGACCCGGCTGGCACGTTTGCTCTGCAGGAGCACATCGATCTCGTCGTGATCGCTTTCAGGCTGGGCGAAGGAGTCGTAAAGGGCGATGTCGACCCGGTCGTGCAGCGTCTTGTTGGCGTCGATCTCGGCGACCAGAACCCGGTCGCGGTAGGGGTCGAGCATGCTCGCGATCCCGGTCAGCACGACGTCGTAGTCGTCCACGAGGGCGATGAGGATCGGCGACACGGTCTGAGCATAAACACACCTAGGGGTGTATTGATCCATCCCTAGGGGTGCTTTCGTAGGACTAAGCGCACCGAACGGTGCGAGTCAACCGAAAGGGCGTAATCATGCTCGGACTGATCATCGGCCTCATCGTCGTCGGCCTCATCGCGGGAGCCATTGCCCGACTGCTGATCCCCGGCAGGCAGGACATCGGCATCCTCATGACGATCGTGTTGGGGATCGTCGGCTCGTTCGTCGGCGGGTTCCTCGGCTACCTGCTCTTCCACAAGGACTCCTCGAGCGGCTTCATCCAGCCTTCGGGAATCATCGGCTCCATCATCGGCGCGGTCATCGTGCTGCTCGTGTACACGCGGATGGGCAGCCGGCACACCGTGCGCCACTGACATCGACGATGCACCCTGCCCCTCGGCCGGGGGGCAGGGTGGCATGGTGGCGGGCGTGACCGAGTCGAACCGCACAGACGAGACGATCTTCACCTGGGGCGCGCCGCCGCTGAAGTTCGGTGCCGGTGCACTCGACGAGATCGGCTTCGAGCTGGCCCAGTACGACGTCAAGCGGGTGCTGATCATCACCGACCCCGGCGTGAGCGCGATCGGTATCCCGCAACGCATCCAGGACCAGCTCGCGAAGTACGACATCGCATCGGAGATCTTCGACGGCGTGCATGTCGAGCCGACCGACGACAGCATCGACAAGGCAGCCGGTTACGCGCGCGAACAAGGGCCGTGGGACGGCTTCGTCGCCGTCGGCGGCGGGTCGTCGATCGACACCGCGAAAGCGGTCAACCTGCTCGCGACGCAGGGCGGCGAGCTGATCGACTACATCAACGCGCCGATCGGACGTGCGACTGCGCCCCGCGGGCAACTCAAGCCACTCATTGCCGTTCCCACCACAGCAGGCACGGGTTCGGAAAGCACCGCTGTCTGCGTGCTCGACATCTTGTCGATGCGCGTGAAGAGCGGGATCAGTCACTGGCGGCTGCGTCCGACGCTGGCGATCATCGACCCGCTGCTCACGATGTCGCTGCCGCCGGAGGTGACGGCGTGTTCCGGGATGGACATCGTGTGTCACGCGCTCGAGTCGTACACCGCGCGCTGGTACGAGACGTATGCCCGCAAGCAGGCCGACGAACGGGTGACGTATTGCGGGTCGAATCCGGTCTCGGACATGTGGAGCGAGAAGGCGATGCGGCTGGCCGCCCGGTCGTTCCGCAAGGCGGTGCACGACGGTGGCACCGACGTCGAAGCGCGCAGCGACATGATGCTCGCCGCGACCTTCGCCGGAATGGGCATCGGCAACTCCGGCGTGCACATCCCGCATGCCAACGCGTATCCGATCGCGGGCATGGTCAAGCAGTTCCGTCCGGACGGATACCCGACCGACGAGCCGATCGTGCCGCACGGCATGTCGGTCTCGTTGACCGCGCCGCAAGCGTTCCGCTTCACCTTCGAGAGCGCGCCCGAGCGGCATCTGACCGCCGCCGCGCTGCTGGCACCGGACGGCGACGAGCACACCGATCCGTCCGAACGATTGCCGAGCGCGCTGATCGCTCTGATGCGCGACATCGGCATCCCGAACGGCATCGGCGCCGTCGGCTACACCGAGGCTGACATCGCCGCCCTTGTACCCGGCGCGATGAAGCAGCAACGCCTGCTTTCCATCGCGCCGCGAACGCCGACCGACGACGACATCGCCGACATCTTCAGGCAGTCGATCGAGAACTGGTGAGCGTCACGGGTTCGCGGTGAGCAATTCGATCAGCGCGCCATAGAGGTTGCCGGGCAGCTCGAGTGCAGTCAGTTCGGCGACGACCCGCTCGAGCGAGTTGTCGATGAGCGACCACACCGTGGTCTTGGTCGAGTACTCGATCTGCGCGTCATCGAGCAGGGCGAAGATGCGCGTGCGGACGTCGTCATTGGTGCGCAGCCGCAGATCGCCCCCGACGGTCGCGCGCAGCTCGACAGCGGGGTCGACCTCGCCGAGTGCGATCACGACGCTGCCAGGAACCGGGCCGTCCTGTACGTCGAGTTGCCGGCCGTCGAGCGTCACGGTGTCGACGTGAGCGAAGCCGCAAAGGACGAGGTCGTACGAGCGAACGGTGGGGATGACGTCGACAGCGCCACGCACCGGCGATATGACGAACTCGCCGTCGGCGAAGTCGAACTGCGTCTCGGCCCACCGCTCGTCGTCGGCGTCCTCGGACATCGTGAATGTCGCATCGCCACCGGCGTAGACGCGCACATCGAGGCGCTGCGGGTTGTCGGCACCGAAACCGAGCTCGGCCGGCGCCGTCATCGGCAACACCGATGCAGCTCGCGCCAGCACCGCGACGGACTCGAGGTCACGGTGCAACACGATCGTGCGATCGCCTTGGTAGGTCAGGCCGTTCTGCACGTCGATCCACTCGCCGGGCGGCAACCAGGCCGTCGTCGCCGCGAGGCCCGTCGCACGATCGCGCGGTGTCGTGACCGGAGCGACGAGCAGGTTCGTGCCGAACAGGAACTCATTGCGATGTACGTAGGCCTCGCTGCGATGGGGGTGCTCGTAGTACACCGGCTGGACGAGCGGTGCTCCCCGCTCGTGCGCAACTCGGTTCATCGAGTAGAGGTAGGGCAGTAGTTGGTGCCTGGTGCGGAGCGCGCGATTCATGATCTGCCTCGGCCTCGACACCGAATCGCCAGGGTTCCTTAGTATTGAACGGGCTCAGCGACGAGTGCAGCCGAAGGATCGGCGAGTAGACGCCGAGCTGCACCCAGCGCGTCGCGAGCTCGTCGTCCTTGACACCGAAGAAGTGGCCGCCGATGTCGTGGCTCCACCAGCCGTAGCCGACATTCGACGCGGTCGCGGTGAAGTAGGGCTGGAAGTCGAGCGAGGCCCACGAGATCACCGTGTCGCCCGAGAACCCCACCGGGTAGCGGTGGCTTCCGACGCCCGCATAGCGCGAGAAGGTCAGCGGCCGGCGGCCGTCGCGTCCGGAGTCGAGGTAGTGGAAGTGGTTGAGCAGCCAGAGCGGATCGAGACCGGCGATGCGCGTAACCCCGCCCTGCTGCCAGTCGAGCCACCAGAAGTCGACACCCTCGTCCTCGAGCGGGTGATGCAGCGCTTCGAAGTACGTCTGCAGAAACGTGCGGTCGGTCGGGTCGAATGCGACCGGCTGCTGCGATTCGGGATCGACATGCATGCGTCGCGCCACCTCTGCGTAGCGTTCTTCGTGCGCATGCACGCCCTCTGCCGGATGCACGTTCAGAGACGTGGCGAGGCCGCGGTCGTGCAGCTCCTCGAGGAACGCCGGGGGATCAGGGAACAGGTCGCGGTTCCACGTGTAGCCCGTCCACCCCGTTCCGTACTTCGGATCGATGTCGACCAGGTGCCAATCCATGTCGAGCACCGCCACCGACAGCGGAACGTTGTCGGCCGCGAATCGATCCATCAGCTCGAGGTACTCGGCGGCGCTGTACGGGTGATAGCGGCTCCACCAATTGCCGAGCGCAAACCGCGGCAGCAACGGCGTGCTCCCCGTCGAGTCGATACAGCGCCGCCAGCGCCGCGCGATGATCACGGCCGTAGGCGAACACATAGAGATCGGTGCGTCCCGGCTCGCGTTCGGCGATCCAGCCGTCCTCACTCAGCAGCACGGAGTGCGAATCATCGACGACAGCAACGCCGTCGAGGGAGAGCACTCCCGGCTCGAGCGGACACTCGCCGTCGACCTCGTCCAGCGTGCGAGCGGTGCCGCCGAGATTCGACAGTGGCTCGCCGAAGCGCCAGATCCGCCCCCACCCGGTCACCGAATGTTTCGGGACGAACCGACAGGCCCTCGGTGCTGAAAGGCCTTGCCGTCATAAGTGAGCACGCACCGGGCGGTGTGGATCTCGATCCCGGTGCTCGTTTCGACCAGGGTGAACTCACTCGGCGCGAAGGCGCGGTTGATCGCCGTCTGCGACGCGCGATCTTCGAAAACTCCGGATTCGCTGTACTCGAGGCGCAACAGGCCGGCGTCGAGAACGCTGATCCGATAGTTGGGCTCCCGCGACGACATTCTCCGGGCGGACGTGCGGGGCGAGGCCGGTGAGGGTGCGCACAGGCCGAGGCTAGCGGTGCAGCTTCCTTGCAGTTTTCTTGAAGTTTTCTTGCGTGTTAGTTGTGATCGTCTTGAGGGTATGGATTTGTTCGTAGCGCGACGCCGGGCGGGTCGTCGATCGGTGCGGGGGCATCTATGGGGATCCGACTCGCCCGGCGCGCTACTGCACTCTCATGGGGTGCACTTGCGCATCACTGCGGGATCAGCTGGAACACCTTGATCGTGCGGTTGGTGCGCTGCTCGTATTTGGCGAAGTTCGGCCACGTCTGCTGCATGTGGAGCCACAGCCGATCACGCTCGTCACCCTCGACCGCGCGCGCAGTGAACGCCATCGTGCGCCCGTCCACGCGCATCTCACCGGCCATCGCCGCTTCGAGGTTGGCGACCCAGATCGGTTCCTTCGGCCCACCGAAGTAGGAACCGGCGATCAGGTAGGTGTCCTCGTAGGGGACGCAGAGCAACGGTGTGCTGCGTGGCACGCCGCTCTTGCGACCCACGACGGTGAGCATCAGATTCGGCAGGCCGGCGACGTCGAGCAGCGTGTAACGGCCACGGGTCGCTCGCTGGAGACGGGTGTCGACCCAGACGATCTGGGGAAGCAGTTTCGGCATCCAGGGGATCGCGCCGATGCGGACCGCGAGCGGTGTCAGCAGGCCCACGCGGCACAGCCTAGCCGGGTGCGCGGGAGCGACGGAACCGCCTGATCAACCCCTCGAGAACACGAGGTAACGCCGGTGGCGCTTGGCTCGCCACCGGCGTTACGTGCGCTCGCACACCGCACCGAACGAGCCGGAACGCGTCGGCGCACACGTGGCCACTGACAGGACCGGCCCCCTCAGGCCGCAGCCACGCACAAAGAGGATAACCGGGATCGCACGTGCGGAAACCGGTCATTGTTTTCAGCAGGTCACCTCGCCAGGACGGCCCCTATGCTGTGGCACACGCCGTCCGGACCAGCCGACCACCCCGCCGACCCCTGAGGAGACCACGGTGCCCCACCGCGAGCAGCGCGCACTGGCCGACGAACTGTCCGACCTGCCCAACCTGCGCGAGTGCAGCAAGGACGATCTTCTCGCGCTGGCCGAGGCGGGCCGCGTCGTGACGCTGCCGGACGGATGGGCCTTCGTCCAGGAGGGCACCCCAGCCGATGCTGCATACATCCTGCTGTCCGGTGAGGCCAACGTGCTCGTCGGACGCACGATCGTCGCTTCGCTCGGTTCCGGGGCGATCATCGGTGAGATGGCCTATCTCGACGGCGGCCAGCGGCACGCGACTGTTGCGACCCACGGCCGGGTCCGCGCCGTCCGGCTCGACTACGACCAGCTCGATTCGCTGCTGAGCAAGCGCGAGGGACTGAAGAACGTGCTGAGAGCTGCCGATCGCGAACACCGAGGTCGCAAGGACTCGTAACCTGCTGCACATCCGAGAGCAGGTTCCAACGGTTAGGGTGGCGCGCGTGACGGGGGAGCGCGGTGTCTGACGTGCGCCTCGGTGCCGCCACCGAATGGCGCGTCGAGGAGTCCGGCACGGGCGACCCTCTGATCCTCGTGCACGGTCTCGGTACCGACTCCACGACGTGGAGCCGCGTAGCCCCGCTCCTGGCCCACCGCTTCCGGGTCATCGCGGTCGATCTGCCCGGCTACGCACTCAACTCATCGGTGCACAGCGTCCCGCACGCCGACGATCTCGCCATCGGCCTCGAGGCGCTGCTGGCCCGGATGGACGTCACGTCGGCGGTCTTCGTCGGGCACTCGTTCGGCGGTGCGGTCTCGCTGCTGACCGCGCACCACTTCCCGGCGCGCTGCGCGGGCCTCGCGTTGATCGCCCCCGGCGGATTCGGCGTCGAGCTCAACCCGGTCGTCCCGTTCATGGGCACGCGGGCCGGCGCTCGGCTGCTCCGCGCGCTCTACAGCCCTCGTGCGTCGCGCACGATCGAACGCATCGCCGCCCGGGTCGAGTCGAACTCCGAGACCAGCCGGGTGCGGGTGTCCGAACTCATGGAGACCTACGACCGGCTGCGCACCGAGCAGGCCCGTGAGCAGTTCCAGGCCAGCGTGCGCGAAAGCCTCGCCTTGAGCGCCGACATCGACCGGACGCAGATCGTCATCAACTCGCGCATCCCGATCCTCGTCATGTGGGGACGCGAGGATCGCGTGCTGCCGCCGTGGCAGGCGAAGAACGTGACGTCGATGCTTCCGTGGAGCCAGATCCGGTTGCTGGACGGAGTCGGGCACACGCCGCACCGCAGCGAGCCGGCCACCGTGGCGCGCGAGATCGAGGCTTTTGCCGATTCCGGCGAGGTGCGGCCGCCGGCGCGGGTCGCTGCTGCAACCCGACGGCTGACTCAGCCAGGCGACGAAGCTCAGTCGGACCTCGCGCACCGCGTTGTCGACGTTGGTGTCGACGAGGCAGATCGATTGCCAGGTGCCCAGCGTCATCCGTCCGTCCAGCACCGGCACCACGAGCGACGGCGCGACGAAGGCAGGCAGCACGTGATCGCGCCCGTGGCCGGGGCTCCCGTGGCGATGTGACCAACGGGCATCTCGCGGGAGGACCGTCTCGAGCGCGCTCAGCAGGTCGTCGTCGCTGCCTGCGCCGGTCTCGATGATCGCCAGCCCCGCAGTTGCGTGCGGGACGAACACGTTGAGCAACCCGTCCCCGGCATCGCGGACGAACGCTGCGCACTCAGCGCTGAGGTCATGGACGTTCGGCCGGTCACCGGTGCGGATCGAGAGCGTCTCACTGCGCATACTGCGATCTTGCCCCGTGGGACAGTGGACGCGTGGACGTGGGGATCCTCGGCCCGCTCGCCGTCCGCGACGCGAGTGGTGCCGCGGTCGAGGTGGCTGGAGCACGGCTGCGGTCGTTGCTACGCCGGCTGGCGCTCGATGCCGGCCGTGCTGTTTCGGTCGGTGCCCTGGCCGAAGCCGTATGGGGTCGACGAGCCGCCCGGCCGATGCCGCGAACGCACTGCAGGCACTCGTGTCGAGACTGCGCCGCACGCTCGGCGAGACGGCGCCGATCACGCAGTCGGCTGAGGGTTACCGACTGGCGATCAGCCGTGACGACGTGGACGCGTTCCGCTTCGAGGAACTCGTCACCTCCGGTGGCCGCTCGCTGCGCACGGGCGACGTCGCCGACGCGGCGTCGCGACTGCATGACGCGCTCCAGCTGTGGCGCGGACCGATGCTCGCCGACGACGTCAGTGCGGCGCGATTCGACCAGTTGCGCGTGACCGCCCGCATCGACAGCGCCACCGCCCAACTCGCGCTCGGCGAACCGGAGCGCGCGCTTACCGATCTGGCCGCACTGCACGACGAACACCCGCTCGACGAGCGCGTCGGTGCCGCGCTGGTCACTGCGCTCGCGGCCGCGGGACGCCAGGCCGATGCGCTGCACGCATACGACGACCTGCGCCATCGCCTGGCTGACGAGCTCGGTGTCGATCCCGGCGCTGAGTTGCAGGCCGCGCACATGGCTGTGCTGCGCGGCGAGTCCGAGCCACACACCCATCGCCGCAGCAACCTGCGCGCGCAGTTCACGAGCTTCGTGGGCCGCGACGAGGAACTGGCGCGGGTTGCGAAAGCGCTCGCCGAGCATCGGCTCGTCACGATCGTCGGCCCGGGCGGAGCGGGCAAGACCCGGCTTGCGAGCGAGGCCGGGGCGAAGCTGATGGTGCGCGACGGCGTATGGCTCGCCGAACTCGCGGCCGTGACCGATGGCGCCGACGTTCCTCAGGCCGTGCTGAGCGCGCTCGGCCTGCGCGAGAAACACCTGCTCGATCGCCGGGCCACGCCCGCGGCGCAGGACGCCGACACCAGGCTCGCCGACATGCTCGCCGACAAGACGGCAGTGATCGTGCTCGACAACTGCGAACACGTGATCGACGCGAGTGCACGCCTGGCCGAACACCTGCTCGGGCTGTGCCCCGACGTCCGCGTGCTCGCGACCAGCCGCGAACCACTCGGCATCATCGGCGAGGTCGTGCTTGCCGTACCGCCGCTCGGCCAGCCACCCGCCGGAAGTGGGGTTGAGTTCGCGCTGGAATTTCCGGCCGTACGGCTGTTCGCCGACCGTGCCGCGGCCGCCCGTCCGGATGTCGTGATCGACGAACGCTCCATCGGCGCCGTTGTCGAGATCGTGCGCCGGCTGGACGGGCTGCCGCTCGCGATCGAGCTCGCCGCGGCGCGGTTGCGCGCCATGTCGATCAACGACATTGCCGAGCGGCTTTCCAACCGCTTCCGGCTGCTCACCGGCGGCAGCCGTACCGCCTTGCCGCGGCATCGCACACTGCGTGCGGTCGTCGAGTGGAGCTGGGAGCTGCTCACCGCGGACGAGCGGCTGCTCGCCGAGCGCATCGCCGTGTTCCCGGCCGGGGTGACCGTCGCGAGCGCGACCGCGGTGTGCAGCGACGACAGGCTGGACGCCGATGCGATCCCCGATCTGTTGGCGTCGCTGCTCGACAAGTCGTTGTTGCAGCTGGTCGCCGACGGCGAGCGTTACCGCATGCTGGAGACGATTCGCGAGTACGGCGCCGAGCGGCTGGCAGAGCACGGCGGGCTCGAAGCACTTCGCGCCCGGCATGCCGATCATTTCGCGCAGCTCGTGAGCGACGCGCAGGCACACTTGATCAGCGCCGATCAGCTGCCGTGGTTCGACCGGCTCAACAACGAGCGCGGGAACATCCTCGCCGCGTTGCGATTCCGCTGCGACATGCAGGACGCGGACGGTGCGGTGCAGATCGCGGTCGACCTCGGGGCGTACGCGATGATGATCGGTAGCCACGACCTCGGCCCATGGATGCAGGACGCGCTGGATGTGCCCGGTGCCGAGAACAGTCCGTTGCGGTGGGTCGCCGCTGCGCTCGCGACGATGACGGCTGCTGCGCAGGCCGGACAGGACGATGTCGAGCTGGGCATGCAGCAGCTCGTCCTGATCGCCGAGCGGTTGGCCGACGCCGACCTCGACGACCGGCCGCTACTCGGAATTCTTCGGCCTGCCGTGGCCTTTTTCGCGGGACTGCTCGAGCTCACCGACCGGCTGCTCGCCGAGGGCCTCGAGAGTGACCACGAATGGACGCGCGCCGCTGCCCGGATGTTCCGCGCCAACGTGGCCGAGAACAATGGCGATCTCGCGGCGATGGAGTACGACATCGCGATTGCACTGGAGGGCTTCCGCGCGATCGGAGAGCGGTGGGGGCTTGCCAACTCGCTGAGCGCGCTCGCAACGTTGCTCGTCCTGCAGGGCCGGCTGGACGAGGCCGAGGCGGCCTTCACCGAGGCGCTCGGGCTGATGCGGCTGCTGACATCGACCGAGGACGAGACCTTCCTGCTCGTGCGCCTGTCCGACGTCGCGCTTCGGCGTGGTGACGGCGTCCGGGCGCGTGAACTGATGCGCCGCGCCGTCGATCTCGCCGAGGAAGCGGGCGCTCAGCTCGAGTCGGTGTTCATGCTGAGCCTGCTCGCCGACGTCGAGCGTCAGCTCGGCGAGGTCGACCTGGCCCGCTCGATGAGCGACACCGCGCTCGAGCGGCTCGCGGTGCTTCCGGCGGCACACCCGGCTATGTCCCACGGCCGCGCGATCACCCTCTCGATGGCGGCGCGGCTACGCATCGACGAGCCGGACCGCACAAGCATGGCCACCTTGCTCAGCGGGGCGTACACCGCGGCGGTGTCGACACGCGACGCCCCGATCGAATCAATGGTCGGCGTCGTGGTGTCGGCCGCCCTGCTGGCCGCCGAGCAGACCGTCGCGGCGGCCGAGGTGCTCGGTGCCGCGGCAGTGTTGCGAGGTGCCGACGACCTCAGTTCGGTCGAGATACGACGGCTGACCGGCGACCTGACCACCGTGCTCGGTAAGGACGGGTTCGACGCGGCGTACGCGCGCGGGAAGGGCCTCGACCGGGACGCCGCACTGAAGCGACTCGACCCGACCGAGGCCCTGACACGCTGAGCGATCAGACCCGGCGCTTGTAGGCGCGCAGTGCGAGTGGCACGAACACTGCGAGCAGGCCGACCGCCCACACCGCCGTCCACATCAGGTGCGAGGCGACGGGGCCGCCGATCATCAGGCCGCGGACGACGCCGACCAGGTGGGTGATCGGGTTGACCTTCGTGAACGCCTGCAGCCACCCCGGCATCGAGTTGATCGGGACGAACGTGCTGCTGCCGAACGACAGCGGGAAGATCAACAAGAACATGATGCCCTGCACGGCGCCGGAGGTGCGCGCCTTCATGCCGACCCACACCGAGATCCACGCGAAGCACAGTGCGAAGCCGACCGCGACCGCGACCGCGGCCAGGGCAGCGGCAACACCGGTCTGCACCCGGAACCCGAGCACGTAACCGAAGCCCAGGAACACCGAGCACATGATCAGGTAGCGGAAGAAGTCGGCCATGACTGCGCCGAGCAGCGGTACGAGCCGGCCGATCGGCAGTGAGCGGAACCGGTCGAAGACCCCCTTCTCGATGTCGGCGTTCAGGTTCTGGCCGAGCGCGATGCTGCCCATGGCGATGCCCTGGCCGAGCAGACCGGGCAGCAGGTACTGCAGGTAGTCGTGCTGCGAGCCGTGCGAGATCGCGCCACCGAACACGTAGACGAACAGCAGCAGGAAGATGATCGGCTGGATCGTGACGTCGATCAGTTGCTCGGGTGTGCGCCAGGTCTTGATCAGGCTGCGCTTGGCGACCACGAGTGCGTGGCGCAGGTAGCGGGTGCGCGGCGACGCCGCGGCTGTGACGGTCGTGGCCGATGGGGCCTCAAGAACGGTGGTCATGCGACCTCCTCGATGTCGGTAGCTGTGCGGGTGCCGGTCAAGGTGAAGAACACCTCGTCGAGGCTGGGCAGATGGAGGGACAGTTCGTCGACGCGGATGTTCGCTTCGTGCAGGCGGTTGACGGCGACGGGCAGGATCTCGTCGCCGTCGACCTTGACCGTGAGTCGATCGCGGCCGTCGGCTTCGGGTGTCGTGCCGGTCATGTCGGCGAGGATGCGGCGCAGCTCGTCGAGGTGCGCCGGATCGGCCGGCCGAACCGAGAGCCGCTGCCCGCCGACGATGCGCTTGAGCCCGTGCGGGGTGTCGTGCGCGATCACGCTGCCGTGGTCGATGACGGTGATCTCATCGGCGAGCGCATCAGCCTCTTCGAGATACTGCGTGGTGAGCAGCACGGTCGAACCGTCGTCGACGAGGTGGCGCACGACGTCCCACATGTCCTCGCGCTTGGCCGGGTCGAGACCGGTCGTCGGTTCGTCGAGGAAGATCACGTCCGGACGGCCGACGAGCGATGCGGCGAGGTCGAGGCGGCGGCGCATGCCACCGGAGTAGGTCTTCGCGACCCGGTTCGCGGCGTCGGTGAGGTCGAACCATGCGAGCAGCTCGCTCGCGCGTGTTCGGGCATCGCGCGACGACAGATCGAGCAGCTGGCCGATCATGACGAGGTTCTGGGTGCCGGTGAGATCCTCGTCGACCGACGCGTACTGGCCGGTGAGCCCGATCAGGCGCCGCACGTGCTGGGCGTCCCGAGCGACGTCGTACCCGCCGACGAGCGCGGAGCCCTCGTCCGCACGGAGCAGCGTCGTCAGAATCCGGACGGCCGTCGTCTTGCCTGCACCGTTCGGCCCGAGCACGCCGAGCACGGTGCCGGGACGGACTGCGAGATCGATGCCGGCCAGCGCCTGCGTGTCGCCGAAGCGTTTGGTCAGGCCGTGCGCCTCGATCGCATAGTCAAGGTTGCGTTGTGTCATGCCACTACAGTCGCGGGCTGCGCTGACACGACGGTCACACGGCGCTGACAGCCGCTGATAGCCGCTTGTCAGCGCTATTGTCGCGCCACGGTCGCAAGGGGGCGCCATGCAAGACCGCGACGTGGTCGAGGTACGCGTGCACGGTGTGTCCGGCACGCCGCCGCAGGACCTGCTCGATCGTCCGAACGTCGTCTTGTTGGACGGTGATGCACGCGCCGGCTTCTACCGCTCGGCCAATCCCGATGACATCAGCGATCGTTTCGTGTCGAGACCCGGGCGCGGCCGTCGCAGACTTCGACGGGCCCTACCTCGAGGGCTACGCGTGGGGCGGGCTCACCTCCGGCTCGGCGTGGCGTTCGCTGTGGTTGCTACTGCTTCCGTTCTCGCTGCTCAACGTCGCACCGCGGATGCGGCCGGCGGACCCGCCGACGGACTCGAAGGGCGCCGGTCCACGACCTTTACCTGCTCTGGCTGCTCGGACGTTGGCTCGCGCTGTGCTCGACCGCGGTCTTCGTGATGGCGTTCATCGGCGTCGGCATGGACCTGACCGGCTACCAATGCGCGCATGTTGGACACCTGCTCTGCCGGTCCTCCGTGGCTCGACGGCATCCTGTTCGGCCATACTGAGGCGCACCAATTCCTCGTCGGTGCGCTGTCGTGCCGCTGCTTCGTCCTGGCGCTGCTGTGGCTCATCGGCGGGCGGACGATCGCGCGCGTACGAGGCCGTCGGCGTGCTCGACACGCTCGCTGAACCGCGCGCGAGCGGACCCGAGCCGCCCGGGCTCAAGTCGCGCTGGATGTGGCAGAACGAGTGTCCGGTGCGCAGGCTGCGGGCAGTCGCATCTGCAGACCGGTGTCGGCATGGTCGTCGCGTTCGGCGCCGGTGCCCTGGACGGATGGCTGCACGTACTCGGCCTCGTCGTCGGTATCGGTGCGGCGATATTCGCGGCTGTCGCCGTCGCGATAGAGAGCTTCACGGCACCATACGAGTCGCGCCGGCTGGATGATCGCGAGCCTCGTGTGCCGGCTCGGCCTTGCTCGGCGCCGGCGCGGCCGAGGGAATTCGATTCGCTTTCCTCGCCGACAAGCCATCCGTGGCCACGACGGTCGCGATCGCCGACTTCACGCCAGGGCCGTACGGCGTCCCACACTCGACGCCGCCGGGTCTGCCCGGCTACGCGGGTACGGCGCTGTGGTTGTTGCTCGCAGAATTGGGCCTGCTGGTCGTGTTGCTGGTCGTCGTCTGGCGCGCGGCTCGCGCGGCCGCGCGGCCGGTGGACTTCGGCGAGCGCGGTCCGTCGGCGGGCATGGCGGGTTACGGCACGTGGGTGCTGTCGGTGATGGCCGTGTTCATGGGAGCGGTGTTCACCGCGGGCGTCTACCTGTTCGCCGGCGGGTGGTTGCACGCCCACCACACCATTCCGCGTCCGACCGACATCAGCCCACGCAAGCCCTACTTCAGCTATCCGGAGGTCATCGTCGACGCGGGCACCGCCTACGCGGTCGCCGTCGCGTTCGCCGCTCTTGTGCTCATCGGCTGCGGCAGCTACGGCGCGATCCGCCTGGCGCGAGTGCGCGACACGAGCAAGCTGATCGTGCCCGGCGCAGGCGTCGGCGACTACGGCAGCGACTGGACCGGCGGCGACCGCAAGCGCCGCACCGCGATCCTGCGCGCGATGTGGCTCGGCGGCGTTGTCGACATCGGTGGGCGACCGATCGTGCTGCTGATGGTCGCCGGTGCGGTGATGAGCGAGATCATCGGTGTGCTGCTGTTCCTCGAGCACGTCTTCGGTGTCTCCGCAGCGACGGACTGGTTGCGCGGCAGCACCAGTCTCGGCTTCCTCTCGGTACGCAACCTGGAAGCTGCCGGCGCGTACGCGGTGGTGTTGACCTTGATCGGGCTCGTCGCCCTCGGTTACTACGCATTCCGCAGGCAGTCGCTGCGGCGCTCGGTCGGCATCCTGTGGGATCTCGCGTCGTTCTGGCCCCGGCTCGGCCATCCGCTCGCTGCGCCCTGTTACGCCGAGCGTGCCGTGCCCGACTTGGTTGAGCGCGCGCACCTGCATGCCGGCAACGGGTACGGCGTCGTGCTTGCCGCGCACAGCCAGGGCACCGTGTTGAGCGCGGCGGCGATGCTGCAACTGCAGCGCCACGACGAACTTGTGGCTCCCGGGCAGGAGGTCGTGCCGAGCGTCGCGTTCCTCAGCTGCGGCTGCGTGCTGCGTCGTCTCTACAGCCGGTACTTCCCGGCCTACTTCGGAGCGGACACCCTGGGGGCGCTCGCCGACCTGCTCACCGACCGTGAAGCCGACGGTGCAATGCCGCGGTGGCGCAATCTGTGGCGCTACACCGACTACCTCGGCGGTCCGATCAGCCTCGGTCCGCCGGCCGAGGCGCAGCCACCGTGGACCGCTGTCGCAGCAGGTGATCCCGCTGTTGCCGCGCTCGGTGGGCTGCACATCGACGCGCACCTGATCGACCCGCCGTTCGGGCCGGCGCCGGGGAGCACGGACGTCCCTGCGCCGAAGCGGCATTCGGACTACTGGAAGGAACCGGAGTTCCAGCGCGCGGTGATGTTCCTGGGCTCGACGATCTCCGTCCGACGCGCTCCGTAGGCTCGGTGCATGCCGACGCCACGTCCCGACGGTCGCTCCGCCGACCAACTCCGTCCCGTCACGATCACGCGCGACTGGCAGAAGTACGCCGAAGGCTCCGCGCTCGTCGAGTTCGGTGAGACGAAGGTGCTGTGCGCCGCGTCCGTGCAGCAGGGCGTGCCCCGCTGGCGCAAGGGCAGCGGCCTCGGCTGGGTGACCGCCGAATACGCGATGCTGCCGCGAGCCACGCTCACCCGCAACGACCGCGAATCGGTGCGCGGCAAGATCGGCGGTCGCACGCACGAGATCTCGCGCCTGATCGGTCGCTCGCTGCGCGCCGCGATCGACCTGTCTGCGCTGGGCGAGAACTCGATCTCGATCGACTGCGACGTGTTGCAGGCCGACGGCGGCACACGCACGGCAGCGATCACCGGTGCCTACGTGGCGCTTGCCGACGCGGTGTCGTGGCTGCGCGAGAAGGGCTCGCTCGCCCGCCCCGAACCGTTGATCAACTCGATCTCGGCGGTGTCGGTCGGTGTCATCGACGGTGAACCGCGCCTCGACCTGATGTACGAAGAAGACGTGCGTGCCGAGACCGACATGAATGTCGTGGTCACCGGCAGCGGCGAGTTCGTCGAGGTGCAGGGGACGGCCGAGGGCACGCCGTTCCGGCGGGACGAACTCGACGCGCTGCTCGATCTCGCGGTCGCCGGGTGCGCATCGCTCACCGAGGCGCAGCACAAGGCGTTGCAGAGTTGACCGATCTGCTCCTCGCGTCGCGGAACCCGAAGAAGCTCGTCGAGATGCGCCGCATCGTGGCTGCCGCCGTGCCGGGTGTCGACGTGCTCGGTCTCGACGACGTGCCGGCCTACGACGAGGTCCCGGAATCGGGCGCGACGTTCGCCGACAACGCGTTGATCAAAGCGCGTGAGGGTTTCGCGCACACCGGGCTGCCGACGGTTGCCGACGACTCCGGGCTGACGGTCGATGCGCTGAACGGCATGCCGGGCGTGCTGTCGGCGCGGTGGTCGGGTCGCCACGGCGACGACCGCGCGAACCTCGAGTTGGTGCTCGCGCAGCTGTCCGATACGCCGGACGAGCGGCTGGGAGCGGCGTTCGTCTGCGCGGTCGCGCTGGTCTCGGCCAAGGGCGAGACCGTCGTCGACGGGCGGATGCCCGGTCGGCTGATCCGCGCACCGCGTGGCGAGAACGGCTTCGGCTACGACCCGATCTTCGTCCCGGATGGTTACGAGGTGACCAGCGCCGAGTTGCCGTCGGATGAGAAGGACTCGATCAGCCATCGCGGACAGGCGTTGCGGGCCCTCGTCCCGCACGTGGCTTCGCTCGTCTGAGCCGTCACGACAGGGCGAGCAGCTCCACGAGCGTGCGGGCCGCCTGGCCGCCGTCCTCGAGCGCGATCGCGAGCGCGGTTGCGACATCGAGATCGTCGAGCAGTGCCGCGGGCACTGCCGCCTGACCGGCGTCGCCGCCGTCGGGACGGGCCGCGGCCGTGTACAGCTGCTCGATCGTGGCAGCAGCGGCATCGAGATCGGCGCGGTCGTAATCCCAGGTCTCGGCCCACGGCCGGTTCAGGCAGAGCAACCGGACGGCCGCCGGTGAATAGCTGCCCAACAATTGTTCGATCAGCACGAGATTGCCGGTCGACTTCGCCATCTTCGCGCCGGCCACGGTGACGATTCCGGCTCGCACCCACGCACGAGCGAACGGCGCGACGCCGGTGGCGCCTTCGGCGAGTGCCGCCTCGCAGGCGTGGTGCGGGTAGACGAGGTCGGCGCCGCCGCAGTGGATGTCGACGCTCGGCCCGTACAGCGCGAGCACCATCGCCGCGCACTCGGCATGCCAACCCGGCCGGCCCTCACCCCACGGCGAGGGCCAGCTGATTTCCTGGTCGGAGGTCTCCTGCCAGACGGCGACGTCGAGCGGGTCGTCCTTGTTCGGGTCGTCCGGGTGGTCGTGGTACTCGGCCGAGAGTCGCAACGCCGTGTCGCGGTCGAGGTCACCGACGGCCGACGCCGTGCGCGCGTAGACCGTCCCGCCCCGCACGTACGCGCGGTCGCGCGCGAGCAACGCCGTCGCCAGTTGCACTACGTGGCCGACGGCCTGTGCTGCGGTTGGCGAATGGTCTGGAACGCGCACCCGCAGCGTCGCCATCGTCGACTCGAACGTCGCGCGTTGCAGCGTGGCCATCATCGAGTACGGCTCACCGCGGCGCCGCGCCTCGGCGAACAGCACGTCGTCGACGTCGGTCACGTTGCGCGCGACCGTGACGGTGTGGCCGTGCCACGACAACACCCGGTCGACGAGATCGGACCAGATGTAGGTCGCCGCGTGACCGAGATGCGTTACGTCGTAGGGCGTGATGCCGCATACGTACATGCGGACTCGTCCGACGGTGGGGACGGGCTTCCCGCCGAGCTCGATCGGCATGGGCGGTCCGGTCAACCGCATCGGATTCATGCGCCGTCCTAGGAGAGGGAGTTCAGGTAGGCCAGGATCCCACGCGTGATCGCCGCCGCGATCCGGCCCCGTCCGGACGGCGAGCTCTGCTTCGCGGCATCGGACGCGTTGCGCATGTTGCCGAGTTCGAGGAACGCGGTCGGGCTCTTCGACAGATTCAACCCGGCGAGGTCGTCGCGGTAGTAGTACCCGTTGTTGCCGACGTAGTTGGCGACGGTGAGCCCGGACGACGACGCGAGCGTGCGGTGCAGGTCAGCGTTGAGCGCCCGCGTCAGCTGCACCGTTTTTGCACTCGCGCCCTCGGGCCGGCGGCTGTCGACGCACAGGTGGAACCCGTGGTCGGACGAGGGCGCGCCGTCGGCGTGGATCGCGATGGATGCGCTGACGCCCTTGGTGCTCTCGATCGCTGCGCGGCGGTTGACGCACGGACCGACGCCGGTGTCACTGTTCCGCGTCATGATCACGCGGATGTGGTCTGCGATCAGCATGCTGCGCACCCGGTTCGCGACGCGCCAGGTGAAGGCGTGTTCGGGATAGCCGGCGTTGGTCGCCGTGCCTGTCGTGTTGCACGGCTTGTAGCGGCCGTAACCCGCGTAGACGAGTCGATTGATCTCGCGCAGGTGCGTGCTGTTGCCGCCGTTGTGACCGGGATCGAGGACGACGGTTCGGGGGCCGGGTACCGGCGGGATCGGGCCACCGGTGATGCCGCGGATGACCCGGATCGCCTCACCGGTGACGACGCTTTCGCCGCCCGAGTAGTAGAGACGGTGCGGCCCTTCGGACAGGATCGCGACCGCCCAGCCGTCGTTGATGGTGATGCCGGTCGTGTTGATGATCGCGTTGGACGGATGCCGCACGTCGCGGTTGGTGTCCCACCCGTTCTTGATCGCCGACTTCGGCGCGGCCTTGGCGAGACCGAACGCGTTCGGTTCGCCGCTCGCGCTGACCTTCTTGTACGCGTGCATCGCGCGCAGCAGCCACGGCCACACGGCGTGATCGTGCGAGACCGCCTCGTAGAAGCGCACCATGCCGCGCGCCGTGATCTGCGTGCTGCCCCAGATGCGATGCATCGTGGGCGGCGCGCCGATCCCGGACAGGTGGTAGTGCTTCTCGAGCCACGGCAGCAGGCCGTCGCGTCCCACGCGCGGGTACAGCGCCCACGCCGCATCGTTGTCGGACGCAGTGATCATCGACCACGCGCGCTTGGCGACGGTGCCGTGCATCTGGCCGGTCAACAGCAGTCGCGTCGCGATCATGACCTTGACGACGGACGCGGATGCGAAGGGTTGCCGGGCCGCGCCGGCCTGCCAGATCTGGCCGCTGCGCAGGTTCAGGACGGCGACGCCGGAGCGCATTCCGTTCGCGGCCGCGTAGCGCTGCGCAATGTCGACACCACGCTGGATGTGCCGTGACGTCGTCGCCGCAGAGGCGGGCGGCGTCGTCGGAACGACGAGGAGGGCCGTGCCGATGAGCGCTGCTGTAGCAAATCGCCTGATCACGACCGGTATTGTGACTCATCGCAAGGCGCTGCGGGCGTAGCTCAATGGTAGAGCCTCAGTCTTCCAAACTGATTACGCGAGTTCGATTCTCGTCGCCCGCTCCACGCAGCGATCGGCATCGCACCGTCCATCCGGCTAGCGACGCCGCCGATGTTGGGACATCCACGACACGCCGTTGGTCGCGCTCGGCCCGACCGCGTCGACCGCACAGGCGTCCGAGCGAGCGTCGCGCGCTGCTCGGCCGATGTCGCGAGAAGCAGCAATCCGGTGCCCGTGCGTGCGGTCCTTGCGGTCGACGAAGTATGCGATGAGCAAGAACGGGACAACGATCACCGCAACGACCACGAAGAACATGGTGTCATCGTGATCCTCGATGATCAGGACCGTCAACGAGACGGCCGCAGCCCGGATGAGCGAGTCCTCATCGACGCTGAGCGGCTAATGTCGGCACCGTGATGCGTCGGATGCGCGCGCTGGTCAACCCCTTCTCGACGGCTGCCACTCGCTGGTGGTGCCACAGCCGATTACGCCGTGCGGTCATGCGACACAGCGACCGCGCGTCGGTGAACGCCCCCGCGCCGTGGCCGGCGCGAGAGGAATTGCCTCCGGAGACCAACGGCATGGGCTACATCGAGGGCCACACCACGTAATCACCGACGCCGGAAGGAGTGCCACCTCGCCCTGTCCCGCAGCGCCGTCTCGAAGTTCCTCGTCCGCTCGGGACCGTTCGAGGTGCAAGTACAGGCACGTTGCGATTCGGACAGTTCCACCGAATCGGCCGGGCATCCCCAATGGCAGGCACACGGGCAGAGGGTCACGAACCATCTGTGGCCGAGCAGACCGAAAGTGCTGGCCGACCCGACGTGCTGGCACAGCTCGTGCTCACGGACCCGGCACTGTTCGGTCCACCTACGCGCAGCCACGAGGTCGCCCGGCGTCGCCATGCGCGGATCGTAGATCGGGCTGCTGAGTGTGGTCACGACCGGCGGTCGTTGCTGCCTTTGCCGAAGACGCCGAGAATTCCGCGTCCGGGCCCGCGACCCTCGTTCATGTATTTGATGTCCTCGTCAGCGTCACGAGACTTGCGGGCGCCCCACACCAAGGCGCTGCCCAACGCGATGACGAGCACGATCAGCACCACGTACGTCATCGGTTGCCTCCTCGGCCGACCCGATCTTGGTTCGACCTTACGTCGCCCGGGGCCGTTGACGCAGTCTGGGCGCATAAAGCAGCAATGATGCCGCGACGAGTGCGGCGCCGACCCAGCCGAGTTCGGGCGCGTTGATCACCCCGAGCAGCCGTGAACCGAGCAAGGCGCCGCCCGCGATGCCGATGTTGGTGGTCGCGTTGACGAGGGACGTGGCGGCGTCGGTGGCATCACCCGCCGAATGCAGCATGACGGTCTGCGTCAGGGTCGGGAAGGCGCCGAACGCGACTCCCCACAGTGCGACCACCGCGATGATCCCGATCGTCGAGGTGATCACAGCGGCGAGGACGAGGCTCACAGCCGTCAACACGATGTCGACGGCAAGCGCCTCGTACGGGCGACGCGCGACGATCGTGCCGGCCGCCGCGAGACCGATCAGGCCGCCGATGCCGTATCCGAACAGGACGGTTCCGATGTCGCCGCGTGCGACACCGTCGTGGAGCAGCAGTGGGCTCACGTAGGTGTAGAGGGTGAAGTGACCGAGCGCGAGCAGTGTGATCACGCTTGCCATGATCACGACTGCAGGGCGGCGGATGCCCACGAGAACCGACGTCCGCGAAGTGGCCCGAGCCGGTGCCTGGTCGGGCAAGAGTCGTACGACCGCAACCGCGAGCACGCCCAACGCCACGGCGAGGACGGCGAACGCCCAGCGCCAGCCGAGCGCAGTTCCCAGCAGCGTCCCGACCGGGACGCCGAAGACCAGTGCGAGCGCATTGCCCACCATCACAACGGCGATCGCACGTCCCGACCGCGTGGCGTCGACCAACGACACCGCCGCTGCCACCGACACCGCGAAGAAGCCGGCGTGCGCCACGCCGCCGATCGTCCGCGCCACTACCGCCACGGCGTAGTCGGGCGCGACGGCGAAGACGATGTTGCTCACCGTGTACGCGCCCAGCAGCACGCCGAGCACCGTGCGGCGCGGCCAGCGCTCCGCGAGCGCCGCGATCGGGACCGACAAGACGGCGACCAGGACGGCGTACACCGAGACGAGGACGCCGGCCGCCGACGACGAAACGTCAAGGCCGCGGCCGATTTCGGGGAGCAACCCGACAGGCAGCATCTCGGTCGAGATCGCAAAGAACACGCAGGCCGCGAGCAGCACGAGCGGCGCGCGGTGGCCGGTGCTGACCCGGTCCGGCGCGATCGCGCCATCGACGTCCACCACACGATGATCGCGAATGCGGTTGACCGGACTGTAGCCGCGGTCATTGCGGACGCCCTTTGTCCGCAACCGTTCCTAGACTGCCGATCATGGCAATCGCACGCTTTCCCGTAACCGTCCTCGACTGCTCCGACCCGAAGGCAATGGCCGCGTTCTACGGCGCCCTGCTGGGCTGGACGATCGAGAAGAACGACGACGACTGGACGGCCGTTCGCGCCGAGTACGGCGACTCGCTGGCGTTCCAAAAGGTCGACTCGTACCGGGCGCCGCAGTGGCCGGGCCAGGACGTCCCGCAGCAGATGCACATCGATGTCGACGTCGACGATCTCGACGTCGCTGAGGCGGCGGTGCTCGAGCTCGGAGCGACCAAGCACGATCACCAGCCGGGCACTACGTTCCGGGTGTTCCTCGACCCGGCCGGTCATCCGTTCTGTCTGTGCGTGGGCTGACCGGATCCAGCCGATGACCGTCACGGAATGGCTGCTCGATTCTGATCCCGCAGTGCGGTGGCAAGCGCTGCGCGACCTCACCGATGCCAGCGCTAATGACGTCGCGGCCGAGCGTGCCCGCGTGGCGAGTGAGGGCTGGGGTGCGCGCTTGCTCGCGCTGTGCGCTGACGACGGCTGGGCCGGCGGCGCGTGCTTCCCTGCCGACTTCCGTGGCGATTTCTCGCAGGGCCAACCGTGGACGTCCACCCTGCCGTCGCTCGGCCTGCTACGCGACTTCGGTGTCGACCCGAACGCCGAGATCGTCCGCGAGAAGGTCGCGCTCGTCCGTGAGAACTGCAAGTGGGAGTACGACGGATCGGCGTTCTTCGACGGTGAGGTCGAGCCGTGCATCAACGGGCGCACGGTCGCGCTCGGCGCGTACTTCGGCGTCGACGTGGACGCAGTCGTCGCACGATTGCTCGGCGAGCAGCTCGAAGACGGCGGGTGGAACTGCGAGGTCGAGAACGGCTCGGTGCGGTCGTCGTTCGACACAACGATCTGCGTGCTTGAGGGCTTGCTCGAGTACGAGCGCGCGGGCGGATCGCAGTCGGTGTCCGACGCGCGACGACGCGGTGATCAATACCTGCTCGATCGCTCGTTGATGCGGCGGCTGAGCACCGGGGAGATGGTCGACCCCGACTATCTGAAGTTCTCGTTCCCGACGCAGTGGCACTACGACGTGTTGCGTGCGCTCGACTACTTCCGTGCCGCGGGCGAACCGCATGACCAACTGCGCGAAGCCGTCGAACTGGTGCGGTCGAAGCAGCAACCGGACGGCACGTGGCTGCTCGAGAACACCTATCGCGGCGCGGTGCATTTCGTCATGGAAGACGGCGACGGGAAGCCGAGTCGCTGGAACACGCTGCGGGCCATGCGCGTACTGGGTGATCGCAGCAACTGATCGATGTGGGGTCGAGGCGTAGTAGCCACCCCGTCGCATCGTCCTGCTAGCAGGCGTGTGGCGGGAGCGCGGCGCGCGAAGCATGTATCACGCGCCCGGATCAACGCTCTCTATTGCGCAATACCCCATACCGATCAGTAGGAGATAGCCGTAATGACCACGACCACCCTCACTCGGCCCGACACGTAAGACCGCCGTCGGTGCGGGCGCCGAGATGAAGACGATTCACTCGGCCTTTCGTCGCGAATTGCGCCTCGCGCCCGACCTGCTGCGCTCGGTCGAGCACGGTGACCGGCTGCACGCAAACCTCGTTGCGACACACCTCGACCTCGTCGACCGATTCCTGCACCACCATCACACGATCGAGGACGAGATGCTCTGGCCGAAGCTGCTCGAGCGCGTACCCACCGAGATCGCTCCGATCGTCGAACTGATGGAATCGCAGCACCACGTCGTAGCCGAGTTGCTCGAGCACACCGTCGTCGAGCGGGCGGCCTGGCGCAAGGACGCCGACTCCGCACGCGCTGCTCACCTCGCCGCGGTCTACACGCGGCTGTACACCGCGTTGATCGAGCACCTCGATGCCGAGGAGCAGCACGTGATGCCTCTCGTCGAAGCGTGCATCACCCAGAAGGAGTGGGCGAAGATCGGCAAGGCCGCCCAGCGCAGCACGCCGTTCAAGGACGCCCCGCGCATGCTGGGGATGCTCGCCTACGACGGCGACTCCGAGGTCATGCGCGAGATGCTCGGTGCCGTACCCGGACCGATGCGCAAAGCCGTCCTGTCGATGGGACGCCGTGCATACGCCAAGCACGCCCAGCGCGTCTACGGCACGCCGACGCCCTGACCACTGGGTTACTGGCCTGCGAGGCGCTCCAACACAGGGGCGAGCTCGCCGAGTTCGCCCAACAGAATTGAAGTGATACCAAGTTCCTCGCGCAGACGCAGGAACTTTTCGACGAGGCCGTCGACGCTCCCGACGAACAGGTGCGGGGAGTCGGCGGCTTCGTCGTACGTCAGCTCGACGCCCGTCCGTTCGCGGATCGAATCGATGACTCGACCGAGCTCGCCGCGAACATCGTCGGTTATCGTCGGCGCCCACGCCGAGGGATACATGTTGAACTCCAGCGAGTCGAAGCGATCGCCGGCCGCCTCGCGGACCCAATCGATCTTCTCCCTGGTCGCGTCCCAGGTGATCGAGTGTGCGTCGAGCTTGGCGTCCTTGCTGATGCGGGGTGCAAGACCGACGATGTCCGCCTCACGTCCCGCGAGCGTCAACGTCCGGCGCCCGCCGCCGCCGATGAAGAAGGGCGGGTGCGGACGCTGCACAGGCGTGGGCTCGCCGGTGTAGTCGGTGATCGTGTAGTGCTCGCCGGCGAAGCTGAACGGCTCGGCAGCGAACATTCCCTTGAGGACGGTGATCGATTCCTCGAGGCGCGCCTGACGCACCGGCGTCGGATCGAAGCTCAAACCGATTGCGTCGTACTCCGGCTTGTTCCAGCCGGCACCGATCGCAACGTCGACTCGTCCGCCCGACAGCACGTCGATGCTCGCGAGATCCTGAGCGAGCACTGCTGGGTGCCGCAGATCGTTGTTGAGCACGAATGCCGACAGCCGCAACGTCGAGGTCACCGCTGCAGCTGTCGCCAACGCGACGACCGGCGAAAGCTGACCGAGCAGGTGATCGGGGATCACCAGGGCGTGATAGCCCAGGTCCTCTGCGAGCTTCGCGCGCTCGGCGAGCTCGTCGCCGCTGACGATCTCGTGGATGTCGGCGAGGAAGTGGAACGGACGCATGGTGGTCAGTATTGCGTTCGCCAGTCTTCAAGTTGTTCAAGACACCGTATGGTTCTTCTGCCGCCGAACAACGCCGGCGACGCGGTGACCGCCAGGCTGTAGGTCGTTTGGTCGCGCAGCAGCACTTGGACGACGAGATTGCCCACCCTGGCTCCGCCGGTCGCGTCGATCCGGAACTCCTCGATGTCGGCTCGCAAAATAAGGCGTGATCGAAAGCCGTTGCTCACATGGAGGCTGCCGCCGGCCGCAGACGTCACACGCAGGCGCAGAGTGCGATAAGCAACCACGACGCCGAAGCAGACGAGCAAGCTCGAGACGACGATCGCCTCGACCGTCGTGTGCAGCACGGGAACGCACGCGATCGTACTGATCAATACGCAGACAATCGCCACTGCGTACACGCGGGACCACAGCAGCGCACGAATATCGATGCGGGCACCAGGGCGACTCACGGCAACAGCATGCCCCATCGAGAGCGGAACGTTTCCAGGCGGTTCGAGGAACCCGATCCTCATATATTTATGCGGATTCTCCGTCCACAGGTCTACCATTCCTTCCTCGGAAGGGGTATTATCGAACACGTGAGCAGCTCGCAGTTGACCGGCACCGCGGTGCTGGATCGGCTGCGCGAACTGGAGGCTCGGAAGCAGGCGATCGAGGTCGAACAGCTGAGCCTGATCGCCCAGGTCGAGACCGAGCGGCTGGCTCATGATCTCGGTGCGAAGTCGACGGTGGTGTTGCTGCGGCGACGCGTTGAGGATCGGCGCCAATGATGCGGCTGGGCGGGTGCGGCTGGCGCTGGCGGTCACGCCGCGGCGCACGCTGATCACCGGTGAGCTGGTCGAACCGCAACACCCGCAGACCGCGGCCGCGTTGGCCGACGGGTCGATCTCGGTCCGGCACGCGGCCACGGTCGTGAAGATGACGGACAAGATCGACGACCTGCTCGCCGACCAGTCGGCGCCGCTGTATCGAGACCGCGCTGCTCGAGTTCGCTGCCGAGCACGACCCGGACCTGCTGGCCCGCTTCGCCACCGGCCTCTACGCCCGCGTCGATCAGGACGGCGCGTTGCGTGACATCGAAACCGCGCATCGGCGCCGCACCCTGACCCTGCGCCGGCGCGCGGACGGGCTCGGCCTCGATCGCCGGCGAGCTGACCTGCGAGGCCGCCGAATACCTCGAGACCCTGCTCGACACGCTCGGCAAGCCGCACACCGGCCCGGACGGCGAACGCGACCCGCGCACCCCCGGCCAACGCCGCCACGACGCGCTGCTCGACGGCCTCAAACTGCTCTACGCCTCAGGCGACCTGCCCACCGCCAACGGCTGCGCCACCACCCTGGTCCTCACCGCCACCGTCGACGAGTACGCGAACGGCACCGGCATCGCCCAGACCGCCCACGGCTACACGATCCCGGTCGCGGTCGCCGACCGGTGGCTGGACCCGAAAGCCAAAGCGATCCTGGTCCTGCTGTCGAAGACGAAGGCGATCACGGCGTATTCGGATCAGCAACGGTTGTTCACCGAACAACAACGCCTCGCCATGTTCGCCCGAGACAAAGGCTGCAGCTATCCCGGCTGTGATGCGCCCTTGTCATGGACCCAGGCACATCACGTCACCGACTACGCGATCACCCGAAGCACCTGCGTCGACGACGGCACCCTTGTCTGCACCGCCAACCACGCCCTGTTCGAACAGATGGGCTGGTCTTCGATCATGCTCGACGACCTACCCCACTGGGTCCCGCCCGCCTGGGTCGATCCCGAAACAACGACCACGCCGCAACCGCATCCACGACTCACCCCAACTGACCCGAGTCTGACCGGCGCTGAAGCATGCCCTCCAGCGCCAACCGCACCTACCAGCGAGGACTCCCCGCTTCGGGACTTCGTCCCGACCGGACCGAACAACGCGATACTCGACCCTCGCGGTACTCTCCGTCGCCGCGCTCTTTGTTCTTTCGTCTCTCGTTCCAGCGCGGCGCTGGACAGTGGCTGGGATCCGTGGTGGCATCGCGAGTCATGACTCAGCCCTGCCGCATACGGTCGAGGCATGACCGTCGTGCTTGACCATCTGGTTTATGCAGTCCCCGATCTCGCGCACGCGGTAGCCGAATTCGAGGAGACGACCGGCCTGCGCCCGGTTCCAGGCGGCAGTCACGCCGGGCTCGGTACGGCCAACTACCTCGTCGGTCTCGGCACGGCCTACCTCGAGATCATCGGACCCGATCCAGCACAACCCGACCACGTCGGCGCGCGGCCCTTCGGCGTCGACTCGCACGCAGAGCCACGGCTCGCGACCTGGGCGGTCCGCACGACGGACATCGACGCCACTGTGGCCGACGCGATGAGCAACGGGTACGACCCCGGACCTGTCATAGCGATGTCGCGCCGCACTCCGTCCGGTGAACTGCTGGCATGGCGACTCACCTCACCCGACGCTCCGAGGCTTGATGGGTTGATCCCGTTCCTCATCGACTGGGGCGACACCACGCATCCATCGTCGAGTGAGCTGCCGCAAGCGCAACTGACCGACTTCCGCGCGACCCATCCCGACCCGGCCGAAGTGCACCGCGTACTCGCCATCGTCGGCGCCGAGCTGTCTGTCGATCGCGCAGACGACACAACGCTTCATACCGTGCTGCGCACGTCGCGAGGTGAGCGAACGCTGTGACGCCCCCGGTGAGAGCGGGCTGAATTCAGGGTCGCCCTCAGGGCATGCACCGATGCTCTACGGCCGTTGGTGCCGCATGATTCCGTCCATGATCGAAGCGCAGGAACTGACCAAGAAATATGGCGACAAGGCTGCGGTGGAGAACCTGAGTTTCGAGGTCCGCGCCGGGACGGTGACGGGATTCCTCGGGCCCAACGGCTCGGGCAAATCGACAACGATGCGGCTGCTGCTCGGGCTCGACCGACCGACAGGCGGAACGGCGTTGATCAACGGCAAACGCTACGTCGATCTGCCCGCACCGTTGCACGAGGTCGGCGCGCTGCTCGAGGCACGCGCCGTCCACACCGGACGCTCGGCGCGCAACCACCTGCTCGCAATGGCGGCGACGCACAACATTCCGCGGCGTCGGGTCGACGAGATGATCGACCTCGTCGGCCTGCACGAGGTCGCCGGCAAGCGGGTGGGCAAGTTCTCGCTCGGCATGGGGCAGCGGCTCGGCATCGCAGCGGCGCTGCTCGGTGATCCGCAGGTGTTGTTGCTCGACGAGCCCGTGAACGGTCTCGACCCGGAAGGCATCCGCTGGATCCGCAATCTCTTGAAATCGCTCGCAGCCGAAGGACGCACGGTCTTCGTGTCGTCGCACCTGATGAGCGAGATGGCACTCACCGCAACTGAGGTCATCGTCGTCGGCCGCGGCCGGTTCATCACCTCGGGCAGCATCGCGGACGTGGTGCGTACGGCAACGACCGGCGCCGTGCTTGTGCGCACCACGCAGGCCGACCGACTGAGCGCGCTACTCATCGACGACGGCTACGAGGTCGAACGCTCGAACCCCGACGAACTCATCGTCACCGGCACCGACAGCGCACAGATCGGACTCGTCGCAGCGCGCGAGGCGATCCCACTTGTCGAACTCACCCCGCAGCAGGCCACCCTGGAGGAGGCGTTCATGGAGATCACGCGCGACGCCGTCGAATTCCACGGCACGACCGAGACCGCCGGAGCAGTGCGATGACGGCCGCCACGCTGCCTACCGGGCGCGTCACGCAACTCGGCGTCGTCCGCTCGGAATGGATCAAGCTCCGCTCGCTGCGGTCGAGTTGGATCAGCCTCGTCGTCATGATCGTCATCGTCGATGGGATCGGCACGCTGTTCAGCGCGCTGCACGCACACCGTCTTGAGAGCGGAGGCGGCCCGAAGGCCCAATTCCAGTTCGACGCCACCGAGGTCAGCCTCCGTGGAGTGTTTCTCGCACAACTCGCGATCGGTGTTCTCGGCGTGCTCGTGATCACCGGCGAGTACGGCACGGGCATGATCCGCTCGTCGCTCGGTGCAGTGCCACGACGGCATCCGGTGTTGATCGCGAAGGCGCTGGTTTTCGCGCTGGTGACGTTCGCGATCTCGCTGCCGACGACCTTCCTCGGTTTCGAGCTCGGTCAACTGGCTCAGCGCAGCACGCACGCCCAGGCCGACCTCAGCACGCCAGGGGCCGTGCGGGCGATCGTCGGGGGCGCCATCTACCTGACCCTGATCGGGCTGCTCGCGGTCGGCCTCGGGTTCATCATCCGCAACACCGCCGGTGCGCTCGCGACGCTGTTCGGGATCGTCCTGGTCGCGCCGCTGCTGACCAACGCACTGCCCGATCCGTACTCGACCGACGTCGCGAAGTTCCTGCCGCTCAACATCGGCAGCCGAGTGACGGCGACGACGGAGTTCGACCCGAACCTGTTCGGGCCCTGGGTCGGGCTCGCCATCCTCGCCGGCTACGCGATCATCGCGCTGGTGATCGGGGCGAGCGTGCTCAGCCGGCGCGACGCCTAGGAACCGGTTCGTTTGACGTCGTCTCAGGGAGCACCCGGCACGATCACCTGATGGCCACGATCGCAGCACCGCCACGCGCCCGCGTGGCGGTTGCTGCGTTGCCGGTCGTGGCGGCGGTCGTGAGCAGCGCGGTGTTCGTCGCGCTGCAGGTACCGGTGGGCGACCTCTGGGCGGCCCGGGCCCGTGAGTTCGCCGCAGCCCACGGCGTCGGACTCGACTACTGGTTCGGGTGGTTCGGCGGCGCCACGCCACCTGGCGCCTACTCGATCGTCGTGCCGTTCCTGTCGACATTGATCGGTGCCGCCGCGCTCGGCGCCGTCGCGACAGTCGCGATCACGTTGTTGTGCCCGGCGGCCGTGCGGGGGAGTGCCCACCCGCTCGCGGCCACGTGGGTCGTCACCGTTGCGGCCGGGTTCGATCTGTGGAGCGGACGAATCGCGTTCACGGTCGGAACAGTCGGTGCACTTGCCGCGGTGATCGCGATCCGGCGTCGCTGGTGGGTACTCGCCGTCCCGGCCGGCGTCTTCGTCGTGTTGGCGTCACCGGTCGCCGGCGTCTTTCTCGCCATCGCGCTCACCGGGACGTTGTGGCTCGGCAAAACCTATCGCCTGCTCGCCAGTGTGGTTCTCGCAACCACGCTGGTGACACTCGCCGTGCTCGGGTTGCTCTACGGCTCGATCGGTACCGAGCCGTTCGACTGGCCGACGGCCAACGCGTTGATCCTCGCGCTGTGTGCAATGGCGATCGCGCGGCCGAAGATCTTCGTCGTCGTGCCCGTGCTCGTCAGCGCAATCGTCTGCGTCGTGCTCGCCGCGATACCGACGCCATTGGGCGGCAACTTCGACCGCATGGTGTGGATCTGGTTGCCGCCCGCGGTCGTTGCGACCGCGCGACGATCGGCGATCGTCACGCTGGCGTGCGTCTCGCTCGGCGTGTACGGCGGAATCTCGGCCACGATGGGCGATCTGCGCACAGCCTTCGGGCCGGTCGCTCAAACGGCGCAGTACGGCCCGCTTCTGCACCGGCTCGACCGACTGCCCGGACTCGCGCAGTACCGACTCGAAGTCATCCCCGACGGCACGCACGACGCCAGCGATCTGCTGCTGCCCCACGCCCTGCTGGCGCGTGGCTATGAGACGCAGGTCGACCTCGCGCTGAACCCGACCGTCACCAGCGGCTCGCTGACCGCCGACCAGTACCGCACATGGCTGGACGCGAACGCCGTGGGCTACGTGCTGCTGCACCGGCGCACGCTGTACGAGAACGCCGAGTACCAACTCGTGCAGAGCAACACGTCGTACCTGACGCCGATCTGGAGCAACGCGCAGTGGGAACTGTTCGCAGTCCGCGCTCCCGTGCCGATCGCCGGCCGTCCTGCCCGGATGGTTGATGCCGATCAGAACGAACTCGTCATCACTGCACCGCACAAGACGACTGTCGCGTTGCGCGTGCGATGGTCGTCGGTGCTGGACGCCGACGGCTCGCCCGGCGTGCAGGCAAACCTGAGTCCGGACGGCCACGGGTGGACGCTGCTGCACGTGTCCGCGCCCGGTGAGGTGACCGTTACCGGTTGAGCTACAGGCCCAGTAGTCGCCGGACGAGGTGCAGCGCGATCGTGACCGACCGCGCCCGCACGTCCGCGCGTGAACCGGGCACCATCACCTTGCGTGCCAACGGTTCCTGATCGCTCGCGACGCAGAAGTACACCAAGCCGACGGGCTTGTCGGCCGTGCCGCCGTCCGGCCCGGCGATGCCGGTGATGCCGACGCCCAGGTCCGCGCCGACCCGGTCGCGGGCGCCCTCCGCTAGCGCCAGAGCCACCTCCGCGCTCACCGCGCCGACCCGCTCGATCAGGTCCGCGGGCACGCCGGCGAGTTCGGTCTTCATCGCATTCGAGTAGACGACCATGCCGCCGAGCAGGTACGCCGACGACCCCGGACGGTCGGTCAGCCTCGATGCGAGCCCACCCGCTGTGCACGACTCGGCCGTGGCGATGGTGAGCCCGCGCTCGAGCAACGCGTCGGCGACGATGTCGTCGACAGTGCGTCCGTCAGTCGAGAACAGCTCGCGCTGGAAGCTTGCGCGGATCAGCTGCTCGAACCCGTCGTAAGCGTCCTGCGCGTCGGGTGCGAACCGACTCACGACCTCGAGTTCGCCGCCGCGCAGACACGTCGTGATCTCGAGCCCACCGAGTTCCGCGTCATGCTCACGCATCCGCGCTGCGAGTTCCGATTCGGGCACGCTCCACAGCCGCATCGTGCGCTGCCGAAGCTCGGGGCGATTGCCGAGCGCAGCGTCGACGAGGGGATCGGCGATCACACGCGCCCACATGCCCTGCAGCTCGAACGGCGGGCCGGGTAGCACCGCGATCGGCGGGCCTGACGCACCCTCCGGTGGCGCAACGATGAGCCCCGGGGCCGTCCCGACCGGCTCGAGCACCGTCGCGCCGGCGGGCACGAGCGCCTGTTTGCGCGTGGCGGCTGCAGTCGCGTCGGGGTCTATGCGCCAGCCGCGGCCGGCCGACAACCGGGCGACGATGTCGGCGATGCGCTGCTCCAGTGCGGGGTCGAGCGCCGGCGGTCTGCCCTGGAAGTCGGCGACGATCTCGGCGGTCAGATCGTCGGCGGTCGGGCCGAGGCCGCCCGAGGTGATGATCAGGTTCACGCCCGACCGGGCCAGGAAATCCAGTGCGTTGCGCAGGTCGTCGGGCCGATCGCCGACAACGATCACGTTCGCCACATCGACGCCGGCCAGGCGCAGTTGCTCGGCCAGCCATGGTCCGTTGCGATCGCTGACGCGACCGGTCAGCACTTCGGTGCCGGTGACGACGATCCCCGCTCGACTGGCCACGCGCTCGATCCTAGGAGCGCGCGGATATCCCGAATGGCGATCTGGGCAGATTCACGCTTAGCTGTCTAGACGCTCGTCTGAAACCTGTTCTACTTCCGGAGGCTCAACTGTGCCACGCTCTCGCTGGATCGCGCTCGCCGTCGCCGCGCTGACCACCGTCGGTCTCACCTCCGTCGTCGACGCGACAACCGGCCCGGCCAGTGCCGCTCCGGCACGCGCCGCGAGCGCGCACGCAGCACCGCCGTCGCACGCCTACCGGGCCAACGACTATGCGGACGGACGAGCGATGAGCATCCTGCCGCCCGGCGAGAACGGTCTGGTGAACACGACCGATCTGGCGCAGTTCGAGTTGAACGGAACCCGTCCGCCCAACAGCCAGGACCAGCTCGGCAAGTACGACAGCCTGCTCTACGGACACAACGGCCTCGCCGATTCCGGGCTGAGCAACTACTACAACGACGAGTCGTTCGGCGTGCGTCCCACTGACATCACGCGCACCGAGCAACCGAACGCCAACGTCACGATCTATCGCGACAAGCACGACATCCCGCACATCTACGGCAACACCAAACAGTCGGCTGCCTTCGGTGCCGGATATGCGCAGGCCGAAGACCGGCTCTTCCTGATGGACGTGCTGCGCAACTACGGCGAGGGAACGCTCGCTCAGTTCCTCGGTTCGTCCTGCGCCTTCGAGCAGATGGACCACGACGAGTTGCTGCTCGCTCCCTACACAAAGGCGCGCGCGATCGCGCAGGTGAACAACCTGCCCAAGGAGTACGGCAAGCAGGGTGCGCTGGCCAAGTCGATGATCTACTCCTACGTCGACGGCGTGAACGCCTACATCGCCGCGGCGAAGACCAACCCGAGTCTCATGCCCGCCGACTACGTCGCGGCCGTCGGGCCGCCCGCCGACTGGGGCGTCAACGATGTGGTCGCGATCGCCGGGCTCATCGGCGGCATCTTCGGCAAGGGTGGCGGCCAGGAGATGGCCAACGCCCACCTGCTGGAGTACCTGCGGCAGAAGCTCGGCTTCAAGGCCGGCACGTCCGCGTTCGCGCAGTTCCGCACCAGCAACGATCCGCTGGCGCCGACGACGTCCAGCAAGTCGTTCCCGTACGAGATCCCGGGCAAGATCCGTGAGAGCGCCCGGGCGCTGCCCGACTACGGCAAGCCCGTCACCGGCGGCCCGACCGACACCACGCAGAACTGCTCGGTCTCAGCGCCCAACCCGACGGCGATGTCGATCATCAAGGGTTTGAGCGCGATGCCCAAGCACATGAGCAACGCGCTGCTCGTCACCGCCAACCACACCGCCGCACATCACCCCGTCGCCGTGTTCGGGCCCCAGGTGTCGTACTTCGCGCCGCAGATCCTCGCGCTCGAAGACCTGCACGCTCCGGGCTATGCAGCCGAGGGTGCGTCCTTCCCCGGAACGGGCGTCGTCGAGCTGGGTCGCGGTGAGGACTACGCGTGGTCGGCCACGTCAGCAGGCAGCGACGTCATCGACACGCGCCTGGAGAAAATCTGCAATCCCGGCGGCGGAAAGCCCGCTGCGCAGGGCACGAACTATCTCTACAAAGGCAAGTGCCGCCCGATGATCACCGAGGACTACTCCGAGACGGCGTACCCGAAGCCCGGTGGGCAAGGTCAACCGTCGCAGATCGACCACGTCATCCATCGCACGATCCACGGTGTCGTGCAGGGCTGGACGACCTGGCACGGCAAGCCGGTCGCGGTCGTGCTGCAGCGTTCGACCTACAACCACGACGTCGACTCGGTGATCGGCTTCCTCGAGTGGGGCGAACCAGGTCTGACGCACAACGTGCACTCGTGGATGGTGAACGCGTCGCACATCCTCTACACGTTCAACTGGTTCTACGTCGACAACCACGACATCGGCTACTACGTGAGCGGACGCGACCCGATCAGGCCGTCCTTCGTCGACCCGAGCATGCCGCAGTGGGGGACGGGCAACGCGGAATGGAGGGGCTTCCTCGGTCCGTGGAAGCACGTCCACGACGTGAACCCGAAGAAGGGTTACCTGATCAGCTGGAACAACAAGCCGGCACCACGGTTCGCGGCCGCCGACGACCAGTACGGGTACGGGCAGATCTATCGCTCGATCATGCTCGAACGCCAGCTCAAGCATCAGTTCGCCATCCACCACGGCAAGATCACGCGGGCCAATGTCGTCGACGCTATGGAGACTGCGGCCTCGCAGGATCTCGATGCGGTGACTGTGTTGCCGTTGCTGCTCAAGGTCATCGGTAAGCAGAAGGAACCGGCCGGCGTGCAAGCGATGCTCGCGCAACTGCGGTCGTGGATCGCTGCAGGCGGGCACCGCATCAAGGCACGTCCCGCCAACACGCAGTACCTGCACCACGCGGCGGTGGCCATCGGCGATCAGCTGATGCCGAACCTGATCCGGTCGATCTTCGATCGGCTGCTCGCCGCCGGTGGCATCGGCTCGCCCGGCTCGACGGGCGGCGCGACCGCGGTCGGTTACAAGGCGTTGCCGATGCAGTTCGTCAACACGCCGAACTCCGGCGGTGCGCACCTGGGCAGCTCGTACGACGGCGGCTACGAGGGCTACCTCATGTCGGTGCTCGAGCAGCTGCGCGGTCAGCACCCGCGCGACGGATTCCACTCCGGCCTGGAGCAGCACTTCTGCCGCGGCGGACTGCGTACGTGCAGGGCTGCGTTCAACGCAGCACTGCTCAAGACCTACAAGCAGCTGCTCGCCGCCAACGGCAACCGGCACAAGGTCGGGACGTGGACCAACTCGAGTGACTCGAAGGCGGCCGGGCAGAAGATGCCGCTGTTCGACTCGATCGAGTTCCGCGCGCTCGGCGTCGTCGGACAGCCCATGGTCGACTGGCAGAACCGGCCCACCTTCCAACAGGTGATTCAGTTCTATCGGCATCGTCCGCGGTAAGGCAGCTGCGTAGACTGGCGGCGCGAAAGCGCCCGGGGTGTGGCGCAGTTTGGTAGCGCACTCGCTTTGGGAGCGAGGGGCCGTGGGTTCGAATCCCGCCACCCCGACTCAGTGGATCAGCTGTCCGAGAGCTTGGCCGCCTTGTCGGGCGCGGCGATCTCCTTGGGATCGGACGCCGGCTTGTCGTCGTCGTCGCTGCCGAGCAGCGCCTTCACGGTCGAGAACAGCGCCATGCCGGTGCCGACGATGCCCTGGGTGACGTCGTTGACGCCCTCGGTGCCGTTCAAGATCGTGAGCTTGGCGCCCTGCAAGCCGGTTGCGGCGGCACGCACCATCTCGGGCAACTGCTCGATGAGCAGTTGGTCGAGCGCGACGCGGTTGGACGTCGCCATCGCCTCGGCGGCGAGTTCGGTCTTCTTCGCCTCGGCGCGGGCGATGATCTCGAGCCGTTCGGCGTCGGCCTGCGCCGGCTTGACGACCTCGGCCACCAGTTCCTGCTCGCGCAGCGAGGCGCGCTTCTGCGCCGCCTTGGTCTGCTCGTCGATGACCTCTTGCTGCGCCTGCGCGGCGGCCAGCGGGCCGGCCTGCGCCGCCTTGGCCTGCGCGGCGTTGGCGGTCGCCTCGTACTCTGCCCGCGCCGCGAGTGCTGTCTGCTCGGCCTGCGCGGCGGACCGGTTCGCCTCGGCGCGCGCGGCCTTGGTGTCGGCTTCGACCTTGGCCTGGGCGGCCTCGGCCTCGAGGCGCGCC
Organism: uncultured Actinomycetota bacterium; assembly: GCA_963708645.1. GTDB lineage: Bacteria > Actinomycetota > Actinomycetes > Mycobacteriales > Jatrophihabitantaceae > RYN-133. Next base: position 197,153 of record CAVPTA010000007.1, on the reverse strand, counting down.
TGCGCGGAGCGCTGCGCCGCCTTGGCCTGCGCCGACTCGGTGTCGGACGTGTACGCGGCCTGCGCCGACAGGCCTGCCTGCTGTGCCTTCGACGCCTCGGCGTCAGCTTGTGACTGCGCGGCTGCCTGCTCGGCCTTGTAACCGGCCTGCGCGATCACGGTGTCGCGCTCGTACTGCGCCTGGGCTCGCTGCGACTGCTGGCGGGCGAGCGCCGAAGCCTGGTCGGCCTCGGCCTGGGCAACCTGTGCAGCGCGCTGGATCGCCGCAGTGTGCGGTGCGGCCATGGCAGCGATGTAGCCGGAGTTGCCGTCGCTGATCTCGCTGATCTGCAGCGCGTCGACCAGCAAACCGATGCGCGCCATCTCCTCCTTCGACGCATCCAGCACCTCGGTGGCGAGCTTCTGACGCTCGGTGATCAACTCTTCGACGGTCATCGAACCGACGATGCTGCGCAGGTGACCGGCGAAGATCCGTCCCGTCAGCGTCGCCGTCTGACTCTGGTCGGCGAGGAAACGCTGGGCCGCGTTGACGATGCTGACCTCGTCCGAAGCGACCTTGGCTGCGATCACCGCGGTCACCCGTAGCGGGATGCCCTGCCGCGACACGCACGATTCGGTCACGGACGCCTCGAACATCGACAGGTCGAGGAACGCCGCCTTGCGGAACCCCGGCATGACCCACGCGCCGTGCCCGACGACGACCTTGAACGGGCTGGCGCCCTTCGACCGTCCGCCGGAAACGATCATGGCCTGGTTTCCGGTCGGCACCTTGTACCCGAGCATCTGCAATTACTCCCTCGTCGATCTATTCACCCAGGTCGAGCAGGCTTTCCTTGGGATCGGCCCACGGCAGCACGATCACCGAGCGCGGGCCGATCTCGGTCACGCAGATCACCGGCGTGCCCTTGGCCAGCGGCTCGCGAGAGCGCGCGATGAACAGCTCCGTGCCGCCGCGGATCTCGAGCTCGACCTCGCCGGGTCCGTCGGCACCTCGGGTGGCGACGACGACGCGACCGGCCTTGCCGATCGGCGACTCCTGCGCCCACTGCCCGCCCACGATCGTCATCCAAGCACGTGCTGAGCGTGCGTCCAGCGGTACGGCGCTTCCAGGAGCGAGGTTCTACGTCGTGACGATGTAGCCGCCGAACATGCCGCCTTCCATGTGCTCGACGACATGGCAGTGGTAGAGCCAGTCTCCTGGGATGTCCTCGACGTAGTCGACGACGATGCTCGTGGACGGCCCGAGGATCTGGCTGTCGATCCAGCGCCCGGACGGATCGCGCCACCGGTGCCCGTGAAGGTGGAACACGTGGAACTCGGATCCCAGGGCAATGATGTGCCACCGGACGTGGTCGCCGACCTTTGCGCGGAAGGTCGGGGTGTTGCCCAGGAACGCGTGGCCGTTGAAGCAGTCGACGTCGCCGGTCAGCCCGGCGACGTCCTCGGCGTACATGTCGTGGAACACGAGGTAGATCTCGCGGTCGGGACGCTTCGCACCGGGCTCCTCGACGATGATGTGGCCCATCAGGCCGAGTTCGGCCGCGACCTCCATCGACTTCTCGCTGCCCTCGGTGACGGGAGCCATGTGCATCCGGGTGTCGCGCACCTTGCTCGTTCCCGGGCCACCGGCATGGAACGGCACCGAGTGATCGTGATAGGGCCACGTGCCGACCGATGACGCGACGGCGTCCCATTCATAGGTGAAGCTCTTGCCGACCGGGATCGCGCTGCCACGCTGCGGGTTTCGCGCCGTCCATGAGCCCGACATCGCCGGGGTGTAGCGCACGCCGTGCGGGTGCACCGAGTGCGGCACCTGGTAGTAGGTGTCGTTGTTGCGCACGTGCACCCGCAAGTGATCGCCGACGTGTGCGCGGAGCACCGGACCCGGGAATCCCGTGTTCGGCCCGAGCGCCGCAGAGCCGGGCAAGGGGCGTCCCCAATGCGGGGTGTACGCGCGGTAGACAAGCGCGTCGATCTTCGTCGGCTCGGTGATCTTGGCACCCATCATCGGGTCGTACTTATGCGGTGCGAGGTCGTGGCGCACGTGATCGATCTGCAGCCAGTACTCGCGCAGCCGTCCGCCGGTCGGACTGCCTTGCGCCGGCCCGGACGGCATGAGCGCCCCGGCCCCGACGGCCGCCACTCCGCTCGCGAATCCACTGAGCATCACCCGACGTGACACAGCCATGCGTCGCCCTCCCTCACTGCGAAACTTAGGTGAGGCTAACCAACCTGCGGCCAACGCGCGAGGGGCTACCGGTACCGGCGGCGGACGGTGTCCTGACGACGCGAGCGGACTCGATAGACTCGAATGTCTGTCGCGCCTCGCCACGGAGTGCGCGAGCGGCCCGTCGCGCCGCCTGCGAGACCTTTCGACCCCAGCACGTGCATCGATCCGTACCGAAGGAGCACCACCAGCGTGAAGAGCACCGCCGAGAACCTGAGCCCGACCCGTGTGAGGCTCTCCGTCGAGGTGCCGTTCGAGGAGGTCAAGCCGAGCCTGGACGCCGCCTACAAGAAGATCGGCGCCCAGATCCGCGTCCCGGGCTTTCGTCCCGGCAAGGTGCCTGCCCGCATCATCGACCAGCGCGTCGGCCGCGCGGCCGTCCTCGAAGAGGCGCTCAACGAGGTCGTTCCGCAGACCTACGTCGAGGCCGCGCGTGAGCACGAGCTCAAGACTCTGGGCCAGCCCGACATCGAGGTCACCCGTCAGGACGACGAGGCGTTGAGCTTCACGGCCGAGGTCGACGTCCGTCCCGAGATCACGCTCCCCGAGCTGTCGGGGATCGCTGTCAGTGTCGACGACGCCGAGGTCACCGACGCCGACGTCGACGAGCAGTTGTCGGCGCTGCGCGAGCGGTTCGGCAGCCTCAAGGGGGTCGACCGCGCCGTGCAGGCCGGTGACTACGTGTCGATCGACTTGATCGCGTCCATCGACGGCGAAGAGATCGAGGCCGGCTCAGCCAAGGGCATGTCCTACGAGGTCGGCTCGGGTGATCTCATCGACGGGCTCGACGACGCGATCACCGGCAAGTCGGCCGGCGACACGGCTACCTTCACCGCGGTCCTCGAGCAGGGCGATCGCGCCGGTGACGAGGCAGAGATCTCGGCGACGGTGAACTCCGTCAAGGAGAAGGAGCTGCCCGACCTCGACGACGACTTCGCGCAGCTGGCCAGCGAGTTCGACACGATCGACGAACTGCGCGACGACCTGCGCGGTCGGCTCGGCAACGTCAAGAAGATGGAGCAGGGTTCGCAGGCGCGCGACAAGCTCGTCGAGCACCTTCTCGCCACCGTCGAGTTCCCCGTTCCCGAGTCGGCGATCAAGGCCGAGGTCGACCAGCGCGAGCACGAGATCGTCCATGCGCTCAATCACGACGACGCGATGTTCGAGCGTTACCTGCAAACGCAGGGCAAGACCCGCGACGAATTCACCGAAGAGCTTCGCGGCGATGCCGAGAAGGCCGTCCGCGCACAGTTCCTGCTCGACGCGATCGCCGAGTCGACCGAGGTGCAGGTCGGTGACACCGAGCTGACCGAGTACCTCGTGCGGCAGGCGTCGCGGTACAACATGGCACCGCAGGAGTTCGCGTCACAGATCATGCAGGCCGGCAATCTCCCGGTCGTCTACGCGGACGTGCGTCGCAACAAGGCGCTCGCCGAGGTGCTCGAGAGCGCGAAGATCACCGACGCATCCGGCAATTCGGTCGATCTGTCGGCGCTGCGGTCGGCGCTGGCCGACGCAGAAGCTGCGGAAGCTGTCGATGACGCGGATGAGCCGATCGAGTAGCAGTAACGCTGTGAGCGAACGAGGGGCCCATCCGCGCTCGCCTCGTCGGTCGCTTCGTTAGTGTCGAAAGAGTCCAACCACCGCATCGTCAAGGAAGGTCCGTGACGTGAGTCGCTTCGACCCCAACCCGCTGCGCGCATCCGAGATGCGCAGCCCGAACAGCGGCATGTCGCTCGGCGACTCCGTGTACGACCGGCTGCTGCGCGAGCGCATCATCTTCCTCGGGCAGGTGGTCGACGACTCGATCGCCAACCAGATCTGCGCACAGTTGTTGTTGCTGGCGGCCGAAGACCCCACCCGCGACATAGCGCTGTACATCAACTCACCCGGTGGGTCGGTCACGGCGGGCATGGCCATCTTCGACACGATGACCTTCGTCGACTGTGACGTCTCGACCTACGCGATGGGTCTGGCCGCGTCCATGGGCCAGTTCCTGCTCTCAGCCGGCACCCGCGGAAAGCGTTACGCGCTGCCGCACGCGCGGATCATGATGCACCAGCCGTCCGGCGGTATCGGCGGTACGGCAGCAGACATCGCGATCCAGGCCGAGCAGATCAAGCTCACGAAGATCGAGATGGCCAAGCTGATCAGCGAGCACACCGGCCAGCCGCTCGAGCAGGTGCAGGCCGACTCGGAGCGCGACCGCTGGTTCACTGCCGAGCAGGCGCTCGAGTACGGCTTCGTCGACGAGGTCGTCACCCGCACCACCCAGGTGCCCAACGGCGCCAGCCCGGCCCCGGCCTAGGAGACATACATGAGCCAGCTGTACACCCCGGCCACCGCTCCGCAATCGCGGTACGTGCTGCCGTCCTTCGTCGAGCGCACCAACTACGGGATCAAAGAGTCGAATCCGTACAACAAGCTGTTCGAAGAGCGCATCATCTTCCTCGGCGCCCCGATCGACGACGTCGTGGCCAACGACGTCATCGCCCAGCTGATCGTGCTCGAGTCGAGTGACCCCGACCGCGACATCCTCCTCTACATCAACTCACCGGGCGGCTCGTTCACGGCGCTCACGGCCATCTACGACACGCTGCAGTTCGTGCGTCCCGAGGTGCAGACCTATTGCATGGGCCAGGCTGCCTCGGCCGCCGCGGTGCTGCTCGCGGCGGGCACGAAGGGCAAGCGCTTCGCGCTGCAGAACTCGCGGGTGCTCATCCACCAGCCCTCCGGCGAGGGTCAGGGTCAGGTCACCGACCTCGAAATCCAGGCCAACGAGATCGTCCGCATGCGCGCGCTGTTGGAGTCGATCCTGGCGCGACACACCGGCCAGACCGAGGAAAAGATCAAGAAGGACATCGAGCGCGACACCATTCTCACGGCCGACCAGGCCAAGGAATACGGGATCGTGGACGAGGTCATCACCACCCGCAAGATGGTCGACGACTGAGCTGTCTGCCCGATCGTCCGCGTGTTTCCAGCGGACTTTGGCTCAATTTACGGGTAGCGTCTTAGCCCTGGCCGTTGACCAACGGCCCAATACCGATGCCGCCAGTCCGAGGAGACGAGTAGCCCGTGCCACGTGTCGGCGAGACCGGGGATCTGCTCAAGTGCTCTTTCTGCGGAAAGAGCCAGAAGCAGGTCAAAAAGCTCATCGCGGGCCCCGGCGTCTACATCTGCGACGAGTGCATCGACCTCTGCAACGAGATCATCGAGGAAGAACTCGCCGAGACCAGTGAGTTCACTTTCGACGAGCTGCCCAAGCCCACCGAGATCAACGAATTCCTCAACAGCTATGTCGTCGGCCAGGACCACACCAAGCGCACGCTCGCCGTCGCCGTCTACAACCACTACAAGCGGGTGCAGGCCGGCGGCGACACGAAGCCGCGCAACGCCGAGTCCGCCGTCGAGCTTGCAAAGTCGAACATCTTGCTGCTCGGCCCCACGGGCTCCGGCAAGACGCTGCTCGCGCAGACGCTGGCCCGCATGCTCAACGTCCCCTTCGCGATCGCCGACGCCACGGCGCTGACCGAGGCCGGTTACGTCGGCGAGGATGTCGAGAACATCCTGCTCAAGCTGATCCAGGCCGCCGACTACGACGTGAAGCGCGCCGAGACCGGGATCATCTACATCGACGAGGTCGACAAGATCGCCCGCAAGGCCGAGAACCCGTCGATCACCCGCGATGTGTCCGGCGAGGGCGTGCAGCAGGCGCTGCTCAAGATCCTCGAGGGCACGACCGCCTCGGTGCCGCCGCAGGGCGGTCGCAAGCATCCGCACCAGGAATTCATCCAGATCGACACGACGAACGTGCTGTTCATCGTCGGCGGCGCCTTTGCCGGCCTCGACACGATCATCGAGTCGCGCATCGGCAGGAAGGGCCTCGGCTTCGGCGCCGAGTTGCACACCAAGTTCGAGCGCGACCAGCGTGACGTGTTCGGCGCGGTCATGCCCGAAGATCTGATCAAGTTCGGGCTCATCCCGGAGTTCATCGGCCGCCTGCCTGTCATCACGTCCGTCCGGCCGCTCGACCGCGAGGCGCTCGTCAAGATCCTTACCGAGCCGCGCAATGCGTTGGTGCGTCAGTACGCCAAGATGTTCGAACTCGACAACGTCGAACTCGAATTCAGCACCGACGCCCTCGAAGCCATCGCTGACCAGGCCATCCTGCGTGGCACCGGCGCACGTGGGCTGCGCGCCATCCTCGAAGAAGTGCTGCTGTCGGTGATGTATGACGTGCCGTCGCGCGAGGACGTCGCGCGCGTGCTCATCACCCGCGAGACCGTGCTCGACCACGTCTACCCGACGCTGGTCCCGCGCGAGGTGCCCAAGCGCACCCCGCGCGAAAAGTCGGCTTGATCTGATTCGCGTTCAGAGCTTGCTGTAGTCCAGGCCGATCTGGGCGCGGATCGCGTCCATGGTTGCCATGATCGCGAGGGTGTCGTCCAGCGGCATGATCGGGCTCTCGGTGAGTCCTTCGGACAGGCACCGGCCGACCTCGATCGCCTCGTGCTCCATCCCGCGGCCACCGGTCGGCGGTTCGTAGGACTCGAGCACGGTGCCGTCGTGCGCGGTGACCCGGAACGACGTGGGTGTGTAGAACCAGCCGTCGAGTTCGAGCCGCGCCTCGGTGCCGTAGATGGCGGCGGGATTGTCGGACGCGGCCGCCAGGGAGGTGGTGACCACGCCGTGCGCGCCGGATTCGTACTGCAGGATCGCGGACGTGGTCTTGTCGACGCCCGTGAACGCAGGCTCACTCACCGCAGTGATCTGCGCCGGTGCGCCGAGAACCATGTGGACGAACGACACCGGATAGATGCCGAGGTCCAGCAGTGCGCCACCGCCGAGCGACGGTGCGAACAGGCGGTGCGAGGCGTCCTCGGCGAACCACTGCCCGTGCTCGGCGGTGACGTAGACGATCTCGCCGAGAGTGCCGGCGGCGAGAATCTCGCGCACGCGCACCATGGTCGGCAGGAAGCGCGTCCACATCGCTTCGACGAGCAACGTGCCGGACGAGCGCGCGACGTCGACCATCTCCTGCGACTCGGCAAGCGACATCGCGAACGGCTTCTCGCACAGCACAGCCTTGCCACCGCGCAGGGCGAGCAGCGTCGCCTCGTGGTGGAACGGGTGCGGCGGTGACACATAGATCGCGTCGACGTCCGGGTCGTCGGCGAGTGCGGCGTAGGACGCATGCCGGTTCGGCACGTCGAAGTCATCGGCGAATGCGTCGGCCGACTCCTGCGATCGCGACCCGACCGCGACGAGCGTCGCGTCCAGGACGTGGGCGAGGTCTTCGGCGAACGTGCGGGCGATGCCACCGGTGGCCATCAGGCCCCACCGGGTCACGAGACAGTCTCCATAGCCACTGAGTCTGCCGTGTGCGGCGCGCGCGCGGCACGCAGCACCCGTCGGCCGAGCAGCAGCGGGGCGAGCAGGCCGCATCCGCCGGCCAGCACGAACACCGCACGGGGGTCGAGGGCCGACGTCAGCGCACCCGCGACAACGAACGCGGCCAGCTGCGTGCCCGACGAGACCCCGCTCATCAGCGCGGCGACGCGTCCGCGCTCATCCGGCGACGTCCGGCCCATGACCAACGAGCCGAGCGTGACGTTCAGGACGCCGTTCGCCGCGCCGGCAACGACGCCGATCGGGAGCAGCCAGACCACGGACGGCACGCACCCCATCGCGGCGAGCCCGATCGCCAGCGTCGCGCACGCGGCCACGAGCCCACGGGCGAACATCGGGACACTGCGCAACCTGCCGCTGCCGACCGCGCCGCCGAAGGCGCCGATCGCGTAGCAGGCGCCTGCGAGCCCGTACCACGTTGCACTCGCGTGCAATGTGCCGCGGATCAGGAAGACGTCGACGACGTTGACCATCGAACCGAGCAGGACGAAGAGCGCGAGCATCCCGACCAACGGTGCGAGCAGGGCGTCGCCGCGCACGATCGCGAGCCCGCCGTGCTTGCCGCGCGTGTTCGTCACCGCGCGCCGGGTGCGGATGGTCAGCGCCGCCGCGACGACAGCGAGGAACGAGACGGCGTCGACCAGAAGCGGCACGCGGGTGCCGAATCCGGCGTAGAGCAGCCCGCCGAGAGCGGGAGCGGCGACGCCCGCAAGCGTCGTCGCCGCCTGGACTGTGCCGATCGCCCCCGCGAGCTCGTCCGGACGCACGATCGACGGGACGAGCGCCGTCCAGGTTGCCGAGTTGATCGCCTGGCCGGCGCCCAGCAACACGAGCAGCGCCAGCACCTCGAGCTGCGACGACGCGAACGCGAGGGCGGTGCAGATGGCGGCCTGGGCGAGCCCTGAGCTCACCAGCAGCGCGCGGTTGTCGAAGCGGTCGACCAGGCGCCCGACCGGCCCGGAGAGCAGGACGAGCGGCAGCGCATTCGCGATGAGCAGCGCGGCCACCGCGCCGGCACCCCGCCCGTGGGCCTGCGCGCTGAGCATCAGCGCCACCATCGCGACTTCGTCGCCGAGCCACGAAAGTCCTTTTGCGCCGGCGACCAGGTAGACGTCCCGTCGCGAAGATGTGAAGGGCATATTGCGAAACTAACCCTTCAGAGTTGTAGATGTCAAACACTGTCTTCAGATCTCTGCCAGTACTGTCGGCCTCGTGAGCACGCCTGTGGACCTGCCGGCCGACGACTGGGCCGCCTGGCTGACCGATCGAGTGCAATCGGGCGTCGCCCGGGCCGGTGAACTCGGCTCGACCCTCAAGGACGGCACGCCCAGAAGCACCCTCGAGGTGCTCGACCTGTGGAATGACACCGACCTCGAACTCGGCAACGCGAGCTCCATTGCGGCGGTCGTCGCCGAGGTCCATCCGGACGCAGGCGTCCGCGCGACGGCCGAGCAGCTGAGCCAGCAGGTGAGCGCGATCGAAACCGATCGCCGGCTCGACCGTGGCCTGTTCGAGGTCATCGCTGCCTGCGCACCGGTGGGCGACGAGCAGGCCGACCGGATGCGCGAGCACATCCTGCGCGACTTCCGCCGCAGCGGTGTCGACCAGGACGACGCGGTGCGCGCGCGGTTGCGTGAGATCGCGGCACGCCTTGTCGAGGTCACGCAGGACTTCTCACGGGTGATTCGCGACGACGTCCGCACGGTGCAGCTGCGTCCTGAACAGCTCGACGGTCTGCCCGCCGATTACGTCCAGGCGCACCCTGCCGGTGCGAACGGGTTGGTGACGCTCTCGACCGACTATCCCGACGCGCTCCCGATGCTCACCTTCGCCAACGACGCGGCGGCCCGGCTCGAACTCACCAACGCGATGTTCGATCGAGGCTGGCCCGACAACGACGATCTCGTCCGCGAAATGCTCGACCTACGGGCCGAGCGTGCCGAGTTGCTCGGCTACGACAGCTGGCCCGACTACGACGTCGAGGACAAGATGATCGGGGCCGGCAAGGCGATTCTCGAATTCATCGACCGCGTCGCTGCCGCCGCCGACGCAAGCGGACGTCGCGAGCTTGCGCTCCTGCGCGCGCGTCAGGTCAGCGAACATCCCGACGCGCCGCCCATGACTCGCGCCGATGTGCGCTACTACGAGGAACTGCTCCGGCGCGAGAACTATGACGTCGACGCGCAGCAGGTTCGGCGCTACTTCGAATTCGACAAGGTGCGCGACGGGCTGCTCACTACGACCGGGCGGTTGTTCGGCATCGAGTACGTGCTGCGCACCGACGTATCGGCCTGGCATGAGGACGTCAACACCTACGACGTGCTTCGAGGCGGCACGGTGATCGGGCGGATCTACCTCGATCTGCATCCGCGCGAGGGCAAGTTCAAGCATGCTGCGGAGTTCCCGATCACCAGTGGCGTTTCTGGTCGGCAATTGCCCGCAGGAGCACTCGTCTGCAACCTGTCGCGCGGACTCATGGAGCACTTCGAGCTGATCACGTTGTTCCACGAGTTCGGGCACGTCCTGCATCACGTCCTCGCCGGGCAGCAACGGTGGGTGCGGTTCTCGGGCGTCACCACCGAGTGGGACTTCGTCGAGGCGCCGTCGCAACTGCTCGAAGAATGGGCGTGGACACCCGATGTGCTGAGCGCGTTCGCGCTCGACGCGGACGGCGTGCCGATCCCGCACGATCTCGTCGACCGCATGCGCGCTGCCGATCGCTTCGGCAAGGGACTGCTGATCCGCACCCAGACCTACTACGCGGCGGTGTCGTACCTGCTGCATCGCGATCGACCGCGCGACCTGACTGCCGCGGTGCGCGAGATCCAGCCGCAGTACGACCTGCTCGCCTACCTCGAAGGCACGCACCTGCACGCGAACTTCGGCCACCTCGCGGGATACACATCCGGCTACTACACGTACCTCTGGAGCCTGGTGATCTCGAAGGACCTGCTGTCACAGTTCGATCGCGACGACCTCATGCGCGCAGACCGTGCACAGCGCTACCGCGACGAGATCCTCGCGCCAGGCGGCTCGCGTGACGCTGCGGCCATGGTCGAGTCGTTCCTGGGACGGCCTTACTCGTTCGACGCGTTCGAGCGCTGGCTCAACGGCGAGTGAGAGCAGGTCGGCCGCACGCTCAGTCGAAACGCACGGTCGTGCGGTCGCGGACAGCACGATAGCCGAGCTGCTGATAGATCTTGTTGGACGTCGGGTTGGCCAGATCGGTGTACAGGCACGCCACATCGCCCGCGTCGGGAATCGCCCGTGACGCGGCAGCGGCGACGGCTGACCCGTAGCCACGGCCGTGGTGTTCGTGAGGCGTGTACACCGGGCCGATGCGCGAGACCCCGTTGACCGGCGGATGTGCGACCGCCATCGAAGTCGCGGCACCCGTCGAGTCGGTCCAAATCCAGCAGGTCGAGTCGGAACAACCGTTCGTCCATCCGGTTCGTCACGGGACGGCCCCCCAGGGCAGCGACGACCGCGGCCTCCGTCTCCGGCGGACTACCGATCCCGACCGGGGCGGGCTGCATCTCGGCGATCGCGCTCGCAACGCCGTCCACTGCTGACCATCCCGCGCTGAACGCGACGCCGGTGGTGAGTGACGAACGAGCCGCGAGGACCGACGGTGCGCCGGCGCGGTGTGCGGCCCACGGGGCAGCATCGTCGCGCCGAACGAAATCTGCGATGGTCCCGAACACCGTGTACGCAACCGGGTCCAGCGCCGCCAGCATCTGGGCCAGCCGCGCCACAGCATCGGCATCGGTCGTGATCTCGAGCGCCACGCCCTCATCCTCACAGCCCCGGCCAATCCATAACGACGGCATTCATAGACTTGCCCCATGACCAGCGCCGCACCCCAGAGCCCCGAGCTGCCGACGCAGTACGCGCCGGCAGAGGTAGAGGGCCCGCTCTACGAGCGGTGGGAACAGCGCGGGTACTTCACCGCCGATCCGAGCAGCGACAAACCGCCGTACTCGATCGTGATCCCACCGCCGAATGTCACCGGCAGCCTGCACCTCGGTCACGCCCTGCAGCACACGATGATGGACGCGCTGAGTAGGCGGGCCCGCATGCGCGGCTTCGACGTGCTGTGGCTGCCCGGCATGGACCACGCGAGCATCGCAGTGCACGCGCTGGTCGAGCGCCACCTGTCCGAGACCGAGGGCAAGGGACGATTCGACTACACGCGCGAGCAATTCGTCGCTAAGGCATGGGAGTGGAAAGAGCGCTACGGCGGCCAGATCCTCGATCAGATGCGCCGCCTCGGCGACGGCGTCGACTGGACCCGCGAGCGGTTCACGATGGACGAGGGCCTGTCGCGCGCCGTCCAGACGATCTTCAAGACGCTGTACGACAACGACTTGATCTATCGCGCCGAGCGCATCATCAACTGGTGCCCGCGCGATCTCACCGCGCTCAGCGACGCAGAGGTCGACCACACCGACGAACCCGGCGAACTCGTCTCGATCCGTTACGGCGAGGGCGACACGTCGATCGTGGTGGCCACGACCCGCGCCGAGACGATGCTCGGCGACACCGCGGTCGCGGTGCACCCGGACGACGAGCGGTACAAGCACCTGATCGGCAAGTCGGTGTCGCTGCCGCTGACCAACCGCAAGATCCCGGTCATCGCCGACGAACACGTCGATCCGTCCTTCGGCACCGGCGCGGTGAAGGTCACGCCGGCCCACGACCCGAACGACTTCGAGATCGGCCGCCGGCACGACCTGCCGATGCCGATCATCATGGACGAGCGCGCAGTCATCACCACGCCCGGACCGTTCCAGGGTCTCGACCGCCTCGAAGCCCGCTTCGCAATCGTCGCCGCGCTGCGTGAGGACGGCCGCATCGTCGCCGAGAAGCGTCCTTACATCCACGCGGTCGGGCACTGCTCGCGCTGTGACACCACGATCGAACCCCGACTCTCGTTGCAGTGGTGGGTGCGTGTCGAGACGTTGGCGAAGGCCGCCGGTGACGCCGTCCGCGACGGACGAACGAAGTTCGAACCGGCCGACCTCGACGCCGCGCTTCTACCAATGGGTCGACAACCTGCGCGACTGGTGCATCAGCCGCCAGCTGTGGTGGGGCCACCGCATCCCGGTCTGGTACTCGCCCGACGGCGACGACGTCTGTGTCGGGCCGGACGAGACTCCGCCAGCCGGCTGGACGCAGGACGAGGACGTGCTCGACACCTGGTTCTCGAGCGCGCTGTGGCCGTTCTCGACCATGGGCTGGCCCGAGCAGACGCCCGAGCTCGCGCGTTACTACCCGACGTCAGTGCTGGTCACCGGATACGACATCTTGTTCTTCTGGGTCGTGCGCATGATGCTGTTCGGCGTCTACGAGTGGACGACGTCCCGTTCAAGACCGTGTTGCTGACCGGCCTCGTGCGCGACAGCTCCGGCAAGAAGATGTCGAAGTCCAAGGGCAATGTCGTCGATCCGCTGATCTGGATGGACAACTACGGCGCCGACGCCGTCCGCCTGTCGCTCATGCAGGGTGCGAACCCGGGCGCCGATCAGGCGGTCAACGAAGAGTGGGTGAAGGGCGCCCGCAACTTCTGCACGAAGCTCTGGAACGCCACGCGATTCGCATTGCAGAACGGCGCGACCGTCGACGGCCCGTTGCCCGATGCGGTCACCGGTGCGGACGCCTGGATCCTCTCGCGACTGCAGGCTGTGGTCACCGAGGTCGACGAGCAGTACGAGAGGTACGAGTTCGCCAAGATCACCGACCTGCTGTACCACTTCGCGTGGGACGAGGTGTGCGACTGGTACATCGAGCTGGCCAAGCTCTCGCTGTCCGGCCCGGCCGGCGACGACACCCGGCGCGTGCTCGGCGAGGTGCTCGACACGGTGTTGCGGCTGCTGCATCCGTTCGTGCCGTTCGTGACCGAGACGTTGTGGACCGCAACTCACCGGACGCGAGTCGGTGGTGATCGCCGACTGGCCGGTCGCCGACACCGCCCGTGCCAACCCCGGTGCCGAGGCTGCGGTGCGCGACCTGCAGACGGTGGTCGGCGAGGTGCGGCGCTTCCGCTCCGATCAAGGCGTCAAGCCGTCGCAGAAGGTGCCGGCCCGGCTGTCGGGAACGCAACGATCGACGAAGCGGCGGTGCGAGCCCTGCTGCGACTCGACGAACCCGGTCCCGATTTCACGCCCACCGGATCGCCGCTCACGACAGCCGTCGGGGTGCGGGTCGAACTCGATCTGTCCGGAACGATCGACGTCGCGGCCGAACGCGCCCGCCTGTCGAAAGACCTCGCTGCCGCACAGAAGGAACGCGACGTCAACACCACCAAGCTGCTCAACGACAGCTTCGTCAGCAAGGCGCCCGAACCGGTCATCACCAAGGTGCGTGACCGGCTCACTGCCGCCGAGGCCGAGATCGATCGCATCAGCGCTGCGCTCGACGCACTCCCGAAGACATGACCGAGCGCGAGAAGTACGCGACGCAGCTGCGCACGGTCGAGGCGTCCATCTTCGGACGTCGCGGCGAAGGCCACATCCATCCGACGAACGAACGCATGGAGGCCCTCGTCGGTCTGCTCGGCGACCCGCAACGCGCATACCGCGGCATCCATCTGACCGGTACGAACGGCAAGACGAGCACCGCGCGCATGATCGATGAACTCGTCCGCGGCTTCGGTATCCGTTCGGGCCGCTACACCAGCCCGCATCTCACCTCTGTCACCGAGCGCATCGTGGTGGACGGTCAGCCGATAAGTGACCGCACCTTCGTCGAGACCTACCGCGAGCTCGCGCCGTACATCGAACTGGTCGACGGGCAGTTCGACGTCCCGCTGTCGTTCTTCGAGATCGTGACCGCCATGGCGTACATGATCTTCGCCGACACCCCCGTCGACGTTGCGGTCGTCGAGGTCGGCATGGGCGGTGCTTGGGACAACACGAACGTGCTCGACGCCGAGGTCGCCGTCGTGACCCCGATCGATCTCGACCACACCGAATATCTCGGGACGACCGTCGACGCGATCGCCGGCGAGAAGGCCGGCATCATCAAGGCCGGCGCGACTGCGATCCTCGCTGCGCAACCGCCGGAGGCAGCCGAACAACTGCTGCGCCGCGCGGCGAGCGTCGGCGCCGCCGTCGCGCGCGAGGGGCTCGAGTTCGGTGTGGCCGACCGCCGGGTCGCCGTCGGCGGGCAGGTGCTGACGATCCAGGGCCTCGGTGGCGTGTACGACGAGATCTTCCTGCCGTTGCACGGCGCGCACCAGGCCGAGAACGCCGCGCTCGCCCTCGCCGCGGTCGAGGCGTTCCTCGGCGCCGACGCCGACAGCGGCAGCCTCGACATCGGCATCATTCGCGCGGCCTTCGCTGCCGTGCGGTCGCCGGGACGCCTCGAGGCCGTCCGCTCGGCCCCGACGATCCTTGTCGACGCTGCGCACAACCCGCACGGCGTCAGTGCCAGCGTCGCGGCAATCGGCGAGGCGTTCGACTTCCGTCGCCTGGTCGCGGTCGTCGCCGTGATGTCCGACAAGGACGTCGCCGGCATCCTCGAGCGCCTCGAGCCCGTTGCCGACGAGATCGTCGTGACCCAGAACAGTTCCGATCGTGCAGTGCCCGCCGACGAACTCGCCGCCGCCGCGGTCGAGATCTTCGGCTCCGACCGGGTCAGCGTCGAACCGCGCCTGGACGACGCGATCGAAACCGCCGTGCGGCTGGCCGAGGACACCGGCGACGACCTGCTGTCAGGCACCGGAGTCCTGGTCATCGGCTCGGTGGTCACCGCCGGCGAGGCGCGGCTGCTGCTCGCCCGATGAGCGACAACAACGAAGAGCTCGACGATCCCGAGCGCGTCCACCGCGCCGATCGAGCCACCCGCGGTGCGCTGGCGGCGATCCTCGGACTCGAGGCCGTGGTCACGCTGCTCGTTCCGCGCGCGCTCGCCTTCAGTTCCGGCGGGTTGGGCGTGACCAAGACGCTTGTGCTGGTCGGCCTCGCCGTCGTGATGATCGTCGCGGCCGGACTCGTGCGCCGTCCGTGGGGGATCGGCCTGGGCTCGGTCGTGCAGGTGCTCTTTCTGCTCAGCGGGGTGTTGCTGATCGCGCAACTGATCATCGCGGCGCTGTTCGCGATGGTCTGGGGCCGCCTGCTCTGGCTCCGACACCAACTGCTGGGGACGCCGACAGGTTGGCGACTTCTGTCGTCCTGACGGGTGTGCGAGGTTTGACACTGCCCGATTTAGCACCATATGCACACTTGAGTCACGCTTGAGGCAGAACCTTGCCAACCTTGCCCGCCCGGCCAGTCCTGCCTGAGCTTCGGCGACCACTCTGTGTTGTGGGCGGCGCGGCCGGTCCTGCGGGGGGAGCCGGCCGCCGCCCACCTAACTTTCGCCAGCCTTACCCGGCTCACCACCACGGCAGACGAAGTTGCACTCGACCGGAATGCAACGACCGAGAGGCAGGACGTCAATGGCCATCGCCAGCAGCGTGCTGATCGCTGACGACGATGAAGACATCCGCGCTCTCGTCTCCACGATCCTGACGAAGGCCGGGTTCCACGCCGAGGCCGTCGACGGCGGAGTGCGTGCCCTGGCGGCCGCCGAGCGCGAGACGCCGCACATCGTGGTGCTCGATGTCCGGATGCCCGACATGAGTGGCCTCGAGGTCTGCCGTCAGCTCAAGGCGCGCCGCGAGACGGCGTCGAGCCCGATCCTGCTCATCAGCGCCGAGTCGTCCACCGAAGACGTCGCCGCAGGATTCGCGGCCGGATGTGACGACTACCTGCCCAAGCCGTTCAGCCCGCGCGAACTCGTGCACCGGGTCGACCAGCTGCTTGCTCGCACGGCCTGACACAGGCGACAACTACACAAGCCAACGTCCCAGCCAGTTCGGGGCGGACGGCCACCGGGTCATGTGGGTGGGACGCGACCGAGGTGGTGCGGTGCCGATGCGAGGGATCGGCACCCGAATCTCGATCGCAAAAAGCGCGATCAGCACGGGCGGTTCCGCTCGTCGGACCAGGACTCCGGCGAGCGGAGCCGTCAGGCTGGTTCAGTCCTTGCCCTGATCGGTGAGCGGCAACGTCACGATCGCCGCCGTGCCGCCGCCTGGTGCACTGTCGATGCGGATCGTCCCACCATGCGCGGCAGCGATCCGGACGCAGACGGCCAGTCCCAATCCGGCTCCGGGCAGTTCCTTGCGCAAGCGCACCAACGGGCGCAGGACGTCCTCGCGGCTCTCCGGCGCGATGCCGCTGCCGTTGTCGACGACACGCAGGATCGCGTTGTCGCCGATCTGGTCGCTGAACACCTCGACCACGGGCGCATCGTCGCCGCGGTAGACGAGCGCGTTCCCGATCAGGTTCTGCAGCAGGGCGCGTAGTTGCGAGGTGTCGGCGACGATGTCTGCTCCGCTGGCCGTTACCGTCGCGCCGGCCGCTGTCGCGCCCAGATCGGCGACGACCTCGGCTACCAGCGCCTCGATCGGATTCTCGACCATCGTCAGCGAACCGCCCACGCGAGCGAACGCGAGCAGGTCGTCGATCATCGCAAGCATCCGTTTGGCGGCCGAGCTGCACCGACCGACGTAGTTGCTGATCGTCGTGTCGTCAGCGATCTCGTCCATATCGCTGAGCAATTCGGTGAAGCCGATGATCGCGGTGATCGGCGCCTTCAGGTCGTGGCTCACCTGGCCGGCGAAGGACGCCAGCCGGTCGGCCGAGCGAGTGAGCTCGACATTGGCGCGCTGCAGCTCGCGAGTGCGCAGCCGCAGCTCGAGCACGTCGATGACCTGGTTAGCGAGCAGCCCGATCGTGCGCAGCCCTTGATCTCCCAGCTCGCGTGCCGTTTCGTCGAACACGCACAAGGTGCCGATCGCGTGACCCTGCGGCGAGCGGAGGATCACCGAGCAGTAGAAGCGGATCCGGGCGAGTTTGCCGTCGACCCACGGGGACGTGGCGAAGCGCGGATCAGCGGCTGCGTCGCTCACGTAGATGTCGCGCCCGCCGGCGAGCGTCGTCTGGCACATGGACTCGTCGCGTCGGCACGCCTGCGGGTTGACGCCGAACGCCGCAACCTGATGTTGGAGGCGGTCATCGGACAGGTTGACCACCGCGGTCGACACGCCCGCGACCGTGGCCGCGGCCTCGCACAACCCCTCGAGGTCGGCGACCACCGGATCGTCGCCGGCGGCGCCGATGATGTCGTAGGCAGCCAGTGCCGCCAATCGCTCCTGCTCGCTCGCCGCGGCCGCGCGCGTCATGCGAAGGTGCTCGCCGGGATCCGTCACTCAGCGTCCGACGCGGCACCCGTGCCGAGTCGGTACCCGACGCCGCGGACGGTACGGATGTAGCGCCCGTTGCGTGGGTCGTCGCCGAGTTTGCGGCGCAGGTTGCCCATGTGCACCTCGACGAGGTGCCCGTCGCCGGCCCATTCGGTGCCCCAGACGGTGCGCAGCAGCGTCTCGCGCGGCCACACGCGGCGCGGCCCGCTGAGCAGCGTTGCCAGCAGATCGAACTCGATGCGGGTCAGCGGCAGTTCCGACCCGGACAGGTGCGCGAGGCGTCCCTCGAGGTCGACCTCGAGCTCGCCCAGGCGCATGATCTCGCTCTGGTCAGGTTCGGGCGCGGCGGCAGCCGGAGCCGGGGCGGCGCCGCGCCGACGCGGGCGGCGCATCATCGCCGCGACGCGGGCGCGCAGTTCGCGCGGGCTGAACGGCTTGGTCAGGTAGTCATCGGCGCCGGTCTCGAGTCCGACCAGACGGTCGATCTCGTCCGGGCGGGCGGTGAGCATGATGACGTAGGCCTCGCTGGTCTCGCGCAAGCGCCGGCACACCTCGATGCCGTCGAGGTCGGGCAGGTTCAGGTCGAGGGTCACCAGGTCGGGGTCACGGTCGCGGACCGCACGCAATCCGTCCGCGCCAGCCGAGCAGTCGGTGACGGCAAACCCGCTCTGTTGGAGCAGTTCGACCAGCAGAGCGCGCACATCTGGGTCGTCCTCGATCACGACCGCATCACGGTCGTGTTCGCTCACGCTGCACTCCGTTGCGCGACTTCGTGGGCTCTCACGGTCTTGAGGTTAGCGATCGTTGGGTCTCCCGGTACAGCCGGACACGCGTATACCGGGGGTGCGAGCGCCGGTACGGGGTCCAGACGCCCGTTTCGGTCGGTTGGTCCCTCAATTCCCAGTCAATTGTTGCGCGTTCAATCTGTCGGAACTCTTGCGTGTTAAGTCGGTGTGAACTGAGGTCGAGGTTCCATTCTGATCTCACACGAAATTTACGTAGGCACTTCTCGGCCAAGCCGGTCGGTTGCCGCAAACCACAGCCAGCCGCGATGTGCGGCACACCTCACTCACTGGAGTTCCGAATGTCCGCACGCGTCCTGTCCACCAAATCGAAGCTGCTCGCCAGCGCTGCCCTCGTCGCGGCTGCCGCAGGCGCCGCCGGTCTCGGCACGTTCGGTTCATTCACCTCGACGACCTCGGCCAGCCAGGCGGTCAGCGCCGGCACGGTCACGATCGGCCTCGGCACCGCCGGTGGCACCGACAACCGCCTCACGGTCGCCGCGTCCGGCATCGTTCCGGGTGACACCATCCAGCGCGTCGTCAAGCTGTCGAACTCCGGCAGCCAGGCCCTGAGCGCCGTCACCCTCACCACGACAGCGACCGCGTCCTCGGCGCTGGACACCGACGCCACCAATGGTCTGCAGATGACGATCGACAAGTGCTCGACGAGCTGGACCGAGGCCGGCACCGCGCCGGCGTACACCTACACCTGCAGCGGCGCCGGCACGATCAGCACCGTCCTCGCGTCGGTGCCGGTCATCGGCTCGAACCTCGCCCTGAACAACCTGGCGGCTCTCACCGCGGGCAGCAACGACGTCCTGCGGGTCACGCTCAGCTTCCCGACCGGCGCCGGCAACGCCCTGCAGGGTGCGGCTTCGACGATCAACTTCGCCTTCACCGGCACCCAGCGCACCGCCTCGGCCCACTGACCTAGCCCGGCGCGCACCACCTCCCCCGTGCCAGCCGGGTGGCCCGCTTCGGCGGGTCGCCCGGCAGGGGTATTCACGAACATCTCGCAGATCCCACCCCCAGGAGAGCTCCCATGACCGCACCGGTTGCCGCGAGCATCACGCCGCGGTGGCGCCGCATCGCGCGCCGGTCGATCAACCTGCTCGGCAGCCTCGCGCTCACCTGCGCCGTTCTCGCTCTTCTGGCGATGACGGTCGGACCCCGCGTGTTGCACTACCGCACCGCGACCATGCTGACCGGGAGCATGTCGCCGGGCATCGTCCCTGGCGACGTCATCGTCGACACGCCGGAGCACGCGACCGACATCCGGATCGGCCAGATCATCACCTATCAGATCCCGGTCGAAGACCACCGCGTCGAGAGCCACCGCGTCGTTTGGGTCCGTCACCTCAAGGACGGCAGCGCGCTGTTCCGTACCAAGGGCGACGCCAACAACGGCGATGACCCGTGGACGGCCAGGGCCGGTGCCGGCACGGTGTGGCAGGTGCGCGGCGTCGTTCCCGCGGCCGGGGCCGTGATCCGTTTCTTGCGAGAGCCGATCGTGTCCATGCTGCTGACCCGGGTGCTGCCGTTCGGCGTCCTCGCCTGCCTGCTCCTGTCGATCTGGCGTCCACGCCGTCCGGAGGAGCTCGCGGCGTGAAGCTGTTCCGCGCCGCGTTTCTCGCGGCGGTCGCGATCGTCGTGGTCGCGTGGCCGGCAGTCGCCAGCGCTCGGTTCACGACCTCGTCCAGTTCCGCGATGAAGGTCTCGAGTGACACGCTCAGCGCACCGACGTCGCTGAGCGTCAAGTGCTTGGGCAGTGCGCAGCGGGTGACGATCAGCTGGACGGCGACCGCTGACGCGTACGCGACCGGGTACATCATCTATGGCGCATACGGCGGCAGCGAGGCGTCACAGACCGTCGCGGGCCGCACGACCACCAGCAACAGCCCCACCTCGGCCGTCCCCGCGGGGACCGTGATCACGATGGTGAGCGTCTACCGGAACTGGACCAGTGCCCGCTCGGCGCAGGTGACTGCACCGGCCAACTGCCACTGATCGGTGGTCAGTAATCTCGCTGGCATGGCCGAGCGCACCCTCATCCTCGTCAAGCCGGACGGCGTCAACCGCGGTGCGGTCGGCGAGGTGCTTCGCCGGGTGGAGGCCAAGGGCTACCGCCTCGCCGCCCTCGACCTGCGCACCGCGACGCCCGAGCTGCTCGCCGAGCATTACGCCGAGCACGTCGGCAAGCCGTTCTACGAGGCACTCGTCGAGTTCATGCTCTCCGGCCCGGTCGCGGCGATCGTGGCTGAGGGGGAGCGGGTGATCGAGGGATTCCGCGCACTGGCCGGGGCGACCGATCCGACGGCCGCGCTGCCCGGGACGATCCGCGGCGACCTGGGTCGCGACTGGGGCTTGAAGGTGCAGCAGAACCTGGTGCACGGCTCCGACTCACCCGAGTCCGCCGCGCGCGAGATCGCGCTCTGGTTCCCGACCCTCTAATTCGGACTCGAGTCACAACAGTCACGCCAACACCGCGCGTCGCACCAGCCAATCACGCAACAGCGACCTTACGATCCCGATGGGCCGACTCGTGCCCGCGCTGCCATCTCGTCGCGTGAGGAACCGCCGTGAGTCTGACGTCGATCGCCCGGTCGCTGGGTACTCAGCGTGGGGTCGACCTGCTCGGCGGCGACCTCGCCATCGATCTGGGGACGGCCAACACCCTCGTCTACGCGCGTGGACGAGGCATCCTGCTCGACGAGCCGTCGGTGGTCGCACTCGATGTGCAGACCAACGCGGTCGTCGCCGTCGGCGCCGAGGCCAAGCGGATGATCGGCCGCACTCCCGACCACATCCGCGCGATCCGTCCGCTGCGCGACGGTGTCATCGCCGACTTCGAAGTCACTGCCGAGATGTTGCGCTACTTCGTCCGCAAGGTGCTCAAGCGCCGGGGCGCGTTCACCGGCCCCCGCATCGTCATCTGCGTCCCGTCCGCGATCACCAGCGTCGAGCAGCGCGCGGTGTCCGAGTCGGCGTACGCCGCCGGCGCCCGGCGGGTGCACATCATTCCCGAACCGATGGCCGCCGCGATCGGCGCCGGCCTGCCCGTGAACCAGCCTGCGGGTTCGATGGTCGTCGACATCGGCGGCGGGACGACCGAGGTCGCGGTACTCGCGCTCGGCGGGATCGTCGCGTCGACGTCGCTGCGAGTCGCGGGCAACGCGCTCGACATGGCGATCGTCGACCACATCCGCGGTGAGTTCTCGCTGCTGATCGGCGAGCGGACGGCCGAGGAGCTCAAGATCTCGGTGGGTTCGGCGTTCCCCGTCGCCGGCCCGCGCAAGGCCGAGATCCGCGGTCGGGACGTAGGAACCGGGCTGCCGCGCAACATCACTGTCTCGAGTGACGAACTGCGCAAGGCGATGGAGCTGCCGCTCGGTCGCATCGTCGCCTCGGTGCGCACGACCCTCGACCGTTGCCCGCCGGAGTTGGCCGGCGACCTCGTCCAGCGCGGCATCGTGCTGACCGGCGGTGGCGCCCTGCTGCGCGGACTGGATGCCCGCCTGCAGCACGAGATCGGCATCCCCGTCATCGTCGCCGACCGTCCGCTCGACTCGGTCGTGCTCGGCACCGCCACTGTCGTAGAGCACTTCGATCAGCTCCAAAAGGTCGTCGTCGACGGTTACAAGCGATGAGCGCTCCGCGATGAGCGCTCGCGCGAAGAGCAAAGAAGCACAGTCCGCGACGCAAGGAGCGGATCGGTCCGCGAGCGGGCCCGAGCGGAGCGAGAGGCCCACGAGCGGTCCGACGAACGTTCTCAGCGGCATCCAGCGATGCGCCGCCTGACCCGACGCCAGCGCGTCGCGGCAATCGTGCTGGCGGCCGTTGCCGCTTGTTTCGTCGCGCTCGATCTGGGCGGCACCAGCCTCCAATCCGCGCACGGCGGCGTGCGCGGCGCGCTCGGTTCGCTGTACCGCGGCACCGACTCGGTGCTCGGACCCGTCCGCCGGTTCCTGCAAGGCATCCCACGCGCCGGTTCGGACGAATCGCGACTGCACGCACTCGAGCAGCAGAACACCCTGCTGCGCCAACAACTGGCCAATGCCCGCCTCGACCGACACACCGAGGCCCAGCTGGCGCGGCTGCGCCTGTCGGCCACGCACGACGGTTTCCGGATCGTGCCGACGCGGGTCGTCGCGACGAGCGCCGCCGGGGGTTTCGACTACACGGTCACGGTCGCGGCGGGCACGGCCAACGGCGTGCGTGCCGGGCAGACTGTCACCGACGGTGCCGGGCTCGTCGGACGCGTGCTGCACGCCGACTCATCGACGGCTGTAGTGCTGCTCGCCATCGACCCGGGGTCGGGCGTCGGTGCTCGCGATCTGCGCACCGGTCAGCTCGGCGTGGTGACCGGCAACGGACGCAACGGATTCGCGTTCCGCCCGCTCGACCCGACGGCGCAGGTCCGTGCCGGTGACGCGCTCGCGACCGGTCCGGAAGGCGCGAGCAGCTACGCACCCGGCCTCTCCATCGGGACGGTGCGTACGGTGCGCGCCTCCGCCGACGGGACGGTCATCGCCGCCGTCGACCCGACTGTTTCGGCGAGTGCACTCGACATCGTCGGCATCGTTGTGTCACGGCACGGCACCGCATCGATCGCCGCGGGCGGTCGCTGACATGACGCGCGCCCGAATCGCAGCCGCGATCGCCGCGCTGCTGACCGCACTCGTACTGCAGGCGACCCTCGTCGGTCCGCTCGCCGACACGATCCCGGCAAGCCTGCCGGCTCTGCTGGTCGCAGCGATCGCCGTTGTCGACGGTCCGGGTGCCGGCATCGCGTTCGGGTTCGCGGCCGGGCTGATCACCGATCTCGGCTCGGAGCATCCCGCCGGCGTGCTGGCGCTGTGCTGGCTCGGGGTCGGTCTTGTCTGCGGACTGCTCAATGCGCCCAACGCCCGCATCAGACATGACGTCCTGGTCACCACCGTCGTGTGCGGCGCGGCCTCGGTCGTGTCGACGCTCGCGCTGGCCGTGCTCGGCGCAGACGGCGCGCAAGCGACCGACGCGCTGCGGTATGCGATTCCGGCGACCCTGCTCGACGGGCTGCTCGCGCTCGCCGTCGTGCCGCTCGTGCGGTTGTTCCTGCGCACCGACAGGTTGCGCGCACCGCGTCCGGTGCTCGTGCTGCAGGACGTGCGATGAGAGCACGTCCGCTCAGCGCTCGCCGGTTCACCATCATCGTCGTGCTTGTCGCGTCGATGGTTGTGACGCTGCTGGCCCGGCTGTACTACGTGCAACTGATCGATCCGAACAAGCCCGAACAGACCGCAGGTCTGCTGCATCCCGGCGAGGTCGTCGTGCCTGCGCCGCGCGGCTTGATCGTCGACTCGACCGGGCACGTGCTGGTCGACAACACTGCTGTCGCTGTCATGACGATCGACCAGGACCGCCTCGACGTGCTGCCCGATCACGGCGCATCGGTATTGGCGCGCATCGCGACGTTGCTGCACAAGAATCAAGCGACGCTCGCCGCAGAGATCAGGCCGTGCTCGCCGACGGTGCCGGCGCCGTGCTGGACGGGCGAGCCCTATCAGCCCGTGCCGGTGGCAACACACCTGTCACGCAAGGTGATTCTCGCTGTCACCGAACACCGCGAGGACTATCCCGGCGTCGCCATCCAGACAGTCACCTACTTGAACTATCCGAACGGCGCGCTTGCCGGGCAGGTGCTCGGTTACACGTCACAGATCACCGCGGCGGACAAGCGCAACAACCCGGCGCTCACCGATGCCGACACCATCGGTGTCTCCGGTCTCGAGGAGCAGTACGACCCACTGCTGCGCGGCGTCGATGGCTCATTGACGAAAAACTTGAGCCCGCAGGGCTATTCGGTGTCCGACGGGAAGTACGTCGCTCCGGTGCAGGGCGACACACTCGTCACGAGTCTGAACGCAAAGCTGCAGCGGCTGGCCGAGCAGTCACTCGCGCAGCAGCTCGTCGACAGCCGCAGACTCGGTAAGCCCGCGACCGCCGGTGCGATCGTCGCGCTCGACCCGCAGACCGGCCGCGTGCTGGCCGTTGCGAGCTATCCCGACTACAACCCGCAGCTGTTCGTCGGCGGCATCTCGTCGAAGAACTATCACGCGCTCACGGCGCCGAGCGCGAACGATCCGCTGCTGAGCAGGGCGGTGGCCGGTCAGTACGCGCCGGGCTCGACGTTCAAACTCATCACCTCGAGCTCGTTGGTCACGCACCACGAGATCAATCCCAACACTCTGTACGGATGCCCCGGGTCGGTGACGATCGACGGTCGGGTGAAGACGAACTACGACTCCGAAGTGCTCGGTGACATCAACCTCGAGAACGCACTCGGCTACTCGTGCGACACCTACTTCTATGTCCCCGCCGCGAACGAGTACTACGCCGACCAGGCCCGGATCGCGCAACACAAGAAACCGCACGAGTGGTTGCAGCACATGGCCGCGAGCTTCGGCGTCGGCCGGCTGCCGCACATCGACCTCCCGGCCAACGAGCAGGCCCCCGGTTCCTACGCCGATCGCGAGACCCGGCTGGCTCGGTGGAAGGCGAACAAGGACGCGTACTGCGCGGCGGCGCGTAGCGGGTACAAGACCGTCGCGAACCTCTCGCAGCGGGCGTACCTCACCGAGCTGGCGTCCGAGAACTGCACAGACGGCTGGCGGTACCGCGCCGGTGACAATGCCGACATGGCCATCGGTCAGGGCGAAACGACGATGTCGCCGCTGCAGCTCGCGGTTGCGTACTCGGCGCTGGTCAACGGCGGGCGCATTTGGGCGCCCAAGATCGGCTGGGGCGTCGTCAACGGCAAGGGCAAGGTCGTGCGCACGATCACGCCGAAGGTGCGCAACACGGTGCCGGTGAAGCAGAGCACGCTCGACTACATCGCACGCTCGCTGAACTTCGGTCGCGGCTGGGCGGTGTCCGGCGCGTTCGCCTACATCGGTTCGCCGTACGCCTCGCGTATCGGCGGCAAGACCGGCACAGCCGAGGTGTACGGACACGGCGACACGTCGTGGCTGTCCACCTGGGGTCCGATCTACCACCAGCACGGACACGTCCGCGCGCGCTTCGTCCTCGTCGGCATGGTCGAGCAGGGCGGCACCGGCGCGACTGCTGCGGGCCCGATGCTCAAACGCGTCTGGGACGGAATCTTCGGGATGAACGGCAAGAAGCCGATCATCAAGGGACTGCGCCCGGCGACGAAGCTGCCCAAGATCGCGCCACAGGTCAAGGTCAGCAAATGACGCAACTGCTCGCACGTGATCCGCGCGCACCGTTCGATCTACCGGCGCCGCTGACCGAACCCGATCAGGCGCGACGCGCTCGCTACGACTGGACGCTCAACGCGGTGGCACTCGCGCTGGGCCTGATCGGCGCAGTGCTCGTATGGGCCGCGACGCGTGACGTCGAACGCGCGGCCGGCAACAACCCGAACGGCTATCTCTACCGCCACGTGATCAACCTGGTGCTCGCGACGGGCCTGATGTTCGGTGCGTCCCGGATCAACGCGCGCATGCTGCGGCGCACAGGTCCGTTCTTCTACCTCGCGGGCGTGTTCGGGTTGATGCTCGTGCTCGCCGCCGGTGTGACGATCAACGGCGCGCACGCGTGGATCCGTCTCGGCGCCGGATTCGAGATCCAGCCGTCGGAGTTCATGAAGCTCGGTCTGATCATCGGTATGGCAGTGCTGTTCGCGCAACGCGGCCGCGACCGCGGTGACCTGCCGCCGACGACCGTCGACGTGCTGCTCGCGCTCAGCCTGGTCGCCGTCCCGCTCGCGTTGATCATGTTGCAGCCCGACCTCGGCTCGGCGATGGTGCTCGGCGCCGCCGCGTTCGGCGTTCTGATCGCCGCCGGTGTTCGCGCGCGATGGACGCTCGGGCTGCTGGCATTCGGGATTCTCGGCGCGTTCCTGGTCGTGAAGATGGGCCTGCTCGCCGAATACCAACTCGCACGCTTCGGCGCGTTCCTCAACCCACAGCACGACCCCCAGGGCGCGGCGTACAACATCAACCAGGCGCACATCGCCATCGCCAACGGGGGCTGGTTCGGCACGGGCCTGTTCAACGGGCCGCAGACCAACGGCGGCTACGTCCCCGAGCAGCGCACCGACTTCGTGTTCTCGGTGATGGGCGAGGAGTTCGGACTCGTCGGTGGCGCCGTGCTCATCCTGCTGTTCGCTCTGCTGTGCTGGCGCGGGCTGGTGATCGCCCGCACCGCCGATCGCACCGGGCAACTCGTCGCCGTCGGCATCGTGTGCTGGTTCGCCTTCCAGGCGTTCCAGAACATCGGCATGAACCTCGGACTGATGCCGGTCACCGGTCTGCCGCTGCCGTTCGTGTCCTACGGCGGATCGTCGATGTTCGCGCAGGGACTCGCGATCGGCGTGCTGCAGGCCGTGCGCCGACGCAATCTGACCGTTTAACCGGGCGCGACAGGGATCTCCGGAGCGGGCGCATCCGGCGCACGTGTCGTGAGCGTCGTCCCGATACTCGCGATCACGACCATGACGATCGCGGCGGCGGTGGTCACCCGCAACGACTGCCCGAGCACGAGCACACCCGCGAGCGCCGCGACGGCCGGCTCGAGACTCATCAGCAGCCCGAACGAGGCTGCGCGCAGTCGACGTAGCGCGATCAACTCGAACGAGTACGGCAGGATCGAGGACAGGATGGCGATGGCCGCGCCGCCAGCGAGCAACTCGGGACGAAGCAGTGCCGTGCCGCCCTCGACCACACCGACCGGGATCACCACGAGCGTGCCGACGCACAGTGCGAGCGCCAGCCCGTCCAGCTGCGCCCACGTCCTGCCGACGCGCTGCGAGACGAGGATGTAGCACGCCCAGAGTGCGCCCGCGGTGAGCGCGAGGACGACGCCGAGCGCAGTGACGTCGTGACTGTCGCCTCGCAACGCCAACAGCACGACCCCACCGCCCGCGAGCAGCACCCACAACCCGTCCAGCGCCCGTCTCGATCCGCCGATCGCGACGGCCAAGGGGCCGGTGAACTCGATCGTCACTGCGACGCCGAGCGGCAGTCGATCGATCGCCTCGTAGAAGCTCCAGTTCATGAACCCGAGGATCAGGCCGTAGCCGAGTACCGCCAGATAGTCGGCGCGCGTGCGGCCACGGACAGTCGGACGGACGGCGACCATGAGCATCACCGCGGCGAGGGCCAGCCGCAGCAGCACCACCCCGCCCGGCCCGGCCTGCGAGAACAGCTTGCTGGCGATCGCGGCGCCGAACTGCACCGAGGCGATACCACCGAGCACGAGCACCTGCGGCGGAACGGGACGCACCCGCAGATCCTGTCAGAGCGCCCCGACACCATTACGATCGCGGCGTGTCCCTGGCTGATTTCCCGCGATACCCACTGCTGTTCGGGCCGAGCCCGGTGCACCAACTGGAGCGACTGAGCCGTCATCTCGGCGGCGCCACGCTCTGGGCCAAGCGCGAGGACTGCAACTCGGGCCTTGCCTACGGCGGGAACAAGACCCGCAAGCTCGAGTACCTCGTCCCGGACGCGCTGGCCCAGGGTGCGACGCATCTGGTGTCGATCGGTGGCGTCCAGTCCAACCACACCCGTCAGGTCGCCGCTGTGGCTGCCAAGCTCGGGCTGCAGGCAGTGCTCGTCCAAGAGAGCTGGGTCGACTGGCCCGACGCCGTCAACGACCGCGTTGGCAACATCTTGCTGTCGCGCATCATGGGCGCGCAGGTGAAGCTCGTCGACGCCGGCTTCGGCATCGGCTTCAAGAGCAGCTGGGAACACGCGCTCGACGAGGTCCGCGACCAGGGCGGGACGCCCTACGCCATCCCGGCCGGCGCGTCCGATCATCGACTCGGCGGACTGGGTTTCGCCAACTGGGCCTACGAGGTCGAGCAGCAGGAACGCGAGCTCGGCGTCTTCTTCGACACGATCGTCGTCTGCAGCGTGACCGGCTCGACGCACGCCGGCATGATTGCAGGCTTCGCCGGCCAGGACCGGCCGCGTCGGGTCATCGGCATCGACGCCTCGGCCAAGCTCGACGAAACCCGCGCCCAGGTCGCGAAGATCGCGCGTAACACCGCCGGCCTCATCGACCTCGGTCGCGACCTGCGCGAGGACGAGATCACGGTGCTCGCCGGGTGGGCCGGCGACTACTACGGCATCCCGGTCGATTCGACCCTCGACGCGATCCGGCTCACCGGCAGGCTCGAGGGCATGATCATCGACACCGTGTACGAGGGAAAGTCGATGGCCGGCCTCATCGACCTGGTCACCGGCGGCGACATCGAGGCCACGTCCAATGTCCTCTACGCCCACCTCGGCGGGCAGCCCGCGCTCAACGCCTACAGCGCGTTGTTCCGCTGATCGACGCCGATTTCGCCTCACGCGGGCAGCTTCGGCCGCACGAGCCCGTAAACTGGTGCGACGTGTCACCCACCTCGTTGTTCCCGGCCCTGGAACCGCTGCTGCCGAAGGTCAGTAAGCCGATCCAGTACGTCGGCGGCGAACTCAACGCGCGAGTCAAGGATTGGGACGACGTCGTCGTCCACTGGGCGTTGATGTATCCCGACGCATACGAGGTCGGATTGCCGAACCAGGGCGTCCAGATCCTCTACGAGGTGCTCAACGAGCGCGCCGACACTCTTGCCGAGCGCACCTACGCCGTCTGGCCGGACCTCGAGGCGCTCATGCGCGAGCACGGCATCGGCCAGTTCACCGTCGACGCGCACCGTCCGGTCGCGGCGTTCGACCTGCTCGGCGTCTCGTTCGCCACCGAACTCGGCTACACGAACCTGCTCACCGCACTCGACCTCGCCGGCATCCCGCTGCACGCCGCCGACCGCACCGACCATCCGCTGGTCATCGCGGGCGGCCACGCGGCGTTCAACCCCGAACCGGTCGCCGACTTCATCGACGCTGCCGTCCTCGGCGACGGCGAGCAGGCGGTCGGGACCATCTCTGACATCGTCCGCGACTGGATCACCGCCGGCCGTCCGGGCGGACGTGACGGCGTGCTGCTGCGGCTGGCTGCGACGGGCGGCATCTACGTCCCCCGGTTCTACGACGTCAGCTACCTTGCCGACGCGCGCATCGACGCGGTCAGGCCCAATCGCGACGGAGTTCCTGAGCGCGTCACCAAGCACACGGTGATGAACCTCGACGAGTGGCCGTACCCGAAGACGCCGCTGGTCCCGCTCGCCGAGACCGTGCACGAGCGCATGTCCGTCGAGATCTTCCGCGGCTGCACCCGCGGCTGCCGGTTCTGCCAGGCAGGCATGATCACCCGTCCGGTGCGCGAGCGGTCGATCGACTCGATCGGCGCGATGGTCGACCAGGGCCTGCGGGCGACCGGGTTCGAAGAGGTCGGCCTGCTCTCGCTGTCATCGGCCGACCATTCCGAGATCGGCCCGATGGCCAAGCAGCTCGCCGACCGCTACGAGGACGACCGGGTCAGCCTGTCTTTGCCCTCGACACGCGTCGACGCGTTCAACATCGACCTTGCGAACGAGTTCTCGCGCAACGGGCGCCGATCGGGGCTGACCTTCGCCCCGGAAGGCGGCTCGGAGCGGCTGCGCCGGGTGATCAACAAGATGGTCAGCAAGGACGACCTCATTCGCACGGTCTCAGCCGCGTACGCGCAGGGCTGGCGGCAGGTGAAGTTGTACTTCATGTGCGGTCTGCCTACCGAGACCGACGAGGACGTCCTCGAGATCGCCGAAATGGCGCATGACGTGATTCGTGCGGGGCGCGAAGCGGCGGGGCACAAGGACATCCGCTGCACCGTCTCGATCGGTGGGTTCGTGCCCAAGCCGCACACGCCGTTCCAGTGGGCCGCGCAGTGCGATCCCGCGACGGTCGACGACCGGCTGCGCAAGCTGCGCGCGGCGATCAACTCCAACCGTTCGCTCGGCCGCAACGTCGGCATGCGCTACCACGACGGCGAGCCGTCGCTGGTCGAAGGACTTCTCTCGCGCGGCGACCGTCGCGTCGGCGCGGTCATCGAGGCGGTCTGGCGCGGCGGCGGCCGCTTCGACGGCTGGTCGGAACACTTCAGCTTCGAGCGCTGGATGTCGGCGGCGAAGCAGGTCGGCATCGACGTCAACTGGTTCACCACCCGCGAGCGCGACGCCGACGAGGTGCTCCCGTGGGACCACCTCGACTCCGGCCTCGACAAGCAGTGGCTCTGGGACGACTGGCAGGACGCGACCGGCGAGTTCGAGCAGGACGACTGCCGCTGGACACCGTGCTTCGACTGCGGCGTGTGCTCCAACCTCGGCACCGACATCCAGGTCGGGCCGACCGGGCGCTCGCTGCTGCCGCTCGTCCAGCGCTGAAACGACGTCGTCCATGCCTCGTCGCACCCCGTCCGGTCCGCCGCCGCCTCCTGTCGTGCAGCGGCTGCGGATCCGGTACGCCAAACGCGGGCGGCTGCGGTTCACCTCGCACCGCGACTTCGCCCGCGCCTTCGAGCGAGCACTGCGCCGCGCTGACATCCCGATGGCGTACTCGGCGGGCTTCAGCCCGCACCCGAAGATCAGCTATGTCGGTGCGTCCCCGACCGGGGTGGCCAGCGAGGCCGAATTCCTCGAGATCGGGCTCGCTCGCGAGAGCGACCCCGAGCAGGTGCGCCTGGCACTGGACGCGGCCTTGCCGGACGGCCTGGACGTGCTCGAGATCGTCCCGGCCGGCCCGGGATCGCTCGCCGAACGGGTCCGGGCCGCGCAATGGCGCATCGAGCTCCCCGGCGTCGAGCCGGACGCCCTGCACGATGCCGTCGTGGCAGTGCTCGCGCGGACCGAAGTCAGCGTCGAACGGGTGACCAAGGACGGCCGGCGCACCGTCGACGTACGCCACGCCCTGGTGAGCGCCAAGGTGCGTCCCACACTCCAGAACGGAGGGCGTGCGATACTGGACGTGGTTGTCCGGCAGGTGACCCCCGCCGTACGACCCGACGACATTCTCGCCGCGTTGCGGATCGTCGCCGGTCTCGCCCCCGACACACCGGCCGTATCGGTGCGCGTGGCGCAGGGACCGCTCGACGAGCGAGGGACGGTCAGCGACCCGCTGGCTCCGGACCGCACGCAAGCGTGAAGGCCCGTCGTAGTACGTACGACACCACCCGGGTCGGCGAGTTGAAGCCATCAGCTCACTGCCTCGATGCAGACTTCGCGGGACGCTGCTGAGTTCGGCCATACAGGCCGGTCCGGTGCGAACCGCCACAACCGCCTCCGCGCGGTCGCGTCTCGGCACCGACGAAGCGCGCCCGGAGGTCAGAACGGAGAACGCGAGCAGATGCTCGACAACGACAATTCAACGCAAGCGCCGCAGACCACCGCCAGCGATGCAGCCCCGCCCAAGCGGATCCGCATCTCCGCCTTGGCCAAGGAACTCGGCACCACCAGCAAGGCGCTCGTGGCGCTGATCAATGACCTCGGCGCCGGCCCCAAGACCGCTTCGTCGGCGCTGGACGCCGACCTCGCGGGCCGGGTGCGTACGGCTGTCCAGGAGCAGGCGCAGGACCCCACCCGGGACGCGGTCGCCGCTGTGGCAGGCGTCGAGACCGTGGCCGGCCAACAGACCGACCAGGCGCCGTCAGCGCCGGCCGTGCTGTTCCAGGCACCGCTGCCGACAGACACACCGTCCGGGCCCGACGTGAGCGCCGCCGAGGGCGCCGACGACCTCTCCGCCGAGCCTGAGGACGTCCGCGAGGCCGCCAGTGAGGAAGCCGCGGGCGCCGCTCGCCGTCGACGCCGGCGTGGTCGCCGCGGCCGCGGAGGCGGCGGGGGCGCGAAGGACGGCAACGCGGTCGACGCTGCCGAGGGTGGCGCGTCCGCCGACGGCGCTGAGTCCGCCGACAACGCTGAGTCCGCCGACGACACCGAGTCCGCTGACGAAATCGGCTCCCCCGATGCCAACGAGCAGGCTGGCCAGGCGTCGGTCAAGAAGCAACCGGCCAAGAAACAGGCCGCGAAGAAGCAGCCGGCGAAGAAGCAACCGGCCAAGAAGCAGGCCGGCAAGAACCAGAACGACAACACCAGCAAGGGCGGCGGCGCCGACGGCAATGCCGATGAGGCCGGCGCCGGCGCCGGCTCTGGCGACGCCCAGGACAGCGACGCGGGCGACGACGACAACGCGTCCAAGAACACCCGGCGCCGGCGTAGGCGCCGACGCACGGGTTCAGGCGACGGTGACGGCGGCACGGACGATCCGCCGAACACGGTCACGCACGTCCGCGACACGCGCGAGTCAGGACGTGATTCGAAGGACGACGACGGCGTCAAGGGCGTCAAGGGTTCGACCCGCCTCGAAGCCCGCCGCCAGCGCCGTCGCGACGGTCGTGAGACCAACCGCCGGCGCCCGCCGATCCTGTCCGAGGCCGAGTTCCTCGCCCGCCGCGAAGCCGTCGACCGCGTCATGGCGCTGCGCCAGAGCGGCGACCGCACCCAGATCGCCGTCCTCGAAGACGGCGTGCTCGTCGAGCACTACGTCACCCGCGCCAGCGCCACGTCGTATGTGGGCAACGTCTATCTCGGACGGGTGCAGAACGTGCTGCCCTCGATGGAGGCTGCGTTCATCGACATCGGCAAGGGCCGCAACGGCGTCCTTTACGCCGGCGAGGTCAACTGGGACGCCGCCGGTCTCGAGGGCAAGTCACGTGCCATCGAGCAGGCGCTCAAGAGCGGTGACAGCGTTCTCGTCCAGGTCACCAAGGACCCGATCGGCCACAAGGGCGCTCGCCTGACGAGCCAGGTCTCGCTGCCCGGCCGCTTCCTCGTCTACGTCCCGGGCGGTGCGATGACCGGCATCAGCCGGCGCCTGCCCGACACCGAGCGGCACCGGCTCAAGTCGATCCTGAAGAAGATCGTCCCCGAGGACGCCGGCGTCATCGTGCGTACGGCCGCCGAGGGCGCCAGCGAAGAAGACCTCACCCGCGACGTGCACCGCTTGCAGGCCGAGTGGGAGTCGATCGAGAAAAAGGCTGCGAAGTCCTCGTCGGCGCCGACTCTCGTGCACGGCGAGCCCGACCTTGCGATCCGCGTCGTCCGCGATGTGTTCAACGAGGACTTCAAGCAGCTCGTCGTGCAGGGCGATGACGGCTGGAAGACCGTGAGCGACTACGTCGAGGGCGTCGCCCCCGACCTCGCCGCGCGCGTGTCGAAGCACACCGGCGACAGCGACCTGTTCCATGACCTGCGCGTCGACGAGCAGCTGATGAAGGCTCTCGACCGCAAGGTGTGGCTCCCGTCCGGCGGCTCGCTGGTCATCGACCGCACCGAGGCGATGACCGTGATCGACGTCAACACCGGCAAGTTCGTCGGGTCCGGCGGAAATCTCGAGCAGACCGTCACCCGCAACAACCTCGAAGCCGCCGAAGAGATCGTGCGGCAACTGCGGCTGCGCGACGTCGGCGGCATCGTGGTCATCGACTTCATCGACATGGTGCTCGAGTCGAACCGTGAGCTCGTGCTGCGGCGCCTCACCGAGTGCCTCAGCCGTGACCGCACGAAGCACCAGGTCGCGGAGGTGACCTCGCTCGGGCTCGTCCAGATGACCCGCAAGCGGGTCGGCGAGGGCCTGATCGAGGCGTTCAGCGACACCTGCGAGGTCTGCCACGGCCGCGGCATCATCGTGCATCCGGAGCCGGTCGAGAAGTCGTCGTCGGCACCTGCCGAGGACGACGAGCCGAAGAAGTCGACCGCGCGGCGCAAGCGCGGCGCCAAGCACGCCGAAGCGGCCGACTCGACCGAGCCACCGGTCAGCCCCGAACAGCGCACCAAGGCGCTGGCGGCGATGACCGCAATCCACCGGGCAGCCCATCCGGACGACGAGCTTCCCGACGGCGATGCGGCGGCCGCGGCTGCCGAACTCGAACTCGAGGCGGTCACGGCCGTGCTGTCGGGCTCCGACTTCGACCTCGCCGAGCTCACGGTCAAGGCCGCACCCAGCTCCGGAGCCGTGAACGGTGCGGAGGCCGAGGCGGAGGTCGAGGCGGAGGTCGAGGCGGAGGCCGGTGCGGAGGGCGAGGCGGAGCCGGAAGCCGCTCCGGAGCGACCGGTCGAGGTTGCGAACACCACGCCGAATGGGGCGGGCGCCACATCGACGCCGTCCCGACGTCCGCGACGGCGTCGGGCGGCCTCGCGTCCGGCCGGACCACCGAGCGCAGGGGCGGCTTCCTGAGCCGAGGTAGCGGAGGCGGTTTTGCCTTCCGTGCCGCCCGTCCCGTAATCTGGACGACGGCCTACCGCAGGGTGGGCTCTCTTTACGTTGCAACACTGTTGGCAGGAGTGATTCCCCGATGTACGCCATCGTCACGACCGGCGGCAAGCAGTACAAGGTCGCTGAAGGCGATGTGATCGAGGTCGAGAAGCTCGACGGCGAGGCCGGCGCGAAGATTGCGCTGACGCCGATCCTGCTCGTCGACGGCGAGACGGTCACTCACGACGCCGACAAGCTGGCCAAGGCCAACGTCACCGCCGAGGTGGTGGCGCAGACCAAGGGCCCCAAGATCAAGATTCACAAGTACAAGAACAAGACCGGCTATCACAAGCGCATGGGTCACCGTCAGCGGCTGACGCAGGTCAAGGTCACCGGCATTTCGCAGAGCGGGAAGTAGGCACCGACATGGCACACAAGAAGGGTGCGTCGAGCTCGCGCAACGGCCGCGACTCGAACGCGCAGTTCCTCGGCGTCAAGCGGTACGGCGGCCAAGAGGTCAAGGCCGGCGAGATCCTCATCCGCCAGCGTGGCACCAAGTTCCACCCCGGTGCCGGCGTCGGCCGCGGCAAGGACGACACGCTGTTCGCCCTCGTCCCCGGCAACGTGCAGTTCGGCTCGTCGCGCGGACGCAAGACCGTCAACATCGTCCCGGTCGGAGCCTGAGGGCTCCGACTCACCTAAGGGCGGCCCCGGGCGACCGGGAGCCGCCCTTGTCGTTTCTCGGATAAGGATCATGGCAAGTTTCGTCGACCGTGTGGTGCTCCACGTCGCAGCCGGCAACGGCGGCCACGGGGTCGCGTCGATCCACCGCGAGAAGTTCAAGCCGCTCGGCGGCCCGGATGGCGGCAACGGTGGTCGCGGCGGCGATGTGACGCTCGTAGTCGACTCGAACGTGCACACGCTGCTCGACTTCCACCACCACCCGCACCAGCGCGCCGGCAACGGCAAGGGCGGCGCCGGCAGCCACCGCAACGGCGCCGACGGCACCGATCTGGAGTTACGGGTGCCCGACGGGACGGTCGTCGTCGACCGCGACGGCGAGGTGCTCGCCGATCTGATCGGAACCGGTACGAAATTCGTCGCCGCCGAGGGCGGACGGGGCGGCCTGGGCAACGCTGCGTTGTCGTCGACGCGGCGCAAGGCTCCGGGGTTCGCGCTGTTGGGCGAGCCCGGCGAGGAGCGCGATGTCGTGCTCGAGCTCAAGTCGGTCGCGGACGTCGGCCTGGTCGGCTTCCCGAGCGCGGGCAAGTCGTCGCTGATCGCGGCCATGTCGGCCGCCCGACCCAAGATCGCCGACTACCCGTTCACGACGCTGGTGCCGAACCTCGGCGTTGTCGACGCGGGTGAGACCACTTTCACCGTTGCCGACGTGCCGGGGCTCATTCCGGGTGCGGCGCAGGGAAAGGGCCTGGGCCTGCACTTCCTGCGCCACGTCGAGCGGTGCGCGGTGCTGTTGCACGTGCTCGACTGCGCGACCCTCGAGCCGGGGCGCGATCCGATCAGCGATCTCGACGCGCTCGAAGCCGAACTCGCCCAGTACCAAGGCACCTTCGGTGAACTTCTCGCCAAGCCGCGCCTGGTCGCCCTGAACAAGATCGACGTGCCCGAGGCGCGCGAGTTGGCCGACTTCGTCCGTCCCGAACTCGAGGCGCGCGGGTTGCAGGTCTTCGAGATCTCCGCCGTCGCTCATGAAGGTTTGCGAGCGCTGACGTTCGCGCTCGCCGCGGCGGTGCAGGCCGACCGCGCGGGGCGTCCGGATCCGGAGGCCACTCGCGTCGTGTTGACGCCGAGGGCCGTCGACGACGCCGGGTTCACCGTCCGCGCGGTCGCCGACGGGTTCGTGGTGCGCGGCGACAAACCCGAACGCTGGGTGCGCCAGACCGACTTCGACAACGACGAGGCCGTCGGCTATCTCGTCGACCGGCTCAACCGGCTCGGGGTCGAAGCCGAACTCGCCCGCCAGGGCGCCCAGCCGGGCGACGCCGTGACGATCGGCACCATGACCTTCGACTTCGAGCCCAGCGCCGGGATCGCCGACGACTACGTCCCGTCGCGCCGCGGCAGCGACGAGCGGTTCAACACCTCGTCGCGTGTGTCGGCCGAGGACCGCCTCGCCGCGAAGCGCGCCCGTCGCCCATCCCACTACGACGACCAGCAATGACCCGCGATGCGATCGCGCGCGCGGCTCGCACGGTCGTCAAGGTGGGATCGTCGTCGCTCACCTCGCGCGGACGGCTTGATCCCACTCGGCTGGACGCCATCGTCGACGCGGTGGCGAACCGGGTCGCCGATGGGCAGCAGGTCGTCCTGGTGTCGTCGGGTGCCATCGCCGCCGGCATCGGCCCGCTCGGGCTCAAGGCGCGTCCGCGCGACCTCGCCACCCAGCAGGCGGCCGCGAGCGTAGGGCAGTTGCTGCTCGCCGAGCGGTACGCAGCGTCGTTCGCCCGCTACGGCCTCGGCGTCGGTCAGGTGTTGCTGACGGCGGACGACCTGCACCGCCGCGGTCACTACCGCAACGCGAACCGCACCCTCGAACGGTTGCTGGCGCTTGGCATCGTCCCAGTGGTGAACGAGAACGACACGGTCGCAACGCACGAGATCCGATTCGGCGACAACGACCGGCTGGCTGCGCTCGTCGCGCACCTGATCACAGCGCAGGCGCTCGTGCTGCTCAGCGATGTCGACGGGCTCTACACCGGAAGACCCGGTCGTCCCGACGCCCGGTTCATCCCCGAGGTGCAGTCGATGGCCGAACTCGACGGGGTGGACGTGACGCGGTCGGGCAGCCATGTCGGCTCGGGCGGCATGGTGACCAAGATCGACGCCGCGGCCGTCGCGACGTCCGAAGGCATCCCGGTGCTGCTCGCGGCAGGCGAGCAGGTGACCGACGCGTTGCGCGGCACGGTCGGGACGTTGTTCCACGCTGCCGGCGACCGCTCGGCATCACGGCTGTTCTGGTTGCGCCATGCGACGAGCCCGCGCGGGCGCCTCGTCCTCGACGCGGGCGCGGTCGCGGCCGTCGTCGAGCGCAGGATGTCGCTGTTGCCGGCCGGCGTCACTGCGGTGTCGGGGGAGTTCTACTCGGGCGAACCGGTCGAACTCACCGACCCCGACGGTGCCGTGGTCGCCCGCGGCCTGGTCGGCTATGACGCCGCCGACCTGCCCGGCCTGCTCGGGCACAAGACTGCCGATCTGCCGGCCGAGTTCCGCCGCGAGGTCGTGCATCGTGACGACCTCGTCGTCATGTAGCTGCAAATCAGCCGTTTTGGTGGGTATGCCTTCAGGTATGAACAGTCCGCCCGGTCCGCCACCGTCAGCACCGCCACCGCCGGGTGGTGGGCCTGGTCATCCGGGTCCGGCTGGTCAGCCGCCGCTTCACGGCCAGCACCGGCCGCCCCCGGGCCAGCAGCCCGGCCAGCGTCCGGGCACCGCTCCGGAACCCGAGGCGAAGCGGTCAGTCAGCGTCGGGCAGATCCTGGGCGGCATCCTGTTCGTTCTTGTGGTGATCTTCATCTTCGAGAACACCGACGACGTGAAAGTGCGTCTGATCATCCCGCAGTACACGATGCCGGTCGCCTTGCCGATCGTGATCGCCGCCGTGCTGGGTGCGTTGATCGCGTGGCTGTTGCGCTATCGGCGACAGCGCAACCATCCCAGCCGGAAATCGAAGCGGACGAGCCGGAAGGGCTCCGTATCCTGACGCTATGAGCGAGCAGGCCGCGACCGAGCAGGAAGTGCGCGAGGTCGCTGCCCGCGCTCGCGAGGCGGCCGCTGACCTTGCTCCGCTGAGCCGGGGACACAAGGACGCCGCGCTGGTCGCGATGGCGGACGCTGTGGACGACACAACCGCCACGATCGTGGCGGCGAACGAGCAGGACGTCGCGGCGGGCCGCGAGGCCGGGCTGAACGAAGGTTTGATCGACCGCCTGCAGCTGGACGGTGAGCGGGTCGCAGCGATGGCGCAGGGTCTGCGCGACATCGCATCGCTGCCCGACCCGGTCGGCGAAGTCGTACGCGGGTACACCCAGCCGAACGGACTCGAGATCCGACAGGTGCGGGTGCCGTTCGGCGTCGTTGCGATGATCTACGAAGCGCGCCCCAACGTCACCGTCGACGCAGCCGGCCTCGCTCTCAAGAGCGGCAATGTCGCGCTGCTGCGCGGATCGGGTTCGGCCTACCGATCGAACGTCGCCTTGGTCGAGGTGCTGGCTGCCGCCGCTGAGAAGGCGGGACTTCCTCGCGATGCAGTGCAACTCGTCCCGGGCACCGACCGCGCCAGCGTCGGACACCTGCTGCGAGCGCGCGGTCTGGTCGACCTGATCATCCCGCGCGGCGGATCCGGGCTGATCAACTACGTGGTCGAGAACGCGACCGTGCCCGTGATCGAGACCGGCGTCGGCAACGTCCATGTCTACGTCGATGCTGCCGCAGATCTGGATAAGGCCGAGCGCATCGTGGTGAACTCGAAGACCTCGCGCGTCAGCGTGTGCAACGCCGCCGAGACCTTGCTGGTGCATCGCGCGATTGCCGACGAATTCCTGCCGCGCATCACGTCTGCTCTGCAAGCGGCCGGCGTGGTGCTGCACGGCGACGACGAGTTCGGGGCGATGGAGGGCGTCGAGCGTGCCACCGATGACGACTGGGCGCGTGAGTACCTCTCGCTCGACATGGCCGCACGCGTCGTCGCCGATGTCGACGAAGCCATCGCGCACATCCGCCGCTGGTCGTCCGGGCACACCGAGGCGATCGTCACGCGCGACCTCGACACCGCGCGCCGCTTCGTCGCGCGCGTCGACTCGGCCGCGGTGATGGTGAACGCGTCGACGCGGTTCACCGACGGAGGCGAGTTCGGGTTCGGTGCCGAGATCGGCATCTCGACCCAGAAGATGCACGCGCGCGGCCCGATGGGCCTCACCGAACTGACCTCGACGAAATGGATCGTCACCGGCGACGGTCACG
Source organism: uncultured Actinomycetota bacterium (assembly GCA_963708645.1). GTDB lineage: Bacteria > Actinomycetota > Actinomycetes > Mycobacteriales > Jatrophihabitantaceae > RYN-133. The sequence continues at coordinate 157,329 of CAVPTA010000007.1, read as the reverse complement.
TGCGCTGACCGCCTTTTGACGCTTGACAAACTCGCCCGGCACGCTCACAGTTCCTAACTGTGGTCGGAATACCTAATCGCGATAGGCGTGCCGAACGGCGTGAGGCCACACGACAGGAGATCCTGTCAGCGGCCTGGGACGTCGCGCGGCAGAACGGCATCGCCGGCCTCACCCTGCGTGAAGTGGCGGTGCGAATGGGCATGCAGCCGCCCTCGCTCTACTCGCATTTCGAATCGAAGAACGCGATCTACGACGCCATGTACGCCCAGGCGTGGCGTACGGCGACGGCGCAGTTCCGCGCTGCCGAGCTGCGCGCGCCGGCCGATCCGCGCGAGCGGCTGGTCTTCATGGCTCAGACGTTCTTCGACTTCGCGACCGCGGACTCCGCGCGAAATCAGCTGATGAACGTCCGCGTACTGCCCGACTTCGAGCCGTCGGCCGAGTCGTACGCCGCCGCGGTGGAGAGCCTCGAAATCCTCCGCCTGAACCTGCGCGCCCTCGGAGTCACGAAGGCCGCTGACGTCGATGTGTTCACTGCACTCATCGCCGGCCTCGTGTCTCAGCAGGAAGCCAACGATCCAGGGGGCACGCGCTGGCGTCGCCTGGTTCCCCGCGTCATGCACAGCTACGCAGACTCGGTCGGGCTCGCCGCCCGTCCGAAAACTCCTGGGGGGAAACGATGACCGCACTGAAGGCTGCGCTCGACCGCGATCAGGCGATGCAACTCGCCGCGACCGAGTACCAGCGCTGCGCTGAACTGCTGAACTCGCTCGACGGGTCCGACTGGACCACTCCGACGGAGTGCCCGGGTTGGGACGTGCGACAGATGGCGGCGCACATGCACGGCATGGTCGAGATGGCTGCGTCGATGCGCGAGGGGATGCGGCAGAACAAGGCGGCGATCGTGGACGGGCAGTTCGACATCGACGAACTCACCGCTCTACAGGTGCGCGAACGCTCCGACTGGAGCGGGGCGCGGATCGCCCATGAGTATGCAGCGCGATGGCCGGCCGCGGTCAAAGGACGTCGCCGGACGCCGTGGTTCGTCCGCAGCCGCAAGGTGCCGCCGATGGTCATCAATGGCACGCCCGAGGTGTGGACGCTGGGCTACTTGTTCGACGTGATCCTGACCCGCGACCCGTGGACGCACCGCATGGACATCTCGCGAGTGCTCGGGCGTGCGCCTCTGCTGACACCCAGTCACGACGGCGTTCTTGTTGGCGACGTCGTCGACGAATGGTCACGCCGCCACGGTAAGGACTACACGCTCGTGCTGACCGGGCCGGCCGGAGGCACCTGGACGGTCGGGGCGAACGGGCCGCGCCTCGAACTGGACGCCATCGAGTTCTGCCGGGTGTTGAGCAAGCGGGCGGGCGATGTTTCGCTCGAGAGCCTGATGAGCACCGAGGTGCCGTTCTAAGGTTGGCGCATGAGCGTCATTCCTGACTCCGACTTCGGAGCTCGTGTGCGATCGCGACTCGACGCCGAGAAGGTCGTGTGGCTTACGACCACTGGCGCCGACGGCACGCCACAGCCCAATCCGGTCTGGTTCCTGTGGGAGGAGGGCAGCGAGAGCGTCCTCGTTTACAACGCGAACGACGCAAACCGCCTCGATCACGTCGCGTCCCGGCCACGCGTGTCGCTCAACTTCGACGGGAACGGCCAGGGTGGAAATGTGGTGGTCCTCGCAGGGGTCGCCGAGCAGGCCGATGTCCCATCCGCCGATCAGCACGACGGCTACCTTGCCAAGTACGCGGCCGACGTCGAACGAGTCGGTGGCGACGCCGCCTCTTTCGCGCAGCGCTACTCGGTGCCGCTGCGAATCCGTATCACGAAGGTGCGTGGACACTGATGGAACTCAACGAGGCTCTCGACTTCGCCCGCAGCAACCAGCGATCGGTCATGATCACGATCAAGCGGGACGGGCGTCCGCAGTCGTCGAACATCCTGCACGTGCTCGGTGACGACGGCGTGATCCGCGTGTCGATCACCGCCGACCGCGCCAAGTATCACAATCTCGTGCGGACGCCGTGGACGTCGCTGCACATCACCAGCGCGGACTTCTGGCACTACGCGGTTGTCGAGTGCGAGGTCACGCTGTCCGAACCCGCGGCGTCGCCCGACGACGCGACGGTTGGCGAACTCGTCGAGTACTACCGCAGCGCGAACGGCGAGCACGACGACTGGGACGACTACCGCGCGGCGATGGTGCGTGACCGGCGCGTAATGGCCCGGCTGCAGCCGCTGCGTGCCTACGGTTCGCTCTGACGGCGCAGGTAGTCAGCGGTCGCCGCATCGGCCGGGTAGAACGTCTCGATCGACAGGTCGTCCAGGGTGACGTCGGACGCGGTGCCTACGCGGGCTTCGATGCTGAACAGGGCGAGCTCGCCCTCGTCGACGCGCAGTCGCAGCGGTAGGACGACATCGTCGGAGTGCGGCGTACTCGAATCCTCACCAGCGGGGTAGGCAAGCAGTTCGCTCTCGAGAGCGGCCAGGCGGTGATCTCCCGTGCTCATAGCGCGTCGGTGCAACTGCGCGAGCAGGTGTGCGCGCCATTGGCCGAGGTTGACGATGCGGGGAGCCATCCCGTCCGGATGCAGGGAGAGTCGCAGCACGTTGACGGGTGGCTCGAGCAGGTGCGCCGCACATCCGGCGAGCAGCGGCGCGAGCGCCGTGTTCGCGTCGACGACGTTCCACCACCGGTCGACCAGCACCGCCGGGTTCGGCTCGTGCCCGCGCAGCACCTGCGCGAGCGCCTCGCGGACTGCGGCGAGGGCCGGCTCGTCCAACCCGTGTTCCGGATAAGCGGGCGCGTACCCGCCGGCGAGAAGTAGCTCGTTGCGCTCGCGCAGCGGAATGTCCAGCTGCTCGGTGAGGCGCACGATCATCTCCGGCGTGGGCCGCGACCGTCCGGTCTCGACGAAGCTCAGGTGCCTGGTCGAAATGTCGGCCTGGATCGACAACTCGAGCTGGCTGAGCCGGCGGCGCTCGCGCCACTCGCGCAGCAGGCGCCCGACGGGCGCGCGGACGGTCGTGGTCACGGCCTCGACGCTAGTTCGCGCTGCGCCGTAAGGCGATGACCTCGCGGGTAATCGACGGCACTACCGCGGACCGGTCACGATCTCGGCGCAACCACATCGTGAGAGGAAACCGAAATGTCAGACCTGAACGAGCGTTACCTGGCCTGCTGGAACGAGACCGACTCGACTGCGCGGCGTGCTCTGCTCCAAGAACTCTGGGCGCAGGACGCGACCTACACCGACCCGCTTGCCGACGTGCGCGGACTCGAACAGATCGACGCAACGATCGCCGCCGTGCAGGACCAGTTCCCCGGATTCGTGTTCACCTCAGGGACGCCGGTCGATGCGCATCACAACCAGCCTGCCTAGCCCCCGTCGGCGCCACGATCGTCACCCAGCAGGGCACGCATCGCCGCGTGGTCCATCAGGACCGCGGCGTGCGTGACCCACGGCGCGAGCAACAACATCGCCGCGCCCATGGCGGCGGCGACAACTATTCGCCCCGGGGTGTCGATGAAGTACTGGTTGGTGATGCCCGCGGCACGGTGACACACGCCCTGCGGGTCGCTCGAGCAGGGTAGGAACGGGCGCCAGATCGGGTAGGTGAGCCACCCCAACCCGTAGGTGTAAAAGGTCACCGCGGCCACGAACGACGTGATGCCCAGAGGCAGTTTGATCACGAGGTAGACCCGTGCCTTCCACGCCGCGACGTCGGTCAGTTGGGCACCGACCCAGCCGAACCGACTCGAGGCTGCATCCGCCACCAGTGGCCGGGCGCCGACCTCGGTTCCGATGAGTGAGTTCGACAGACGCCGGATGACGTCGGCGAGCAGCTTCGCGCCGATCCCGCTCACCGCCAGGATGGGCAAACCGACAAAGGTCACACCCAGCCCGGCCCCGACGGTCAGGGTGACCACAGCGAACACGAACCCGGCAACACCGAGGGGCAGACCGAGCAGCGCGTAGAGCAGTTCGCCCCAGGTGGCGCGGTAACCGAAAACCGCGAGCGGAAAGGGCAGGCGCGCTGCACGGCTACTGGTCATGAGGTCGATCTTGACGAGCCCACGGCGGCACTGCGATGGACCTAACGCCCGTTTGCAGGGTCGGGTTAACCCCACCAGACTGTTACGAACAGTCGGCTAGGGGAGCGGGGAGCTCAATGACGTATTTCGTGACCGGTGCCACGGGCTTCATCGGGCGATTCCTCATCGCCGAGCTGCTCAAGCGCGAGGGGACGATCTACGCGCTGTGCCGGTCGTCCTCACTCGAGAAGCTCGACGACCTGCGCGACCGGCTCGGCGACGACGACGGGCGCATCGTTCCGATCGTCGGTGACCTCTCGAAGGAGCGGCTCGGTGTCTCGGCCGAAGACGTCGAGAAGCTCAATGGCAAGGTCGAGCATTTCTTCCATCTCGCCGCGATCTACGACCTCACCGCCGACGCCGACAGCCAGCGGGTGGCGAACGTCGAAGGCACTCGGCACGCGCTGCAACTTGCCGAGGCGGTGCACACCGAGCACTTCCACCAGGTCAGCTCGATCGCGGCCGCCGGTCTCTACCAGGGCGTGTTCACCGAGGACATGTTCGACGAGGCGACTGACGTCGACAACAACCCGTACTACGCGACCAAGCACGAGTCCGAGCGCGTGGTGCGCGAAGAGTCGCAGGTGCCGTGGCGGGTCTATCGTCCGGGCATCGTCGTCGGCTCGTCCGAGACGGGCGAGATCGACAAGATCGACGGCCCGTACTACTTCTTCCGCGCGATCCAGCGGTTGCGCAACTTCACCCCGTCGTGGCTGCGCGGTGTGGGCATCGAGGGTGGCCCGATCAACATCGTTCCCGTCGACTACGTCGCGAAGGCCATGGACTACCTCGCGCACCAGCCGGGCCTGGACGGGCGCGCGTTCCACCTCACCGATCCCGAGCCGATGACCGTCGGGCAGATGACCAACGCGTTCGCGAAGGCGGCCAAGGCGCCGCAGTTCGCGTACAACCTCGACACCAAGCCGATCGAATCGGCGCTGGCAGCGGTGCCGAAGCCGATCCGCGCGGTTGCGGCCCGGCTGCCGGGCGCGAAGCAGGCGGGCGACCTGCTGCTGGCCGAACTCGGCATCCCGCGCGAGGTGCTGCACTACGTCAACTACCCGACCAAGTTCGACTCGACCAAGACGCAGGAAGCCCTTGCCGGCTCGGACATCGCCGTCCCGCCGCTCGCCAATTACGCGCAGACGTTGTGGGAGTACTGGGAGCGCACGTACAGCCCGGACCGTCGCAAGGACCGCGCCCTGGCCCGCGCGATCAAGGGCCGGACGGTGATGATCACGGGAGCGTCGTCGGGTATCGGTCGCGCGACCGCGTTGCGGGTCGGCGCTGCCGGCGGAAAGGTCATCCTCGTCGCGCGCGGAGCCGACAAGCTCGAGCAGACGCGACTCGAGATCGAGGATCTCGGCGGCGTCGCGTTCGTGCACCGCTGCGACCTGTCCGACATGAGCGACATCGAGCGCATGGCCAAGGAAGTGCTGCAGGAGCACGGCCGGGTCGATGTTCTCGTGAACAACGCAGGCCGCTCGATCCGCCGTTCGATCGCGTTGTCGTACGACCGGTTCCACGACTTCGAGCGCACGATGCAACTGAACTACTTCGGCGCGGTACGGCTCGTCCTCACGTTGTTGCCGATGATGCGCCAGACTGCGCCGGACGGCCGCAAGGGCGGCCACATCATCAACATCAGCTCGATCGGCGTCCAGACGAACACGCCGCGGTTCTCGGCGTACGTCGCATCGAAGGCCGCGCTCGACGCGTTCTCGCGGTGCATCGCATCCGAAGTGCTGCAGGACGGTGTGCATCTCACGACGATCCACATGCCGCTCGTGCGCACGCCGATGATCGCGCCGACGACGATGTACGACCGGTTCCCGACCATGACGCCGACCGAGGCCGCCGACCTCATCTGCAAGGCGATGATCCGCAAGCCGAAGAAGGTCGGCACGCCGCTCGGCAACGCAGGGGCGCTCGCCTACCAGCTCGCGCCGCGCGGAGTCGATGTCGTGATGAACTACGGCTACAAGATCTTCCCCGACTCGAAGGCGGCGAAGGGTGCTGGCCGTGGCGAGGAGCCGACGAGCGAGAGCGTCGCGTTCGCGCACATCCTGCGCGGCGTGCACTGGTAGCAGATGTCCTCGGCCGAGGGTTTCGACGAGTGGTACTCGAAACTTGTCGCATCCGATCGGCACGGGTCGATCCAGCGCGGTGCGCTCGGGCTGCCGAAAGGCTTTGATTCGAGCAGCCTGCTCCCGTGGGCCGGCATCGCGGACGTAGTTGCCCTACTCGACATCGACGCAGCGTCGACTTTTGCCGACCTGGGGTGTGGTCGCGGCGGCTACGGGATCGAGATCGCCGGGCGCACGGGTGCATCGCTGCTCGGCGTCGACTTCTCGACGGTGGCGATCGACGTGGCGAGATCGCGAGTGCCGTCCGACTCGCAGGCGCGGTTCGTCGTCGCGTCTGTGTTGGCGACCGGGCTGCCCGATGCATCAGTTGATGCGGCCGTGTCGGTCGACGCGATGCAGTTCGTCGAGCCATATGTCGACGGGTTGCGCGAATGTCTGCGAATCCTCGTGGCGGGCGGCCGTTTCGTGCTGACCGGGTGGGAGCCGGTCGGCTCGCCGCCGGAACACATGCCGGCGCGGCTGCAACGCGACATCGGCGCTGAGTTGCGCGCGGCGGGCTTCGTCGACGTCGAGATCCGCGACATGGACCGCTGGCGCGATGCCGAACGAGCGTTGTGGACAACAGCGGCCGCGACCGACCCGGCCGGTGACGCTGCGATCGAGTCGATGCGCAGCGAGGGCGAGCGAGTGCTGACGTGGATGGACGCAAGCCGCAGGGTGATGGCCTTCGGGCGGCGTCCGCGCTGATGGCGGTCATCGACACGATGGCGAGGGCAACCAATCCGTCATCCCGACTCGTGTAGATGGGTGTGGAAGGGATGCGGGGGCGCGTCGTGGTGTCGGTTGTTGTGGCGGCCGTCCTGGCAGCGGCAGTACTCGCTGTCGTGCTTGTGCGGCGTGCGACAACGACGACACCTCCGGCGACGCCCGTCTATGCCGCCAAGATGATCGGAGTCACCTGGCAGGGCGCGTTGCCGAATACCACCATGGTGTTCACCGGCCAAGCGGTGCGGATCTTCGACGGCTGCGCCTACGAATTGCAGGAGGTGACCATAGATAGGCGAGTCATGGACCTCGGTGCGCCCATCGGCCCCGAGTTCGGCTGTGGGGGTGGTGGTGCGGGTTTCGGCCCATCACCGAAGGGTCTCGTGCACTTCGACGCCGTGACGGCCAGTCGGCACCTGTCGTGGCAACGCACTGGCGACACGTTGCAGTTGACCAACACGCACGGTGTGAGCGCGCAACTGCACAACGCGGGCCCCGCGCTCGAAGCCGCCGGGCAGAACTGGGTTCTGACGGAATACAACGATCTGCATGGGCGCACGCACGTCGGCAAATACCCCGCTGCACACCTGCGTATCGATGACGGTGTCGTGCAGGCCGGCGATCTTTGTGGTCCGATCTCTGGAAACGCGTCCGTGAGCGACTACGAGATCACGTTCACCAATGTGCACGTCAGCGACTCGTGTCCGGCGCCTCACGCCGCGCAGGTTGACCCCGTGATCAGATCCGTGTTCAGAGACACCGACACGTACACGATCAGCGGAAATCTGCTGGCGATCTCCGGTCGTCGCCGCGGGTTGCTCATCTACGAACCGGCGGGTTGATTGTTGTCGTCCCGCACGACCATCTCCGAGGTCCGGTCGATGGGGTAGGTCGCCGGGTCGACGACGAACGTTGTGCCGGCGGGTCCAGACGGTGGTGCCGTCGGGTTGGCGTTGGATTGTCCAGTTGTCGTCGTGTTTGAAGTGTTGGTGGCCAGCGGTGGGTGACCAGTCGTCGCCAGGTGCTGGTGGGTCGGCTGCGAGGCGGCGGCCCGGAACTGCCGCCTGCAACTACCATCTCGTCCATGACGCGACGGGTCGGGATCATGGGCGGGACGTTCGACCCGATCCACCACGGTCACCTCGTCGCAGCCAGCGAGGTGTCGACCCTGTACGGCCTCGACGAGGTCATCTTCGTCCCGACCGGCGAACCGTGGCAGAAGTCCGAGCGGCGGGTCAGCCCGGCCGAACACCGCTATCTGATGTCGGTCATCGCCACCGCGTCCAACCCACGGTTCTGGGTCAGCCGCGTCGACATCGATCGGTCCGGCCCGACCTACACGATCGACACCATCCGCGACATCGCACTGCAGCGTCCCGATGCCGACCTGTACTTCATCACCGGCGCCGATGCCCTCGCGCAGATCCTGTCGTGGAAGGACGCCGAGGACGCGCTGCGTCTGGCCAAGTTCGTCGGCGTCACCCGTCCTGGATACGACCTGACCGCCGAGCACCTTCCGCGCGATTCCGTCACCTTGCTCGACGTCCCGGCCATGGCGATCTCGTCCAGCGACTGCCGCGAACGCGTCGCCGCCGGGCGTCCAGTCTGGTACCTCGTCCCGGACGGAGTCGTCCAATACATCAGCAAGCATCGGCTCTATCGCGGCTGATCCGTAGACTGGCGTCTCGTGACTGCAACGGACGAGGCCCGCGAGACCGCACTGGTGGCCGCGCAAGCGGCGGCTGACAAGCTCGCCACCGACATCGTGCTCATCGACGTCAGCGAGCGGCTCGCGATCACGGACGTGTTCGTGGTGGTGACCGGCAACAACGAACGGCAGGTCGAAGCCATCGTCGACGAGGTCGAAGAGAAGCTCCGCGTGCACGGCGTCAAGCCGATCCGCCGCGAGGGTCGTCGCGACGGACGGTGGGTGCTGCTCGACTACGGCGACGTCGTCGTCCACATCCAGCACGCCGAGGAGCGGGTCTTCTACGCGCTCGAGCGGCTCTGGAAGGACTGCCCACCCATCCCGTTCGTCGACGCCGCCGCCGGCGAATGACCAAGCTCGTCCTGCTGCGGCACGGACGCACCGCGTGGAACGCCGAGCGGCGCTTCCAGGGTCAGGCCGACCCGCCGCTGGACGACGTCGGACGCGTTCAGGCTTACGAGGTCGCCGGCCTGATCGCCGCGCTGGCCCCCGACCTGCTCGTCAGCTCCGATGCCGAACGGGCGATGCAGACCGCGACTCGTGTCGCCACCGCAACGGGGTTGGACGTGCACGTCGAACGGCGACTGCGCGAGCGAAGCCTCGGCCACTGGGAGGGACTGACCCGTGACGAGGTCGCGGTGAAGTACCCCGACGAATATGCCGACTGGATCGCCGGTCGTGACGTGAGCCGGCGCGGAGGTGAGTCGCGCGAGCAGGTCGCCGAACGCGCGCTCGCCGCCTTCAACGCGCTCCCCGAGGTCGAGACCGTCGTGCTCGTCACGCACAGCGCGACGGCGATGGCGTTGTGCACGGCACTGCTCGGCCTCGACCAGCAACGCCATGTGCTCGGCCCCTTGGCGAACTGCCACTGGAGCGAACTGGTCACCGATCACCCGGCGCCGTGGCGGCTGCGCGGGCACAACCTCGGCGTCCCTGGTGTGGTCGTCCCGATGCCGGTGCACGCCGAAGCGGGCGATGATGCCTCCGACGCGGATGCGTGATGCCCGAATGGTCACGGCGTGGGCGGAAAGCCCCGTGACAGACGCCATAACCTGACAGCGCACAGCGCGTCCGTCGGCGCTCTAGAGTCGCTTTAGGTGCCCCCGCGTCCGGCGGCGACGGACGGCGGGCGTGGGGCGTGCACCTTGGTCGGCGAGTATCATCACGGATATGCGTAGTAACAGCTCGGGTCGCCGACTTCTCCTCGGACCGCCGCGCTGATTCGGTTCTCGAATCACCGCGGCTGAGCCTCTGCGCCTGAGCAGGGGCTCTTCGTCTGTCCGACCCAACCCCCATTCGAGGAGCACTCAGCGATGAGCAGCACCGACGCCGCCGACAACGAGACCGCTAGCCCGGTCAGCGATGTTCCCGCCCACCGCTACACCGCAGCCGTGGCGAACGAGATCGAGACCGCATGGCAGGACCGCTGGGCCGAGCGGGGAACGTTCAACGCCCCCAACCCGAGCGGCCCGCTCGACGAGGGTTTCGACCGGGTCGCGATCCGTCCGCACGCCTATGTGATGGACATGTTCCCGTACCCGTCGGGCGCCGGACTGCACGTCGGCCACCCGCTGGGCTACATCGGTACCGACGTCTATGCGCGCTACCTGCGCATGCGCGGTTCGAATGTGCTGCACACGATGGGCTTCGACGCGTTCGGTCTGCCAGCCGAGCAGTACGCCGTGCAGACCGGGCAACACCCGCGCACCACGACGTACGGCAACATCGAGATCTTCGTCAAGCAGCTGCGCCGGTTGGGGTTGGGCCACGACGAACGCCGCCGACTGGCGACCACCGATCCGGACTACTACCGCTGGACGCAGTGGATCTTCCTGCAGATCTTCAACTCGTGGTTCGATCCGATGGTCGGCAAGGCGCGTCCGATCGCGGAGCTGATCAGCGAACTGGACGCCGGCAGCGAGCCTGGTGCCGCCACCAATCCGTTCGGCCGGCCCTGGTCGGAGCTGTCCGACGTAGAGCGCCGCCAGGTGATCGACAACCATCGGCTGGCCTACCGCAGCGAATCGATGGTCAACTGGGCGCCGGGTCTGGGCACCGTGTTGGCCAACGAAGAAGTCACCGCCGACGGACGTAGCGAACGCGGCAACTTCCCTGTGTTCAAAAGGCCGCTGGCGCAGTGGATGATGCGCATCACGGCGTATGCCGATCGGCTGATCGACGATCTGGACAAGATCGACTGGCCCGAGAAGGTGCGCACGATGCAGCGCAACTGGATCGGGCGCTCGACCGGCGCGCACGTGCGGTTCGCCGCCGCGGCCGGTGACATCGAAGTGTTCACCACTCGTCCCGACACTCTGTTCGGCGCCACCTACATGGTGTTGGCGCCCGAACACCCGCTGGTCGACGCGCTGACCGCTGCCGACTGGCCGGACGGCGCGAAAGACGCATGGACGGGCGGCTTCGCCACGCCGGCCGAGGCTGTCGATGCGTACCGCAAAGCGGCTGCGGGCAAGACGGAAATGGACCGGCAGGCCGAAGGACGGCAGAAGACCGGTGTGTTCGTCGGTGCGTACGCGACCAATCCCGTGAACGGCGCGCAGATCCCCGTGTTCGTCGCCGACTACGTGCTGATGGGTTACGGCACGGGCGCGATCATGGCCGTCCCTGGTCAGGACGAGCGCGACTGGGAGTTCGCCGAGGTGTTCGACCTGCCGATCGTGCGCACGGTGCAGCCGTCGGACGGCTTCGACGGCAAGGCGTATGTCGGCGACGGGCCTGCGATCAACTCGGGGTTCCTGGACGGCAAGAACATCGCCGACGCGAAGGCTGCGATCATCGCGTGGCTGGAGGAGCAGGGGACCGGACGCGGGGCGGTCACGTACCGGTTGCGCGACTGGCTGTTCTCGCGGCAGCGCTATTGGGGCGAGCCGTTCCCGATCGTCTATGACGAGACGGGCCTGCCGATCGCCGTGCCCGAGTCGATGCTGCCGGTCGAACTGCCCGAGACCGACGACTTCTCACCGAAGTCGTTCCCGCCCGAGGACGCCGACTCGACGCCCGAACCGCCGCTGGGCCGGTTGACCGACTGGGTCGACGTCGAACTGGATCTGGGCGATGGGCCGAAGCGGTATCGGCGCGAGACGAACACGATGCCGAACTGGGCCGGCTCCTGCTGGTACGAACTGCGCTACCTGGATCCGTCCAACAGCGAGCGGCTGGTCGACCCCGAGGTCGAGCACTACTGGATGGGCCCGACCGCCGACCGTCCGTTGGGCGGTGTCGAGCTGTACGTCGGCGGTGTCGAGCACGCCGTGCTGCACCTGCTGTACGCGCGGTTCTGGCACAAGGTGCTCTACGACCTGGGCTACGTGAGTTCGTCCGAACCCTTCCACCGTTTGGTGAACCAGGGCATGTTGCAGTTGCCGGCGTACACGAACAAGGACGGGTTCTACGTCGAGGCCGCCGAGGTCGAAGAGCGCGAAGGTGCCTACTTCTTCGGCGACGACGAGGTCAATGTCGAGTTCGGCAAGATCGGCAAGAGCCTGAAGAACGTCGTCAACCCGGACGAGTTCATCGAGAACTACGGCGCTGACACGTTCCGGATGTTCGAGATGTTCAGCGGACCGTTGGTGCAGTCGCGCCCGTGGGACGTCAAGGCGATCGTCGGGCCCTACCGGCTGCTGCAGCGGGTGTGGCGCGTCGTCGTCGACGAGAACAGCGGCGATGTGCATGTGTCCGACGATGACGTTCCGGACGAGCTGAATCGGCTGCTGCACAAGACGATTCACGCCGTGCGTGAGGGTTACGAGACGCTGCGGTTCAACACGTCCATCGCGCGGGTGACCGAGCTGAACAACGCGCTGACGCAGGCATATCCGCACGGCGGCACGCCGCGCGTCGTGGCCGACGCCGCTGGTGCTGATGTTGGCGCCGCTGGCGCCGCACATCGCCGAGGAATTGTGGGCGCGACTGGGTCACGCCGAGTCGTTGGCGTGGGCGGACTTCCCGGTCGCCGACGCGGCGCTGCTGGTCGACGACACGATCGAGGTGCCGGTGCAGGTCAACGGCAAGCTGCGGTCGAAGATCGTCGTGCCGGCCGACTCGGACGCTGCGGCGCTCGAAGCTGCGGCGCGCGCGGACGAGCGGGTCATCGCAGCGTTGGACGGGCGAGAGTCGCGTCGCGTGGTTGCGGTTCCCGGCCGCCTGGTCAACTTCGTGGTCTGATCTGCGCGTGGGCGGCGTCGCGATCGTTACCGACTCGACGGCGTATCTGCCCGCGTCGATCGGCGAAGGCGTGCGCGTCGTCCCGTTACGCGTCCATCTCGGCGCGCGGACATTCACCGACGGCGTCGATGTCACGCCGTCCGACGTAGTTCGCACGCTGAAGGCGAAACAACCGGTTTCGACGTCGCGGCCGTCGCCGGCCGAGTTCGCGGCGGTCTACCGGTCGTGTCTGGATGCAGGAGCCGATCGTGTCGTGTCGGTGCATCTGGCCGCGGCATTGTCGGGTACATGGGAGTCCGCGGTGCTCGCGTCACAGGATTTCGGCTACGGCGTGGTGCGTGTCGTCGATTCGCGTGGCACGGCCGGGGGGTTGGGCTTCGCGGTCGCGGCCGCCGCCGAAGCTGCCGCCGAGGGTGCCTCGGCCGCCGACGTGCAAGAGGCTGCGACTGCCGTCGTCGACAAGACGCGGACGTTGTTCTATGTCGACACGCTGGAATACCTGCGGCGTGGGGGACGGATCGGTGCGGCCACGGCGTTGCTGGCGACCTCGTTGTCGGTCAAGCCGCTGCTGCAGATGGTGGAGGGTCAGATCGTCGCGCTGGAGAAGGTGCGGACGCCGACGCGCGCGCTGGCGCGGTTGGTGTCGCTGGTCGCTGACGCTGCGGGGTCGGGGCCGGTCGACGTGGCGGTGCATCACCTTGCGGCCGCGTCGCGGGCGGAGTCGGTGGCCGCGCAGCTGCGGATCGCGCTGCCGACCATCCGCGAGCTGCACGTCGCCGAGCTCGGACCGGTGTTGGGTGCCCATCTCGGTCCGGGTGTGATCGGGGCGATCTTGGTCCGCCGCGGCGAGTAGCAGAGCCTGCTGACTGTTTCGCTCGCGGCGTCCACACCGCAGCGGGCTGTCCACAATCGCGTCGCGCCCGCTCCATGGGCGGCGTGCGCTTCGTAGCGTCCTTCGAGTGCGTACGGCGGGACGCCCAGGACGGGGAGAGCGGGCGAGAGTAGCGGCGCGGGTGCGTGACCTGGTCGGGACGCCGGCCGACGACGCCCCCGCCGTACGCACGCGGGCGAATCGAGACGGCGGCATGGGTGCCGGGCATGCGGCCACCGCCTCGGCACGGACGTGGCGACGCCCGGCCCGGTGTCGAGCCCGGTGTTGAGCCCGGCGGTGGCGGGACCGGCTTCGGTGGGATCCGGGGCGACGCGGCCTCATCGCCCTCGGCATTGCCGTGGTGGTCGTCCTCGCCGCGACCGGCTGGTGGCTGGCAGCCGGGCGGCCGAAGGCGATGCCGATCACGGCAACCGGCCCGGGAGCAGCGGCATCTTCGGGTGCCACCGGATCGAGGATCGCGAGTGCTCCAGGTGACCCAGTACCTACCGACTCAGTACCTACCGACTCAGTGCCTACCGACTCAGTGCCTACCGACTCGGGGCTGCCCTCGGTCCCGACGGCCGGCTCCGCATCCAGGTCGGCGGTCTCGGCTGGCGGGTCGGGCGGGGTCGCGGTCGTCGTCGATGTCGCAGGCAAGGTGCGTCGGCCGGGCGTCTACACCCTTCCGCCGGGCGCCCGGGTCTACGAGGCGCTGCAAGCGGCCGGGGGAGTGCGACACGGGGCGAACACGCTCGCGCTCAACCTTGCCGCGGTGCTGCAGGACGGCCAGCAGATCGTCGTCGGTGCGCCGGGCGGCGCGGTCGCAACCGTCCCGGTCACCGGGTCCGGCAGTGGGTCGACGCCCGCGGCCCTGATCGATCTCAACACCGCGACGCTCGAGGAGCTCGAATCGCTGCCCGGGGTCGGGCCGGTACTCGGTCAGAACATCCTCGACTGGCGCGCCGCTCATCAACAGTTCACGAGCGTCGACCAACTGAGCGACGTGACCGGAATAGGTGATGTTCGAATGGCTCAGCTGCGCCCGCTGGTCACCGTGTGAGCGCGGTGTCGGCCGATGTGCGGCTTGCGATCGGTGCCGCGGCAGCGTGGCTGAGCCTGTCTGTCTGCACCGATCTGAGCCCGGTGGCGATCGTGGCGGTCGCGGTGGGTGCCGCTGTCCGTCGGGTGTGCGGGTGTGCTGGTCCGGGTCGACTGGCTGCGACCGATCGCTGCCGCCGGGTTCTGCGTGGCGCTTGTACTCGTCCCCTTCGCCGGCCGGGTATGGGTTGCCCGGGCGTCGCCGCTCACCAAGCTCGCCGCCGACAACGCCTCCGTCACGCTCGAACTTGTGACGACCGGCGATCCACGCACGTTGGCCGCGCACGGTGTGGCCGGCGCACCGCGGGTCGCGGTTCCAGCAGACGTCGAGCGTCTGGACGAGACGTCCACGAGCTTTCCCCTCGACGGCGAGGTCGTCGTGCTCGCGCCCGCCACGCAATGGCGCGACGTTCTCCCGGGGCAGCCGGTGCGGGTGATCGGGAAGTTGGCGCCCTCGCTCGACGGCGCGTGGCAGGGCGCGACCCTGTTCGCGGACAAGCCGCCGGTCTTCCTGGGCACCCCGCCGTGGTGGCAACGCGCCGCAGGTGTGGTGCGAGCCGGGCTGCGCGACGCGGCCGGGGTGCTGCCCTACGAGGAGCGCGGGCTGCTGCCGGGTCTGGTCGACGGCGACACCACCGGGCTCGACCCGGTCCTGATCGAGCGGTTCCGGGTGGCAGGCCTGACGCACCTCGTAGCCGTCAGCGGAACGAACTGTTCGATCGTCATCGGCGCGGTACTGCTGGTGCTGCGTCGAGCCCGGGTGCGTCCGTGGGTATGCGCGGCGGTCGGCGCCGCCGTACTGGTTGCGTTCGTCGTGGTCGCGCGTCCGTCGCCGAGCGTGTTGCGGGCGGCCGTGATGGCCTCGATAGCCCTCGTCTGTCTCGCGACCGGTCGCCCGCGGGCGGGCGTGCCGATGCTCGCGGCGTCCGTGCTCGGTCTGCTGATCTGGGATCCGACGCTTGCCGGTGATGCCGGCTTCGCGATGTCGGTGCTTGCCACGGCGGCCCTGCTGCTGCTCGCGCCGGGCTGGGCTTCCGCGTTACGCCGCCGGCGGGTGCCGGCAGGTGTCGCCGAAGCCTTCGCGGTGGCCACGGCCGCACATCTCGTGACGGCGCCGGTGATCGCGGCGTTGTCGGGGCGGGTCAGCCTCGTTGCAGTCCCGGCAAATGTGCTCGCCGAGCCGGCGGTTCCCGTCGCGACGGTCTTCGGGTTCGGCGCTGCTGTCATTGCGCCCATCTGGGCGAGCGGTGCCCGCGGCCTCGCGTGGGTCGCCGGCTGGCCGTGCCGGTGGCTGGTGGGGGTGGCCGACCGGCTCGGCAGCGTGCCCGGTGCACGCCTGCCGTGGCTCGGTGGCCTGGTCGGCGCGCTGACGCTGTTGGCCGCGACGCTCGCACTGGTCGCGTTGGTGGCGCGAGGCGGCGTCGGTCGGCTGATCGCAGTCGCCGTGCTGCTGATCGTGCTTGTGCAGATTCCGGTCCGGTCGGTGCTGTCCGGCTGGCCGCCGCCGGATTGGGACTTCATTGCGTGCGACGTCGGTCAGGGCGACGCGCTCGTACTCCCGGCGGCACCGCATGTCGGTGTCGAGATCGACGCCGGGCCCGATCCGGTGCTCGTCGATCGTTGCCTCAGCGACCTCGGCATCACCGAGATCGCGCTGCTCGTGTTCACGCACTACCACCTCGATCACGTCGGTGGGTTGGCCGGCGTGCTGCACGACCGCACGGTCGACCGCGTCGTTACCGGTCCGCTCGCCGAGCCGGCCAGCGGGGTGCAGACTGGTCGCCGCGCTGCTGGCGACCCGGCACCTGACGATCTCGACGCCGGCGGTCGGAACTCGCTACACGATCGGGCAGGTGCAGCTGCAGGTGCTGGCGCCGCCGGCCGCCTTCCACGACACCCGCTCCGACCCGAACAACTCCTCACTCGTCATGCGGGCGGTCGTCCGCGGAGTGTCGATCCTGCTCACCGGCGACGCCGAGGTCGAGGCGCAGCAGGCGATGCTCGCGGCGGGCGTCGACGTCCATGCCGACGTGCTGAAGGTGCCGCACCACGGCTCGGCGTACTCCGACCCTGCGTTCCTCGCGGCCGTGCATGCCAAGGTCGCGGTGATCTCGGTCGGCCTGCACAACGATTACGGTCACCCGAGTCCGCTGCTTGCTCACCGAGCTGGCCCGGCTCGCAGTCCCGGTGCGACGCACAGACCACGACGGTGACGTCGCCGTGGTCGGAACCAGCGATCACTTGAGCACCGTGGTCCATGCCGTCGATCTGCTCAGCGCTGCTCGAGCACCGCCCGGCTGGAAGCTCTCGGGCGCCGCGGTTACGCCCGCGGCACTCGGGCCCTGCCGAACGGGAACGGGCCGTGCCCGACGTTGAGCACGGCCTGCAGGTCGTCGATGAGGCTCGGGTCGTCGCGCCCCACGACGAACTTGGCCAAGCCGCTCAATTGCGCGCTCCTCTCGGCGCTGTCCCTGCCCGTGATGACCTCGAAGGTGAGGTCATAGGTGCGTTCGGGACGGGTGCGCCGTAGGAACTCGCGCAGCTCGCGGCCGTGCAACAAGGTGCGCATCGCCTTGTCGCGCTCGACCTTCTGCCAGTGCCCGGAGTCGACGACCCGCTCGAGGTCGCGGTCGTTGAGCACGTACTTCGCGTTCGGGAAGATGCGCTCGAAGAATTCGAAGAACGCGGGCCATTCGTCGGCACGCAATTCCTCCCAGCGGATTTCCTTGAACCCGAGCACGCGTACCGACATCGGGCTCCGCCGTGCCAGCAGCTGCGTGTGCATCAGCCGTCGGGTGGTGCGGACGAAGTCGTCCGGGTCGGCCTCGGCCACGCCGAAAAAGGCCGAAGTCGGTGTCCAGCTGTTGCTGCCGAAGCTGTGTTGGTAGTTGCGCAACCGACGCTGCGAGCGAAACAGCGGCATCAGGTAGAAGCCGTTCTCGCCGCGCACCAGCACGCCGGGCAGTGCGTTCAGCAGACCCTGCACAAGGGTCGACCCAGAGCGTCCGCTCGAGACCACGAACACGTACTTCTTGGGGGTGTAAAGCACGCTCATTGCACGCGTGCGGGCCAGCAGGATCGCGCGTTTGGCACGTCCCGCACGGGCCCTGGCCGCCCGGTACATCCGCTGGGGCAAATCCTGAGTCATCGCGAAGAAGCTTATCGTTCCCTCAGCTGCAAAGATGGGCCAGGTGAGCGAGCGACGATCGAGCAGCAACCGCACCACCGCCTCAGCGCGCGCGGTGTCGATCGACGACCTGCCCGATCACCTGCCGCCGTTCGTGCTCGTGGTCGGCGACGAGGAGCTGCTGATAACGCGTGCGATCGCCCGGGCGGCCGCCCTGGTGCGTGCCGAGGATCCGGACGTGACCGAGACCGAGAAGGCCGCGTCAGAGATCGAGGGGCCCGAGCTGCACGAGTTGCTCGGTCCGTCGCTGTTCGGCGACCGGCGCCTGGTCGTGCTGCGGTCGGCGCAGGATCTGCGCGCGGCAGCCCTGACCACTCTGGCCACCTACCTCGATGCCCCGGCTGACGCCACGACCCTCGTGCCTACCCACGCCGGGGGCGCCAAGGGCAAGGCGGTGCTCGAGGCTGCCCGCAAGGCGGGCGCGGTCGAGATCGCCTGCGCCAAGCTGACCCGCGCGTCCGAGCGCGCCGACTTCGTCCGCGCCGAGGTCAGACGGGCAGGCGGACGGATCGAGCCGGCCGCCCTCACAGCACTCTTGGACGCGGTCGGCAGCGATCTGCGCGAACTCGCAGCGACGGCGGCTCAGCTGGCGAGCGACTCGGGCGGTGTCATCGATGTCGACCTCGTGCGCTCCTACCACCAGGGAAAAGCTGAGGTGTCGGGGTTCGCGATCGCCGATCTGGCTGTCGTGGGCAACGTCCCCGGGGCTCTCGAAGCGCTGCGGTATGCGCTCGACGTCGGCGTTCCGCACGTCGTCATCGCCGATGCCCTTGCCGACGGCGTCCGCACGATCGCCAGAGTGGCGTCGGCCGGCCGGGCCAACAACGAGTTCCATCTGGCGAACCGGCTGGGGATGCCGCCGTGGAAGGTCAAACGCGCGCAGGCGCAGATGCGTGGCTGGTCTGAGCCCGGAGTGCGGCAGGCGCTGAAGGTCGTCGCCGACCTGAACGCGGACGTGAAGGGTGAAGCTGTCAGCCCCGCATGGGCGCTGGATCGAGCCGTGCAGCGCCTGGCCGAAGCCAGGTCAGTGCCGAGATAGCTGCCGGCTCAGAGCGCGTTGGCGCGCTTGGCCATCGCCGACTTGCGGTTGGCCGCCTGGTTGGCGTGGATGACGCCCCTGCTGGCGGCCTTGTCGAGCTCCTTGGCGGCCGTGTTCATCGCGGCGAGCGCGGTGTCGCGATCGCCGGAGTCGGCGGCCTCGCGGAAGTGCCGCACGGCGGTCTTCAGGGAAGAGCGCACAGCCTTGTTGCGCTGGCGGGCCGCCTCGTTGGTGCGGATCCGCTTGATCTGGGACTTGATGTTCGCCACGTAATGCCTCGTAGAACCTTCGTCGATGTCAGAAGTTCGTGCATCCGCCTGCCTGCGGACAACCTCGCCAGCCTACCAAGGGACCGTTTCGCGGCCCAAATCTCGGGCGGTCAGCCTCTTACGGTCACCAGTTCGAACTTGGTGTAGAGGTACACGCGCTCGCCGTCCTCGCTGCTGACGGCGTCGGCGACCGGGGCGTCCTCGTCCTCGTCGTCGCCCGCGACCATCGCGTGCCGGCGGAGAAGTAGATGCCGCCGTCGACGGGCAGCAGATCGGTCAGCTGCACCACGACGTAGCGTCCGCCGAGCTCGGTGACCAGCGACCGCACATCGCTGCTCGCGGAGCCGGCGTCGGATCCCGAGCGGTACACCCCGGTCACCTGCTGCCAGTCGCCCTCGCCGGGCGAGGTGTTGACGAGGTCGCCGACCTTCAGATCGGCCGCCGGCACGCGGTACTCGACGACGGCTCGGGGATCGCTGGGAGCGCTCATGTCGCCCTATCCTGCCGGACGGCGAGACGTTGCCGGCCCGCGGGCCCGGAGCCCCTCAAGCGTGCGCGAACGGCAGCTGCGGCTGCGGCGGCCCGTGGGTCGGGTCGACGCCGTCGAAGAGGCTGCTGATCGACTCGCCGCCGTGGATGCGATTGATCGCCTCCGCGAACAGCGGCGCGACCGAGCGCACGGTGAAGCGGTCCCAGTCGCCGCGACCCTCCTGCGGCACCGTGTCGGTCGTGACGACCTCGGTGATGGACGGGTGCTCGCGCAGGCGCTGCGTCGCCTTGCCGGCGAACAGGCCGTGCGTGCAGGCGATTGCGGCGCTCGTGCAGTTCTGGTCGGCGAGCCGGTCGAGCAACTCGACGATCGAACCGCCGGTCGCGATCTCGTCATCGAGCACGATCGCGCGCTTGCCCGCGACGTCGCCGACGATCGCGTCGATCACGACCCGGTCGTCGGCGAGGCGCTGCTTCGAACCGGCGGCCACGGGCAGTCCGAGCAGCCGCGCGAACTGAGTGGCCGTCTTCGCGTTGCCGAGGTCCGGCGACACGACGACGGTGTTGTCGAGGTCGCGTCCGCGGAAGTGGTCGGCCAGCTCGCCGATCGCGGTCAGGTGGTCGACCGGGACGGAGAAGAAGCCGTGCACCTGCGGCGCATGCAGGGCCATCGTCAGCACCCGGTCGGCGCCCGCGGTGACGAGCATGTCGGCGACCAGCCGTCCCGCGATCGAGATGCGCGACGCGTCCTTCTTGTCCGAGCGCGCGTAGGCGTAGTGCGGGATCACGGCAGTCACTTGCGACGCGGACGCCCCGCGCGCCGCGTCCAGCATCAGCAGCAACTCGACGAGGTGCTCCTGCGTGGGCGGGACGAGCGGCTGGATGACGTAGACGTCGCGCTGGCGGCAGTTCTCGCGCGATCTGCACCCAGAGGCAGTCGTTGCTGAACCGGCGGATGTCGGTGTGGCCCAGCTCGACGCCGAGGTGGCCGCACACCTTGTCGAGCGAAGTCGCGGTGCGCGTTGCCGGACAGCACCACGATGTCGGCCATGAGTGCAGATTAGGCCATACGTGCGCCCGATCACGCGACGTGGACAGGGGCGTCCGGCGCGACGTGCGACCATAGAGGGACGCCTGAAATCCAGACAGAAAGTCTCCCTGTGACCGCTTCGCCGACGATCGTCGGCCGCACCGATCCGGCCCGCATCCGCAATTTCTGCATCATCGCCCACATCGATCACGGCAAGTCGACCCTTGCCGATCGGATGCTGCAGCTGACGGGTGTCGTCGACGCGCGGCAGATGCGGGCGCAGTACCTCGATCGCATGGACATCGAGCGCGAGCGCGGGATCACGATCAAGGCGCAGAACGTCCGCATGCCGTGGCGCAGCCGCCTGGACGGTGTCGACTACGTGCTCGACATGATCGACACCCCCGGCCACGTCGACTTCACCTACGAGGTGTCGCGCAGCCTCGCCGCTTGCGAGGGCGCGATCCTGCTCGTCGACGCGGCGCAGGGCATCGAGGCGCAGACGCTGGCGAACCTGTACCTCGCGCTCGAGAACGACCTGCAGATCATCCCCGTCCTCAACAAGATCGACCTCCCGGCGGCGCAGCCCGACCTGTATGCCGCGGAGCTCGCGCACATCATCGGCTGCGACGCCGACGAGGTGCTGCGCGTCAGCGCGAAGACCGGCGAGGGCGTGGAAGAGCTGCTCGACGTCGTGTGCACGCAGGTGCCGCCGCCCGTCGGCGACGCCGACGCCGCGCCGCGCGCGATGATCTTCGACTCCGTGTACGACATCTACCGCGGTGTCATCACCTACATCCGCGTCATGGACGGGCACTTCACCCCGCGCCAGCGCATCAAGATGATGTCGACCGGAGCGACCCACGAACTGCTCGAGATCGGCGTGATCTCGCCCGAACCGAAACCGACCGAAGGACTCGGCGTCGGCGAGGTCGGCTACCTGATCACCGGCGTGAAGGACGTGCGCCAGTCGCGCGTCGGCGACACCGTCACCGATGCGATCAAGCCGGCCAAGCAGGATCCTCGGCGGCTACCGCGATCCGAAGCCGATGGTGTATTCGGGGCTGTATCCGATCGACGGGTCCGACTACCCGCTGCTGCGCGACGCCCTCGACCGGTTGCGGCTCAACGACGCCGCGCTGGTCTACGAGCCCGAGTCGAGTGCCGCGCTCGGGTTCGGCTTCCGCTGCGGGTTCCTCGGCCTGTTGCACCTCGAGATCACCCGCGACCGGCTCGAGCGCGAGTTCGGCCTCGACCTGATCTCGACCGCGCCCAACGTCGTGTACCGCGTGGTGCTCGAGGACGGCGAGGAGCACATCGTCACCAACCCGTCCGACTGGCCGACCGGACAGAAGATCGCCGACGTCCACGAGCCGGTCGTCAAGACCACGATCATCGCGCCGAGTGACTACATCGGCGCGATCATGGAGCTGTGCCAGGAGCGACGCGGCGCGCTGGGCGGCATGGACTATCTCTCCGAGACGCGCGTCGAACTGCGCTACACGCTGCCGCTCGCCGAGATCATCTTCGACTTCTTCGACCAGCTGAAGTCACGCACTCGTGGCTACGCCAGCCTCGACTACGAGTTGTCGGGCGAGCAGGAGTCCGACCTGGTCAAGGTCGACATCCTGCTGCAGGGCGAGACCGTCGACGCGTTCTCGGCGATCGTGCACAAGGACAAGGCCTACGCGTACGGGACGTCGATGACGGCGAAGCTGCGCAAGCTGATCCCGCGGCAGCAGTTCGAGGTGCCGATCCAGGCCGCCATCGGTTCGCGGGTCATCGCGCGCGAGAACATTCGCGCGATGCGCAAGGACGTGCTCGCCAAGTGCTACGGCGGTGACATCACGCGTAAGCGCAAGCTGCTCGAGAAGCAGAAGGAAGGCAAGAAGCGGATGAAGATGGTCGGCCGTGTTGAGGTGCCGCAGGAAGCGTTCATCGCCGCGCTCTCCACCGGTGACGCCGTCGAGGCCAAGAAGTGAATCGCGCCGAGTTGCGGTCAGCCGTCCGCCGCGGGGCCGAGAAGATCGGCCCGCTGCGGCGGCGGCTGGACAATCGCACCGACGAGCGCCAGAGCGAGAGCCGCCTCGTCGAGCTCTACGACCAGCTCCGCCCGCGAGTTCACCACGCTGCGCGCACGGGCCGACGGCGAGCTGCCGGACGCCGACTCGATCGCGCTCGTGCAACGCGCCGTGCTCGACAGCGTCGCGTCCAACGAGTACCTGCGTGTCATGACGATCGAGGGCGACTTCGACAAGGTCGGTTGTGTCGGTCGTCCGCAAACTCATCGAGACCAACAACGTGCGCCGTGCGCGCAGCGTCGCGCAGGTGATCCGCAATCGCGACGGCATGCGACAGGTGGGCGACATCTGCTTCGCGCTCGTCGTGCTGCGCGAACCGATGGACGAGACCGCGTGGGAGTTGTTCAGCCGCAACGAGCTGTCGTTCGTGTTGCATCTCGCGCCGGCCGAGTACTTCCGGGTCGGGCTTCGAACTCGATCCCGACACGGCGCTCGCCATCCTTGCGGCGGGTGTTCGACGGCGAGTTCACCGTGTCGCTGCGCGCGCCGCAGTGGCTGTAGATCGCGCGCGCCGCCTTCGCGCGCGGCTCGGAAGACCTCGCCGACGAAGGCGCTGCGGCGTGCCGAAAAGGCGCTGCGCGCGCGTGCAGGATCAAGCGCAAGTGCGAAGCAGTTACGCGCAGAGATCGGCGCGCTGCGGTCATGGTTCGGCCGGCGCGACGATGCGCGCAAGTCGATCGACCTGCCGGCCGGCGAGATCCCGTTCGCGGTGCTCGACTACCAGCAGGCCGGGCAGGCACAGGCGCCGATCACCGAGGGCGAAGCGCTCAACACGCTGTCCTTGCTGGGCAATCTCGTGCGGCGCCGTGGCGTGCGATTCACCGGCGACGCCGACCTCGTCGGGCTCGCCGAGACTCTGCAGAACCGCGTCGCGCCCGAACGGGTCGCTCGACGGCGCACCGGCGACTCGGTGCACTTGAGCGACGGTCGATCGCGACGCTTCGAGCTATTCGGCTGTGCCCGAAGGGACGTGGCTGATCGTGTCCGGCGTGCTGATGCGCCGCGTGCGGACCTGCGCCACGACTTGCCGTTCAACCCGCACATCCGTCCGATCTTCCTCGGCATCGAGACCTCGCCGCAGGTGCTGCACGGCGCGGGCGTGATCGACTATCTGAAGCGGTACGCGCCCGATTGGCTGCCGCGACTGGCGCACTGTCTTTCTGCTGCAGGCGGCGGGCATCCCGGCGTTCTTCTCCGGCTGGCTCGCCGTCACCGTCGACACGATCGCCACTGAGCCGGTGCCCGAGGGTTCACCGGCAGATCGCACGCTGGGCTGGCCCGTGTCGGTTGCTGCGTGAACTGAATCGCGTCATCGGCTACCGCACCAAGCGACCTCGGAAGACGCCGAGCTGCGCACCTATCTCGCGGCGCGCGCGGTCGGTGTCGACGTCGACTGCAGCCCGAACGTCCCGGCGATCTCGCGCTCGACGGTCTCGCAGGCATCTCCGACGCAGAGTTCGACGCGCTTCGCGACTCGAGCGCGTTGGACCTGGCCAACACCGTGCTCGGCGCGATCCTGGACGGCGGTGGCGACGATGAGGTGTACGAGGCCTGGCGTGCGCGCACTGCGCGCCGCGGTCGACCTCGCCGAGAAGCGACGTCACGACCTGCCGCCGCTTCCGCCGCCGAGCTTCGACGTGGCCGCTGCAGTGAAGGCGACGCTCGACGCGTCCGTGATCGTCGAGCGTTCCGAACCCGGTCCCGGACGGCACGGAGGTCAACCTCGAGTTCTCCCTGGACGGCAATTACAAACACCCGCTCGACGTTGTCCTCGACTCGATCGTGACGCGCGCGAGCCGGCCGATCCGCGCCTTCGTGCTGTGTCGCGACCATGGCCCGGCGACTACGCACGTATGGCGAAGCTGTTCCCGACGGTGTCGTTCGTCTGGCTGCCGACCGACCACGCCGACTACGGCGATGTGACCAACATGCTCAAGCACATCACCGTCGCGACGATGGACCGGCTGCTCTGCCCGACCTACTGCCCGAGGTCGACAAGATCATCCATCACGACCTCGACGCGCTGTGCCTGGCAGATATCGCCGAGCTGTTCGACCTCGACCTCGGCGACCGCCCGCTTGCCGCGCGCGATCAACGCCACCCGTTCAGCGGAAGCGGCTACATCTCGTACTGGCGGGCGACCACCAAGGTGAGTGTCGATCGCTCCCGCGACCTGATGCAGCGACTCACGACGCTGCACCCGTTCGACTTCCGCAACTTCAACGCCGGAATCATGGTCTTCAACCTGGCGATGATGCGGGCCGACGGGTTCACCCGCAACTACCTGCCGCTGGTCGAGCGGTTCGGCTTCAACGACCAGGGCGTGCTCAACGTGTACGCGGGCAGCCAGGCCTACCCGATGCCGCGCTACTGGAACGCATACCCGCGCTACGAACTCGTCGAGGACGCCCGCATCCTGCACTGGCTCGGGCCGCCGAAGCCGTGGCACGCGCTCTACATCCACGGCCAGCCGTTGTGGCGCGAGGCCGAAGCCAGCTTCGCCGCGCGAGCCAAGGCCGCCGGCGTCCAGTAACCAGTCACCTTTGCCCCGCGAATGTGAGCTGGTCGAGGCGGATTGCTCACGTTGGCGGGGCAAAGCGGGCCGGCGTGGACGGCAAGAGTGCCGACGCGGCCGCGCCGGGCGGTCAGTCCTTGGGGGCCGACGCCTCGAAGGTCTCGCGCCAGCGGGCGGGGGAGGTGAAGTCGGGGGCGGCGTCGATGTAGCGCTTGCGCAGCTTGGGCCACTCGCGCGACAGGCGGGCGTGCAGCGCCACGCTCTGCGTCATCAGCGTGCGGAACAGCTCCGGATCGCGCTGGTACCACGACGTCGTAGTGCCGTCGGCGCTCGAGACGAGCGCGCCGTCGGTGTTCGACAGCAGCCACCACTGCGCGTCCTGGCTCGGGACGACCATCGCCGGGTGCTCCTTCGACAGCTCCGACACCGGCAGCACCTGGCGCACGGCGCCCAGCGCGGCCTTGACGAGCAGCCCGATCTTGTTCGTCGGTGACGTCGGCTCCTTGCCGCGCTTCGGCGGCTTGAGCCGCTTCACGTCGGGGAACGCCTCGATGTCGGTGACGCGACTGCGAGTCGGCGAAGTCCTTGCGGACCTCACGCAGCTGTCCCATCTTCGTCAGGATGTCGTTGTGCATGTGCTCGGGGCCGGCGAGCACGTCCTCGATCGCCAGCAGGCGCAGCCGCGCCGTCGAGTACTGCATCGAGAGCAGGTGCCGGATCTGGTACTCCATGTTCTCGCTGACCACGCTGCCGCCGCGCGGATACGGCGAGTGCAGCAGCGCCGTGACGAGGCGGTTGCGCAGGTGGAAGTACGCCTGCCAGTCGAGCGCGTCGTTCTTGTCCTGCCACGGGACGTGCCACACGGCCACGCCCGGCATCGACACGACGGGGACGCCGGCCGCCTTCGCGCGCAGGCCGTACTCGGCGTCGTCCCACTTGATGAACACCGGCAGCGACAGTCCGAGGTCTCGCACCACGGACGTCGGGATGAGGCACATCCACCAGCCGTTGTAGTCGACGTCGACGCGGCGGTGCAGCCACTGCGTGTTGCGCAGGTTGCGGCGACCGAAGTCGTGCTCGTGCACGGTGCGCGGTGCAGCGCCCCACCACCAGTTGTAGCGCGCGATGGTCTCGCCGAACGAGTGCAGCACCGAGCGGTCGTACATGCTGAACATGTGGCCGCCGACGATCGTCGGTCGGCGCGCGAGGTCGGCGAACGTGATGGCGCGCAGCATGCTCTCGGGCTCGGTGACGACGTCGTCGTCGAGCACCAGGACGTAGTCGCTGGAACCCTCGCGCACGGTCTCGTCCATGCCGCGCGAGAAGCCGCCGGAACCACCGATGTTGCCCTGCTCGATGATGCGCAGTTTCGTGCCGAGGCCCTTGGTCGCGTCAGTGAACTCGTCCTGGTCCTCGACGTGATCGGTGCCTTGATCGGCGACGTACACGTGGTCGAGAACGTCGAGCACCTCGGGCGCTTCGCCGAGCACGCGCAGGTTGTCGAGGCAGTAGTCAGGACGGTTGAACGTCGTCATCGCGATGCTGAACCGGCCATGCGTGACGCGGTCGGTGCGTGTTGCCCAGTCGGCCTCGATGAGGGTGGCGCCGCGCGACGCGGCGGCGATGTCGAACCAGTACCAGCCGCCGTCGATGAACTGCGAGAGCGGGAGCTTGAACTCGACGGTCTCCGGACCGTCGCTGTCGACGACGATCGACTCGACCGGGTGGCTCGCTCCCTTGGCCGTGGAGCGGTACACGATGACCGTGCACTCGCCCTCGACGCGCACGCGAAGAATGACGTCCTCGACGACGGTCCAGCGGCGCCAGTAGCTCGCGGGGAACGCGTTGAAGTACGACCCGAACGACACCCGGCGGCCGGCCGAGATGCGGGCGCTGCGGCGGGACGCGATGTCGCCGGTGCTCGTCGCCTGCGTGCCGAACCGCACTGCAGACTCGACCTCGCCGGGTGTTGCGCTCGCGACGGCGGTGACCTTCTGCTCTTCGTCGTCATCGGAGCGGCGCTCGGTGTCGACCGGCGCGAGGTTCGCACCACGCTCCATGTTCGTCTCGACGTAGAGCGGGACGACGTCGAGGTTGCCTTGCAGCGGCAGGACAACACGCTGCAGGACGCGGATGCCGCGTGGGGTGTCGATCTCAGTCATCGGTTCCTCCGCTGATCAGCGGCGCGCCGTCGTGAAAATGGGGGCGGAGCCGGTTGTCGTACATGTTGAGCGCGGACGCGATCGCCATGTGCATGTCGAGGTACTTGTACGTGCCGAGCCGGCCGCCGAACAGGACGCCGTTCTCGCGCTGCGCCATGGCGCGGTACTTGAGCAGCTTCTCGCGGTCGTCGGCAGTGTTCACGGGGTAATAAGGCTCGTCGCCCGACACTGCGAATCGACTGAACTCGCGCATGATCACGGTCTTGTCGTTCGGGTAGTAGTCACGCTCGGGGTGGAAGTGCCGGAACTCGTGGATGCGGGTGTACGGCACGTCCGCGTCGGGGTAGTTCATCACCGGAGTGCCCTGGAAGTCGCCGACGTTGAGCACTTCGCTCTCGAAGTCGAGCGTGCGCCAGGACAGTTCGCCTTCGGAGTTGTCGAAGTACGCATCGATCGGCCCGGTGTAGACGATCGGGACGTTGCCGACATAGTCGTTGCGGCTGTCGAAGAAGTCGGTGTCGAGCCGCACCTCGATGTTCGGGTGGTCGGCCATCTTCTCGATCCACGCGGTGTACCCGTCGACGGGCAACCCCTCGAACGTGTCGGCGAAGTAGCGGTTGTTGTACGTGTAGCGCACCGGCAGCCGCGAGATGATGTCGGCGGACAGCTGCTCGGGGTCGGTCTGCCACTGCTTGGCCGTGTAGTGCGCGATGAACGCCTCGTAGAGCGGACGGCCGATCAGTGACACGCCCTTCTCGACGAAGTTCTCGGGCACCTTGTCGCCGAGTTCGGCGGCTTGCTCCTTGATCAACGCGCGAGCTTCGTCCGGGCTGTACGCGGCGTCGAAGAACTGGTTGATCGTGCCGAGGTTGATCGGCAGCGGGTACACCTGGCCGGCGTGGTTGCTGTAGACGCGGTGCTGGTAGCCGGTGAAGGCCGTGAACCGGTTGACGTACTCCCAGACGCGCGCGTTCGAGGTGTGGAACAGGTGCGCGCCGTACTTGTGGATCTCGATGCCAGTCTGGGGCTCGGCCTCGCTGTAGGCGTTTCCGCCGATGTGGGGCCGGCGGTCGACCACGAGAACACGCAGTCCGAGCTCGGACGCGCAACGCTCCGCGACCGTCAGGCCGAAGAAGCCTGAGCCGACGACGACGAGATCGATGTTCAAAGGTTCCTCACGATGTGGGTGTCCGGTGCTTTCGCGGCTGGGACGCCGCGCCTCGCCCGGCCTCGGCGCTCGCCATAGCCAGCGACAATCAAACGATAGATGGTACGGCGTAGCCGCCACGGCAACAGCCGATACCCCCCACGGACGATGACGTTGCGCACGTACTGCACGCGGTTGATGAGACCCGTGTCACGCAGGCGACGCTGTAGAGCCAGCTCTGAGCGCAGCTGTTCGCGGCCGCCGCGGCGCTGATAGGCGCCCGCTCCGACCCGGTAGTAGACCAACGGCTCGGCCACGTTCATGGGACGTGCGCCCCCGGCCAGCATGCGCGAGAACAGCCAGTAGTCCTCCATCAGCGGAAGGTCGCCGTAGCCGCCGGCGGCCAGCACGGCGCGGCGTCGGTAGATGACTGTCGGATGGTTGAACGGGTCGTGGATGCGCGCGTAGCGGCGGATGTCGTCGGGGTCCGTGGGCGGCACGCGGCGTCGTCCCGGCCGATTGGTGTCGGCATCGAACTCGATCAGCCCGGCACCGACGATGTCTGCCCCGGCGCGGATGAGCGGAACCTGGACCTCGAAGCGATGCGGGACGGCGATGTCGTCGGCGTCCATCCGCGCGACGATGTCGTGCGGGCTCGCGAGCAGCCCGGCATCCAGTGCGGGACCGAGCCCGCTGCTGCGCTCGACCGGCACGATCTGCACCGGGACCGGGCTCGCGGTGCACATCTCCTCGATCGCCTTGGTGAGCTCGTCGGTGACCGGCCCGTCGCGCACCAGCAGGACACGGTCTGGACGCAGGGTCTGCTCGTGCACGGCGCTGCGGAACGCGGCACGGAAGAAGTCGGGATCATCGCGGATGTACACCGGGAGCAGAAGCGCGAACGGCTCCGGGGTGGTCACGCTGAACTGCTCCTCAATGACGTCGTTGTCGAGTCGGATCTCGGAGCGCGGATGGTGGCTGTCCCGTCACTGTCCGGTCGCTGTCCGGTCCTGGAAACCATGGTCGCACGATCGGGCGGCCCCGCCCGCATTGCTATCATCGCCGCTACCGGCGGCACGTGTCCGCAGAGGCGAGGTTTGGGTGACAGGGTACGAATCCGGCGGGTCGGCGCCCGCCGATCGGCAGCGAACGCACCCGAAGATCTTCATCCACATCGGCGAACCGAAGACCGGGACGACGTTCCTGCAGCAACTGATGTTCGCCAATCGCCGCGCCCTCGTTGCGCAGGGTGTGAACCTGCCCGGCGTACGCCCGCGCTACCACTACCGGGCGACCCAGGATCTGCGTGGCGTCGTTCCCGCACCGCACGACCCACTCGCGCCGTTCGACGGGGCCTGGGACCGCCTCGTCGCCGAGGCGTTGCAGGGCGAGCGGGTGGGGCTCGTCTCGCACGAGATGCTTGCCAGCGTCAACGCCGAGCAGGCCGACCGAGCGGTCGCCTCGTTCGCGGGCGCCGAAGTGCACATCGTGCTCACCCTGCGTGATTTCGGGTCGCTGCTGCCGGCCGAGTGGCAGGAGTCGGTCAAGAACCGCAACACCCGCGATTACGAGGACTGGCTCGGCGACGTCATCGACCGCGAGTCCGTCGACACCGACCGGCGTAAGTGGGGGTTCTGGAACGTCCACGACACGCTCGAGATCCTGCGCATCTGGTCACGCAATGTGCCGCCCGAGCGGGTGCACGTCATCACGGTGCCGCCACGCGGCTCGTCCCAAGGGTTGTTGTGGGAGCGGTTCGCGACGCTGATCGGGGTCGACCCGGAGTCGGTGGACGTGACGTCGGCGAAGTCGAACGCGTCGCTGACCGTTGCCGAGATCGAATTGATGCGGCGTATCAACGAGGCGTTGCCGCCGCAGACGCCGGACTGGTTCTACATGCACTACGTCAAGGGCGCATTGGCGCACAACGCGTTCCCGGCCGATCCGAGCGGGCACGGGCGCCTTGAACTGCCGGCTGAGCGCGACGAGTGGGCGCGCAAGCAGGCCGAGAGCATCATCGCCGAACTCGGCACGTCCGGTTACGACGTGATCGGTGATCTCGACGAGTTGTTGCCCCGTCCGCCGAGTGGGCCGCGGCTGCGTCCGTCCGATGCGGACGTCGGCGACATGCTGCGTGGAAGCATCGTCGCGATCTCGAAGATCCTCGAAGACTTCAAGGCCGTCCGGATCACGGCGACCACACCTGCAGGCACGCCCAGCACGGACGCGTCGCCGGCCAGCGTGAAGGCGCTCGCCATCGCGCTGAGCGAGCGGTACCGCGCACTGCGCGCGCTACGACACGCGTGGTGGCGCGTCGCGAACCTGACTCGTTCGCTTCGGCGCTCGGGGGCTGCCGGGTGAGCAAGCGCGTCTACCTGCACATCGGCGAGCCGAAGTGCGGCACCACCTTCCTGCAGCAGGTGATGTGGGCCAGCCGCGACGAGTTGGCCGCGCACGGCGTGGTGCTGCCGGGGCTGTCCATCGAGGACCATTTCCGTGCCATGCAGGATCTGCGCCACGCGCACCAGCCCGACAACGATCCCTCGGGGTCGTGGCGGGGCGAGTGGAAGGCGCTCACGCGCCAGGCTCTCGGTGGCGACAACGTCTCGATCATCTCGCACGAGATGCTGGCAGGTGTTCCGGCCGAACACGCCGAACGTGCCGTGCGCAGCCTGCAGTCGGCCGAGGTGCACGTGGTTGTGACCGTGCGTGACATCGCTTCGCTGCTGCCGGCCGAGTGGCAAGAGACCGTCAAGCACCAGAACCGGCAGACATGGAGCCGGTGGCTGTACTTCGTGACGCAACGCCACGTCGGCCGCGAACGCATTGCGTGGTTCTGGACGGTGCACGACACCGTCGAGCTGTTGCGGCGCTGGGGTGCGCTGTTGCCGCCCGAGAACGTGCACGTCATCACCGTCCCGCCGCCGGGGTCGAAGCCGAATCTTTTGTGGGAGCGGTTCGCGTCGGTCATCGGCGTGCCTGCGGACGCGGTCGACACATCGCGCGCGCGCCCCAACTCGTCACTCGGGCTCGCCGAGGTCGAGGTGCTGCGCAATCTCAACCAGCGGCTGCGCGGCGACAAGACCCTGCCGCAGTGGTTCTACGCCGGGCACGTCAAAGAGACCCTTGCGCATCAGGTGCTCGCAGCGCGGCCGAAGAAGAACCGGTTGGTCCTCCCGCAGAAGTACGAAGAGTGGGCCGACGAGGTCGCCGAGAAGCAGATCGTGGGGCTGCGCACCGCCGGCTACGACATCGTCGGTGATCTGGACGAGTTGCGGCCGCGGCCGATCGGTGACGGCCCGCGCCCCCGGCCGAAAGACATTCCTTACAAGGAGCTCTACGACGCGTCCCTCGATGCGCTGGCGGGTCTGCTGCACGAACGCTACGAAGCGGTGACGGCTCGGCCGTCGTTGCGCAGCCTGTTCACCGGGTCGCCGACACAGTTCCCGGGCGCGTACCGCGTCCGCCGCGCGATCCGCGACATGGCTGCGAAGCACGCGAGCGTCGCAGGGCTGCGGATGCTGGTGTGGCGCATGCTGTCGAGCGCCCGCCGCCGGCGCGGAAAGGGATGACCGAGCCACGCGTGGTCGCGGTCGTCGTCACGTACAACCGGCGTGACCTGGTGCTCGAATCGCTTGCCGCTCTTGATGCGCAAGCGCGGCGTCCCGACGCCGTCATCGTCGTCGACAACGCGTCGACTGATGGCACGCCAGAGGCTGTGCGTGCGCTCGAGGGTGACGTGATCCTTCACGAGCTCGAGCGAAACACCGGTGGGGCAGGCGGATTCGCCTACGGCATCGCTGCCGCGTTGCGCTCCGCGGCCGACCTGATCTGGTTGATGGACGACGACACCGTGCCCGAACCGGACGCACTCGCGGCGCTGCTCGATGCGCGCGCCAACTATCGCGAGATGCGTCCGGCGCTGGTCGCTAGCCGCGTTGTCTGGACGGACGGACGAGACCATCCGATGAACACGCCGCGGCCCAAGCCGCTGATGAAGCCGGTCGAACGCGAGGCGGCTGACGCGGTTGGTTGCGTGCCGGTGCGCTCGGCGTCGTTCGTGTCGGTGCTCGTCGATGCCGACATCTGCCGGCAGCGCGGAGCACCGGTGGCCGATTACTTCCTCTGGAACGACGACTTCGAGTTCACGACACGGATCCTGCGCGGCAACGTCGGGCTGCTGTGCCCGCAGAGCGTAGTCGTGCACAAGACCCGCACGTTCGGGTCGACCGACGCAGATCCGGGCGAACGATTCTTCTACGAGGTGCGAAACAAGATCTGGCTGCTGACGCGCAGCCGTTCACTCGCCCCGCTCGAGCGGATCCTGTACGGCGGGTCGACATTGCGCCGCTGGATCCGCACGATCCGCGGGTCGCGCGATCGGGCAACCCTGTGGCGCGGGCTGCGGCGGGGATTGGTTGCCGGGTTGAAGCACGGGCCGCGCTCGAACGAGATCGTGCTTGCCGGCACCGGCTACGCCCGCTGACTCAACGCACGGCAAGCGGTGCGAGGGCGTGATCGCCGCGGCCGCCGACAACGATCGTCGCGAGGGCGGTTACCCGAACCGTCGGGGCGGTAAAGCCAAGCCGAAGTCGCGTCGGTGCGCTGCGCGGGACGCGACGCGCGAGCGTGCAATGCGGCACCCAGTGCTCAGGCTCGACGGTGTCGCCGAAGGCGCGCGGCCAGGCGCCAAGTGCGTTGTGCACCGTGCTTTGCAGGTACGCCAGCGAGTGCGCGGAGGGTCCGACCCACAGCGTCCCGCCGTGAGCGAACGTGCCTATGCGATCGAGAGTCACCTCGATCGGTCCGTGCCGCGCGGCGAGCGTGCTTGCGACGCGAGCAACCTCGTCAGGATCGGCGACCGCGGCAGACAACGTGATGTGCGGACGGTGCGCAGGCGACTGCGCGACCGAGACACCGTTCTCGCGAAGTCGTTTCGTCAGCGCGGCGATCTCGGCCTCGCCGTCCTCGTCGAACGCCGCGCACACGACGACGCGCTCGGTCACACGGTGAGGACGATCTTGCCGACGAGGTCACCGGACGCCATCGCGGCCAGACCGTCCGCCGCCTTCTCCAGCGGCAACTCGCGGTCGATCAACGGACGCAGCCCGGTGACGCGAAGGAACGAGATCAGGTCGGTGAGTTCGGCCTTCGTACCCATCGTCGAGCCGAGTACGCGCAGCTGGAGGAAGAACACCCGGTTCAGTTCGGCCGACGGCGCCGACCCCGACGTCGCGCCGGACACGACGACGACCCCGCCGGGCTTCAGTGACTTGAGCGAGTGCGACCACGTCGCCTCGCCCACGGTCTCCATGACCGCGTCGACGCGATCGGGCAGCCGTGCGCCGGACGCGAATGCCTCGTGCGCGCCGAGTTCGAGAGCACGGGCCTGCTTGTCCTCGGTGCGGGCCGTCGCGAACACCCGCAATCCCGCTGCGCGCGCCATCGAGATGCACGCAGTCGCTACGCCGCCCGAGGCACCCTGCACGAGCACGGTCTGTCCCGGCCGCACCTGCGCCTGGGTGAAGAGCATCCGGTACGCGGTCAGCCACGCCGTCGACAGGCATGCGGCCTCGCCCCACGACAGTTCGGCCGGCTTCGGGACGACGTTGCGTCGCGGCACGAGCACGTACTCAGCCAACGAGCCCTGGTGCTTCTCCGACAGCAGCGTGCGGCGGGGATCGAGGGTGTCGTCGCCGCGCCACCCGTCGACGTTGATGACCGAGTGGACGACAACTTCGTCGCCGGTCGACTCGTCTATGCCTGCAGCGTCACAGCCCAGGATCATCGGCAGCTGTTCCTGCTTGATGCCCACGCCGCGCAACGTCCAGAGGTCGTGATGGTTCAGGCTCGCAGCCTTGACCGCGACACGCGTCCAGCCCTCCTCGGGTGTCGGGTCAGGGCGTTCGCCGACGACGAGGCCGGTCAGCGGATCTTCAGGATTGATGGATTCGGCGTAGACAGCGCGCATGGTTCGACCCTAGCTACCGCCCTACTCAGCAGTGCGCCCGTATCCTGATGGGATGGCCATACCCCCGAGCGATACCGCGCGCTTCGAAGCGCTCGCTCGTGACGCCGGACAGCGTCTCGAGGGTGAAGAGCCGAAGGTAGTGCTCAGCTGGGTCGCCGACACGTTCGGTGACCAGTGGTGCGTCGCGGCCTCGATGGCCGACGCGCTGCTCATCGACATGGCCAGCGCGGTCTATCCCGGAGTCAACGTGGTGTTCCTCGACACCGGCTACCACTTCGCCGAGACCCTTGCGACGCGCGACCGCGTGGCGGAGCGGTACCCGGTCACGCTGCACTCGATCCAGCCGCGCCAGACGGTCGAGCAGCAGGACGCGACGTTCGGCGCGCGGCTGCATGACCGCGACCCGGACGCGTGCTGCTCGCTGCGCAAGGTCGAACCGCTGCGCCGCACGCTGGACGGGTATCACGCGTGGGCGTCTGGCATTCGCCGCGACGAAACCGCTGCGCGCCGTGGCGCACGTGTCGTCGAGTGGGACCGCAAGCGCTCGATGGTGAAGGTGAATCCGCTCGCCGCGTGGACTCAGGAGCAGGTCGACGAGTACGTGATGGCCAACGACGTCGAGGTCAACCCGCTCGTCTACGACGGCTACCCGTCCATCGGGTGCGCGCCGTGCACGCGGCGCGTGCTGGAGGGCGACGACACTCGCAGCGGCCGCTGGGCGGGCAGCAAGAACGAGTGCGGCATCCACCTCGATTGAGCGAGCTGAAGCGCAAGCTTGCTTGTGTTCCAGCCGAGAAATTGATGAGGTCGTAGGCGGCGAAGCCGCCGAATACCTCGACTGACGCGTCAGAAGACGTGTTGCTGGTACCACTCGTAGGTGCGCGCGAGACCGTCGACGAGCGTGATCGACGGCTCGAAGCCCATCGCCTGCTTGGCGTAGTCGTAGGTCGCGAAGTTGCGTTCGACCTCGCCCGGACGCGGCGGCAGGTACTCGATCGGATGATCCGGCAGGCCGACCGCTTGTCGGCAGGCGTCGGCGAGCTCACCGACCGACGTCTCGACGCCGGTGGCCAGGTGCGCGACCGTCCCCGGTTCGAGGTCGGTCGTCAGGCCCAGCTCGAGACCGCGGCAGATGTCATCGACGTACATGAAGTCGCGGGACGCCTTGCCGTCGCCGTAGATCTGGATCGGGCGTCCTTCGTGCAGCGCACGCAAAAACACCGTGATGGCGCCCTTCTTGTGCCCGCTGTACGGCCCGTACACGTTCGCGAAGCGCAGGGCGACCGTGCGGATGCCGTAGGACTTCGCGAACGCGTGGCAATAGGCCTCGGCGGCGAGCTTGCTCGCCCCGTACGGTGAGATCGGCTTCGGCAACGACTGCTCATTGACCGGCGGGATCGCGTTGCCGATCAACGCACCACCGGTCGAGGAGAACACCAACCGCCCGATGTCAGCGGCACGGGCGGCGTTCAGGACGCTGAACGTGCCCTGCGCGTTCGCCTCGAAGTTGGCGGTCGGGTCGGCGACCGAGTCGACCACCGAACCGGCCGCGGCGAGGTGGACGATGGCGTCCTTGTCAAGGGCGAGCTCGGTGACCAACGCGGTGTCGCCGATCTGCCCGCGCACCACCTCGACATCGAGCCCGTCGAGGTATTCCTCGCGGCCGGTGCGGAAGTCGTCGAGCACTGTCACCGCGTTGCCACGCGACAGCAGTAGTCGAACCAGGTTGGTGCCGACGAAGCCGGCGCCGCCGGTGACGAGAATGCGGCTCGTCACACGCGCGGCCCCTCGTCGACGACCTGATCGTGGCGCCACAACGACCGGCACGGGATGCGTGCGGTGTCGCAGCGATCGGCGTACTTCGTCGCGATGTCGGTGACCTCGGCCAACACGCCCTCGGCGAGGGTGATGGGCTCGAGACCGAGATCGAGGAACTGCCGGTTCTCGACGCGCAGTTCGTTCTCGGCGTCCTCGTTGCGCGGGTTCGGCACGTTGTCGATCTCGGCACCGGTGAGGACGGACACCAGCTTCGCCAGGTCGATGACGCGGTGCGTCTCGGTCATCTGGTTGAGGATCTGCACCCGGTCGCCACGCTTCGGCGGGTTCGCGATCGCGAGCTCGATACAGCGCACGGTGTCCTGGATGTGGATGAACGCGCGCGTCTGGCCACCGGTGCCGTGCACCGTGAGCGGGTAGTGCACCGCAGCCTGCATGAGGAACCGGTTCAGGACGGTGCCGTAGTCACCGTCGTAGTCGAACCGGTTGATCAGGCGCTCGTCCAACTTGGTCTCGCTGGTCTGGGTGCCCCACACGATGCCCTGGTGCAGGTCGGTGATGCGCAGCTGGTCGTTCTTCGCGTAGTAGGCGAAGAACAGCTGGTCCTGGGTCTTCGTGAGGTGATAGATGCTGCCCGGGTTCGGCGGGTACAGGATCTCTTGCTCGACACGACCCTCGTCGGTGTCGACGTGCACGCGCAGGTAGCCCTCGGGGATCTTCGCGCCGGCCGTCCCGTAGCCGTAGACACCCATGGTGCCGAGGTGCACGACGTGCACATCGAGTTCGGCCTCGACGATCGCGGCCAGCAGGTTGTTGGTCGCGTTCAGGTTGTTCGTCACCGTGTAGCGCTTGTGCGCCGAGCTCTTCATCGAGTACGGCGCGGCACGCTGCTCGGCGAAATGCACGACTGCGTCGGGGCGGTATTCGCGCAGGTGGGTCAGCAGCCGGTGATAGTTCTCGGCAACGTCGTAACGCTGGAAGTCGATGTCCTTGCCGCTGACCTCCTTCCACGCCTTGAGCCGCACGCTCATGGGTGCGATCGGGGTCAACGAGCTGACCTCGAGCTCGTTGTCGATGTTGCGGCGCGACAGGTTGTCGACGATGGCCACCTCGTGGCCGATGTTCGACAGGTGCAGGGCTGTGGGCCAGCCGCAGAAACCGTCGCCGCCGAGAATCAGAATTCGCACGACGGGTCACTCCTCTTTCGGACGAATGTCCGCAATACCTCGGGTTATTCGGGGCAGACTACCAAGTGGGCTCAGCGCCCCTGTGTCACCGAGCAGGGCCGCTCACAGCTACGCCTGCCGCCGCGGCCCGCTCGGCGAAGCGCTTCTCGCCCGCCTGCCACAGCTCTCGTCCGGTGACGAAGTTGTTCTTTCCCCACGGCTTGATCGGGCCCGCCCAGTGGGCGATCTTCGGCGAGTCGGCGATTTCGAGACGCATCAACCGGTTCCAGTCCGGCTCGGTGACCTTGAGCTTGTTGCCGACGTACGCGTTGAGCACGACCTGGCCGTTGAGCCCGTATTCCTGCACGTAGGCCAGGTAGCGACCGCAGAAGTCGTCTGCACGCATCTGGGCGAGATCCATGACCATGATCCCGGCGTTGAAGATCGGGAAGTCGAACCGGTCCTTGGCGTGCGTACGGATGATCAGCTTGCGAGCGCGATCGGGCATGCCCTCACGGCGCAACCGGTTCGCCGACCGCTTGTAGGTCTCGAAGCCGCTGCCGTAGTGCGGCTGCGGCTCGGGGGTGGACGCGATGCCCGCACCCTGCATGTCGACGTCGAACAGCTCGCCGAGATCGGTCAGGCACATCGCGTCCAGGTCGAAGTGCAGCATGCGGTCGACGTCAGGCAGCAGCACCGGCAGGATCGTGCGGTCCATCGTCGCCGGCGTGACCCACTTGTTCATGCCGCTGATGCGTCCGTAGTCGACGTTGTCGGTCGGCAGCCACACGAACGAGACGGTCGGGAACAGCTTGGCCATCCGGGCGTAGTCGTCCGGACCGTGTTGACGGCACAGCACGAACGCGCGCACCGGACGGGACGTGTTCGCGACCACCGAATCGAGCACGATGTCGAGCTGGTGCTTGTAGTTGCCGTCGAGTGAGAACTCGACGTTGATCTCCGTGCCCTGCCCGGTCGACTCGGTGCGCTCGATCGTGACCGCCCGCTCGAGGATCGCCGAGCACACCGCGCTCAGATCGAACGAGAGCTTCGGCGGCTCGTCGACGTCGGCAAGGATCTTCAGCGCGGCAGCGACATCGGCCGAGCATGCCTCGCGCCACACGTCGTAAACCTCGTCCTCGGAACGTCCGTCGAGGATCGCGGTGAACACCGCGGCGAGCTTGTCGGACAGGCCCCGCTGGATCGCAGCAAGATCGCCCGCCGAGATGTCGAGATGATCCTGCACGCGAGCCACGCCCGGTTCCGCGGAACGCAACTCGGCCGTGCCGCCGACGCTGCGCACCGCCAGGTAGGTGCGCAGATCACCGGCGTAGACGCGGCTGTGTGTCGCGAGTTCACGCACGAAATCGCGTGCCGCCGTCAGATTCCCCGCGAGGTCGCGCTTGGCGACCGCGGCGGAGAGCTGGCTGCGCCGCTCGCCCGATCCGTGCGATGCGGTGTTCACGAACACCGGCTCGCCGGTGCCCTGCTGCGCGCGGACGACGAGGTCGGCGGTGGCGGTCAGGCCACCGGTGAAGAACGCCGGGATTCCAGCTGCGTGCAGCAGGAACACGGTGTCCCAGTCAAGGCATCCGATCGGCGCATAGCGGCGCAGGTACTCGATCGCACCGGGCGCCTTCAGCGCCGCGACGGTCGTGTGGAACGACACGAAGATCGGGCGCAGGTTCGCGTTCATGGGGATGTCGAAATGGCGGCCGGCCAGCGGCTTGACGAACCAGTCGTAGACGACGGCCCACGTTGCGGCGGGGACGTCGGCATACGTGCTCGCGTCGCGGTCGATCGTCGTCAGCCGCACAGTGCTCGCAGCCGACCGGGCGATGCGCCGATCCGACGCGATGCCGCCGGCAAGGTCGCCGGCCACCTGGGCGAGTTTCGCGTCGCCGGTGAAGCGCACCTGCTCGTGACGCAGCAGGTGGCCCAACGCCGACAGCGTCAGCAGGTGGTCGCCCAGGTCGTCCGACACCGCGGTCAGGTTCGGGTGCCGGAAGTCGACCAGCGCGAACGGGATCTCGCCCGCAGGTGCGGCGCTCGCGTTCTGCGCCTCGGCGGCACGTCCGTGCCAGCTCGAGAGCCATTCGACGCGCTCACGAAGCTGTTTGGTCTCGTCATTCTGCGGACGGGACGCGAGGAGCTGCTCGGCCTTCTCGAGTGCACCGGCAGACACGTCCTCGCATCCGGCGGCGAAGGCGTTGAACGCGATGTCGTACCAGACCTCGGCGTTCGCATCGATCGGCACGTCGCCGTCGAGCGCGCGGCGCAGGCCGTCGCTGGCCGCGGCCGGATCGTGGCCGAAAGCGAACCGGAAGTACTCACCCGGCAGGAAGCGCGTGACGATCGAGAGATCGTTGCGGCTGAACAGCGTCCACGCCGTGTCGGGCATCGGCTCGCCGATGGCACACATCGCGACGCAGATGTCCGCGATCGGGCGCAGATCGTCATAACGCTGCAGCGCCTGGGCGATGACGCGGGCCCGGCCGCTGTCGCCGGCAGCGATCAGGCGGCGCGTCATGGCGATCATGGCGCGGTCGACCTCGCCGTCGAGGGCGAGCATCGAGAAGAAGTCGTGGTAGGTGCGCTGCGAGGTCGTGACGGCGCGCTGCAGGCGCGTGATCTCGTCGTTGCTCGGTATCTCGGCGGACGCGCCAGTTGCGTCCTTCGGCAGGTATGCGCGCTGCAGCACGCGGAAGAACTCGGTCAGGCGTCCCGCGTCGCGGTTGCGCGCGCTGTAGCGGTCGGCGGCGCGATCAAGCGGCTCGACCTTCGACATCGCGCGGCGCACCGCTGGTCGCACGCGATTGCGGAGGAAGTTCCCCGCCCCGCCGTTATTGCCGTCCTTACCCAGGGCTTGCAACTTGTGGTCCTCCGGTCACCGTGCTTGTTCAAGGCATGGCGATGCTAGCGGGTGGGCGCTAGACCGTGAGCTCGGCCGGAGCGGACTCTAATGCTGCGGTGATCGCCTCGACGAGCTCGCGAGCCGACTGCGCGGTCAGCTCCATCGCGACCCGGGCGGACGGGCCGCGCGACGGGTCGGCGAGATCGATGTTGAGCGTGTGCTCGGCGAAGGCGTGCACCGGATGATCGAAGTACACGGTCGCGTCGGTGACCGAGAACCACTTGCCGTTCGGTCCCTTCGCGCTGCCGGTCATCGGGGCCTGAACGGTCAGGTAGGTGCACATGTCAGGCTCCCTGGCCCAGGTTTGCGGCATAGAACTCCTCGATCCGCTCCCAACCGTCGTTGGCGGCAGCCACGCGGTAGGACGGTCGGTCGGTGCTGAAGAAGGCGTGTCCCGCGTCGTCGTAACGGTGGATCTCGTAGCTCTTGCCGTTGTCCCGGAGCAGCTGTTCTAGCTCGTCGACATGCGCCGGCGAGGGGTGCTGGTCGTCGTTACCGAACAGTCCGAGCAGCGGGCAGCGCAGGTTCGGCAGCTGATCGACGAGGTTCGTGATCTTCAGCGGGAACTCAGCCGGCGGAGTGCCCGTCACGTACGCGCCGTAGCAGTCGACGGCCGCGTCGACGTCGAGATTGCACGCGACAAGCACGGTCTGCCGGCCGCCGCTGCAGTAGCCGATCACGCCGACCTTGCCGTTGGACGTGGGCAGCCCGCGCAGATGGTCGATTGCGCCGCTGACGTCGCCGAGCAGCCGCTCGTCCGGAACGCCGCCGCCGGCTCGGCTGGCCGCCGCCGCATCGTCCGGGGCCGCGCCGGGGGCGTCGTGGTGGTGCAGGTTCGGGCAGATCGCGTCGTAGCCGAGTTCGGCGAAGCGCCGCGTGATCTCCTTCGAGCCGCGGTCATAACCGGGCATGTGATGGATGACGACCACCCCGCCGCGGGCGGCGTCGCCGTCCGGCCGGGCGAGATAGGCGGGAATCGTCGCCCCGCCGGCTCCGGTGATTTCGGTGGTTTTTGCCGACAGGGAGTCACTCATGTCTTCGATACAAACACGTCGTCCTTAGAGTTGTGCGACGTGTCCCGCGCTCGCATCCGTCGCCCGCTCCTGGCGTTGATCGCGTTGGTGCTCGCGCTGGCGGTCGGCTACACGATCAAGGCCGTGAATTCGCACGATCGCGCCCCGTCCCGACCGCATCCCACCCAATCGGTATCGCGTCAGTAACACTGGACGGGTGCCATCGGCGCTGCCCACAGGCGACCCGGCCCCCCATGACGGGCGGCTGCGGCGCGTCACACTCGACGCCGCGTGGGGCGTTCCGTTCGGCGTGTACGTGCACATTCCGTTCTGCGAGACCCGTTGCGGCTACTGCGACTTCAACACCTACACGGCCTCCGAACTCGGCAACGGGGTCAGCCGCGGCACCTACGCGGACACGCTGTTGCAGGAGATCCGCCTGGCCGCCGACGTGCTCGGGGACGGAGCGGCGCTGGGCGATCGCATCCCGCCCGTCACGACCCTGTTCTTCGGTGGCGGGACGCCCACGCTGCTGCCGGCCGAGCACCTCAAACTCGTCATCGACGAGCTCGCGGAGCGGTTCGGGCTCGCGGCCGACGTCGAGGTGTCGACCGAGGCCAATCCCGAGACGGTCACCCCCGGCTATCTCGCCAAACTGCGCGAGGCCGGGTTCACCCGTATCTCGCTGGGCATGCAGTCAGCGGTGCCGCAGGTGCTCGAGGTGCTCGACCGACGACACCGGCCCGGACGACCCGAGGCTGCCGTCGCCGAGGCGCACGCGGCAGGTTTCGAGCACGTCAACCTCGACCTGATCTACGGCGCGCCCCACGAGACCGACGCCGACTGGCAGGCCTCGCTCGACGCCGCGATCGGTGCCGAGCCCGATCACATCAGCGCGTACGCGCTGGTCGTCGAACAGGGCACCGCGCTCGCCCGCCAGGTCGCCGCGGGCGTCGTGCCCGCGCCCGACGACGACGTCATGGCCGACCGCTACGTGATGGCCGACGAGACACTGCGCGCCGCCGGCTACGACTGGTACGAGGTGTCGAACTGGGCGCGCACGCCGGACGCGCGATGCCGCCACAACGAGCTGTACTGGTCGGACTCGAACTGGTGGGGGTTCGGCCCCGGCGCACACAGTCACGTGAGCGGCGTGCGCTGGTGGAACGTCAAGCACCCGTCGCGCTACGCCGCGATGCTCGAGGCCGGCCAGAGCCCCGCCGCCGGCCGCGAGACGCTCGACGCGACGGCGCGCCACACCGAGCGGGTGATGCTCGGCGTGCGTATGCGCCAGGGCCTCGAGACCGCCGAGCTCACCGAAGCGGGCCGGGCGGCCGTCCCGCAGCTTGCCGGGTGGGGACTGCTCGAGCGCCGCGACGCCGAGGACGGCCGCGTCGTCCTCACCCAACGCGGCCGCCTCATGGCCGACGCCGTCGTCCGTGAACTCCTGGCCGACTAGGAGCGGTCGGACCAAGCCCAGTCGGACCAAGCCCAGTCGGACCAAGCCCAAAGGAGCGAAAGCGACGACGGCTTCGGGCCGACCAGCCCGCGCGCGAGCGCCAGCGAAGACCGACCCGTGGATCACGTCGCAGTAGGTGCCGGCCGGCAGCCCGGTCCGAACGGTGACTGTGCGCGCGTCGGTGTGGTTGTTGGTCGAGAAGAAACCGCCGCCGCGGGTGAACGCGATCAGGTTGGTGCTGTCGTCGTACCAGTTGCGGATCGGGGCATGGCCCACGTAGTTGTGCCAGCCGACCATGCCGACGACGCCCGGGTAGCGGTCGACGCACACCCAGCCGTTGTTGCAGTCGGTGTTCGTGACGTACCCTTCGCGTCCGAGGGCGGCGACTGGTTCGTGTCGCTGCCGAATGCGAACCCCGAGTACACCTGCGGGGTGCCGTATCCGTACGCGAGCAAGAAGTCGCTGGCGATGGTGTTGGTTGCGCCGTCCTTGTACGACAGCGTTGCGGGGTTGCCGCCGCGTTCGGTGTCGTGGTTCTCGACGAACACCAAGCTCTTGTCGCTCGGGATCAGGCCGGCCGCCTCGCCCCACACGCGCAACCCGGTGATGTTCCCGGTGCCGTCGGCGGTGCGGTGCAGCAGCCGTTCGATGGCCAGCAGATCGACCTGACCGATGTGCTTGGCGGCGTCGACCCGGAAGCCGGACACGCCGTAGCCGATCAGCTTGTTCAGGTAAGCCGCGATCTTCGCCCGCGTCGCCGGGTCCTCGGTGCGCAGGTCGGCGAGTCCGACGAGTTCGCACCTGATCAGCTGGTGATAATCGTTGAAGTCGTCGATGCCACCGTCGGCCGAGTCGCAGTCGTTCGGCCCCGTGCCGAGGTGATGGAAGTTGTCGTAGCCGTAGTCGGGATAGCTGAAGTGCGTGTACTCGACGCCGCCGTACGACTTGTGCCCCTGGCCGGTCATGTGGTTGATGACGGCGTCCACGATGACCTTCACGCCCGCGGCGCGGCAGGTCGTGACCATGTCCTTGAACTGTTGCTCGTTGCCGAATCGGCTGGTCAGGTTGTAGTGGACCGGTTGGTAGACCTCCCACCATGGGTGCAGCACGGCGTCCGAGCCGTTGCCGAGCTGATCTCGCGACAGCGAGTCGGCAGGCGGGGAGACCTGGACGCTCGCGTAACCGTCCGGGCCGAGCACGTTCGTGCACTCGTTGGCCACCGAGGGCCAGTTCCACTCGAACAGGTTCGCCGACACGTTCCCGACGATGCCGTTGCCGGGGCGGTGGTGATCCCCGCCGTGACGCGGATTGGCCGCCGCAACGTTGACCGCGAGGGCGGTGATGCCTGCGGCGAGCGTGAGCGCTCCACCCGCCGCGAGGACACGGAACTTTCGGGGACGGGCCATGACGGCCTCCTGACGAATCGGACCGGAACCGACATACCGGCGAAACCCCGTGTAGCGGGCGAGGGTAGTGGTAAACGCTTCCGGTCGGAAGGTGTGTCAGGAATTGCGGTTCTTGCTCAGCGCGTCCAGATCCAGAATCCGGACGTGGATCGTGTTGCGGTTCTCCAGCGCGGCCCGCAAGGCGCGGTGCAGCCCGTCCTCGAGGTAGACCTCGCCGCGGTAGGCGACTGCGTGCGGGAACAGGTCGCCGTAGAAGGTCGAGTCCTCGTCCAGCAGTCGGTCGAGGGCGAG
Organism: uncultured Actinomycetota bacterium; assembly: GCA_963708645.1. Lineage (GTDB taxonomy): Bacteria > Actinomycetota > Actinomycetes > Mycobacteriales > Jatrophihabitantaceae > RYN-133. Next base: position 112,598 of record CAVPTA010000007.1, on the reverse strand, counting down.
TTCCTTCTTGGTCGTCGTCAGCTCGTCCAGGCGGATCGTGCGCGGCGCGACGTTGGCCCAATCACGCGCGGACAGGCCGTGGTCGGGGTACGGGCGGCCGTCCTGCACCCTTTTGAAGATCACGACATTCCTCCCATGTCCGCACCTTATGGCCCACACGACCGACCCCGACGAATCGGGAGCAGCCCGCTCTAAGCTGAAAGACGCACGACGACCGGCGAGGAGTTGCATCGAGTTGCCCACCGCGGACCGCAGGCTCGAGGTGCTGCGCGCGATCGTCGAGGACTTCATCGCGACCAACGAGCCCGTCGGCAGCAAGACCCTCGCCGATCGGCACAACCTCGGTGTCTCGCCGGCCACGATCCGCAACGACATGGCCGTGCTCGAGGAGGAGGGCCTGATCGCCCAGCCGCACACCAGCGCGGGGCGCATCCCCACCGACGCGGGCTACCGGCTGTTCGTCGACCGGCTCACCGAGCTCAAGCCGCTCAGTGGCGCCGAGCGGCGTGCCATCCAGACCTTCCTCGACGGCGCCGCCGACCTCGATGACGTGCTGCACAGGGCGGTGCGCCTGCTGGCGCAGGTCACCCGGCACGTGGCGGTCGTGCAGTACCCGTCGCTGTCGCGCTCGCGGGTGCGCCATCTCGAACTCGTGAGCCTCACCTCGTCCAAGTTGATGCTCGTGCTCATCACCGATACCGGCCGGGTCGAGCAGCGCGTGGTCGACCTGCCGGTGCCTGTGGCGGACGAGTCGGTGTTCGATCTGCGCGCGACGCTGAACGCTCGGCTGCGGGAGCGGCTGCTCGCCGAAGCGCCCGAGATCATCGGCGACCTCCCGGCGCAGGTCCCTCCTGAACTGCGCGGGCTGCTCGCGACGCTGACCGCCGTGCTGCTCGAGGCACTGGTCGAGTCGCACAGTGATCGCATCGTGCTCGGCGGCACGGCGAACCTGACCGAGAACGCGCTCGACTTCCCGGCGATCCGTCCCGTGCTCGAGGCCCTCGAGGAGCAGGTCGTGCTGCTGCGACTGCTCGACCAGTCGGTGGCCACCAGCCAGGTGGTCGTACGCATCGGCAACGAGACCCAGCACGAGGGCCTGATCGCCACCTCGGTCGTCACCAGCGGTTATGGCGCCCGCGGCTCGCAACTGGGCGCAGTGGGCGTGCTCGGACCGCGCCGGATGGACTACGGCCACACCATGGCACGTGTGGCGGCGGTCGCGCGTTACGTCGGTGAACTTCTGGCCGAACGATAGGTAGATTGGGTCGCTGGCACTCACTATTCGTGAGTGCCAGTGATTGTGAATAGGACGGACAGTGGCTGACTCACCGCACGACTACTACGGCGCGCTCGGCGTTCGCCAGGACGCGACGCCCGAAGAGATCAAGCGTGCCTACCGTCGCCTGGCCCGCGAGTACCACCCCGACGTGAACCACGAGGCGGGCGCTGCAGAGCGGTTCAAGGAGATCGGACGCGCCTACGAGGTGCTCTCCGATCCGGAGAAGCGCCGCATCGTCGACCTCGGCGGCGATCCGCTCGCGCAGGGCGCCGGCAGCGCAGGCAACCCGTTCTCCGGCTTCGGCGGGTTCGGCGACGTGTTCGAGGCGTTCTTCGGCGGTGCCGGCGGCCAGCGCGGCGCCTCGCGTCGCAGCCGCGTCCGTCCCGGCGCCGACGCGTTGTTGCAGATGTCGTTGACGTTGGACGAGGCCGCGTTCGGAGTGCGCCGCGAGATCACCGTCGAGACAGCGGTCCTGTGCGAGCAGTGCCATGGCTCGGGCTGCGCGCCCGGAACCTCGCCGCGCACCTGCGCCACCTGTGGCGGGTCGGGAGAACTGCAGTCGGTGCAGCGGTCGTTCCTCGGCCAGGTGATGACCACGCGCGCGTGCACGGCGTGTGCCGGCACCGGCCAGCAGATCCCGACCCCATGCCCGGCCTGCGGCACCGAGGGGCGTGTCAGGGCACGTCGCACGATCACCGTCGACGTCCCGGCAGGCATCGAGGACGGCATGCGCATCCGGTTGTCCGGTCAGGGCGAGGTCGGCCCCGGCGGCGGCCCGGCCGGCGACCTGTACGTCGAGGTCGCCGAGCAGCCGCATGACACGTTCACCCGCGAGGGCAGCGACCTGCACTGCCACATCCAGGTGCCGATGACCGCGGCCGCGCTCGGCACCGACCTGATCCTCACCACGCTCGACGGCGAGGAGAAGCTCGACATCCGCGCCGGCACACAGAGCGGCACGGTGTTCACCCTGCGGGGCAAGGGCGTGCCGCGACTGCGCAGCACGCAGCGTGGTGACCTGCTGGTGCATGTCGACGTGCGCGTCCCGACGCGTCTCGACGAGGAGCAGGAGCGGCTGCTGCGCGAGTTGGCCGCATTGCGGCACGAGGACGTCGCCGCGGTCACGAAGGCCGGCGGTCTGTTCGGCAAGTTACGCGATTCCTTCAGACAGTGACTGCTGCGCTCTTCTTCGTTGACGAGCTGCCCGGCGGGGATTCGTTCGCGCTGACCGGTCACGAAGGACGGCACGCGGCGCGGGTGCGTCGCATCGGCGTCGGTGAGGCTCTCGTCGTCGGTGACGGACGCGGCAGTCTTCTCGACTGCAAGGTCACCGCGGTGACCGGCGACGGGCTCGACCTGCAGGTTGCGGCGCGGCGGTTCGTGGCCGCTCCCGACCCGCGGCTCGTCGTCGTCCAAGCCCTGCCGAAGGGCGACCGGGCCGAGCTCGCAGTCGAGACGATGACCGAGCTCGGCGTCGACGCGATCGTTCCGTGGGCGGCCGCGCGGTCGGTGGCGCAATGGCACGGGGCACGCGGTGCCAAGGCGTTGGACAAGTGGCGCCGCACGGCCCGCGAGGCGGCGAAGCAGAGCCGCCGCGCGTGGGTGCCCGACGTGCGTCCACTAGCCGTCACACGCGACCTGGCACCGACGCTCGTCCTGCACGAGGCCGCAACGACACCGCTGGCCGGCGTGGAGCTGCCGGCCAGCGGTGAGATCGTGATCATCGTCGGGCCCGAAGGCGGAATCGCCGACGACGAACTCGATGCCTTCGCTTCGAACGGTGCGACGGCGGTGCGGCTCGGTGAGCCGGTGCTGCGTACGTCGACAGCGGGAGCTGCAGTGCTTGCCGCATTGTCGATGCGCCTCGGCCGCTGGTCCTGAACCTCAGACCGTTGCCGGCTGGTACGTACGCGAGTCGACGACGTCGTACACCTCGACCCGGTCGGGCTCGGAGAGCAACGTGGGGTCCTCGTCCGGCAGCAGCTCGGTGTTCATGATGATCTCGCGGGAACGGGCCAGGCCCGCCTCGGTGCGGGTGACTGCGATGACGATCTGGCTGCCGTCGTCCTTGCGCACGACGAGCAGCGACACGAGTTCCTGCTGCATCAGCGGGTCGGCCTCGATCGCCGGCTGGATGCGGTCGCGACCGGCGTGGTCGCTCGCGGCCGAGACCTCGGCGCTGCGCGGGCCGTCGAAGTAGGTGAACTGTGCGTACATGGGATCTCCGATCCTGGCGCGGTTGGGTGCCGTCGACTGTGTCGTCACGGCACCCCCGCGCGCATCAGTGCCACCACGCAATCCGGTACTGATCTGGCCGACGGACGGACATACTGGCCCGATGGCCCGGCAGCCGCTGGTCGGTAGGCACGAAGAGCTCGGCGTCCTGCGCGGTGCCATCGCGTCAGCCGGGGCGCGTAATGGCCGGCTCGTCGTGGTCACCGGCGCGGCAGGGATCGGGAAGACGCGCCTGGCCGAGGCCGCGATCGACGCCGCACACGAGGCGTCACTGCCGGTGTCCCGCGGCTACGCGGTCGCCGACGACGGCATGCCGCCGCTGTGGCCGTGGCAGCGTGTGCTGCGCGGCCGTGCGGCGAGCCTCGCGACGGGTGAGGCTGGGGACGCGGCGGGACGTTTCCAGCACTTCGTCGGCCTGACGGAATTGGTGCGCGGCGAGGCCGACCCGGCCGGGCTGCTGCTCGTGCTCGAGGACCTGCACTGGGCCGACACGGCATCGCTGCAGTTGCTCAGACACGTTGCGAACGAGATCGATTCGATCGCGATCGCCCTCGTAGTGACGGCCCGGCACGAGGCGTACCCGCCGTGGGAGGCCGTCCTGCCCGACCTGGCACGCGCCGGCGCCGAGTTCGTAGAGCTCGGCGGCCTCGCGCCGGCCGATCTCGCCGAGTGGCAGCCCGCCCTTGCCGCCGATCCCGACCGTGCCACAGCCGTCCATGCCGCGACCGGCGGCAATCCGCTGCTGGTCAGCCTGATCGCGGCCGACCTCGGCACGCCGCTGACCGCCGCGCTGGCCGAGCGTCCTGAGCTGCGCCGCCTGGTCGCCGCCCGCGTGCTGGCCCTGCCTCCAGAAGCGCGCGCCGTCGTCGAGGCGGCGAGCGTGCTGGGCGAGCGCATCGTCGCGCCGATCCTGGCGCAGATGACCGGACGGAACGACGTCGCCGACGACCTCGACCTGGCGCGTCGCGCAGGCGTGCTGCGCGGGCAGGCGTTCGAGCACGCGCTGGTGCGCGATGCCGTGTACGCAGGCCTGCCGGAGGCCCGTCGCCTCGACCTGCACCGGGCGGCCGCGGAGGCTCTCGAGACGAATGCGAGCGGGCTCCCCGGAATGATCACCGCACACTGGCGGCGCGTCGGCGACCACCGCCGCTGCCTGGCGTGGGCTGTGCGCGCCGACGACGCGGCCCGTGCCACTCTCGCCTTCGACGACGCCGCCCGCTACGCAGAGCTGGCGGTCGCGTGCGCGCGCGACCTCGACGAGGACGTTGCGGCGATGTTGGTGCGCCTGGCGCAGGTGCAGCTGCTGCAGGGATTCGCCGCTCGCAGCGCGCAGAGCTGCGTCGCAGCTGCTGCAGCCGCACGAGCGGCCGGACGTCCCGACCTTGCGGCCGACGCGGCCCTCGTTGTGCACGGCAGCGGGCTGCCGGATGTCTACCGCGTGATCGCCTCCCTGTGCGAGGACGCCGTCCGCGACATCGATGCAACCGACCACGCGAGGCGCGCGCGACTGCTGGCGCAACTCGCAACGGCCGCGGCCGAACTCGACGGTGATCCGGAACGGGCGCGCGGTCTTGCCCTCGAAGCGATGGCGGAGGCACAGCGCTGCGACGACGCGGACGCGCAGTTCGAGACGATCGCCGCTCGATACCACACGATCATGGCGCCCGCGACGGTTCACGAACGTTTCGCGCTCGGCACCAAGGCGCTGATCATCGCCGAGCGAACAACGCGGCCCACCGCGGCGATGTGGGGCCATCTGTGGCGTCTTGACGCGGAACTGCAGCTGGGCTCGCTCGGCGACGTAGATGCCGACCTGGCTGCACTCGAAGGGATCGCGACGGTCGGCCGTTCCGTGACCGCGCGCTGGCATCACCTGCGGTGGACGGCGATGCTCGCCGCACTGCGGGGTGACTTCGCCGACGCCCGTGAGGCGAACGTCGCAGCCCGCACTCTGGGTGAACGGCTCGGCGACATGTCGCTGATCGGGCTGTCGACGGCGTTCGCCGTGCAGCTCGCCGTCATGCGCAGCGACCTCACCGAGGCAGGTGCCGACTGGGAGCAGCAGATCGCAGCAGGGCCGCCGATGCCCTTGGTGCGCATCAGCTTCCCGATCCTGCACGCGATCGGCGGTGACCTCGACCTTGCGCGCGCCGAGTTCGCCGAGTTCCGCGACCTGCCGGCCACGTTCCCTCGCGGCGTGCGCTGGGCGGCGACCATGCAGCAGGTCGCAGTCGCGGCAGTGCTGCTCGACGACGCCGATGCAGCCGCGGCTGTGCATCGAGTGCTTGCCGAGTTCGCCGATGACTACCAGGGCGACGGATCGGGTGCGGTCTACACGTACGGCGCCTGGGCCTTGCTGCTCGGCGACCTCGCCCATGTCGCCGGTGAGCATGCTCAGGCGATCGAGCACTACGTGAAGGCAATAGGGCTCGACAGCCGAATCGGCGCGCGTCCCTTCATCGCGCTCGCCCAGCTCGGGTGTGCACGCTCGCTGGTCGCCTGCGGCGGCGAGACGGCGAGAGCCCGCGAGCTGGCTGCCGCTGCGCACGCCGAATTCCGACGGCTCGACATGCCGCGGCCGATGCAGCGGGCCGGCTCCGTCCTGGCCCGGCTCGACGCTGACTCGTCCTCACCGCTCACGGCCCGCGAGCGCGAGGTGGCCGAATTGATCAGCCGCGCGCTGTCCAACCGCGACATAGCTGAACACCTCGTGCTGTCGGAGCGCACCGTCGAGACGCACGTTCGCAACATCCTGATCAAGCTCGGCTTCACCTCACGCACTGAGATCGTCGCGTGGGTGCTGTCAGCGAGTTAGAGTTCGCGCGTGATCAAGGGGAGGCGCCGATGATCTGTGCGGCGTGCGGCACAGACCTCCCTGCCGGTGCGAAGTTCTGTCACGAATGCGGCAACCCGGTCGTAGCCGGCTGCACGAACTGTGGCACCGAACTCCCACCGGGCGCGAAGTTCTGCCTCGAGTGCGGTACGCCGACGGCCACGCCTCGTGCCGCCGGGGCGAGCACGTCCACCGCGTCGGTGCCGAGTGCCGAGCGCCGCGTGACGTCCGTGCTGTTCGGCGACCTCGTGGGCTTCACGACGCTGTCCGAAGGCCGTGACGCCGAGGAAGTCCGCGAACTCCTGTCGCGCTACTTCGACTCTGCTCGCGAGATCGTCGCTCGGTACGGCGGCACGATCGAGAAATTCATCGGCGATGCCGTCATGGCGGTGTGGGGGGTGCCGACGGCGCATGAGGACGACGCCGAACGGGCAGTGCGCGCCGGGCTCGACCTCGTCGACGCCGTCGCGGCGTTCGGCGAATCGGTCGGCGCGCCCGGCCTGGCGATGCGCGTCGGTGTGGTCACCGGCGAGGTCGCGGTGACACTCGGCGCGACGAACCAGGGCATGGTCGCCGGTGACGCCGTGAACACGGCGGCGCGGGTGCAGGCGCAGGCAGAGCCGGGAACGGTCTGGGTCGATGCGCAGACCAGGTCGCTTGCCGGTGCCGCGATCGACTTCGTCGACGTCGGCAGCCACCACCTGAAGGGAAAGTCCGACGCCGTCGCGCTGTTCTCGGTGCGCGGTGTCATGCGCGCGACTGCAGGTGAGCTGAGCGGTGACCGGGTGCTGGCACCGCTGGTCGCGCGGCGGCGTGAACTGGCCACGTTGCGCGAACTGCTGCACGCCAGCGGCGACGAACAACGTCCAAGGCTGGTCGTCGTTTCCGGCGAGGCCGGGGTCGGCAAGACCCGGCTCGGATGGGAGCTGCGCAAGTACGTGGACGGACTGTCGTCCAGCGTGCTGTGGCACTGGGGTCGCTCGCTGTCCTACGGCGACGGCGTCGCATTCTCGGCGCTCAGCGCGGCAGTACGTGGGCGGGCGCACCTCGGTGAGGACGCCAGCGAATCCGCTGTACGCACCGGCGTCGCCGAGATGCTCGCGCAGTACGTCCCGGATCCCGCCGAGCAGGAATGGCTCGCACCGCGGATGGCTGCGCTGTTGACCAGCGACATCGGCCAGCACGCGCGCGAGGATCTGTTCGCCGCATGGCTGACCTGGTTCGAGCGACTGTCGCAGGCTTTCGGTGAGCAGGTCGTCTGGGTGATCGACGATGCGCAGTACGCCGATGACGGTCTGCTCGACTTCGTCGACCACCTGACGTCGGCTGCGCGCGTGCCGCTGTTGATCGTGTTGCTCGCGCGTCCTGACCTGCTCGAACGGCGCCCGCGGCTGGCAACCGTGCGCGGCGCGAATCTCATCGGGCTCGAGACGCTGTCCGACAACGACACGGCGACCTTGCTCGATCTGCTCGTCGAGGGTCTTCCCGAGGGCATCCGCGACGAACTTGTGCGGCGCGCCGAAGGCAATCCGCTGTACGCGATCGAAACTGTCCGCTCGATGCATGACCAAGGGCTCACGGTGAGCGGACCGGTGCGCACTCCCGGTGCGCAGCGGCTGGCCGACGGAATCACGACCGAGCAACTGCGCGCGCTTGCCGCGCCGCCGAGCTTGCAGGTTCTCGTCGCCAGCAGGCTCGATCTGCTCAGCGCCGAACAGCGTGCAGCACTGGCCACCGCGTCCGTGTTGGGCCAGACCTTCACACTCTCCGCGCTCGCTGCAGCGAGCGGGCATGAAGCGGCAGCGTTGCAGTCGACGCTGCGCGAGTTGATCGACCGCGATCTGCTCACGACCATCACCGACCGCCTCGCGGCCGAGGCGGGGCAGTACGCATTCGTGCAAGCTGTCGTGCGCACCGTCGCTTACCAGACCCAGTCGCGACACGATCGGCTCGAGACCCATCTGGCGGCGGCCGACTACCTCGAGCCGCTCGGCGAGGGTGATGGCGAGATCGGTGCCGTGGTCGCACAGCACCTGCGCGAGGCCTACGAACTCACCGCCGACTCCGATCCGCGACGGGCGCCACTGCGCACCCGGCGCGTCGACTGGCTCCGACGTGCCGCCCGGCGCGCGGCGGCGGTCGGCGCTCCGGCCCAGGCCGTTCGCGCCTACGTCGAGGCGATCGACCTCGTCGACGATCCGCTCGAGGAAGCGAACCTGCGTGTCGCCGCGGCGGACACCTCCTCCGTGCTGGGCAACTACGCGGTTACCGAAGACCTCATCGCGTCGATCGCGCGTGGCGAGCGGCCCGCGAGCGCCGACGACCGTGGCCTCGCTGTCGCAGTGCTCGCGCGCGATCGCCGGCTGGCAGGCTCGACCGACGGCGTCAAGGACCTGCTGTTGCCCTACTTCGAGGCGGACGCGTTCGAGGCGTTGTCGGATCGCACCGCGGCACGGCTCGCTCGCGAGCTGTCCAACGCCGAGGGACCGACGTCGCCAGACGGGGTGCGTTGGGCTGACCTGGCGCTGACCTACTCCGAGCGATCCGGCGACCCTGAGCTGATCGCGTTCGCCTTGAACCAGCACGCGATCGTGAACTTCCAGCGCAACCTGCCGCGCATCGCCAGGGCCATCTTCGACGCCATGATCACCCACTGCCGCGACCACCGCCTCGCGTCGCCGCTGGCACTCGGGCTGGCCAACCAGGCGGCTTTCGCCGTCGGGCGCGACATCGACAAGGCGATCGCGAGCGCCGAGGAATCGATCCAGCACGCCCGGCAGGCGGGCGATGTAGACATCGGCGCCTACGCCTTGTCGTTGCTGTCGATGTCGCTGTTGGCCGCCGGCCGATGGAACGAGATCGAGCCGCTCTGGTCGACCGCCTCGTTCGGGACCACCGACGATCCCGTCGCCAGCCTCACCCGCGCGGTGACCCTGGCGCGGCTGGCCCGTTATCGCGATCTGCCGCCCGATTTCGAGCGCATACCACTGTCGGTCGATGACGTCGATCAGAAGTCCTACGCCGCCGTGTGGACGGTGCTCACGCCGGTGGTCGACTGGCTGGCAGAGGGTCGCTTGACCGATGCGGCCGCGAGCGTCGAAGCGGCAGCACACCTGGCGGTGAAGCACGGCGGGTTCGAGGACGACGCGTCGCACCATGTCCCGTTCGCGATCGAGCTCAACATCGATGCGGGCGATTTCGCCGGTGCGCGGCGCATCCTGGAGTGGGTCGCCGAGACCGACGAGTACCGCGTCCCGCCGGTGACCGCCGCTCGGTGCCGCGCGTACGCGGGCGTCATCGACGCGCTCGATCCGGCAGGCGCGGTGCCCGCAGGCGATGGTGCAGTCGAGGACGCGCTGCGGTCGGCGGCCGCCGAGCTGAACGAGCGGGCAATGGTGCCCGATGCCGCGCGCACCGCCGCCGCGCTCGGAGTGCTGCTCACCCGACAGGGCCGGGTCGCCGAGGCCGCCGAACATCTCCGGGCAGCTCGCGCTGCCTTCGCCGACCTCGGTGCGCGGCGCTGGGAGCGCGAGCTCGACGAGGCGCTCGCGGTGGCCGAAGCTGGCTGATTGACCCGAAGGTGTCATGCTTCCGCGATGCGCGTGCATTTCTGCGGTACCCGCGGGTCGACCCCGGTCTCGGGACTGACCCAAGGTCGCTACGGCGGCCACACTTCCGCAGTCGCCCTGGCGCATGACGGCGCGCGGCCCGCGTTGGTTCTCGACGCCGGGACCGGCCTGCAACAACTGACTGCGTTGTTCGGAACCGATGCCTATGAAGGCACGTTGCTGCTCGGGCATCTGCACTGGGATCACACCCACGGCATGCCGTTCTTCGCAGCCGGGTTGCGTCCCGGACATCGGGTGGACGTGGTGATCCCCGAGCAGGGCGCAGATCCCGAGAGCGTGCTCGAGCGCGCGTTCTCACCGCCGCACTTCCCGGTCCGCCCGCGTGATCTCGGACCGGGCTGGAGCTTCCGGGGACTCGAATCAGGCGAGCACACGATCGAGGGATTCACCGTGCTGGCGTTGGACATTCCGCACAAGGGCGGGCGCACGTTCGGATATCGCGTCAGCGACGGAACGTCGTCCATCGCGTATCTGTCCGACCACAACCCGATCGGTGCCGGCCCGGGCGAGGACGGGCTAGGGGTCCTGCACGAGACAGCGCTCGCACTTGCCGCTGACGTCGACCTGCTCATCCACGATGCGCAGCACACCCCGGAGGAATTGCCCGAGCTCGCCTTTCTCGGCCACTCGGCAACCGACTACCCGGTCACCCTGGCCAAGGCAGCCGGAGCGCGCGCAGTGATGCTGTATCACCACGCACCTGCGCGCACCGATGTCGAGATCGATGCGATGACCGCACGATTCGCCGACGCGCCGATCCCGGTCTTCGCTGCATCGGACGGGCTGGTCGTCGACCTGCCCGCCCTCGACCTCACCCGCTGACTGCAGCCGGCGGCACGACCGTCGTTCGTGCCAGTCGTACGCCTGCGCGGCTGAGCATCGTCGGCGACGGGGCGGCCTCTGCCAACGCTTCCAAGAAGGCCTCGCCGCCGATCTTGAACAGGCGGCAGTCCGTTGCAGCGGTGACGGTCGCCGATCGCGACCGGCGATGCATGAGCCCGAGTTCGCCGACATAGCCCGGTGCGAACACCGGCGGAGGTGTGACTTGTTCGCCGTTGTCGAGCGTTGCCCGCACGGCGAGTTCGCCCTCGGTGAGCACCCAGAATGCGTCGGCCGGATCGCCTTGGGTGATGAGCACCGTTCCCGCCGGAACAGACTCCTGCTCGACCGCCTCCGCGAGCCGTTCGAGGACGGCCTGGTTCGCGCTGGCGAACAGGTCGAGGCGTTGCAGCACACCGGTGCGTGCCCGCAGAGCCTCGACGCGATCGGCAGTGTCGTCGTCGAGTCGGCGCAGCGACGGCACGCCGAGCAGCGAGATCAGCGGGAAGCCGAGCCCGATGATCGCGAGCGACCAGTTCAGGTCGACCGCCGTCAGCACAGCGCTCGTGACGAACGAGGCGAGAATGCTGCTGCCGAGCAGCAACATGTCGACCGAGCCCAGCACCCGGCCGAGCACGGCGCGCGGCAGATCACGTTGCAAGGACGTGAATGCGAGCACGTCCACGATCACCATGCCGGCGCCGGAGATCAGTTGCAGCACGCCGGCCGCAGGCACACCGCCTGCGAACACACAGACCCACAGCGGAACGCATTCCAGCACGATCGAGACCGTGATGATGCCAGTGACCCGCGACGACGCGGCCAGCTTGTTCGCCAACACGGCGGCGAGCACGCCGCCCAGCGCGTTCGCCGCGAGCAGCACGCTGTACCCGGACCGTCCGCCGCCCAGATGCGCCGACAACGCGGGCATGATCACGTTCGCCGCATTGATCGCAGCCGAGTCGAGCACCAGGAAGATCGTCAGCACGAGCGCCTTGCGATGGTGGCCGAGCGCGGAGATGCCGGCGCCCCACTGCTTGAGCATGTTCCCGCCCGGCTCGGCGTCGCCCTTCGAGCGGACCGACAGCGCGAGATAGAACAAGCCGGACACGAGATAGCTCGCGGCGTTGAGCAGGATTCCGTACACAGGCTCGCCGGTGAGCAGCAGCAGTCCGCCGATGCCCGGGCCGATCACGACGATCACGCTCTCGAGGAACGCAAAGATGCTGTTGGCCGCGATCAGGTTCTGCTCGTCGACCACTTCAGGGATCAATGCGCCGGACGCTGGACGGACCGGCGTCACCACAGCCCCCAGCGCCCCGCTGGCTGCGATGATCGCGATGAGCGGCGCGTCGGTCCCGACAAGCACGGCAAGCACGACGCACACCACCATCGCGGCGGCGGCGCTGCCCAACAACACCGTGCGCCGGTCGTACCGGTCGGCGAGCACGCCGGCGTACCCGCCGAACAGCAGCCCGACTATCCAACGGACTGTTACCAGGGTGGTGATCCACGTCGGCGAATGCGTGCGCTCGTAGAAGTACGCGATCAGCACGACGTTGTACGACCAGGTCGCTCCGCCGTCGACGATGAACGCGAGCACGAGCAGTCGCAGGTCCCGGACCCGCAGCGCCGCACCGTACCTCGGCTTCGTTTCGGTGCTCACCGAAGTCCCTCCGCCATCGCGCCGCAGATGTGCGACGCTCTTGTGATCATCGTCGGGCGACATTGTTGCCGATGGGCGTAGATCGGAGAAGTACCCTGACTGTGCCTTTGCACCTCCGGCGCACTGACTCGGTGGCCGGGTATGTCGTGGACGGAAGTGGGCAGTGAGCGTCGTCTGCCAGGCGTGCCGCACCGAGAATCCGGCTGCCAACAAGTTCTGCCTCGAGTGCGGCCAGGCACTGGCGCGCACATGTGCCCAGTGCGGTACCGCGTACCAGCCGGGACAGAAGTTCTGCGGCGAGTGCGGCGCAACTCTGGACGCAGGTGCGGCCGGACCGGCGATCCGTAGCGGTGACGGGCATGTCGCTGAACGACGGCTCTGCTCGGTGCTGTTCGTGGATCTTGTCGGATTCACCCCGCTTTCCGAATCGCGCGACGCAGAAGAAATACGCGAGCTGCTGTCGAAGTACTTCGAGCTCGCGCGCACGGTGATCGCCCGTTATGGCGGCGTGGTCGAGAAGTTCATCGGCGACGCCGTGATGGCGATCTGGGGTACGCCCGTCGCCGTCGAGGGTGACGCCGAGCGCGCAGTGCGTGCTGCGCTTGACGTCGTCGCGGCGGTCGCTCAGCTCGGTGAGCAGGTCGGCACCCCCGAGCTTCGTGCCCGGGCCGGCGTCGTCACGGGCGACGTCGCGGTGACGGTCGGCGTGGTCGGCGAGGGCATCGCCGGCGACACGGTCAACACCGCGGCTCGCGTGCAGACCGTCGCTGCGCCGGGTGAGGTCTGGGTCGATGAGGCGACCCAGCGCCTCGGCGTCGCTGCCATCGGGTTCACCGACCGCGGCGAGCACCAGCTCAAGGGCAAGTCCGAGCCGCTGCGACTGTGGTCGGCCGACCGGGTGCTCTCGGGCATCGGCGGATCGCAGCGCGTCGACGGCCTCGAAGCGCCCATGCTCGGACGCGACGCCGAACTGCGCTTGCTCAAAGAGCTGTTCCATGCCACGGCCGAGCGCGGCGCACCGCGGCTGGTGGTCGTGTCCGGCCCGGCGGGCGTCGGCAAGTCACGACTCGGATGGGAGTTCGAGAAGTACGCCGACGGGCTTGCCGGATCGGTCCTGTGGCATCGCGGTCGTTGCCTTGCGTACGGCGAGGGTGTCGCGTTCTGGGCGCTCGCCGAGATCGTTCGACAGCGTCTGGGGATCAGCGAGAACGAGACCGGCGACGTCGCCGCGGCCAAGCTTGCCGAAGCCGTTGCCGAATTCGTCGTCGATCCCGATGAGCGGTCCTACGTCGCTGCGCGGCTCGGCGCGTTGATCGGCGCCACCGGCGACAGCACGGCACCGCTGAGCCGCGACGAACTGTTCGCCGGCTGGCGGCTGTTCTTCGAGCGGATGGCCGAGACCGAACCGGTTGTGCTGCTCGTCGAGGACGCCCAGCACGCCGACCCCGGCATGCTCGACTTCCTCGACCATCTCGCCGACTGGGCGCGTGACTCGGCCATCTTCATCCTCGTGTTCACCCGTCCCGAGATGCTGCAGAACCGGTCCGGCTGGGGAGTAGGACGCAACCGCTCCGTGCTCGGGCTCGAGCCGCTAGACGCTGCATCGATGGACGCGCTCGTCGAGGCGCTCGTCCCGCACATGCCCGACCAGGCACGCGAAGCGATCACCAAGCAGGCGCAGGGCATTCCGCTGTTCGCCGTCGAGACCATCCGCTCGCTGATCGACCGCGACATCGTCGTGCCGCACAACGGTGTGTACGAACTCGCCGGCGACATCGGCACGCTCACCGTCCCCGACAGTCTGCGCGGGCTGCTCGCCGCCCGGCTCGATGCGCTCGATCCCGACCTGCGGTCGCTGGTCGCCGACGCCGCAGTGCTCGGAGCGATGTTCGCGCCCGAGGCGCTGGTTGCAGTGTCCGGGCGGGCGGAGAAGGACGTGCACGCGGCGCTGCACGAACTGTTGCGCCGTGAGGTTCTCGACGTGTCGGCCGACCGGCTCTCGCCGCAGCGCGGCTCGTACGCGTTCACCCAGATCCTGCTGCGGCAAGTCGCCTACGAGACGCTCACCCGCCGCGACCGCAAGGCGCGACACCTTGCCGTCGCCGCCTACCTGCGCAGCGTGTTCCCCAACGACGGCGACGAGGTCACCGACGTCCTGGCACGGCACTATCTCGACGCGCTGTTCGCTGCACCGGACGACCCCGACAACGCCGAGGTGCGCGGCGAAGCTGTCGCGGCCCTGACCCGCGCCGGCGAGCGCGCGCTACGCGCCGGCGCCCCCCGCAACGCTGCGATGAACTTCGGCACCGCGGCCGAACTGCTCGAGCAGTCGACCGATCGCGAAGCCGACCTCAACCGGGCGCGGTTGTGGGAGCGGGCGGCCGCGGCCGACGCTCTCAGCGGCGATGTCAACCGCGCGCTGGCCAGCGCGGGCAGCGCCGCGGAGCTGTACGAACAGCTCGGCGAGCACCGTGCGGCTGCCCGCAGCCGCACCATCGCCGGCCGGGTGCTGTACTTCGCCCGCCGGCACGCCGAGGCCCGCGAGATCCTCCAAGACGTCGTCGCCGAACTGCGCACCGACCCCGACACCGACACGGTCACGGCGATGACCGATCTGGCGACCATCGCCGCCCTGGCCAGCGATGCCGACAGCGACCGGCTCTCTGCTGAGGCCCTGGTGCTCGGCCAGCAGCTCGGGGTCGACCGTGGCCTGCTCGCGACCCTGTTCACGGTGCGCGGGCTGTCGTTCACGATGCACGACCGCTACGACGAGGCCATCGCCCATAACGCATATGCCCTCGAGCTGATGGCCCGTGAATCTGACAGCGTGCAGCGCGCGCGGGCGTTGAGCAACCTGTCGAACCTCGTCCTGACGACCGATCCCCGCGCGGCGGCCGAGCACGGCCGTCAGGCCGCTGAGCTGTTCCACCGCATCGGGTATTCGGCGCTGCTCGCCGTTGCGGTCAGCAACCAGACACAAGCGTTGCTGTGGACCGGCGACTGGGACGAGGCCGATTCCGTCATCAAGTCGGCGGCCGACAACGTCGGTGCCGGAACGCGCGAGATCGAGCAGTTGCGACTGCAGCTCGCGGCCCTGCGCGGCAGCCCCGAGGCCGACGATCCCGCGATCGACTGGGCCGCGCTGGGCTCGGAGGACGCGCAAGATCGCGCCTACGTCGCGATGATCAGGACACTGATGGCCGCCGCGAACGGCGACGCCGTCGAGACGATCCGGCTCGGCCGGGCGGCGCTCGAATTCACGTCGATCAGCATCCGGTTCGAGTCGATCATCTGGTGTTGGGCGGCATCGGCGCGCGCCGCACACGAACTGGGTGACCGCTCCACCCTGCAGGAACTCATCGGGTTTCTGGATGCGCGTCCGGAGGGGCATCTCGCGCCATTGCTGATCGCCGAGCGCAGCCTTGCGCGGGCGCGTATGGCCGACGACGACGGCACGGCACTCGCCGACGCGGTCGCGGCGCTGCGCAAGGTCGCCAGCCCGTTCCATCTTGCGCACGGTCTGCTCGACGAGGCCGAATTCCTGGTCGACAGCGGACGTGTCGACCAGGCGCAGGCACGCATCGACGAGGCCCGCACGATAGGCGAAGTGTTGCGGGCCCGTCCGTTGCTGGAACGCGTCGAGCGGGTGGCGGTTCGTGAACGCGAGCGGCTGCCTCACGCCGCCGGTGGGTAACGTTCGCGGCATGGCCGACGACTGTCTGTTCTGCAAGATCATCGCTGGCGAGATCCCGTCCACCAAGGTGTACGAGGACGACCACGCTTTCGCGTTCGAGGATCTCAACCCGCAGGCGCCGACCCACGTCCTGGTGGTGCCGCGTGAGCACTTCACCGACATCGCCGACCTCGGCCGCGACGCGGCTGCCAGCGCGGGTCTCGTCGCGGGAATCCGCGGGACCGCCCAGAAATTGGGCGTCGGGCAGTTCCGCACCGTGTTCAACACCGGGGCCGAGGTCGGGCAGAGCGTCTTCCACGTGCACGCCCACTTGCTGGCGGGCCGCCCGATGGGCTGGCCACCCGGCTGAGGTGCCCCACGAAATCGCCTGGAGAACGTAGCGATTCCGCGGGGACCCCAGGGCTGAGGTGCCCCACGAAATCGCCTGGAGAACGTAGCGATTCCGCGGGGACCCCAGGGCTGAGGTGCCCCACGAAATCGCCTGGAGAACGTAGCGATTCCGCGGGGACCCCAGGGCTGACCGGCCAAATCAGCACCACGCGCCGGTACAGTGGTCAGGTACCTCGTTGCCGACCAGAGAGCCGAACTTGTCCGATCCAACATCGAGTACGGATCGCGTCTCCACTGTCATCGTCGTTCCCGGCGAGCAGGCCATGGTCTCGTTGCTCGGCTCCCGTGACGAGTTGCTTCGGGTCATCGAGAAGAGCCTCGACAGCGACGTCCACGTGCGCGGCAACGAAATCACCATCACCGGCGCTGCAGCCGACAATGCGATCGCGGTCCGTCTGTTCGAGGAGCTACTCGAACTGATCAAGTCCGGCCAGCACCTGACGCCGGACGCGGTGACGCGTGCCCTCGGCATCCTCAACGCTGACATCAGCGAGCGCCCGGCCGAGGTGCTGTCGCTGAACATCCTGTCGCGGCGCGGCAAGAACATCCGTCCCAAGACGTTGAACCAGAAGCGCTACGTCGACGCGATCGACAACCACACGCTGGTCTTCGGCATCGGCCCGGCGGGCACGGGCAAGACCTATCTCGCGGTGGCCAAGGCCGTGCAGGCGTTGCAGTCGAAGCAGGTCGGGCGCATCATCCTCACCCGTCCGGCGGTCGAGGCGGGCGAGCGGCTCGGTTTCCTGCCCGGAACGCTGTTCGACAAGATCGACCCGTATCTACGGCCGTTGTTCGACGCGCTGCACGACATGATGGATCCTGAGTCGCTGCCGCGCTTGATGCAGGCCGGGACGATCGAGATCGCGCCGCTCGCGTACATGCGTGGACGTACGTTGTCGAACGCGTTCATCATTCTCGACGAGGCGCAGAACACGACGCCCGAGCAGATGAAGATGTTCCTGACGCGGTTGGGTTTCGATTCGAAGATCGTGGTCACCGGTGACGTGACACAGGTCGACCTGCCGGGTGACCAGCGCAGCGGCCTGAAGGTGGTGCGCAACATCCTCGGCGAGCTCGACGATGTCCACTTCACGACCCTGACATCGGCAGACGTCGTGCGGCACCGCCTCGTCGGCGAGATCGTCGATGCGTACGAGCGTTATGACGCCGCCGAGAGCGCGAACTCGCCGCGCTCGGCCAATCCGCGCCGCTGAGCCGGCAATGTCCATCGAGATCAACAACGAGTCGGGCGTCGAGGTCGACGAGGCTGCCCTTGCCGAGCTGGGTCGGTTCGTACTCGACGCGATGCGCGTCGATCGGCTGGCCGAGCTCTCGGTGCTGCTGCTCGACGTCGAGGCGATGACCGCGCTGCACGTGCAGTGGATGGATCTTCCCGGGCCGACCGACGTTATGGCCTTCCCGATGGATGCCGCCGAAGGACCGGTCGATCGCCTCGACCCGTCCGCGCCGCCGCCGACCGACGAGGGAACGGGCGAGGCGATGCTCGGCGACGTGGTGCTCTGCCCGTCGGTCGCGGCAGAACAGGCCTCCGCTGCGGGACACTCGCTCGCGTCCGAGCTCTTCCTGCTGTGTGCGCACGGAATCCTGCACCTTCTCGGGTATGACCATGGTGACGCCGACGAGGAACGGGAGATGTTCGAACTCCAGGCGCACATCCTGGCCGACTGGGCCGCGCGCACCGGTCGCGAGAAGATCCGCACGCCGGTGGCGGGAACAGCTGGGGAGGGTCGCGCATGAACACCCTCGACGTCATCGCGCTGATCGTCGCGATCTGCCTCATTCCGCTGGGCGGCTTGCTTGCCTGCGTCGACTCCGCGCTCGCGCGGGTCTCGGTCGCGCGCGTCGAAGAGTTTCTGCGCGAGGAGCGCAAGGGCGCGCGTGCGCTGCGCGCGATCGTCAACGACCGCGCGCGCTACACGAATCTGCTGCTGCTGCTGCGCGTCACCTGCGAGCTGACCGCGACGGTGCTCGTCACGATCGTTGCCCGCGCGCAGTTCGGCCACGAGTGGTACGTGACCATGCTGACCGTGCTCGTCATGGTCGTCGTCTCGTACGCGATCGTCGGCGTCGGGCCGCGCACGCTCGGCCGTCAGCACCCGAACCGCACGGCGCTCGCCGGAGCAAGCGCGGTGCGTGTGCTCGGCCGCGTGTTCAACCCGCTTGCCTCGCTGTTGACGCTGTTCGGCAACGCGATCACACCCGGGCGCGGCTTCCGCGACGGCCCGTTCTCGTCCGAGGTCGAGCTGCGCGAACTCGTCGACATGGCCGAGGAACGTGGCGTGGTCGAGCACGGCGAGCGGCAGATGATCCAGTCGGTGTTCGAGCTCGGCGACACGATCGCGCGCGAGGTGATGGTGCCGCGTACCGAGGTCGTCTGGATCGAGCGGGTCAAGACCGTCCCCCAGGGCCTTGCGCTCGCGCTGCGCAGCGGATTCTCCCGGATCCCGGTCACCGGTGAGAACGCCGACGACATCATCGGCGTCGTCTATCTGAAGGACATGGCACGCCGTGCGCAGGACGCCGAGCGCGCCCGCACCACCACCGTCGAGGACGTGATGCGCCAGGTCGGTTACGTCCCCGAGTCGAAGCCGGTCGATGAGTTGTTGCGCGAGATGCAGGCCAAGCGCACGCACATGGCGATCGTCATCGACGAATACGGCGGCACCGCCGGCATCGTCACGATCGAGGACATCCTCGAAGAGATCGTCGGCGAGATCACCGACGAGTACGACATCGAGCGCGCGCCCATCGAACGCATCGACGTCGACACCGCTCGCGTCTCGTCCCGGCTTTCGGTCGAGGACCTCGCCGAACTGTTCAACGTCGACCTACCCGATCGTGACGACGTCGAGACCGTCGGCGGCCTGCTCGCCGAGGCGCTCGGTCGCGTGCCGATTCCCGGTGCGCACGTCGAGGTGCACGGTCTCAAGCTCGTCGCCGAGGACGTCGGCGGACGCCGCAACCGCATCGACACCGTGCTGGTGAGCCGCGTTCCCGAGCCGCACGGTGACGAGCAGCCATCGACGCGCGAGGAGCCCGCGCACCATGGCTGAGCTGTCCGCTGAGGACGCGAAGCTCGTGACGCTCGCGCGCTCGGCCCGCGCACGCACACGAGCCGCCCAGGGCGCCGCTGTGCGCGACACCGACGGGCGCACGTACGTCGCGGGGTCGGTCGCCCTGGAGGCACTGTCGCTGTCTGCGCTGCAGGTAGCGGTTGCGATGGCGGTGTCGTCCGGCGCGCTCGGACTGGAAGCTGCGGTCGTACTCGGCGACGACGCAGCAGACGATGACGGCGAACGCGCCGTACGCGAGGTTGCACCTAGCGCGGTCGTGTTCCACGCGAGTGCAGACGGCACCATCAGCTGAGGTACGGATACCGCTCCAACTTCCCCACGGATCCCAGCCACTTCCAGCGTGGCGCTGGAACGGAAAGACACAGACCAAAGGCGCAGCGAAGACGAGTTGCGCGAGGGTTGAGTTGCGTTGTTCGGTCCGGTCCGAACGCAGTGAGAGACCGGGTAGTCCTCGCTGGAAATTGTGGTTGCGCTGGAAGGCATGCTTCAGCGGCCGGTCAGACTCGGGTCAGTTGGGGAGAGTCGTGCATGCGGTTGCGTCTCGGCCTCTGGTTCGGATCGATCCAGGCGGGCGGTATCCAGTGGGGTAGATCGTCGAGCATGATCGATTGCCAGCCCATTTGTTCGAACAGGGCGTGGTTGGCGGTGCAGACCAGGGTGCCGTCATCGACGCAGGTTCTTCGGGTGATGGCGTAGTCGGTGACGTGATGAGCTTGAGTCCACGACAACGGCGCATCACATCCGGGATATGAGCAGCCTTTGTCTCGGGCGAACATGGCTAGTCGTTGTTGTTCGGTGAACAACCTCTGTTGATCGCTGTAAGCAAGGATGCTCTTCGTCTTGGACAGCAACACCAAGATCGCTTTGGCTTTCGGATCCAGCCATCGGTCCGCTACTGCCGTCGGGATGGCGTAGCCGTGGGCGGTCTGCACGATCCCGGTGCCGTTCGCGAAGTCCTCGACGGTGGCGGTCAGGACCAGCGTGGTGGCGCAGCCGTTGGCGGTGGGCAGGTCGCCGGAGGCGTAGAGCAGTTTGAGGCCTTCGAGCAGGGCGTCGTGACGGCGCTGTCCGGGGGTGCGCGGATCGCGCTCGCCGTCCGGGCCGGTGTGCGGCTTGCCGAGCGTGTCGAGCAGGGTCTCGAGGTATTCGGCAGCCTCACACGTCAGCTCGCCGGCAATGGTCGCGGAGCCGTCCGCACGCCGGCGCAGGGTCAGGGTGCGGCGCCGGTGTGCGGTTTCGATGTCACGAAACGCGCCGTCCTGATCGACGCGGGCGTAGAGGCCGTTCGCGAACCGGGCCAGCAGGTCGGGATCGTGCTCGGCAGCGAACTGCAGCAGCGCGGTCTCGTACAAGGCGCCGACTGGTCGGCGAGCAGGTCGTCGATCTTGTCCGTCATCTTCACGATCGTGGCCGCCGCCCGGACCGAGATCGACCCGTCCGCCAGCGCCTGGGCGGTCTGCCGGTGTTGCGGTTCGACCAGCTCACCGGTGATCAGCCGCGGAGGCGTGATCGCCAGCGCCAGCCGCACCCGCCCAGCAGCATCGGTGGCTCCGATCCTCAACGCGTCGCGCAGCAACACCACCGTCGACTTCGCACCCAAGTCATAGGCCAGCCGCTCGGTCTCGATCTGCGCGATCAGCGCGAGCTCTTCCACGTCCAGCACCTGCTTGTGACGCTGGATTTCGCGCAGCCGATCCAGCACCGCGGTGCCGGTCAACTGCGAGCTGCTCACGTGTTCGATAATACTCCTTCCGAGGAAGGAACGGTAGGGGTGTGGACGGAGAATCCGCATAAATATATGAAGATTCGCGCCTCGCGAACTCTGCCCTGGCTCCCGCAGGAACGTCCTACTTCTTCGGCGTCGCGCGGAACCCCTCGACGTCCCAGCCGTTCCCGTCCCGATGGATGAACGCGCCGACCATGGCTCCTGCGTTGTTGATCGCCTCGACGGCTCGTGTTGTTTCCCCACTTCGAGGGCACGGTGATCGGAGTGAACTGGCCATTGTGAACGACGAAGCCGTGCTCGTACGCGCGGTACTGATGATTGAAGTCGGGCGCGGCTGCGTACACGAGGGTGCCGGCATAGCTGCGGTTGTAAGCGGTCGAGGTGACCTCCGTCCCCTCACCCCGCGGATGCCCCGCGGCGGGTGCGTTGACCGTGTGGAACCGTCCGCCGATGATCACGAACCCGTGGGACGGCCCCGAACCGGTGATGTACCAGCCGCACAGATCGCCGCGGTTGTTGATGCCGTCGACCGACCAGTCGGTCGCATGGGCCGAGCTCGGCAGGTTCACGTCGGTGAAGCGATTGCCGTGCTGGATGTAGCCCCGCAGATCGAAGCTCTTGGCAGTTCCGGTGTAGTACCGCCCGACGACCACGTTGTTCTTGTTGATCGCCGTAGGAACAGTGCCGTAGTGGCCCGCCTTCGGGTCGTTGATCTTCTTGTAGTGACCGGCCGGAGTCCGCAGCCACCCGGTGGCCGGCCCCGCATAGTTGATCTCCGTCTCGCCGACGATTGCGCCTGTGTCGGACATGCCGTTGACGATCGTGTCCGACTTCGGTCCCGCCGGAAAGGCGAAGGTGGTCGGGTGACCGGCGATGAAGCCGCGCGAGCGCGCTGCGCAGTACACGGTGCCGGCGTACACGCCGTGGTCGTTGAGGGCACTGACCCTGAGGTTGGTGCAAGCATGTCCTGACCGCACGACGGAGGTGCGCACGAGGTTGTAGCCGGACGTCGCGGCTGTGGTTGCGACGGCTGGCGCCGCCAGCACGGCGGCTGACGCGGCGACGACGGCAGCCGCGCGGAGCGTGGTTCGGGACATGGGGGCTCGATCCGAATCATGAGGACGACGAACTACCTGTGAGATCGCTGTAAGCCCACCACGGTCCGGCCGCAAGATCAACTGCTACCTGAGCTAGGGCAGATGCTCGCGTGCCCACAACGCGGCCGACGTGCGGTCCTTGACCCCGATCCGGCGGAACACGTTGCCCAGGTGCACCTTCACCGTCCGCTCGGCAATGCCCAGCGACCGCGCGATCTGCTTGTTGGCCAGGCCTTTGCTGGCAAGCCGCAACACCTCGGTCTCGCGTTCGCTCAGACCGGCGCCGGGCTCTGGGGTGGCCGACGGCAGGAGCGCGCCGGCGACCCGCGGGTCCAGCGGAGCGTGGCCGGCCGCCGCGGAACGGACGGCGGCGATCACCTCGTCGGGCCCGGCGTCCTTGAGGACGTAACCGATCGCGCCGGCGCTGATCGCATCGCGCACCCGCGCGCGGTCCGAGAACGACGAGAGGACGACCACGCGCGCACCGGGATTGTCTGCGAGCAACTGCCGCGTGGCAGCCACCCCGTCGAGCACCGGCATCGACAGGTCCATCAGTACGACGTCGGCCTCGACACTCGAACACACCCGCACCGCTTCGGCGCCGTTGGCCGCTTCGCCGACCACGGTCATGTCGTCGGCCGCTTCGATCAACGTCGACAACCCGGCCCGCACCAGCGGATGGTCGTCGACCAACACCACTCCGATCACTGGGGTGCCGATGAATGGAACATCCGTAACCGCCATGCCGTCCCCCGTCCCGGTTCGCTCGAGACCGCAAGCTCGGCCCCGACGCCACGCGCCACATCCCTGATGAGCGATAGCCCGAAGTGACCGCGCTCGCGGGCCGCCTCCGGGTCGAAGCCGACACCGTCGTCGGCTATCTGCAGTTCGACAACGCCGCCGTCAACACCGAGCCACACCGTCACGAGCTGCGCGGACGAGTGCGTCGCGGCATTACGCAGGCACTCCTGCGTCACCCGGAACACGGCTTCCTGCTGTTCTTGCGACAGTTCCTGCGCGACCTGCTCGTCAACATCGAGTTCGACCGGAATACGCACCGACGTCACGAGATCGTGCAACGCAGCTTCCAGCCCTGCGTTGCTCAGGCTCGCCGGATAGATGTCGACCAGCAGCGAACGCATGCTGCCGATGCTTGTGCGGACGGCATCGCCCGCCGCTTGCAAACGCTGTGCCAGCTCGGGATTCCCGCTCGTCTGTGCATCCTGAGCACCACCGGCGACGGTGAACGACGCCGCTGCCAACTCCTGGACGACGCCGTCATGCAAGGTCGCTGCGATCCTTCGCCGTTCGTCGAGCGACGCGTCCATTGCGTGCTGCAACATTTCCTCGCGCTGGCTGTGTGCACGGCGTGCGCGGGCAACCAGTGCCCAGACGAGCGGGACGAGCAGCACGACGACAGCCGCGATGCTGCTCAACGTGATGGCCGCAAATCCGCGCCACAACTGACCGGCCCGCTCGGACACCTGGTCGTAGCGGAAGTACGTCTCGAACAGCAGCGGCTGCCCGTTCGGCGTCCACACCGGCCGGTAGACCTCGAGCAACGTGCCCTGGCCCCGCTCGAACCGGTTCTCCGGCTCCGACAGGTTGCTGATCTCGGCGCGCACCTGCGGCTGCTCGAGCGCGGTCCGGGCATCGGGATCGAGACCGAAGGTGATGCCGACCAGCCGCGGATCGTCGGAGTACACAACACGACCGGACGGGGTCCAGAGCTTCACGCGGACGAGCGAATCGTTCAGCACACGCTGGTGGACCAGCGTGTCGATACGCGCCGCAGCGGTCGTACTCGTGGCCATCCGATCGGTCAGCGCGGGCTCGATCACGCTGGTGGCGAGCACGTCGGTGATCCGCGCGACCTCGTGCACCGACTGGCTCTGCGCGACGCGGCGACTGATCAGCCCGCCGACCAACACGACGAGTGCGATCACGACGAGTCCGCCCGCACCGAGTTGGAGCAGCGCACGACGCAGGCTCGGTCCGCGCGTCGTTGGCTCCGAGCGGCCGGGCTCGACCAGCACGGTCCAGTCCGGACGCGACGCAGCGGTCCGTCCCGAATCATCGGGACGGACCGTCGCGAACAGATCGTCGAGGGTCATGGCGCCTAGTGGTCGCCGCCGCCGTGATGGCCGCCGTCATCGCCGCCGTATCGCCGCCACCGCCAGGGCCGCGGTTGCCACCACGACCGCTGTCGTCGCTGCCGGTTGCGCTGCCGTCGCCGGGCCCGCGGTTGCCGCCGTGATCGTCGCCGTGGTCATCGCCGTGGTCATCGCCGTGGTCATCGCTCGGCTCGGGTTCACTCGAGGACGGGGCCGGCGCCGTGCGGTCATCGCTCGGCTCGGGCTCATTGCTCGACGTTGTCGTACTGCGATCATCGCCAGGCTCGTTGCCCCGGCCACGATCATCGCCCGGCTCGGTGCCCCGGCCGCGGTCGTCGCCGGGCTCGGGCTCGATCGGGTGCTCGCCACCGTCGAAACGATCGGGTTGCCGTGCTTGTGCGGCTTCGGGTCGTCACGGTGGTGGCGCGGGTGATGCGCGGCCTCGACGACGCCGCCGTGGTCGTCGAAACGCACGACGTGCGCTGACGACGGGACGTGTACGGGGATGATGCGCTGGCCGAAAGTCGGGTTGTGTGACAGGGCGAGGGCCGCGGGGACTGCGATCGCGCACGCTCCGCCGGCGGCCCCGATTGCCACGAGTACGCGCTGTTGGCGGGACAAGGTCATGACTGCTCCTTCATTGGCGGTGTTGCCATCGCAGTCATTTGTCCCCTAGCGCCGGTCGCAGCCGCCATACGACGATGGGGCTAGTACCTAGATCACGGACGGGGCGCCGTGACGGTTCAGTCGGCGAGCAATCCGGGCAGCGCCTCGACCACGACCCGCCACGCCGCAGTGGATGGGTCGATCAACGTGAAGTGGTCGCCGGCGACGGTCTCGAGCCGCGCGTTCGCGCCCGCCCGGCGGGCGGCGGCAACGTACTCGACGCTTTGCGAGTACGGGACGTTCTCATCAGCGCGTGCGTGCACACACAACACGGGCGCGGTGAGGGGGACGGCCGCGATCGGGTCACCGATTCGATAGCGCGCAGGCACCTGCTGCGGTGTCCCGCCCATCAGGTCCGGCGCCGCGGTGCCGCCGACGTTCTGGTCGGCGCATTTCACCAGTTCCAGCACGCCGGCCTGCGAAACGACCCCGGTGACCACGACCCGCGGACGCCCGCCGGGAGCATCGGCCGGCAGCTTGGCGCGACCCGCCGCCCACGTGCCCAGGTGGCCGCCCGCGCTGTGGCCGATCGTTACGACCGCCGAGGTGTCGACGTCGAGCGCGGCGAGGTGGTCGATGCCGGCGGCGACGTCGGCGAAGGTCGCGGGCCAGCCGCCACCGTCGCCGACGCGCCGGTACTCGAGGTTCCACGCCGTGTAGCCGCGCGCCACGAGGTCGGCGGCCAGCGGCCGTCCAAGGGACAGGTCGTAAGCAGCACGCCAGAACCCGCCGTGGACGACAACAACGGTGCCCTTCGACGCGCCGTCCGGACGCGACAGCTCGCCGAACTGGGACGGGTCGGATCCGTAGGAATGCCGCTCCGGATGCACTGGCTGTCCCTTCGTCGTCGAATGGGTCGGCGTGGACGAGCTGCAGCCCGCCAGCGTCGCCGCCGCGCCGAGCAATGCGGTCCGCCGCGAGATCACGGTGCGCCGGCGAACCCGTGCTGGCGCCATGCCTCGTAGGTCGCGAGCGCCGCGCAGTTGGCCAGATTGAGTGAGCGCCGTCCCGGCAACATCGGGATGCGCACGCGCGCATCGACGTGCGGGCCGGCGAACGCCGCCGGCTCGAGTCCGGACGGCTCGGCACCGAACATCAACACGTCACCTTGTTCGTAGCGGACGTCGGCGTAGTTCCGTTCTCCCTGCGTGGTGAACGCATACACGTGCGCCGGCAGCACCGCCGCCCACAACGATTCGAGCGATGGATGCACGGTGACCATCGCGAGATCGTGGTAATCGAGCCCGGCGCGACGCAGTTGCGAGTCCTCAAGACTGAAACCGAGCGGTTCGACGAGATGCAGATGCGCGCCGGTGACTGCGACCAGGCGGATCGCATTGCCCGTGTTAGCCGGGATCTTCGGCTCGACGAACGCGATGTTGAACATCAGACGTTGCGCGCCACGGCGCGCGTGAGCGAGGCGGCATCGAGCGATGCTGTCGCCACCGTCCGCACCGCGATCTTGGTGACGCCGTGGCTGAACGTGCACGCCCAATCGCGGCCGTGGTCGGGCTTGTAGAACGCGATCTGGAAGCAGACACCGGTCGTTCGTCCGAAGGTCGCCTGCTGCGGGTTCTTGCCGCGTCGTGCGTCCAGGACGAACGCGTTGTGTGCGGCGATCGACGACGCGTACCGCGTGGTGTCGATCGCGATCGCCGGCTGATTCGGCCCGGGCAGATGTTCGGAGTTGTGCAGCGGCGAGTTCTGCAGCGCGTAGAAGCGGCAGCCGACCACCTTCCCGCCGCTGTGCAGAACCGTGATCCGCTCGAGCCTCATACCGACTCGATTCGCCGCGCTTTGGGTCGGAACCAGCGGGCACGAGGCGGCCCGCGCCGCAGCGGTCGGCCCGGTCGGCACCGGCCTGATCGGGCCGGTCGACTGTGTGCGTGTGCCGACCGTCGTGCGGGTGTTGGTCACGGTCGGAGCAGGGTCACCGCTGGACGTGCACGCGCCCAGGAACACCAGCGGCACCGCGATCGCGGCACGGAGCAGGGCAGCGCGCATGGCTACGACGCTAACGGGCGTGCGGTCGTCTGGGAGGATCGAGGGGTGCAGTACCGATCCGGCTTCGCGTGCTTCGTCGGACGTCCGAATGCCGGCAAGTCGACGCTGACCAATGCCCTGGTCGGCAGCAAGATCGTCATCACCAGCGACAAGCCGCAGACCACCCGTCACGCCGTGCGCGGCATCGTCACCCGTTCCGACGCCCAGCTGATCCTCGTCGACACGCCCGGTCTGCACCGTCCGCGCACGCTGTTGGGCGAACGCCTCAACGACGTCGTGCGGTCGACCCTCGCCGATGTCGACGTCGTCGGGTTCTGCGTCCCCGCCGATCAGCGCATCGGGCCTGGCGACCGTTACATAGCCGGCGAGCTCGCTGCGCTGCGCGCACCATGCATCGCGATCGTGACCAAGACCGACATCGCGTCGAAACGACAGGTGGCCGAACAGCTGATCGCGGTCTCGCAACTCGGCGACTTCGCCGACATCGTCCCCGTCTCGGCCGCGTCCGGAGACCAGGTCGGGCTGCTCGCGGACCTGCTCATCGGCCACCTGCCTGACGGCCCCCAGCTCTATCCCGACGACATCGAGACCGACAACGACATCGACACGCGTGTCGCCGAACTCATTCGCGAGGCGGCGCTCGATGGCGTGCGCGATGAACTACCGCACTCGATCGCAGTCACCGTCGAAGAAACCGACGTGAACGAGCAGCGCACGCTGATCTACGCGACCATCCATCTCGAACGCACCAGCCAGAAAGGCATCATCATCGGTTCGCGCGGTGCCCGTCTCAAGCAGATCGGGACGACTGCCCGGCACGCGATCGAAGAACTGCTCGGCACCCGCGTGCACCTCGATCTGCATGTCGCGGTCGAAGCCGATTGGCAGCGCGACCCGAAGAAGCTCGACCGGCTCGGGTTCTGACTGATGCTTGGCACGTATCGCGCGGTGTTCCGCCGCGCCCCGGGTTCGGTCGCCTTCACCGTGGCCGGGTTCGTCATGGAGCTGCCGATCGGGATCTACCCGATCGCGCTCGTCCTCACGCTGTCGGCGCGCGCCGGCCACTACGGCTTCGCAGGCCTGGCGAGCGGCATCTACGTCATCGGCGGCGTCCCTGGTGCTCCGTTGATCTCGCGCCTTGTCGACCGGATCGGGCAACGTCGCGTGATGGTGCCGGCGACCTTCGTCCACCTGCTCGCCGTCGTCACGGCTGCTGTGCTGCTGTCGACCGGCGCGCCTGACTGGACGATCCTGCCGCCGGTGTTCGTTGCGGGCTTCAGTTACATCACTGTCGGCTCGCTCGTGCGTGCGCGCTGGTCAGGATTGCTCGCCGGTCGTCCGGACGACCTCACGACGGCCTACTCATTCGCCTCGACACTCGACGAGGCGATCTTCGTGCTCGGGCCGCTGATCGCCACGTTCATCGCAGCGATCGCACCGCCCGTCGTCGCGCTCTACGTAGCCGGTGCGCTCGTCGCAGCCGGTGGCGCGAGCCTCGCTACGCAACGCGCCACCGAACCGCGCGTACTGCGGCAAGCGGACGTGCCGCACCGATCGGCGCTGAGCGCACGTGGCATGGTGCCCGTGCTCGTCGCGACCGTGTTCATGGGCACGGTGTTCTCGAGTGCGGAGGTGTCGGAGATCGCCTTCTGCGGCCAGCACGGACACCGCAACCTCGGTGGCCTCGTCGTCGCGTTGTTCGCGCTCAGCAGCGGAATCTCCGGGTTCATCTACGGCGCACGTCCGCGGACGACGAGCCAGCTGCGCCGATTCCGCAACCAGGCCGTGCTCTTCGGCGTGTTGCCGTTGCTGTTCCTGCTGGCGCCGAACATCCCCGTATTGGCTGTCATCGCAGTCGCCGCCGGTACCGGCACCGCACCGGCGTTGATCGCGGCGTTCGGGCTCGTCGAGCGACTCGTGCCGGCGGCCGCGCTGACCGAAGGACTCACCTGGATCGTGGTCGGCCTCAGCGCCGGGTTCGGCGCCGGTGCGGCGGTTGTCGGCACGATCGCCGATGCCCACGGAGCCCGCTCGTCGTTCCTCGTCGCAGCCGGTGCGGGCGTTGCTGTGGTCGCGACCGCTGTTGCGATGTACCGACGGATCTCGCGCGCGTCCGGCGAGTTCGGTCAGACCTCGGTGGGACGATCCGACCATGCCGCTCTACCGTGACGAAGCGGTCGTGCTCCGGGTCCACAAACTCGGCGAGGCCGACCGGATCGTCACGCTGTTCACCCGCCGGCACGGCCGGGTGCGGGCGGTCGGCAAGGGCGTGCGGCGCACGTCGTCGAAATTCGGTGCGCGCCTCGAGCCGGGCAGCCACATCGACGTCCAGGTCTACTCGCGGCTGGCCCCCGAGCAGCGCATGATCGGCTCGCACCGCGGTCTCGACATCGTCCAGCAGACCGACTCGATCGGCGCATACGGCGCGCAACTGGCCGGTGACTACTCCCGCTGGACGGCGGTGTCCGCCATCTGCGAGACGGCCGAGCGCCTCACCGAGGAGGGCGAGCCGGCGTTGCGGCTGTTCCTGCTCGTCGTCGGCGCCCTCAAGGCGCTCGTCGCCCGCGAACACGACCCGGGGCTCGTCCTCGACGCGTTCTTCATCCGCGCGGCGTCGCTGTCGGGCTGGGAACCCGCGCTGCACGAGTGCGCCAAGTGCTCAGCGCCCGGTCCGCACTCGGCCTTCAACGTCGCGGCCGGCGGCGCCGTGTGCCCTGACTGCCGCCCGCCCGGCTCATTCACGACCGCAGCCAGAGGCGATCACGCTGCTGAGTGCATTGCTCGCCGGTGACTGGCTGATCGCCGACGCGACCTCGTCCGGCGCCCGGCGCGAGTCGAGCGGACTGATCGCCGCGCACCTGCAGTGGCATCTCGAGCGCGGGCTGCGCTCGCTCCCGCTCGTCGACCGTTAGGAGACTGTCGTGGCGACCTTCGGCAGGTCCGACAACCTGAAGGACGCCCGATTCGAGGGGGCGAACCTTCATGGCGCGCGATTCGTGGCCTGCGACCTCAACGACATAGTGATGCGCGGCGTTGAGGTCGCGAACGCCGAGATCGACTCACCGTGGCTGTTCGAGGGCGGCGCCAGGTTGGTCGTCAACGGCGTCGACGTGATGCCGTTCGTCGACGCCGAACTCAATGGTCGGTTCCCCGGGCGTGAGCTCCGCGAAGCTCGTGACCCTGACGGACTGCGCGCCGCGTGGACCGCACTCGAACATGCGTGGGGCACTGCGATCGAGCGGGTCAACGCCATGCCGGCAGGCACGGTCGACGTTGCGGTCGGCGACGAGTGGTCGTTCGCGCAGACGCTGCGGCACCTCGTGTTCGCGACCGACGTCTGGCTGCGCCGTGCGATCCAGGGCATCGACGAGCCCTACCACCCGCTCGGCCTGATCTACGAGACGAACGCCGACTTCGATCGCTCGGTATTCGTAGACGGCACCCCCGCGTTCGTGGACGTGCTCGAGGCACGGGCCGGGCGGGTCGCCATGGTGCGCGACTACCTGACGACAGTCACGCCCGACGAACTAGAGGTACCGCACGCGAACCCGTGGGCACCCGAATACTCCGAGACCACGCTGTCGTGCCTGCACACGATCCTCGGCGAGGAATGGGAGCACCTGCGCTACGCGCTCCGAGACCTCGACGTCATCGAGGCGGGGCCCGCTGCGGGATAGCCTGTCGGGATGAATTCACCCGCCGTTCGCTTCAGTCGCGGACGGCGTCGCGAGTGGCCCGATCCACCGCCGCATCCGTCGGGCGCGCAGCCACCGGAGCTGCCTGTGAGTGCGGTGCCCGCACACGTCGCGATCGTCATGGACGGCAACGGCCGCTGGGCACACGGCCGTGGTCTGCCCCGCACCGAGGGTCACCGTGCCGGCGAGGCGGCGCTGATGGACGTTCTCCACGGCGCGATGCAGATCGGCGTAAAGACGATCTCGTCCTACGCGTTCTCGACCGAGAACTGGCGGCGCACACCCGAAGAGGTGCGCTTCCTGATGGGCTTCAACAAGGACGTCATTCGTCGCCGTCGCGATGAGCTCGCCGAGCTGGGTGTGCGCATCCGCTGGGCGGGACGGCGGCCGCGGTTGTGGCGCAGCGTCATCGACCAGCTCGAGGACGCCGAGGAATACACGCGCGACAACGACCGACTCACCCTGCAGTTCTGCGTCAACTACGGCGGCCGTGCCGAGATCGTCGACGCTGTGCGCAAGATCGCGCGCGAGGTGCAGGCGGGCAGCATCAACCCGGCGAAGATCGACGAGCGCACGATCGGCGCGCACCTCGACGAACCCGACCTGCCCGACGTCGATCTGTTCATCCGTACGTCGGGTGAGCTGCGCACGTCCAACTTCTTGTTGTGGCAGTCGGCCTATGCCGAACTCGAGTTCGTCGACACGCTGTGGCCCGATTTCGATCGGCGGCATCTGTGGAATGCGTGCGTCGCGTTCGCTCAGCGCAATCGGCGCTTCGGCGGCGCCGGCCCGGTCGAGGTGCCCGAATGAATGCCCCAGGAATGACTTCGGTGACCCACTTCCGCTCCGACGACGCCACCTTCGAAGAGCGGGCAGGTGCCGCGCTCGCAGTCCTCGCCGCGCGGCCGGGGTTCGTACGCGGCAGCGTCGGACGCAGCACCGACGACGAGCACGAATGGGTGATTGTCAGCGAGTGGACGAACGTCGGGTCGTACCGGCGGGCGCTCGGCAACTACGAAGTGAAACTCCACGCGACCCCGTTGCTCGGTGCGGCGCTCGACGTCCCGAGTTCGTTCGAGTCTCTGCTCGAGGTGACCGCGGACGGAGCCACGACGCTGCACGCGAGCGACAAGGCATGAGTACGCCGAAAATACGGCCGTCTGCCTGGCTGACGCCGCGGGTGCTGGCCTACGCCCGGTGGACGGCGTTGACCGGGTGGGCGATCGCGTTCGGCTACGACATCGTCGCCGACGGCGTCCCGTACTGGCGCTCGGATCTGCTTCTCTGGCTGGCGATCGGCCTGCTCGCGTGGAGCATCGGCAACCGCAACGTGTTCGCGGTAGTCATCGACTTCGTGCCGCTCGGTGCGGTGCTGGTGGCCTATGACTATCTGCGCGGCATCTCCGACACGCTCGGAATGCCTACTTGGTGGTACCCGCAGATCAGTGTCGACAAGTTCTTGTTTTTCGGCACCGAGCCGACCGTGTGGCTGCAGGCGCACCTGCGGTACCTCCACCCGCAATGGTGGGACACGCTTGTCGGGCTGTGTTACATCTCGTTCTTCTTCCTGCCCTACGTCACTGCAGCTGCACTGTGGCTGCGCAGCCGAACTGACTTCTATCGATGGACGTTGCGCTTCGTGCCACTGTCGTTCCTGTCGTTCGGCTTCTTCGCGCTGGTTCCGGCGGCACCGCCGTGGGCCGCTGCGCGCTGTGCGCCGGATGAGGTCGTCAACCATCCGAGCAACCCGTCGTGCATGAGCTATGCCAGCCGCACCGACGGCGGCCTGCTCGGGCCGATGATCCACAACCGCGCCGGCACGAACCCCTGGATCGATGAGATCGCGACGCGTGGCCTCAGCTGGGTGCACTTCGCGCAGCAGGCGATCGACGAGGGACGGGTCAGCGCGGACGAGGTCGCAGCCGTCCCGTCGCTGCACGCCGGCGGCATCATGCTGTTCACGTTGTTCATGTGGAAGCGGGTCCACAAGTGGTGGCGTCCGCTGCTGGTGTTCTATCCGATCTTCATGGGCTTCTCCCTCGTCTATGCGGGTGAGCATTACGTCGCGGACGTGCTGGCGGGCTGGCTGTGCGCGCTGCTCGTGCACCTGGCAGCGTCCCGGATCGAGCAGTGGCGAAAGGCCAAGCGGGCGACGGATACCCTGGACGGTGACTCGCTCAGCACTTCATCGAGCCCGAAAGACGTGGAGAATCCGTGCCCGCCAGCCCATCCGCAGCCCGCAATGACGCCGTCGTCAACCTCAGCAAGCGGCGCGGATTCGTCTTTCCGTCCAGCGAGATCTACGGCGGAACCCGCTCGGCCTGGGACTACGGCCCGCTCGGCGTCGAGCTGAAAGAGAACGTCCGCCGGCAGTGGTGGCGCACGATGGTCACCGGCCGCGACGACATCGTCGGTATTGATTCGGCCGTTATCCTCTCGCCGCAGGTGTGGGAGGCGTCCGGCCACGTCGCGACCTTCAGCGACCCGCTCACCGAGTGCCTGCACTGCCATCGTCGCTTCCGTGCCGACCAGCTCGAAGAGGAGTTCGAAGCGCGCAAGAACCGTCCGCCGAAGGACGGTCTCGCGGAGATTGCCTGCCCGAACTGCGGCACGCGTGGGCAGTGGACCGAACCCCGTCCGTTCAACGGGATGCTACGCACCTATCTCGGCCCGGTCGAGGACGAGTCGGCGCTGCACTACCTGCGCCCCGAGACGGCGCAGGGCATCTTCATCAACTTCCTCAACGTGATGACGACGGCGCGCAAGAAGCCGCCGTTCGGTATCGCGCAGACCGGCAAGAGCTTTCGCAACGAAATCACGCCGGGCAACTTCATCTTCCGCACGCGCGAGTTCGAGCAGATGGAGATGGAGTTCTTCGTCGAGCCCGGCACCGACGAGAAGTGGCACGAGTACTGGCTCGAGCAGCGCTGGAACTGGTACGTCGATCTCGGGATCGACGCTGAGAACCTGCGCTTCTTCGAGCACCCGAAGGAGAAGCTGTCGCACTACTCGACGCGCACGGTCGACATCGAGTACCGCTTCGGCTTCGGCGGGTCCGAGTTCGCCGAACTCGAGGGCATCGCGAACCGCACCGACTTCGACCTGCAGACGCACTCGAAGCACTCGGGCGCCGATCTGACCTATTTCGACCAAGAGAAGAACGAGCGCTGGACCCCTTACGTGATCGAGCCTGCGGCCGGTCTGACGCGTGCGGTGCTGGCGTTCCTGCTCGATGCCTACACCGAGGACGAGGCGCCGAACGCAAAGGGCGTCATGGAGAAGCGCACCGTGCTGCGCCTCGACCGCCGGCTGGCCCCGGTCAAGGCGGCGGTGCTGCCGTTGTCGCGTAACGAGAAGCTGTCGCCGATGGCGCGCGAACTCGCCGCGACACTGCGCAAGAACTGGAATGTCGACTTCGACGATGCCCAGGCGATCGGGCGTAGGTATCGACGTCAGGATGAGATCGGTACGCCGTTCTGCGTCACCGTCGACTTCGAATCGCTCGACGACCAGGCCGTGACGGTGCGCGAGCGCGACTCGATGACTCAGGAGCGCGTAGCCCTCGACCAGGTCGAGGGCTACCTGGCCGCGCGTCTGATCGGATGCTGACCAAGACGCCATTGTTCGGTGCGCGAGTGGTGCTCGCGCCGATGGCGGGCATCACCAACAGCGCGTTCCGAACGCTGTGCCGCGCGTATTTGCCGGACGGGCTCTTCGTGTCGGAGATGATCACGACGCGGGCGCTGGTCGAACGCAACGAGAAGACGCTCAAGCTGATCCGGTTCGCGGCCGACGAGCAGCCGCGTTCGATCCAGCTGTACGGCGTCGACCCCACCGTCGTCGGTGCGGCCGTGCGCATGATCGTCGAGGATGATCTTGCCGACCACATCGATCTGAACTTCGGTTGCCCGGTGCCCAAGGTGACCCGCAAGGGTGGGGGATCGGCGCTGCCCTGGCGCATCGGCCTGTTCGACGACATCGTGCGCAGCGCGGTGCGCAGTGCGGCCGGGCTGCCGGTGACGGTGAAGATGCGCGTCGGTATCGACGACGAGCATGTGACCTATCGCGAGGCGGGCCTGCGCGCGCAGGACGCCGGCGTGTTCCAGGTGGCGCTGCACGGCCGCACCGCGTTGCAGTTCTACAGCGGCACCGCCGATTGGGACGCGATCGCCGACCTCGTCGAGCTGCTCGACATCCCGGTGCTGGGCAACGGCGACATCTGGGAGGCCGACGATGCGCTGCGCATGGCCGAGCACACCGGTTGCGCCGGCGTCGTCGTCGGACGTGGCTGTCTGGGCCGGCCGTGGCTGTTCGGCGATCTCGGGGCGGCGTTCGCCGGACGTCGTGACCGCACGCTTCCGTCGCTGGCCGAGGTGGCGCAGGTGATGCGCCGCCATGCATCGCTGCTCGCCGAGTGGGCCGACGACGAGCGCTGGGGCGTGACCGACTTCCGCAAGCACGTCGCCTGGTACCTCAAGGGGTTCGCCGTCGGTGGCGACCTACGCCGTGCGATGGCGCAGGCTTCGTCGTTGGCCGAACTCGACGACCTGCTCGCGCGCGTCGACGTTGACCAGCCGTTCCCAGACGCGGTGCTCGGCCAGCCCCGCGGGCGCACGTCCTCGGCCCACTCGGTCGCGCTGCCCGACGGCTGGCTCTCAACCCGCGACAGCCGCGCCGTCCCGTTCGAGGCCGAACTAGCGCACAGCGGCGGTTGACGCGCGGAATCCTGGCAGTTCACCGCGCAGGCGGCTCGCGCACAGAATTCTCTGCGGATCGCGACAGTACGGTTGCCGTGCTGCTGATCATGGTCGAGTCGAGGCCGACGATATGGCCGCATCTTCGGTTCTTGGACGATTTTTGGGAGCACATCGGTGATCGGCGGCGAAGAACGGAGCTCTCCGCGACCTCGCAGGAGGTTCCGCCCTGACGGCGCGCTGATCCTGATCCCGTTCGCTGCGATGCTCGCGGCCGGGTTCTGGGGGCTGAATCGCGGCGGGTCGATGACCAACGACGAGGCGGCCACCCGGTGGGCTGCGACCCTCCTCAGCTGGTCGAAGCTGATGCACCTGCTGCACCACGTCGATCTGGTGCACCTGGTGTACTACTCGTCCGTCCACGTATGGGCTTCGGTGTTCGGCAACAGTCCGGAGTCGATCCGCGTGCCGTCGGTGCTCGCCATGGCGCTGGCGGCACTGTTCGTCGCCCTCCTCGGTCGCCGTGTCACGGGATCGACGGTCGTCGGCGCTTCGGCGGGCCTCGTGATGGCGGTGACGCCGGAGGTCAACTACTACGCGCAGAATGCACGGTCGTACGCCTTCGTCTTCGCCGCTGTTACTGCGGCGACGCTGGCTCTCGTGGTGGCCCTCGAACACGACGACGACGAGGCGCAGACGGCGTGGGCACGGTACCGGTGGTGGGTCGGCTACGCGGCGCTCATCGTGCTGGTCGGCTACCTCAACGAACTCGCGTTCGTGGCGGTGGTCGCGCACCTGATCACGCTCGTCTGGTCGCGTGCACCTCGCCGCACGCAGAAGCGCTGGCTGGTGAGTGTCGTCGCCGCCGGCGTCTGTCTGCTGCCGTTTGTCGTACTCACCGCCCGCCAATCCGTCGCGGTGTCGTGGATCCAGGCGCCGACCGCCGCAGTGTTCGGCACGATGTTCCGTGCGCTGTTCGGGTCGCCAGTTGTCCCCGGCGTCCTCATTGCGCTGGTCTTCGTCTTGGGCGTGCTGCACAGCGCAGGCATCCTGTCGCGTTTCGCGACAGACGATGCACCGGCTCGCGACCAGTACCTCAACATGAATCAGGTCGCACTACCGCTCGCGTTCGCGCCGTCGGTGCTGATCATCGGCGAATCGTTCGTCGGCAAGCCGCTGTTCGACATCCGCTACGTGGTGTACACCGAGTCAGGCGTCGCCCTGCTCGCCGGCGTAGGCATGGCCGCGCTCGGAGCGTGGCTCCAGCAAAGAAGCAGGCTGCTGGTGTGGGTGCCGACCATCGTTGTGTGCGGCGCGGTGTTCGCGCTGCAGTACGGCGCCGAAGTGCACCAACACAGGTCGGGTAGCCGCGGACCCGACTACGGCGACACCGCGTTCTATGTGGCCGACCACAGCCGGGCGGGCGACGGGATCATCTTCTTCAACCCGTACTACCGCAAGATCCGGCTGGCCTACCCGTACGACTTTCGTCGGACGGCGGATTGCCTGCTGGCCCGCTCGCCGGCTGCCGTCGGCGACTTCCAGGGCACCGAGAAACCTTCCTTCGCCGTTCGGTCGGCGTTGCTGGGCTACCAGCGGATCTGGACGATCGGTCCGCAACCGATCGCGCCGAAACCCGCCGCCGGGACGCTGGCGAAAGCCCTCACGCTGCTCCGAAGTGATTACCGGGTGGTCGCCGAGAAGCAGCCGCGAGGAATGCTGCTGCGGCTGTGGGTCCGTCGCTGACCACTGGGATTGCGGCGCCCGCTCCCGCTCCCGCGCTGCCGGACGGATGGCCGGCCTTGCGCGACAGCCGCGACATCCCCTTCGAGGCCGAGCTCGCGCACAGCGGAGGATGAGCCGATGATTCGCGAATTGCTCGACAAGTACATCGCGGCCGGGACGATCCCGGGTGGGGTTGCAGTCCTCGGCGGTGACGATGCCGAGGTTGTCGCGGCAGGTGTCGCGTCCGTCGGCGGAGCGCCGATGCCACCGGACGCGATCATGCGCATCCAGTCGATGACGAAGGTGGTCACCGCTGTTGCGGCGCTGCGGCTCGTCGAGGCCGGACGGATCGCACTCGACAGCAGCGTCGCCGAATGGCTGCCCGAACTTGCGGACCGCCGCGTGCTGCGCACCCCGACCGCCCATCTGGGCGACACGGTCGCTGCCGATCGCGACATCACGCTGCGGCATCTGCTGACGAACACGTCCGGATACGGGATGGCGCTGCAAGAGTCGCCGTTGCAGCAAGCGATGATCGACAACGGCACCGAAGCCGGACCGGAGCCGCCACCGTTCGGCGCCGGCGAATGGTTGCGCCGCCTCGCCGAACTTCCGCTGACCTTTCAGCCGGGAGAAGGTTGGCGTTACCACCATTCCTTCTCGCTGTTGGGGATTCTCATCTCGAGGCTCACCGTCCGTCCGCTGGGCGAGCACCTCGACGAGGATCTGTTCCGCGCACTCGACATGACCGACACCGCCCTGTGGGTGCCGACCGAGAAGCTCAACCGCCTCCCCGCCGCCTACCGCCCCACCGACGACGAGCTCACCGAGACCGAGCCTGCCGGTGGCGGCTTCTACGCCGGTCCGCCACCGTTCGACGTGAGCCACGGCGAGCTTGTCTCGACCGCCCGTGACTTCCACCGCTTCGTCCGCGCGCTCCTGACGGGGGCGCTGATCTCGTCCGAGCACCTCGGCCTGCTGCGAACAGACCAGGTGCCGGCTGCATGCAAGACGTCCGAGAGCTTCTTCCCGGGTTTCTGGACCATCATGGGCTGGGGCTTCGGCGTCGCGGTCCAGACCGACGGCCCGCACCAACGCCGCTTCGGCTGGTCCGGCGGCCAAGGCACTGACTTCTTCGCCGACCCTGACGGCAGAGTGGCAGTGCTGCTCACGCAGGTCGAACTCGGCGAGCGGCTGTGGCCGATGGTCGCGGAGTTCCAAACGCTGTAGGACAGATTGGGCGTACCGTCCTGGCGTGGACACGCGTCGACACCTCGACTAGATGATCAGCGGCTACCGCGTGAGGCAGATCATCCGACCTGCCGTTGAGCTGCGGATACCGGACGCGCTCGCGCACGACCGCACGTTCTGGGCGGACGACCCTGACGCCTCGGCCCGTGTGCTCTCGTAGCGGGCAGCTTCTTCGACGAGGTCCGCGTTGGTGGCGACGTCTATGTGCTGCGGCGGATCCTGCACGACTGGGACGACGAGCGCGCCACCGACGACCCGGCCGCGCGAACCGCCTTCGAGATGACCTGCACATGTTCGTCCTGTTCGGGGCCCGCGAACGCACCGAGCGCGAGCTGACGAACATGATCACAACCGCAGGCTTCGACGTGTCGCGAATCATCCCGACGATGCCTGAACGGACCGGTCTCGCGCTCGCCGTGTGAGCCTGCCCGCCGCCGGTGAATGGCCGCACGGACCCGCCGCGCCCGATCGGCCCTGGTGATCAGATCCTGGATGTGTTCGGCAGCGAGCTGCCGGAGGATGTCTGGATGCATGGTGCCCTCCTCGGGGCAAGTCAGTGGGTTACCGGGGCGGGAGCGATCGCGGTAACCCGAACCACGGCAGCACGCTGGCCTCGAAACGGGTGATGCCGTAGATCCGGCCGCCGGCAAGGGTGAGTACGTAAAAGGCGGTCGCGTGGCGGATCCCCGCCGGCCCGCGCAGGTATGCGCCGAACGCGGGCTGGCCGTTGGCTCGGGTCGGCACAAGGTCGAACCTGCGGCCTGCTGCGAACTGTCGGGCGCAGTAGCGACCCACGAGTTCTCGGCTTTCGTAGCCGAAAGGCTCGGGAGGCATTGCGATGAACGCATCGTCGGTCAGCAGTGCTACCAGCGCGTCGAGGTCAGCCGACTCCCATGCGCGGGCGAACCGGGCCACGATCGCATCCTCGGCGGCCGAGCCCGCGACGGGCGCCGGCTGGCGCACGACGGCCGGCTGCTGGCGACGCTGCAGACTGGCGCGTGCTCGTTTGAGGGCGCTGTTGACCGCTTGAACGGTCGCCCCCAACATGTCGGCGACCTCACTGGCGTGGAACCCGAGCACGTCGCGCAGGATCACGACGGCGAGCTGGCGCGCCGGCAGCAACTGCAGGGCGGTCACGAAGGCCAATGAGATGGCTTCGGTCTGCTCGTAGCGCGCTTCCGGCCCGAGCGCATCGGCCGTGCCCTCGAGGAACGCGTCAGGGAACGGCTGCAGCCAGACGGGCTCGTCGCGCGGTGTCGGCACTGGCGCTTCGAACCGCGACGTGTCCCACTCCCTGACCGGGCGCCGGCTCGCTGCGCGGCGCGCGTTGAGGCACCGGTTGGTGGCGATCTTGTACAACCAGGTCCGCAGCGACGCGCGTTCCTCGGTGAATCCGCTGATGCCTTGCCAGGCAGCCAGCATCGTCTCCTGGACGGTGTCCTCCGCGTCGGCGAAGGAGCCGAGCATCCGGTAGCAGTGCACCTGCAGCTCTCGCCGGTGCGACTCGGCCAGCTCCCGGAACGCTTCGCCATCGCCGGCCTGCGCACGGGAGAGCAGTTCGACACTCGTCATGTCGCGCTCCTTCCTTCCGCACTACATCGTTCGTCCGCACCGGTATGTACACCGTCCGCGGCGCGAAGTGGGCGGCGCGCGGCGCCCAGTTTTCCGGCGGGGCGGTGTATCCACTACCGACCGCCCGGACGATCCGCCATCGGACGTGCCGCAGCAGTGGACAAGACCCTGGGGGATTGACGATGGAATCGTCCGCATCGGCACGGCGCGGGCCGCTCGCGCGTGTATTCGCCTGCTGGCGCACGGGCCTGCCGGGGCCGGTCGTCGTTCTTCAAGCCGGGACCGCGGTCAACTACTTCGGCACCGGGCTGATCCTTCCGTTCGAGATCATCTACCTGCACCAGGCCCGCGGTTTCGCCACGGCGACTGCGGGTCTGGTACTGGCGGCAGTCATGGGTACGGCGGCGGTCGTCACGCCGTTTTCGGGTGCGCTGCTCGATCGGTTCCGCGCGAAGCCGATCCTGATCATCGGCAATCTCGCGAGCGCAGTGGGCTACGCCGGCTTCGCATTCGTCGACCGTCCTTGGCAAGGGTTCGTCTGTGCAGCCGTCGGCGGCGCCGGGTTCGGAATCGCGAGTAGCTGCCAACGAGATTCTGAGCTTGACCCTGGTCTCGACGCAGCAGCGCGCCGCCTCGATCGCGCTCCGCCGTGTTGCAGGCAACTTCGGTCTCGGCAGCGGCGCGACTGTTGCGGGCTTCGTCGTCGCGGCCGCCCATGGCCTCCGCGCGTTCCAGACGCTCTACCTGTTCGACGGCGTCACCTTCGCTGTCTTCGCACTGGTTGTGCTGGTGAGGATCCCGAACCCTCGCCTCGCAAAGACGGCGTCGGCGAGCGACAGGGGAACGGGCTTCCGATCGGTTGCGCACGATCGGCCCTTCCTCGTCCTGATCGCGGCCAACATCGTGCTTGTGATGACCGGCGGCGCGCTGTTCTCCAACATCCTCGCGCCGTTTGTCAAGGCGCACACGCCTGTCGGGCCGGGCGAGAT
Organism: uncultured Actinomycetota bacterium; assembly: GCA_963708645.1. GTDB lineage: Bacteria > Actinomycetota > Actinomycetes > Mycobacteriales > Jatrophihabitantaceae > RYN-133. The sequence continues at coordinate 71,425 of CAVPTA010000007.1, read as the reverse complement.
CGGCGTCGTCATCCTCATCAACACCTTCTTCATCGTCGTCGCGCAGATTCCGGCCACACGAGTCGTCCAGCGGATGCGCCGCACACACGCTCTTGCCGCGACCAGCGCACTGTTTTCCGTCGGCCTGCTCGCAGTTCTGCTTGCCACGCTGACAAATTCGACGTTCATCGCTACCACCGTCTTGGCCGGAGTGGCGATCGTGATCGCGATCGGTGAGTGCGCGCAGTTCGTAGTGATCGGCCCGATCGTCGCCGATCTCGCGCCACCGCACCTGCTCGGCCGCTACATGTCGCTCTACGGCCTCAGCTTCACGGCAGGCGTTGCCTTGGGCCCAGCAGTCGGCGGCGCGCTGCTCGCAACGTCGCCCGATGCCGTGTGGTGGGGCGGGGGTTTGGCGGTAGCGCTCACCGGAGCCGGCTTGCTGCGACTCGGCGACCGGATACCCGACCCGCTCGTGCAGGCGCGTCGCCCTGCGACGGATGCCGTCATTGTGGCCGATCTGGACTGCGGCCGCCACAGGTAGATAAATGGCACGAGATGCGCGGCCACCTCATGGAAAGAAGTATTTTCATGGACCACCAAACGTTGCAGCACCGCTTCGCAGCTCTCACCACAGCGCACGTGGCCGACGCCTGCCTACGCGCCCACGTCCCAGTGCGTTGCGCTCCGGCTCTCGTGCGCGCGGTGGTGCCTGGCAGCCGGCTGGCCGGACGGGTGTGTCCCGCCAGGCATGTCGGCAGCGTCGTTGTCTTCCTGGAGGCATTCGAGGTGGCAGCACCGGGCGACGTGCTGGTGGTCGACAACGGTGGACGCCTGGATGAAGCGTGCGTCGGTGACCTGGTGGCTCTCGAGGCTAAGGCAGCCGGCCTAGTAGGCATCGTCATCTGGGGGCTGCATCGCGACACCGCTGACATACGAGCGATCGGTCTGCCGGTCTTCAGCCTGGGAGCGATCCCCACCGGCCCGCTGCGGCTCGACGCCCGCGCGCATGACGCGCTGGAGTCAGCCGTCGTCGGAGACTGGTCGGTGAGCCGCGAGGATCTGGTTCTCGGCAACGATGATGGCGTGCTCTTCCTCCCCAACGCGCAGGCCGAGGAGATTCTCGCGCTGGCGGAGACGATTCGCGATGCCGAGCGGCGCCAGGCCGATCGCGTCCGGGCAGGTACCTCGCTACGCAGCCAGTTACAGTTCCGCGCCTACCTTGCCAAGCGGGAAAACATGCCCTCGCTGAGTTTCCGCGAGCATCTGCGCACAGTGGGCGGGGCTATCGAGGAATAGTCATTGGCGGCCAATGACGCACGTTGCGGAGCCTAGATCGAGTCGAGGATTCGCTGTCGCCGCGCGGTGTATTCGTCGTCGGTCACGAGGCCCTTGTCTTTGAGCGCCTGCAGTTCCTGTAGTCGTTCGGTTGCAGTCTTGTCCGCCGGCTGACTCGAATGCGATTGCTGTTGACGAGATGAATCGCCGAAGCCAGGTACGTGGCGTCGATGCCATCTTTGCTGAGCAGCGTCATCCGCGTTGCGGTGTTCGGATCGAGCCCCGCGTCCTTTGCGATCTGACGGGCTGTCGTGACGCGCCAGATCGCCGTGCCGATGCCGATCAACAGCATGATCACGAACAATGCGATGAACCAACCAGGGATCCCAGGGCTCGATGGCATATCCGAAGGATAAGGCGCAAATCAGAAGAAGCGGTAGGAGCAGGATTTTGCGTTGTATCAGTCGATCGCGCCGAGGTAGGGCTGCAAGTCGCTGACGCGCCCGAGTCGTTTGAAGTCGATGGTGCGTGGCCGGACTGCCAGTCCGACCGCTCGTCCGTTAGGACGGGTGGGACGTAGGCGTCGACTTCTGCCGCTTGTCCCAGCCGTGGAAGTTCGCGTAATCGCCTTTGTCCCAGGCCTCGCGCAGACCGGGCCTGCTCAGATCCCAGTCGGGGCGGGATTCAGTCAACGCCGCGCGAAGGTCGCGCCACAAGTCGTAGAACGACGGCCGTCCCCAGAACCAGTACCCGTTGTAGACGCTGTGGATGACCAGTCCCGGCTTGAGCACCAGCGTGTGCGGGATCATCGGATCGTTGTCGGGGTCGGTGTATTCCTGGATGTCGAGGTCGCGCTGGATCGTGCGGCCGGGGTCTGACAGGAACGTCCACTGGGCGCCGACCGAAGCGCGGAACTCCTGCAGCGTGTGATGCTCGTCGGTGGCGATTGTTACGACCTGCGTGTAACTGACCGCGATCTTCGGATAATTCGCCGCCAGCTCGAGGTGCTGCTGATGCTCCTTCGGGCAGTAATGGCCGCGCGCCAGAGTGAGGATGAGCGGATCGTCGCCCTGGAGCTCGCTCAGCGCGCGGACTGTTCCGGTGTGGTCCGGTAACGAGTAGTCCGGGAACACGCCACCTGGTCTGATGTCAGAACGCATGCGATGACCGCCTCTCACCTGTCCGGATCGTCTTCATGGCGTGGCCGTGGTTCGTAACCACGGCGACCAGTCGCCGTCGGGATCAGTGGTTTGCCCGACCTCGATCAGATGGCCGTCCGGATCGCGGATGTAGCAACGGATCTCGAATTCGTGCTGCTTGGGTGGCGTCAGAAATTGAGCACCCCGAGCGCTCCATTCGGAATAGCGGGCGTGAATGTCTTTGACCCGGATATTGAGGAAGCTGCTGACCCTGTCGGGGTCCTGTGGCGTCTCCAGGGTCACTGCGGGCTTGTCGTCCGTCGGGCCACCGCCGCCATTGATGATGATGAAAGCACCGGCGAGCTCGACATAGGTCAGGTCTGCGTTGGAGAAGGCCAACCGGCCGCCGAGCACGTCGATGTAGAAACGCCGTGACCGCTCGATGTCGTCAGAGACAATGAAGTGGCAAAGGACCATTTGCTCGGCGAGTTGTGTGGATTCAGCCATCAGACACCCCCGTTGGTCTTGGACCCGTCCCGGCTGACACGGGCCCGGCGACCTGCTCTGAAGTTATGCGCTGCGTTCGGCCTCAGCAATGGCCCAGGCAGCGTTGACGAGCCCGATGTGGCTGAAGGCCTGCGGGAAGTTGCCCAAGAGTTCGCCGCTGACGGGATCGACTTCCTCGGCGAGCAGGCCGACGTCGTTGACGAAGGCGACGGCCCGTTCGAACACGACGCGGGCTCGCGCGGCCTGGCCAGTTGTAGCCAGGGCCTGCGCCAGCCAGAACGTGCACAGCAGGAACGTGCCTTCTTCGCCCTCGAGCCCGTCGTGCGAGCGATAGCGGTAGACGAGGCCACGCTCGTCGGTGAGCCGTTCTTCGGTCGCCTCGATCGTGGCCAGCACTCGGGGATCGTCGGCGGGCAGGAATCCGACCAGCGGAATCATCAGATTGGACGCGTCCAACTCCTCCGAATCGAAAGACTGGGTGAAGGCGTTGGCGCGGTCACTCCAGCCCTTGGTCACGATCGCCTCATGGATCCGGGCCTGGGTCTGTCGCCAATAATCGACCCGGTCGGAAGCGTCCAGACGGTCGGCCAGCGCGACGGCTCGCTCGAGGGCGACCCAGCACATCAACTTCGAGTAGAGGAAGTCGCGGGGCGCGCCCCGTACTTCCCAGATGCCCTGGTCCTTCTCCTCCCAACGTCGCGCGGCGGTGTCGGCCAGTTGGACGAAGAACTGTCGGGTGGCCGGTTCCAGCTCAGGGGCAGCACCCCACCTGTCCGGGTCGGCCGTCGGCCCAACCCGTCCGGAGTCGTCGAAGACGTGGTCGGAGAGCCGGTGCACGGCGCCGAGCAACTCGCCGTAGACGTCGAGCTGGCGCTGCGTCCAGGCGCCGTTGCCGACGCGAACCGGTACTGAGTGTCGCCAGCCCTCCAGGTGCGGCAGTTCGCGTTCGGTCAGGTCGTGTTCGCCGCCGACGCCGAACATGATCTGCAGGCCGTCGCAGCGGTCCAGTGAGCCTGCGGCGGAGTTCGTCACGTAGTTGAAGAACTCGTTGGCTTCGTCCGGGCAGGCCGCCACCCACAGGGCCTGGATCGTGAAGGACGCGTCCCGCACCCACGCGTAGCGGTAATCCCAGTTCCGGCCGCCACCGACCACCTCCGGCAGGGACGTGGTAGCCGCTGCGCAGATCGCGCCGGTGGAGGCAAAAGAAAGCGACTGCAATACCCGTCCGCTGTGATGCACCAGGTCTCGCCACGGACCCACGTAGGCCTGGTGAAGGTCTGACCACGACTCCCACGCCGACACGGTGTCGTCGAGTCGCGCGCCGATCTCGGTTTGATCCCATACCGGGTTCGCGTCCGCTTCGGACTGCGTCCTGTGCTGCAGAGCGAAGCCCGCGCTGTCGCCGCGGCGAAGGTGCAGCCGGCCTGAGGCGGACGACTTGTCGATGGTCATGGGCATAGGAGCAGAAAGAGCGGCCAGGACGTCGTCGCCTGCTCTGGCGATGACACCACCGTCGACATCGTCGAGTTGGGGACGGATCAGCCCGTAACCGGGTCGCGGGACGTACTCCACGTGCAAGTCGGTCTCTCCCTCGACACAGGTCGCACGCCGCAGCAGAAGATGCGGCGCATCTGTGCCGAGCTGGTGCCCTCGATTGCCATCGCCCATGGCGAGCGCGTCCGTGACTCGTACCGTGCCCGACGGCGTGCGAAAGGTCGTCTCCAACACCATGGTTCGGTCGAGGTAGCGGCGCGTGACTTCTGTGGAGTTCGCGACCTGGATCGACCAATGGCCGGCCTCGTCGCCGAGCAGACGAGCGAAGATGGACGGGCTGTCGAAGCGGGGGAAACACAACCAGTCGATCGACCCGTCGCGGCTCACCAGCGCTGCACTGTGCCGATCCGACAGGAGCGCGTAGTCAGCTATCGCTGTCGTACCCACACGACCACCTCCGCGCGGTCGGTCTACGGCTTACGAGCCAGAACGAGGCCGGGTGGTCCGCCCGGCTCGGCCGAGAGCTGGTGGATGTCGTCGAAACCGAGGTCGGCGAGCAACTCGGCGGTGTCTGCAGCGGTGTGATGGCCGCCGCCCAAGATGCCTGCGCGCAATCGATTCATCGCGCTCGTCATGGCGTCGCTGTCCGGTCCTGAGCACCCGGCCAGCAACCATCCGCCTGGACGCAGTGCACGGTGGATGGCGCCGAGCGCCGGCCGAACGAGTATGGGCGAAAGGAAGGGCATCGGAATCCACGCGACCGTGAACACCTCGATGTCGGTGAGCTCGGCGATGTCGGCGCGACGCAGATCGATTCGGTCGCTGAGGTTCTCGGCAGCGACGTTCTCGGCGGCCAGACGCAGCGGACGGCGATTGATGTCGACGCCGGTGACCTGCAGCAGCGGGTAGCGCCGACACAGTTCAATACTGATCTGTGCGACGCCGACTCCGACGTCCAGAAAGTGGGCGCCTTCGGCGGCGAGCTGGTCGGCCATCGCTGGGAACCGTGCGGCGACGACGTCGGCGATCAGCGTGGCAACACGCCGCGAGGCGCGGCCCTGGGTGGTGAGGGTGTCGTCATCGGGATCCCATCCCGGCAGGGACGACCCGGCAGCGAACGTCGCCGCCTGCTGCAGGTTCGCGCGTATCTCGTTGAGCAGCTGGACGCGTTGCTGTTCGGCAAGCCCGTCGACTTCGAGACCCGCGGCGGCGACGACCGCGGCGGACAGCCCGGTCAGTAGGGCGTCGGGTTCACCACCCAACGCTCGAGCCAACGCGGCCAGCTGCCAGACCTCGCTCATGTGCTTGGACAGGTCGGGAAGTGAACCCGGCGGCGGGTCACTCGGAACGGCAGGCTCGGAAATCATGTTCGCTCAGTCGAGGCGTTTCGTCAGCTGAGTCGCAACGATGCGGTAGTCCAACGATGCATACAGGCGCTGTGCGGCTTCGTTGAACCCGAAGACGTTCAGTCCGATCTCTCGGAAGCCGGCGTCGCGGACCAACTCTTCGGCCGCGAGCATGGCGGCGCGTCCGAGACCTTCGCCTCGCCGCGACTCGTCCACCTCTATGTCGTAGACGTACGCGCAGTCGTCGCGCTCGGGATGCCGACCCACCCATAGTGTCCCTACGAGTGCATCGCTGTCGTCACAGATGATCATGAGCCAAGTGTTCGCGGACCGAAGTCCGTGCGGGAGCATCTCTGCACCCTGCACACTCGCTCGCTTTCGGGCAGCCTCGAGGGGTCTGCCGGTCGCTTGTGCGAGGTCTTGCGCGTAGGACTCCATTGTCGCGTCCCACCATTGCTCGAACTCGCCCTCGCTCATCGGACGCAGCTTCACTCGTGCGAGGGTAAGGGTTACCAGTCGTTCGCGACACAATGAGCCGGTGGAGCAGCGGCTTGGTCTGGCCAATCTTGCGGACGGGACGGACGTCCGGTTCGCCGTAGCCGGTTCCGGTCCGGTCGCGATCTACGTGCCGGGGTGGGTGTCGCATCTCGAACTCGGGTGGGCGCTGCCGGCAGAGCGCGAGTTCTACGAGGGTCTGGCGGCCGGCCGCACGCTGGTCCGGTACGACAGGCCGGGTTGCGGGTTGTCCGGGCCGACCGACCGCGCGGACCTGCCCTCCCTCGAGCTGGAGGTCTTGCAATCTGTCGCGACCGCGGTCGGTGCTGACCGCTTCGACCTGATCGGCGCGTCGTTCGGTGCGCCGCTGGCGGTGCGATGGGCCGCGCGTCATCCGCAGTCGGTGGCGCGGCTGGTCCTCTACGGCGGATGGGTCGACGGCGACGTCGTGGCTGCTCCGGCCGTGCGTGAGCACGTGCTCGGTTTGGTCGACCAACACTGGGGATTCGCGTCGGACGTGCTCACCGAGATATTCGCGCCCGACGCGGATGCAGCGTTTCGGGCAGTGTTCTCGCGCTACCAGCGCGAGGCCGCGTCGGCGGCTACCGCGGCACGGCTGTTGGCAGCGTGTTACGAGATCAACGTTGCCGCTGACCTCGCTCGAATCACCGCGCCGACCACCGTGATCCACCGAAACGACGACCGAGCGGTACCCCTCGCGGAGGGCGAACGGTTGGCCGACGGCATCGGCGGCGCGACGTGGACTGTGCTTGGCGGTCGCTCGCACGTCCCGTTCGTCGGCGACGCCCTGGCCGTGCTCAACGCGATCCGCGGCGGCCTCGACTTGCCTCCGCTCGGCCGCGGGGCACGACCTGGCGTCACGCCACGCCAGCTCGAGGTCGCCGCGCTCGTCGCGCAGGGTTGGTCGAATCGCCAAATCGCCGACGAGCTGGTCATCACGGAGCGCTCCGCCGAGTCGCATGTCGAACGGATCCGGACGCGGCTGGGATTCCGATCCCGAGCCCAGATCGCAGCCTGGTACGTCACGCAGCATCCCTCGCCTGACCAGTGAAAGTGCGGTAGTTCCACTGCTGCCTGGATCGACCGATGTTGGCACCGTCGACCTATGACCACTTCGACGCGTCCCATCCCGGTGACGAACACGCGCATCCCAGCCCCCGAGGGGTTCGCCGCGCACCCGGCTCGCGGCCGGTTCAACTCGGCCTTCTTCTCTGCGATGGGCGGTTACCTCAACTGGCACATGCGCAACCACAAGGGGCGCGCATTCGCCGACCTGCCGCCGAACGTCGTCGAACTGGGTTCGGGCGTCGGGGCGAACCTGCGGTATCTACCGTCCGGCGCGCGGCTTGTCGCGATCGAGCCCAACCCGTACATGCACGCCCGCCTGCGCCGGGCAGCGCGTCGGCGTGGAGTCGAACTGGAGATCCGCAACGTCGTCGGCGAAGGGATCGACCTGCCCGACGCCAGCGTCGAAACCGTCCTTTCGAGTCTGGTGTTGTGTACGGTCACCGACCCCGTCGCGGTCCTCGCCGAGATCCGCCGGATCCTCGTGCCAGGAGGACGATTCAGTTTCGCCGAGCACGTGGCCGCGAGATCGCGAACAGTTACGCGCTGGTCGCAGAGGATCATGCGTCGGCCATGGGCGTGGGCCTTCGAGGGGTGTTCCTGCGAACGTGACCTGGCGAGCCTCATCGCATCAGCGGGCTTCGCGAGTGTCGACATCACCCCGTATCGGATCCGCTCGCCGTTTCTCCCGTTCAACACTCATATCGCCGGCACCGCCATCGCTTGAGCGGCGGCTGCCCGTCAGATCGGAGCTTGTTCGGTGCCCTCGCGGTGCATCGGCAGCGTTACCTCGCGGCCCATCGCGAGACCGTCGCTCGGCGCGAGCACGCCATCGACGAACCACCACTGACACGACACGAGTTGGGTGCTCGCCTCCACGACGAGGAATCCGTGGCTGTCGAGGTCGCACCACTGCATCGCGGGCAGCATCTTCAGCAGTGCGGCCTCGTAGTTCTTGCTCTCAGCGCCGCGTGGCCAGCCCATCTTGTCGTCAAGGTTCGGCGAGGTCACCGAGGTGACGGTCCACTCGATGAACTCGCCCACTGATTCGCTCCGCGCATGTTCGGCCGAGAAGTGCACGTCACCGCTGAGGACGATCGTGCGCGGGGTGCGAGTCGCCGCTTCGACGAGCTGATCCTGCTCCCACCCGAAGGTGTCCCACAGGTCGTGGAACTCTTCATCGCTGTCGGGCTCGATCATCTTCAGCTTGTGCAGCGCGAACAGGGCATCGCTGTCGTGCACCGCCGGCTCGAGGTCGGAAATCATCGACGGCAGAGCGAGGAACGTCCAGCCCGGGCCGCCCGCGCGCACCTCCTCCAGCGCCCATTCCCGCTGCGTGTGACCGAGAGCGGTCTTGTCGGGTCCGTCGGGTCCGGCGGGGTCGGTGCGGGCGAGGCGGGTCTCGCAGAGCAGGATCCGTCCTGCCTCACCCAGATCGATCTCTTGCCAGACGTGGTCGCCCTTCTCGGGATGACGCAACGTCGGCATCCAGTCCGTCCAGACGCTCATCGCCGCATTCGATCGGTCGATCCACGGTCCGTCCTTCGCGTCATCGTGCTCCTGCGCACCACCGAGCCAGGCGTTGTCGCTGAGCTCGTGGTCGTCGATCGTCGCGATGATCGCGTGCCGGGCGTGCATGTGCAGCAGGTCGGCGTCGCGTCGGAAGAGCGCATAACGGGTGTCGTAGTCGCTGCGTGTTATGCAGTCTCCGAGCGGGTCCATCGGCCGTCCGATGTCCGCCCCCGGAGTCTGCTTGCCGGTCGGAATTTGCGCCGCCTCGTAGATGTAGTCACCGAGGTGCAGCACGAAGTCGATGTCGTCCATCTCTGCGACGGCCTTGTAGGCATTGAAGAAGCCCGAGTTGTACTTCGCGCAACTGATCACGACGAATCGCACTGCGCGATCCACCGGGATCGTCCTGAACAACCCGTCGACAGAGCGCGACCCGTCTGCCTCGAACCAGTAGCGGTACTGCAGCCCAGGTGCGAGATCGCTCACCAGTGCGTGAATCGACCCCGTGGTTGCGTCGGCTGTGACGCCACCTGTCTGCGGCTTCACCTCGCCGCCGTCGAGCACCGCCGGGTCGGCCGGCTCGACGTACCAGCGGGCCTCACTTGCCGGCGTCGCGACCTTCGCCCACAGCACGACCGAATCGTGCGTTACGTCGCCGCTGGCGATGCCGAACACGAACGGAGATGCGGTGCCAACGTCCTCCGACATGGCGCCATGGTAGGACGCGCAGCACCACCTCGGTCATCCCGACGTGAACGGAACGTGCTGCCGGACCGGCGAATCTTCCTGCCGGGGCATGCTGTCGCGGATCACCAGCGGAGCGGCCGGTTTGTCCTTGAGCCGTGAGAGCTCCACCCGAGCGTGACGGGCTCGGTCCTCAACGGCGGCGAAGTCGATCGTCGGCAGCGCTGTGTGAGTTTGACGTCTCTGCGCAAACAGCGACGTCATGTCGCCGACGGTGTTTCGGCGCCACGCCGAGACGTGCGGGACGGGCACGCCGAACCGCGCCCCGACGAGAGCGAGCTGCGAGGTGTGATCGAAAGTCTGCGATGAGATCAAACCGCCGCGGGTGTACGGCGACAGGACCAGGCACGGCACCCGGAACCCGAGACCGATAGGTAGCGCGCCGGCGAAGGGTCCGGTGCGGACGAACTCGCCAGACGTGCCGGCGTCGGGAACGGGCGGGGCGACGTGATCAAAGAATCCACCGTTCTCGTCGTAGCTGACGATGAGCGCGGTCTTCTCCCACAATGCCGGGTTCGCGGTGAGGGCGTCCAGCACAGACATGATCGTTTCTGCGCCGACCGCGGGCGGTGCGTCCGGATGCTCACTCTCGGTGCCGGACGGGATGATCCACGACACGGCCGGCAGCTTTCCGCTGTGCACATCGTTGCGAAAGTCGTGCGGCCACCGCGGTGTGCGACCACGCTGGTACAGCTCCGACTGCGGATCCTGGTACTTGGTGAACAGATCGAGCATTCCGCTGATCTCTGCGCGCTGCCCGGGCGCGAGATGGTTGTAGACCTTCCAGGACACGCCGGCCTGGCTGAGTATCTCCGGAAAGGTCTGCCACGACAGCGAACCCGGAGCGAGGTGGCTCGAGCCGTCGATCACCGGACCACCCGCCGTGCCGTCGGGATCGACGGTGCCGCTCATCCAGAAGAGCCGGTTCGGCGCGGTCGGTCCCATGACCGAACTGAAGTAGCTGTCGCACACCGTGAACGCGTCGGCGAGCTGGTAGTGCACCGGGATGTCTGCGCGCGTGTAGTAGCCCATGGCCAGCGGGGCGTAGGCCTCACCATCGCCGGCCACGTGGGCGCGCACCCACTCGTCCATCGCGCCGCGGTTCCATCCCCAGTGCTGGGTGTGCCACGTGTGATCGGGATCGGCGGGAAGCAGCATGGTGATGTCAGGCTGCGAGGTGCCCCCCAACCGGAACGGCCCGAGCAGCGACTGCGGGTTCGGGGGATAGCCAGCTTGTTGGAAATGCCCGGTGCGATCGTCGAATCCCCGCACTCCGGACAACGTCCCGAAGTAGTGATCAAACGAGCGGTTCTCCTGCATGAGCAGGACGATGTGCTCGACGTCTTTGAGTGAGCCGGTGCCTGCGGGATCGGCGCTGAATGCACGCTCGATGAGATAGCCGGCTGCGGCAACGCCGCCGATAGCCGTCGCCGACAGCGTCAGGAACGACCGCCGCGACATCCCCGAGAGAACTGGCCTGACCACCAGATCAGCGTCGTCGACCAAGCTGTGGAAACGACACGAACGAAGCTCGTTCTCATCGGACAGCCAACTTTGTCGAGCCGCCCGTTTGCGTCGTCAGGACGCAGTCTGCGTGGCAGCGGCGTGTGCCCGCGCGATATCTTCCGCCGTCGCGGGTCGACTGCCGGGGTGGACGGGATGGTGCTTACGACAGGTGATGTAAGGCGTCCCGTCGACGTGGTGCAGCCCGATCCGGTAACAGCCTTTCGCATGGCAGTTGAGCTTGTGCCAGACGATGCCGAGGATGGCGAACTCGCTCAGGCAGCTGCCGATGCCGCCCCAGAAGAGGGTCCACCGGCCTCCCATGAGACCGAACAACGTGAGCAGGTCGTTGATCACTGACGCGAATCCCTCCGCCGGAATGCATCGCGCATCATGTCGCAGGAGGCAACCCTGTCGCCACACCGGGCGCTAAGGATCTCTCAGCATCTGCGCGGTTCACCCACCGCCGCAGACCACGAAGGTGTTCGCGGGAGTCTGCAGAACGGTCAGAGTGGGTCCGACGTCGCCGGTGCTCCATAGCGTTGCCACCTGAAACCGGCGCTCGTGGCTGGCCAACACCGTCGCATGGGTCGCGGTGGCCGCACGACCACCTGCGTGCGGTACGTGAAACCACAACCCAACAGGAAAGTTGGCACATTCAAACTTCCGGCCGGCGGCGTACTCACTCGAGGCCTGCAACGTGAGCCAACGATCGGCGGCCAGGACGGCACTGCTCGCCCCGACATGCACGCGAGAGCGAGTCGATCGTGCGCCGGACGACGCGTCACAAGCCGACGCGATCGCCAATGTCGCAATCACACCGACAAGTGTGTGAACGATCGAGCGAGGGTGGGACACGCCTTCTTAGACGCCGCAGCATCGTAGTTTGGTTCGCGGAATCGACCTGGATGGCGCTCACCAGGAGACCGTTTGCCCTTTATGGTCAAGGAAGTGCAACCCGCGTTTGCCGGCGTGCGCCTCGATGACGTCGGCCACTCCGGCGGTGCTCTCCTCGACGCTCAGCGCAGCGTCGGCACCGCCCAGCTCGGTCCGCACCCAACCGGGCGCCATCAACAACAGCGTGCGCGTGTCCTTGGGATGGCGCGCGGCGAAGCTGCGCATCAGCTGGTTGAGTGCTCAGGGCGTTCGTCACCATGACCCGGGTGAACGTCTCCGTCGACACGTCGCCGATAGTCTCCCACCGATCATGGGTCGTTCCGGCGTTCACGAACACGAGGTCGAAGCTCGTCCCGCCAAGCCGTTCACGTAGGTCGCTGACCTGGACTTGGTCGTCGATGTCGACAGTGTCGATAGTGAGCCGGCCGTCCGCCCGGTCAGCGAGACCGCGCAGGTCACTGGTGCCGGTGTGGCGGGCGGTCGCGGTCACGTGCCAGCCGCGTTCGGTGAATCGCTCGGTCAGCCCGAGGCCCAGCCCGCGCGACGCCCCGATGATCAAAGCTGTTCTGGTCACCATCTCAAGTCATCTCCCAAGGGTCCTCGGAATCGCACCGGGCACCTGAGTCAGTTCAGCGTGTCGATCAGAGCGCGGTATGTCTGCTCGATCGCGCCGTCGATGCTAGTGATCAACACTGCGCCTGGACGCTCGGCGAGGAGACGCTCGAGTGCTGCGTGGTTGCGCGTTAGAACCACGTCGCCACCCTCCGCAGCCACAATGGTGCGGACATGTTCGTGCCACGGATCGTTCGGCTCGGAATGGCCGCGGTGGTGGAATCGCGCGACCGAGGCGTCACGAGTGTCCATGAGGATGCGCTCGACGAATTGCGCGCCGACGTTGGTGGCGGCAGCTTCGAAGCGAGCCAGCTCGACCGGGTTGATCAACATCTGAGGGAACACGACATCGTTGCCTTCGCGGAGGTACGCCTCGATCATCGCCAATACCGCAGGACGGATGAGCGCGCCCGCGCGGACGAAGTCGCCCTGCCAACCTCCGATCAAGGTCCTGAGCAGGTCGACATCGCAGTTGAGCACTCCGGGATGAGCATCGACGAACCGCCTCGCCAACGTGGACTTTCCGATTCCAGGCGGTCCGTTGAGGTGGATGAGTCGGCTCATGTCACCACTCGGATCGTCGCGAGAGCCGGGTCGGCGGCGTATGCGATGCGCACGCCGGCACGGCGTGCATGCGCTAGTGCTTCGAGCGTGGCATCGGTGATCGCTTCACCAGGCGCGAGAACGGGGATGCCGGGCGGGTACGGCGCGATCAGCTCGGCGCTGGTGCGGCCCTGCGCCTCGTCCAGAGCCACGGCTTCGGACGTGGCGAAGAAAGCTTGTCGCGGCGACACCTCGGCGACCGGGTCCACGCGGTAGGCAGGGGCGCCGATCACCGTCCGCGCCGTCCCGCGGCGACGCTCGATCGATCGGACGAGTGCCGCAGTGAGCTTCTCGATCGTGTCGGAGGTGTCGGCCAAGGAGACGACGGCGATCACTTGGTCGCGATCGGCAGACTCGACAGGCAGTCGGTCGGCCAGCAGATCCTGCTCGACGGCGTTGCCGTCCGCGCCGGTGCCGGCCAGGACGAGCGTGAGTTTGAGCGGATCCACGCTCGCGCCGTCCAGCACCGTCAACCCCTCGACACGACGCAGCCGGTCGCGGGCCGCGCTGGTAGCGGCGATCGCGGGGCCGAGCAGCGTTGCGCCGTCGCGTTCGAGCAGCGCACGGCTGGCGTCGATGCTCGCGAGGATCGCTCCGGCCGGGCTGGTGGTCGCGCTCGCGTCCACACCGGCATCGAGTCGGGCTGCGTCAATGCGCTCGGTGCGTGCCAGGACGAGCGCGGCCTGACTCCACGCCGGCAAGGTCTTGTGCGCACTTATGACCATCGCGTCGGCGCCGAGTTGCAAGGCGTGCTTCGGCAGCGATGGATGGAAGCCGAAATGCGCTGCCCAGGCAGCGTCGACGATCAGCGGCACATCGCGCTCGTGTGCGGCGTCGGCGAGTCCGGCAACGTCGCCGACGGTGCCCACGTACGAGGGGTCACCGACGAACACGGCCCGCGCGTCCGGGTGCGCGGCCAGCGCCCGGCGCACGGTGTCAGGTGCGACACCGATCGGAACGCCCGTCCGCGCGTCTACGTCCGGCCGCACCCAGACGGGTTCGAGCCCTGCGAGCACGAGACCGAGGAGCAACGAACGGTGCAACGTCCTGCTGACGACAACCCGGTCACCGTCACCGGCCACCGCGAGGGCGAGCGCCTGATTGGCGTGGGTGGCGCCGCCGGTGGAGAACCGGCAGCGGTCGGCCTGCCACAGCCGTGCCGCGCGTGACTCGGCGTCGGCGAGCACGCCGGTGGTGAGCTTCATCGTGTCGAGACCGGCGTAGAGGGGCACGTCGCCGGCGACCACGTCGCCGACCAGATCGTCGCGATGCTTGTGCCCAGGGATCGTGAACGGAACGGGTGACTGCTCGTGAAAGCGCAGCCAGGCATCGAGCAGCGGGGCGTTCGTGCGCAACCCGCGCGGGTCAGTCGGCATGGTCGTCGATCATGTTGCAGACAGGTCGGCACTGAGCGCGTCGAACCGTTCGAGCCGAGAGCGCAGCGGAGTGCCTGACCGCTCCACTGCGCCGAGCACCAACGCCTCGACGATGGCAAGAGCGGGAGTCAGCGTGATGAATGGCGCCGGCCCGTCAACCGACGACGTCAGCAGGACGGTGGCTGAGGAGGCCACCGGGCTGAGGTACGTGTCAGTCAGCACGATCAACGCGGCGCCTGCAGCCGCCGCCCCGCGACCGAAGTCGACTACCTCGTCGTCGTAGCGGCGATAGTCGAACACGACGAACACCGATTCCGCAGTGACATCGAGCAGCGTCGAGGCACGCGATGCGCGTTCACCGGCGACGAAGCTGACGTCTGACCGCAGCAGCGACAGCGAACGCGCGAGGTACAGCGCATGCACGCACGAGACCCGTCCGCCGGTCACGAACACCGGACGCGCGGCATCGGTCAGCATCGTCACCGCCGCGTCGAACTCGACCGGGTCGATACCGAACAACGAGTCGCGCACGGCCGCGCTCACACTGCGTTCGAAGCGGCGCAGCAACGGGCTCGAGTGCTCCGAATCGTCGACGACGGGATAGCGCTGCACCGGTCCCGCGCTGCGAGCCGACAGTTCCGAACGCAGTTGTGATTGCAGTTGCGAGTAGCCCGCGAAGCCGAGTTTGGCGACGAGTCGGACGACGGTCGGTCCGCTCACGCCGGCGTTTGCTGCGAGCGCCGCGACCGGCTGAAGACCTGCGGCCGGATAGTCCGACATCAGTGTCTGCGCGACCCGCAGTTCGGCGGGGGTGAGTTGGCGCCGCTCGCTGCGGATCACTTCCGCAACCGTCGTCGGCGCCACGGCGGTCAGTACTTCCAGCGAGCTGCTGCGGCGAGATCGTCGGGGGACGCATCGGCGAATCGATCGATCTCCGCGCGCCGAAGGTCGACGATCGTGGTCGCGAGCTCCGTGCCGAGTGCGTCAGCGAGAACGACGTCCGCTTCGAACGCGTCTGTGGCTTCAGCCAGCGAGTGCGGCAGCGCGACGACCCCAAGCGACTGCAGTTCGGATTCCGACAGCGACACGGGATCAACGTTCACCGGTTCCGGCAGCGGGGTGGAAAATGCGAGACCGTGCAGCCCCGCGGCGAGTACGGCTGCCACCACGAGGTACGGGTTCGCGGACAGGTCGTAGGCCTTGACTTCGAGATTGGCCGCACCCGGATTGCCGGGCGAACCGGTCACGAAACGCAGCGCGGCCTCGCGGTTCTCGAGCCCCCACACCTGGAATGCGCCGGCCCAATGGCTCGGAATCAAGCGCAGGTAGCTGGCCGGCGCGGGAGCCCCGATCGCGAGCGACGCGGGCAGGTGATCGAGCACGCCCGCCGTGAAGTGCTCGGCCTCGCCATGCATGCCGTACCGCCCTTGGCCGCCGGTGAAGATGTTCTGCTCGCCGCGCCACAGGGAGAGGTGCACGTGGCCGCCGTTGCCGACTCCTTCCGCGAGCACCTTCGGCGAGAACGACGCGAACAGTCCGCGACGTGCGGCGAGTGCGCGGATGGTCTCGCGGACCAACACCATCGTGTCGGCCGCCTCAACCGGGCCTTCTGCGGTGACGGACAGTTCGTACTGCGCGGCGCCGTACTCGGGGTGGATCTGATCGACGACGACGCCTTGCTCGTCCAGTGCGACGAGCAGTTCGCGCAGATAGTCCGACTGCTCGATCAGCCGCGTGTAGCCGTACGCCGGACCGGTGGCCGCCGCGGTGAACTCGGGCGAGGTCGTCGACAACGCCCACTCGATCTCGAACGCCATCTTCGCCGTGTAGCCGGCTTCGGCAAGGTGGGCGACCGCATTCAGCGCGGCGGTGCGCTGGTCCTGCGGATGCACCTCACCGTCCTGCCGGTACCGGACGGCTGGTGCCCACGCCCATCCCGGCTGCGCGCTGAGCACGACGAGCCGGTCGAGGTCCGGATGCAGCCGCAGGTCGCCGACCGGGCCGCCTGCCATCCGTCCGGCGACGATCGTGTCGTCGGGCAGGAACGCGTCGAAGACGGGGGATGCGCCGATGCCCCATCGTGCGGCGCTCTCGAGCTTGGCGAGCGGGACGGCCTTGACGCGTGTCACCCCGCTGTTGTCGACCCACGTCGTCGCGACGCCGACGACGCCACGCTCGGCGAGTTCGGCCCGCATCGTTGCTGCCTTCGCCGCCTGCGCTGCGCGCTGTTGTTCGTCCACGTCCGGGGATGTTACGACGAGTGAAACGTTTGTTACAGACCCCGGACCCTCTTTTCTTTCCGATTCAGCACGGGCACACTGCCGGAAGGAATCGCGAGACGGGGGACGAGATGGCAACGGACATCGGCAATCAACCAGTCGCACCGCCCACCACTTCGTTGCGGCGCAATCTGTCGGTGTGGCAAGCGGTCGGCATGTCGATCGCCCTGATGGCGCCGAGCATGGCGGCCAACATCAACCCACAGGGAGTGGTGCCCACGGTCGGTCGTGCCGTGCCGCTGGCATTCCTGCTTGCGGCTATCGGCGTGCTGCTCGTGTCCTACGGCATCGTGCGCTTGTGCCAGTACTACCAGCACTCCGGTTCGGTCTACGCCTTCGTCGGCGCGACCCTGGGTGCGCGCACCGGTGCGGTGTCCGGCCTCGCACTGTTCGCGACGTACACGTTCTACGGCGTCGTGACGTCGTGCGCGTCCGGGATCCTCGGGACGTCCTTCCTCGACGGTGTCGGCATCTGGAAGAACCCGCCGACCTGGGCACCGTTCCTGCTCGCCGCGATCTCGCTGGTGCTCGCGCTGTGGCTCACGATCATGCCGGCAAAGCGCGGTACATCCACGCTGCTCGTGATCGAGGGTGCGACCGTTGCGCTGATCCTTGTCGTCTGTGCAGTGGTGTTCGTCCGCGTCGTCGGCAAGAACGCACCGCACGGTGGATCGCAGCACTTCACGCTCGACGTCTTCAAGGTCGCGCCCGGCACGAGCACCAGCACGCTGTTCCTGGGCATCGTGTTCGGCTTCCTCTCCTTCGCCGGGTTCGAGGCCGCGTCGACACTTGGTGAAGAGACAGCGCATCCGCACCGCGACATTCCGCGCGCGATTCTCGGCACCGCGATCTTCGGCGGCGTCTACTTCACCGTCGTCACCGCGATCGAGATGATGGGCTTCGGCACGAACGCGGCCGGAGTCAAGGCGTTCGGATCATCCGGGTCGCTGGTCGGTGATCTCGGTACGTCCTACATCGGCTCGTGGGTGGGCGACCTTGTCAGCGCCGGCGCGACGATCAGTGCGTTCGGCTGCTGCCTTGCGTGCATGGTCGGCGCGGCACGACTGCTGTTCGCGATGAACCGCGACCTTGTGGGCCAGAAGGGTCTCTCGACGCTCACTCGCCAGGGCACGCCGGCGCGCGGTGCACTCGCAGTCGCGGTACTCATGGGCGGGATCATCGCGCTCATGCACTTCGCATTCGGTGCGGAGGCTTTCGATGCGTTCTTGTGGTCGGGCACGATCGGCACGCTGATCTTGCTGGTGGCCTACGTGCTGACGACGATCGGTGCGATCCGGCTGCTGTTCTTCCAGCGCAAGATGACCGTGCCCACGTGGCAGATCATCATCCCGATCCTCGCCCTCGTGGTGCTCGGCTACACGATCTATCGCAACGTGCTGCCCTACCCGGCGTCCGGACAGCCCGCCTACTGGTTCCCGATCGTGGCCGGCGGATGGATCGCGTTCTGCATCGTGCTCGTTGTCGTCTTCGGCCGCGCGGCGGCTCGCCTCGGACGCAGCCTCGCCGCTGAGGACGGGTTCATGACCGATCAATCCGATCGGTTGGTGCAGCCCGGGCAGCGCGCGTGACCGGTGTCGCCGCAGATCTTCCACTGATCGATCACCACTGCCACGGCGTCCTTCGCAACGACTCGGATCGTTCCGAGTTCGAGGCGATGCTCACCGAGGCGGACGGTCCGGGTCCGTGGCACGGGACGCTGTTCGACACGCAGGCCGGGCTCGGCGTGCGCGCGGTCTGTGCGCCGTTGCTCGACCTGCCGCGATTCGCCGACGCGGACGAGTACCTCGCGCGGCGCCGCGAGCTCGGCTGGGACGAGGTCAGTCGGCGCATGCTCGCTGCGACGGGCATCGAGCATTACCTTGTCGACACGGGCTTCTTGACCGATCTGCTTACGCCGGCGGACGAACTGGCCGAGCTCGGATCGGCGGCGGCGCACGAGATCGTGCGCCTGGAAAACGTCGCCGAACAGGTACTCGCCGACACTGACGCGAGCGAGTTCGCCGATGCCGTTCGCAACGAGTTGGGACGGCAGGCGCACGCCGCCGCGGGGTTCAAGTCGATCGCCGCCTACCGGGTCGGGCTCGACCTCGACCCGCGGCGTCCTAGCGATGCCGAGGTCGAGGCTGCTGCGGCACGCGTCGGGTCGACCGACCGCCTCGCCGACGAGACGCTGACCAGGTTCCTGATCTGGACGGCGCTGGATCTCGGTGGGCCGGTGCAGTTCCACGTCGCCTACGGAGATGCCGACGTCGACCTGGACAAGTGCGATCCACTGCTGCTCACGCCGTTGCTGCGTGCCAGCGTAGACGCGCGCGCACCGATCATGCTGCTGCACAACTACCCGTTCCAACGCTCGGCGGGATATCTCGCACAGGTCTTCGACCACGTCTTCGTCGATGTCGGTCTGGCGCTGCACAACGTCGGAACGCGCGCGGACACCATCCTCGCGGAACTGCTCGAGCTGGCACCGGTCGGTTCGGTGTTGTTCTCGAGTGACGCGTGCGCTCTGCCCGAGCTGTACGCGCTGAACACGGCGCTGTTCCGCCGTGGACTCAGTGCGTTCTTCGACGACGGGCTGGCGCGTGACTTCTGGTCTGCGTCCGATGCCGAACGGCTCGCCCGAATGATCTGCCGCGACAACGCCGTGCGCGCGTACGAGCTCGGTCGGTCGTGACCGTCGTCGACCCCACCCTGGCCGCGCAGTTGACCGCGGCGCTCGAGCACGAGCTGCCCGCGGCAACACAGCTGCGGCATCGCCTACACGCCGATCCGCGCGCGTCCGGCGACGAAGCCGACACCGCCGCTGCGGTCGTCAAGGCACTGGTTGCGGATGCCGGTGCCGGGATCGTCGACAGCCCGGTCGCCGAGACCGGACGTATCGTGCGCCTCGGCGACTCGCGTGTGGCATTGCGCGCGGAGCTTGACGGTCTGCCGCTCACCGAGCACAGCGACGTGTCGTGGAAGGCGACTGGAGCGGTCATGCACGCCTGCGGGCACGATGTGCATCTTGCAGCGATGGTGGCTGCAGCTCGCGCCATTCGGTCATGCGGGCTCGCCGTCACCGCGATTCTTCAACCTCGCGAGGAGGGCGTGCCGTCCGGTGCTCGCGATGTCGTCGAGTCAGGTGCGCTCGAGATGTTCGGCATCGAGGCGATCATCGGGGCGCACGTCCAGCCGAAGGTGCCAGCGGGCGTGATGGCAGTGACGCCTGGCGTGGTGAACGCGTCCGTCGATGAGTTCGAGATCGTGATGACCGGACGGGTAGGCCACGCCGGATATCCGCACACGGTCGCCGATCCGGTGCTGGCCATGGCCGCGGCAACGATCAATCTGCAACAGCTCCCGGCACGGCGGGTCGACCCCGTGCACGGCACGGTCTGTGTGGTGACCGAGGTCCACGGCGGCGCGGCACCGAACGTGATCCCGGAACAGGTCTTCGCGCGGGGCACGTTACGCGTGATGCGCGACGAGGACCGGAGCTTGATGGCCGCCGCGCTCACCTCGGTGGTCGAGCACACCGCCGAGGCCTACGGCTGCACCGCGGCCGTGCGTGTGATCGACAACGAGCCTCCGCTGCGCAACGACCCGGCTCTGGCGTCTTCCACAACAGCGGTGTTGCGTGAGCTCGGTTATCCGGTCGTCGACGACTTCCGCTCATTCGGTGCCGACGACTTCGCGTTCTACTGCCGGTCCGTCCACGCCCTGATGATTTTCGTCGGGGTCGACGGTGTCGGCCTGCACGCTCCGTCCTTCGTGCCGTCCGACAACACGATCCGCGATGTGGCGCAGGGGCTCCTTGCCGGATATCGGGCGGCACAACAGCTCGCGTGAGAGAGGGGTTTACGTGAAAGCAATCGTCGTAAGCACCCAGCGACAGCTCGGCTCAGGTTTGGTCGAAGGGGTTGGTCGGCCAGTACGTCGTGTCCAGTCGGGCGTGCCGAACTGACCGCGTTGCCAATGGGGCGACTAGCTTGACGACGGTTCGCTTCAACTTCGGGACGATGTCGCAGTTGGGCGCGTTGACGATGTTCGTGGCGAGGACGTTGATCGTTATCGACCCTGCCGACCGGTCGACGACAACTCCGTTGACCTGCTCGCACGAGGGCCGACTTGCGAAGACGATGTTCACGCGGCCATGGCGGTCCGCAAGCTGACGCCAGGGCAATGCGAGATGACCCTTCGCGGCCGATGCGGGCAGGCGGGGCAACGCCACGATGGGTGCAGCGGCGAAGTCCGCAGCACTGAACTGGTGGGGGTGGACGGGGGCCGTCGAGGTCGACTTGGACGCTGTAGTAGTCGCACGGTCGTTGTCCGACAACGACCGGGCCAGCACCGTCGCCCCACCGACGGCCACTGCGAGGACGGCTACGCCGACCAACACCCGACGCACGGAAAGAGCACGGTCCCTCGAGCCTGCCATGTGTGCACCCCCGACGTCGGATAGGCGATGCGATTGCCGTCAACCGTACGCGCGAAACGGACCGGTTGCGGACCGCGGCGTCGTCCTATGTGATGAACCGCGACGGCCGGGGCGTTTGCCCCGGGTGGGAGGACTGCCCGAGCAACCGGGATCAAGGCCATCCACCGAAGTGAGAACGTATTCGTGCGGGCTATGAGTTCGTCAGCGCGAGGACGGGCGATTCATCACCGCGATCGAGAGCCCCGGTCTGTGACGTGGCAACGCGTGGATGGTGTTGACTTCACGCGTGATGGTTGGCGATGACGTGATCGTGACGGGTCCGCGTGCGCTCGTTCGCCGGCCGGGTCCACGACTCGCGGACGGTCTGGTCACGCACATCGAACGGCAGCCGATCGACCTGCCGCTGGCGCTGCGGCAGTGGGACGCCTATGTGCAAGCGCTCGAGGAAAACGGTTGGCCGACGCTGGAGGTACCGCCCGCCGACCAGTGCCCTGACGCGGTGTTCATCGAAGACACGATGGTCGTCTACGGAACCACCGCGGTCATCGCGCGCCCTGGCGCCGACGAGCGCAAGCCTGAGACGATCGATGCCGAGAAGGCCATCGCGGAACTCGGCTACACCATCCACCGCATCGCCGCGCCGGGGACGCTCGATGGTGGTGACGTGCTCAAGATCGGCAACACCGTCTACGTCGGACGCGGCGGGCGCACGAACGACGACGGCATCGCGCAGTTCCAAGCCATCCTCGCGCCCCTCGGCGCTCGAGTGATCGCCGTCCCGCTAACCCGCGTGCTCCACCTCAAGTCAGCGGTCACGGCGCTCCCGGACGGAACGGTGATCGGGTTCCCGCCGCTCGTCGACGACACCGAGGTGTTCGACCGGTTCCTGCCGGTGCCCGAGGAATCCGGCGCTCACGTCGTGTTGCTCGACGATGTGCGACTGCTCATGGCCGCCGATTGCCCGGCGAGTGCAGAGCTTTTCCGCGGTCTCGGCTACGAGCCGGTAGTGGTCGACATCAGCGAGTTCGAGAAGTTGGAAGGCTGCGTGACCTGCCTTTCGGTGCGGTTGCGTTCCGTACATGCGTGAGCCACCACCGGGGCTCAACACCGAGGAACTGCTGCTCGCTGTACGCGAGGGGTGGAGTGGCGAGGTTGACCGCCTGACCTATCTTGCGGTCGGGTTCGGTGCGCACCACTGGGAGGCGTACGTCGCTGAGCAGCCGATCCTGTTCGTCACCTGGGATCGAGTCGATTCGACTCGCACCACAGAGGACCGAGAGTCGGCCTACACAGGTGCAGTCGCGTTGCGCAGCGCCGGCCTTGAATTCGTGTTGGCGCCACTGCTCAGCAACACCGGCTCGCCGATCATTCGGTTCTTGGACGGTGCAGTGAGCTGCACACCGTGGCAGGTCGGTACCTCGGGTGGCGAGCTGGACGCCACCTGGACGGCGCACGCACTCGCGCGGCTTCATGCCGTTGCACCGCCGCCGGGAATTCCTCGGTGGACGTCGCTCGTCGCACCCGACTTCGCCACCGGAGTGGAGCGCAGCCTGCGACGGCCCTGGGGGCCCGGTCCGTACGCAGACCTAGCGCGGCATGCGGTCGGCGAGCACATTGCCGACTTGGCCGGCTGGACTGACCGGTACCACCTGCTCGCGCGCCGCGCCCACGACCGTCCGTGGGTGCCCACTCACGGCGAGCCGCACAGCGACAACCAATTGCTCACGCCGCAAGGTCGGTTCCTGCTCGACTGGGAATCGCTCAAACTCGCGCCGCGTGAGCGGGATCTGCGCGACCTCGTCGACGCCGGTATACCCGTCGATGCCGACCCCGACATGGTGGAAATGTTCGACCTCGAGTGGCGTCTCGACGAGATCGATCAATACACCGCGTGGTTCGCCGGCGAGCACAACGGCACCGAGGACGACCACCTCGCGTTCGGCGGGCTCATCGACGAACTCAGTCGCGCATGACCGCCTGCGCGCCACTGGGCAGACCGCGGTGACGCGGCGCTGGGTGTGGGTTTCTGCTGTTGCCGCGCCGGTCTTCTTGATCGGCGGCTGGTCGTGGGCCCAGGCCCGCCAACCTGACAGCTACGACGCCGTCCGCGACACGATCAGCGCGCTCGCCGCCCGCGGCGCCAGTGACCGGTGGATCATGACGGCCGCGCTGGCAGGTCTGGGTGCGAGCTACGTGATCACAGCCGTCGGCTCCGGCACGTTCGGCCGCCTGGCCCGGACGGTGCTCGCCGTGGGCGGAGCGGCCACGATTGCCGTTGCCGCATCGCCACAACCATCGCCGACGCACGTCCCGGCTGCGGCGATAGCGTTCGTGGCATTGGCGATCTGGCCGTTCGGCCTTCGCCGAACGGTGCGCGCAGCACCGTGGGTCGCTGTCACGCTGCTGGCGCTCTTGGCCTGGTTCGGGATCGCGCTCGCCACCGCGAGGGTGGTCGGGCTCAGTGAGCGTGCGCTCGCCGGTGCCGAGGCGCTGACCCCGATCTGGGCGCTCGTGGCGAGCACGTCCGGCCGTTTGATGATCAGAGCCGAAAGATAGCCGCCGCAAACAGATACGCCCCGGACACACCTCGTGCGTCGTGCAGGTCGCCAGGAGTCTCCAACGTCTGCTGCGCACGTGTACGGATCGCAGCACCGGGATCCGCGGCGACGAGGTCGATGCAGAGCCCGGCAACTACGGCGCTGGCATCGTGTTCGTCCAGCCCGTCGAGAGCGAGGCTGTTGTCGAGCATTGTCGCGGCCTCGTGGAAGACCTCGCGTGCCATGTCCAGGTCGACCTCGGGCCGCTCGCGGGCAACGGCTTCGGCGGTCGCGAGGAATTGATCGAACGGCGGTCGTACCGTTTGCGGCGACATGGGGGAGACGGTCGCAGGACAGCGACGGTGGCGGCAACCGAATTGGCGCTCGCGGACTACCCGTCGCCGAGGTCCCGCGAGCGCACGAAACTGTCGAGCCGGGCGCTGCGCCAACTCAGGTCTGGCCAGTCGCGATCCCACGACAGAACAGCGAGCGCAGCCGTCGGGAAGCCTTCTCTAAGCGCGCTGAGCGGCTCGTCGTCCCCGTCCGCAACGAGGCCTGCCGCCAGGGCTTCCATGCCGGGGTTGTGGCCGATCAGCAACACCGTCCTGTACCGGCTGTCCACGAGGTTCACGAGCTCGAGCAGCTGGCCCGCGGTGGCCTCGTATATCTCCTGCACGAAGCGGACCTCCGTGTCGGCGCTGAGCCCGAGTCCGTCCAATGTCTGACGTGTTCGCCGGGCAGGCGAGCAGAGAACGAGATCGACCTCGAGCTCGGACGTGCGCAAATGCTCCGCGACGAGGACGAGCGCTCGGCGGCCGCGCGGCGCCAGCGGACGGTCGTCATCGCGGACGGACGGGTCCTGCCAACTCGATTTGGCGTGCCGAAGGAGGATGAGCCGACGCGGCGATGGCATCGCACCAGTCTGCTCGTCCGGCCGCGGATCTTGCTTTTGTGCAAGATTGTGGTGAATTCTCTTGCCCATGTCCTCAGTTGTAGCTGCTGACGAAGCAATCGCCGAAATCGACAACGGTGACGGTCGAGTAACACTCGACAAGAGCGATCCCCGTCTGGTCGAGAGCCGTTACTGCAACGACGACCTCGCGCCGACGTCGATCGAGCAACGCCATTGGGGCCTGTACAACTACACGGCGCTCTGGGTCGGGATGTCGCACTGCATCCCGAGTTATCTGCTCGCGTCCGGGCTGGTTGCGCTGGGCATGAACTGGGTGCAAGCAATCATCTGCATCGGCGCGGCGAACCTGATCGTGCTCGTGCCGATGCTGCTCAATGCTCACGCCGGCACCAAGTACGGCATTCCGTTCCCGGTGTTCGCGCGCGCGTCGCTCGGTGTGCGCGGAGCAAACTTCGCGGCGATCCTGCGTGCGTTGATCGCGTGTGCCTGGTTCGGCATCCAGACCTGGATCGGCGGTGAGGGCATCTATGTGTTGCTGGGCAAGCTCGTCGGCAGCGGTTGGCAGAACGCCGGGGAGGTGCTCGGCTATCCGTGGACGCAGTGGTTGTGCTTCTTCGCGTTCTGGGCGGTGCAGATCCTCATCATCTTGCGTGGAATGGAGACACTGCGCCGCTTCGAGAACTGGGCCGCACCGTTCGTGATCGTCGGCGCTCTCGCGTTGCTGGCCTGGATCACGGCAAAGGCGGGTGGCTTCGGACCACTCGTGCATCAAGCTCCGAAGCTCGGCTGGGGTGCCGACTTCTGGACCGTGTTCTTCCCGGCGCTCATGGGCATGATCGGTTTCTGGTCGACGATGTCGCTCAACATTCCGGACTTCACCCGGTTCGGCGGCAGTCAGCGCAAGCAGATGTGGGGTCAGGCTCTCGGCCTGCCGACGACGATGACCTTCTTTGCGCTGATCGCCGTGCTGATCACGTCAGGGACCGAGAAGGTCTACGGCCACGCTATCTGGGACCCCATCCAGCTGTCGGCCAAGCTGAACAGTGACCTGGCGATCGTCATCGCGCTGATCGTGGTCATGGTTGCGACCGTCTCGACGAACGTTGCCGCCAACACGGTGAGCCCGTCCTACGACTTCTCGAACATCGCGCCGCGGATCGTCAGCTTCCGCGTCGGCGGGGTGATCACCGGCGTCATCGCGATCATCATGCAGCCGTGGCGGTTGCTGTCGAACCCGCACGTCTACATCTTCACCTGGCTCGGTTTCTACGGCGGCCTGCTGGGTGCCGTGGCCGGACTGCTCGTCGCCGATTACTGGATCGTGCGCCGATCTCGGTTGGCGCTGGGCGAGTTGTACACGCGCGAGGGCCGCTACTGGTACTCCAGCGGCTGGAACGTGGTCGGCGTCGTCGCGGCGGTGCTGGGCATGGTGCTGGCCTGCGGCGGTGCGTACTCGACGCCAGGCAACGGACCCTTCCCGCAGGACGGGCTGATCCCGTTCCTCAAGCCGCTCTACGACTACAGCTGGGCAGTTGGCTTCGGCACCGCGTTGCTTGCATACGTGCTGCTGTTCCCGATCACCGCGCGTGGCCACGGCGCGCGCACGGCGCGCGTGAGTTCAGTTGCCGAGCGCGCTGACGTTCGCAGCGACGCATAGCCAGCGCCCGCCGCGTCGTTGGTAGGTGTCGGTGTAGAGCGCCTCGCGGTCTGTGCCGTCGTCGATGGTCGTGTACGTGACTCGGCCGTGTACGAGTGCAACATCGCCGAGGATGCGGATCGTCACGTCATGCGCGGTGAGGTCGCGGAACGGACGTGGACGGGCGATCATCTCGAGGAACTGGGCGCGGTCGCGGAAGACGAGGTCAGGCAGCGTCGCGGTGAAGTCCTGTGCGAGGAATTCGTCGTAGCGGGCGACGTCGCTGCCCTGGTCGGAGGCGATGTATTCAGCGTTCAAGCGACGAAGCTCCGCACGGTCGCGTTCCTGGACTTCCGGGTTCACTTCGGAGTTGCGTATGCCGGGGTGCTCGCTATCGATCACGGCCTCGTACTCGGGGTGAGTGTCGATGAAGTCGCGGACGAACGCGCAGAAGTTGGTCACGGTCAAACCGTCGCGCAGCAGCGCGTCGAGCGTGCCGCGTACCAGTTCGGTACCGACGCCTCTACCGCGAAATTCGGGCTCGACAATCGTGTGGGTCAGGACGAGTCGGTCGGCGGTGCGCTCGTAGACGATCAGGCCTGCAACCTCGCCGTCGACGATCGCGTCGTAGCTGCGAGCTGACGGGTTGTGTTGCACGGTCACGTGTGCTGGATCGATGTGAGAGGTTGGCATAACTGGACTATATAGTCCAGTTATGGTTGAGTACAAGGCATGACCTCGAACCCTGCACAACGTGCCATCGCGACAGGCGTCGCTGCGCACATCGGCCGCTACTCCGACGCCGTCCGCATCCCTGCGGGTCACGACCTGGTGGTGCTGTCCGGGACGCCCGGACTCGACGAGAACGGCAACGTCCCCGCCGACTTCGCCGACGAGGCGCGGCAGGCGTGGGCGAATGTGCGGCAGGCACTCGAGCAGGCCGGCGCCGCGCTCGATGACGTCGTGTCCGTTCGACAGTGGCTCACCTCAGCCGACCTGATCGCGAAGTACGCCGCGGTTCGGGCGGAGGTGATCACACATAGTCCGACCTTCATGCTCGGCGTGGTGACCGGACTCGTCTGGCCGCAGATCCGCGTCGAGATCGAGGTTGTTGCCGCGATCCCGACTGACTCGGAACGGGCCGCGTGACCGCAGAACAACTCGACCTGTTCGCCGGTGACGCCCTCGCAATCGACACCACCTTCTCCACGGCGCGCCGGATCGAACTGGATGCGGATTCCTGGGTCGAGCACGCGCCGGCGTGGCTCACCGGCGCCGACCAGCTCTTCGAACTACTGCTCGAGCAAGCCGGCTGGGAGCAGCGCGACCGGTGGATGATCAACCGAGTGGTCACCGAGCCGCGCCTGACGGCCGAGTACCCCGACGTGCGCGATGCCCCCGAGCTGTTGCAGTCGGTCGCGGCGGCGCTCAGCGCGCACTACGACATTCCCTACGACGGATTGTGGATCAACCTGTACCGCGACCACCGTGACAGCACCGGTTGGCACGGCGACTGGCCATCGTGCAAACGCGACGTGTGCACGGTCCCGGTGCTCAGCCTTGGCGCGCCACGACGCTTTCTGGTCCGGCGACGCGATGGTGGCCCGAGCACTGCCATCACCCCCTGCTCCGGCGATCTCGTCGTCATGGGCGGACGGTGTCAGCGCGACTGGCGGCACTGCGTCCCCAAGCAGGCGACACCGGCCGGGCCGCGCATCAGTGTGAATTTCAAGAGCAGTCTGCAGGCCACACCGCGTCCACGTGCCGTCACCGGCACTGTCGCGAAACCGTCCTAGGATCGCCCGATGACCGAGGAGAGCAACGCGGCGAGGATCACCGCGCGCGGTGCCGCCACCCGAGCCCGGATCGTCAAGGCCGCAGCCGATCTGATGTACGTCAAGGGTGTCGCCGCTACGACCCTCGATGACGTCCGGGCGGCGAGCGGAACGAGCAAGTCACAGCTCTACCGCCACTTCCCCGACAAGGACGCGCTGGTGCATGCAGTCGTATCGACGCAATCGCAGACGATCCTTGCCCGCGAGCACGCGCAACTCGACCGACTGAACTCGTTCGCCGGGCTCGTGCGCTGGCGCAACGTCCTCACCCAACTCAACCGCCTCCAGCACGGCGCCTACGGATGCGCCCTCGGGTCGATGGCCATCGAGCTCTCCGATCAGGACGACCAGGCGCGATCCGCGCTTGCGGACACATTCGCCGAATGGCAACGACTCATCGCCGCCGGCCTGCAGCGCATGAAGGACAAGGGCACGCTGCGACAGGACGCAGACCCGGCCGCGCTCGCCACCGGGCTGATGGCCGCACTGCAAGGCGGTTACCTTCTCGCGCAGACCACTCGTGACACGACCTCGATGGAGATTGCCCTCGACATGGCCCTCGCGCAGATCAAAACGCAGCTCGTCACATCGCGCGCCCGCACCACTGCCTAACGCGTCCTACGCTCATCGGATGGACCCTGACGTCGAGCGCCTGCTGGCCGAACGTGAGCAGAGCCTCGAGGATGAGCTGGCGGAGTTGACCAAGCCGGCCGGCGACCTCGGGTCGATCTCGTTCGGCAAGCGCGTCGGGGAGGGGACGTCGATGGCGGTCGATCGCCTTACCGCCGTCCCGGCGCAGCAGCACCTGCTCGAAATGTTGGACGAAGTACGTCGCGCTCGACGTCGCATCGCCGACGGCACCTACGGACGGTGCGAGGTGTGCGGGTATCGCATCCCGCCCGAGCGACTCGAGGTCCGGCCGTGGGCCGCGCGGTGCGTGCGGCACAGCTGACGCGTTCTGTCTGCTTTGGGCTCTCGTAAGGGCGGCCCGGGAGTGGCAACATCCGGTGCATGACGGCGACCAAGTTCTTGCTGGACGAATCCGAGCTGCCGACGCGGTGGTACAACGTCATTCCTGATCTGCCCGAGCCGCCGCCCCCGGTGCTGCATCCGGGCACGTTGCAGCCCGTGGGGCCGGATGATCTGGCACCGCTGTTCCCGATGGACCTGATCATGCAAGAGGTCACCACGGACAGCTATGTCGACATCCCCGGGCCCGTCCTCGATGTGTACAAGCTCTGGCGTCCCTCCCCGCTGTATCGCGCGCATCGCCTCGAGAAGGCACTCGGAACTCCTGCGCACATCTACTACAAGTACGAGGGCGTATCGCCGGCCGGCTCGCACAAGCCGAACACCGCGGTGCCGCAGGCGTATTACAACGCGCAGGCCGGTATCCGGCGTCTCACCACCGAAACCGGTGCGGGTCAGTGGGGGACTGCGCTCGCCTTTGCCTGTGCGCAATTCGGTTTGGACTGCGAGGTGTGGCAGGTCCGGGCGTCCTATGACCAGAAGCCGTACCGCAAGATGATGATCGAGGTCTTCGGCGGCACCATCCACCCGTCACCGTCAGACTTGACCGAGGCCGGTCGCAAGATTCTCGCCGAGCATCCCGACTCGACCGGCGCGCTCGGCATCGCGATCAGCGAGGCCGTCGAGGTGGCCGCGCAGAACCCCGACACCAATTACGCCCTCGGCAGTGTGCTCAACCACGTCCTGCTGCATCAGACGATCATCGGTGAAGAAGCCTTGCTGCAGATGGCGAAGGCCGGCGAGCAGCCGGACCTCATCGTCGGCTGCACCGGTGGTGGATCGAACTTCGGCGGCCTGGCGTTCCCGTTCCTGCGCGAAAAGCTCGCCGGACGGATGGCGCCGATCATCCGCGCAGTCGAACCGGCCGCCTGCCCGTCACTCACGCGCGGCGTCTACGCCTACGACTTCGGCGACACGGCGGGCATGACTCCGTTGATGAAGATGCACTCGCTCGGGCACGACTTCGTCCCCGATCCGATTCACGCCGGTGGGCTGCGCTACCACGGGATGAGCCCATTGATCAGCCATCTGAAAGAGCTCGGCCTCCTCGAAGCAATCGCCAAGCCGCAGAGTGAATGCTTCGCGGCCGGCGTGCAGTTCGCGCGCACCGAAGGCATCGTCCCGGCGCCCGAACCCACACACGCTCTCGCCGCGACGATCGAAGAAGCCCTGCGGTGCAAGGAATCCGGCGAGTCGAAGGTCATCCTCACCGCGCTGTGCGGACACGCCCACCTCGACCTTCCGGCTTACGACGCCTATCTGTCCGGACGGATGGTCGATCACGAACTCGACGCCGCCGCGGTCGACGCAGCGATCAAGTCGTTGCCACCCGTTCCGGTTGGCTAGTTGTCGACAAGGGCTCGCGAGGGCGACCTCGTCGGCACGGCCGGCTGCCCGGGTGCGCTCTTGTGACGGCTGCCCGGCTTGGACGCCCGCAACTTCGTGCAGTCGGCGATCGCCCCGACCAGCATCTCGCGCAGGAGTGGGTCGGGGTCGGATACGCAGGCGTGGGCGACTCCTTGCACGCCGTACCGGACGATGGTCGGCGCCGCGGTGCGGCGGAACGCGCGGTGGGAGACCGAGAGGTTGCTCGTGAAGCGACGCGCCCACGCGGCCGCGCGCGGCGCAGAGTCGAGCGCGTCGCTGCTGTCTTGACTCAGCGGGGCGCCGGGACGGCCGTCCAGCTCGGCCAGTACCCGCTCACACGTCAGCACAGCGGTGGCCATCATCTGCTGTCGCGACTCGTCCACTACCGGCAGCGCGACGCGTGCGACGCGGAGTGCGATCCGAAGGTCGAAGCGGAGATCGGAGCCGGTGAGGCCGATCATGTCGGGGACGAACTCCACGAACGACTGCCGCGTCGCGTCGGAGATGAAGTCGTTGACCTGCCGTGCGAGTTCGGCAAGTAATGGGTGGGTGCACGACGGGTGGTCGCTCCACTTCTCACCGGCCAAGTAAGACGCGTACTCCATGACGCAGGCGCCCTTCGCCGGTCTGCGATGCTTCCCGCGCGAGAGCAGCGGAAGAAACTCGGCCGAACGAACACGGTCGGTCAGCATGTTGACCACTCCCATCCGCGAGGGCTGACTACCAGTGTCCTCCCGACACCGCGTTCTGCCCAGCACCGGCAGAGGTCAGCGCGCTGGGTTCATTCGCCGGACCTGCCGCGGACGATGGTCCACACCCACTGTCCGTAGGGTTGCCGCGATCCCGGCTCGACCATTCCCTCGCTGTCGCTCTCGACCCCGTCGGCATACACCTTGAACCAGTACATGCCACAGGCCAGCACGGCGACCACGATGATCAGCCACATGGCGCACCACCCCCGGACAAGTCCCAGTATCGCACCGAAGTCGGCCGAACTTGCTGGCTGACTGACAGGAGCCAGGCCGTGACCGACAGCAGATCCCGCCATCGCACAGCCGACGAACTGGTGACGCTGCTCGATGGCGCGACGGTCGACGCGGCCGTGTTCGCGCTCCGACCCGACTACCGAGCGCTCCTCGTAGCAGTCGATGGCATCGAGCCGGCTCCTAGCACCGAAGCCAGCGACAAGCTGCTCCGCGCCGCCGAAGTGCACGCGCGCGAGATTCTGCTCGCACAGCCGCCCGAGCAGATCCCGCACGTCGCCGCGTGGCGGGAGGCCTACCGAAGCTTTGGCGCCAAACCGCAACGCACCCGGAACAGCCTGGAGGCGTTACTGCGACGAGTCGACGCAGGCCTGCCACGCGTCAACCAGCTGACCGACACCTACAACGCCGTATCGGTTCGCCATCACGTACCGCTCGGCGGCGAGGATCTCGATCGCTACGTGGGTGCGCCACATCTCATCCGCGCAACCGGCGACGAATCCTTCGTCACGACAGCCGATGGCGAACCGTTCAGTGATCATCCCGAGGCCGGCGAGGTTGTCTGGTGCGACGACGAGGGCGTGACGTGTCGACGATGGAACTGGCGACAAACGACCCGCACGCAACTGCGCGACGACACCACGGCGGCGATCTTCGCACTCGATGCCCTCGACCCGATGACGGACGACGCCCTGTGCGCTGCAGCCGACGACCTCCTCTCGCATCTTGCCGACGCCAGCCCTTCGCTGACGTCCGCATCGAGACTGATCCCGGGCGCGCCGCTCACGGCTCGTAGATGAGCCGCGTGCACCACGGCGACCCGGCTCAGTTCAGATGCCGCGCAAAGAACCGAGCACCGTCGTCCACCTCGAACCACGGAGCGCCGGCGTGGCCGCCGAGGTTGGCGTGCAGCGTCTTCTGTTCCGTGCCGAAGGCGTCGAACAGGTCCAGGGCCGATTGCCGGTCGTTCCCCTCGTCGTCCCACTGCATCAGCAACTGCAGTGGAATGGCCACCTGCCGAGCCTGGGTTCGCACGGACTCGGGCACGAAGCCGCCGGCGAAGAAGAGGGCGGCCGCGATGCGCGGCTCGACGACGGCCAGTCGAATGCCGATGGCACTCATCCCGGTGTACCCGACCGGGCCGCCGACCTCGGGTAAACCGAGCAGTGCGTCCAACGTCGTGCGCCACTCCGGGACGGCCTGCTCGACCAACGGGACGATCAGCGACTCGAAGATGTCATCGACGGGCTCGCCGGCCTGGATCGCTTGTCGTAACTCGGCGCGGGTGTCGTCGGCTTCGGCGGAACGTGGCCGGTCACCGTGCCCGGGAGCGTCGATGGCCGCGACGGCAAACCCGAACTCGGCCGCGAAGTACCGGGCCCGCGTGACCAGGCGGGCCTCGCGTTTGTGGAGGCCGCCGTTGTGACCGCTCAGGATCAGCGGCGCAGGGACGGATCCGGGCGTCCATAGGACGCCTGGGATGTCGCCGATGGTGAAGTCGCGTTCGAGCACGCCGTCGTCGAGGCGCTGTTCAGAAGTGAAATGCATGGTCGTGCCTTTCGGGAGTGCAGTGGACGGCGCTCCCGGACGACCTATCGCCCGACCGTGACTCCCGAGGAGAGCACCCATGTCGATACTGCGTTCACGGGTACCACCTCCTGTGTTTCCAGCACGGTCACCGACAAACTAGCAGCGCCGGCCAACAGCTTCACCTGCCGAACCACGCTCAGATGTCAATCAGTTGCTCGTAGAAGCCGCCGAAGTCGCGCCCGGTGGCGATCAGGTGAACTTCGAGGATCCAGTGGCACGGATGCCCCGCGGCGTCGAGGCGTCGCATGGCGGCGTCGTTGCCGTCGGTGATGTAGCAGTCGATGTCGTCGCCGTTGATCTTCTCGTGCGGAAACTCGCCGACGAGGTGGCCCGCGTGGGAGGCGCCGTGGCTCCAGCCGGCGTCGGCGATCAGGCCGAGTACGTGCTGGAACAGTTGCGCACCGGTGATGTCCGGCGATGCATGGAAATGTTCGCGGGCGGCATTCCAGATCACGGGCAGGTCGGCAGCAAGTCTGTGCTTGACCGGGTCATCGCCGAGCACCCAGGTGCGTCCGAAGTCCGCCTCCCAGTCCTCGAGCAGCGGACCGAAGTCGAAGAACACGATGTCGTCCTCGCCCAAAACACGGTCGGGCGGGTTGGCGGCGTACGGCTCGAGCGTGTTCACCCCGGCCCGGACGATGCGCTTGTGCCAGTACCGGCGGATCCCGAACAGCTCGAGGGCGAGCGCGCGCACCTCGTCGGCGAGCTGTCGCTCGGTCTTGCCGGGGACGACCAAGCCCCGCGAAACGGCCGCGTCGAACAGCGCTGACGCCTTCGTCTCGGCCTCGCGCAGCGCCGCGATCCGATCGGCGTCGGGCGCCACTTCCGCAAGCTCAGCCACGACCAGAGGCTAGCGCGGGCTGCGTGTGCTGCAGCCCGCGCTAACATGGAAGTGCAAGACCGCCTTTGTAGCGCGTGCTCGAACGGCGACGACCTGCCTGGTGCGGTCGTCGAATCGCCTCAACTACCCGGCATGTCCTCCGCACAGAGGACGTCCGCCCCGGGCTCGCCAGAACGCGAGGTCGGCGGACCGGGCTACGTGTGCCGAGCGTCGTGGCCGAAGGTGGTGACGCGCGCGTGTGTCGGTCGACAACGCGAAAGCGCCGTCCGGCTCCTGCCGGCCGGTCGGAGGAGGAGTCGTTGGCTCGACGAGGCCGTCGCCAGCAAGGCGCTCGCCGCACTGATTCACAAGACCAGCGCGTCACACGCGCGCAGGGCCCGCAGGACGTCATCTCGCGGCTGGCTGTCGCCGTGCGCGAGGTCGAGGCAGCTGTGCAGCGCAACCGGGTCACGCCCGCGGTGCGCACGAAGTTCGAGGCTGTCGCGTTGGGTGTGCGCGAGGAGCACGCCCGGGTCCAGAAGGACCCCACCACCAGCCAGTCCTACCGGGCCGAGCAGCAGAAACGACTGGACGGAATCGCGACCATCCTCGCGAAGACGGCCGTCCTCGACCCCGGCCTGCTCAAGCTCCTGTCCGGCGACGGCGTCGGTTCCGACGCCGCGCGGACGATCACCCGCACCATGCAGCGGGCCGCCGGCATCGAGCCGACCCTCGCCGAACCGGCATCGACCGCGCCGGTGGACGGCCCTGGTACCGAGCGTCGCGTCGTCCCGCAGTCGGTGATCTCGCGGCAGCTCGCAAATCCCTTCCTCGCCCCTGATTTCTCGGCCGGCCGGCCCACGACCGTGCGATCCGGGCGCCTGGTCGGGTGGGAACTGCTCAACCCGCTGCTGCGCTCGTTCGAGCGCGCCGACAGCGGCGCCAGCGCATGTATGGCACTGCCTGAACCGAACGGGGTCCGGGTCCCCGCCGGACGCGAGCTGATGCCGCATCAGGCCAAGCTCGTCGCGTCAGCAGCAGCCGGGCACCGCACCTTCCTGCTGGCGGACGAGCCGGGCCTGGGCAAGACTGCGCAGGCGCTGCTTGCCGCCGAAACGGTGAACGCCTATCCGCTGCTGGTCGTCGTTCCGAGCGTCGTGAAGACCAACTGGGCGCGCGAAGCAAACATGTGGACGCCGAGCCGCAAGGCCACAGTCGTGCACGGCAACGGCGACACGGTCGACGGCTTCGCCGACATCGTGATCGTCAACTACGAGGTGCTCGACCGGCACGTGGGCTGGTTCGGCAACTTCGGGTTCCGCGGCATGGTCGTCGATGAGGCGCACTTCATCAAGAACAAGAACTCGCAGCGCTCGAAGCACGTCCTCGATCTGTCCAAGCGCATCCGCACGCGCACCGTGCGCCCGCTGCTGATGGCGCTCACCGGCACACCGCTGATCAACGACATCGACGACTTCCGCGCCATCTGGCAGTTCCTCGGCTGGATTGACGAGTCCGAACCGTTGACCGATCTGATGAACGCACTCGAGGACACCGGCCTGACGCCGATCGATCCCGGGTTCTATTCGGCGGCGCGCCAGTGCGTCATCGATCTCGGCATCGTCCGTCGCCGGAAAGTCGATGTGGCCGCCGACATCCCGGCACGGCGTACTGCTGATCTGCCGGTCGAGCTCGACGACAAGGTGGCTCGTTCGATCCGTTCGGCCGAGCGTGACCTCGCGCGTCGCCTCGTCGCCCGCTACGACACAGCACTCGAGAACCGCCGGACGAAGCCGGTCGACGGCATCGACCATGACCTCGTCCGCAAGGTCGCCGGCTGGGAGCAGAAGGACGCGAAGACCGCCGAGCACCGGCGACAACGTCTTCAGCATGATGCGGCAGATCGGCCAGGCGAAGGCGGGCCTGGCCGCCGACTACGCGGCGCAGCTCGCTCGAAGCGTCGGCAAGGTCGTGTTCTTCGCCAAGCACATCGACGTCATGGACGCGGCCGAGGATGCGTTCAAGCAGCAAGGGCTGCGGTACTCGTCGATCCGTGGCGACCAGACCCGCACGACCCGGCAGAAGAACATCGATGCGTTCGCCAACGATCCTGACGTTGCCATCGCGGTCTGTTCGCTCACCGCTGCCGGTGTTGGTCTCAACCTGCAGGTTGCCTCGAACATCGTGCTGGCCGAGTTGTCGTGGACGGACGCCGAGCAGACGCAGGCGATCGATCGCAGCCACCGCATCGGGCAGACCGAACCGGTCACCGCATGGCGCATCATTGCTGCGCAGACCATCGACAGCCGGATCGCCACACTGATCGACA
The DNA here is from genome assembly GCA_963708645.1 of uncultured Actinomycetota bacterium. Lineage (GTDB taxonomy): Bacteria > Actinomycetota > Actinomycetes > Mycobacteriales > Jatrophihabitantaceae > RYN-133. The sequence goes on along the minus strand of CAVPTA010000007.1, from coordinate 35,094 downwards.
AGAAGGCCGGGCTCGCGGCCCGGGCGCTCGACGGCTCCGACGACGAGGTGTGGTCGTCGGCCGACGTGCAGCTCGAGACCCTTGTCGCGCTGCTGACCGACGCGCTGAACGCTCGGTCAGAAGAGTCCGTATGACCCCACGACTGACCCCACGACTGACCCCACGACTGACCCCACGACTGACCCACGACGAGTGAATCCCGCGGATCGGGTCCCTCGGCAACACAGCGTGCCGTAGCGCAATCCCTGCGGCGCCTCAAATCCCGCGCATCGAGTTGTTGCGTGCCTCATGGGTGAGTTCGGCGAGGCCGAGCTCTTCCAGCAGCGGCGGCAGGTACATGCCGAACCTGCCGCGGTAACCCTTGCGCAGGCCGTACCAACCGCCGACCGGGTTGTCCGAGGATCGGCCGAACTCCTCGACGGTGCCCGCGGCGGCTGACTTGCTCTCGTCCGCCGAGCCGAGCAGGACCCACTCGCCACGCTCTTTGAGCCAGGCATGCAGATCATCGATCGCGCGCGCCTGATAGGTCAGCTTGGTCGACCCGACCTGGCAGATCAGCGTTGCCGGATCAGCGGATTCGTCGCGATACATCGTGTACTCGGAGCTGCCGGGTGGGGTGCGCAGCACCCACGGATCGTCCTTGGTGCCAGCGGCCATCTAGGTCTCCTTCTCGATCGCGTCGATGAAATGAGGAACGAGCGAGTGCCAGCCGATGACGTTGCGTTCGCGCCACTGCTGCCCGTCGCTGAGCTGGTGCCAGCCGCGGTCGGCGCTCACCGAATGGCCGGACGGCCACCACGTGTCTATGCGGTTCGTCCTGACGTCGAAGGCATGTTCCACCGAACAGGCCACATCGAAGGACAGCTTCAGCGGAGCGGTCACCGAGGAGTCCTCCTCGGTGAGGTGTTCTCGGCGACGAGCCGGAAACGCGCCGTGGCCCCGCCCCACACCCCGGTCAGGTAGTCCTGCACCGCTGCGAGCCCGGCTTCCTGCAGCTGGTAGATGCGCCGCGTCCCCTGCGCCTGTTCGATGACCAGGCCGGCGTCCTTGAGCAGGCGCAGGTGTCGAGAGACGGCCGGGCGGCTGATCGGCATCGCGGCCGCGATCTCGGCGACCGGCATGTCGCGCGCACTCAGCAGGCGCAGGATCTCGCGGCGGTTCGGATCGCCGAGCGCCTCGAACGGGTCGCCCGCCGTCGCATTCGCCGCCATCGGCGTACCTCCGTCTCGGTAACCTACTGGCTACCGTAACGCATTGGTTACCGACGGGCTTACGGGCGTCCGGTTTGCGCAGAATCACCGCACGTTGAGGGTGAACCAGGCGACGCCGAGGTCGACCTGCGTCACCTTGCGGCCCGTCGAATCGTTCTCGTCGGCGCGCGTGTCCTACCGGACACGTCCCGAGCACGAGACACGAGGAGTGTCCATGGGCCACACGAGATGGCAAGCTGCCGCGGCCGCCACCGCAGTCGCGATCAGCAGTGTCACCTTCGCCGCCACCTCCGCCCACGCGGTGACCGGCGGCTGGACGAGCACCGCGACCAAGGCGGTCACCTACCGCGGAACAGCTCTCGGCGCGACGCCGTCGAGTACGCCCCTTCACATCGGACTGGCGCTCACCCCGCGCAACGCTGCAGCGATGACGACCGCGCTGCACGCGATGTACACCCCGGGCAGCAGCAGCTACCACCACTACCTCACCGCCGACCAATGGCGCGCCGGCTATGCGCCGAGCAGCGCCAGCGTCGCGGCCGTCGAGAATTACCTGAAGGCGCAGGGCTTCACCGGCATCACCGCGTCCGGTAACCGTCTGCTCGTGTCAGCCAGCGGCACCGCCGCTCAGGCCGAGCGCGCCTTCTCGACCGCGCTGACCAGCTACCGTCTCGGTGCGAACTCGGTGTTCGGCAACACCACCCCTGCCAAGGTTCCGACGGCGCTCGGCTCGATCGTCTCGGCAGTCATGGGCCTGAACAACTTGCCGCTGAACCGCATCAAGACCCAAGCCGCCGGCTCGCCCAGCACCGGCGGGCTGACCCCGGCCCAGTTCGCCACCACCTACGACGCCAAGTCGACAACCACCGGGACGAAGACCGCGGTCGCAATCCTGACCGAGGGCGATCAGACCGGCACGATCACCTCCCTGCGCTACGCCGAGCAGGAGGAACACGCGTCGACCGTTCCGGTCACGCTCGTCAAGGTCGGCCCGCAGTCGGCGGACACGGCCGGCGCCGACGAGTTCGACATGGACTCGCAGGTCTCGACCATCGTGTCCGGCGGCGTCAGCCGGCTCTACATGTACAACATCGGCTCGCTCGTCGACGCCCAGGTCGAGGCCGACTTCGCCAGCTTCGTCTCGCAGAACAAGGCCCGCGCGCTCTCGGCGAGCATCGGTGGGTGCGAGATCAACGCCTACCTCGACGGTTCCGAGGTGTCGACCGACGTCCTCATGCAGGAAGGCGCGATGCAGGGGCAGAGCCTGTTCGCATCGTCCGGCGACAACGGCGACGCGTGCATGTACGTCGCGGCTCTCGGTGCGCCGGCGGGCGTGCCCGGCGTCAACTGGCCGGCCTCCGGTGAGTTCAACACCGCCGTCGGCGGCACCAGCCTGATCAGTGACGCGGACGGAAACCGCATCCAGGAACTGGGCTGGCTGGGCAGCGGCGGCGGTGTCAGCTCCGTCGAGAACCCGGGCTGGTGGACGCAGGCCAGCGATCCGGCCTTCTCCGCCGAGTTCGTCTCGGGCGGTCGCGCCGTCCCGGACATCGCGCTCGACGCCGACCCGAACGTCGCGACGCCCGCGCAGATCTACGTCGGCAAGACGCTGTCGTACGTGGGCGGGACGAGCCTGTCCTCGCCGATGATGCTCGGCCTGTGGGCCCGCATGGAGTCGGCGCACGGCAACTCGCTCGGACTGGCGTCCATCGCGTTGTATCGCGTCTATGACAAGGTCAACCCGGGCACCCCGGCGACCAACCCGGCCGGGATCCCGATCATCATCCCGTCGCCGAACCCGTCCGCCGTCCCTGGCTTCACAGACATCGTCGCCGGCTCGAATGGCACCTACACGGCGACGCCGGGCTATGACCTGGTCACCGGTCTCGGCGCTCCGGACATTGCGCAGTTGACCAAGGTGATCACCAAGGCTTGAGCGTCAAGCTCTGGAAAACAATTAAGTACGACGGCCGGACGCTTCCCCCCCGAAGCGTCCGGCCGTCGGCCGATGCGAGTACTTGTCAGTCGATCGCGCCGACCTCATCGAGCAGCTCGGCCTCGAGCCGAACTTCCGGCGTGGGGGCGGGCGGGAGAACCTCGCCGCGCATTTCCGCGAGGCGGGTCTTCGAGGGGAAGAACACCGCGGCCAGCACTGCGCCGGCGGCGAAGATCAGCGCTGACGTCATGAACACGACGGTGTAGCCGTGTGTTGCAGAAACGAAGGCCGTGGAACCGACGTGCGACTGCGCGTAGCTCGCGGTTGCCGAGGCGGCGATCGTGCTGAGCACCGCCGTTCCGACCGAGCCACCGACCTGCTGCATCGTGCTCACCAGCGCTGCGGCGACACCCGAATCCTGCGGCTGCACCCCGGCCGTCGCGGTGTTCATCGACGGCGCCATTACCATGCCCATTGCCAGACCCATCAGGATCAGCGCGGGAAGCACGCTGGCCGCGTAGGACGAGTTGACGTCCAACCGCGACAGGTAGCCGAGGCCGAGGAAGCCGAGCACCATGCCGATCGTGATCACGATGCGCGGGCCGAAGCGCGGCAGCGTCACGATGTTCGACAGGTTCGAGCTGATCATCACGCAGGCGATCATCGGCAAGAACGCGAGGCCGGACGTGACCGGGCTGAAGTGCTTGACGACCTGCAGGTAGTAGGTGAGGAACAGGAACAGCCCGAACATCGCGAGTCCGGCGATGCCGACGGCGGCGAAAGCCATGCCGCGTGAGCGATCGGCCACCACGCGCAACGGCAGCAGCGGGTGCTTGACGATGCGCTCGACGAGCACGAATGCGATCAAGAACGACGCCGCCGAGAACCAGCGACGTGATGGTGACCGCGGAGGCCCACCCGTCGATCTCGGCCTGAGAGAAGCCGAACACGATGCCGAACAGGCCGAACGCGGCGAGCGCCGTACCGATGAAGTCGATGCGCGGACGCACCGGCGGCTTGCTGGGGCTCATGTAGATCAGGGCGCCGATGAAGGCGGCTGCGGCGAACACGACGTTGACGTACATGCACCAGCGCCACGACAGGTACTCGGTGAGCACGCCGCCGAGGATCAGCCCGACAGCGCCGCCACCGACGGCGACGGTGCCGAACGCGCCGAAAGCCTTACCCCGCTCGTGCGGGTCGGTGAAGGTGGTGACGAGGGTGCTCGAGTGCGGCGGGTGCCAGCATGGCGCCGGCGACACCTTGGATCGCACGGGCGGCAACCAGGACGCCGAACGACGGCGCGGCACCACCGAGAGCAGACGCTGCAGCGAACGCGATGAGCGCGATCAGGAAGATCCGCTTGCGTCCGACCAGGTCGCCGATGCGGCCGCCGAGCAGCAACAGGCTGCCGAAGGCGAGAGCGTAGGCAGTGACGATCCACTGGCGCTGGCTGTCACCGAAGCCGAGATCGGTCTGCGCGGACGGCAGCGCGATGTTCACGACGGTCGCGTCGAGCACGACCATGAGCTGCGCGATCGAGACGACGACCAGAACGAGCCAGCGGTGCGAACTCGCGCGTGCCTCAGCCGCCTTCTGCTCGGCGATTCCTCTACGGACACCTCTAACGGACACAGTCGGTATCTCCTTGAACAAGATTTGTACGAACGGTGGAGAGCAGCGACACGAGTTGCGCGCGCTGAGTGGGGCTGAGGACGCCGAAGATCTCGTTCATCGTCTTGGTGCGGACGGCTGCGGCAGTGGCGCAGGCTTCGCGTCCGGACTCGGTGAGCGAGACGATCCGGGCTCGCCGGTCGTTGGGATCCTCAGCCCGGGTGACCAGACCCTCGCGCTCGAGAACGTCCACCGTCTCGGTGACCGAACGCGGTGCGAACCCGAGCAGGCCGGCCAAGGTCGCCTGCTTCATCGGGCCGTGGGACTCGAGTCGCATCAGCACCTTCGCCCGACCGAGCGAGAGCCCGGCCGCGCACATCGCCTGATCGACGATGCGGTGCAGCTGGTGGTGCAACTCCATGTAGGTCTGACCGGCGTCAACCGACGAGACGACCTCTGACATGTTGGTTACACCCTTCACTTGTGCTGGCAGGGATAAGAACGAGCTCCCTCACGATGATACTCCTCATTGTGAGGCACCTCATCATTGTTCATCCAGCCGACATCGGTAGCTGCGCAGCACGAGCGGCGAGACGCCGCCATGGCCGAACGCTGGGCGCCGGCCACAGCGTCTAATGAGGCGGGGAGGTATCTCGATGACCGAGCTCGAGGTGACGCCGCAACCGAGCCGCGTGCGTCGTTACGCCGCTGCGTCGGTCGCGGCACTCGCCGTCGTCGGGCTGGCGGTGACGGCGGGTCTCGTCTTCGCGTCCGGATCGGCGCGTCGGACGCCGCGCACTGGTGTGCCGCCGATTGCGACCTCCGAAGCCGCGGACGCCGGGCGCGCACAGGCCATTCGTCGCGCTGTGCTCATCCTCCGTACTGCGCCGATGGTCGCCGGTGCAGTGGGCCGCGACTCACCACCCGTGCGAGCGTTGGACCAGCCGGCATCGATCCCGGGCGCGCAGCACGTGCAACGGACCCGGTTCTGGACCGCCTCAGGCACCGTTGCTTCGACCATCGCGTACCTACACGCCCATCCGCCGGCGGGCATGACCTCGTCCGGATCGGGCTCGGCCGGCGGGCCCGGCGTACCGCCGAACGCGTCTCTCTACTTTCAGTCGACCGAAATCAGCTCACTGCTGTACAACGTCTTCGCGTACAAGAACGGCGTCGCGGTGCGCGCCGACGCACGGGTGCTCTGGGCGGCGCCCCGCGATCCGGCCGACACGGTTCCCTCGTCCGTCACGGCACTGGACGTCCTCGTGGTTCGGAAGAATCCGCAGCTGCACCAAGGCGCCCCGACCGTGCATCGCACGCTCAGCGGATCCGCCGCCCGCGCACTCGTCGACTTCGTCAATCGCCTGCCGCGCGCGATTCCGACCGGCTACGTGAGCTGCCCGGCCGAGCTGGGCGGCGAGAAGCGGCTCGACCAGCTCGTGTTCCACAGTCCGGGTAACACTTCGCGACTGCTCGTGAACATGGTCGGGTGCTCGACCGCGACGCTGTGGGTCGGTCATCGCAGAGGCATCGAGCTCAGTTCGTCCTACAGCGGCGCCGTCGTACGGCATCGACCACGAAATCATGCACTCGATCGGGCTTCCGGCGAACTACGCACTAGCCCGGGTGCGCTAGAGGAGTTGTTCGGCCAGGGCGCGGTATCCGGGCAGCGGGTCGGCGTCCGGCTCGGTCAGGAGCTGCACGGGAACGTGGTCGGCGCCCGCGTCGAGGTGCGCGCGGATGCGGGCCGCGACCGTCGGCGCGTCGCCTCGAGCGACGAGCGCATCGACCAGCGCGTCGCTGCCAGGGCTGGCCAGGTCGGCGTCGCCCCACCCGAGTCGGCGCAGGTTGGACGTGTAGTTGACGAGGCCGAGGTAGGGCTTGTCGACCTTGGGACGGCCGATCGCCCGAGCACGCTCCGGGATCGGTCTCGAGCACCACCTTCTGTTCAGGTGCCAGCAAGACGCCCTCGCCGAGGGTCTCGCGCGCGATCGTGGTGTGCTCCGGCGGAACGAGATACGGATGCGCGCCGGCAGTGCGGTCGCGCGCCAGCCGAAGCACCTTCGGGCCGAGCGCGGCGAGTGCACGTTCGTCCTTAGGCACTCCTTCGTCGTCGAGCACATCGAGGTAGTCGACCAGGGCCTGATACGGATGCTTGTAGTCCGAGGTCGCCTCCGGGTGTCCCGGGCCGATGCCGAGCAGGAACCGACCAGGATGCTCGGCGGTGATGCGCCGATGTGCCGCCGCGATGGCGTGTGGATCGTCTTGCCAGATGTTCACGATGCCCGTCGCGATCGTCATTCGCTGCGTCGCGTTCAGCAGCGACGACACGGCGGCAAGGTCGCCGCCGGGAGAACCGCCGAGCCAGATCCCGGTGTAACCGAGCTCCTCGAGCTGGTGGGCCAGCTCCGGGGTGAACTTCGACTCGTGGCCCCACACTCCGAGCGTTCCGAATTCTGGTTGCACTCCTGGTCCCTTCTCGTCGGATCTACTCACCGACAACAGCGCTGAGGGGTGGATCTATTCGCTGAACCGGCTGAACTTTTCGTGTCCCCCACCCGTGGTCAACGGTGCGCGGAAGTGGAGGCCCAGTCATGAACCGGAGCGAGGAGAACTGGGAGCTTGCGTGCAGCATCGAGCTGACGCCGTCCCGGGACCGGCTCAAATCCGGCTGCATGGGGGTTGTCGTCGCCGAGCGTCACCCGACCGGCTGGTTCATCTCGGCTCGCTTCGATCCGAAGCTGTCGCCTGAGTCGGTCGAGGACTTCGCGCACTTCGTTGTCGTGCGCACCTACTTGCTGCTCGAGTACGGCCCGCAGCCCGGCGCCTGGGAGAGCGACGTCGTCGGTGTGTGGCGCGCATACTGCCGAACTTTCAGTGCGGGCCTGGTGAACCTGCCGCTCATCGTCTGAACGCACGAGCCGCAGTTTCGGGCGGTAGGCGCCCGGTCAGACGCCTTATCGGCGTTCGAAGGCCCATCGCACCATCAGAGGGAACTCGGCTTTCCAGAACGGATCGCCGTGTCCTCCGCTCCGCTCGGTCATGAGGACGTCCGCGCCGGCGTCTCGCAGTGTTGTCGCCCATCTCGTGGCGTTCGCGAGGAAGAACGGCTCGTTACTTCCCGCCACCAGGTACGTGCGCGGAACGGGCTCCGGCATCGGCGCGGGCGGTCGGTAGCCGGCACCCGGCGAGGCGCCGAGGATCGCGCCGTAGACGTCGGGATGCCGCAGCCCGACCACGAGTGCCAGCTCGGCCCCGGCAGACGCCCCGAACGCTGCGGTGCGTGCAGACGACGGATCGACACCGAACCGTGCCTCGGCCCACTCGCGGACGTCGTTGACGAAGAAGTTCTCGTGCGCCGTGAACCGTTGCGGGTCGAAGCCCGGCGAGTATTCGTGCAGCCGAGTCTGTTCGTCGGCGTGCCGGTGGACGCCGACAACCAGGGTCGACGGGACACCGGCGTCTTCAAGTGCCGGACCCCATCGCGAGATCATCTCGCCATCGCCGGCGTAGACGACTGCCTCGACGCGACGTGTCGGCACGTACGCCGTAACGGGGCGCCCGCCATCGAAGTCGAGCACCTCGGTGACGAACTCTCCGCCGCCGGCCACAACGAAATCCTGCCATCCGGCGAACGAATGCACAGCGGGACTGACTGTGTCAGCCCCGCTGTGCGTGAGTGGGTATCGGGTCCGGATTACACGTTCGGCAGGCAGAGCCCGACGTTGCGGACGCTGCCGCGCAGCGTCTTCGAGTAATCGGTGACGAATTTCCAGGTGAACCCGGCGTTGTCCTGGCCGTTCGGCGAGTACCACTGGATGTAGTAGCCGACGTAGTAGATGCCCTTGACCGGTTCGTTGTCGGTGTTGCGCACCAGGAAGTTGTGGAACGTGCCGTTGTAGCCGCCGATCTTGATCGTGTGCACGGCCAAGTCCTTGTCGACCCACGTCTTGGTCGACGAGTGGTACTTGAACAGCACCGGCTCGACGACAATGTTCGCGGCGTTGTCGTAGAACGCGCTGACCTTGCCCTTGAGCGCCAGTTTGATCATGCCGTTGCTCACGCTGCATGCCACCGAAACGGGAGCCGACTGTGCGCGCTTGACGTTGCCCTGGTTCGGGCCGCCGCCGGTGGGCGAGTCGGACATCCGCGGGTCGGGCTGGCGAGGCGACTCGCAACTGTGCGTCGTGCCGGGGCCGGTGCACAGATCGTTGCCGTCGTCGCCGAACAGCTGCTGCCCGCTGCCGCCCATCGCGTTGATGACGTCGTTGCCGCCACCGCCGCAGATGATGTCGTTGCCCGACAGCCCCAGGATCACGTCGTCACCGCCCAGACCGGCGATGACGTCGGGACCGTCGGTGCCGACGATGTGATCGTTGCCCGGCGTCCCGACGATGGTCGCGACGTGCCCGGCACACGTCACGGCCTGCGCCCCGTGTGCGGCCTGCGACGACATGAGAGTCGCGCCGATAAGTGCGCCGGCAGCGCCGACTGTTGCCAATATGCGTAGACGATTCATGTTTGCCCTCCCTCAAAGCGTGTGTGGTCGGGCCGAACGTAGCGGCGCGCGTGAGCACCAGCCAAGCATCTGTGCCCGAAAGGACCGGGACGTATCAATGCGCGTCCGCACCCGCTCATGTCGACCGGGGGTTCGACATGCGCACGATGCTCGGCGTGACCGGCGCACTGATCGTGGCGGTGTCTGCGGTGTACTACTTCGCGGACGTGCTGCGCGGTCGGGCGCGTCCGCATCAGGCTTCGTGGCTGGTGTGGGCGGTCATCGGCGCGCTGGGTTTCGGGACGGCCGACGACGGGGGAGCCGGGCCGGGTGCGTACGCCGCGGCAGTCGACGCGATCGCGGCCGTAGCGACGTTCTCGATCAGTCTCGCTCCGCGATTCGGCAAGCCCGGCCTCCGCCGCACCGATGTCGTTCTGGGCGCGATCGCGCTCGCTGCGGTCGTGCTCTGGCGCTGGGGTCCGTTGTCGAACGGCTGGGCTGCCTTGCTCGCGGTCACCTGTGATGCGGTCGCGCTGTGGCCGACGGTGCGCGAGGGCTGGCTGCGACCGGAACTCGAGTCGCGCACCTCGTGGTGCGCCGACGTGCTCGGCAACGGGTTGTGCCTGACAGCTGTCGCGTCGACCTCGGTCGCCGCGCTCGCGTATCCCGTGTATCTGCTGGCTGCCTGCGCCGCGATGACCGCGATCCTCTACCGGCCTGCGCCGCGCTACGTGGAACCTCGCCACCGCAAGCTCGCCGGAGTGAGTTAGTCAGTAGCGTTCGAGTCGTGACCGACGTTGCCATCGCCGCGCCGAACGAAGCTGCGGCTGTTGCGGCCGAGCAGGTCGTTGGAGCGGGCGGCAATGCCGTCGACGCGGCAGCGGCCGCAGCGCTCGTCACGATGGTCAACGAGGTCGGGGTCGTGACGCTCAGCGCCGGTGGGTTCGTGACGGTGCAGCCGAGCGACAGCGCCGAGGCGTACACGGTCGACGGCTGGATGGACATGCCTGGCCGCGAGGGCATCGTGCGCGGCGGGACGTGGGACATCAGCACGCAGTACGGCGGTGGCATCGACATCACGATCGGTCCCGGCTCGGTGGCGGTCCACGGCGCAGTCGCGGCCCTCGGCGAGGCACATCGTCGAGACGGCCGGCTGCAGTGGGCGGAGGTCGTCGCACCGGCGGTCGACGTGGCCCGCGACGGATTCGCGCTCAGCGCGGCATCGCGGTTCTACCTCGCCTACGTGCACGACGACATCTTCGGCTGGGACGCCACCAGCCGGGTCGCGCTGCACGACGACGACGGCAGGATCACAACTGAACCGATCGTGTCACCGGATCTGACGCGCTCGTTGGAGGTGATCGCCGACGAGGGTCCGAGTTCGATGCACACCGGCGAACTCGCACAACTCATCAGTGCCGACGTGCTCTCGCGCGGCGGCATGCTGAGCCTGAGCGACCTGGCCGAATACCGACCCGTCGTGCGTCCCGCGCTGGCGACACGCATGGGCGCCTGGACGCTCGCGACCGCGCCTCCACCGTCCGTCGGCGGCGCGTGTCTTGCGGCCATGCTGCGCCTTCTCGACAGTCAGCCGCACGGTGTCCGGGACAACGAGACGCGCGACCTGCTCGTGCGCGTCCAACGCGCCGTTCTCGGTCATCGCCTCGACGTCCTCGACTCGAGCACCGACCTCGCCACCGACGCCGCACAGTTCTTGGACCGCATCGACGGCGACCCGCAGCAGGTGCTCGAGTCGGGCTCGACCGCGCACGTTTCAGCCGCCGACAGCGATGGCACGGCATGCGCGGTGACCGTGTCGAGCGGTTACGGCGCGGGCATGATCGCCGAGGGCACGGGCATCTGGCTGAACAACTGTCTCGGCGAGCAGGAGCTCAACCCCACCGGCCTGTATTCACGCACGCCGGGTACCCGCCTGCTGTCGAACATGGCGCCGACCGTCGGCCGCCACCGCGACGGCTCGACGCTGGCGATCGGATCACCCGGCGCCGACCGGATCACGACGGCGATCGCGCAGGTTCTCGCCGGCTACCTCAGCGGACGGATGTCGCTGCAGTCGGCGGTCGACCTACCGCGCGTGCACGTACACCGGGCCGGCCGTCCCGACGAACAGATCCGCGTCGAGACCGACCTGACGATGTACTTCGGCGGGGTGGGCGCCGCCCTGGTCGGGCCGGACGGTGCGCTCGACGCCGCCGCCGACCCTCGCCGGGCCGGCGTGGCGCGCATCGTCCGTGGCTAGCCGGCTACTTCGTCAGGTAATCGTTCGAGCGCACGTTCCAGTCGGACGACGCGGTCGAGGCTGACACCGCGAGCGCGATCGTCGACAAGAAGAACATGAACCCGGTGACGCGCCGCACCTTGCGCGGCCACGTCAGCTCCGACATCGGCGTGGGCCGATGCGGACGCGGCAGCGACGGCGGGTGTGCCCGCAGGTCTGCGAGGTCGGTCATCAGCGGCGAGTTGCGCAGAACGCGCCCCGCTGCCTTCCGCTTGCTTGTCATGGGAACGCCGGCACCTCCGTCTTGGACCGCTCGGCGCGGTTCTTCTCTTCCTCGGGCACGACGTAGGGTCCCGGCTTCTCGCGCGGCCCACCGCCGGGGAAGGCCAGGCGGAGGATCGAGCGCTGCACGCCTCCCCACTGCCTGCTGAACCGGCCGCTGTTGTACGGCAGGCCGAAGCGCTCGCAGATCTCCTTCACCCGCGGCGCGATCTGCTGGTAGCGCGAACTCGGCATGTCCGGGTAGAGGTGGTGCTCGACCTGGTAGGACAGGTTGCCGCTGAGCACGTGGAAGAACGGGCCGCCGTCGATGTTGGCCGCGCCGATCATCTGCCGCACGTACCACGCGCCTCGCGACTCGTTCTCGACCTCGTCCTCGGTGAACACGTAGGTCTGGTCGGGGAAGTGCCCGCAGAAGATGATCGCGTTCGACCAGAGGTTGCGGACGATGTTGGCGGTGAAGTTCGCCCAGAAAGCGGACTTGTAGCCCTTCTTGCCCGACGCCAGGCCGCTGAGAGCGGGGTAGGCGATGTAGTCCTTCGCGATCTGGTTACGGCCCTTGCGGCCGATGGCCTTCATCTCGTCCCAGACCTGCTTGCGCGACTTCTCGCCGGTGTGGATCTTCGGGAAGTCGAGGTCGTGAATTGCCACGCCCCACTCGAAGAACGCGGCGAGCAGGATGTTGTACAGCGGCTGGAGCAGGTAGGACGGCTTCCACGGCTGGCGCGGATCGATCCGCATGATCTCGTAGCCGACGTCCTTGTCCTTGCCGATGATGTTGGTGAACGTGTGGTGCACGTAGTTGTGCGAGTGCTTCCACGCGGCGGCCGGCGAGGCGGTGTCCCAGTCCCAGGTGGACGAGTGGATGTTGGGGTCGTTCATCCAGTCCCACTGGCCGTGCATGACGTTGTGCCCGATCTCCATGTTCTCGAGGATCTTCGCGAACGAGAGGCCGGCGGTGCCGAGCGCCCAGAGCGGCTTGTACTTGGCACCGATCAAGACGATGCGAGACAGCGCGACGAGCCGACGGTGGAACGTGATCATGCTGCGGATGTACTTGGCGTCGCTGTCACCGAGATCGCCGAAGATCTCGTCGTGCAGCTTGTCGAACTCACGCCCGATCTCGTCGAGCTGCTCCGATGAGAGTCGGTGCAGCGGGTTCCCGGGGTCGTACACCTTCGGTTGGGACGAATCAGTTTGGGACAAGGGGGTAACTCCTCCGATCAGAGATCGATCTCGACGTGGCCTTCTGGCGCGTTGATGCACACGCGGATCATTTGGCCGCTCGCATTTTCAACGGCACCGGTACGTAGGTCGCGGACAGCACCGTCCTGCAACCGTCCGACGCAGGTGTGGCAGATGCCCATTCGGCATCCGAATTGCAGCTTCGCCCCGGCTTCCTCGCCGCCGACGAGGATCGACTGCCCGGGCTCGCACTCGGCCTTGCAGTCGGACACGCGCAGGTAGACCGTGCCGCCCTCGCCACTGCCGCCACCGTTGCCGATGACCGGCTGGAACCGTTCGGTGTGCAGGTGGTCGGTGCGGTCGGCCTTGTCGACGAACTCCTCGACGGCATCGATCATCGGTCGCGGGCCGGACAGGAAGATCTCGCGTTCTGCCCAGTCAGGGCAGAGCTTCTCGAGCTGCTCGGGCTCGAAGCGCGGCTGCTGCGACGTGTGGATCTCGCGCAGGCTGTAGCCCTCCTGGCGGCGGGCCATCCGTCGCAACATCCGCCCGAAAATCATGTCGTCGGCGTCGCGGCAGCTGTGCACGTGGATCGCGTCACCGAGCTGGTCGCGGCGCTCGAGCTCGCGCAGCATGCTCCAGATCGGCGTGATCCCGCTGCCTGCGGACAGGAACAGCAGCTTGGCCGGAACGGGGTCGGGCAGGATGAACTCGCCCTCGATATCGCCCAGGAACACGACGCGCCCGGGCTGCACGTAGCGCTGGAACACCGGCGACATCTTGCCGCCCTCGGTGTACTTCACCGTCACGCTGACGACGCCCTCGTTGTGTCCGGGGTCGGACGTGATCGTGTAGGCACGCCAATGCCGGATGCCGTTGATTTCGATGCCGATGCGCAGGTACTGCCCGGCCGAGTGGGCCGGCCAAGGGAAGTCGGGCTTGATCACCACGGTCGTCGCGTCGGCGGTCTCGTGGCGGACGCGCACCACCCGTCCGGTCAGCTCGCGCGTCGACCAGCGCGGGTTGATCAGGGCGAGATAGTCGTCCGGACGCAGCGGAGAGGTCAGCACCCGGGTGAGTTTCAGGAATTGGCGACGGGCAGCAGAAATCCTCGGTTGTGCTCCGGTCTCGACCACGCATTCCTCCGTTCGTTCGATCCTGACGTAATCAGTTCAGTGAACATGTGTCAACTGAAAGCTCAGCGTCGGTCGTGTCACCGAAAGGCTTTACGCCCCGCTCGCGTGACTACGCTGCAGGAACAATGTTGCCCGACGGACGGAGTGCTCACTGATGCCTCGGACGGAAAAGTTTGTCTACGACTTCGCCGAGGGCAGTAGGGACATGAAAGATCTGCTCGGCGGCAAGGGCGCGAACCTCGCCGAGATGACCAACCTCGGCCTGCCGGTGCCCCCCGGGTTCACGATCACGACCGAGGCATGCCAGGCCTACCTCAAGTCGGGCCGCGAGCCGGCCGAGCTCGCCGAGGAGGTCACCGAGCATCTCGAGGCGCTCGAGAAATCGATGGGCAAGAAGCTCGGGCAGTCCGACGACCCACTGCTGGTCTCTGTGCGATCGGGTGCCAAAGTCTCGATGCCCGGGATGATGGAGACCGTTCTCAACGTCGGCCTCAACGACCAGTCGGTCCGCGGCCTCGCCGCGCAGGCCGGCAACGAGCGGTTCGCGTTCGACTCCTACCGCCGCCTGATCCAGATGTTCGGCAAGACCGTGCTCGGCATCGACGGCGATCATTTCGAGGACGCTATCGAGGCGGCGAAGCACGCCAAGGACACCCACGACGACCTCGATCTCGACGCCGATGACATGCGCAAGCTCGTCGAGACGTTCAAGGACGTCGTCGTCGAGCACGCGGGCCGTCCGTTCCCGCAAGAGCCCCGCGAGCAGATGGATCTCGCCGTGCGTGCCGTTTTCGAGTCGTGGAACACCGAACGCGCCATCATCTACCGTCGGCAGGAACGCATCCCGGGTGGCGACGGCACGGCGGTGAACATCTGCTCGATGGTGTTCGGCAACCTCGACATGGAGTCGGGCACCGGCGTTGCGTTCACCCGCGACCCGGCCAGCGGCGCACAGGGCATCTACGGCGACTACCTGCAGAACGCGCAGGGCGAGGACGTCGTCGCGGGCATCCGCAACACCGTGCCGCTCGCCGATCTCGAGCAGATCGACAAGAAGTCCTATGACGAGCTGCTGCACATCATGCAGACACTCGAGGAGCACTACCGCGACCTGTGCGACATCGAATTCACTGTCGAGCGGGGCAAGCTCTGGATGCTGCAGACCCGCGTCGGCAAGCGCACCGCCGCGGCCGCATTCCGCATCGCGACCCAGTTGGTCGACCAGGGCCTCATCGACATGGACGAAGCGTTGCGGCGGGTAACCGGCGCGCAGCTCGCGCAGCTGATGTTCCCGCGCTTCGACGACAAGGCCGACAAGAAGAAGATCGCGCAGGGCATGAATGCCTCGCCCGGAGCGGCCGTCGGCAAGGTCGTGTTCGACTCGTACACCGCCGTGAAGTGGTCGCGTTCGGGCGAGCCCGTGATCCTCGTCCGCCGTGAAACGAACCCTGACGACCTCAACGGCATGATCGCCGCGGAGGGAATCCTGACCAGCCGCGGCGGCAAGACGTCGCACGCTGCCGTCGTCGCGCGCGGGATGGGCAAGACGTGCGTGTGCGGTGCCGAATCGCTCAACGTCGACACCAAGAGGCGAATCGTCCGCACCAAGTCCGGTACCGAGATCCACGAGGGTGACGTCATCTCGATCGACGGCACGTCCGGCGCCGTCTATCTCGGTGAGGTGCCGGTCGTCGACTCGCCCGTTGTGCAGTATTTCGAGGAAGGGACGGTCGACCCCGAGGACGATCTCGTGGTCGCGGTCGATCGACTGATGGGCCACGCCGACGGGGTGCGCCGCATGAGTGTGCGTACCAATGCCGACAACGCCGAGGACTCGCAACGCGCGCGCCGTTTCGGCGCGCAGGGCATCGGGCTGTGCCGCACCGAGCACATGTTCCTCGGTGAGCGCCGTCAGCTTGTCGAGCGGCTCATACTCGCTGACTCCGACGAGGAGCAGGCGGCCGAGCTGAAGGAGCTGCTGCCTCTGCAGCGCGACGACTTCGTCGCGATCCTCGAGGCGATGGACGGGCTGCCCGTGACGATCCGGCTGCTCGACCCACCGTTGCACGAGTTCCTGCCCGACATCACCGAGCTCTCCGTGCGTGTCGCCGTTGCCGAGGCGCGCGGCGAGAAGCGCGAGAACGATCTGCGCATGTTGCAGGCGGTGCACAAGCTGCACGAGCAGAACCCGATGCTGGGTCTGCGGGGCGTGCGCCTCGGCGTCGTCATCCCCGGGCTGTTCCAGATGCAGTCGCGGGCGATTCTGGAGGCGGCGGCCGAGCGGATCAAGGCCGGCGGCGTGCCGCGCATCGAGATCATGGTGCCGCTGGTTGCGAACGTGCAGGAGTTCGAGACCGTCAAGCAGGACATCATCCAGGTCGCCCGCGAGGTCCGCAGCGAGACCGGGGTGCACCTGGAGTTCCTCGTCGGCACGATGATCGAGTTGCCGCGCGCGGCACTCACCGCCGAGCAGATCGCCGATGCTGCGGAGTTCTTCTCCTTCGGTACCAACGACCTCACCCAGACCACCTGGGGTTTCTCACGCGACGACGTCGAAGCGGCCTTCTTCTCCGCCTATCTGGAGAAGGGGATCTTCGGTGTCAGCCCGTTCGAGTCGATCGACGTCGAGGGCGTGGGGGAGCTGGTCCGCATCGGTGCCGAGAGGGGCCGTTCGCGCCGGCCGGGCCTCAAGCTCGGGGTCTGCGGTGAACACGGCGGCGATCCGGATTCGGTCCACTTCTTCGAACGCGTCGGGCTCGACTACGTCTCGTGCTCACCGTTCCGGGTGCCCGTCGCCCGGCTCGAGTCTGGTCGCGCAGCCATCGGTGGATGACCCGCAAGGCGGTGGTCGCCGTCGAGTAACGTCGAAGCGTGTTCCGGCGTCGACCTCGTCCCGCTCTCGACGACAGGCTGGCGAGCAGAACGGCTGAGCCCGGCGGCGGGACGATCGTGCTCCCGTCGCTCGCGCTGGTCGAGCAACTGCTGGACGAGTACGGCCTCAAACACTCGATCGACGACGATGGCGATCTGGTCGTGCGCTGGGAGAAGTGCAGCGTCTACATCTTCTTCTACGGCGAGCGGCACGAGATCCTGCAGGCACGGCTGTACCTGAACCGGCGCTTCGACGTCGACAGCCGCGGTGCACTCGCACTGCTGCTGGACGAGTGGAACCGCAGCAAGCTGTTTCCCAAGGCGTACACCGTGCTGCCGGACGACGGCCGCGTCGGCATTTGCGCCGAGCAGTGCCACGATTTCGAATCCGGTGCGACGCGCGCGCAGTACAAGTACACGGTCGGGCTCTGGATCGACACCCTGCTGCGCTTCAGCGACTGGATCGACGAGCAACTCTGATGGGATATCGGTACGACGCGGCGAGTTCGGCGCGGCGCATCGACGAGCCGCCCAAGCGCGCCGACGCCGGGCTGGTCGAACGCGGCCCGTTCCAGCGTGACCGGGCGCGGGTGTTGCACTCGTATGCGTTTCGCCGCCTCGCCGACAAGACCCAGGTCGTCGTCCCGGGTGAGGACGACTTTCCCCGCACGCGGCTGACGCATTCGCTCGAGGTCGCGCAGATCGGACGAGAGATCGGTGCAGCGCTCGGATGCGACCCGGACGTCGTCGACACTGCCGGGCTCGCACACGACATCGGCCACCCCCCGTTCGGACACAACGGCGAGGACGCGCTCGACCTTGTCGCCGCCGAATGCGGTGGGTTCGAAGGCAACGCCCAGACGTTGCGCGTACTCACGCGTCTCGAAGCGAAGATCGTGCACGAGTCGGGCGACCCGGCCGGTCTCAATCTTTGCCGCGCCACGCTTGACGCGACGTGCAAGTACCCGTGGCCACGTCGCGAGGGCACCCGTAAGTTCGGCTACTACGGCGCGGACGCCGACGCGTTCGCCTGGATGCGCACCGGCGTCGAGTCGGAGCAACGATGCCTCGAGGCGCAGGTCATGGACTGGGCCGACGATGTCGCCTACTCCGTCCACGATGTCGAAGACGGTGTGCACGGCGGCATGATCAAGCTGGCCGACGTAGACGACACCACGCGGGAAAGGCTGTGCACGATCGCGTCCGCGCAGTACTCGGCGCAGCCGCCCGCGGCGCTCGCGCAGGTGCTCGATCAACTGCTCGCGTTGCCGACCCTGCGTGATCTGGCCGGCTACGACGGCACGTCCGCGGCACAGGCCGCTGGAAAGCGTGCGACGAGCGAACTCGTCGGCCGATTGTCCGCCGCAGCGGTGAACGCAACGCGTGCCGAACACGGCACCGGTGATCTCGGCCGGTACGCGGCGTCACTGGTAGTACCCGATCAGGCAGCTGCGGAGTGTGCACTGCTGAAAGCGCTCGCCGTGCACTACGTGATGGGACGAGACGGTGCTGCCGAGCGGCAGACATGGCAGCGCAGCGTGCTCACCGAACTCGTCGCCGCGATCCACGAGACAGCACCGAACTCACTCGACCGCGCGCTTGTCCCCTCGTGGCAAGCGGCGCCCGACGATGCCGCCCGGTTACGCGTCGTCATCGATCAGGTAGCGCAGCTCACCGACACCTCGGCGATCACATGGCATCGCCGCCTGGTGCGCCGCTGAGCATGATCAGCGGATCGCCGTCGGCGTCGAGGGCATGCCAGCCGAGCGATTCGCACACGCTACGTAACGCCGATCTGGCTTCCACCTGCAGCCATGTCACATGCTCGTCCGACTGATCGGCGAGCGTCGACAGAAGCCGCGCGCCGAGGCCGGTGCGGCGGTGGTCAGGAGCGACCACCAGCAGTACCACCGAGAACGAATCGTCAAGCACAGCAGCCGATTCGCCGAGTTCGTCGCGCAGCCGTAACGACCATGCGTCGGTCATCGTCGTCCAGTCCCACGAGTACCCGTAGCCGAAACCGACGAGGACGTTCGCGTCGTGGGCCGAAACGGTCGCGGCGCCCGGGATCGCCCGCGCCCACGAGTACATGCGCGCCGACGCCTGCGCGAGTATCGCCGCGTCGCTGGCGCCCAGTCGGCTCGACGCCAGGGCGAGCAACCGCTCGACATCGGCCGGCGGCGGCATTTGCTCCGGCTCGGCGGTTACTTCCACGCGCATATCGGACATCCTTGCCCCTAAAGTCTGTCTCGCGTCACTATCTGACCCAATCGCTTGAGCGACATCGCCGTCCAGGAGGTTCGCATGGCAGTAGGTACCGCGCCATCGTCGGGTTCCACAGAACGCTCCAGAGATCTGAAGCGGAGTATCGGCTTCGCTGGACTGCTCTTCATCTCACTCGGCTCGATCATCGGGTCGGGTTGGCTGCTTGGTGCGTTGGGTGCTGCGGAAGCCGCCGGACCTGCCTCGCTGATCTCGTGGATCCTCGCCGCGCTTCTGCTGATGACGTTGGCGCTCGTGCACGCCGAGCTGGGGGCTGCGTATCCGGTTGCCGGCGGAACGGCGCGGTTCCCGTATTTCGCCTTCGGGACGCTCGCCGGCTTTACGGCGGGTTGGGCGGCGTACTTGCAGGCGGTCACGATCGCACCGATCGAGGTCGAAGCCGCGATCTCCTACCTCAACTCGACGAAGTGGGCACATGCGCACTTCGACATGCTGAACGGCAACGGCACACTGAACGCCCTCGGTCTGGTGGTTGCCAGCGCCGCGATGCTCCTGTTCACGATCATCAACCTGCTGGGCGCCAAGCTGCTCTCCGACAGCAACACCGTGATGGTCATCTGGAAGGCAGCGGTCCCTGTCCTCGCGATCATCGTGATCATGTCGTTGAGCTTCCACACGTCGAACTTCTCTGCGGGTGGCGGTTTCGCTCCCTACGGGACCCACGGCATCTTCGCAGCCCTGCCGGCCGGCGTCGTATTCGCGCTGCAGGGGTTCGAGCAAGCGGTCCAGATGGGTGGCGAGGCGCGAAACCCGAAGAAGGACATCTCGCGGGCGATCATTTCCGCGATGTTCATCGGCGCGGCGGTGTACATCATGCTCGAGGTCGCGTTCATCGGCGGCCTGTCACCGAGCAACCTCATGCACGGATGGGCACACCCGATCGGCAAGGGCGATTTCGGCCCGTACTACACGATCGCGATCGCGGTCGGAGCGGGCTGGCTCGGCACGATCCTGCTCGTCGACGCCGTCATTTCCCCCGGCGGAACCGGTCTGATCTACCTCGGTACGTCCGCGCGGTTGTCCTACGCGCTGGCCGAGGAAGAGGTCATCAGCGACAAGCTGACTCAGACGAACAAGCGTGGCGTGCCGATCTATTCGATCATTCTCGCCTTCATCATCGGAGAGATAACGTTCCTGCCCTTCCCGAGTTGGAAATCGCTGGTCGGGTTGGTCACCGGGGCGACGGCGATCATGTATGCGTTCGCACCGGTCTCGCTGGCTGCGCTGCACCTGCGCGACCCTGAACGATCACGGCCGTATAAGGCACCGTTCCCGAAGGTGCTGAATCCGGTCGCGTTCTGTGCCGCCAACTTGATCATCTACTGGGGCGGCTTCGAGGCGATGTGGAAGCTGTTGACCGCCATCTTCCTCGGCCGGGTGCTCTTCGAGGTCGCGCTGCGGCGTTCGAAGGACATCCGACGGCCCGATATCGATTGGCGTGCGGCGTCCTGGATCTGGCCATGGCTGATCGGGATAACAATCATCAGCTTGCTCGGCCGGTACGGCGGCCACAACGCCATTCCCAATTTCTGGGACCTTGGCGTCGTGGTGGTCTTCAGCCTCGCGATCTTCTATTACGCGGTCAGCCTCGCGATGGAGCCGGACAAGGTCAAGGCGGCCGTCGAGTCCGAGGAGCGCCAGGTCGAACAGGAGAAGGACATCAACCTCCCGGGCTGACCTCCGGGCCCCGCATCCCTGTCATCCGCCCCGCCTAAGCTGGTTCCATGGCGGGGCGGATCAGGGACGAGGACGTCGCCCTCGTCCGCGAAAAGACCCCCATCGCCGACGTCATCGGCGAGCACGTCCAGCTGCGCAACGCCGGCGGCGGCAACCTCAAGGGCATCTGTCCGTTCCACGACGAGAAGTCGCCTTCGCTGTCGGTGTCGCCGTCGAAGGGCCTGTTCCACTGTTTCGGCTGCGGAACCGGCGGCGACGTCATCCGGTTCGTGCAGAACATCGAGCACCTCGACTTCGCCGATTCGGTCGAACGGTTGGCGGCGCGCACGGGTATCCAGCTGCGCTACGTCGAGGGTGTCGGCGGCGGCCCGCGACGCCAGCCGGGACAGCGAGCACGGCTGATCGCGGCGCACGAGGAGGCGCAGCGCTTCTACGCCGAGCAACTGCGCTCACCCGACGCGCTCACCGCACGCGAGTTCCTCGCCGAGCGCGGCTTCGACCAGACGATCGCCGAGCGGTTCGGGTGCGGCTACGCGCCGTCCGGCTGGGACGCGCTGACCAAACACCTGATGGGCAAGGGGTTCACGGGGCCGGAACTCACCCTCGCCGGACTGGCGCGCGAGTCCGGACGCGGCGGGCTGATCGACAGGTTCCATCGGCGACTGCTCTGGCCCATTCGCGACACGAGCGGCGACGTCGTCGGCTTCGGGGCGCGTCGGCTCTATGACGACGACCGCGTAGAGGCGAAATATCTGAACACCCCCGAGACGCCGATCTACAAGAAGAGCCAGCTGCTCTACGGCGTCGACATCGCGAAGAAAGAGATCGCGCGCCAGCACCGCGCCGTGATCGTCGAGGGCTACACCGACGTCATGGCGTGCCACCTGTCCGGGGTGCCGACCGCGGTCGCGACATGCGGCACCGCCTTCGGCAGCGAGCACGTTTCGGTCATTCGCCGGCTGCTGATGGACAGCGACTCTTTCACCGGCGAAGTGATCTTCACCTTCGACGGCGATGCTGCCGGCATGAAGGCTGCCGAACGGGCCTTCAACGACGACCAGAAGTTCATGAGCCAGACCTTCGTCGCGATCGAGCCGACGGGCATGGATCCCTGCGAGCTGCGGCAGAAGTCCGGCGACACCGCCGTGCTCGATCTGGTGTCGCGGCGGATCCCACTGGTCGAGTTCGTGCTGCGCTCGACCGTCGGAAGGTTCGATCTCGACACGGCCGAAGGACGCAGCGCCGCACTCGATCGTGGCATTCCGCTGGTCGCCCAGATCAAGGACCACGGACTGCGCGACGAGTACGCCCGCCGCCTCGGCGGCCTGATCGGCATCGACGATCCGCTGCGCGTCGTGCAACGCGTGCGAGGGCTCGTGCGTTCGGGCAACCGCGCCGAGGCACCGGCCTCCAGCCGTCCCGCCGAGAAGGTGGACGAGACCGTCGTCGCGGTCGAGCGCGAGGCGCTCAAGGTGGCGCTCCAGCTGCCGGCGGTCGCCGGCCCCGAGTTCGATGCGCTCGACGAGAGCGCGTTCACGTTGCCTGCGCACAGGTCGCTGCGTTCGGCGATCGCTGCCGCCGGAGGCACGTCCGCGGCAGTGGCCGGTCCGGGGTGGACGGCCGTGATCGACCAGCACATCGACGACTCGCTGCGGTCGGGCGTCCATGCGCTCACTGTCGAGCCGCTGCATTCGGGCGCCGACGCGCAGGAGCGCTACGCCGACGCGGTACTGGCCCGCATGCACGAGATCGTGGCGTCCCGCGAAGTTGCCGCACTCAAGTCGAAGCTGCAACGCATCAATCCGATCGAACAGGCCGACGAGCACGCCCGGCTCTTCGGCGAACTCATCGCCCTCGAGAGCCTGCGCCGCGGACTGCGCGAACGGGCGATCGGCGCACCGTGATGCGGCTGTTCAATCGCCGCGAGACCCCACCGTCCGACGCGCTCGCGCACCTGCCTCGCGGCGAGCGTGTGGTGTCGTGGGCCGATCTGGCCGACGGCAGCGTCGTCCTCGCGTCGCCGGCCGGGCTGTGGTGGCCCAGCGGTGACGAGCATCGGCTCATCGCCTGGCCGCACATCATCAAGGCGGTGTGGCGCGATGGGCGGCTGACGGTGTTCGAGGCCGACGTCGTCGATGACCTGCTGCTGGTCGACCGCGAGCCGGTCGTCGCCGATCTCGAAGTGCCGCGCGACCTACCGCCGGTGATCCGCAAGCGCATCGAGGCGAACGTCGTGCACTCGCAGGTGCATCCGGTGCCGGGCGGTTCGGCGCGCTTCGTCGCCCGGCGCGTCCCGGGGCAGGACGGCCTGCGCTGGTGGGCCCGGCTCGAGGACGGCACGCCCGACAACGCGCAGGTGCGCGCAGTGGTGGCGCAGCAACGCAATGTGCTCGCCGCCCAACACGCCGCCGGCTGAGCTCAGTGCGAGTGCGTGCCGTTCGCGCTCGGCACAGGTTCGCCCGACACCTTCGCCGCCACGACCTCGCGAACCCGATGCGTGAGCTCGTCGACCTGGGCCTGGAACACCCCGGCGGCCGACTGCACGGTCTGGCTGCCGGCTACCCGACGGGCGATTCGAACAATCGTCTCGTAACGCTCGCGTCCGGCGCGCGCGCCGAGGACGTAACCGGCGGCCGCACCGGCCACGAAGGACAACTTCATCAGTTCACCCTAACGCTCGCTTGGGTTTACCGTGTACGTCGAGTTGGGCATACCCAAGGACGGCCGGTGCGCAGCGCACCCGTGGCGTTTCCTGGGGGAACAAAAATGCAGGGCTCGGACGAGACCGACAAGGGCAAGCGGCGCGTGCCGCAGATTCACTTCAGTCCGCGATCGGTCGCCTGGCTGATCGGGGCGGCCGCCCTGATCGCGGCGACCAGCGCCGCGGGTCTCGTGGCGAACAGCCCGTCCTCCCAGCCGACTGCCGCTGCAGCCGCTGCCGATACGTCGTCGACGAAGAACGCCCTCGACGCAATCCTGGCGCGCAACCCAGGCGTCGGCCAGCCGATCAGCGCCCTCATCAAGTCGGGCAAGCTGCCCCGTCCCAGCTATTCCGGTGACACCGGACGCGTCGGCGTCCCGAAGTCCGCAACGCTCCCGAACCAGCCCGCCGGGTCGAACGCGGTGTACGTCCCCGGTTCGGTCAACGGTGACTTCAACCTGCTGCAGCTGAGCGCGTTGGCGCTCTACGTCGGATGTTCGCCGGCCGAAGCCCCGATCGCCGCGGCAATCGCCGCCGCCGAGTCGGGCGGCAACCCCGGGGCGCAGGGCGACATCGCGCTGATGGACGGCACCTGGGACTGGAGCCAGGGGTTGTGGCAGATCCGCGGCCTGCGCTCCGAGCGCGGCACCGGCGGACTGCGCGACTCGCTCGCGAACGCCAACCCGGAGAAGAACGGCCGCGCGATGTACACGATCTCGAGCGGCTGCACGGACTGGACGCCGTGGTCGACCTACACCAGCGGTGCGTACCTGTCCTACCTCGGCATGTCGAAGACAGCTGTCCTCGCTGCGCAGCAGTACCAGCAACGCACCGGCGCGCTTCCCACGTTTGGGACCGGCAGCACGGTCGGCGTCCCGTCTGCTTCGAGTTCGTCGTCCCACAAGCCCGGCAGACCCGGCAACCGCAAGCCGACTTCGGGCGGCAAGTCGAAGCCGCCGTCGCGCCACCACCGCAAGCCGACCACGAACGGGTCGTCGACCCCGCCCAAGACGCCGAAGCCGGGCTCGTCAACGACCCCCGTGCCCGCCGCGACAAGCCAGGCCCCGGCCCCGCCGAAGTCGTCGCTCCCGGTGAAGCTGCCGTCGTTGCCGGTCAAGACGAAGATCCCGACGAAGCTGCCGTCCTTGCCGGTCAAGACGAAGGTGCCGACGAAGCTGCCGTCCCTTCCGGTGAAGCTGCCGACCTCGGGCCTGCCGTCCGTACCCGTGCCTTAGCGGGTATCCCGAGCGCATCGGACTGCGCGGCTGAGATACCCTCGTCGGGTGGTTGTGCGGTCCCCCGTAGCTCAATTGGCAGAGCATTCGACTGTTAATCGAAGGGTTACTGGTTCGAGTCCAGTCGGGGGAGCAAATCCGGGGCCTCCAGCCTGAAATCCCCTACGCGGTCATCTTTTAGTCATCCAATAGGGATGACGGGATGGAACCGCATGGGACGGCCACCGCTACCGCTGGGTACCGCCGGCAAGATCCTTTTCATCAAGGTCTCGCGCGAGCAGGTCCAAGCGCGCGCCAAGTTCCGGGACTTCGACGGTCGGGTTCGACTGGTCTCGAAGAGTGGTCGGAGCCGAGCAGCAGCTGAGCGCGCTCTCAAGGCCGAACTGGTGTGCCGGCAAACGCCGGCATCGGGCGGCGCGATCACTGCAACGACCTCACTGCGCAAACTTGCTGACACATGGCTGGACGCTCCGCACAACTGGTCCATCACGACGACGCGGCTGTACGGGACCGTGGTCGAGAAGAACGTCAAACCGGCGCTCGGCGACCTGCGCGTCCAAGAAGTGACGGCGGGAGTCATCACACGTGCGCTGCGCGCCATCGGCGAGCGGAGCGGGCCGAGCGCAGCCAAGACGTCTCGCTCGTGCCTGACGGGCATGTTTGCGCTCGCTGTTGAGGACGGTGCCGCCGTCCTCAACCCGGTTCGGGATTCGTCGGGGCGAATCTCGGTTCAGCGGAAGGTGCCTCGGGCGCTCGGCGTGAGCGAGACAACGGACCTCAGGGCGTTGCTTGCCGCATCATCCCGAGCGCGCGATCTGGACCTGTGCGATCTCGTCGATTGGATGCTAGGGACGGGGTGCAGGCTTGGAGAGGCACTCGCTGCGCGACGCGGACTCAACGCCGACCGAAAGCCACTGGTCGACCTCGAGGCGCAGACATGGGAGGTCAACGCGACCATCGTCCGCGAACCCGGGAAGGGCCTAGTCATCCAGCCGCGTCCGAAGACCAAAGCGGGCTGGCGAATCGTCGCACTGCCGCTCTTTGTGACAGCACTAGCGCGGGACCGGCTTCGCAGTGAGGCGACTTCGATGGTGTTCCCGTCGCCGCTCAGGCGCGAGCTGCGTGACCCGAACAACGTTGCGAGCGCCCTGCGTGTGCTGCTCGATGGCTTCGACTGCGCGGAGTGTGCTGGAACGGGCTACCAGCACAAGAACGGTCGAATCGTCGTCACAACTGACGGCCGCCGAACACGATGTGATGCTGGGCCCTGGTCGTGGGTTACGTCGCACACGTTTCGCAAGACCGCTGCGACCCGCCTCGAAGAGGCCGGGTTCACGCCGAGGCTGGTCGCCGACCAGCTCGGGCACGCCAATCCCTCGATGACGCTTGATGTGTACTTCGGACGTCACGTGGTGAGTGCTGCGACCGCGGCGGCACTCGACCAGCCGAAGCGATGATCGGAGGCAGAGCGACGTCCGTGCGGCGGCTCTTCGATGGCTTCGAACCGACTACCCCGTACGCTCGCCGTCGCCGAGCTCGCGTTGCGAGCCGATCCAGGCTTCGACGTCGCTTCGCATGTAGAGCACTCGTCGACCGAGGCGAAAGCTACGGGGGCCAGTGCCAAGGTGACGCCAGTACCTCACGGTCGACATGGGCGCACGGGTCACCGCCGCGACTTCTGCGGTAGTGAGCAAGTCCCCAACCTCAACCGAGACCGCGTGTGAAGCCATTCGTATCGCCTCCCTTGTCCTCTAGCGAGACGGGGCGGATGTCGGGGAATTCAAACGTATCCACCGATCGCCACGCTGCCCGGATCGGGGGACGGCATGGGCAACCGACTGTCGACGGTGCGGCGTCATGCCGTCCTATATCGCCGAATATGGCCGGTCGGTGTTCCTGCTGGTTGCTGTCGGCGCTGCTGTTATGAGCGCTCCTAGGCCTTGCTGACCACAAGCGCGGGTGGGTGGCTCAGTTCGAGCCGGTCGGGGTCGGTTGCTCAGCCGACAGGCGCCGCCAGATCCGGCGCAGTGCGGTGCGGTCGGTGGTCGAGGTGCTAGCCAGCAAGGTCCGACGGAGCACGTCGTTGTGCGTGCGCCGGGCGGCTGGAGCATGCGGTCGCCGTCCTCGGTGAGCACGGCGAACCACTTGCGACCGTCTGCGGGATCGACCTCGCGGCGCAGCAGTCGATCACGCTCGAGGCGAGTCACCAGGTGCGTCGCGCCAGCTGGGCTGAGCAGCACGCGTTCTGCGAGCACGGACATGCGTAGACGTTTGTCCGGAGCGTTGAACAGGGTGATGAGCACGTCGAACTCGGTGACGGCGAGGCCGTGCTCTCGGCAACACGATCGCAGTATTCCAGCCCGAGTGAAGCCGGACCGTAGATGATTCCTTCGGCCAACGCCACAGTTCACCGATTAAATCCGTCAGTCCGATCGGGCCTCCATGCAAGCTCTCGGGTCAGGCACGATCGGCCTGGCCGGTCGCTCGTTATCGTTGCGCTATGGCGGCCTCGTGGGGCGGATCGACGGATCGTTTCGTGGGCCGCGCCCGCGAGTTAGTTCGGGCGGAGTCGTGGCTGTTGGACGCGCTTGCCGGTCACGGGCGGCTGGTGGTGTGCACCGGGGAAGCTGGGATCGGCAAGACGCGGCTGGCGGAGGAAATCGCCGTAGCTGCAGTAGATCATGGGGCAGTAGTGGTGTGGGCCCGATCGACAGATCCGGGTAGCTCGCCGCCGTATGGCCTGTGGCGGCTCGTGGTTGACGAGTTGGTCAGCCGCTCGCCGGAGACCTGGTCTGAATTGCGGGGGGTGCTTGAGCGGCCGACGTCGTCCGACGGTCTGGAATCGGGCTCATCGCAACGGTTCGCGCTGTTCGCGATGCTGCGGACGGCACTTCGCCGGTTCGCCGATCGCACCGGACTGGTTCTCGTCCTGGACGATCTCCAGTGGGCCGACGAAGCGTCGATGGTCCTGCTCGCGGATGTGGCCCGGCAACTGCGGGGCACCCGCATCTTGATCTTCGCGACAGTACGTGCGGCAGTCGACTCGGAGGACGAGCTGACGATCGTTGCCGCCGATAGTGACGTCCAGCGGGTGAACTTGACTGGCCTGCCGCGCGATGCGGTGTCGGAGTTGCTCACCGGTCTATCGGCGACACGAGATCGGGTCGAGTGGATTCTTGAGCGGACGGGCGGAAATCCGTTTCTGGTGCGGGAGCTGGCGCAGCTGCTGGCCGAGACCGGGTCGGCGACGACGTCGGTGCCGGGTCGGGTGATGGATGCGACCATGTATCGGGTCGGGCAGCTCTCGGATCCGGCGCAGACGCTGCTGCGGGCGGCAGCGATCGCGGGCAACGGTTTCTCGATCGGTGTCGTCGCCAAGATGCTCGGGCGGCCGTTGCTCGCACTGCTCGACGTATTGGACGAGTGCCGCGGCGCCGGCTTCCTGGTGTCGGGTGATCGTCGCGGCGACTACCGGTTCTCGCACGCGCTCGTCCAGTCGGCGGTTGTGGCGCAGTTGGGTGCGGCCGATCGACGGCGACTGCACACGGCGGCTGCGGACGCCATCGAGGAGCTGTTCGCGGGTCAGTTGCGGTCGCGGTTGGCCGAGATTGCCGGGCACCGGGTCGAAGCGGCGCTGCCGGGCGATCGGGCATCCGCAGTGGCGGCGTGCGCCGCGGCCGCCGATGCAGCGAACGAGATGTTGGCCTATGAGGACGCCGTCCGTCTCTATCGCGAGGCGCTGTTGGTGGGCGGCCCCGAACTCGACCAAGGGGTCCGAGTCGATCTCGAGTTGGGCCTGGCGTTCGCTCTGTTCAGCAGTGGCGATCTACCGGGCTGGCGGGCGATCGCAGCCGAGGTCGGGCGACGGGCCGAGCGTTCGCGAGACTGGACAAGGCTGGCCCGGGCTGCGCTGGTTCTCGAGGCGACGGGGGAGCCGGAGTGGGATATAGAACTGTGCCGGATGTGCGAGGTTGCCTTGGACTCGCACGAGCTGCCGCTGAATCTCGCCGCGCGCGTGTCATGCCGCTACGCGCAGGCGCTCGCGTACCGCGGGCTGAGCGACCAGGCACGAGAGGTCAGCAATAGGGCGCTCCTCGCCGCGCAGTCATCGCACGACACGGTGGTACTCGTCGAGGCCCTGCACGCCCGACAGCTTGCCTGTAGTGCGTCGGACGGGGTCCTCGAGCGCACGGGGCTGGCCGCGCGGATGCTGGAGGTGGCGACGGCGGCCGGCAGCGCCGTCAACGAAATGTGGGGCCGGCTGTGGCGAATCGACACCTTGTTCGAGATGGGCCAACTCGCCCTCGTCCGCGACGACCTCGTCGGCCTGGATCTCTGTGCCCGGCGGCTCGGCGGTCCGCTGAGCCGATTCCACTATCTCGAAGTCTCGGCGACGCTGGCACTCGCGACCGGCCGATTCGGTGAGGCTCGCCGCTATGCCGAGGAAGCCTTTCAGTTGATGGATGGCATGGGCCACCCCGTCGCGTTCGGCGCCTGCTCGACAATTCTTGGTCAAGCCGGCCTACACGTCGGATTCGACGCGTCGGGTCTGACTGTGCTCTGGCAGAGCCTGCCAGCGAAGTTCCAACCCGAGAGGAGCGATTCCGCGCAGAAGATCGCCAGTGTCTTCCCGGCCCTCACCGCCGCACTGATGTGCCTGCAACGCGGTGACCGCGTAGGCGCAGAGACCGCGTATGCGCATGCCGGTCCAGCGCGCTCATGGGCGCCGAATGCGGCGTTACTACTAGCGTGCTGGGCGCACGGGCTACCCGTCGCCATCGGCCTCGGCCAGACCGAAGACATCGACTATCTCGCCACCCGCTTCGAGGCCTTCCGCGGGCAGCACGTCGCCAACGGCGCCGGCGTTGGCACGTACATGGGCCCAGTCGAACTACAACTCGGCAAGGCGGCAGCCGCGTTGGGACGCCTCGACGCCGCGGTCGATGACCTGTGGTTCGCAGTCGAAAGTTGCGGCGCTAATGGCGCCCGCGGGTACGGTGTCG
Source organism: uncultured Actinomycetota bacterium (assembly GCA_963708645.1). Lineage (GTDB taxonomy): Bacteria > Actinomycetota > Actinomycetes > Mycobacteriales > Jatrophihabitantaceae > RYN-133. The sequence continues at coordinate 5,226 of CAVPTA010000007.1, read as the reverse complement.
AAGCCGCGACCGAACTCGCCGCGGCGTTGCGGCGCCGCGATGAGCCGGGTGACCGTGCCGAGGCGTTGCGGCTGCTCGACGCCGCGTCGCCGGAAGCCGAACGCCTGGAGATGGCACCGTTCATCCAGCGAATCGCCGCCCTGCGGGTCAAACCAGCGACTACCGCCCCCGAATCACCGTTGAGCCGCCGGGAACAACAGGTCGCGCAACTCGTGGCACGCGGGCTCACGAACCGACAGATCGCCGAGCAACTATTCGTGTCCGAGCGGACGGCCGAGAACCACGTCCAACACATCCTGGCCAAGCTGGGCCTCCGCAACCGGACCCAGATCGCGACCTGGGCAGGCGCCACCCTGAAATGAGCACGGCGAAATGAGTACCCGAGATGAGTGGAATCCCCGATGTCCGACGCGGCGTTCGCCCATAGCGTTCCTCCTGCCAACCCACCGCCAGAAAGGCAGGAAGCAATGACCTTCATCCACATCGCAACCTCAAAGGACACCACAGTCGAAATGGTCCAGGGTGTCGAGCAAAAGGTCGGCCCGCGCGAAGAAATCGAGGGTCTGCTGATCGAGACCTACGGCACCGATGGCGACGTGCTTCGCCACGTCACCGTGTGGGAGTCGCAGGCGCACAAGGACCGCTACGAGGCCCAGCAACTATTGCCGGTGTTCGAGGCGCTCGGCATGGCGTCAGACGTAGCAGCCAACACCCAGTTCGCTACCTGCGATGCAGCTGGCCTCTACGTCCGCCAGAGCTGACCGTCTTTGAGCAACGTTCTGGGATGGCGACGCTACCAACCATCCTAGAACCAAGACCCGAACGACCTTCCGACCGATCCCGCAGACCGACCGAAGCAAACCGGCGCCCTATCCGACGAGTCGGCACCTCCGATCGGATGCGTCGGCGGTCCCTTTTCAGCAGCCAACCGCGTGGTCGTACGGGTCCTCTTGCCGATGTAGTTAAGGTGACAGCTACCGAATTCAGGGTCCGGGAGAACATCACCTTCAGGATCGGCCGTCAGATCCGGGGAACCGGTCGCCGAGCGGATCTTCGCCGTATCCGAAGGGCGGCTGCGCGATGGTACGTTGTGCGCATCATCACCGCAGCCGCTTAGATCGCCCATTTCGAGGAGGCACCAGTGCCAACCGTCATCGTTCACCACGACGTGACTGACAAGGACCATTGGCTTGCCTCGGGGACCCGTGAGGCGTTCTTCGGTCCCCTAGGGGTTACGAACATCCGGACGTTCGTCAATCCGCAGGACCCGACGAAGGTCGCAGTCCTCATGGACGTTGCTGACATGGATACGGTGATGGCCGCGGTGCAAACCCCGGCAGGGGCGCAGGCGATCGCGGACGACGGCGTTGTAGCCGAAACTATGGTAATCCTCGTCGAGGAGTAGACAGCTCGATGAGCGATTCGGCGCGAACGATTTGTTCGACGCCGACGACATCGACAGTCGCCGCAATACCTCGAGCGGCACGAGAGCACCGAAGCACGGTGTACTGCGCTTCGGTCGCCGCTCGGCGATGCACGCGCTTCGCCTGCTACCCGGTTGACCTTCACGGCGGCACGCATTGGGGAACTCATATTCGCTGGATTGGTTCCGGCATTGCAGGCTTCGACGCGCCGATGACGGCTGTCGCGTGCGTTTGTTCGCGGCAGACATCCCAGGATTTTGAATGTCAAGCCGCGGCGTTGTGTTGGTGACCCCACGCGGTGTTCTCGTCGTAGAGCGTTCGTGTTTTCAGGCAGCCGTGCAGGATGCCGACGTTGCGGTTGGCCAGTCGGCGCAGCGCGGATTGGTGGCTGATCTTTCTGGCGCGCAGCGCGTCGTAGTAGGAGCGGGCGCCGGGTGATCCGCGTAGCGAGGACATCGCCCACTGCTGCAGCGCGTCGGCCAGGCGGGTGTTTCTGGCGTAGCGAGCCAGCACGACCCGCTTGGTGCCGGAGGCTTTGGTGATCGGTGACGTGGCGGCGTAGTTCTTGCGGGCTTTGCCGTCGGCGAAACGGTTGGGGTCGTCGCCGAACTCCGCGAGTACCCGGGCACCGAGGATGACGCCGAGGCCGGGTTGGCTGGCGTAGATCTCAGCGTCCGGGTGACGGCCAAAATGCTCACCCACCACCTGACCGAGGGTGTCGATCTCCTTGTTCAGCGCGGTGATTAGCCGCACCTCGCTCACAACTATGGCGGCGAATGCGGTCTGCACCGCGCCCGGTTGCCGCAACGCCTCGGCGCGCAGCGACTGCTGGATCTGCACTGCTCGTTCGGCGATGTTGCGACGGCGGGCCCGCTTGAGCGCACCGGTGATCTTCGCCTTGCTCAGCCGCGCGGCCCGGTCCGGATCAGGTGCGGCCGCGAGCAGCTCGAGCGCCTCGGGTTCGTCCAGATCGGCGAAGGTGTCCAGCGCGGCGGGGAAGTACTCGCGCAGGGTGGAGCGCAGCCGCAGCACGTGTCGGGTCCGTTCCCAGATCATGGTCTGGTGGCTGCGAGCCACCAGCTTGATCGCCTCCCCGTCAGCGGTGTCTCCGGCGACGGGGCGGTGATGCGCGCGGTCCAACCGGACGATCTCGGCCAGCACGTGCGCGTCACCCGGATCGCTTTTCGCCCCGGACATCGAATGCCGTTCCGCGGTAGCGCGACGTGGCCTTCGGGTTGATCGCGAACACCTCATAGCCCGCCGCGACCAGCGCAGCCACCCAACCGCCGCGCTCGGTCTCGATCCCGACCTTCACCCGGTGCGCTGCTTCGGCGTCATCGAGATCGGCCCACTCCGCGGGCATCGCCGCAGCGATCAACGCATGCAACCGGCTGATGCCCTCGAGCCCTTCGGGCAGCCGTCGCCGTACCAGCCGCTGCCCGGCTTCGTCGACGATCTCGATGTCGTGATGGTCTTCGGCCCAGTCATCACCAACGAACAGCATCCGCAGTCCTCTCGACTAACTCCGACATTGCTCGGCAGCGTGGAGAAGACATTCGCGATCTCATAGCTCAGTGCTCACCCGAAACGTCCTGGGGGCACGACATCCCAGCAGCAATCAGCCTTCTCACGACCAGCGGGCGCACGGTCTGCCGCAAGACCTCCAAAGGTCAGATCCGGTAAGTGCTGACCCGCCAGCCGCTACCACCACCGAGCCTGCCTCATTCAGCACGCCCGGCAATACCTATGAGATTCGGTTGAGCCGCTTCGGGGCAGAGTGGCTAGATGCGCTCGGGTTACCGCGGCTGCACCGCACCGGCAAGCCCCATTCGATCGAGAGCCCGGAAGCGATCGAAGAGATCCACGGTGATGGGCAGGGCGAGTTCCTTCAGTAGGTGGGGGCGGGGTTAATAACCTGGGCGTAGATCTCGTACCGCCCGACACTGGCGGGCGCGGGGCGGGGACGGTCGGGGTCAACTTCTCGGGCAGCGGCGACCCGGGCCATGGCGGCCTGCTGGTCCGCCTCGTCCGACCACACCATCACTGTCATGCGCCGGCCGCTCGCGCGGTCGACGAGCCAGAGACCGATCAGGCCCTGGGCCGGCTGCATCGCCGGGACGACTTCGTCGAGGACGTGCTCGATGCCGTGCTCCAAGTCGGCCGGCGAGTCGTCGAACGTGATCACCTGAGCGAACATGGCCGGCACCTCCGTGGTAGGGTTTACTTGTCTGCGCAAACAAATACACCCGGAGGGGGCGTGTCGTCAACGGCTCCGCTGGACGACGCCGAGCTCGCGGCGTGGCACGGCATGCTCCGCACGCACGCGCTGGTGATCCGCTCGCTCGACGAACAGCTGGCCCGGCAGCACGGCCTGGCCGTCAGCGAGTTCGACGTGTTGATCACGCTGGCCAATGCGCCCGACCGCGAGCTGCGCATGAGCGAACTGGCCGACCACGTGATGCTCAGCCCGAGCGGGTTGACCCGGCTGGTGGGACGGCTCGAGCGGGATCGGCTCGTCCGCCGGCGGCCGGCCGACGACGACGGTCGCAGCTATCTCAGCCGCCTCACTGACGAGGGGCTGGCCCGGCTCGACGAAGCCCGGTCGACGCACGACGCGGTGATCCGGGAGCTGTTCCTGGACCGGCTCTCCCCGCGCGACCGAACGGCGCTCGGTCGCGCTTGGCGCGCGATCGGTTCGTAAGGCTCATGGCCGGACCCAGGACGGCCGGTTAACTTCGGAAGTCGAGGACCTGTTCGGGAGCATGGAAGTCGTCGGCGAGTGAGAAGCCGTGGACTCGTTGGACGTGATCGCGGAACCACCGATCGAACGGCTCGTCTGACTTGCCTAGTGCGGTGAAGGCGGCGTCGAGATCGTCTGCCTCCAGGTAGACGATGGCCATGTCTCCGGCCGGTGTCGTCTGGATCCACACCGCTTCGCGGGTGATCCCGGCACGGTGGCGGGCGTCTTCGTAGTCGGTCTTGCGGGCACCCGTCTGGAAGGACGTCATGACGTCCTGGTCCAGTTCGGTCATGCCCGGTAGCAGTGGTGCGGCGAAGGCGATCGTCGGCATGGGTGGGTCTCCTGTTCGTGCGTGGTGGCGTCGTCGGATCGGGTGGACGGTCGTCCCCGCGGCACGGGGTTAGACGTTTGGCATGCCAAGTAATAGACGCAAGTGTTTGGCGTGTCAAGTACCCGGTCTAGGCTGGGCGACGTGAAAGAGAAGCTGGACGACGTGACGGAAGAGGAAGTGGGCAGGTGGATGCCTGCCTTCCTTGCCCTGTTGCGGACCCATGCACGGCTCGCTGACCAGCTCGACCTCGACGTCCGCCGTATCAGCGGTCTTAGCGTGGCGCGTTACGACGTGCTCATGCATCTGGACATGGCAGGCGGCCGGCTCGGACTCAGCGACCTCGCTCAAGGCATGGTCCTGTCGCCGTCTGGACTGTCGAAGCTACTTGATCGGATGCAGGAGGCCGGACTCGTCGAGCGGCAACCCCATCCCGACGACGCCCGCTCCACCTACGCGGTTATCACCCGGCACGGCCGTGTGGTGGTCAAGAAGACCCGTCGCCGCCACCACATGTTCCTGCAACACATCTTCGGTGACGTGCTCGATGATCGCGACCTCACCGATCTCATTCGGATCATGACTCACCTCGACGCCGGCCTGCCACGCTGACGAGTCTCGCGAGCCGGCCCCGTGCCATCGGTCATCGCCGCGTGCATTCTTGATCCCTAGTTGCGTGCGATAGCTCCCAATATGCGCGGCAAGACGTCCGACACCGCCCGCCCAGATCGACG
>CAVPTA010000006.1:0-344993 GCA_963708645.1 uncultured Actinomycetota bacterium | reverse complement strand
GACCTCGATCCAGTAAGGCTCGAGGTCACGCAACGTGCGCAACCGTCCCATCGCGTCAGCGGTCTCGTGCGACGACCGGGCGATCAGCGTGATCTGCTCGCCCATCAGCGCCGGGAGCTTGCCGATGTCGGCGAGGACGATGAAGTCGGCCGTCGCCTCGAGAGCGTCGATCACGTCGTCGAGCGCGGACGCGAGCCGATAGATGTCTTCACGGTCGAACGGGACACGAAACTGGTGTTGAGCTGGCGCATGATGCGGTGCGTGACTTAGTCGCCGACGTGCTCGCGTTCGCGCAACTGCTTCGCGATCGCCTTGCGGTTGGCGTTGAGGTCGAGCAGCCCGGCGAGGATGTCGGCGCGATCGACGACATTCTGGCCCGCCTCCGTGAACATGCCGTAGAAAGCGCTGTCGCGCGGAGCGAGACGGAAAGCCACGGTTGGCACACTAGCGAGCGCATTCGATGAACACTCGGTTACCTCCCCCTGAACACGCTCAGGAGAAGACGATGGTCTTGTTCCCGAACACCAGGGTTCGGTGCTCGACGTGGGCCCGGACGGCTCGGGCCAGCACGACCGTCTCGAGGTCGCGGCCCTTGCGCACCATGTCTGCGACCGAGTCGCGGTGGTGACCGGCTCGACGTCCTGGGCGATGATCGGGCCCTCGTCCAGGTCGGCCGTCGCGTAGTGGGCGGTCGCCCCGATGAGCTTCACGCCGCGTGTTGGGCCTGGTGGTACGGACGGGCGCCGACGAACGCGGGCAGGAACGAGTGGTGGATGTTGATGATCCGGTGCGGGTAGGCGTCGAGAACGACCGGGCCGAGGATCTGCATGTAGCGCGCGAGCACGACGAGATCGACATCGTGGCGGACAAGTTCGTCGAGCAGCACCCTCGCTCAGGTCCTTCGCGTCGGGCGCGACGGGCAGGTGCCGGTACGGCACGCCGCGGAACTCAGCCAGGGCGGCGTGGTCGGGGTGATTGCTGATCACGACGGCGATCTCGGCGGCCAGCTCGCCGGCTCGCCAGCGTGCCGAGCAGGTCGGCCAGGCAGTGCGGCTGCTTCGAGGCGAGGATCGCCACGCGCGGCCGCTCGTCGCTGAAACGCACTGCGATGTCCATGCCGAACCGCTCGGCGACCGGGGCGAACGCGGCGGCGAGATCGTCGCGGCCGACGCGTCCCTCGTCGATGTCGAACTCGACCCGCTGGAAGAAGACTCCGGCCTCGCGATCGGTGTGTTGCTCGGCGTGCAGGATGTTGCCGCCGACATCGAGGACGAACTTCGCTACGGCGTGGACGAGGCCCGGCTGGTCACGGCACGAGATCAGCAGGACCGCGGTCGCCGCGCTCAGCGCCTGCCCTTCCGGATGCGCCGCACGATCAGGACGACGACCAGGCCGCCGGCTACGCCGATGACGGCTCGTCCCTGCGGTGACTGGGCGCGTTGCTTGAGGGTCACCTTCATGTTCTCGACAACCCGCTTCGGGCTGGCCCGGTACGCGAGTTGGTCGACCGCGCCGGCGAGCTTCACGCGCGCCTGCTCGATCTCGCGCTGGATCTCGTCCGCTGAACGCTCGGCCACGTCAGGTCCTCTCCCCGGTTCTGGTCGGCTCCCCACCTTAGTGCCCGGGCCAGTAACGTTCGCAGCGTGACGCGACTCGAGCCCGGCGACCCGGCACCGGACTTCTCCCTGACCGACGCCGACGGCAATGCGGTCAGGCTCAAGGACTTCCGCAAGCGCAAGGTGATCGTGTACTTCTACCCCGCCGCGATGACGCCGGGATGCACGAAGCAGGCATGCGACTTCCGCGACAGCCTCGACTCGCTCGCCGCGGCGGGCTACGCCGTGCTCGGGATCTCGCCGGACAAGCCGGAAAAGCTCGCGAAGTTCCGTGACCGCGATTCGGTGACCTTCCCGCTGCTGTCCGACCCCGACCGGACGACGCTGCAGGCCTACGGCGCGTTCGGCGAGAAGACGATGTACGGCAAGACCGTGACCGGCGTGATCCGCTCGACGTTCGTGGTCGACGAGAAGGGCAAGATCGAGCAGGCGCAGTACAACGTCAGAGCGACCGGTCACGTCGCCAAGCTGCGCAGAGACCTCGGTCTCGACTGAGGTGCGCGAACGCCTCGAATCCGAGCGGGAGGACACCCTCGCACGGATAGCCGCGCTGGGCCGTGACGTGGACGCGATCGTCGACTCCGCTTCTTCGACGACCGGCGACGACGAGCACGACCCGGAGGGGGCGACCATCGGCTTCGAACGCGCCCAGGCGATGGCCCTGCTCGCCCAGGCGCGCGATCAGCTCGCCGCGATCGACGCCGCGCTCGGCCGCGTCGACCAGGGCACGTACGGCACGTGCGTGAGCTGCGGACGTCCCATCCCGCCGGCACGCCTGGCTGCGCGGCCCGAGGCGACGCAGTGCGTTCAGTGCGCGTCGCGGTCCCGTAAGCTGACTAGCTCTGGGGCCGTAGCCCAATGGCAGAGGCACACGGTTTAGGTCCGTGCCAGTGCGGGTTCGAGTCCCGCCGGCCCTACGCGGCGCTCAGCCGTCCTCGTCGTCGTGGTGGTCGTGACGGTCGTCGTGCACGACCGGCGGGCATCGGCTCACCGGGCACCGGCTCGCCGGCACGCGCGGCGCGGATGTCGTGGCCGACCGAGGTCAGACACTTGCCGTTCGCGAGGCTCCACTTCCAGCCGTGCATCTGGCAGGTCAACGTCTCGCCGTCGATGGACGCGAACCGCGACAGGTCGGCCTTCAGGTGCGGGCAGCGCTTCTGCAACTCCCACCCGTCCAGGCTGATCGTCTCGGCGGCCTCGAGTTCGTTCTGCTCGGCGAACCAGCCCTCGGCGTAGTTGAGGCGCTCCTCGGACAGGCATTTGAAGAACACGTAGATGAACTCGTTGTACGGCCCGATCCGCTGCGCCGAGAACCGGCACGACAAGAACAGCGAGTTGACCCAGTCGATCTCGTGTTCGTGGATGAGCTGCTCGACGTATGCGCGGCGGGTGCGGAAGCGATAGCGCACCTTCGAGCCGTCGTACTCGCGCACCTCACGCTTGACGAAGTCGAGCAGCAGATCGACGTCACCGCGTGCCCCGTCATATCCCGAGTCCTCGCAGGTGAAGCGCACTCCCCCGTCGATGCCGCCGGCGATGTGGTCGGCTTCCTCGAGCAGGGGCGTGAACCACTCGCGCAGCTCGGCGATGATGTCGATCTCGGGGTGCGCCCAGGTCGCCTTCGCCGCCTCCACCTCGGGCATGCGGCGTGCCTGCATCGCCCGCAGGTAGGCCGGCTTGTCGGCGTACACCTCGGCCGGGTCGTAGGGATGCGTGACCGGGCAGTCAGGGTCGGCCAGGTCGGCGACCGTGCCGGGCAGCAGCAGCCGTCCCTCGTCATGGCCCTGCGTCTGCAACCAGTCGAGGTACACCGTCTGGTCGGGGAAGATGTTCGACTCGTCGCCGAAGATGTCGTTGAACCCCCACAGCTCCTCATCGAGGAAGCACGGCGGGCCGGCCGTGGGGAACACGAACTTCGCATCGAGTTCGGTTATGTAGCGCAGTGTGCGGTCGAACTGGCGGGCACGTTTGGTCGAACCGAGCGCCTGCTTCGCCCGCGCCGGCAACTCGTAGACCATCGGGAACCAGATCGCTCCGGAGAACTGCACGAGGTAGCCGTCGACGGGCCCGAGCGCTTTGAACGCGTCGAGTTCCGAGGGCCGCGCGTCGTTCTGGTTCAGGACGATCTGCTCGCCGTCGTTGACCCACAGCGACGAGTCACCGATCGGACCGTCGGTCGGCGACACGAGTGCCTGGATCATGACCTGCAGGCCGTCGAGGTCGATGACCTCGCCGGAGGCCGGTTTCACGAACGAGGTGAATCCGCAGTCACGCAGCACGTCCTCGAGTTCGGTCGTCGGGTACTCGGGCAGCAGGACGGTCGCCTTCTTCGACACGTACTTCTTCAACTGTTCGGCGTCGAAGTGGTCGCGGTGCAGGTGCGAGACGAACAGGTAGTCGGCGCTGCCGAAGCGCTCCCAGTCGATGCCCGGTTGACCGTGCGAGTTGTCGGGGAACGGGAACCACGACCCGAAATAGGCCGGGTTCACCCACGGGTCGGTGAGGATCGAACCGTGTGCGGTCTCGAGAAGGACGCTGGCATGACCGAGACCTGTGATTCGCACACCTCAACGGTATCGAGCGTGACCGAGGTGCCAGAATGAGGCCGTGGCACTGAACCCGCACAGCGAGCAGCCCGATCTGGGCTCACCGCCGGACTACGCCTCGCACCATCCCGAGGAGCATCCCGAGGACTGGGGCTGGCACGGCGAGTGGGGACGCGCGGCCCGCATCACCGGATGGTTCATCGCCATCCTGCTCGTCGTCATGCTGACCGCGACGCACTACAACCACTCGGGCTCGTTCTGGCTGCTGGCCTTCGCGCTGGGCCTGATCGTCACCCTGATCTGGGACGTCCAACGGCGCAAGAACGCCTGGCGCAAGTAGCTCAGACCGCGGTCGGTCAAACGGCGGCGCGTCTGCGGTCGCGCTTCTCGACGAAGCGCGTCGCCTGGGCGTCCAGTTCGGTCATGAACGTGGCGAGTTCCTCGCGTGCCTTCTCGCCTTCGGGGCCGAGGTCGTCGCGGGTGAACACCTTCCAGAACCGCAGGACGGGCGAGATCACCTCGTCGTGGTGCAGGCGCAGGTCGTAGATTCCAGCCTTGGCGATCGTCACCGAGTTGCGCGCGAATCCGGGCATGCCCGCGCCGGGCATCTGGAAGCCGACGACCTCGTCACGGATCGCGCACATCGTCGCATCCGGCGCACGGTCGAGGGCCGCGGCGACGATGTTGCGGTAGAAGACCATGTGCAGGTTCTCGTCGGTCGAGATACGCGCCAGCAACTGCTCGGCGAGCGGGCAACCGGTCGCCGCCCCGGTGTTGCGGTGCGACACGCGCGTCGCGAGTTCCTGGAACGACACGTACGCGACAGCCTGCAGCGCGGTCTTGTCGCCCGAGTCGTAGCCGGCGCTCATGTGCGCCATGCGCAACCGCTCGAGCTCGACCGGGTCGACGCCGCGAGTGACGACGAGGTAGTCGCGCAGCGCAATGCCGTGGCGGCCCTCTTCGGCCGTCCACCGTCCGACCCACTGACCCCATGCGCCGTCGCGGCCGAAACGGGTCGCGATCTCGCGGTGGTAGGAGGGCAGGTTGTCCTCGGTCAGGAGGTTGACCGTCATCGCCGTCTTCGCGACCGGGTCGAGCGGCGAATCCTCCGGGCGCCAGTCCTCGCCGCCGAGGAACGCGAAGTCGCGTCCGCGGCTCCACGGCACGTAGTCGTGCGGGTGCCATTCCTTGGCGAGGCCCAGGTGGCGGTCGAGATTGGCAGCAACGACCGGTTCGAGCTCGTGGAGCAGTCGCTGTTCGGTGCCGAGGGCGGTGTCCGGCGCATCGAGCACGAGATCTCCGTTCGTCGGGAAGCTACGGTTACGTCAGCGTAGGTTGTGCAGGCCGGTCAGGGGAAATCCCCCTCAGTCAGGCCGCGACGAGGCCTGCGGTCTCGAGGCCGCTGCGAGCTGCGTCCGCGTAGCCGTTGCGGGCGACGAGGTCGTAGCGCAGGGCGACCAGCGTGCGCGCGGAGGCGAAGTCGCGTGCGCCGCGGGTGGCGGCATGACCGATGTAACCGAACAGCGCGCCCCAGGCGGCGCCGATCATCGCGCCGACGAGGAGCAGACCGAACCATGGGCCGGCGGTGAAGATGCCGAGCAGCAGTCCGATCATGACGCCGAACCAGGCGCCGCTCGCGGCGCCGGCGGCGGCTGCACGACCCTTGGTGAGCCGCCCGGTGACGCGCTCGACCAGGCGCAGGTCGGACCCGACGATGTCGAGGTGCTCGACGGGGAACCCGTCGTCGGAGAGCTGGTCGACAGCGCGCTGGGCCAGCGCGTAGTCGTCGTAGCTCGCCACGGTGTTCCAGGCGGTGTACGCCGCGTCGAAGCGGGGCGGGATGGACGTGAACGGGTTGCGGGTGCCGAACGGGCCGGCCGGGGTGGTCATCGTGAGCCTCCTTGTGGTGTGACTTCACGATCCCTAGCGACGCTGTACGAACGCTGATCGCTCGCTGTGTGCGCTCTGTGCGTCTCTCTCAGCACCCCAACCACCCTCGCCGAGTGGTCACTTATGGCGCGAGTGGTCACTAATAAGTGACCACTCGGCGGGTAAGTGACCACTCGCGGGGAGGTCAACGCTCGAGGAGGGGGGTGCGCGGGTCCCAGGTCGTGCCGTCGCGCGCGTCGCGGCGGCGCCGGGCGATCCCGGTCAGCGCCTCGAGCACGACCCGGTTCGCGAGGAACGAGGTGATCTCGGCGTGGTCGTAGGGCGGTGACACCTCGACGACGTCCATCCCGAGCACCGGCAGCTCGTAGGCGATGCGGCGCACCGAGTCGAGCAGCTGTCGCGAGGTCAGCCCACCCGGCTCCGGCGTGCCCGTCCCCGGCGCGTGGCCCGGGTCGCACACGTCGATGTCGACGGACAAGAACACACCGTCGCACTCGTCCATCGCGATGCCGAACGACTCGGTCAGGCATTCGTCCAGTCCGCGCGACACGATCTCGCTCATTTCGTACGAGCGCATGCGTTGCTGCGCCATCCAGTCGAGGGTCTCGGGCGGCGGCCAGTAGCCACGCAATCCGATCTGAAGGAACCTGTCGCCGCGCAGTGCACCGGACTCGATCAGGCGGCGCATCGGCTGGCCGTGGCCGATGAGCGATCCGAACTCGATGTTCCCCGTGTCGGCGTGCGCGTCGAAGTGGATCATCGAGATCTTGCCCTGGCCGACATGTTGCGCGACGCCCGCCGCGTCGGGCCACGCGATCGTGTGGTCGCCGCCGAGCACGAGCGGTAAGGCGCCGGTGCGCGCGACGGCGTAGACCGCTTCCTGGAGGTCGCGCACCGACCGCTCGGCATCGCCGGAGTACATCTCGACGTCGCCTGCGTCGAAGACCTTCAGATCCTGCAAGCCGTCCACACGCATCGCCAGCGATGGACGCGACCCGTTGTGCGGCAGGTAGCAGGTCTGGCGGATGTACTGCGGACCGAAGCGGGTGCCCGCGCGATGCGAGGTGCCACCGTCGAACGGCGCACCGAGGATGACGACGTCCGCACCGTCGAAGGTCGCGGGCTCACCCCAGTCGCAGCGTTCGACCCCGAGGAACGTGATGTCCGGACCGAATTGCGCGCCGTACCGTGCCATGCCGGCGAACCTATCTGCTCATTGCTCGCGCTGGCCCCACGGCGACTCGTAACCGTTCTTGAGCAGGTCGAGGAACGGCACGGCGTCGAAGGCCTCCGGGCCGAGCACGCCGGAACCCTTCCATACGCCGTTCGCGATCAGTTCGAGGGCGACGATCGGGTTGACCGCGGTCTGCCACACGACGGCCTGCGCGCCGTACTCGCGCATCGACCACTCGTTGTCGACGACGTGATAGAGGTAGGTCGACCGCGGCCGGCCGTCCTTGCCCGTGCCCCGCACCCACAGCCCCGCACACGTCTTGCCGGTCATGCGATCACCGAGCTGTGCCGGGTCAGGCAGGCACGCGGCAACGACATCGCGCGGGCTGACCTCGGCAGAGCCGACCTTCACCTTGTCGGTCTTGTCGAGGCCGAGCTTGTGCAGCGTCTTCAGCACGTCGATGAACTCATCGCCCAGCCCGTACTTGAACGTCACGCGCTTCGCCTCGACCCAGCGCGGGATCAGCATGACCTCTTCGTGCTCGACGTTCACGCACTCGACCGGTCCGATGCCCTCGGGGAAGTCGAAGACCTCGGGTTCGCTGAAGGGCTCGGTGGTGAACCAGCCGCGGTCCTTCTCGAAGATGACCGGCGGGTTCAGGCACTCCTCGATCGTGGTCCAGATCGAGAAGGACGGCGCGAAGTCGTAACCGCTCACTTCGAGGTTCGCGCCGTCGCGCACACCGGCCTCGTCGATCTCGCTGAACAGATGATCGGCCGCGTAGCGCGCGAACACATCGGCGAGCCCGGGCTCGACTCCCATCCCGACCAGCGCGATCCTGCCGGTGTCACGCCACTCGTCGGCCAGCTCGAACTGCTCGTCGCCGAGCATGACGCCGGTCTGCTCGTAGGGCCGGTCGGGGTGCGGCTGCGACAGCGACATCGCCATGTCGACGTAGTGGATGCGCCGGGCCAGCGCGGCCCGGAAGATCGGCATCGTGAAGCGCGGATCCGTGGCCCCGAGCACGACCTCGATGTTCTCGGCGTCCATCAGGCGCTCGATCGCCTCCTGGTCGGACGCGTCGACCTGGGCGGCGACGAAGCGGTCGTCCTTGGTGGCGACTGCAGCTGCCTCCGCACGCGTCTTGTCGTAGTCGGCGAGTACGACGTGAGAGGGGAAACTGCGGCGGGCCGCGATGAGCGCGGCGGCCGAACCGACGCCACCGGCGCCGAGAATGAGGATGCGCATTACGGCAGCCTAGCGGTTTTCACGCCACTGATTCGATGCGCATATGTGCGGTAGACACACGAATCCGTCGTGCCGCTAGATTTGGTCGAATGCGGATCGACCACGCGTCATCAGTGCCGCCGTTCGAGCAGGTGCGCTCGCAGTTCGCCTCGCAGATCGGCGACGGCACGCTGGTAGTCGGGACCCGCCTGCCGACCGTTCGCGCGCTCGCCGACGAACTCGACCTGGCGGTCAACACCGTCGCGCGGGCCTATCGCGAACTCGAGACGGCCGGTCTCGTCGAGACGCGCGGCCGAGCCGGCACGGTCGTGAGCGCGGCCGGCAACCGGACGGCACAACGTCTGCTCGCGGCGGCGCACGCCTACGCCAAGCTCGCACACGACGGCGGCATCGACGCGGACCGCGCGCTCGAGATCGTCCGCACAGCCCTGCAGAACTCCTAGGAGTCGAAACCGAGGCCGAGCCGATCGAGCGTGCGCAGCCAAGGCCCGCGCCGACCACTGTTGCGGTCGGCTCGTGCGAGCGCTCGCCGGGTCAGTTGGATGCCGGCCCAGCGAAGTGGCTCGGGCGGGAACGGCAGTGGCTTCGAACGGATGGCGCGTAGTGACAGCGCTTCGGAGGATCGCCCGTCCAGCAGATCGATCATCACCGACGCACCGAACCGCGTCGCGGCGACGCCGAGCCCGGTGTAGCCGAGGCTGTAGGCGACCCGACCGCCGAGGGCCGTGCCCTGGAAGGCGAAGAAGCGCGTCGAGGTATCGATAGCGCCGCCCCAGTGATGGGTGAAGCGCAGCCCGTCGAGCTGCGGGAACGTCTCGAAGAACTGGCGTGCCAGCATTTCGAAGGTCTCGGGTCGTTGATCGAGTTCGTCGCGCAATCCGCTGCGCCAGTAGTAGATCGCGTCGTAGCCGCCCCACAGAATGCGGTTGTCGTGGGTGAGCCGGTAGTAGTGGAACTGATTCGCTGAATCGCCGAGCCCCTGCCGGTGGCGCCACCCGATCGACTCGAGTTGCGCGTCGCTGAGGGGCTCGGTCATCAACACGTAGTCCCAGACCGGCACGACGTACTGCCGCAGCCGGCGTATCGGCGCGGGGAACGCGTTCGTGGCCAACGCCACGCGCGCACCACGAACAGCGGCGTCCGCGCCGCACCGAACGAGTACTGCGGCGCCGTCACGTTGCACCGTTTCGACCTCGGTGTCCTCGTAGATCCGCACGCCGAGCCGACGGCACGCGCCACGAAGCCCCCACGCGAGGCGGGCCGGGTCGACCAAGGCGGCGTGGCTGCGATCCCACGCGCCGGCGAGGAAGGTCGGCGAGTTGACTTCGGCGCGCATCGCGTCCTGATCGAGGAACACAGCGTCATGGCCGAACCCGACCGCGGCAGCAACGTCCTCGTGCAACCACTCGACCTGGTGCGGTTCGACGGCGACCGACAGCTCGCCGGTGCGCTCGAATCCGCAGTCGATCCCGTACCGCTGCACGGTCGCCTCGATGGCATCGAGATTCGCTCGGCCGAGCTTGTCGAGAACCGCCATGTCATCAGGGAACCTGTCTGTGCCGTTCGCGATGCCGTGCGTCAGCGATGCGACGCAGAATCCCCCGTTGCGACCCGACGCAGCCCAGCCTGCGCTGCGCGCATCGAGCAGGACGACATCCCTGCCGGGATCGGCCTCTTTCGCGAGCAGTGCCGTCCACAGCCCGGTGTACCCGGCACCGACGACGACAAGATCGGCGCTCGTGCGTTCGCGCAAGGGCGGCTCGGGCGCCGGTCGATCGGGCGAGTCGAGCCAGAAGCAGGACGGGCTTGCGTCGGCGAGCGCGGCGTGAACTGTGGCTGATGCGCGGGTCATGCCTTCTTCCGGGCGAACACCGCACCGACCACCGCAGCCAACACGCCCACGGCGAAGATGATCGTGCCCATCACGTTGACCTGCGGCGGCACGCTGCCTGCGTTGCGCTCGTAAGCGCCCCAGACCCACAACGGGAACGTCTGCGTGTTCCCGTTGTTGAAGCTGGTGATGATGTAGTCGTCGATCGACATCGCGAACGCGAGCAGGCCGCCGGCGAACACACCCGGCGCGATCACCGGCAGCGTGACCCGGAAGAACGTGATGAACGGCCCGGCACCGAGGTCGCGCGCCGCTTCCTCCAGCGACGGGTCCATTCCGGCCATGCGTGCTCGCACGGT
The DNA here is from genome assembly GCA_963708645.1 of uncultured Actinomycetota bacterium. GTDB lineage: Bacteria > Actinomycetota > Actinomycetes > Mycobacteriales > Jatrophihabitantaceae > RYN-133. Next base: position 334,329 of record CAVPTA010000006.1, on the reverse strand, counting down.
CACGACGACGTACGCGAGGCTGAACATGACGTGCGCAAGCAGGATCGTCAGGTAGCCGAGCGGGATGTTCAGCGTCAGGAACAGGCTCAGCAGCGCCGCGCCGAGCACGACCTCCGGCGCAGCGATGTTCGCGAACAACAACAGGTTGACCGAGCCGGCGCCGCGGAACTTCCATCGTCCGAGCGCGACACCCATCAGCGTGCCGAGCGCGACCGAGATCAGCGTGGTCAGCAGCGCGATCGTGATCGATGTCCAGAGCGCCGAGGTGAGGTCGCTGACTGCGAACAGATTCGCGTACCACTTGAAGGTGATGCCCTTGAACGAGTTCGACACCTGACGCGCGGTGTTCCCGCTGTTGAACCCGAACACGATCATCACGATGATCGGCGCGGACAACCACAGGATGACGATCCAGCTCCACAACGGCAGCAGCCAGCCGGCGCCGATCCGCCTCTTGCGCCTCGGCGGATTGGGCCGCTCGGTCTCGAGGGCCTCTTCGATCGCCGGCCCGGCGAGTGCCGTCATGCGGGGTCCCCGCGAAAGTGCGGAGCGCTCTTTGCGGAGCAGTTTCGTGGGGTGCTCATGCGGGGTCCCCGCGAAAGTGCGGAGTGCTCTTTGCGGAGCAGTTTCGTGGGGTGCTCATGCTGCGGCCATCGCGAGTGCGTCTTCGGTACCCAGCACGCGCGCGTAGAGGAACACGCCGCCCAGCAGCACCGCCATCAGGATGAACGACAACGCCGCCGCCACCGGATAGTTGAAGTTGGTGATGTACTGCGTCTCGATGATCGTCCCGATCATGGTGTTGTGGGTGCCGCCGAGGATCTGCGCGTTCACGTAGTCGGACGCGACCGGCACGAAGGTCAACAACACTGCAGCAAACACACCGGGGATCGACAGCGGGAACACGACGCGCAGGAATGAGAACGCCTTGTTCGCGTACAGGTCGGCGGACGCCTCCAGCAGACGGGGGTCGACGCGCTCGAGCGCGACGTAGATCGGAAGCACCGTGAACGGCAGGAAGTTGTAGACCAACCCGCCGACGACCGCGGTCGACGTCTGCAGGATGTGGTAGTTCCCGCTGACCAGGTGCAGGTCTTTCATCAGCCCGACCACCATGCCGTGGTCGCCGAGCATGAACTGCCACGACAGCGTCCGGATGACGAACGACACGAAGAACGGCAACAGGAGCAGGAACAGCAGCGACGACTTGTACTTGCCGCCACGAAACGCGATCCAGTACGCGACCGGATAGGCGATCACCAGGCAAATGGCGGTGGCGATGAGGCCGTACACGATCGATCGCACGATCTGCGTGTGGTAGCTGCTCCATGCCTCGACGTAGGTATGCAGATGGAACGTCTGCGTGAACCCGTTCAGGTCGTCGCCGGTCATGGTCGACACCGACAGCATCGTCAGGATCGGCACGACGAAGAAGATCACCAGCCAGAGCCACCCGGGCAGCACGAGGCTGTACGGGGCCAGGCGGGCCCGCCACGCGCGCGGGATCATGACTGGTAGATCGGCTGGAACAAGTTGTTCCAGACGACCTGCTCGTCGGCGGTCAGGACGCGGTAGCGGTGCAGCTTGCTGAAGTCGGACGGGCTCGGAAACACCAGCGGGCTCGACGCGAGTCCGGTGTAGTACTCCTTGTCGGACTTCTTCGTCGCTTGCTTCGCGTCCTGCTGGAAGATCTGCTGGGCCGCGGGCACGGGAGTGATGTAGTTGATGTAGTCGGCCAGCATCGCGGCGATCTTCGGTTGGTACACCCAGTCCATGTAGATCATCGCGTCCCGCGGGTGGCTCGCGTGCGCCGGGATGCACATGTTGTCTGTCCAGATCGGCGCGCCCTCGCTGGGGATGACGAACTCGAGGCTCGCCCCGTTCGCGTTGGCCTGGAAGATGTCGCCGGACCAGGCCATCGATGCGTACAGATCACCCTTGGACAGCGGACCTACGTAGTCCTGCTGGTAGTACTTGCGCACCAGCGGCTGTTGCTTCTTCAGCCATTGTGCGGCTCTCTGCCAGTCGCTCGGTGTCGAGGTCTCGGGGTTCACACCGACTGCGCACAGCGCGGAGTTCGGCAGGTCCTCGTTGTCGGCGAACATGCCGATCTTGCCGGACAGCTTCGGGTCGAGCAGGTCGTTCCAGCTCGTGATCTTTCTGCCGAGGCGCTTGGGGTCGTAGCCGATTCCGGTCATGCCCGACTGCCAGGCCATCGTGTAGACGTTGCCGCGGTCGTAGCTCGCGTCCTTCACCAGGTCGCTGGCGTTGGCATAGAAGTTGGTCATCTGGGTCTGGTCGAGCGGGACGAGATAGTCGCGCTCGATCAGGTCGTCGAGGTAGATGCCGTTCGTGATGACCATGAGGTCGTGCCCGGTGCCCTGCCCGGCCTTCAACAGCGGCGCGATCTTCGCGTAGTAGGTGTCGTCCTGGTCGATGCCCTCGCTGTAGTTGACCTTGATGCCGGTCTGCTTCGTGAACAGGTCGAGGGACGGGTGATCGCTGCCCTTGCCGACGTCGATGTAGAGCGGCCAGTTGTCGAAGTCGAGCTGTCCCGGTCTTCTTCTGCTTCGACCAGAAGTCGGCGATCGCGGCGGCGGCGCCGTACATGCCGCCCGCCTTGCCGGCCGTCCCGGTGATGCCGCAGCCGGCGAGGCCCATGCCGACGGCGCCCAGGCCGGCGAGCTGAAGGAACCGCCGGCGGCCGAGCCGCGGCTGCGTGAGCCCGCGGACGAGGTCGGGCGAGCAGCGAGATGTCTGTCAGCCATCACACGGCCTCGTCTTCCAGTGCGGCCTCGGACTCGCTGCGCTGCAAGGGCAGCGAATGCTCCGGCCGCCACGACAGCCACACGTCCTGACCGCGATGGACGATGTCCTCGGAGTCGGCCGCGTTCTGCAGGAACACCAGCAGCTCGCTGCCGTCGTTGGCCTTGACCGCGTACTGCGTGGACGTGCCGAGATACACGACCTCGCTGACCTGACCGCGGATCGCGCATCGGCCGCTGTCGGGCCGGTCGGGCGAGACCGTGATCTTCTCGGGCCGCACGGTCACCTCGAGGGGGCGGCCCTCGATCGCGCCGGCGTCCTTGGCGTCGTAGACGATGATCGACTCGTCGGCGCCGGTGCCGAGCGTCGCGGTCGTTCCGTCGAGGCGCTCGACCGTTCCGCTGATCAGGTTGGACGTCCCGATGAAGCCGGCGACGAAACGGGTGCGCGGCCGCTCGTAGATCTCGCGTGGCGCGCCGAGCTGTTCGATGTGGCCGGCGTTCATGACGACGAGCCGGTCGCTCATCGTCAGCGCCTCGTTCTGGTCGTGCGTGACGAAGATGAACGTGATGCCGACCTCGCGCTGGATGCGCTTGAGCTCGAGCTGCATGGCCTGGCGCAGCTTGAGGTCGAGCGCGGCCAGCGGCTCGTCCAGCAGCAGGGCACGTGGCCGGTTGACCAGTGCGCGCGCCAAGGCGACCCGCTGCTGCTGGCCGCCGGACAGCTCACGCGGCCGGCGGTCGGACTTGCCCTCGAGCTGGACGAGTTCGAGCATCTCGTCCACGCGCCGCTTCGCCTCACTCGAGCCGACGCCCTTGCGGCGCAAGCCGAAGGCGACGTTGTCGAACACGGACATGTGCGGGAACAGCGCGTAGCTCTGGAAGACCATGTTGACGTCGCGGTGGTTGGGCGGCACTCCGACGACGTCCTTGCCGTAGAGCAGGATCTGGCCTTCGGTCGGCTCCTCGAAGCCGCCGATCATGCGCAGCGTGGTCGTCTTGCCGCATCCGGACGGGCCGAGCAGCGAGAAGAACTCGCCCTCGCCGATCACCAGATCGACGCGTTCGACGGCCGTGACCGTGCCGCGCCGGGAGTGGAATCGCTTTGCTATCCCCACGAGTTCGATCGCGGGCACTGTTGTCGGGTCTGTAGTGGTTGGGGAGTTTTGCTCGGGGGCTGCGGTGGCCACGTCCGCCTTGGTCACATCCATGAATTCTTCGTTGCCTCCACAGGGACCCTCCCCCGACATTCGTGGACGCATCGTGGCACGCCGCGCGCCGCGAGACAAGCGCCCGAACACGAATTCCGTTCTCAGACGGCCCGTTGTCAACGAATTTGCGCGTCTACCGTGTTTCAGACGCGTAAAACCTCAGCGGAACCGCGTGAGACCTGCGCACGGTGTCGACGCCCGGCGGCCCAGAAAGCGATCGCGACGGCCAGGAAGATCAGCAGTGGGACGAGCTCGGTGAACAGGTACGTCCACTTCTCCGACGCCACCCACCCGTCCGGACGGACAGCCGACCCGAACCAGGCCGCGCCGGCGCCGGGGAACAGGATTTCAAACGTGCAGAACACGATAAAGGCAGTCGAGATGATCGTCATCAGCGGCAGGAGTGGTGCCCGGTAGGCGTCGTCGTCCTGCGGGCGCTGACCGCGCAGAGCCCATGCGGCCGGGAAGATGCCGAGGTAGGACAGCAGCGTCGTCGACACCGCCAGCGACAGCGCGACGTTGAAGAACTTGGCCGCGTCGCCGCTGGTGATGAGCAGCGTCGCGATGAACACCGCGCTCGACACGAGGCCGGACAGGACGTTGACGCGCAGCGGGGTGCCGAAGCGCGCCGAGAATCGCCCGAAGTAGCGCGGGCCCGCGCCGTCGTAGCAGGACACTGCCAGCGTGCGGTCGGAGCCCATGATCCAGGTCAGCCCGGACGTGAACGCGACGATCGCGATCAGCACGGCGAGCACCCAGCCCATGACCTCTCCGGACGTGCTCAGGTGCGAGCTCACCGTGCCGCCGGACGCCGTCGAGACGCTGCCGCCGAACACGGTCAGTGCCTGCTTGATCGCGTCGGGGAAACCCGCCAGGCCGGTTGCCTGGCTGACCGGCAGCACGAGCAGGATGCCGAGCACCGGCAACCCGTAGAGCAGGGTCGTCGCGATCACCGACTTGGCGATGCCGGCGGGGACGTCGTCCTTGGCGTCCTCCATCTCTTCGCCGGCCGCGCTCGGCAGCTCGAAGCCCGACCAGGCTGAACAGGATCAGCGGCACGAGGACGACGAAGCTCGAGAATGTCGGTTTGAAGTCGCCGGCACCGATGCCGTGGAAGCCGTGCTTCACGCCGTAGGCGACGACGATGATGCTGAAGAAGCCCGAGCAGCAGGAACCGGGCGAACGCGCCGATCGTGGCGACCCACTTGCCCACGCGGAACGAGAGGATCGCGAACAGCACGCCGAGCCAGATGAACGGGATGCCGATCAAGCGCGAGCGTGGTCGTCGAGTAGTCGCGGCCGTTGTTGAAGAACGTGATGAACCCGCCGGCAGCGGTGCCGACGAGCGTCCCGCCCATCCACACCGGGTTGGTCACCCAGTAGAAGAAGTTGTTGACCGCCCCGGCGAGATGCCCGAACGCCTGGCGCACCCACACGTACGGACCGCCCTCGTCGGTGAAGGTCGCCCCGAGTTCGGCCAGCAGCATCGCCGACGGGATCGCGAACAGCACGACGCACGCGATCAACCAGGTGAACCCGGCACCGCCGAAGGTCGCGAGCAGGCCGAGGCCGTCGACGCCGACCAGCGTGCAGACGAGGAAGAAGAAGATGTCGGCCCGGCCGAAGTGCTTCTGGAGTTTGGCCTTCTCGGCGCGGGCTTCGCCGGCGAACAGGTCGGACGGAGTAGCTGCAAGCGCCACGGCTGGCTCCTCGGAAGCGGACGCAGCGGTTTGCGTCGTTCGCTGAGCGTTATACTACGGATTCGCTTGCCAAACCATGAACAAGGCAGGCAAAATCGTTGTCATGGCTCGTACCCCCGCACGAATCACGACCGACGACGTCAGCCGGGCCATCATCGAGCAGCTGCAGGCCGACGGGCGCCGTTCGTACGCGTCGATCGGACAGGCGGTCGGCCTGTCCGAGGCGGCCGTGCGCCAGCGCGTGCAGAAGCTGATCGATTCCGGCGTGATGCAGATCGTCGCGGTGACCGACCCGATGCAGATCGGGTTCGCCCGCCAGGCGATGGTCGGGATCTCGGTGAGCGGGGACATCGAAGCTGTGGCCGCGAAACTCGCGCAGATCCCCGAGGTCGACTACCTCGTGGTGACCGCGGGGTCGTGGGACATCCTCGCCGAAATAGTCGTCGAGGACGACGACCACCTCCTGCAGGTGGTCAACCGAAACATCCGCTCGCTCGACGGCGTCGAGCGGACCGAGTCTTGGCTCTATCTGAAGCTCGCCAAGCAGACCTACAACTGGGGTGCGAAATGAACCAGCCGCTGAACGATCCCGCGGCGTCCGAACTGTCCGACAAGGCCCGTGAGCATCTGTGGATGCACTTCACGAAGCTCTCGTCGTACGCCAACTCGCCGGTGCCGACCATCGTGCGTGGCGACGGCGCGCGCGTCTACGACGTGCACGGAAAGGCATACCTGGACGGGCTGGCCGGCCTGTTCGTGGTGCAGGTGGGGCACGGCCGCCGCGAGTTGGCCGAGGCCGCGTTCAAGCAGGCCAACGAACTCGCGTTCTTCCCGCTGTGGAGCTACGCCCACCCGCAGGCCATCGAGCTCGCCGACCGGCTCGCCGACCTTGCCCCGGGCGACCTGAACAAGGTCTTCTTCACCACCGGTGGTGGCGAGGCCGTCGAGACCGCGTGGAAGCTGGCCAAGCAGTACTGGAAGCTCGTCGGCCAGCCGATGAAGACCAAGGTCATCAGCCGCAACATCGCCTATCACGGCACGCCGCAGGGCGCGCTGTCGATCACCGGCATCCCGGACGCGAAGAAGTGGTTCGAACCGCTCGTCCCCGGCGCGCACAAGGCGGCGAACACGAACTTCTACCGCGCGCCCGAGCACGGCGACGACTACGAGGCGTTCGGCCGGTGGGCCGCTGACCAGATCGACCTGGCCATCGAGATGGAAGGCGCCGACACCGTCGCCGCGGTCTTCGTCGAGCCCGTCCAGAACTCCGGCGGCTGCTTCCCGCCGCCGCCCGGTTACTTCCAGCGGCTGCGCGAGATCTGCGACAAGCACGACGTCCTGATGGTCTCCGACGAGGTCATCTGCGCGTTCGGCCGGCTCGGCACGATGTTCGGTGCCGACAAGTTCGGCTACGTCCCGGACATGATCACCTGCGCCAAGGGCATGACGAGTGGCTACTCCCCCATCGGCGCGTGCCTGATCAGCGACCGCATCGCCGAGCCGTTCTGGAACGGCGATGCGAGTGTTCCCGCACGGTTACACGTTCGGCGGTCACCCGGTGTCGTCCGCGGTCGCGATGGCGAACCTCGACATCTTCGACCGTGAGGGTCTCAACCAGCACGTGCTCGACAACGAGGGCGCGTTCCGCGCGACGCTCGAGAAGCTGAACGACCTGCCGATCGTCGGCAACGTGCGCGGCGACGGCTACTTCTACGGCATCGAGCTCGTGAAGGACAAGAACACCAAGGAGACCTTCGAGGGCGAAGAGGCCGATCGTCTGCTGCGCGGCTTCATGTCCAAGGCGCTGTTCGACGCCGGGCTCTACTGCCGCGCCGACGACCGCGGCGACCCGGTCGTGCAGCTCGCGCCGCCGCTGATCATCGGCCAGGCGGAGTTCGACGAGATCGAGCAGATCCTGCGCTCGGTGTTCACCGAGGCCTGGTCGCGCATCTGAGCCACCGCTCGTCCCGATCGCTCCTCCGCGAGTGGTCACTTTCGCGTCGAGTGGTCAGTTATCGGACCACTCGCGCGAGAGGTGACCACTCGCGGTGGTTAATGTGGCCGAGTGGGACGCGTACTGGTCGTCGGCGCCGGGATCGCCGGTGCGGCGTGCGCGGCCGCGCTGCGGGCATCCGGCGTCGATGTCACTGTGCGCGAGCGCGGTCGCGCGGTCGGCGGCCGGCTGGCGTCACCGCAACTGCACGGACGGCGCGTCGACCTCGGTGCTGCGTACTTCACCGTCGAAGGACGACGACTTCGCCGCCGTGGTCGCAGACTGGCTTCGCCGCGGCCTCGTCCATGAGTGGACGGACACGTTCGACGTGTTCGGTCGCGACGGGCGCACGACGACGTCCGGCCCGATGCGCTTCGCGACGCGCGACGGGCTGCGCAGCCTCGCCCGCGACCTGCACGGCGAGGTGACGTCTCGAGGACGAGGTACGTGATCTGCCGACCGGCTACGACGTGACGGTGCTGGCGATGCCCGACGCGCAAGCGGCCCGACTAGCAGGAAACCTGATCGACTGGGTCGACTACGAGCCGGTCATCGCCGTCGCTGCCGGGTTCGCGTTCGCGGACGTGGGCGCTGCAGACGCCGCGTTCGTCAACGACGATCCCGACCTCACGTCGATCGCCGACGACGGCGCGCGTCGCGGCGACGGCGCGCCGGTGCTCGTCCTGCACACCACCAGCGAACGTGCTCGCGCTCACCTCGACGATCCCGAGCAGCGATCGCGCCGGCGCTCGCCGCGGCGCGACGACTGTTGTCGATCACCGGCGAACCCGTGTGGACGCACGCGCACCGCTGGACGTTCGCCAAGCCGGCCGGCACGCACGGCGACGCGCCGTACTGGTGGGACGGAGCGGCTTGCCGTGTGCGGCGATTCGTGGTGTCCGAGCGGTGCGCCGCGAGTCGAATCGGCGTGGCTGTCGGGACACCGCCTCGGGACGGCGATCGCTGGACGGTTCTAGGGTCGGCCGGGTGAGCGAACTCGCCGGGCGTGCGCACCGCGCCACCGACTCCCTGCACTCGATGATCTACTTCGCGCCCGAGGCAGAGGAGCAGCTCGTCGCGGCCGGGCTACGTCCCGGGCGCATGCCGTACTTCGCGTCGCGCTCGGCACCGATGGGCGCGGTGACTCCCGGCGTCACCACGGCGACGTTCGTGAACTTCAACCCGGACCTGGTCGCCAAGTACATCCCGCGGGCGTGGACGCTCGCGACGATCGAAGAGATCCTGGCCGCGCGACTGCGCAGCGCCGATCTCGCCCTGCGCCGGCTGCTCGGCGACGCGGTCGACTCGCCGGAGGTATCCGAAGCTGGCCGAACTCGCCCGCGAGGCGACGACCGCGCTCACTCCTGAAGGACGCCCGCTCTACGCCGGCCACGCCGCGTTGCCGTGGCCGGACGAGCCGCATCTGGCGATGTGGCACGCGGCGACCCTGCTGCGCGAGTCGCGCGGCGACGGCCACACGATGGCACTGGCTCGCGCCGGGCTGTCCGGCATCGAGTCGATCGTCACGCACACGGCGACCGGCCGCGGCTTCACCGTCGAAGCCGCGAAGACGCTGCGCGGCTGGTCGGACGAGCAGTGGACCGCCGCGCTCGCCGCGCTCGAAGGACCGCGGGCTGATGGACGGTGACCAGCTCACCGAGGCCGGCGTCGCGCAGCGGGCCGAGGTCGAGGCCATGACCGACGCGCTCGACGCCGCGCCGTGGGAGCACCTGGGTGCCGAGCGCACCGCCCGGCTGGTCGAGCTCGGCAAGGGCCTGACCCGCATCATCGTCGCGAACGGCGCGTTCCCCGCGCAGGGTGTGTTCGCCGGCGGGAGGTAACCAGTAGCCCTGCACGTAGAAGTCTGTACGTGTACGTGGTCGACGTGTTGCCGGCGTGGTCGAGGACGTGCACGTAGAGCGTGTTCTGGCCCCACTGGCTCGGCGTGAACGTGATCGTCGCGGTCTTGTTCATGTCGTCACCTGTGCCAGTGACGTGTGTCCCGCCGTCGCTGTCGAGCTCGGTGCCGTTGGCGAACGAGTAGCCGAAATGGGCGAGGCCGCTCGCTTCGCCTGACGCCGGTGCCACCTCGGCGCCCGTCACGGTGAACGTGATCGGCTGCCCCGTTCGGTACGGACTCGAACTCGCGGTGACTCCGGTGATCGACGGCGCCGTTGTGTCGTAGCCGAAGACGCACGCAGCGCTCGCCGCGGTCGTCGTTGTGCCGTCATCGCCGACAGCATCGACCTCGTAGAAGTGGCCTTCGGTCAACACACTGAGCGGAATCGAGGCGTCCACCTCTCGTTCGCCCGCCCCCGTCGACGTCATGCTCGTCTGTCCCGTGGGGTCCGACGCGGATACGACAACGGTCGCCGGGCCGGTCGTGACGTCACTCAACTCGAAGTCGGCCCGCATCGGCGTCGAAGGCGCGTCCGGGTTGTCGATCGTGGCAAGCAGATCCAAGTAGGAGCCCACGATGGCCCCTTGCCACGTCGGTATTGACTCACAGGGACCGATGTCCGGCCGGACCGGCGAGTACCGAATTCCGAGTTCGACCGGCACCGCGGGCCGCGCGCTGGATTGCGTCGCGGTGGACACGATGACGGGATCGGACTGTGCGCCGTTCGCCACTGCCACGAGGGTGTAGGTGTGGTCCGACGCGGTCGCGAGCCCCGTGTCGCGGTACTCGTAGGTCTGTGGGTCGACGATCGCGATTGTCGTGCCATCGCGCTTGATCTCGGTCGAGTTGCCGGCCGACGGCAACCATCGCAGGAGAACACTCGATGCCGTCGTGTCCGCGATCCGCGCTGAGGTGACCGCCGGTAGGCGGTAGTCGAACTGGTCGTCGGCGGCTACTGCGGAAGTCCCGGCGATCGTGTGCACGCGTACATCGACGGTCTGCGCGCTCTGCGCAGGTACGCGCACCGTCAGTGTGCGGGCGTCGACGACCTCAACGGCCGTTCCGGCCGCTGTACCGAAGACGACGGACGGTGAGCCGTAGAACTGCTTGCCGTGCACGGTGACGGTCTCGCCGCCTGCGGGATCGCCTCCGGTCGGGCTGACCGATGTCACGACCGGCGCTCCGACGTACCGGATGCGGTCAGCGCTCATCGCTGCCGATGTTCCGTGGCTGGTGACGACGGTGATGTCGACGATGCCTGGCGCGAGGGCGGGTGCCGTCACCGACAGCTTTCGCGGGTCCGAAACGGTCAGCGATCGTCCTGACGCGGCACCGAAGCGAACCGACCGGACACCGGTGAATCCTGTACCGGTGATCGTGATGCGTACCCCGCCGCCGAACGGCGCGAGCGGCCGCGACACCGCAGTGACCGTCGGCCGTGGCGTTGCGGCGGTGGCTGGAGCAACGAGCGCTAGCGGCACGGCGAGGAGTGCGCAACCGACCACCGCGGCGCGTCGGATCGACGGCATGAGCAACGAACCCTCCCTGTGGGCAGAGGGAGGCTAACACCCGAAATGATCTACATGCACCCGCTACCGGACGATGCCGTCCCACACCGCATGGGCACCTGCATCGCCGATGCGATAGAGCTGCCACACGATCAAGAGCGACATCGCGACGGACACGACCATGAGGACGGTCGCCCACAGCGCCGGCAGCCGCGACGCGGTGCCCGACCCGTGCGAGATCACGCCGAACTCGTGGTCGCGCCCGACCCACCACACCGCGGCCGAGACGACGAACAGTCCCAGCGCGTACCACCCGAAGCCTCCGGCAAGATTCGCATGATGCTGGATGCGCGCCTCGAGGGCGCCCGAGTAGTGCAGCTGGTTCTTGAGCCAACTGCCTGCGCTCACGGTGATCGGTACGAAGATCAGCGCGATCAGCGACGTGAGCGGGCTGATGAAACCGAGCTTGTGCCGCGCCGCCGGCCACACCGCGGACAGCCCGGTGAACAGCGCGCCCAGCGGTATCAGCACGATCACGACGTGGATGAGAAGGATGTGCGCCGGTAGGCCGAAGATCGTGGTGGGCATCAGTGGGTAACTCCCGCTCGGATGTGTTCGAAGATCAGATTCGTCTCCGTGAGAGCCACGTCCGGATTGCCGCTCAGGTTCACCACAACGAAGTCGCGCAGATTGGTCGTGCTCGTTGCGGCGATGTGCACGAGGAAGTCGTTCGCCCCGCCGAGGAAGAACACGTTGATGACTTCGGGCAGTCTCGCGATCTTCGCCATGAAGTCGGGGATGTGACCACGCGCGTGCGACTGCAGCCGGACGGCGATCATCGCCTGCAACGGGCGGCCGAGCACGGCGGGGTCGATATCGGCGTGGTAGCCGCGGATCGCGCCGCGCTCGCGCAGCGCGCGCACCCGGCCAAGGCAGGTCGACGGGGCGACGCCGGCCAGGGCCGCCAAGGCGTTGTTCGGCATCCGGGCGTCGTCGGCGAGGGCACGCACGATTCGGCGGTCGATCTCGTCCAGAACATCGTTCGGCGAGACGCGCGGGCATCGGGCCGACGATCGAACTTTCACCAGGCACAACACGACTCTAGCGAATCATGTTCGTAGATCTGGTGATCAGTCGTCGTTATGTTCCACAATCTCGGCATGAAGGTTGGTATCCCACGCGAGGTCAAGAATCACGAGTACCGGGTGGCCATCACCCCGTCCGGCGTGCACGAGTTGGTGAGCAACGGGCACGAGGTTTTCGTCGAGAAGGACGCCGGCGTCGGCTCGTCGATCCCCAACGACGACTTACGTCGCCGCGGGCGCGCAGATCCTCGACACGGCCGACGACGTCTGGGCCACCGGCGACATGGTGCTCAAGGTCAAGGAGCCGATCGCCGAGGAATACCACCGCATGCGCAAGGACCAGGTGCTGTTCACCTACCTGCACCTTGCCGCCGACCAGGCCGTGCACCGACGCGTTGCTCGCCGCGGGCACGACCGGCATCGCCTACGAGACCGTGCAGCTGCCGGACGGATCGCTGCCGCTGCTGGCGCCGATGTCCGAGGTGGCCGGGCGGCTCGCCCCGCAGGTCGGCTCGTACCACCTGATGCGCCAGGGCGGCGGCCGCGGCACGCTCATGGGCGGCGTCCCCGGCGTGTACGCCGCCAAGGTCGTCGTGATCGGCGCCGGCGTCTCGGGCCAGAACGCCGCTGCGATCGCGCTCGGCATGCAGGCCGAGGTGCTGCTGCTCGACCGCAACGTCGCCCGGCTGCGCCAGATGGACGCGATCTACCAGGGCCACTGCCAGACGATCGCCTCCAACGCCTACGAGGTCGAGCGGGCCGTGCTCGACGCCGACCTGGTCATCGGCGCCGTGCTGGTGCCGGGCGCCAAGGCGCCGAAGATCATCAGCAACGAACTGGTCTCGCGGATGAAGCCGGGCTCGGTGCTCGTCGACATCTCGATCGACCAGGGCGGCTGCTTCGAGGACTCGCGTCCGACCACGCACGCCGACCCGACCTACATGGTCCACGACTCGGTCTTCTACTGCGTCGCGAACATGCCGGGCGCCGTGCCGCACACGTCCACCTACGCGCTGACCAACGTGACGCTGCCCTACGCCGTCGAGCTGGCCAACCGCGGCTGGCGCGAGGCGCTGCGCGCACGACCACGCGCTCGCCCTCGGCCTGAACACCCACGAGGGCCAGCTCACCAACGGCCCGGTCGCCGAGGCCCACGGCTACCAGTCGGTCAGCCTCGACACTGTCTTGAATTCGGCACCTGAACCCTTCGACGACTACAGCGCGTCTGTCGCTGTGGTTCGACCAGCTGCCACCGGTCGAACCACGCGACGACCTGTACGGCGACACGACGGCGGACGTTGCGATCGTCGGCGGTGGACTCACCGGGCTCTGGACGGCGTACTACCTGCACGAGCTCGACCCGAGCCTGCGGATTGCAGTCGTCGAGGCCCGCATCGCCGGCTTCGGCGCGTCCGGACGCAACGGCGGCTGGTGCTCGGCGCTGTATCCGGTCGGAATCGACACGCTCGCCGCCGAGTCGGGCCGCGACGCCGCGATCGCCCAGTACGCCGCGATGCGCGACTCGGTGCAGGCCGTGGTCGACGCCGCCACCCGGGAAGGCATCGAGGCCGACATCGCTCACGGCGGCACGGTCGTGCTCGCCCGCAGCGCGCCACAACTACAGCGCGCGAGGGACGAGGCACGCGAAGCGGCCGAGTACGGCCTTGACCTCGAACTGCTCGACGCTGACGCTGCAGGCGCCCGCCTCAACGCGACTCACGTTGCCGGCGGCACCTACACACCGCACTGCGCAGCCATGCAGCCCGCCAAACTCGTCCGCGGACTCGCCGAGGTCGTCGAAGCGCGCGGCGTCACGATCTACGAGCAAACCCGCGCCAAGCTCGTCGAGCCGGGCGCGGTGCGCACCCGACGCGGCACGGTCCATGCCGACACGGTCGTGCGCGCGACCGAGGGCTACACGCCGCGCGCTGAACGGACTGCGCCGCGCGATCGCCCCGGTGTACTCACTGATCGTCGCCACCGAGCCGCTGCCCGACTCGGTCTGGGACGAGATCGGGCTGCGCGACCGCGAAACGTTCAGCGATTACCGCCATCTGATCATCTACGGCCAGCGCACGTGCTGACGGACGGATGGTCTTCGGCGGACGCGGCGCGCCGTATCACTTCCGCTCGCGAATCCGTCCCGACTTCGATCGCAACGCCCGCGTGTTCGCAGCCCTCGAGCAGACGCTCCACGAGCTGTTCCCGGTGCTGCGCCGACGCGCATCACGCATCGGTGGGGCGGCCCGCTCGGCATCGCCCGCGACTGGCACGCCTCCGTCGGCCTCGACCGCGACGACCCGACTCGCCTGGGCCGGCGGCTACGTCGGTGACGGGGTGTCGACGACGAACCTCGCGGGGCGAACGCTGGCCGACCTGATCACGGCGACGCGATACCGGGCTGCACCACACTGCCCTGGGTCGGGCACCGCTCGCCGCGATTGGGAGCCCGAGCCGCTGCGCTGGCTCGGCGCAAACGCCGCCCTGCAGGCGATGACCTGGGCCGACCACGCCGAAAGCACGCACGGCACCCCGTCCCGGATGGCCGCTCTCGTCAACGGTGTAATAGGCCGATGAGCGCTCGCGCGAAGACCACGAATGCGGTGACACGCACCGACATCACCCGTTTGCGCGAGAAGGGCAGCACCGAGCGTGCTGATCTGGACGCCCTGCTGGACAGCTGCATACTCGGCCACTTCGGCATCGTCGGCGACGACGGTCACCCGGTGGTGATCCCGACCGCGATCGTGCGCGACGGCGACCGGCTGCTTGCACACGGGTCGACCGGTTCGCGCTGGATGCGTCGTCTTGCTGACGGGGCGCCGACGTGTCTGACGGTGACGACCGTCGAGGGTGTTCTCGTCGCGCGGTCGGCGTTCGAGTCGTCGCTGCACTATCGCAGTGCGGTGTTGTTCGGCACGTGCACTGTGGCGACCGACGTCGAGGCAGCGCTCGACCTGATCACCGAGCGCCTCATCCCCGGACGGTCGGCCGAGATCCGCCGTCCGCGCAAGGCCGAGATCGCGGCGACTCTTGTGCTGGAGCTGCCCATCAGCGAGTGGTCGTTGAAGATTTCCGCGGGCTGGCCCGACGATCCCGACGACGACGTCGCGGCCGACTCATGGGCAGGCGTTGTGCCGCAGCACTCGGTCTACGACGCGCCGCGCGAGGCACCCGACCTGCGCGCGGGGATCGCCGTCCCACCGTCGGTGCACGCGCTCATCAGCGACTAGCCGGGGGCCCCGTAGCGCAGGCCGTCGACGAGCAGGTCGACCAGGCGGCCGCTGCGTTCGGACCAGCCGGGTGAGTCGGTCGCCATGCAGATCCCGCTCATCGCGCGCAACAGATCGTCGTAGTCGACGTCGGAGCGGATCTGGCCGGACGCAACGGCGGCGTCGACGAGCGAACCGAGCGCGTCCTTGATCCGCTTGTGGCTGTAGCTGAACAGCTCGTTGTCCGGGCCGAGCGCCGACTTGAGCGCCATGGCCATGCCCCGCTTGCGCGCGACGTAGCCGGCGAAACGGCGCATCCAGGCCGACAGCGCATCGACCGGATCGTTGGTCGCCGAGCAGCTCGCCGGCGTCGTCGCACAGTGATCTCGACCTCGCGGCGGTAGACCGCCTCGATTGAGGGAATCGCGGTTCGGGAAGTGGCGGTAGAGCGTGCCGATGCCGACCCCGGCGCGCCGGGCGATTTCCTCCAGCGAGCTCTCGACGCCGCGCTCGGCGAAGACCTCGCCGCGCCGCGGCCAGCAACGCCTCGTCGGTTGCGCGCTGCGTCCTTGCGCGGGGCGCGCGCGGGTGAGTCGGTGTCGGTGCTCGACCGGCGTCACCCTTCCCCGAATCTCGTCCCGAAATCGACTTGCATAACCGGAGGCTACCCTCCGTATTGTTCTTACCGGAGGATCCTTCCGTTTCACCGATGCTACTACTCCGATCGAGGATTTTGCTCGTGTCTGTGCAAGCTCCGTCCCGAGTGGCGAACCGCGCCACTCACCAGCTGGCGACGGCGCGACCGGGCGCGCAAACGCCGCCGGACCTCGTCCTGGCCCTCATCCTCACCTGCCAGCTGATGGTCGTGCTCGACGCGACCATCGTGAACATCGCGCTGCACGACATCCGTTCGGCCCTCGCGCTTCTCCGCCGCCAGCCTCTCGTGGGTCGTCAACGCCTACACCCTGACCTTCGGCGGGCTGCTGCTGCTCGGCGCCCGCGCCGGTGACATCCTCGGTCGCCGCCGCGTGTTCCTGGCCGGCATCGCGCCTGTTCACGCTCGCCTCGCTCATCGGCGGGTTCGCCCAGAACCCGGCCGAGCTGCTCGTCGCCCGCGCCGTGCAGGGCGTCGGCGGCGCGCTTGCCTCGCCGTCGGCTCTCGCGCTGCTCATGACGATGTTCGCCGCAGGGCCGCGAGCGCACCCGCGCCATCGGCCTCTACACCGCGGTCTCGATCGGCGGCAGCGCGGTCGGCCTGATCGCCGGCGGCATGCTCACCGAGTGGGCGTCGTGGCGCTGGGTGCTGTTCGTCAACGTCCCGATCGGCGTCTGCCCTGCTCATCGCTGGGCCGTTCCGTGCTGCCGGAGACCGAGCGCAACCACGGCCGCTTCGACCTGGCCGGCGCGCTCACCTCGACGATCGGCATGACCGCGCTCGTCTACGGGTTCGTGCACGCCGCCACCGACGGGTGGGCGAACCCAGCCACTGTCGCATCGTTCGCCGTCGGCCTCGTCCTGCTCGCCGCTTCGTGGTGATCGAGATGCGCGCCGAGTCGCCGATCACGCCACTGCGTCTGTTCGCCAGTCGCAACCGCACGAGCGCGTACATCGCGCGGCTGCTGCTGGTCGCCGGAATGATGGGCATGTTCTTCTTCCTGACCCAGTTCCTGCGCGGCGTACTCGGCTACAGCGACCTGCGCACCGGTTTCGCGTTCCTGCCGCTCACGGCCTTGGTGTTCACCAGTTCGCAGCTGTCGGCGCGCTTCCTCGTCGACCGGTTCGGCGACCAGCGAGTCTGATGATCACCGGGATCACCTTCTCGACCCTCGGCATGTTGCTGCTGACGCAGATGTCGGAGTCGACCAGCTATCTCGACCTCGCCGGCGCGCTGCGTGGTCTTCGGACTCGGCAACGGTCTGGCATTCGTCCCGCTGACGACGGCCGCGTTGGACGGCGTCGAACCGCAGGACGCCGGTGCTGCTTCGGGGTTGGTGAACGTCATGCAGCAGGTCGGCGGATCGCTCGGCCTTGCCGTGCTGGTCACCGTCTTCGGTACCGCGAGCCAGAACGCCGAACAACACCTCGACCCGGGTCTGTCCCGGGCCGCGGCTGCCCGGCACGTGTTCGTCACTGCCGCCGATGCGTCCTTCTGGACGGCGACGGCGCTGCTCGCGGGAACCTGGCTGCTGGTCACGTTCTCGATCCGCACGCGCAAGCCGGAGATCGTGCCCGACCTCGAACTCGAGGCCGTCTCGGCCTGAGTCAGAGCAACGGGGACGGCGTCCACTTCTGCCCGAGCACATGCTGGGCACAGAAGCCGAGCACGGCGTCGTTCCAGATCTCGACGTTGGCCGGCGAGAGCACCCAGTGGTTCTCGCCGGTCAACTGCAGGAACCGGTGCGGTAGGTCGTCCGGATCGCCGTCCCAACCACTGACCAGGTCCCACCACAACCGCAACGCTTCGCTGATCGGTACGCGGTAGTCACGGTTGCCGTGGATGATCAGCATCGGCGTGTCGCCGACCTGGCCGTAGTGCGGCGAGTTGTCGCGATACCACTGCGGATGCTCGGCCGGCTCGCCGAAGATGCCGTTCTTGAACATCGCCATATCGGTTGTCTTGTGCTGCTGATCGAGCGCGTACAGCCCGGCGTGCGTCACGATCGCACCGAACCGCTCGGCCGCGTGACCGGCCACCCAGTTGGTCATGTAGCCGCCGAAGGATGCGCCCAGGCACGCGACGCGCGATCGGTCGACGTCGGGCAGCTCGAGCACCGAATCCAGCACCGCCGTGCAGTCGGCGAAGACCTCGGCAGCCTGGTACGGCCAAGCACGGTCGAGCCACCGCTGGCCGTAGCCGGTCGACAGTGCCGGGTCGGGCATCACGACCGCCCACCCGCGGGCGACGGCGAGCCACGGATTCCAGCGCCAGCTCCAGGCGTTGAACGAGGTCATCGGTCCGCCGTGGATCCACAGCATCACCGGTGCCGGTTGGTCGGACCCGGGCGGCAGGCACAGCCAGCCGTGCACCGATTCGCCGTCCGCACTCGTCGCGCTGAGCTCGACGAGGTCGCCGGGGAGTTCGGGGATCGTCCCCGGCGCTGACAGCACTGACGGTGATTGGTCCTCGAGGCTGGTGTCGATCACGACAGGACGCGGCGGTGAATCGATCGCCGACCGCAGTGCGTAGAGCTTGGCGCCGTCAGGTGCCACGCACAGGCTCGAGTAGGACGCATCGGCGACGAGACGCCGTTCGACGAAACCGGTGCCCGGGTCGACCGCCAGCACCGCACCGCGTCCGTGCAGATCACCGGCCACGTAGAGGATGTCTCCGCCTGCCGACCACACCCACTCGGTCGCATAGAGGTCGCCGAGATCGGCGACGACCGGTGCATCGTCGGCTCGCGCGAACACCAGCTCCTCGTGCCAGGGCCGGTCGAAGCGCGCCTCCAGGTATCGCGACGCGGCAACGGTCGAACCGTCCGGGCTGATCTGCGGTCGCGAGTAGTCGCTGTCGGCGTCCGAGGCCAGCAGTACACGCCGATCGCCGGACGCGACGTCGATCAGGACGATCGATCCCGGTGCCCGTCCGTCCGGCGCTCGGGTCATCCACGTGGTTGCGACGAGCGCGCCGTCGGCGCTGATCGAGAACGACGCTTCGGTGAGCTCGATGTCGGCGTCGGGCGCGAGGTCACGCAACTGTGTGCCGCGCGGATCGAGCACGAGCAGCCGGGCCGACTCGACGTCGAGTTCGTGATCCCAGTACCGGATCGGCATGCCCCGGTGCAGGATCGCCGAGATGTTGCGGTCCTTGCGGACGCTGCGCCGCTCGGCGTCGTCGGACTCGTTCGAGAACGTGAGCCTGCTCCCGGCAAGTACGACATGGCCGGAGCGCGCGGCGACGACTGCTCCGGACAGTCCCCCGGCGCGATGGCGCAGCAGCTCCGGTTCGCCGGCCGCCGGCAACGCCCACAGCGCGGCGTCGTCGTCACCTTCGGAGCCGGGCCGCGCGCGAGACGACGTGAACGCGAGCCGGCCGTCGCCGAGGAACACGGCACCGGTCTCGCCCTGGGGTGAATTGGTGAGCCGGTGCGACGCTTCACCGGCCAGATCCAGCTCCCACAACTCGCTGATATAGCGCGCATTCTTGGCATCGGGTTGCTGCACCGTCGCTACCAACCGGCGACCGTCGCCGCTCAACGTCAGCGCCGTCACCCGGGGGAGCGCCGCGAACGTAGCAAGATCATCGAAGGCACTCACGGCGCGACCGTACTACCAGCGGATGTGGAGTTCGCGCCGAGCCGGCGTCGCAACCCCGCAACCAACGTGTCGATGCCGTCGGCGAGCCGATCGGTGGCGTCGGCGAGGGCAGCGACAGTGTCCGGCTCGGTGTCCGGATGCGCGCGCAGCTCGAGCAACACCTGTTCCTGGAGCGGGCGCAACCGCGGGATCGCGCGCGGTGTCGTCTGTTCGCGCACGGCCCGTTCGCACGTCGACAGGGCCTGCGAACACGCGCGCAGGAACTCGTCCAGGCGAGCCGTCTCGCGCGTGACCGGACGCAGCGTGTCCAGCGTCATCAACGCGTGCACGATGCGGTGCGTGTTGGCCAGCACACTCTCGGCGAGTTCGACCGCGCTGCGCGCGACGACCGGCTCGGAGCGGGCCCGCTCGAGCGAGGCGAGCGCGTTCGTCCGCGCCAGTCGCGACCCGGCGCGAGCCCGCTGCCGGATCTCTGCCGTTGCCTCCGGATCTGCGAGTGCGTCGAGGTATCGGCGATAGGCGGCGACGAGGTCGGCAAGGCGCGATGAGACGCGGTCGCGCTCCCACACGGGCAGCAGCAACGCGGCCAGCATTGCCAGCACGCCGCCGGCGAGGGTAGCGGCCGACCTGTCGACGAGGGTCTGAAGCGGCGCGACCCCGTTGAGTGCGAGCAACACCACGACGAGCGCGCTCAGCGACACGGCGGTCGGCCCGACATTGCCCGGCCCGGCCAGCCGCATACCGAAGTACGCCAGCGCGACGAGCCCGATCAGGTACCAGGTGCCGCCCGGGACCCAGTGCAGCAACTCGGTCGCGACGACGAGCCCGACCACCGTGCCCAGCACCCGCAGGACGGCCCGCTGGAACGTGGACCCGAAGTCGGGACGGAGCACGACGAGCACGGTCAGCGACACCCAGTACCCGTGCTCGAACCCGGCGAGCCGCACGACCAGGTCTGAGCCGGCGACCATCACCGCTGTCCGGACGGCGTGGCGCAGGACCTCGGAGTCAGGGGTGAGGTTGGCACGCAGCGCCGCGATCGGGTCGCGCAGCACCGGTGCGCCACGCACGTCCTGCGGTTCCGGCCTGCGTCCCTCGACGGCGCCGGTCGCGGTCGACTCAACGACGGCGCGGAGCTGGCCCGCGACCGCCCGCAGCCGCGCGGCCGCGGCCCGGCGGGTGAGATCGTCGGCGCCGTCGAGGCGGGCGAGCGCCCGATTCACGGCCTCGCGGGCCGGTTCGAGTCGCTCGTCCGGCACCGAGCGTCCCGTGGTCAGGGCGGACGCGACGGCCGTGAGCACGTCACCCGCGCTGCCGAGCGCTGCGCGCACGAGTCCGGCGTCGACGGTCGCGCCCGTTGCGGCCAGCCGCTCGACCAACGCCGCAATCGCGGCGACCTCGCGACGAATGCGTTCGGCCTCGTCGAGCAGCACCCGGTACGCCTCGACGCTCGGTCCGTGGTCATGGCCGAGTCCGTAGAGCGTCTCGCGCACCGCGCCCACCGTGGCCGTCGCGGCCGGCGCGGCACCAGGGCCGGCCGGACGGTGCGCCTCGGCCGCAAGGTCGGCGTAGAGCCCGGCCAAGGCCGTTCGCTCGGGTGCGTGTCGCCCGAGCGGCCATGCTGCGACGGCGAGCAGCGCCTGCCCGGCTCCACCGGCGAGCACGAGCAACCCGACATGCACGGCCGCGCCGGGCGGTTCGGGCAGGTGTCCGAGGATGATCGCTGCTGCGGTCGCCGCAACCCCGACCTGGGTAGCGCTCGGGCCGCCGGTCACGAGCAGTCCCGCGCCGAACGCGAGCACGAGCAGCAACACGACCGACGCGGCGTCACTGCGCGAACACAACACGGCAAGCCCGCTCGTCACGGCGGCGGCGAACGCCGTTCCGAGCATCCGCAACGCACGCAGCCGGTACGGCCCCGGCCGGTCGGCCAGACCGGTCTGCAGCGCACCGATGGTCGACGCGAGCCCGGCGGACACGGCACCTGTCGCGGCGGCGATGATCAGCGGAACGGCGATGCCGACGGCATTGCGCAGCGCGACGAGCGGGTCGGACTGCGAGCGATCCAGACGCAAGCCACCACGCACGAGCGTGCCGAGATCACGCAGCGCCATGGCCGGGGCGCTACTCGGCAGCGGCGAGCTGACCGCAGGCGCCGTCGATCTCGCGGCCGCGTGTGTCGCGCACGGTCACGGTGACACCGCGCGCTTCGAGCCGGCGGACGAACTCACGCTCGACGGGCTTGGGCGAGGCGTCCCATTCCGACCCCGGTGTCGGGTTCAACGGGATGAGGTTCACGTGCGCAAGCCGCGGTGCGAGCAGGTCGCCGA
Source organism: uncultured Actinomycetota bacterium (assembly GCA_963708645.1). Classification (GTDB taxonomy): domain Bacteria; phylum Actinomycetota; class Actinomycetes; order Mycobacteriales; family Jatrophihabitantaceae; genus RYN-133. Next base: position 312,368 of record CAVPTA010000006.1, on the reverse strand, counting down.
GCAGGTCGGCACGCCAGCCGTGGTCGTTGACGTCGCGGATCATCGCGTACTCGATCGAGTAGCGCCGACCGGTCCGCGCGGCATACGCGTCCGCTGCGGCGAGCACTTCGGCGACCTTCCAGCGGGTGTTGACCGGGACGAGGGTGTTGCGCAACTCGTCGTCGGGGGCGTGCAGCGAGACCGCGAGGGTGACGTTGAGCCCTTCGTCGGTGAGCTTGTTGATTGCGGGGACGAGCCCGACGGTCGAGACGGTCACCGAGCGTTGTGAGAGTCCGAGCCCGTCCGGCGCGGGGTCGATCAGCCGGTGCAGCGCGGTGGCGAGCCTGGCGTAGTTGGCCAGCGGCTCGCCCATGCCCATGAACACAACGTTCGACAGTCGCGCGCCGAAACGGTCGCGCGCCACCCGCGCCGCGGCCACGACCTGGTCGACGATTTCGGCAGTCGACAGATTGCGGGTCAGACCGCCCTGGCCGGTGGCGCAGAACGGGCAGGCCATCCCGCAGCCGGCCTGGCTCGATACGCACACGGTGACCCGGTCGGGATAGCGCATGAGCACCGACTCGACGAGGGCGCCGTCGTGCAGGCGCCACAGCGTCTTGAGTGTCGTCCCGGTGTCGGTTTCGAGAGTGCGCACCTCGCGCAGCAGCGGCGGCATGAGCGCATCGCGAACCTGCTCGCGGATCCCAGCGGGCAGGTCTGTCATTGCGGACGGATCGCTCTCGAAGCGGGTGAAGTAGTGCCGGCTGAGCTGATCGGCGCGAAAGCCCGGCAGCCCGAGTGATGTCACCGCGGCGCGTCGGGCAGACGAGTCGAGGTCGGCGAGGTGGGCCGGCGGCTTGCCGCGGCGTGGGGCGTCGAAGACGAGCGGGAGTGCAGTCATGGCAACTCCATTGTCCCATCGCCCGCTTCTCCCCCGGCACAGTCAAAATCTGACGCGATATTTGACTGCACCGGGGAGGAAGCGTCACCGGGTGAGCAGTCCGTGCCAACCCCAGTGCGGCATCTCGCTGCGCTCAGGCACGTCGGCCAGCTCGGAATACGCCAGCACGTCGGCAACAGCCCATTCCATGTACCTGTGCAAGGCGTCGCGAAATGCAGGATCGTCGGGCAGGCCGGCGTCGTCCATCGCAGCGTCGAAGCAAGCCACGAAGCGCGGGCCCAGCTCGTTCATCCCCGGCCCGTTGCCCGCGTGCATTGCCAGCAGCGCCGACTGGTCGCCGCACTGCCTCGAGTAGATCTGCGGGCCGCCGAGCACCTCGGCCCAGTACGCGGCCAGCCGTTCGACGTGTTGCGGGTTCTGGCCAGGGTGCGAGAACGGATGGTTCAGCTCGGGATCGGCAACGCACCGTACGTGGTGCGCCCGTGCGAGCGCGAGAAAGGCCTGGTCACCACCGGCGAACTCGTACAACGACTCGCGCATGTTCACAGCGTGCCACCTCAGGCGCCGGGGATGACCAGGTCGATCCAGTCGAGCGGGTGGGCTCGGGCCGCCCACGCGTCCTCGCTCGGCATCCAGTCGTCGAGCCAGCGCGGCATCAGCTCGGGGCCGTCGCGATCGAGTGCGCGCTGCAGCCGCACGTCGCGCGGCGTCTCGACCCACACGGTGAGCGCCCACGGCACGCCGAGTTCCGGACGGGTGGACGACACGCCTTCACTGACGATCACGTGTCCGGGTTCGAGTTCGTGCCACTCGGCAAACGTCTCGGTGGGCCAGTCGAACCGTTGATAGCGGGCCGTCCGTCCGGCGAGCAACGGTGCGACGACGTCGGTGCGGAACCGGTCGTAGTCCCATTCGGCGATCCACGGCACCGCGAAGTCGTCGACGTGGACGATGCGGGCGCGCGGCACGGCCGCCGCGATCAGCGCGGCGAACGTGGTCTTGCCTGCGCCACCGAACCCGTCGACGCCGATCCAGACGGTGCCGGGTGCCTGTGCGACGCGGACGACTTCGGCAAGCGCATCGTCCTGACCTACCCGCCGCGCGCTCAACTCGCGAACGCGGACAGCAGCAGGTAGGCGACCGCGGCGCACGGCAGCATCGAATCGAGCCGGTCCATCAGCCCGCCGTGCCCGGGCAGCAGGTTGCTCATGTCCTTGACGTCGAGATCGCGTTTGATGACCGACTCGCCGAGGTCGCCGAGGGTCGCGGTGACGACGATCCCGAGTCCGAACAGCAGTCCGGTCCACCACGCCCGGTGGAAGGTCAACGTCAGGAACAGGACGCCGGCGATGCAGCAGAACAGCACCGACCCCGCGAACCCCTCCCAGGTCTTCGCCTTCGACACGATCGGTGCGAGCGGGTGTCGGCCGAACAGCACGCCGGTCGCGTATCCGCCGGTGTCACTGCACACGACGGTCGCGGCGAAGGCGAGGATGCGGGCCGCGCCGTCGCCGGCATGTACCGACAGGACCGCGAAACCGGCCAGCGCAGGCACGTACAGCAGGACGAAGACCGAGGCGCCGACGTCGTCGAGGAAGCGCTGGGCCCCGTCGCCGAGGCGCCAGACGATTACGGCGACGACGCTGAGCAGGATTGCGGCGGCCAGTCCTTCCGGGCCACGCAGCCAAGCCGCGACCAGCGTCGCCGAACCGCCGAGGAGGACAGGGATCAGCACGACGCGCACTTTGGTGACCGCGATGGCCTGGGCCAACTCATAGCTGGCGTAACCCGAGGCCAACCCGACGATGATCGCGAAGCTCGGCCGGTAGACGAACAGCGACGTGATGATCACGGCGCCGAGCGCGAGTCCGACTCCGATCGCCGCGGGCAGGTTGCGCCCGGCCTTCGACGACCGCGCTACTTCGGCGGCGAGCGGTGGCTGGTCGTCGGCGTCCTCGGGGGCCGGAACGTGCCGGGGCGGCTCAGGGACGGGACGTCCGCCGATGCGGCGAGCGCGCGTCAGGCCGCGGGAAACGGCCGGCCCCGGCGGGGTGTCCTCAGGCATCGCAGTCGGTGGTCAGCTCTATCAGATCTCGAGCAGTTCGGCTTCCTTGGCCCTGACGTGTTCGTCCACCTGATCGGTGTACTTGTGCGTCAGCTTCTCGAGCTCGGTCTCTGCCCGGTGCACGTCGTCCTCGCCGGTGTCGCCGCCCTTGACGAGCTTGTCGAGCGCGTCCTTGGCGTGGCGACGCACCGAACGGATCGACACCTTGGCGTCCTCGCCCTTGCCTCGCGCCACCTTGACCAGGTCGCGGCGCCGCTCTTCGGTCAGCTGCGGGAACACGATGCGGATGATCATTCCGTCGTTGGTCGGGTTGACGCCGAGATCGCTGTCGCGGATCGCCTTTTCGATGGCGCCGAGCTGCGTCGGGTCATAGGGCTTGATGACGGCCATGCGTGCTTCCGGGACGTTGACGGTGGCCATCTGCGGGATCGGCGTCGGCGCGCCGTAGTAGTCGACGACGAGCCGGGCGAAGGCGCTGGCGTTCGCGCGTCCGGTGCGCAGACCGCCGAGTTCGTCGCGCACGACGTGGACGGCCTTTTCCATTTTCTCTTCGGCCTCGAACATCGTTTCGTCAATCACTTCTCGCTCCGCACGCGTCGCTTGTCGATCATCAGTCGTCCTCTGTCTCAGCCCGCCGCGCTGACGAGTGTGCCGATCTTCTCACCGCGGACGACGCGGCCGATGTTGCCGTCGGCCAACTCGAACACGACGATCGGCATGTTGTTGTCGCGGCACAGGCTGAACGCCGTCTGATCGGCGACCTTGAGGCCGCGCCGCATCACCTCGTCGTAGCTGATGTGGTCGAACTTCACCGCGCCGGCGACCTTTCGCGGGTCGGCGTCGTACACACCGTCGACGCCGCTCTTGCCCAGCAACAGGACGTCGCAGCCGATCTCGAGCGCACGCTGGGCGGCAACGGTGTCGGTCGAGAAGTAGGGCAGGCCGGCGCCTGCGCCGAAGATGACCACGCGGCCTTTCTCGAGGTGCCGCTCGGCGCGCCGCGGGATGTAGGGCTCGGCGACCTGGCCCATCGTGATGGCCGTCTGCACGCGGGTCGGGATGCCCGTCTTCTCGAGGAAGTCCTGCAACGCAAGGCAGTTCATCACCGTGCCGAGCATGCCCATGTAGTCGGCGCGATCGCGGTCCATGCCGCGCTGGGAGAGTTCGGCGCCGCGAAAGAAGTTGCCGCCGCCGACGACGAGCGCGACCTGCGTGCCGGAATGCACGACCTCGGCGATCTGCACCGCCAGCGAGTGCGCGACGTCGGGGTCGACGCCGATCTTGCCGCCGCCGAACACCTCGCCCGACAACTTCAACAGCACTCGCTTGTACGGCGAAGGGGCCGCCTCGAAGTCAGTCATCGTGGCGGCCCCTCTCGTCGTGTGCGCTGGTCGTGCAAAACCCTATCGGGTTATGCGGCACCGACCTCGAAGTGCGCGAACCTCGTGACCGTCACGCCGGCGTTCGCGAGCACCTGCTTGACCGTCGTCTTCGGCTCGCGCACCGACTCCTGCTCGAGCAGGACGTTGTCGGCGTAGAACGCGTTGAGCCGGCCCTCGACGATCTTGGCGATCGCCTGCTCGGGCTTGCCCTCGGCACGGGTCTTCTCTTCGAGCACGCGGCGCTCACCGTCGACGACGTCGGTCGGCACCTCGTCGCGGGTCAGGAACCGCGCACGCAGCGCGGCGACCTGCATTGCGGCACCGCGCGCGGCATCGACGTCCTCGCCGTCGAACTGCACCAGCACACCGACCTGCGGCGGCAGGTCGGAGGCCTTGCGGTGCAGGTAGGTCGCGACCTTGCCGTCGAGCTTGACGGCGCGGCGCAGCTCGAGCTTCTCGCCGATGACCGCGGCCAGCGCCGAAACGCTGTCCTCGACGGTCTTGCCGTCCTTGAGCGTCTCGCCCTTGAGCGAGTCGACGTCGGTCGCGGCTGAGTTCGCGAAGTGCGTCACGATGTCCTGCGCGAGGGTCTGGAACTGCTCGTTCTTGGCGACGAAGTCGGTCTCGGACGCGAGTTCGATCATCGCGCCCTCGGCCGCGGCGACCAGCCCGTTGCTGGCCTCGCGCGAACCGGCCCGCTTCTCGGCCTTCGCCTCGCCCTTGACCCGAAGGATCTCGACGGCGCGGTCGTAGTCGCCGTCGGCCTCCTCGAGCGCCTTCTTGCAGTCCATCATCCCGGCGCCCGTGGCGTCGCGGAGCTTCTTCACGTCAGCGGCGGAAAAATTCGCCATCGTTGTTGGTTCTCTTTCGTTCGAGTGTGGTGTGGATCAGGCGGACGGGGTGGCCGCCGGGGCAGCGTCCGGAGCGTGTCCGGAGCGGTCGTCCGCGAGTGGCCTCCGAAGCAGCGTCCGGAGTGGCCTCCGGAGTGGTCGGCGCTTCTGCGCCGGCCTCGCCCGAGGTGCCTGCGGGCTTGAGCAGCTCGCGCTCCCACTCCGGCATCGGCTCGTCCTCGGCCAGCTGGCCGGACGAGATCGCCGCGCCCTCCGCGGGCTTCTCGTCACGGCCGGCGTTCGCCGCGGCGGCCGAACGGGCAACCAGGCCCTCGGCGACCGCGTCGGCGACCACGCGGGTCAGCAGCGCAGCGCTGCGGATGGCGTCGTCGTTGCCGGGGATCTTGTACTGGACCTCGTCCGGGTCGCAGTTGGTGTCGAGGATCGCGATGACCGGGATGCCCAGCTTGTGGGCCTCGCCGACCGCGATGTGTTCCTTCTTGGTGTCGACGACCCAGATGGCGCTCGGCACCTTGTTCATCTCGCGGATGCCGCCCAGGGTGCGCTCGAGCTTGTCCTTCTCGCGCTGGAGCATCAGCTGCTCCTTCTTGGTGGCGGTGCCTTCCCAGCCGCTCTGCTCCATGGCTTCCAGTTCCTTCATGCGCTGCAGGCGCTTGTGGACGGTCTGGAAGTTGGTGAGCATGCCACCGAGCCAGCGCTGGTTGACGTAGGGCATGCCGACGCGGGTGGCCTGCTCGGCGATCGAGCCCTGGGCCTGCTTCTTCGTGCCGACGAACAGGATCGAACCGCCGTGGGCGACGGTCTCCTTGACGAACTCGAAGGCGCTGTCGACATAGGTCAGCGTCTGGTGCAGATCGATGATGTAGAGCCCGTTGCGCTCGGTGAGGATGAAGCGCTTCATCTTCGGGTTCCAGCGCCGGGTCTGATGTCCGAAGTGGACACCGGCCTCGAGCATTTCCTTCATGGTGACGACGGGCATGCCGACGTCCTCCTCTGTACTTGTCCGCAGCCTGGGCCGCGGTTCTCGGTTTGTCGTCCACGTGCCGGGTGGCTCGCGGACCCTGGTGCCCGGGGTCGTGACCGGCTTGCCATGACACTGTCGTGTCAGCGGACCGAGGCCGGCCACCGAGCCTCCTTCGACAGGAGGCGGGGCACGCGAAGTCAGCCCGATTGCTCAGGCTGCCCGTTCAGCATACCGGGCGCGGGTAACGGCACCCAAAATCCGACGGCCGGACCAGATCGACTTCAGCCCTTCGACCGGCGAAGATGATCTCCCGCCCTTCTTTCCTGCCGGAGGAACCGTGAAACATGTGCGCAAGCCGATCCTCGCGCTCGTCGTGATCGCACTCACCTGGACCCTGCTGCCGGCCGTGTCGGCGCAGGCCTATCCCGGCACCACTGCCGGGTGCTACGGGATCAAGAAGAAGGGCAACTACAACCGGTTGCACATCGAGGTGTCCGGGGTCCGAAGCGGCAACCGCATCGCCGCTCGTGCCGAGGAGGGCGTGACCGCGAGGTGTCAGCGGGTGAACAGCATGCCGCTCGTACGGCTGGTCATCGACCACACCTGGCTCGTGGTCAACGGCCGCACCAGGGCCGGCGCGGGCATCCACCAGACGACCAGTCACGCGAGCGTGTCCAGCCGCACGGGGTTCGTTTCCGTGAGCTGCACCGCGACCCTGCAGGCAATCGCGAAGGTGCACTACGTCTACTACGACCACGCGACCGTGCGGGCGTTCCGCGTGTTCGGACCGAAGTTCTCGCGACCCTGCTAGCGCTACGGTCAGCGCATGAACGCCGCACCCGTCCCGGTCACGGTGGCAGCCAACGGTCTGTCGTTCGTCGGGTTGCAGTGGGGGCCCACCGGTAGCGAAGTGCCGGTGCTGTGCCTGCACGGGTTCCCGCAACGCAGCACGTCCTGGACGGGCGTGGCCGAGCGGCTCGCTGCCGCCGGCCTGCTCACCATCGCCGTCGACCAGCGCGGCTACTCCCCCGGCGCGCGGCCGGTCGAGCTCGCGGCCTATGCGATGCCGAACCTGGTCGCCGACGTGGTCGGGGTCATCGAGGCTCTCGGCGGGCGGGTGCACCTGGTCGGGCACGATTGGGGAGGGGTCGTCGGCTGGCAGGTTGCAGCGCGGCGGCCGGACCTGCTCGCGAGCTGGACGGCGGTGTCGACACCGAATCAAACGGCGCTGAATCAGGTGCTCGCCGCCGACCCGGCCGAGCGCGAGCGGTTCGGCTACATCCTCGGGCTTCGTGACCCGGGTGCCGAGCAGCGCCTGGCCGCCGACAACTGGTCGGGACTCACCGCGTTCTACCAGGGCCTGGTCGCCGAGGACCGCGTGCGCGAGGACGTCGCATTCTTCGCCCAGCCCGGCGTGCTGACGGCGGCGTTGAACTGGTACCGCGCGATGTCCGTTACCGATGCCGCCGACCTCGGACCGGTGACGGTGCCGACGACCTATGTCTGGGGCAGCGCCGACCTCGCCTTCGGACGGGCGGCCGCCGACCTGACCGCGCGCTACGTGACCGGGCCCTACCGGTTCGTGCCGCTCGAGGGCGCCAGCCACTGGTTGCCCGACGAGGCGACCGACGCGCTGGCGGAGGCGATCGCCGAGCAGGTGATCGATGGCTGAGGTCGTCGCCCGGTCGGTGACGGTGCGCGGCCAGGTGCAAGGCGTGTTCTTCCGCGACACGACCCGCAAGGTCGCCCGCTCGTTGGACGTCGCCGGCTGGGTGTCGAACGAGCCGGACGGTTCGGTGCGGGCGTGGCTCGAGGGCGCCCCCGACGCCGTGGAGCAGGTGCTGCGTTTCGTCCGCACCGGCCCGCCCGAGGCGACGGTGACCGGCGTCGAGGTGGTCGAAGCTGCGCCGGACGGGCTGGACCGGTTCGAGATCAGGTGATTGCGCCGCGGCGCGCGAGCGCGGCGGCTTCGGCGCGGCTCCTGACACCCAGCTTGGCCAGGATGTTCGACACGTGCACGCTCACGGTCTTCTCGGAGATGTAGAGGCGTGCACCGATCTGCCGGTTCGTGCGCGCCTCGACGAGCAGGGCCAGCACGTCTCGCTCGCGGTCGGTCAGGGCTTCGAGGCCACCGGCGACGTTGTCGTCGTGCCGTGCGGGGGTGCCGAGGGCGCGCAACTCGTCGAGCAGCGGACGGGCGCCCATCGTCCGGGCTGCGGTGCGGGCGAGCGTCGCCTGCTCGGTCGCTTCAGCGGTACGTCCGGCACCTCGCAGAACGGCCGCGAGCCGTGTGCGACTGCGGGAGAGCTGCAGTTCGTTGCCGTAGTCGAACGCGGCGACCGCCTCGGTCCATTGGCGCACGAGGTCGTCGGGATCGGGTGCATCGATGCCGGTGAGCCAGCGCAGCCGGGCGTGTTCGGCATGCAGCCGCTTGATCCACGCGCGTCCTTCGATGCCCATCTCACGGCCGGCCGGGAGCCCACGCTCGGCGGCGGTGAGCCCGCGTGTGAGCAGCTCGGCGCCGATGGCAGCCAGCTCGCCGTACTTCGAATCGGGCGACGTCGTCGTGGCCACGCACAGGCAGGCGATGATCTGCGCGGACATCTGGGTCAGCGCGAGCGGCCACGGGTCGGTCCAGATCTTGGCCAGCACGGCGAGCGATTCGTCGGCTACTGCGAGCGCCGCGTCGTACTCACCGGTGAACTCGTAAATGTCGAGGCAGGCCAAGGTGAAGTGCAGCGCGATGCGACCCTCGCGTTCCCAGTCGTGACGCAGTGCTCGTGCGAGCTCGACGACCGCGCGGTCGCCACGTCCGGCCCGCACCAGCGAGGCCGTCGACAGCAACACGGCCCGCGCGACTTCGGGCGGTCGCTCACGAGCTATGTCGAGCAGGGCAAGGGCTTCGTCCCAGTCGCCCTGGGCCAGGCGCACGACCCCGCCACTGGCGCGCGCGTGCATCCCGAACAGGTCGAACTGCCGTCCGGTTTCTCGCGCGCGGGCTACGGTCTCGTCGAAGGCGATTCTGGCATTAGCGAGGTCTCCGATCTCGAAATACAGCGCACCGAGGCTGTACCTGCTGCGGACCTCGGTGCCGGCGTCTCCGCCGGCCTGAGCGTCGGCGGCCAATGTGCGCAACCGGGCCATCACCGCTTCGGGCTCGCTTGCCCGTCGAGCCGTTGCCAGCAGCGTGGCCCGCGCGTCGTTGGCTCCTATCCGCGCGCCGATGCGGTCACCGATCTCGATCGCCTCGCGTGCCGAGCGTTCGGCCTCGACGTCGCGTCCCAGTATCAGCGCGACGCGTGCGTGCTGGGCAAGCACACGGACCCGGAACGGCGTGGGCGGATCGGCCGGGACGAGCTGCAACGCCGCGTTGGCAGAGTCGAGGGTCTGTTCGTCGATCTCTTCGCCGAGCGCGGCGCGAACGAGCGCGAACAGCACGCGTGCCCGCTGCAGTGGCGGCGCGTCGGCCGGCAGTTCGGCCAGCGCGTGCCGGGCCAGCCGCAGACCTCGCGCCGAATGCCCCGCGGCGTCGGCGGCGTCGACGGTCGAGACGACGAGTTCGGACCGGTCGGGATCGGCTGTTGCCGCTCGAGGCGCTAGTTCGAGCGCGACCTCGTAGTGCTGCATCGCCTCTTGCGGGGCGGCGACCCGCATCGCTTCGTTGCCGGCACGGACGCTGGCGAGATAGGCCGTGTCGAGATCATGCGAGGCACGCGCGTGGCGCGCCAGTTCGGCGGCGCCGACGTTGTCGTCGCGGGCCGCGAGTGCGGTGGCGTACGCAGCGTGCAGACGCACCACCTCGCCGGGGAGCAGGTCGTCATAGACCGCTTCGGCGAGCAGGGCGTGGCGGAAGATGTAGCCGCGACCGCTGCTCGTCTGCTGCAACACGTGGGCATCGATGGCTTCGCGGAGCGCGGCGTCGAGGCGATCAGGTGGCAGGTTGACCACGTCGGCGAGCATCGTGTGGGCGACCCGCCGGCCGCCGACCGCGGCGATGCGGACGATCTCGCGTGCGTCGTCGGGCAGGCCTTCGAGACGCACGAGCAGGAGATCGGCCAGTTGCCAGGGCAGGTGTCCCGCGTCGAGGCATTGATCGGCCGCGTCGACCAGTTCCTCGGCGAAGAAGGCGTTTCCGTCCGCGCGGGACACGATGTCGTTGACCGCGGCATCGCTGATCGGTTCGGGGTGGATCGCGCGGACGAGGCTGCGGACGTCGTCAGCGGCGAGTGGGTCGAGCTGCACCCGCGTCACCGCCGGCAGCCGCGCCCACTGCGCGAGGGTCGGACGCAGCGGATGACGTCGGTGCAGGTCGTCGCTGCGGTAGCTCACGATGATCGCGAGCCGTTCGGCACCGACGCGCGTGAACAGGAAGCCGAGCAGGTCGCGGGTGGCTTGGTCGGCCCAGTGCGCGTCCTCGATCACGAGCAGGACCGGACGCCGGGTGGCCAGATCACTGAGCGCGCCCAGGACCGCTTCGAACAGCTCACCGCGGTCGAGGCGATCCTCGGCGCCACGGGCGCCACGGCCCGGAAGCAGTCCGGCGACCTGAGGATGCGTGCGCAGCAGCTCTTCGACCTGTTCGACGTCGGCGGCTGACAGGCGGACGAACGCCTCACTGATGGCCAGGTAGGGCGGCGGAGTGTCGCCGAGGTCGACGCAGTGCCCGAGCAGGACGGTCATGTTGCGGGCGTTCGCTTCGGCGACCGTCTCGGTGAGCAGCCGGGTCTTGCCGACCCCCGCGTCGCCGCCGAGCACGGCCACGGCCGCCGTCGAGTCGGCGGCGCTGTCGAGCACGCCGGTGAGCGCCGCGAGCTCGCTCGAGCGGCCGACGAGTGCGGCGACGGTACGGGGCACCCGGACATCATCGTCCGATCCCCCGACACCGTCGCCGCCGGTCGTCAGTACCGTCGGTGGTGCGATCGGTGGTGCGATCGGTCGTGCGATCGCTGCCGGTGCCGTCATCGGCGTCGGTCAGTCGGTGCTCTGCGGACGGCGCCGCCACCAACGTCCTCGTGGCTGGGCCATGCCGACGCGGTTGCCGACCAGTTGCTGGCGGCGGTAGGCGAGCTCGGCCTGGATCGTGTCGGGGTTCAATGCGCGGATCTCGTACATGGTGGCCTCCTGGCTGCTGCAGATCGTCGTGGTGACAACGATGAGATTTGTCGTCTGAGGGGCCCTAGGGCATCGGAAGAAGTCCCTATCTCGCGGCGCGCGCGGGCCTCAGGGATGCGGACGGGGATGCGGACGAGGATGTGGACGGGGCTCCAGTTGTCCACAACGGCCGGTCTGCGTCCTTCGGCGACATCGGGCTGCGTGACGGTCGAACGATGAGGTTCGGGTTCGGTGTCGTCGCGGTACTGGCCGCGGTGGTGATGTCCGGCGCGTCGAGTGCGCCCGCGGCCCCGTCGGCAGCGCCACCGGCCGAGCCGGCAGCGCCCGCCTATGCCGCACCGGTCGCCACTGTGACGGTCGTGCGGCCGTTCGAGGCGCCCGCGACGCCGTTCGGCCCGGGTCACCGCGGCGTCGATCTCGCCACCCGTGCGGGGCAGGCGGTGCACGCGGCCGGGACGGGGGTCGTCAGCTTCGCGGGGTCGATCGCCGGACGGGGTGTCGTGGTCGTCCAGCATCCCGACGGGGTGAGTACCGAGTACGAACCGCTCGCACCGGCGATCGCTCGGGGCCGGCGGGTGCTGGTCGGCGCGCTGATCGGCCACGTGCAGGGGCGGCACGGCAGTTGCGCGCCCGGCGGGTGCCTGCATTGGGGTGCGCGCCGCGGCGGCGAGTACTTCGACCCGTTGCTGTTGCTGCGCCCGCTGGGACCGGTACGGCTGTTGCCCTGGCGCCCGGACTAGAAGTCAGGCCCGGGGATGTGCCTTCGCGTAGGTCTGGCGCAACCGCTCGACAGAGATGTGCGTGTAGAGCTGCGTCGTCGCCAGGCTCGCGTGGCCGAGCAGTTCCTGGACCGAGCGCAGGTCTGCGCCGCCGTCGAGCAGGTGGGTGGCGGCCGAATGTCGCAAGCCGTGGGGACCGATGTCGGGCGCGCCCTCGACGGCGGCGACCGCGCGGTGCACGACGGTGCGCACCGTGCGCGGATCGAGGCGCCGGCCACGCAGCCCGAGCAGCAGCGCGGGCCCGCTGTCGGCAGTGACGAGCACCCTGCGCGCCTGGTCGAGCCAGGGTGCGAGCGCCCGTTCGGCGGCAACACCGTACGGAACGGTGCGTTGCTTGTTGCCCTTGCCGAGCACCCGCGCGACCCGGCGCGAGCGGTCGAGGTCGTCGATGTCGAGGCCGGTCAGCTCCGAGACCCGGATGCCGGTCGCATAGAGCAATTCGAGTACGAGCCGGTCCCGGACGACGAGCGCCGCCGATGTTTCGTCGACAGCGCCGGCGCCGGTCGGTGCCGTGGGCGCTGTCATCGGCGCTGTCATCGCGGTGGCCGCCTCGCGGGCGTCGAGGACGGCGGGCAGGGTGCGCAGCGCTCGAGGGCTGGCCAGCAGCGCGCCTGCGTCGATCTCGGCATGCTGCGACCGGTGCGCCCACGCGGTGAACGTGCGCAGCGCGGCGGCGCGACGGGCGAGCGAGGTTCGGGCCGCGCCGCGGTCACGCAGGATGGCGAGCCAGCCGCGCAACATCGGCAGGTCGACATCGTCGAGGTTCGTGCCGCCGAGCTTGGCCAGGTGATCCAGAAACGCGACCACATCGCCGATGTACGCGCGGACGGTGTGCGGCGAGCGGTTCGCCTCGAGCCGGAGGTGGCGCTCGTACGCGTCGACGACCATCCTGAGGTCGCCCGGAAGGTCCGCGCGGGCAGCAGAGACGTCGAAGCTCACCCGTGCGACGGTGCGCGTCGCGACGGTGCGATGCAAGCCGCCACGCGCGACGGCGGCGAGGTCAACTGACGATCGGCAGCGGTCGGCCGATCGCGCGTGCCGGGTCAGCGGCACTCATCACGGGCCGATCGACGCGGAGCATGCGCTCGATGATCCGACGAACTCCTTCGCCTGCGAGCACGAATACCGGTGCCGCCAGCAAGAACACGATCACGACCTGCATGACTCGCAAGAGGGACCGGGACTCGTGCTGATACACGACTCAGCCTGGGCGGGTCATCGCCCGCACGCGGGCCGAGATCCGCAAACCGCTGCCGTCGCGCTCGACCAGGCCGGCATCGTCGAGGGCGGGCAGTGCGCGGATGACGTCGAGCGCACTGACACCACTGCGTACAGCGACCTCGTCGGGTCGGGCGTAGCGACGAGCGGGCAGTCCCTCGAACACCGTGCGCGCCATCGGATCGAGCAGGTCGAGCTCGGAGCGAACATCGGCGACCGGCAACTTGTCGCCCGGCAGTCCTTCGCCGACCGACCCGACCACAGCGAGGACGTCGTCGACGGAGGTGACCAACAGCGCCGGCTCTTCCTCGCGGCGCAGCAGGTCGTGGCAACCGGTCGACATCGCCGAGGTCACCGGCCCGGGAACGGCCATGAGCGGCCGGCCGAGGATGCGCGCGTGCGTTGCGGTGTTCGTCGCGCCCGAACGTGCCGCAGCCTCGACCACCACGACTCCGGTCGAGAACGCCGCCACGAGCCTGTTCCGCGTAAGGAAGCGTCGACGCTGCGGCGCACATCCCGGCGGGCTTTCCGAGATCAGCAGCCCCTCCGCACCGACCCTCTCGAACAGGGCGGCGTTGCCGGGCGGATAAGGCCGATCCAGCCCGGCAGCCGAGACCAGCACTGTCGTGCCGTGCGCGGCAAGCGCGGCGCGGTGCGCAGCCGCATCGATGCCGTAGGCGCCACCCGAGACGACGGCGACGCCGATGCTTGCCAGTCCGTAGCCGAGTTCGGTGCTCACGTGATTGCCGTAGGTCGTCGCCGCCCGCGCGCCGACGATGCCGACCGAGCGCACCGCGAGCACGGTCAGGTCACCGACGCCGCGCACCCACAGTGCCAACGGCGGGACCGGGTCACCCGACTCGCTGCGCCGAAATCGTCGCTCGGCATGTGCGGCGGCGACGGGAAGCACGGCCTGCTCGAGACAACCGAGCGCGAAATGCGGCCACTCGGCCGATTCGGGCACGACCAGACGCACGCCGTGCCTCTCGGCGGCGGCGAGATCGGCGTGCGGGTCGGCCTCGCCGCGTCGCGACGCGGTCTCGGAGAGCAAGGACGGCCACGCCCGCTCGCCGCGGATCTCACGCATGGCCTGCACCGGGCCGACCGCTTGGACGTATCGCCACAGACCGATGCTTGCCGGCTCACCCACGCGGCTCAAATACGCGCGTGCCAGCAGCACCTCGTCGTCCGGACCCGTCACGCCGCGCGTCCCTGATCGACGCCGGTGCGCAGGAACAACGCCTCGGCTACGTCGGCCGCCGCCGGGACGGTGCGACCCGACAGGTCGGCGAGCGTCCACGACAGCCGCAGCACGCGGTCGAAGCCGCGGGCGCTGAGCTCCCCACGCCGCAGATAGCCCTCGGCAGGTGCCATCGTCGCCGGTGGCAGTGACCACGGACGGCGGCGCAACGCCGCACCGGGCACGTCGGCGTTGCACCGCCACGGCGTCCCATCCCAGCGCTCGGTGGCAGCACCACGCGCGGCAGCCACCCGCTCCGCAGCGCTTGCCGTCGTCTCGCGCCTGCTGCTGTCGGTGTCGAGCAGTTCAGCATGTGCGACCGGATCGATCTGCACCCGCACGTCGATGCGATCCAGCAGCGGTCCGGACAGCCGCTGCTGATAGCGGCGGCGAACCTGCGCGGGGCAGACGCACTCGTTCGACCTTGCTGCGCACGGACACGGGTTCGCCGCGAGCACGAGCAGGAACCGTGCAGGGTAGGTGATCGCGCCACCGCTGCGGTGCAGCACGACGCGGCCACCCTCCAGCGGCTGCCGGAGCGCTTCGAGTGCGCGCGGTGCGAACTCGGGCGCCTCGTCGAGGAACAGGACGCCGCGATGAGCCAGCGAGATTGCGCCCGGCTGCGCGAGGTGCGAGCCGCCACCCACCAACGATGCGACCGACGCGCTGTGATGCGGCGCCTGGAACGGCGCACGACGTACGAGCCCGGACGGATCGCTCAGCAAACCGGCCACCGAATGGACGGCGCTGACTTCGAGCGCGGCGCGATCGTCGAGTTCGGGCAGCAGCCCGGGCAGCCGCTCGGCGAGCATCGTCTTGCCTGCGCCGGGCGCTCCCTCGAGGAACAGGTGGTGACCGCCGGCCGCTGCGACCTCGATGGCGCGTTTCGCGACGGGCTGCCCGGCGACCTCGGCCAGGTCCGGCCACGACTGCGCCGGCGTTGCCACGCCGGGAGACGGTGTCGGCAGTGGCGGCCCGTCGCCGTCGAGCCAGGCGACCAACTGCCCGATGTCGTCGGCGACCCGCACATCGACGCCGGGGACGAGCGCGGCTTCGGCTCCGTTCCCGGGCGCGACGACAACGCGGCACACGTCCTGTTCGCGGGCGGCGACGACCGAGGGCAGGACACCCCGAACCGGACGTAGCCGCCCGTCGAGGCCGAGCTCGGCGATCCAGAGCACGTCCCGCACGGCGTCGGCCCGGATGCGTTCGCTGGCGGCAAGGACCGCCACCGCCACCGCCAGGTCGAACCGCGAACCGCTCTTGCGCAGATCGGCCGGCAGCAGTGCGATCGTGATCTTGCGATTGGGCCAGTCGATGCCGCAGTTCTGAATGGCGGCGCGGATGCGATCACGTGATTCGACGACCGAGGTGTCGGCAAGCCCGGTGAACCCGAGCCCGGGCAGCCCCTGCCCGAGGTCGGCTTCGACCTCGACGAGTTGGGCGCGCATGCCGGTCAGGGCGACGGCGCGGGTACGGGCGAGTGACATCGTCAGAACGCCCCGCGCAGGTGCCGCACGGTCGGTCCGTCGGGACCGCGGCGCACGACAGCCATCACGTCGAAACGCACCTGCGGCCAGTGCGGATCGGGATGCTCGACCAGCCACCGCACAGCCAGCCGCCGCAGCCGGGCTGCCTTGACCCGGCTCACGGCCTCGGCAGGATCACCGAATGCGACCGAGCTGCGTGTCTTCACCTCGACGAAGGCCAGCGTGTCGCCCTCGCGCGCCACGATGTCGATCTCGCCGTCGGCGCAGCGCCAGTTGCGCTCGATGATCGTCAGGCCGTCCGCGACCAACGTGTCGACGGCAAGCTGCTCGCCGAACCGGCCCACCGCGTCTTTGACTCGCATGACCCGTAGCCAAGCTGACGACGCGCACGCGGTTATGCCGAAGACGCAACATGTGGACGACCGAATCGACTGTGGACAGCGCACAACGTAGGCGCGCGCCAGAACGTGTACAAGGTGTGGGTGTGACCAGCTTCGAGCAGTTCACCGACAGCAGCCTGGTGCCGCTGTTGCGTCTGGCCAGGGCGATCAGCGGCGATCGTGTACTCGCCGAGGATCTCGTCCAGGACGTCATGCTCAAGGCGCAACGGCGTTGGTCGCACATCGCCACGCTCGACCTCCCCGAGGCCTACGTACGTCGCATGCTCGTCAACGAATATCTCTCATGGCGCCGCAAGTTCAGCCGCATCCAACTGGTCGCCGACATCGACGACGCCGCAGTCGCAGACACCGCGGACCAGCACGCGCTACGCGACGAGTTACGCCATCACCTGCAAGGCCTGCCACGTCAGCAACAAGTCGTGCTCGCGTTGAGGTACTACCTCGGCCTCGCCGACACCGAAATCGCACAAACCTTGGGTTGCGCCGAAGGCACCGTGCGCGGTTACGCCTCACGCGGTCTTGCGACCTTGCCCCAGTCGATGCGAACGCCGTCCCCACAGCCGAACGGAGCACCGTCATGATCGACGTCGAAACCGAACTGCGCCGCATGTACGCCGACGACGACACCGACAGTGACAGCGATCGCGACCAGGCCGCCGCTGAGCGGATTCGCGAGGCGCTGGTCTCGCGCGGCCGCAACCCAGCACCGTTCTGGGCGCGGCCGGCGCTGCAGCCGTGGCAGCCGCCCGTCTCGCGGTCGGTGCCGTTGCGCTGCGCTCAGGCGACGGTCGGACGTCCACCGCCGGTGTTGCGGCCCGACGTGCGGCGCCGCGCTCCCGCCCCAGTGGCAGCGGGCGCTCGACACGACACCGATCACAGTGCAGGGCGTCCCCGCCTATCCCATCGCCATGACAGCAGCGAATGCCGTGGTCGTCGCGTGGAAGTCGCACGGCGGCGCGACCCGGCTCGGCGTGACCACCTCGGACGGCGCCACGACAGCGCTCACCACCCTCGGCCACCAGCTCGGCGGCGGTTACGCACTCGAGGGCGACACCCTCGTGGTCGGACCGACGCTCTGGGCGACAAGCTGTCGGTGGTCGACCTCCAATCCAGGACGACGCGCGAGGTGCCGCTCGAGCACGCCATGCCCTCGGGCTACCTCGCCGGTGACGGCGTCGCCCTCCTCGACGGTGTCGTCTATTTCGGTGCGTCCCCGCGTCGCGACGGCGTCGGAGGCGTGATCATCGATTACGACCTGACGACCAACACGTCGCGCATTGTTGCGCACACCGATGCACGGGTGTTCGTGCGGCAAGACCCACGCGGCGCGCTGTGGCAGGGCGGGAGTGTGCCGGCATCAGGAGTGCCGGCGGCGGTACCTGGAGGCGGCGCGGTCCGCACCGTCTACTCCGACGGCGTCGACTACGCATGGAACGTCGACTGGCGCGCGAACCACGAGATCGGCTGGACGGACGGCGACGGGCGCGTCCACTCGTTCCGGGTCGCCATTCCCGGCCACGCCGGCGCAACACCGATCGCGATGGCCGTAGCCGGTCCGTATGTGTTGCTCAGCCCCTATTCCGGACGTGCTCCGCTGCCGGGCGCCCGCGCCCCCCTAGCGATACTCGACACTCGCACGGGTGGGATCGCAGATCTCGGAGTAGCGCTGGTCGATATGAGTGCCGCGGGCCGGCCGGCGACACTCGCATTCACCAACCGCCATGACGCGACACTCCGGATCACCACTTCGGGCCTGCCGGAGCTTCGCTGTTGAGGCTCCCAAACACATCAGCGCGGCACCAGCGTGATCATGACCAGGCGTGGGAGTGCAGGCGCCGGTGTCACGTTCTGTGTGCCTACCTCGACGTCGTACCGGCCGGGCGGCAACGGCGGGATGACCGGGTACCGCGAAAGACAGTGCGGGAGGTCGGGGGTCCCCGGTTGTTTGCCCTGCCGACAGTCGTTGTAGGTCGTCTCGATCGTCACCGGGATGCGGGTCACGCCGACGGGAAGGCGGTACGCAGGAAAGCAAGCGACGTCGTTCGAAAAGACGCCGAACCGAACGTTCGGGCCCGAGAGCCCGGCCTGTACCCACGCGTTGCACTGTGCGTCCGCGATCGCGATCGAACGGCCGGTGTTGTTGATTGCCAACACGGCGCCGTGGATCGGCGTGCCGTCCGCCGGCGCGCGCGTCGAATTCAATACGAGTTCCAGCCGAAACTTTGCGAGCGCGGGGTGCTCCGGCCCCACAGTGATACCGCC
Organism: uncultured Actinomycetota bacterium; assembly: GCA_963708645.1. Taxonomy (GTDB): domain Bacteria; phylum Actinomycetota; class Actinomycetes; order Mycobacteriales; family Jatrophihabitantaceae; genus RYN-133. The sequence goes on along the minus strand of CAVPTA010000006.1, from coordinate 293,724 downwards.
GACAGATTGTTCGGACAGTGGATGGTTCGCGGGATCGCGCCTCGTAGCGACGATCACCACCGCGATCACCGCAACCACGGCGGCCGCGGCGAACATCGGCAACGCGCGGCGGATCCGCGGACGCGCGCGCGTGCCCCCGCGCACACTCTCGCCGGCGAGCGCCTCGAACTCAGGCGCTGCTTCGGCCAGCAGGTCCCGCACCACGTCCTCGTCGGTGATCATGGCTTCGTCCCCTCTCTCATTCCCCACACCTCGGCCAGGTGCGGGCTCGCGCGCAGCGCCGCCATCGCACGCGCGGTCTGGCTCTTGACCGTGCCCACCGAGCACCCGAGGGCCGCTGCGGTCTGGGTCTCGGTGCGGTCGTCGAGATAGCGCAGCACGACGACCGCGCGCTGGCTTGGCGCCAACGTGTGCAGCGCGGCCACGACGCTGCGCCGCACGGCGACGAGCTCAGCGGCATCGCCGACTGCTTGGTCAGGCAGGTGGTCGGTGGCATGTTCGCCCCACCAGCGGCGGCGGCGCGAGGTCAGGAACACCGACATCAGCACGCGGCGTGCGTAGGCGCCCGCGCTGTCCTTGTCGCGCACCTGCGACCAGCGCAGCCAGACCCGCTCGAGGGCGGCCTGGACCAGGTCCTCGGCGCCGACTCGGCTCCCGGACAGCCCCCACGCAAGGCGCAGGAGCGCCGGCGACTCGCGCTGCACGAAGCCGTCGAACAGGCCGTCATCGGCCTGCGTCGATGCACCTCCACGCGCGGACGTCACGACAGGTAGACGACATGGCACGCACAGATCGTTGTCATCGCGCCGATCCTCTCGCGACACGTGCCGGAAACGGCAGGTCGCCACGATGACGTTCGAGATGACCACTTCTGAGGTATTGTCGATCGGACCTATAGATTTAATGGAGGACGCTCGTGGCTCTCCCAGACTTCCTCGTCATCGGTGCGCCGAAAGCGGGCTCGACCGCCGTCCACGAGGCCCTCGTGCAGCACCCGCATCTGTTCCTGTCGACGCCCAAGGAACCCAAGCACTTCATGACCGACGGCACCCGGCCCCGTCGCGCACATCAGCGCGGCCCGGGCGACGCGCACAGCGCCCGCGAGTGGGTGTGGCAGCGCGAGCGCTACGAGGCGCTGTTCGCCGACGCGCCCGCAGGCAAGCTGCGCGGCGAGAGCACGCCGTTCTACCTCTGGGACAAGGCGGCGCACCTGCGTATCCACGACGCGATGCCGGACGTCAAACTCATCGCGATCATCAGAGATCCTGTCGACCGCGCGTACTCGAACTGGACGCACCTGTGGTGCGACGGGCTCGAGTACGAAGAAGACTTCGTCACCGCGTGCCGCGAAGAACCGACGCGGGTCGCCGCCGGCTACGCGCCGTTCTGGCGCTATCTCGAACTCGGCAAGTACGGCGAGCAGTTCGAGCACCTGTTCCGTGTCTTCGCACGCGAGCAGGTGCACGTCCTGCGCTACAAGGACCTCGTGGACGAGCCGGCCAAGAGCATCGACTCGATCTGCGAGTTCCTCGGCGTCGAGGCCGGCGTCGTCGACTCGATTCCGCATTCCAACCCGTCGGGCTGGGCTGACGACAGCGCGATCAACTCGGCGCTGCGGGGTGTCGTGCGCGGTGGCGCGGCGCTCGGCGCGTTCCTGCCACCGCAGGCCTGGCGGCGCGCGCACGCTCCGCTGATCAAGGCGCTGCGCCGCAACAAGACGAACCGTCCGCACCTTCAGGTCGAGCAGCGTCGCGAACTCGTCGGCCACTTCCGCGACGACATCGGCCTGCTCGAAGAGCTACTGCACCAGCCGTATCACGATTGGCTCAGCGACTCCGGACGCGGAACGTACGCCGTGCGCAAGTCGTGAGCGCCGTCGACGCGTGATGCCTCCCAGTACAGCCGGTAGCCGTCTGAGCACCTCGACCAGGCTGAGGTAGCGCACCGTCTGCCCGGCCGGCGTCGGCGGGCCGTCGGCTGTGAACGAGTCAGGGCCGGCGCCGAACGCGACACCGGTGCGCTCGTGCCAGTTCTCCTGCGCGCTCGCGCGGCCGTCGTAGAACGCCAGCCAGCCGCCGTCCACGCCCATCACGCTGGCGATCCGCGTGCCGCGCGAATCCCACCGTCCGGGTGTCGGCACGAGGGCGGCGCCCTGCCACTGCCAATCGATCCCGTCGGCACTGGTCGCGTACCAGCTCGTCATGCGGTCGGCCTCGTCGTCGCCGTCGTCGAGCGGATGCCGACAAGCCCACATCTGCCACTCGCTGCCGGTGCGGTGCACGACGACGTCCTTCCACGCCGTGGCGTCATCGCCCGGCAGCACCATCGCGCGCGGGCCGACCTGGCCGTCGGCAACGATGTCGACGGCCTCGACCCACCAGTGCTTCGAGTTCCAGGTCGAGCAGCTCACGTACATGCGGAAGCCGCCGCCGTCGAGCGGAACGATGGCGGGACGCTCCAGCGAGGCGCACTCGAACTCGTCGCTGGTCACCGTCGCGACGGGGTCGAAGTGCACACCGTCGGACGAGCGCGCGAGCACGTTGGCGAACCCGCGACCCTGGTCGACCGGACGGCGCAGCCGGTACGCGAGCCAGAACGTGCCGTCATCGGTGTGCACCGCGGACGGGCCGCCGGCCCAGAACCCGACGCCCGAACCGGGCGGCTCGATGGCGGTCTCGACCCCGTGCGCGGAATCGTTGGCGGCCAGGACGGCAGTGATGGCGGCGCCGAGATCGGCACCGCGGGCAACGGTAGACATTGCTACAAAGTCTATCTAAAAACCCTGCTTGCCGTCGGGTAAGCTCGAGGTCGGGCTTGTCGAGCTCCTCGATGTTCACGTCCTTGAAGGTCAACACCCGGACGGTCTTCACGAAGCGCGCCGGCCGGTACATGTCCCAGACCCACGCGTCGCGCATGGTCACCTCGAAGTAGACCTCGCCGTCGGCGTTGCGCGGCTGCAAGTCGACGTCGTTGGTCAGGTAGAAGCGCCGCTCGGTCTCGACGACGTAGGAGAACTGCGCCGCGATGTCCTTGTACTCGCGGTAGAGCTGCAGCTCCATGTCGGTCTCGTAGTTCTCGAGATCCTCAGCGCTCACTGGTGCGGTCCGTCCTCATGCAATGTCGGCTCCTACCTCGTCCAGCACATTGTCCCCCATCAGGTCGCCACCCCGCATCGCCCGCCGCACGTTGACATAGCGACGGCGGTGCTGCGCGCACGGGCCCCACTCGATCAACGCCTCGGCGTGGGAGGAGGTGACGTAGCCCTTGTGCTTCGCGAAGTCGTACTGCGGCCACTGCTCATGCATCTCGGTCATGATCGCGTCGCGGGTGACCTTCGCGAGGATGGACGCCGCGGCGATGCACGCGACGGTGGCGTCGCCCTTCCACACCGCGGTCGACGGAACGGGCAGCCCGGGCACCGGAAACCCGTCGGTCAGCGCGTACTGCGGCGTGGGGCCGAGCCGCCCGATCGCGCGGCGCATGCCGGCCAGGTTCGCGACATGCAGCCCGTAGGCGTCGATCTCGTCCGCCGGGACAACGACGATCGAGTACGACACTGCCCGACGCACAACCTCGCCGTAGAGGCGTTCGCGGCGCGCGGCAGTGAGCAGCTTCGAGTCGGTCAGGCCGTCGATCTCGCCACGCCGTCCCCGCGGCAGCACGCACGCGGCGACGACGAGTGGTCCGGCGCAAGCGCCGCGGCCGGCCTCGTCCGCACCGGCGACCTGACCGAAGCCTGCGCGTGCCAACGCTGCCTCGTACGCGCCGAGGCCGGTGTCGCGACGCACGATCAGCCGCGGCGGGGTTATCGCGGTGGAGCCAGGCATGACGTTGCCGAGATTACCGATCCCACCGGGTCACTCGGCAAGCAATGCGGCCACCACGTCGCCGACATCGGCCGGAACGAGCACTTCGTCGGTCTCGCGCAGCTCCGCGACCGTCCACCAGCGAAAGCCGAGCCAGGTCTCCTGCTCGACCTCGGTCAGCGATCGTGGGTGCACCTCGAGAGCCGTCGGCGACGCGCGCGAGGAAGAAGTGGTCGACCTGGTCGAAAACGGTGTCGTGCCACGACCAGTTCCGGCGCGTGGTGAGCACGGCCTCGGCGTCGGCGGGCAGATCGACCTCGAGGCCGGTCTCCTCGATCGCCTCGCGCCGGGCGGCCTCGCGGGGATGCTCGCCGTTCTCGACTCCCCCGCCCGGCGTGAGCCAGTGGGTGCCGCCGTGCTCGAGGCGTTCGTGGATGAGCAGCAGACGCTGTGAGGCGTCGACCAGCAGCAATCGGCCGCCGACCCGCGCGATGGTCACCGTCGCCTGCGCCGGCGGCGCAGGACGAAGAACACGGGCGCGACAACGGCCACCGGGACGAGTCCGCTTCCGGCCAGTCCGGCCGACGCGCTCTCGAAGGTCTTCGGGAGTGCCCAGCGTCGTCCACCGCGACGGAGGCCATGCGATCAGGACTGCCTTGCCGATCACGTCATCGATCGGGACGGTGGCCGCGGTCGGGTCGGGACAGCGACCGGCACCGGAGTCCTGGCCTCCGCTACCGCAGTGATAGCGCGAGTCGGCCGACTCGTCGCGATGGTCGCCCATCACCCACAGCCGCCCCTTGGGCACCGTGATCGGTCCGAACTTGGCCCGCGGGTCGGGGCCGGACTCGTAAACGTAGGTCTCGTCGAGTTTGCGGTACGGGCCCTTCGTGCCGTTGTCGCTGATGTAGACGTGGCCGGCCGCGTCGCCCTTGACCGTCTGCCCGCCGACGGCAATGACCCGCTTCACGAGCACGAGACCGTCCGGCGGCACGAAGCCGACCAGCTGGCCGAAGCCGCGGACGAACCGCAGCACCGGGTTGGTCGGCGGCTGCTGCGGCGGTTCGTCGTCCCAGCCGGGCGGCGCGTTGAACACGACGATGTCGCCGGGGTGCGGGTCGCGGAAGTCGTAGACGATCTTGCTGACGAGGATGCGGTCGCCGGAGCAGCCGGGGCACCCGTGCAGCGTCTTCTCCATCGACTGCGACGGGATGTAGAACGGCTGGACCAGGAAGGTCTTGACCAGGATCGCGATGACGATCGCGAGAGCCACCAACGCCGGCAGTTCCCACCACGGCGCCTTGCGGCGCTGCTTGCGCCGCGCCGACGTCCCGCTTCTGGTGTCGGCTGACCGGATCCGGCGCCGGGATCCGGCGTTCCGGTACCAGAAGGCGAGTTCACAGCGGCAGACGGCGCGGAGGCGCCGGGAGGTGCCGACGGGACGGGACCGGGCCGCGGCGTGCCGGTCAGCGCTCTCGTCGATGTCGAACGAGTCGCGCAAGTCGGTCGGACTCGGCGTGCCGCTCATGGAGTGCGTCCTCGGCAGCTTCGTCCGACTCGCCGGACGGGTCGCCCGGACGGTTCGATCCAGTCATTCAGCGGCCGGCGCCGCGTCAGCGGGCGACGGTTTCCCGCTTCTCCTTGATCTTGGCCTTCTTGCCACGCAGATCGCGCAGGTAGTACAGCTTCGCGCGGCGGACGTCACCGCGGGTGACGACCTCGATCTTCTCGATGACCGGCGTGTGCACCGGGAAGGTGCGCTCGACGCCGACGCCGAAGCTGACCTTGCGCACGGTGAAGGTCTCGCGGATCCCGCCACCCTGGCGCCGGATGACGGCGCCCTGGAAGACCTGGATCCGGGAGCGGTTGCCCTCGACCACCCGCACGTGCACCTTCAGGGTGTCGCCGGGACGGAAGTCGGGCACATCGCTGCGCAGCGACTCGGCATCCAGGGTGTCGAGGGTGTTCATCGCGAATTCGCTTTCTTCATCGGCTTCAGATCAGGGCGTGCAACGTGGCACGCGGGAGGCCCGGCACTCTGGCGGGCAACCCCTCGATGATGCCACAGCACGTCCGCCCGAAGTCGCATGCAATTGCCCCCCTCAGGCAAGCAGGTCGGGACGGCGCGCGGCCGTGCGCTCGCGCGACTGCTCGGCGCGCCACCGCGCGATCTCGCCGTGATGGCCCGACAGCAGCACCGGCGGCACGTCCAGACCGCGCCAGCTCGCCGGCTTGGTGTAGGCCGGCGCCTCGAGCAGCCCGTCGGGCCCGACGCCGAACGAGTCGTCGGGGGCCGACGCGGCGTTGCCCAGCACGCCGGGCAACAGCCGCGCGACCGCCTCGACGATCACGAGCACGGCCGCCTCGCCGCCGGCGAGCACGTAGTCACCGAGGCTCACCTCGTCCACGGGCATCCGCGCGGCGGCGTAGTCGAGCACCCGGGCGTCGATGCCCTCGTAGCGTCCGCACGCGAACAGCAGCCACTGCTCGCCGGCGAGCTGTTCGGCCATTGCCTGGGTGAACGGTCGCCCGGCCGGCGTGGGGACGATCAGCCGCGGCTGCGGCTGCGTCTGGCGGGGCAAGCTCGTCGAGCGCGCGTCCCCACGGCTCGGGCAGCATGACCATGCCCGGTCCGCCGCCGTAGGGCGTGTCGTCGACGGTGCGGTGCACGTCGTCGGTCCACGTCCGCAGGTCGTGCACGCCGAGTTCGAGCTGGCCGCGCTCGATCGCCTTGCCGAGCAGCGATTGCCGCAGCGGGGCGAGGTAGTCGGGGAAGATCGTGACGACGTCGAGTCTCATCGCGTGCCGTTACAGCTCGAACAGCCCGTCGGGCGGATCGATGACGACCGCTCCGCCGGCGATGTCGACGGTCGGCACGATGGCCCGGACGAACGGGACGAGCCCCTCGCGTCCCGTCGACGTCCAGCACGAGGTAGTCGGCGCCGCCGGCGTGCAGGACGTCGCGCACCGGGCCGAGCTGTCGCCGGCCACCGTCCGCGCGGCGAGCCCGATCAGGTCGGTGTCGTAGAAGTCGTCCGGATCGTCGAGCGCGGGCCGGGCAGCGGCGGGCAGCAGCAGCCGTACGCCGCGCAGCGCCTCGGCGCCGTCGCGGTCGTCGACTGACGTCGAACTGCACGACCAGCTTGCCGCCGGCCGTGCTCGACGTCTCGACGGTCAGCGGGCCGGCATCGGCCGGATCGGTGCGCAGCACCGTGCCGGCGGCGAACCGCTCGTCCGGATCGTCGGTCCAGGGCTCGACGAACGTCGCGCCGCGCACTCCGCGCGGGCGGCCGATGCGGCCGACCGCGACGAGGTCGTGTTCGGCCACGGTTGCGTACGCAGGTCAGCGCCGGTCGACGTCGATGACGTCGACGCGGATGCCCTTGCCGCCGACGCCGTGGATCACCTGACGCAAGCGCCTTGGCGGTGCGGCCGTTGCGGCCGATCACCCGGCCGAGGTCGTCGGGGTGCACCCGCACCTCGAGCCGCTTGCCGCGGCGGTTGTCGACGAGATCGACCCGAACGTCGTCGGGGTGGTCGACTATGCCGCGGACCAGGTGCTCGAGGGCTTCCTCGAGCACGTCAGCCTTCCGCTGGGGTCTCGGCCGAAGCCTCGGCCGGCGCCTCGGCAGGCGCCTCAGCGCTCTCGGCCGGCGCGTCAGCAGGTGCGCTGGCCTCAGCAGGTGCGCTGCGCCTCGGCAGGTGCGCTGGCCTCAGCGGGAGCGTCGGCCTTCTTCTTGGCCGGCGTCCGCTTCTTCGGCGTGGTCGCCTCGGAGGTGACGGGGTCACCGGCGTCACCCGACACCTCGGCCAGCGCGGCGTTGAACGCCGCCTGCTTGTCGGGCTTGGGCTCGGCGACCTTCATCGGCTGCCGGGGCCGGCTCGCCCTTGAACTTCTGCCAGTCGCCGGTCACCCTGAGGATCGCGGCGACGGCCTCGGTCGGCTGGGCGCCGACGCCGAGCCAGTAGGCGGCCCGGTCGCCGTCGACCTTGATGACCGACGGGTCGTTCTTCGGGTGGTACTCGCCGATGGTCTCGATCGCCCGGCCGTCCCGCTTGGTGCGGGCGTCGGCGACCACGATGCGGTAGTGCGGCTCACGCATCTTGCCCAGACGCATCAGCTTGATCTTCGTTGCCACGAGAGAGGGTGCTCCAGTTTCGCTACAGGTGGGACGTCGCGCGTCGGCGTGGGGACACCGAATCGGTTCGTCCGGATGGACTGGGCGCGGCGTGGTTGAGAGGGACCAGCCGACGCCCGGTACTCAACCCGACATTGTGCCAGACCTCGGTAGCCGGTCCCTAAATTCGCACCCTCGGTACGGTCAGGACATGACCCGAAACTTCCCGCCGGAATTCGTCTGGGGCACCGCGACCGCCTCGTACCAGATCGAGGGTGCTGTCGACGAGGACGGGCGCGGGCCGTCCATCTGGGACACCTTCAGCCACACGCCGGGCAAGACCCGCGACGGCGACACCGGTGACGTGGCGTGCGACCACTACCACCGCATGCCCGAGGACGTCGCGCTCATGGCCGAGCTGGGCCTGCACGCGTACCGGTTCTCGATCGCGTGGCCGCGGGTCATCCCGACCGGCTCGGGCGAGGTGAACCCGGCCGGGCTCGACTTCTACTCGCGGCTGGTCGACGAACTGCTCGCCAAGGGCATCTCGCCCGTCGCGACGCTCTACCACTGGGACCTGCCGCAGCCGCTCGACGACGACGGCGGCTGGACGAACCGGGCCACGGCCGAGCGCTTCGCCGAGTACGCCGGCGTGGTCGGGCGTGCGCTCGGCGATCGCGTCGACGTTTTCACGACGCTCAACGAGCCGTGGTGCTCCGCCTATCTCGGTTACTCAGCGGGCGTGCACGCGCCGGGGCACAAGAGCAACGCCGAATCGCTCGCCGCGGTGCACCACCTCAACCTTGCGCACGGGCTCGGCGTTCAGGCGCTGCGCAGCGAGGTCCCGCGACGGTACGCGGATGTCGATCACGCTCAACCTTGCCAACGTGCGCGGCGCGAGCGCGGCCGACGCCGACGCGGTGCGCCACGTCGACGGCCTCAGCAACCGGGTCTTCCTCGACCCGATCCTGCGCGGCAGCTATCCCGCCGACGTCCTCGACGATCTGCGCCACATCACCGACTGGAGCTTCATCAAGGACGGCGACACCGACGACGATCAACGCACCCATCGACGTCCTGGGGATCAACTACTACTCCCCCGCGCTCGTGACGGCGGCGACGCCGGAACTGCTCGCCGAGGCCCACTCGCGCACCGCGAACGATCCGCATGCGACCGCAGGCCCGGCGGCCTACCCGGGCACCGACCTCGCAGTCTCACTCCCGCAGGAGGGCCCGTACACCGAGATGGGCTGGCGGATCGAGCCCGGAAGCTTCACCGAGTTGCTGGAGCGCGTGCACCGCGACTACCCGGGCACGCCGCTGATGATCACTGAGAACGGCGCCGCGTTCGAAGATGTCGTCGCAGCCGATGGCAGCATCCACGATGACGACCGCATCGCCTATCTGGACGGACACATCGGCGCCGTGCTCGACGCGATCGAGTCCGGTGCGGACGTGCGTGGGTACTTCTGCTGGTCGCTGATGGACAACTTCGAGTGGGCGCACGGCTTCTCGAAGCGATTCGGGATCGTGCGGGTCGACTACCCGACCGGTGAGCGCACGGTGAAGGACTCGGGACGCTGGTACCACGACGTGATCGCACGCAACGGGCTCGCCTGAGGCAAATGCCCCGACAGTGGTCAGTTTCGTCCTCAGTGGTCAGTTGCAACTGACCACTGAGGGCCGGACTGACCACTGTCATTAACTCGGCGTTCGCACGCCCGATCGTGTGGTGCGCCACGATGGCGGCGTGCCTACCGCTCGCGGCGGGTACACCTTGCTAGAAAAGGTGTGGGCCTCGGCGAAGTATGAGTTCGCCGAGGCCCACGGTTAGCTCAGGCGTGACGTCCTGTGCCGACCCGAACTCTCCCCGATCCCCGCGATCGTCACCCGCGGTCGCCTCGGGTTTGACCCCGTGGCCGGTACCGGTTCTTGTCCGTGCCCCGCCGCTCTTTGGTGTTACCCGCTGAGTGGCGTAAGGAATTTCTACAGGGTCTGGTGAACGCCCGCAAGCCCCAATATCCAGACCTCTGGTGGAGGGTTATTCCTTTAGCTGGCAGCGGATTCAGACCAGTGCTCGTCCCAGAAGAAGCGTCTGTGGACGCGCACCGGGACGGCGATGCCATCACGCTGCCTCGCGGCGAGAACGGCCCGTAGCCGACGCACCCAGACCAGTACGCGCACCGTCCCGAAGGCCTGCACGGCAATCGGCACGAGCAGCGCCCACCGCAGCGTCGTCGCAGACGTTCCGCCGAGCAGCGTGAGCACCTGGCCGAACGCCATCGCGACGATCGCGGTGGCGACGAAGCCACCGACGTTGACCACGCCGGACGCCGTGCCGATGATCCGTGGGCTGTTGTAGTCGCGCGCGAGTGCGAAGGCCACCATCGAGGCCGGGGCGCCGATCGCGGTGAACACGAACAGCGCGGCGACGTAGGCCTGCGGCGGCGTGTTGCCCAGGACGAAGACGATCGCCAGCCAGCCGGCGATCGTGACCGCGCAGACGGTGAACACCAGGGTGACCCGAAGGTTCGCGTGCCGGCCGATCGTCAAGCCGACGAGAGGTCCGGACATGCCGCCGAACAGCACGCTGGCCATCAGGACCGCGCCGGCGGCCGAGCTCGAGAAGCCTGCGCCGCGCTCCAGGTACGGGACGCCCCAGAGCATGGCGAGCGCAGGCCCGGTCGACATCGATGCGAAGTGCACCCAGAAGCCGACCCGGGTGCCGGGTTGCGCCCACGCGGTTGCGACCCGGTGCGACACCGCGGCGATGCCGGCGCGCAGTTCGTGAGCGCGCCGCAGTCGGCGCGGTGCGACCGCGCCGTCGTCCAGCAGTAGCCAGACAGCGACCGCACTGACCACCGACAGGCCGCCGGCCACGCCGAATCCGGCCGTCCAGCCGACGCCGTGCAGGAGGACGGCGAGCGGGAGGGTGGCGAGCAGGTTGCCGACGGTGCCGACGGTGCCGGTCAGCGCGACCAGCACCGGATAGCGCCGCGCGCTGAACCGCGCGGCGACATAGCGCAGCACGCTGACGAACGTCATCGCGTCGCCGCAGCCGAGCAGGACGCGGGCGAGCAGCGCGATCGGGTACGACGGGGCGACGCGCGAAGGCCAGCTGCCCGATCGCCATCAGCCCTGCCGCCGCGACGAGCATCCGGCGCGGACCGTAGCGATCGACAAGCACGCCGGTCGGGATCTGCATCGCGGCGTACACGCCGATCTGCAGGAACACGAACACGCCGAGTTGCGCGTCGGTGATTCCGAAGCGTTGTTCGGCGAGCAGGCCGGCTACGCCGAGTGAGCTGCGGTGGAAGACGGCCAGGAAGTAGACGGCAACGGCGAGCATCCAGCCGCGGACGTGGGGGCGGGCGGCCGTGTCGCGCAGCGTGGCCGCTGCGGCGAAGGTGGTCATCAGTGGTTCTCGCTCAGGATGGGCTTGGGCAGTGGGTCGAGGACGGCGCGCACCTATCGGCGCAACTGGTCGGCGGCGCGATCGAGATGGGCGGTGACGGCGCTCTCGCCCGCGCGGATCGCGCGCGTCGAGATGGCACCGAGGATCGCCTCGTGGTCGGCGATGTTGGCACGCATGCGGGCGACACCGGCATGGTCGAGCTCGCCGGTGCGCTCTTCGAGCAGGTTCACGACGCCCATGCGCAGCTGCCGGTCACGCAGCGAGCGGTAGAGCGTCGTCAAGATCGTGTTGCCGGTGGCCGCGACGATCGGCCTCGTGGAAGTCACGGTCGGCTTCGGCGTACGCCCGCGCGTCGCGCTCGCGCATCGCCGTCCGCATAGCGGCCAGGTGGGTCTCGAGCGCGTCGACCAGGCCGACCACTGGCGGGTGCGGTGATCGCCTTGCGGACCGCGAAGGTCTCGACCAGGCGTCGGGTTTCGAGCACGTCCGCCACCTCGTCCGGGGTCACCGGGAGCACCAATGCGCCGCGCTTGGGCAGTAGTCGCACGAGGCCGTCGGCCTGCAGCCGCAACAGCGCCTCACGCACCGGAGTGCGCGACACACCCACAGCGTCGGCCAGTTCGCCCTCGGTGAGCAGATCGTGCACCCCGAGGCGTCGGGCCAGGATCGCGTCCTTGGCATAGCCGTAGACGCGGTCCGCCGCGCTCACGGTATCTATCATGTATCTATCCTAGCTCCCGCTGTCGCACGACTAGGACCGCTACTGGTCGTGATCTCAGGCGGACACCAGTCGTTACAGGGTCAAATGCGTCAGGCGACGACGTGGCCCTTGAGGACGATCCGCTGGGGGTCGAAGATCGCGTTGAGGTCGGAGCGCGGGTCGGTGTCGAACACGATCAGGTCGGCGAAGGCTCCCTCGTCGAGGCCGGGCAGGCCGAGCCAGTCGCGTCCACGCCACGAGGCTTGGGCGATCACGTCCGCCTGCGGGATGCCTGCGCCGATCAGCGCGCGGATCTCGTCGCGGATCAGTCCGTGCGGCAACGAACCACCGGCGTCGGTGCCGGTGTAGACCGGCACGCCCGCCTCCCACGCGTGGCGGATGCGGTCGCGCGAGGTCGCGAACAAAGCGCGCATGTGCGCGGCGTACGTCGGGAACTTCGCGTCGGCGCTCGCGGCGATGGACGGGTTGTTGTCGATGTTGATCAAGGTCGGGACGACGGACGCGCCGCTCTCGGCAGCCAACGCGATCAGGTCGTCGGTCAGCCCGGTGCCGTGCTCGATCGAGTCGAGGCCGGCGGCGATGAGCCCTGGCAGTGCGTCCTCACCGAACACGTGCGCGGCAACGCGGGCGCCGAGTTCGTGGGCGCGGCCGATCGCCGCGGCAAGCACGTCGTCGGGCCAGACCGGCGCGAGGTCGCCGAGATCGCGGTCGATCCAGTCGGCCGCGATCTTGACCCAGCCGTCGCCGTCGGCCACCTGGCGTTCGACCTCGGCGACCAGCCCGTCCGGTTCGACCTCGATGCCGAGTCCGCGGATGTAGCGCTTGGGACGGGCGATGTGCCGGCCGGCGCGGATCAGCCTCGGCAGATCGTCGCGCGACTGCACCGAGCGGTTGTCGACCGGCGAGCCGGCGTCACGCAGCAGCAGCGCGCCGGCGTCGCGATCCATGCGCGCCTGCCGCGCCTGCCCCTCGGGGTCGGGTTCGTGGCCGGTCGGTGACAGCCCGACGTGGCAGTGCGCGTCGACGAAGCCCGGCAACACCCAGCCACCGCTCGCGATCGTGTCGATGTCGCCGCTCGGCCGGTCGAAGGTCAGGCGGCCGTCGACGAGCCACGCGTCGCGCTCGGTCTCGTCGGGCAGGAACACACCACGCACGTGCAGCGCCATGTGTCCAAACCTAGTGGGGCCAGTTGTCGGCGATCGTGGCGCGCGCGTCGGAGAGCAGCTCGGGCAGCACGCGTGTGTGCGCGACCACCGGCATGAAGTTCGTATCGCCGCCCCAGCGCGGAACGACGTGCTGGTGCAGGTGTGCGGCGATACCCGCGCCGGCGACCACGCCCTGGTTCATGCCGATGTTGAATCCGTGCGGAGTCATCACCGTGCGCAGCGTCGTCATCGCCGTCTGCGTGAACGCACCGAACTCCGCGGTCTCGTCAGTATCGAGATCGGTGTAGTCGGACACGTGCCGGTAGGGCACGACCATCAGGTGTCCTGAGTTGTACGGATACAGGTTGAGGACGGCGTAGACCAACGAACCGCGCGCGACGATCAGCCCGTCCTCGTCCGAGCGCTTCGGCGCGGAGCAGAACGGGCAGTCGTGCTCCTCGTCGCTCGCCGGCTTGTCCTGCCCTTTGATGTAGACCATCCGATGCGGGGTCCACAGTCGGCCGAACCCGTCCGGTTCGCCGGCGAAGTCGTCGCTCGACTCAGTCACGAAAGCGCTCAGTCATAGAGCTCCGCGGACGGCGACGCGTTCAGCCGCCGCGCGATCACGTCGGCGATCTCGTCGATGGCCTGGTCTATCGCGATCCCGTTGCGTTGCGACCCGTCGCGATAGCGGAACGACACCGCGCCCGCCTCGGCATCGGTCGCGCCGGCGATCACCATGAACGGCACCTTCGCCTTCTGCGCCGAGCGGATCTTCTTCTGCATGCGGTCGTCGGACGAATCGACCTCGACCCGGATGCCACGTGCCTTCATCTTCGCGGCGACGTCGTAGAGGTAGTCGTCCTGATCGTCGGTGACCGGGATGCCGATGACCTGGACCGGTGACAGCCACGCCGGGAACGCGCCCGCGTAGTGCTCGGTCAGCACGCCGATGAATCGCTCGACCGAGCCGAACTTGGCCGAGTGGATCATCACCGGACGGTGCCGCTCACCGTCGGCGCCCTGGTACTCGAGTTCGAAGCCGCGTGGCTGGTTGAAGTCGTACTGCACGGTCGACATCTGCCAGGTGCGTCCGATTGCGTCACGTGCCTGCACCGAGATCTTCGGGCCGTAGAACGCGGCGCCGCCCGGATCGGGGACGAGTTCGAGACCGGACTCGAGCGCGACCTGTTCGAGGATCGAAGTCGCGTTCGCCCACTCCTCGTCGGTCCCGATGAACTTCTCGCTGTTCGAGTCGTCGCGAGTCGAGAGTTCGAGATAGAAGTCGTCGAGGCCGAAGTCGCGGAACAGGCTCAGGCAGAAGTTCAAGAGGTGCTTGATCTCGTCCGGCGCCTGTTCCGGCGTGACGTACGAGTGCGAGTCGTCCATCTCGAGCCCGCGCACGCGAGTCAGCCCGTGCACGACACCGGACTTCTCGTACCGGTACACGTGCCCGAACTCGAACAGCCGCAGCGGCAGCTCGCGGTAGGACCGGTTGCGCGAGCGGTAGATCAGGTTGTGCATCGGGCAGTTCATGGCCTTGAGGTACATGCGCCCGGCGTCCGCCTCGATCGGCGGGAACATCGTGTCGGCGTAGTACGGCAGGTGCCCGGAGGTGTGGAACAGCCCCTCCTTCGAGATGTGCGGCGTGCCGACGTACTCGAAGCCCTCGGCGATGTGGCGCTGCCGCACGTAGTCCTCAAGCTCTCGCTTGAGCACGCCGCCCTTCGGGTGGAACACCGGCAGGCCGGAGCCGATCTCGTCCGGGAAGCTGAACAGGTCGAGTTCGGCACCGAGCTTGCGGTGGTCACGCTTGGCGGCTTCCTCGAGGCGGTAGAGGTGGTCCTTGAGGTCGTCGCGCGAGGCCCATGCGGTGCCGTAGATGCGCTGTAGTTGCGGGTTCTTCTCGCTGCCACGCCAGTACGCCGCTGCGCTGCGCATCAGCTTGAACGCCGGGATGCGTTTGGTGGTCGCCAGGTGCGGCCCGCGGCACAGGTCGGTCCAGATGCAGTCGCCGGTGCGGCCGTCGAGGTTGTCGTACATGGTCAGCCCGCCGGCACCGACCTCGGTCGCCTCTTCGTCGGTCGCCGCGGACTTCAGCCCGATCAGCTCGAGCTTGAACTTCTCGCCGGCAAGTTCCTTGCGCGCCTCGTCGTCGTCGATCGGACGGCGCGAGAAGCGCTGCGCCGCCTTGACGATGTCGTTCATCTTCTTCTCGATGGCCGCGAGATCGTCCGGGGTGAACGGCCGTTCGGGCAGGAAGTCGTAGTAGAAGCCGTCCGTGATCGGCGGGCCGATGCCGAGCAGGGTGCCGGGGAACAGGTCCTGGACTGCCTGCGCCATCACGTGCGCGGTCGAGTGCCGCAGCACCGCGAGACCGTCGGGTGAGGACGCGGGCACGGCTTCGACGTCGGTGTCCTGCTCGGGCGCCCAGGCCAGGTCCTTCAGCACGCCGTCAGGGTCGCGCACGACGACCGCACCGTCGCGGCCGTTCAGGCTCACACCGGCCTCGCGCAGCGCGTCGGCCGCCGTCGTCCCGGCCGCAACCCGGATGGGCAGGACTGGGGTGGACGGGACGGTGCTCGCGGACACGAAGGCTCCTTGTGCTGACGTCGATCGGCCGATCGGCCGGTCATGAGGAATGCTAGTGCGGTGCGCTTGGGCTCCCGACTGGTTATCGGTCTCTTCACGAGCCTCGCGCTCGCTCTCGGCGCGTGCACGTCGTCGGGGTCGCCGGACAACCCCACGGTGCCCCAGCCGAAGTCGGTCACGGTGTCAGGCGGCCAGAGCCGCATTCCGAATCCCACCGGGTCGAGCACCCCGGGCACTCGGCACAACGGGCATCCGGGCGTGTTCACGATCGCGTTCGCCGGCGACGTCAACTTCATGGACCGCACGCGCCGGCGGCTCGACCGCAATCCGGCGACGGTGTTCGCGCAGGCCGCGCCAGGACTGCGTCGCGCCGATCTGACGATGGTCAACCTCGAAACCGCGATGACCAACGGCGGGATCAAGCAGCCCAAGGAGTACAACTTCCGCGCGCCGCCCGTCGCGCTGACCGCTCTGCGCGACGCGGGAATCGACGTCGCGACCATGGCCAACAACCACGGCGCCGACTACGGCACGCCAGGTTTGCGCGACACGTTCCGCGCCATCAGCCGCTCCCACTTCCCCGTCATCGGCATCGGCCCGAACGAGAACGCAGCATTCGCGCCGTACCGCACCACGTTGCAGCGGCGTGAAGGTCGCGATCTTTGCAGCCGACCAGGTCAAGGACGAGACGACGCTGCCGCTGTTCTCTGCCGGCCCGGGAAAGCCCGGCGTGGCCAACGCCTACTACCCGCGCCTCGAGCGTGATGTGCGCGCAGCCAAGCGAGCGGGCTACGTCGTCATCGTCTACCTGCACTGGGGCATCGAGTACACGACCTGCCCGTCGTCGGACCAGACGTCGCTGGCGCAGGAGCTTGCCCAGGCCGGCGCGAGCGCGGTCATCGGCACGCACGCCCACGTGCTGCAGGGTGCCGGCTGGAAGCCGAACGGCACCTACGTCGCCTACGGACTCGGCAACTACTACTGGTGGATGTCGTTCAACAACAACCAGGACGACAACGGCGTCCTGACCTTGACGTTCCACCGCAGCAAGGTGGTGCGGGCGCACTTCGCGGCGTCGCACCTCGACGATCGCGGCGTGCCGATGCCGGCGACCGGTGCCACCAAATCGCGCATCGACGCCGAGTGGAACGCCGACCGGGGTTGCGCAAACCTGTCCGCACACCCGCCGCACTGATCACCTGCAGAAAGGGAGAGCCGATGCCGCTGTTCGAGTACGAGGGCCGGCGCCCGACGATCGCCGACGACGCGTTCATCGCGCCGACCGCGACGATCGTCGGCGACGTGACCGTCGAGGCCGGCGCATCGGTCTGGTACGGCGCGGTGATCCGCGGCGACGACGGGCCGATCGTGCTGCGCGAGCGCTGCAACGTCCAGGACGGGTCGGTGATCCACACGACGCCGGACGTCACCACCGAGATCGGGGTCGGTGCGACGGTCGCGCACCAGTGCATCGTCCACGGCGCAGTGCTCGAGGAAGAGGCGCTGGTCGGCAACGGTTGCGTCGTTCTCGACGGCGCACGCATCGGGGCCCGGTCGATGATCGCGGCGCTGTCGCTCGTCTCGGCCGGCATGCAGGTTCCGCCGGGGATGTTCGTTGCCGGCGTCCCAGCCGTGGTCAAACGCCCGTTGGAGGGAACACCCGCGCAGTTGTGGGTGCAGTTGAACCCGACCTATTACCCCGCGCTGGCGCAACGGCATCGCGCAGGAATCCGTCCGATTTGACCCAGGCGGCGGCCGGCTCGCGCCTTTAGGATCACCGCCATGACGAGCTACGGACCGCCCCAGCAACCGCAGAGCGCGCCAGGAACTCCGGCCGGCTGGTACGCCGACCCGCTCGGACGGCACCAGATGCGCTACTTCGACGGCGCGCAGTGGACCGAGCATGTCTCGTCCAACGGCCAGACCTCCATCGACCCGCCGGTCGGGCAGGGACACATCCCGACGGTCGACCGTGCGCCCGAGAAGGTGATGCGCGACGTGCAGCGCGCAGGTCAGGCCGGGGTGTCGGGGTTCCAGGGCGGCGGATCGATCTTCACCGAGCCGATTCTGGTCGTGAACCAGAAGGCCAAGCTCATCGAGATCAACAACGAGTACGCGATCTACGACCAGAACGCGCGCCAGCTCGCCGCCGTCCGCGAGGTCGGGCAGAGCCAGCTGAAGAAGGCTGCGCGGTTCCTGACCTCGCTCGACCAGTACATGACTCACCAGCTGCAGATCGTCGACATGAACGGCAACGTGCTGCTGGGTCTGACCCGGCCGGCGAAGTTGGTCAAGTCACGCATCATCGTCACCGATCCGGGCGGCAACGAGGTCGGTCAGATCGTGCAGCAGAACGCGATCGGGAAGATCCGTTTCGGGCTCGAGTCCGGTGGACGTACCTACGGTCTGATCCAGGGCGAGAACTGGCGCGCCTGGAACTTCCGCATCGAGGACCACACCGGCACAGAGGTCGCGCGGATCACGAAGACGTGGGAGGGCCTGGCGAAAACCATGTTCACGACCGCGGACAACTACGTCGTCCAGATGCACCGGCAACTGGAGGACCCGCTGCGACTGCTCGTCGTGGCGTCGGCGCTGAGTGTCGATACGGCGCTGAAGCAGGACTCACGCGGCTTCGGCTGATCTCGGCATAGACATCACTGTCCACGCCGTCCATGGTGCTCCCATTGGGCGAGATCATCAGGGGTGTCGAGGTCGGCGGCATCGCCCATGACATCGATCTCGTCGACGAGGTGCGGCCTGGTGCGCATCAGCAACCGGGCTCCCGCGTCCGGGACGCTGAACTCGAGGGCGGCGCGCCACAGTTCAAGCCCCATGACGGTCGGATGCGCCACGCTGCGCGCCCGCGTAGCGGCCGACCGCAATACGGCCGGGCTGCCAGCCGCCGATAACCGCTCGGACGGCGTTCGCGCCGATGCCGGGCGTGTCGACAAGCAGCACCGCGAGTGCCTTGCTGCCGGCCGCCGCGTCGACGGCGAGTTCGAGCGAGGATCGCATCCCGCGGTCAGGATCGGGATTCACGACGGGGTGCGCACCAGTGACGTGGGTGCCGTCGCGGACGACCGCGATGATCGGGTCGCAGCCTCCGCCGCGTAATGCGTCGACCGCGCGATCGAGCAGCCGAGTGCCGTCGACGACGAGCTCAGCCTTCGGCCGTCCCATACGGGTTCCGGAGCCCGCCGCGAGCACCGCACCGGCGACCGTCCGCGGGGTGAGTGGCACAACCACGAGTATGCGGTGGATGCTCGACTGATGGAGTTCGCAGATCCCGCCGCCGTGGCCAGCGCGTTGAACGATGCGGGCTACCTGCCCGACGACGGGCTCGCGACCGCCGCGTACCTCGCGATCCGACTCTCGCGGCCGCTGTTCCTCGAGGGCGATCCGGGGGTCGGGAAGACGGCGCTCGCGCAGGCGCTCGCGAGGATCACCGACGCCCCGCTCGTCCGGCTGCAGTGCTACGAGGGCATCGACGCGAGCCAGGCGCTCTACGACTGGGACTTTCCGCGGCAGGTGTTGCACCTGCGCGCCGCGGGCGACGCGCTTTCGTCCGGCGACCGCGCGGCATTGGAGGCGTCGCTGTACGACCGGCGCTTTCTCGTCGCCCGGCCGATCCTCGCCGCGCTCGAGACGACGCCGTCGGTGTTGCTCATCGACGAGATCGACCGCGCCGACGACGAGTTCGAGGCGTTCCTGCTCGAGGTGCTCGCCGACTACGCGGTGACCGTCCCTGAAATAGGAACGATCAAGGCCGGCACTCCCCCGCTGGTCGTCCTCACCTCGAACCGCACACGCGAGGTCCACGACGCACTGAAGCGCCGCTGCCTGTACCACTGGGTCGCGCATCCGTCCTTCGAGCGCGAGGTCGAGATCGTCATGCGGCACATCCCCGAAGTGAGCGATCGGCTCGCCCGCGATGTCGCGGCGGTCGTCGGCGGCTTGCGCGCCGCTGACCTGCTCAAGCCGCCCGGCGTCGCCGAGACCATCGACTGGACTCAGGCTCTGCACGTGCTCGGCGCCGATCGTCTCGACGGCACCCGCGCGATCGCCACCCTCGGCACGGCAGTCAAGTACCACGAGGACCAGCTCCGTGTGGAGCGCGATCTCCTCCCCGACCTCATGGCCCGGCTGGCGTGACAGTGGTCAGTTCGCGCTTCAGTGGTCAGTTGGAACTGACCACTGTGGGGGCAAAGTGACCACTGCCGAGCGCGCGGACGTGGTCGGGTCGCTCACCGGCTTCGCCCGGGCACTGCGGGCGGCCGGCGTCAACGCCGACAGGGCACGGCTGACCACCGCCCTCGCCGCGCTCGACCAGGTCGACGTCGCGCAGGCCGACGACGTCTACTGGGCGACCCGGTTGTCGCTGTGCTCAGAGCCCGACGATCTGCCGCGCTTCGACGCGCTGTTCGACATGTGGTTCCGCGGCGCCCGTCCGGCCATGCCGACGCCGACCCGCGCGGTGGCGCCCAAGCACGACCTCAGCCCGGTTGCCACCCTCGACCGCAACGAAGGCAGCGAAGAGTCCGACGATGACGACGATGTGTTGCGGACGGCGGCCAGCGATGCCGAGATCTTGCGTCATCGCGATCTCGGCGAACTGACCGGCGCCGAGCGGGACGAGATCCATCGGCTCATCGCGCTGCTCGCACCGCGGGTCGGCAAGCGCCGCACCCTGCGCCGCAGTCCGCGCGGCAACGATCGCGTCGACGTGCGGCGCACGGTGCGACGACTGCTGCGAGACGGCGGCGAGCCTGGCGAACTGCGTTACACCGGACGCCGTGAAAAACCTCGCCGGCTCGTGCTGCTGCTCGACGTCAGCGGATCGATGGCGCCGTACGCCGACGCGCTGCTGCGCTTCGGCCATGCCGCCGTGCGCGCAGCACCGACCACGACCGAGGTGTTCACCCTCGGCACGCGGTTGACACGGGTGACCCGCCAGTTGCGGCTGCGCGATCCCGATCTGGCGCTGGCCGCGGCCGGGAGCGCGATCCCGGACTGGAGCGGCGGCACCCGGCTCGGTGAGGCGCTGCGCGCGTTCCTCGACCTTTGGGGACAGCGCGGGACGGCCCGCCGCTCGGTCGTGGTCATCGCCAGCGACGGCTGGGAACGCGGCGACGCGCAACTGCTCGGCGACCAGATGCAGCGTCTCGCCCGCCTGGCCCACCTGGTCGTCTGGGTCAACCCGCATCGTGGCAAGCGCGGCTTCGCTCCGGTAACCGGAGGTATGGTGGCGGCCCTGCCGCACTTGGACGAACTCATCGCCGGGCACTCACTCGACTCGATGCGGCATCTGGTGGAGGTGATCGGTCGTGCGTGACGTGATCGACGACCTGGCCCGGTGGTGGGCCGCCGGCGAGAACGTGGGCCTCGGCACGGTCGTCGGCACGTGGAAGTCGTCACCGCGCCAGCCGGGAGCCGCCATGCTGGTCGGCCCCGATGGCACGGCCGTCGGGAGCGTGTCCGGCGGGTGTGTCGAGGGCGCGGTCTACGCGCTCGCCGAGACCACGCGCGACGACGGCAACTCCGTCCTGCAGCGCTACGGCGTCAGTGACGACGACGCGTTCGCGGTCGGCCTGACGTGCGGCGGGATCATCGACATCTTCGTCGAGCGGATCAGCCGCGAGACCTTCCCGCAGTTGGGTGCCATCGCCGACGACATCGAGCACGGCCGTCCGGTCGCCGTGGCGACGGTGATCAGCGGGGACGGCGAATCGGTCGGACGTCGGTTGGTCGTGCGTCCCGATTCGGTCGAGGGGTCGCTCGGCAGCGAGCGACTCGACGACGCCGTTCGCGACGATGCGCGTGGCCTGCTCGTCCAAGGCACGACGGCGACGGTGCACTACGGACCGCACGGCGAGCGCAGGCTCGATGACATCGCGGTGTTCGTAGCGTCCTACGCTCCGAAGCCGCGCATGATCGTGTTCGGTGCGATCGACTTCGCGGCCGCGGTGGCGCGCGTCGGCGCGTTCCTCGGCTACTTCGTCACGGTGTGCGACGCGCGCGAGACCTTTGCGACCAAGAAGCGCTTCCCCGAGGCCGACGAAGTCGTCGTCGAGTGGCCGCACCGCTACCTCGAACGCACCGCGGTCGACGAGCGCACCGTGCTGTGCGTACTCACCCATGACCCCAAGTTCGATGTCCCACTCCTCGAGATCGCGCTGCGCAGGCCGGTGGCCTACGTCGGCGCAATGGGGTCGCGCCGCACCCACGACGACCGGGTCAAACGGCTGCGCGAACTCGGTGTGAGCGACGACGAGCTGGCTCGGCTGCACGCCCCGATCGGTCTCGACGTCGGCGCGCGAACCCCGGAAGAGACCGCGGTGTCGATCGCTGCCGAGATCGTCGCGGCCCGCTGGGGCGGCTCCGGTGCGCAACTGCGGCGAACTGACGGCCCAATTCACCGCAACAGCGGATCGCCAGCGGCGTAAGCGGATTGTCCGTCGCTGCAACGTCATTGCAGCGTCGTAATCGCGGTCACATGGCGATAGCGTCCGATAGGCAATATGTCGTGACGACCGGCTCGGCCATGGAGGCGCGATGACCAAGATCAATGTGACTGTCGACGGCGTGCAGTACACCGACGAAGTCGAGCCGAGGACGCTGCTCGTGCACTACCTGCGCGAACAGTTGGGCAAGGTCGGGACCGTCGTCGGCTGCGACACGAGCAACTGCGGCGCCTGCACCGTCGACCTCGACGGGCGCAGCGCGAAGAGCTGCACCGTCCTCGCCGTCCAGGCCGACGGGGGTGAAGTGATCACGATCGAAGGCTTGGCGGAGGGCGACACCCTGCACCCGATGCAGCGCGCCTTTCACGAGAACCACGCGCTGCAGTGCGGGTACTGCACGCCCGGCATGATCATGGCCTGCCGCGACCTGCTCAAGAGCAACCCGAACCCGAGCGAGGACGAGATCCGCGAAGGCATCGAGGGCAACCTGTGCCGGTGCACGGGCTACGTCAACATCGTGCGAGCGGTCCAGGCAGCGGCAGGAGCAACCGCATGACGGCCGTGGACGAGCGCCCCGAGGTCAAGCCTGAGATCGGCCAGTCGCGGCGGCGCAAGGAAGACCAGCACCTGATCACCGGCCGCACGACATGGGTCGACAACATGACGCTGCCCGGCATGCTGCACCTCGCGGTGCTGCGCAGCCCAATGGCCCACGCCAAGATCACCTCGATCGACACGACCGAAGCCAAGGGGCGCCCCGGTGTCGTCGCGGTCTACACCGGCCAGGACTTCGCCGAGACGCAAGGCAACCTGCCGTGCGCGTGGCCCGTCACGCCGGACATGGTCAACCCGGGTGCGCCGAGCATCGCGGTCGACCGGGTGAACCTCGTCGGCGAGATCGTCGCCGTCATCGCCGCGCGCACCAAGGCCGCGGCGCAGGACGCTCTCGAAGGCATCGACGTCGAGTACGACCAGCTGCCGCCCGTGCTGAACATGGAGGACGCGCTCAAGGAGGGTGCGGACCTCGTCCACCCCAACACCGAGTCCAACAGGGCCTACACCTGGATCTTCGAGTCGGGTGCGGCAGGCACCGGCGAGCCGATCGACGGTGCGCTGAACAACGCCGAGGTGACGGTCAAGCGCCGTTTCATCCAGCAGCGCCTGATCCCCGCGTTCATGGAACCGCGCTCCTACCTCGTGCAGCCGGTCGGCGAGGGCGTGACGATGTGGTCGTCCACCCAGACCCCGCACATCATGCGCACGATGCTCGCGCTCACCCTGGGCATCGCCGAGCACAAGGTTCGCGTGATCGCGCCCGACGTCGGCGGCGGCTTCGGCGGCAAGATCCCGCTGACGCCCGAAGAGGTGCTGACCACCCTCGTCGCGCGCAAGCTGAACAAGCCGGCCAAGTACACCGAGTCGCGGTCCGAGTCGCTCATGGCCGCGCACCACGGGCGCGACCAGATCCAGGACATCACGATCACCGCCAAGAAGGACGGCACGGTCACCGGGCTCGACGTCCATCTGCTCGCCGACATGGGTGCCTACCTGCGCCTCGTCGGCCCGGGCGTCCCGGTGCTCGGCGCGTTCATGTTCAACGCGATCTACAAGTTCCCTGCCTACCGCTTCGTCTGTGACGGCGTCTTCACCACCAAGACGCCGACCGACGCCTACCGCGGCGCCGGCCGACCGGAAGCGACCTTCGCGATCGAGCGGATCATGGACGAGCTCGCGCACGAGCTCGGCATGGACCCGATGGAGCTGCGCCGCAAGAACTGGATCAAGCACGAGGAGTTCCCGTTCACCACGGTCTGCGGGCTCACCTACGACACCGGCAACTACGAGGAAGCGACCGCCAAGGCGCTCGAGCTGATCGGGTGGGACGACCTGCGCCGCGAGCAGCAGGAGCGCCGTGACCGCAAGGACCCCGTGCAGCTGGGCCTGGGCATCTCGACCTTCACCGAGATGTGCGGCCTCGCCCCGTCGCGGGTGCTCGGCTCGCTCGACTACGGCGCGGGCGGCTGGGAGAACGCGTCCATCCGCATGCTCGCCACCGGCAAGGTCGAGGTCGTGACCGGGTCGAGCGCGCACGGCCAGGGACACGAGACGGCGTTCTCGCAGATCGTCGCCGACAAGCTGGGCGTGGCCTGGGAGGACGTCGAGATCATCCACGGCGACACGCAGAGCTCGCCCAAGGGACTCGACACCTACGGCTCGCGCTCGCTGGCCGTCGGCGGCATCGCGATCGTCAAGGCGGCCGAGAAGGTAGTGGCGAAGGCCAAGACGATCGCCGCGCACCTGCTCGAGGCCAACGAGGACGACCTCGAGTTCGAGAACGGATCCTTCTCCGTCAAGGGCTCACCCGGCTCCGTCGATGGCGATCGGTGAGGTCGCCTTCGCTGCGTTCATGGCGCACAACCTGCCCGACGGTGTCGAGCCCTCGCTCGACTCCGACGCGACCTACGACCCGGAGAACTTCTCCTTCCCGCACGGCACGCACCTGTGCGCGATCGAGGTCGACACCGAGACCGGTTTCTCGAAGATCCGCAAATATGTGTGCGTCGACGACGTGGGCACGCCGATCAACCCGCTGATCATCGAGGGCCAGGTGCACGGCGGACTGGCCCAGGGCATCGCTCAGGCGATGTTCGAGGAGGCCGTGTTCGACGATGCAGGAAACCTGACAACGGGCACGTTCGTCGACTACACGTTGCCCTCGGCAGCCGACCTGCCGACGTTCACGACCGAGCGCACCGAGTCGCCGTCCACGAGCAACCCGCTCGGCGTCAAGGGGGTCGGCGAGGCGGGCACGATCGCTTCCACGCCGGCGGTGGTCAACGCGGTCGTCGATGCGCTGCGGCAGTTCGGCGTGAACGACGTCCAGATGCCGATGACCCCCGAACGCGTGTGGCGTGCGATCCACGGCGCGGAGAAGTCCGACCGTGCCGAGGAGGGCACCAACGCCTACGGCGGCGCGAGTACCACGACCTCGGACGGAGGCAACTCATGATCCCCGCCGAGTTCGACTACGTGCGCCCGTCCTCCGTCGCCGAGGCCGTCACGGCGCTCGGCGAGGCCGGCGAGGACGGCAAGGTGCTGGCCGGCGGCCAGTCGCTGATCCCGGTGCTGCGCCTGCGGCTCGCGTATCCCTCGACGGTCGTGGACGTGGGGCGCATCGCCGAGCTGCAGGGCGTGCGTGACGACGGCGACGCGATCGTGATCGGCGCGATGACCACGCACGACGACGTCATGCACGACGCGCTGGTGCAGCAGCACGCGCCGCTCATCGCGCAGGCGACTGCCACGGTCGCCGACCCGCAGGTGCGGCACCGCGGCACGTTCGGCGGCGCGCTCGCGCACGCCGACCCGGCCGGCGATCTGGGTGCCGTCGCGTTGGCGCTCGACTGCGAGTTCCTCGCGACCGGCCCGTCCGGCGAGCGGCGTATCGGTGCGGCGGACTTCTTCGAGGACTACCTGACCACCGCGCTGTCACCGGACGAGATCCTGACCTCGATCCGCGTGCCGAAGCTCGGGGACGGCTGGAGCTCGCACTACGAGAAGTTCAACCGGGTCGCGCAGGCCTGGTCGATCGTCGCGGTCGCCGCGGTGGTCAAGCGCTCCAACGGGTCGATCGAGCAGGCCCGGATCGGGCTGACCAACATGGGGTCGACGCCGCTGAGGGCGAGCGCCGTCGAGTCGGCGCTGGCCGGTGCGGATGCCTCGGCCGAGGCGATCGGCGCCGCCGCCGACCACGCGGCCGAAGGCACGAGCGCCCCCAGTGACCTGTCGGGCAAGGCCGACTACCGTGAGCACCTGGCTCGGGTTCTGACCAAGCGGGCCGTCCTCACGGCATCTGGAGTCTGAGGTTGCAGCTCGAGCATTCCTTCACCGTTCCCGTCGGCATCGATGACGCCTGGAAGGTGCTGCTCGACATCGAGCGCGTCGCGCCGTGCATGCCGGGTGCCGCCCTCGAGACCGTCGACGGCGACGACTTCACCGGGACGGTGAAGGTCAAGCTCGGTCCGATCGGGCTCACGTACAAGGGCAAGGCCAGCTTCGTCGAGAAGGACGAGGCTGCGCACCGTGCGACGATTCGACGCCCAGGGCCGAGATGCGCGGGGCAACGGCACGGCCTCGGCGAAGGTCACCGCGACGCTGACCGATCAGGGCGGTGACACAAAGGTCGACGTGGTCACCGATCTCGACATCACCGGCAAGCCGGCGCAGTTCGGTCGTGGCGTGATGGTCGACGTCGGCAACAAGCTGATCGGCCAGTTCGCCGATTGCCTGGCGGGCAAGTTGAGCGGCGGCAGCGACGCCCCGGCCGAGCCCGGCGGCACCGGCGCCCGAGACCGCTTCCGCGACAGCACCGGCACCGGCACCGACTCCGGAAGCCAAGGCCACCGCCGCGAAGAAGGCGCCGGCCAAGAAGGCGACCACCGCGAAAAAGGCGCCGGCCAAGAAGGCCACCGCCGCCAGCAAGACCGCGGCCACGGCCTCGCCCACCCCGACGGCATCAGCGTCCGTCGACAACCCGCCCGCTGCCCAGCCGTCGGCCAACGGTGCGTCCGAGCCGGTTGCGGCGCCCGCACCCGTCCCCACCCCGACAACCGCGGCCGAACCGGCACCTGCCGTTCCGGCGGCACAGGCCGGCCCGCGTCACATCGCACCGTCCGAGGTCGAACCGATCGACCTGCTCGAGCACGCCGGCCCCGCGGTCGCCAAGCGGCTCGTGCCGGTTGCCGCGGCCATCGTCCTGCTGCTGATCATCCTGCGCCTGCGCCGCAAGTAGCGGCGGCCAGGCGGTTGCGGCGTACGGACGAGTAGAGCGCTGCGCCGATGAACCCGACGCCGAGACCACCGGTGAGCCACTCCGGCACCTCGTGGCCGATCGAGACGACCAGCACCGCGGCAAGGGCGCCGATCGCCCACATCGCGCCGTGCTCGAGGTACACGTAGCGCGCCAGCGAGCCGGTGCGCACGAGGTAGATCGTGATCGACCGGATGAAGAACGCGCCCACGCCGAGACCCAGCGCGATGATCACCGGGTCGGACGTGATCGCGAACGCCCCGACGACGCCGTCGAAGCTGAACGACGCATCGATCATCTCGAGGTAGAGGAACAGGAAGAACGCGGCCTTACCGGTCGCCTGCGCGAGTCCGGACGGTCCGGCGACGTCATCGTCCATGCGTTTCTCGAAGTAGCCGCCCAGCCCGTTCACTGCGAGGTACACACCGAGACCGAGCAGCCCGCTGAACAGGACGGTCGAGGTCTTGTCCGCCGGCGCGAGCGCGTACCCGCCCACGGCGAGGGTCGCGATCGCCACCAGCACCGACACGTTCGCAAGGCGCCCCGCCCGACTCAGCACGCGCTCGACCGGCTTGATCCACTGCACGTCGCGTTCGGCGAACACGAAGTCGAGGAACAACATCAGCAGGAACATGCCGCCGAACGCCGCGATCGCCGGGTGCGCCTCGTGGAGCAGGTAGCCGTAGGTGCCGGGGGTGTCCGGATCACCCTTCTCGAGCGCGAGCTGGATGGCCTCGATCGGCCCGAGCGACGCGGTCACGCCGACGATCAGCAGCGGGAAGACAAGCCGCATGCCGAACACCGCGATCAGCACGCCGACGGTCAGGAAGATCTGCTGCCAGAACTTGCTCATCCGTTGCAGGATCGTCGCGTTCACGACCGCGTTGTCGAACGAGATCGACACCTCGAGAACGACGAGCACCGCGGTCAACGCCAACGCGGTCGCGCCGCCGTAGAGCGCACCGGCCGCCAGGCCGAGCACGGCGACGAGCACGGACACGCCGAAGATTCGCAGCATCATGCACGTTGAACGAATGCTGAGAGGGCGTGACTCCCGATTCTCAGACCTGCACAGCCGATGCTGCACGGGCCGCTGAACCAGCGCACAATCTCGGCGCCCGCGGCGATTCCGCTCGCGGCCGTGGTCGTCACGGTCGGCGCCGTCCAACCCTGCTCGTAGAGCTCGCCATGCCGAGGGTGGATGCCGAGGTCGGCGGCAAGCAACAGATCGACGTCGAGCAACGAGTCGCCGGCGGCCAGCACGCAGTCGGCATCGAGACGCCCGGCCACCTCGCCCACGGCCGTGCTCTTGCGCAGCCCGTCCGGCACCCAGTAGAGCTTGCGGCCCTGCATGGACGTACGCCACCCGCGCTCGGCGGCCCATGATGTGAGGTCGTCGACGAAACCTTCAGGCACACGGGACGGGTGCACGACCGCGTAGCAGAACAGGTCGGACGCGTTGCGCAGCTTGACGGTGAACTCCGGGTGGCACACCTGCGCGACGTGCGTCCACACCTCGTCGAGCGGCACAGACGCCGCGAGGTCACGTGCCACGCGGCGCGACCAGTCACGATCGACGACGCCGTCGACGAGCAGCACTCCCCCGTTCGCGATCACGGCGAACCTCGGCTGCGGTCCGGGCAACTGCACGCGGCGGTACTGGTCGAGTACGCGCGTCGTGACGGGCACGACCGCGATGCGCTCGGCGAGCGCGCTCAACTCGTCGGCGGCCGCGGCGGTCATGAACGAGGCCTGCTTGCCGTCGTGCACCTCGACGCAGCGCGCCGGCTCGTCGTCGGCACCGAGTTCGCGTGCCTTGCGCGAATAGATCAACGTGCGATCGAGGTCTGACGCAACAACGACGCGCTTCCGAGGTCCCGGCGAAAGTGCGGAGTGCTTTTCAGCGGAGCAGTTTCGTGGGGTGTCGGTCATCGGTCGGTGAGCCGATGCAGCGGGTGAATCAGACCGACACAGCTGTACGCGAGATCGGGCACCTCGTCGACAGGCACGCCACGCTGTTCGGCGAGCAGCAGCACATGCCGCAGTTCGGCGCGGGCGTCCGGGCGCACGAGCACCCGCCACGGCACCCGCCGCAGCAGCACGCGGGTGGTCTCGCCCACGCCGGGCTTGACGAGATTGACGCTGCCGATGTCGTACGTGGAGGCGATCCGCTCGACCTCGGCCCAGCCCGTCCAGGTCGGCGTTCGGTCGCTGTCGCGCAGCACCGGCCAGTCGCACGCGACATCGCTCGCGACATCGGCGAAGCACGCCGTCACCGCATCGAGGAATTCGCCCGACACGTCGGCAGGCGCAAGGTCTTTGTAGAACTTCGCGCCGTGGAACTGGCCCGGCGCGAGGATTCGGTCGTTCAGAACGGTGCGTGACACCAACCCTGAGACGGTCGAGTTCAGGCACGCGGACGCGATCAGGTAATCGGCGCGCGTGCCGTACAGGTCGACGCACGAGCCGGTGTCGGCGAGCACCGCAAGGTCGGCGGCGAACGGACTGCCGGCCAATGCGGCGGCGAGTTCGCGCGCGATCGCGCCCTTGCCGGTCCAGCCATCCACGAACATCACACGGGACGGGTCGTGCTCGGCGGCGAGGTAGCGCAGCGCAACCTGGTCGATGCCCCGGCCGCGCACGATCGAGACGGCGTAGTGCGGCAGGTCCAGCCCGTGCGCGAATCGGGCCCAGCGGCGCATGAGGACCCCGACCGGCGTGCCGGCGCGCGCCAGTGAGGCGAGCACGACGTCGGGCCCGCGGCGGTCGAGCACCAATTCGGTGACGACGCCGACGGCGTGCGCCAGCCGCGGGCCCGACTCGCGCAGTGCCGTTGCAAAGAGCTGTTGATACTCCGCGGTCGGCTGGTACTCGATAGGCAGCGACTCGGCGTAGTGCGCACCGCCCGACTGCACCGCCTCCTCGCGTTCCTCGATCGGCGCCTCGAGCTCGACGTCCGACAGGTCCGTGAGCAGCCAGCTCACCTCGTCCGGCGCGTAGCTGCCGAATGCGGGACCTCGCAGCGGGCTCGGCAGAGCCGGCCGATAACTCGGCAGCCGCACGACGTGCACGCGATCAGTGACCGTGCGCAGCGCCTCGATCAGCTCGGACGACTCGGTGTCGGTGACGACGACGATGTCATCGAATCCGGATGCGACGTTGTACGCGTAGCGCTCGCCCTCGGGGCTGTCGAAGCGCAGTGCAGTGCGGATCGGGTAGCCCGGTTCGTCGACGGCCAGGACCGGTGATCGCGTCGTCGACGAGAACAGCACCTCGCCGGCGACGCGCTCGGCGAGTTCGACCGCGATCAGCATCGGCGCGTACATCAGCTCCTCGGTGCCGAGCACGAGCACACGATCTCCACGAGGCTCGATCAACGCCGCTTGCGCGCCGGCGGCCTCGGCGCCTGCGCGCTGATCAGCGGGCGAGAAGCCGTGCCGGCCACCGTCACGCACGCCGCTCGGCCAGCCGACTGGCACGGCGACGACCTCTGCCGGGGGACGATTGCGATGGCGCGGCGGCACGTGGCCGGCGACGAAGTCCGCTGCGCGGCTCGGAAACTCCGGCGGCCAGCTCGCGCTGCCGTGCGCAAGCGCAACCACGTCAATCGTCGTCGCGAGCTCGCCGGCGCGCCGGTCCATCGCGGCGCGATCGGCAGCCGAGCGCAGGTCGACCAGCGCGGCGATCACGTACCGGCGGCGCGCACACAACCGCTGCAGCTCGGCGATCGTGTTGAGCGCTGTCGCACCGGTCGAGAGCTCGTCATCGACGAGCACGATCGGCCCGGGACGCGCGAGCACAGCGGGATCCTCGGGCGAGAGCAGATGTCCTGTCGCGTGGCTGTGCTGCTCCTCGAACGCACCGCTCGTGCCAACCGAAGGGACGACCCGGCGCGTCGAATGCAGATATTGCACACCGAGTGCCTCGGCGACGCAGTGGCCCAGACCGGTCGCAGTTTCGGCGTAACCGATCACGAGCGCCGGGTCGACCACCGCGGCCACCGCACGTCCCAAGCGCAGACCGGTGTCGTGCACGATTCGCGGGTCGGTCGGGATGTGTTTGCCCAGCACCGTCGACACCAGCAGATGCGCGCGGCGCGGGTTGCGGCGCAGGGCGAGCTCGACCAGCCCGTCGGCACCGCGCACGTCGACGCCGAACCTGTCCTCGACCCAGCTCACTGATGCAGGCTCGCGGCGAGCAGGTCGACGAATGACACCTTCGGCTGCGCCACCCCGAACACGCGGGCGCGCAGCAGCGTGCGGCGGGCCCAGGCGGTGTGCGGCTTGCTCTCGTTCATCTTGTTCCGATACGCGGACGACGACACGCCGCCCGCCTGCGAGGTGTCCAGGATGTCGGTGGCGTCGAGGAATTCCTCGTGCGACACGACCGACAACGCGTTGACCGCGGCAACGTGGCTGGGATGGATGACGGTCTTGCCCGTGAGACCGTTCGCGCGGTCAAGAGTCACCTCGCGGATCAGCCCGTCGAGATCTTTGGCGATCAGTTCGGCACGCAGCGTTCGCTCGTCCCCGCGGGCGAACGGCGACTCGCGCAGCAACGGTTTGAAGATGCGCTCGCTGCCCGAAAAGTACTCCCAGACCGGACCGGTGATCACGTAACCGCACTCGGCGCGGCCGAGCATGTTCACGACGTCGCCGATGACAGCCGCCAGCACCGCGACGTCGTAGACGGTGTGCTCGCGCAAACGCCGCAGGCCGTACTGGCCGGACAGATCGGTAGCGCCCAGTCGCACGGCGAGCACGGATTCGCGATAGTCGCCGAGCACCCGCCGCAGCGCGGTGAGCGTGTCGAAGCGGGTCTCGGCTCGTCCGATCTCCGGAGCCTCGAGCACCGGCATCGCGTAGATGCGTCGTCCGGCCTGCTGCCCGGCATCGACGACCGCGTTCAAATACGGACGGGCGTTGCCCGGATCGAACTTCGGCAACACGAACCCGGTGACTACCCCGCAGTCGGTGCCGAGGCCCGAGATGATCATCGGGATCTGCTCCGGATAGCGCACCCGGACGAATACGAGCGGTCCGTCGGGGTCGGTGCCGGCGTAGTGGCGCAGCTGGTTGATCGCGTTGCGTTCGCCCTCGAGAAGGGCGTGATCGGGGATCGAGTCCTCGAGGCAGACGACCGTGCTCGTCACTCCTTGGCGAGCACGGCGGGCGATGTCGTCGGAGAGCTTGGGCCGGGTGGCCGGGCTGTACAGCGTGGCTCCGAGCGCGACCGCCAGGAACTCGCGCTCGGAGCGCGAGTCGAACGACTCCGGGGCAATAAGGAACAACCGCCCACGGTCGTCGTCGTCGAGGAAGTCGAAGTGCCGCATCCGGCCCATGTTTGCATGCCCAGTCGCGGTCTCGTCTCTGGCACGATCCAGGAATGACTTCGATGTCAAAGGGCGGAAACCTGCCGGTAACCGCAGGGCTGGTACGGGCGACGTTGTTCTGGTCCGGCGGCGACGGGGTGCCGGACGTCGATGCCTCGGCGCTGCTGCTGCAGGCGAGCGGGAAGGTCGGCTCCGACGCCGACTTCGTGTTCTACAACCAGCCCGAGCACGCGTCCGGACGCGTGAAGCATGCCGGCAAGCAAACCGGGCCGACGCAGCTACGACGTCATCGACATCGACCTCGACCGGGCTGCCCGCCACCGTCGAGCGGATCGCACTCGGCCGCATCGACCGACGGCGGCGCGTTCGGGCAGGTGCCCGGGCTGCGGCTGGTCATCTCCGACCTGAGCGCCGGCGGCGACATCGCCCAATTCGCGATGACCGCCTCGGACGAGACCGCGTTCGTCACCGGCGAGCTGTACCGCCGCGACGGCGGCTGGAAGTTCCGCGCCGTGGGCCAGGGCTGGACGAGCGGACTGGCGGGGCTCGCCGCCGACTTCGGGATCGACGTCGGCGGTGGCGCAGACCTCGAGTCCGAGCCTGAAGCTCAACCGCGAGCCTGAGGCCGCGGCAGCGGGCCGGCGTTGCCGCCGCCGTCGTTCAGCGGTCCGGCCGCGGCCGCACCGGCACCTGCCCCGATGCCTGCCGCGATGCCTGACCCCGCACCAGTCCCGGCGCCGGTCCCGGTCGCGGACACGTCCCTCGATCTCGAGCCACCCGCCGCCGCGGCGCCGCCGACCGCGGAACCGGCCTTCGCAACGCCACCGACGGCCGAGCCCGCTGCCGACCCGCTCGATCTGGCGGCGGCGCCACCGGAACCGGCCGCCGCACCGGCGCTGGCGACCGAACCCGCTGCGCCGCCCAGCGCCGAGCAGTGGAGCGCTCCCCCGCCGTCCTGGGACCAGCCGCCGGTCACACCGCCGCCACCTCCGCCGGGAGCCCAGTGGGGCGCGCCGGCGCCGCCGGTCCCGCCCGCACCGCAAGGCATGCCGCCGATGCCGCAGCAACCGGCCGTGCCGCAGCAATCGGCCGGCCGTGCCGCAGCAACCAGTGCCGCAACAGGCGGCGCCCCTACAACCAGCGCCGGGCGCGGCGCCACTGGACCTCGCATCGGTCCCGAGCGCCGGTCCGGTGCTGCTCAAGCGCAACGAACGCGATCACCCTCGCCGGGCCGGCCGGTCCGCTGCGGCGCATCATGCTCGACCTGGCCTGGGAGCCCGCTCCCGGTCGGCTCAGCGTCGACCTCGACGCCTCGGTGATCGCGTTCGACTCGGCAGCCAAGAAGCTGGCGATCGTCTGGTACCAGCACCAGAACGATTTCACCGGCGCGCTGCAGCACACCGGCGACGCTCGTGGCGAGGGCACCCAGGGGGCGAGCGAGCGCATCCTCATCGACCTCGGGCGCATGCCGGGCGAAGTCGACTCGCTCGTGTTCACGATCAACTCCTTCCACGGCCACACGTTCACCGATCTGAGCCGCGCCTCGGCCACCCTCACCGACGACACCGGACGCCAGATCGTCATCTACGACCTCACCGACACGCAGCCGAGCACAGCCGTGCTCATGGCGATCGTGCGGCGCGAGCAGGGTGACGTGTGGCAGATGCGCGCGATCGGCGAGTACCACGACTGCCGCACCGTGAAAAAGCTCGTCGATCCGGCCGCACGGCAGGTCGGAATGCGATGAGCGCCGCCCAGTCATGACCGAACTCGCCAAGGGCGCGAACGTCGCACTCGAGTCGGCTGCCATCCGCGCGACACTGAGTTGGACGGGCGGTCCGGGCGTTCCCGACGTCGATGCGTCCGCACTGCTGGTCGGCGAGAGCGGACGGGTCGGCTCCGACGACGACTTCGTCTTCTACAACCAGCCGCAGCACGACAGCGGTGCGGTGCGGCACCTCGGCAAGAACGGCAGCAGCGACGCGGTCGAGGTGCGGCTGTCGGCGCTGCCGCCCGCCGTCGACCGGGTGGTCATCGCGGCGTCGGCCGACGGCGGGACGTTCGGTCAGGTCCGCGACTTCCGTCTCGTCATCGCCGATGCCGGAACCGGAGCCGAACTGGCGAGCTTCCCGATGACCGCCACCGATGAGACCGCCTTCCATTGCGGCGAGCTCTACCGGCGCGGGGGTGCGTGGAAATTCCGCGCGGTCGGGCAGGGCTGGACCAGCGGGCTTGCAGGCCTGGCCACCGACTTCGGCATCTCGGTCGCCGACCAAGCAGCACCGGCCGCCTCACCGCCGCCGGCACCGCCACCGGCACCACCGACGCTGACGCCGCCGCCGCCGCCACCGCCGCCCGCCCCGCCGCTGGCGCCACCACCGCCACCGATGTCGCCACCGATGTCAGCACCCCCGCCGCAGCCGCCGAACGCGGGGTTCGCGACCGGCCCGACCCCGCCACCCCCACCGCCGCCGCCGAACGCGGGGTTCGCGACCGGGCCCACGCCGACCCCGCCACCTCCGCCGAATCTCGACGCCGGCCGGGTCAGCCTCGTCAAGGGTGCTCGGGTCAGCCTGGTGAAGTCCGGCGCGCCGGCGTTGGGCATGGTGACGATGGGTCTCGGCTGGGATCCCGCGCCCGGACGGCGCAACATCGACCTCGACGCGTCCGCCATCGGCTTCGACGCGTCCGGCCGCAAGCTGGCGATCGTCTGGTTCACACACCTGAGCGACTTCGACGGCGCGTTGCGTCACGCCGGTGACAACCTCACCGGCGCGGGCGAGGGCGACGACGAGCAGATCCACGTCGACCTGCAGCGCATGCCGGCGCAAGTGGCCTCGCTCGTCTTCACGATCACATCGTTCGGCGGGCAGAAGTTCACCGAGGTGGCGCGCGCGTTCTGCCGACTTGTCGATGGGTCGACGGGACAGGAGCTGGTCCGCTACGACCTGTCCAACGCCGAGCCGCACTCGGCGGTGGTCATGGCGATGTTGCGCCGCACCCCGTCCGGGCCCTGGGAGATGCGGGCGATCGGCGAGTTCCACGACGCCCGAACGGTGAAGAAGCTCGTCGACCCGGCCGCGCGTTGGGCGGTCGCCCCCTAGCCCGTCCGCGAGTCAGCCGAGGGACTTGTCGACGAGGCCCTCGACCCAGCTGACGAGCTTGCTCAACGCGGCCGACTTCGGGACGAACGCGCGCGGGTGGGTCGGAGCGAGTTGCTCGGCACCGAGCGCGCCCTCACCGAGTTCGGCCAGGGTGGTTGCGTCGACGGCGGCCACAAGGTGCGGGATCAGGGTCGACTCCTGGCGGTTGATGTGCTCGTCGAGCGCGCGCTCGAGCTCGGCGATCGTCGCGTCGACGGGCTGGGCATCGTCGTCATCGAGGCGCCGCAGGATCTTTTCGATCTGCTCGTGCTCGGCGAACTCCTCGTCGGAGATCCGTTCGCCGCCGTCGAGATGCTCGCGCACGGCCGGCAGCAGGTACTGCTCCTCGGCGACGAAATGGCGCACGATGTCGGCGCTCAGCTGCGTGAACCGTTCACCGGCGCCGGACGGGTCGATGCGCAGCGCGCGCCAGATCGCGCGTGATCGCTGCGTGATCGCTGCGCAGGACGGCGTCGATCGGGTCCGGTTCAGGTCGAGGTCATGCACCGAGCCTACGAGCCGAGATCACTCCACCGGCGTGCGGTCGTCGAGCCAGGTGATGCGGTCGAACCCGTACGCGCGGCAGCCTCGCGCACGTCGCCGAACAGCGTCTCCATCTCGGCCCGCATCACCAGCTCGCCGCGCACCTGATAGATCGAGGCGAGCACGGCGATCGTGCCGCCCTGCAGCGCGTCGAGCGAGATCTCGATGCGTGCGCCGCCGAAGGTCGTGATGACGAGCGTGCCGCCCCAGTGGAGCGGCTGCCGCTGCTCGGAGAACGCGTAGACGATCATGCGCCGCAGACCGCGGCACTGCCGCAGGTCGACCTGCACCCGCTCGAAGCGGTCATGCCCGCCGACGAGCACAGGACGCTTCGAGTGCGGCGGCGCGAATCGGTTGCCCTGCGTCATCTGCATCGTCAGTTCGAGATCGGAGGCCAGCTCGTAGGCGCAGCCGAGCCGCAGGTCGCCGACCTCGTCCGATGCCGCCGCTTCGAGCGTGAGCGTGCCGATACCGCTCTGCAGCCGGGTCAGCGTGACGGTCGGGTCGGTCGGGCTCATCAGGAAACGCTCGCCAGGCTTGATGCGGGCGTCCACGCGACGGCGACGTGGCTCGGGCTCGGGTTTCGGTGCGGCGCGCCGGGTTGGTGCCGGCTCGTCCAGATCGAGGGACGTGGACCGTGTGGCTGCCGGTGTGGCTGCCGGTGTGGCTGCCGGTGTGGACGGCGGCGCAGCGCGTGCCGGGGCCGGTTCGTCCAGATCGAGCGAGGACGAGACCGGCGCGGGCGCGGCAGGCCGCGTCGGTGCCGGTGCCGGTGCTGTGTGGCGGTGCCTGTGCCGGTGACGGTGCCTGTGCCGGTGACGCGTCGTGCTGGTGGTGCGTGGCGTGTCCGGAGATGAACTCTCCCAGCGCGGGAGCCGGTGCGGTGCCCGCCGGTGCTGACGGGCGCGCGACCGTAGTGCCATCCGGTGGCGCGGCGCGCGGTGCCCGACGCCGGCGCAACCACGGCAGGTCCGACCGCTTCGGCGCGAACCGCGGGTCGGCGATCATCGGGTGCTCATACGGGGTCCCCACGAAAGTGCGGAGTGCTTTCTACGGAGCGTTCCGTGGGGTGCTCATAACGTCAGTCCGTAGTCGGACGCGATGCCGGCGATGCCCTTCGAGTAGCCCTGCCCGAGCACCTTGAACTTCCATTCGCCGTTGTGGCGGTACACCTCGCCGAGCGCGAGCGCGGTCTCTGACTGCAGCCCGGTGGACAGTTCCTCCGAGCGGACGAGCTCGGCGTTGCCGTCCAGGTTGAGCACGCGCACGACGCAGGAGCGCAGCTGACCCAGCGTGCGCTTCTGCGCAGGCCCGTCGTTGACGTAGACGAACACGACGATGCGATCGACCTGCGCGGGCACCGAGTTCAGATCGATCTCGATCTGCTCCTGGTCGCCGCCGAGCGCCTCGGTCAACTGCTGCACCGACAGGTCCGGCGAGGTGAGCTGGTTGAAGAAGACGAAGTGCTGGTCCGACAGCGCGCGGCCGTCGGCGCCGCACAGGATCGTCGCCATCGTCAGGTTGTCGGCGAGCGCGGTCTCGGACCCGACGTTCCACTTCACGCCGACGACCAGTCCCTTGAGGCCCGGCACCTCGCGGGTCAGCGACGCGTTGGCGCCGCGCTTCATCTCAGGCCATCGGCGTACAGTTCTACAGGTCGAGGTCCGAGCCGCTGAACTTCGTCCGCAGGAACGAGCCCTGGGTCAGCAGCGCGTCGGCGTCGTGGGCGCGGGCCGCGTCGAGCAGATCCATCGCCGACGCCCACAACACGTCCAGTTGCTCGATGAACGACTGCGACGGCGTGCGGCCGACGGGTCGCGCTGGTCGACCACGACGGGATCGATCGCCAGGTACGCGCGCAGCGTCGTCGGCAGGTAGTCCTCGAGCATGCCGCGGATCGACACCACGGCGCGCACGTCCAGTTCCCGTTCGGCCGAGGTCTCGATCACCTCCCGCACGACGTCGAGCACGCGCCGCGCGACGACGACACCTTCGACGGGCAAGCGGCCGGCGCTGGCGTTGACCTCGTGCGACAGCGCGAACATCGACGCCAGCAGCGCCTCGGGCTTGTCCTTCGGATCGTCCTGCGGGGCAAGCTCGTTCTGCGCGTGCTCCTCGCACGCCGGAACCACGTCACTCAGCCAACCTCAGGACGGCAGCTGGGTCTGCTCGGCGCCCTCGCCGCGCCGCGTGCGCTCGAGGTAGGGCTTGGCGCGCTCGATCTGTCCCTCGAGCGCGGTGACCGTCTGCGACATCGAGTCGACGGCCTGCGCGCGGAAGGTGTCGATCGCGTCCATCGTCTGGAACACGTTGTCGAAGGCGGCCTGCAGCTTCTGGATGTCGATGGT
The DNA here is from genome assembly GCA_963708645.1 of uncultured Actinomycetota bacterium. Classification (GTDB taxonomy): domain Bacteria; phylum Actinomycetota; class Actinomycetes; order Mycobacteriales; family Jatrophihabitantaceae; genus RYN-133. The sequence continues at coordinate 255,287 of CAVPTA010000006.1, read as the reverse complement.
GCTGCTGGCTGCCTGCTGGTTGATCTCGGCACCCTGGATGCGCAGCTGGTTCGACGTCGACTCGATGAGGTTGGACGTCGTCTCGTTCAGCGCGGTGATCTGGTCGAGGACGAGCTTCTGCCGGGCCAGCGCCTGCGACACGATGACCGCAGTGCGCAGCGCCGACACGGTCGTGGTCTGCGCGCGGTCGACGCCCTTGATCAGCTCGACGTTGTTCTTGCGGACGAGGTCGAGCGCCATGTAGCCCTGCACCGAGACGGCCATCTGGGTCATGATGTCCTGGCGCCGCTGGCGGATCGCGAACAGCGCGTCGGACTTCAGCGCGGTCGCGTCATCGGTGCGGCCGGCCGCCTCGAGCTCGGCGACCTTCTGCGTCACGGCGTCGTCGAGGGCGGCGGCGAGCTGCTGGTACTCGCTCAGCTTGCCCATCGTCGTCCACATGTTGGCCTTCTCGGTCTCGATGGCCGCGTTGTCCTTGCGCAGCTCGTCCTGACCGGAGTCGAGGGCCTTGATGATCGCGTTCAGGTGCGACTGGGCCGACTCGTACTTGGCGAAGTAGCGCTGGATCTTGTCGCCGCCCGGGATCCACTTGAGGATCTTCTTCGCGCCGCCGAGATCGGCGCGGTTCGGGTCGAGCTCGGTCACGGTCGTGCGCAGGTCGACCAGCGTGTTCGCGACGCGGGTCTGCGCGTCGCCGCCGCCGCCGCCCTTGCTCGCCTTGATCACCGCGGCCGGACGGTCGAGCATCCGGCTCGACACGTTGGCCGAGGCGCGCAGGTCCTTGTCGCCCATCGACGTGATCGACTCGACCTTCTTCGTGAACTCCGGCGAGCGGGTGTCGATCGACGGCGAGCTCGTTGGCGAACGCGGCCGCCTTCTGCTGCAGCTCGGTCTTGGTCGCGTCGTCGACCGGGATCGCACCGGCGGCTTGCTCGTCCTTGACCGCTGGGACGGGTGCCGGCGGCGCGAGCACGAGGCCGCCGGCGGGGGCCGGCGCAGCGGCGGTCGTCGCCGCCGAGGCGGTGGGGGTGGCACCGAGGTCAAGCTCGGACATGGCTATGACTCCCTTGCAATGCGTATTTACAGATAACCAGAAATGGCGGGCAACAGGTCGTGGAACGTGCGTCCGGACGCGGTCGCGCCGATCGCCGTCATCGTCCAGCCGGTGCCCTCGCGCGACAGCTTCGCCATGACCTGCGCGGTGTGGTGGCCGCTACCGGACAGGTCGTAGCGGGCGACCTCGGCCTCGGTCGTCTCGTCGATCAGCCGGCAGAACGCGTTCTCGATCTGCGAGAAGTCCTGGCCGGTGAACGAGTTGACCGTGAAGACGATCGCTCGCACGGCCTGCGAGACACCGTCGAGGTGGACGCGGATCGACTCGTCGTCGCCCTCGCCCTCACCGGTCAGGTTGTCGCCGGTGTGCTGCACCGCGCCGTCTCGGCTGGTCAGCTGCTGGAACCACACCTGGTCGACGAGCTGCCCCCCGCCGTCGAACAGCAGCGCGGACGCGTCGAGGTCGATCGTCTGGCTGCGCGAGCCGAACAGGCCGCGCTTCTTGACCGCGTCCCACCCCAGGCCCATGCGCACCTGGGTCAGCCCGCCGCCGCCGGACTTGACCAGCGAGACGCTCTGCCCCTTGCTCAGGCTGACACCCACGATTGCCTCCTACTTGCGCCCAGCGGTCCAGCGCATGCCCCAGTTGTACGCCTCGTCCAGGGCGCGCTGCCCGCCGTTGATGTATTTGATCTCGCGGCGCACCTGCAGCGCGCCGCCGCGCGACTCGAGCATCGCGATCGCACAGATCCGCGCGCCGTCGCGCGGGTCGTCGAGCCGGATGGTGACTGACGGACCGACGACCGGGAACAGCGTGGCGACGCCGTCGGCCGCGGCCCAGTTCGCGGCACCCTCGTAGATCAGCGCGAAGACGAGGATGCGCTTGATGCGGTCGACGTGCGCGAGGTCGATCAGCAGGTTCTCGCCCGCGGCGACGTTGCCCGAACGGTCGTCGCCGTCGAGGCGGATGATCGTCGCACGGGTCGTGCGGTCGAGCGCGGCGAACGAATTGCCGAGCGCCTGCACGACTCCCTTCGACCCGTCGCTGAACTCGTAGAGGCAGCCGAGGTCGAGATCGAGGCTGGGATCGGCCTTCTTGAAGAACCCTCGCGGCTGCGTCGGTCGCGCGTTCCAGTTGAGGTTCACCCGCAACGTGCCGCCGCTGCTCTTTGCCAGCGACACCGCGGGCGCGGCCTTGGTCAGAACCACCGGACCGGACCCAGTGGACGGCGCGACCGGTGGTTGTGCCGGCTGCTTCGGGCGCTTGGTGTAGTCGATCGGCATCAGTGCACCGCCGTTTCGAGTTCGGCCGGTTCGTCACCCGCGGCACGCTTGTTGCGATAGACCGATGACAAGAACGCGGCCCCGATGAAGCCGACCCCGATCAGGCCGGTGACGACCTCGGGCACGTCGTACTTGATCGTGATCAGCAGCAGCACCGCCAATGCTCCGATCGCCCACAATGCACCGTGTTCGAGGTAGACGTACTCGGACAGCGTGCCCTTGCGGACGAGGAACACGGTCAGCGACCGGATGAACATCGCACCGACACCGAGGCCTATCGCGATGATGATCGGGTCGGACGTGATCGCAAAAGCGCCGACGACACCGTCGAAGCTGAACGAGGCATCGAGCACCTCGAGATACAGGAACAGGAAGAACGCGGCCTTGCCGACCGCGCCCACCATCGCGGCCGCACCGGGACGTTCGGCCTCGGTGATCGCCTCTTCGGCCTCGTCGTCGGTGTCGAAGAATTCGCCGAGGCCGTTGACGAGCAGGAACGTCGCCATGCCCAACACGCCGGACACGAGCACGGTCGAGACCTTGTTGTCGGGCGCGAGCGTGTAGGCCGAGATCACGAGGATCACGAGGGTCAGCACGACGCCGAGCTGGTCCAGCTTGCCGATCTTGGCCAATGGCTTCTCGACCCAGCTCAACCAGGTGATCTCGCGCTCTTCGAACATGAACTCGAAGAAGATCATCAGCAAGAACACGCCACCGAACGCCGCGATCGCCGGGTGTGCCTGGTGCAGCAGATAGCCGTACGTGCCGTGCTTGTCAGGATCGCCCTTCTGCAGCGCGAGCCGGATCGCCTCGATCGGGCTCAGCTTCGCGGTGATCCCGACGATCAGCAGCGGGAACACCAGCCGCATGCCGAATACCGCGATCGCGACACCGACGGTGAGGAAGATCTTCTGCCAGAACGGGTTCAGCCGAACGAGCACCGTCGCGTTGACGACCGCGTTGTCGAAGGACAGCGACACCTCGAGCACGGCAAGGATCGCCGTGAGCGCCAGCCCGGTCGCGCCGCCGTAGAGGTAGCCGAGGACGAGGCCGACGGCGGCGACGACCAGCGACCCGCCGAAGGTCTTCAACATAAGAGAGCTGAATCAGCCGACGTTGACGCCGAAGTCGCGCGCGATGCCGGACAGACCGGTCGTGTACCCCTGCCCGACCGCGCGGAACTTCCACTCGCCCGAGTTGCGGTAGACCTCGCCGAACACCATCGCCGTCTCCGTCGAGGCGTCCTCGGACAGGTCGTAGCGGGCGATCTCGGCTCCGCCGGCCTGGTTCACGACGCGGATGAACGCGTTGCGCACCTGCCCGAACGACTGCCCACGGGTTTCGGCGTCGTAGATCGACACCGCGAACACGATCTTGTCGCACTCGGCCGGGACGGCGGAGAGATTGACCTTGATCATCTCGTCGTCGCCCTCACCCTCGCCGGTGAGGTTGTCGCCGGTGTGCTCGACCGAGCCGTCCGGGCTGGTGAGGTTGTTGAAGAAGATGAAGTACTGGTCGGACAGGATCTTGCTGCTCGCGTCGACGAGCAAGGCGCTCGCGTCGAGGTCGAAATCCGCTCCGCTCGTCGTGCGTGCGTCCCAGCCCAGTCCGACGTTGACCGCGGTCATGCCGGGGGCTTCCTTGGTGAGCGAGACGTTGCCACCCTTGCTCAGGCTGACACTCATACGTTCTTCCTCCTCATGATCGGCCCGTTCGTCGCGGACCCTAGCCGGAAAACGTGCTGGTCGGTGCCGAGGTTCCCGCTACAGCGGGACGCCGAAATCAGTGGCTATGCCGGCGAGCCCCGAGCTGTAGCCCTGGCCGACCGCGCGGAACTTCCAGTCGGCGCCGTTGCGGTAGACCTCGCCGAAGACCATTGCGGTCTCGGTCGAGGCGTCCTCGGACAGGTCGTAGCGAGCGATCTCGGTGTTGTCGTCCTGGTTGACGATGCGGATGAACGCGTTGCGCACCTGGCCGAAGTTCTGCCCGGCCGACTCGCCGTTGTAGATCGACACCGGGAACACGATCTTGTCGACGTCGGCGGGCAGCGCGGCGAGGTTGACCTTGATCTGCTCGTCGTCGCCCGCACCCTCGCCGGTGAGGTTGTCGCCGGTGTGCTGGATCGCGCCGTCCGGGCTGGTGAGGTTGTTGAAGAAGATGAAGTGCTGCGGTGAGTAGACCGTCCCGCCGGCGTTGCACGCGATCGCACTGGAGTCCAGGTCGAAGGCCTGTCCGTCGGTCGTGCGGGCGTCCCAGCCGAGGCCGACCACCACAGCGCGCAGTCCGGGCGCTTCCTTGGTGAGGGAGATGTTGCCGCCCTTGGTCAGGCTGATGCTCATGTGGTGCTCACCTTTCGAGAACGTCGGGCTCGCGCGAGACCGCGCCCGCAGAGCGTAGCGGGCCGCGAGATCGCCGACTGCCCGGTTTGGGGGCTTCCCGGCCTGGGTACCGCGATCCGGTGACCCTCGTCGAGCCGACCGTTCTCGGTGGGCGGTACGTCGTCGGCGAGCTGCTCGGCAGCGGCGGCATGGCCCAGGTGTTCCGCGCCCGCGACACCGTGCTCGACCGCGCGGTGGCGATCAAGGTCTTCCACCAGGGCGGCATGCTGCCCGACGCCGACGTGCGCCGCAGCGGTGAGGTACGCCTGGTGGCCGGGCTGAGCCATCCCGGCCTGGTCATGGTCTTCGACGCGGGGCGGGACACCTCCGACCCGCATGTCGCCGTTCTCGTACCTGGTCATGGAGCTGGTCGACGGGACGACGCTGGCTCGCGTGCTCGACGACGGCCCGCTCGACCGGCAGCGCACCGCCGCGATCGGCACGCAGTTGGCCGGAGCGCTCGCCTACGTCCATGAGCGCGGCGTGGTGCATCGCGACATCAAACCGGCGAACGTGCTGATGGGCGGTCGCGGCTGCGACGTCGCGAAGCTGACCGATTTCGGCGTCGCACGCCTGATCGACAGCACGCGGCTGACCGTCCACGGGACCACCCTGGGCACGGCCAACTACCTCAGTCCCGAGCAGACCACCGGCGGCGACGTCGGGCCCGCCAGCGACGTGTACTCGCTCGCGCTCGTGCTGCTCGAGTGCCTGACGGGGCAGGTCGCCTATCCCGGCTACGGCGTCGAGGCCGCGCTCGCCCGGCTGCACCGACCGCCGACCGTGCCGGCGTGGCTCGACCCGGCCTGGCGCGACCTGCTCGCTGCGATGACTGCTTTCGATGCCGCCGACCGTCCTGGCGCCGCCGAGGTCGCCGGCCGGCTCGGCGCACTGACCGCGCTCGGGCGACGACGGCGCACCGACCACGACGATCGCAGCGCCGATGCCCGTCCCCGTCGCTGCGCGGCCGCGTCGGCGCAGGGTCGCGTGGCTTTCGGCCGCCGTGGCGGCGGTGGTCGCCGTGGTGACGATCGTGGCGGCGACCAACAACGGCACCGCCGATCCGGCGGTTGCGGCCGTCGACACCACCGCCTATCCGCATGTGGCGGGCCGACTCGGTCTCGATCTGCACTCGCTCGAGTCACTTGCGCCGTCCGCGCTGCGCCCGGGTGTCATGACGGTGGCTCGCCGCAGCGCGGTCCACGATTTCCACGGCGCCCAGCAAGCCTTGTCGCGGGTGCTCGATCGCCTCGCGGGTCTGCACGCAAACGGCGCGATCGATGACGCCCTCAACGCCAGGCTCGCGACGGCAATCGCAGTCGTTTCGACAGATCTGATGCGCGGCCAGGAGGGTCTCGACGCCGCACGCAGCAAGGCGGCCGCACGCGCGGCGGCCCGCGCACAGGCGAAAGCTGCTGCCAAGGCCGCGGCGACCAGCCCGAGCTGTCGCGCGGCGGGCAGCGCTCGAACGGGCGCGGCAGGCGGCACAGCTGGCTGCCGCGCAACGGGCTGCGGCGCAGCGCGCTGCCCAGGCCGCCGCGGTGGTTGCGAAATCGCATGGACACCACCATCGGGTCGAAGCCGGGGCCCGGCCCGAAATCGGCGCCGAAGCCGAAGGGCCCTGGCCCGGACGGCGGACCCGGACACGGACACGGCACGTCACCAGGAAAGCCCTAGGGTTCGCGCGCGGGTCAGTGGCCGCGAGCGATCCATTCGGCCAGGTGCGGCGCCTCGTCCGCGATGGTGGTGGTCTCGCCGTGACCGGTGTGGACCACGGTCTCGCCGGGCAGCGTGAGCAGCCGATCGCGGATCGATTCGATGATCGTCGGGAAGTCCGAGTACGAGCGTCCCGTTGCGCCCGGCCCACCCCGGAACAGGGTGTCACCACTGAACACGACACCGAGATCGAGCGCGTAGAGGCAAACCGCACCGGGTGCGTGGCCCGGCGTGTGCAACACCCGCAGGGTCGTCGCGGCGACCTCGATCGCGTGGCCGTCGGCCAGTTCGCCGTCGGGCTCGCGGTCGGGGTGGACCAGCTGCCACAGGACGAGGTCCGCGCCGTTGAGCAGGATCGGCGCGTCAGTCACCTCCGCGACGGCGGGCGCGGCGTTGACGTGGTCGTCGTGCGCGTGGGTGCACAGGATCGCCGCCACCCGTCGGCCGTCGACCGCGCGCAGGATCGCATCGGCGTCGTGGGCGGCGTCGATCACAACGCATTCGTCGTCGTCGCCGACGATCCAGACGTTGTTGTCGACGTCCCAGGTACCGCCGTCGAGGCTGAACGTGCCGGACGTGACGAGGTGATCGATCCGAGCGGTCATGCCTCGATCCTGTCAGGCCGGCCGTGCCACGACCTCCGACGAGTCAGGTCAGGCGCACCGCGCACTTTCGACACAGCCCGGGATGGGCGCCGTCTCGTTCGTGGCCGCCGCTCGAGCGGCACCGGGCCGACAGCTCTTCCAGCTGCCGGTGCACCTCGCTGGCCATGCGCATGACCTCGCTGGCGCGCACCTGGTAGCCGCCGTGAACCCGCGTCCACAGCCCGGCGGTACACAGCTCGAGCGCATCGACCGAGGTTTCGGCCGTCACGGCGTCGAGGTAGGCGTCGGTCACGAGACCTGCGGTGTCGCCTTCGATGCTCGCGAGAACCGCGTACACGTGCAGGCGAAGTGCGCTCCGCGACACCACCGTGTCGGCACCGGACCCGCGTTCTCCGCGGAACCGGACGAACACCGGGTACGCGGCCTCGTCGCCCCGTCGGTCCACCCGACGAGTGTCCCGCGACTCGCTGCAGTCGTGCTATGGGTACTTCTCGCCCAAACCATCCCGCATCGGACGCGACTGCACCGAAAGGTGGCAGTGATCTTGAGCGTACGATCTGCGCGAGGGGGTGCACGATGGCCGGTCGGGAAGCGCGCGGTGGCTGGCCGCTCCTTCGCCAATTGACCGGCACCGACCGCTGGGGCCGCGGCGAAGCCGTCAAATCTCCGGCCACGGCTGCCAAGATCGCGCGCACTGAGACTGCAGACCGGGTCGTCCAGAGCGTGTGCCCCTACTGCGCCGTCGGCTGTGGCCAGCGGATCTTCGTGAAGGACGGGCGGGTCACCCAGATCGAGGGCGATCCGGATTCGCCGGTGTCGCGCGGCCGACTGTGCCCGAAGGGCTCCGCGAGCGAGCAATTGGTCAACTCGCCAGGGCGGCAGACGGCGGTGTTGTACCGGCGCCCGCACGGCACCGAGTGGGAATCGCTCGACCTCGAGACCGCGACCGACATGGTCGTCGACCGCATTATCGAGGCGCGTCGCAACCACTGGGAGGACAAGGACGAGCAAGGCCGTTTCCTGCGCCGCACGCAGGGCATCGCCGCGCTCGGCGGGGCGACTCTCGACAACGAAGAGAACTACCTGATCAAGAAACTGTTCACTGCGCTCGGCGCGATCCAGATCGAGAACCAGGCGCGTATTTGACACAGCGCCACCGTTCCCAGTTTGGGGACTTCTTTCGGTCGTGGCGGGGCCACCACCTTCACCCAGGATCTGCAGAACTCCGACTGCATCGTCATCCAAGGCTCGAACATGGCCGAGTGCCACCCGGTCGGGTTCCAGTGGGTGATGGAGGCAAAGGCCCGCGGCGCGAAGGTGATCCATATCGACCCGCGCTTCACGCGCACGTCAGCGGTCGCTGACATGCACGTTCCACTGCGCGCGGGCAGTGACATCGCGTTCCTCGGCGGCATCGTCAACTACATCCTCGAGAACGAGAAATTCTTCCGCGAGTACGTCGTCAACTTCACCAACGCCGCGACGATCCTGCGTGCCGACTTCCAGGACACCGAGGAACTCGACGGGGTGTTCTCCGGGTACGACCCGGAGAACGGCACGTACGACACGTCCAGTTGGCAGTACGAAGGTGTCGAAGAACCCGCCGCGGGCGGTCAACGCGAACCGTCCGACGCCAGCCAGGGCGAGCACGACGAGTCGCGTCAATCGCGCGGTGCCGGTCACGAAATGGGCGGGCACGGGGCGTCTTTGCACGCCTCCGACGTGCAGCGCGATGAGACGCTGCAGCATCCCCGGTGCGTTTTCCAGGTGCTCAAGCGGCACTACGCGCGCTACACCCCGCAGATGGTGGCCGAGACGTGCGGCGTCCCGGCCGAGGCGTTCGAGCAGGTGTGCGAGGCGGTCACCGCGAACAGTGGACGCGAACGCACGACCGCATGGGTGTATTCGGTGGGCTGGACGCATCACTCGGTCGGCGTCCAGTACATCCGCGGATCGGCGATCATCCAGCTGCTGCTCGGCAACATGGGACGTCCGGGCGGAGGCATCCTGGCGCTGCGCGGGCACGCGAGCATCCAGGGCTCGACCGACATCCCGACCCTGTTCAACCTGCTGCCCGGTTACCTGCCGATGCCCAAGGCCGGCGAGCACGACTCGCTGGATGACTACGTCGCGACGATAACCAGTCCGTCGCAGAAGGGCTTCTGGGCCGACGCGCGCAAGTTCACCGTCAGCCTGCTGAAGTCGTACTGGGGTGACGCCGCGACCGCCGACAACGAGTACGCCTTCGGCTACCTGCCTCGCCTCACTGGCGATCACGGCACGTACGCGACCGTCATGAAGATGCTCGAGGACGAAGTCGAGGGGTACTTCCTGCTGGGCCAGAACCCGGCCGTCGGATCGGCCCACGGCAAGATGCAGCGGCTCGGCATGGCACACCTCAAGTGGTTGGTAGTGCGCGACCTCAACATGATCGAGTCGGCCACGTTCTGGAAGGACGGCCCGGAGATCGAAACGGGCGAGCTGCGTACCGCCGACATCGCGACGGAGGTCTTCTTCTTTCCGGCCGCCTCCCACGCCGAGAAGGACGGCTCGTTCACCCAGACCCAGCGGATGCTGCAATGGCACCACAAGGCCGTCGAGCCGCCGGGCGAATGCCAGAGCGATCTGCAGTTCTTCTTCCTGCTCGGCAAGAAATTGCGCGAGCGCCTCGCTGACTCGACCGACACGCGCGACCGGCCCCTGCTCGACCTGACCTGGGACTACCCCGTCACCGACGACGGCGAGATCGTCGCGGAATCGGTGCTCAAAGAAATCAACGGCTTCCACCTGACGGGTGAGAAGGCCGGGCAGACGCTGTCGACCTATCTCGATATGGCTGACGACGGCTCGACCAGTGGCGGCTGCTGGATCTACACCGGCGTGTACGCCGACGGCATCAACCAATCCGCGCGGCGTAAGCCCGGCCGCGAGCAGTCATGGGTCGCGCCCGAGTGGGGTTGGGCGTGGCCGGCGAACCGGCGCATCCTCTACAACCGCGCGTCCGCCGACCCCGACGGCAAGCCGTGGAGCGAACGCAAGGCCTACGTCTGGTGGGACGAGGCGGAACAGAAATGGACCGGGCACGACATCCCGGACTTCGAGCCCACCAAGTCGCCGTCGTACCGCCCTCCCCCTGATGCCGGCGGGATCGAGGCGCTCGCGGGCGATGATCCGTTCATCATGCAGGCCGACGGCAAGGGCTGGCTGTTCGCACCGGCCGGGCTTCTGGACGGGCCGATGCCCGCGCACTACGAACCGTCCGAGTCGCCGGTGCGCAACCCGCTCTACCGGCAGCAGGCCAACCCGACCCGCGAGGTGTTCCCGCGTAAGGACAACCTGCAGAATCCGTCGCCCCCCGAGGCGAACTCCCAGGTGTTTCCATACGTGTTCACGACCTATCGCCTCACCGAGCACCACACCGCGGGCGGCATGAGCCGCTGGCTGCCGTTCCTGTCCGAGCTGCAACCGGAGTTCTTCTGTGAGGTGTCGCCGCAACTGGCGCGCGAACGTGGGCTCGAGAATCTGGGCTGGGCCACGATCGTCACAGCACGCACCGCGATCGAGGCGCGCGTTCTCGTGACCGAGCGGATGAAGCCGTTGCAGGTCGCGGGTCGCACGGTCCATCAGGTCGGGCTGCCATATCACTGGGGCGTGGGCGGATCGGCCTTGGTGGCAGGCGATTCGGCCAATGACCTGTTCGGTGTGACGCTCGATCCGAACGTCCACATCCAGGAGTCGAAGGTTGCGTCGTGCGACATCCAGCCGGGCCGCCGGCCGACCGGTCCCGCGCTGCTTCGCTTCGTCGAGGAATATCGAAGCCGCGCGAACATCACCGTCGACACCGGTAACCGAAAGCGGACAGAGGACTGACGTGACTCAACTCAGCGGACCTGACCCGCACGTCGCAGCCGACGCCGGATGGCAGGACGCCCCGCCGCGCAAAGGGTTCTTCACCGACACGTCGGTGTGCATCGGCTGCAAGGCGTGCGAGGTTGCCTGCAAGGAGTGGAACGGCGTCCCCGACGACGGCTTCAACCTGCTCGGGTCGTCCTATGACAACACCGGTGCGCTCGGCGCATCCACCTGGCGGCACGTTGCGTTCATCGAAAAGGCTTCGCCCGCGGGCGACATGAAATGGCTCATGTCGTCCGACGTGTGCAAGCACTGCACGCACGCCGGCTGCCTCGATGTGTGCCCGACCGGATCGCTGTTCCGCACCGAGTTCGGGACGGTCGTCGTGCAGGACGACATCTGCAACGGGTGCGGATACTGCGTGCCGGCGTGCCCGTTCGGCGTGATCGAACGACGCAGCGGCGACGCCGGGACGAAGAACGTGGGCATCGCGCAGAAGTGCACGCTGTGTTACGACCGGCTCGACGCGGGACACATGCCGGCGTGCGCGCAGGCGTGCCCGACCGAGTCGATCCAGTACGGCGACCTCGACGAACTGCGCGCCCGCGCGGCCGCCCGCGTCTCGACGTTGCACGAGCAGGGCGTCGCCGAGGCGCAGCTGTACGGCCACGACCCCGACGACGGGGTCGGCGGCACCGGCGCGATGTTCTTGTTGCTCGACGAGCCGGAGACCTACGGGCTGCCGCCCGATCCGGTCGTCCCGACTCGCGACATGAAGCAGATGTGGACCACCGCAGGTCTCGCGGCGCTGACGTTCGTTGCCGGCGCGGTGTCGGCGTTCGCGGGCAGGCGGCGTTAGATGCCGAAGCGGGGCCGATCGTCGGACGGTGCACCGGTTGTTCCAGATGCGACGTTCACGTCGTATTACGGACGTCCGGTGGTCAAGGCGTCGCCGTGGGCGAATGACATCCCGGCCTACCTCTTCCTCGGTGGCCTCGCTGCCGGGTCGTCGTTGCTCGGCGCCGGCGCCGATCTGACCGGACGCGGGTCGCTGCGGCGCACCGGACGCATCGGCGCGCTGGTCGCGATCACGGCGAGCTTCGCCGCGCTGGTGCACGACCTCGGTAAGCCTGCGCGCTTCGTCAACATGCTGCGCGTGGCGAAACCGACCTCGCCGATGTCGGTCGGGACGTGGATCCTCTCGCTCTACGGTCCGGCAGCCGGTCTCGCCGGTGTGGCCGAACTGCCGTTGCTGCCGCGATTCGTGCGCCGGTTGCTGCGCCCGTTCGTCCGGGTCGCCGGGCTGGGTGCAGCTGCGACGGCGCCCGCAGTCGCGTCGTACACGGCCGTGCTGCTCGCGCACACGGCGACACCGGCATGGAACTCGGCGCGGCGCGAGCTGCCGTTCGTATTCGTCGGCTCGGCGGCGTGCGCTGCGGGCGGACTCGGCTTGGTGTTCGCCTCGACTGCCGACGCCGGGCCGGCTCGCCGGTTCGCACTCGGCGGCGCGGCCGTCGAACTCGTGGCCGAGGCACGCATGGAGCAGTCGATGGGTCTGCCCGCCGAAACCCTGCACACCGGACGACCCGGTACCTTGCTGCGCGCCAGCCGGGCGCTCACGATCGCTGGAGCGGCCGGCGCCGTGCTCGGCCGGCGCAGCCGGTGGCTGTCGGCGCTGTCGGGCAAGGCGCTGCTGGCCGGGTCGGCCTGCACCCGCTTCGCGATCTTCGAAGCCGGTCAGGCGTCGGCCCACGACCCGAAGTACACCGTCGTCCCGCAACGCGAGCGTCTCGACGCCCGCTGACGCTGCGTCAGACCGGGTTCATCGCCGGGGCGCCGAGACGCACCGGCAGTGTCGAGTAGCCACGCAGGATGCGCGTTGTGCGCCGTTGTGCGCCGGGCAGCGTGCGCAGGTCGGGGTAGCGCTCGAACAGCAGGCGCAGGCCGACGTCGCCCTCCATGCGGGCGAGCGCCGCGCCGAGGCAGAAGTGCCGCCCCGCCGAGAACGCAACGTGGTCCTTCGCGTTCGCGCGGGTGACGTCGAAGCGAGCCGGGTCGGTGAAGACCTCAGGATCACGGTTGGCCGCGGCGAGCGCCGTCGTCACGAGCGTGCCCTGCCTGATCGGTGTGCCCGAGACCGTCGTGTCGCGCCGGGCTGTGCGTCCGGTCAGCAGGACGGGCGGATCGAGCCGCAGGATCTCGTCGATCGCATTGGGCCACAGCTCGGGCTGGCTGCGCAGCAGTTCGAGCTGGTCGCGATTCGCGTCGAACAGCGCGATGCCGTTACCGAGCAGGTTGACCGTCGTCTCGAATCCCGCCGCGAGAACGAGCCCGGCCGTCGCCTTCAGCTCACGCTCGTCGAGGCCGACGCCGTCGTCGCGCACCGCGACGAGCTGACTGAGCAGGTCCTCGCCGGGATGTTCGCGCAGCGTGTCGAGGTGGCCGCCGAGCCACGCGTCGAACTCCGACAAGGCAGCTTCGACAGTGCGGAACTGTCGCCATGTGAGGCCGAGATCGAGGCTCGGGGCAGCCGCCGCGCCGAAGCCCAGAACGCGAGCTCGCTCGCTGGCCGGCACGCCGAGGATCTCGGCGATCACCGTCACGGGCAGCAACGTGCAATACGCCTCGACGAGGTCGACGGGATCCGAACCGGCCAGCCCGTCGAGGAGCTCGGCTGCGATCTGCTCGGTCCGGCTGCGCAGGTTCTCGACCGCACGGACGCTGAACACCCGCGTGACCAGTTTGCGATAGCGGGTGTGGTCGGGCGGTTCGGTGACAAGCAGCGAGGGCGGGACGAGCGGGCCGAGCGCATCGCTCTCGGCCGCCCACGCGAAGGCACGTCCGATCGGCCCGCTGAGGTCGCCCGGTTCGAAACCGGTGCGGAAGTCGTTGCTCGACAACACTTCGCGCACGACGGGCAGAGACGTCGTGACGTAGGCGAATTTGCTGCGGTAGAGCGGTCCTTGCGCCCGGATGCGTTCGAGCACCGGGAACGGGTCGCCGCCGCGGGGCACGCTGACCAGTTGCCCCTGCAAGTCGCCGCGTCGGCCGGCCAAGCGCATCACGGTGCGCGGCAGGACATGACCGAGGCCCCACCGTGTCACCTGCCGGACAGAGTTGCGCGTCTTGTCACGCACGGTGTCACCTTTGCGAACCGTCATACGTTGCACGCTAGCGTTCACCACTCGACAGTGTCGCCGCGAGTCGGTCGAGCAACTCGCTCTGGCCCTTCACAAGTTTGGGACGAGCCGCGTCGATGTCGAACCACGCTGCTCGATCGATCTCGGGGAACGACTGCCGGCGCCCCGACCGCGGCGGCCACTCCACCTCGAAGGTGTTGCTGACGATTGTGTCGGCATCCAGATCGCCCTCGACGGCCCACGCGGTCACGACCTTGCCGTTGGACTGGCGTACGTCGCCGAGTTCGACGTACCCGCTGGTGGGCGGCGTCGATCCGAGTTCTTCTGCGAACTCGCGCTTCGCGGCCGCGAATGCATCCTCGTCCGCGCCGTACTCACCCTTCGGGATCGACCACGCGCCGTCGTCCCTACGTGCCCAGAACGGACCGCCCATGTGGCCGAGCAGCACCTGCAGCCGCGGCTCGCGCCGATACAGGACGAGACCGGCGCTGGTCCGTGTGGCTGCCACGTAAACACTGTCGCACCCGCGACCAGAATGAGTGTCATGACCTGGACTGCTCCCGCTGCCGAACGTCCCGATCCCCCGAACGTCGCCGACGAGCGCACAGCGCTCGAGGCGTGGCTGCGCTTCCATCGCACGACGTTGCTGCAGAAATGCGCTGGTCTGGACGCCGACCAGCTCAAACAGGCGTCGGTGCCACCGTCGATCCTCACGCTGCTCGGACTTGTGCGGCATATGACCGAGGTCGAGCGCACGTGGTTCCGCCGGCGCTTCGCCGACCAGGACGCGGATCCGCTCTACTACACCGACGAGCAGCCCGACGGCGACTTCGAGAATGTCGCCGACGCCGACGCCGAACATGACTACGCGGCCTACCTGGCCGAGTGCGATGCCGCCGATACGGTCGCGTCCGGCCACAGCCTCGACGAGGCCTTCGTCCATCCTCGCCTGAAGGCAAACATGGATCTGCGCTGGATCTACCTGCACATGATCGAGGAGTACGCGCGACACAACGGCCACGCCGACTTCATCCGTGAGCGCATCGACGGCGTCGTCGGCGACTGATCAGCCATGCGCGCGGTGGTAATTGACCAGTTCGGCGTGCGGCCCGAGGTTCGCGATGTCGATCGTCCGGAGTGTGCGCCCGACGGAGCACTCATCCGCGTCGAGGCGAGCGGGGTGTGCCGCAGCGACTGGCACGGCTGGCAGGGTCACGACGCCGACATCTCGCTGCCGCACGTCCCGGGCCATGAGTTCGCCGGTGTCGTTGCCGAGGTCGGTGCAGACGTTCGCAACGTCACGGTTGGCGCTCGCGTCACAGTCCCGTTCGTATGCGGCTGCGGGACGTGCGAGCAGTGCCGTGCCGGCGATGCGCAGGTTTGTCCGAACCAGACGCAGCCCGGCTTCACGCACGATGGATCGTTCGCCGACTTCGTGACAGTGCGGCATGCCGATTTCAACGTTGTGCCGTTGGCGGACGAGATCGATTTCGTGACTGCCGCCGGGCTCGGCTGCCGGTTCGCGACGGCCTATCGGGCGGTTGTGATGCAGGGACGGGTCGCGCGAGGCGACTGGGTCGCCGTGCACGGGTGCGGTGGTGTCGGGCTGGCAGCGGTGATGATCGCGGCCGCGCACGGCGCCCGAGTGATCGCGGTCGATGTCAGCGCGGCAGCGCTCGACCTCGCCCGGGCCGTCGGCGCGACACATGTTGTGTCGCCCCCATCGGCCGATGCGATCCGGGCGCTGTCCGGCGGCGGTGTCCACGTGGGCATCGACGCCCTCGGCCGCGCAAGCACATTCGCCGACTCACTCGCCGGATTACGACGTCGCGGTCGGCACGTCCAGGTCGGGTTGCTCGTGGCGGACGACGCGAATCCGCCCGTCGACATGGGCACTGTGCTCGCACGTGAACTCGAGATCGTCGGCAGCCATGGCATGGCCGCGCGCGACTATCCGGCGATGCTCGGCGAGATCGTCGTCGGTCGGCTCGACCCGACACGATTGGTCACCCGCACGATCACCCTCGACGAGGCACCGAATGCGCTCGTCGCTATGTCGTCGGGCAGCGCGCCGGGGACGACGGTGATCACGTTCGAGTGAGGCTCAACTCGTGCACAAGGTCTGAGTGCGCCTCACCGATCGCGGCGATCATCCGTCGCGCGTACCAGGCCGACAGTCCGTAGGTCGCAACAGCGATGCCCACAGCAACAATTTCCACAGGTCGCGAGGTCCTGTCGATCTCCTCGGCTGCGGCACCGAGGCCCTCCGAGATCAAGTACCAGGTCCACCATCGCGCCACGAGGCGGCGCCGCGGGTCGTTGAACGGCAACGAGTCACGCGCCACTTGGTACGGGAACCAGAAGTTCACCACCGGGATCAAGAAGCCGAGGATCGCCCATACCGGATCGCGGCGAGCGAACTGCCCGGCTTTGCGCGCCAGACTGGCGGCGCGGTGCAGCCACACCATGAAGAACACCAGCAGACCGAGCGTCGCGAGGCTGATCAAGAACACCAGGACCGCCACCGCGGCGCTGATGTGGCTGGTCCGTACCGAGTGAGCGAACGCGAACACCACTGCGGCGCCCGAACTCAGCAACGCGGCCAGGACGACCGTGACCATCGCCCGACGTGCAGCGCGTTGCTCGGCGGCAAGATCCTCGTGCGGATCGGCGCCGTAGACACCACCGGGTGGCATGGCCATCGGCGCGGTGAATGCGGTCCACGTCGTGCCGTCCCACCACCTCAGCCCGCCGGCCGAGTACGGGTCGGGGTACCAACCGGGATTCATGGCGGTGAGTGTGCCCGCTATCAGCGGATCGTGATCATCGACAGGCCGTCGGAGGGCACCAGTTCGCCGATCACCGGCGCGCCGGGAAGCTCACCTGCGACGAGCAGCCCGCCGCTCGTCTGGGCGTCGGCGAGCAGCAACAACTCGTCCTCCTCGACGCCGGCGTCGAGTGCGGGACGCACCCATTCGAGGTTGCGCCGCGTGCCGCCGCTGACATAACCCTGCGCCAGTGACTCGCGCACGCCGTCGAGGTACGGAACAGCGGCGGCGTCGATCACGGCCGACACGCCCGAGGCCCGGACGAGTTTGTAGAGATGTCCGAGCAAACCGAATCCGGTGATATCGGTGGCGGCCTTAGCACCCGCGGCCAGCGCGGCGGCGGCGGCATCGGCGTTGAGCGCGGCCATCGTCTCGACGGCTTGCGCGAAAACCTCACCGGTCGCCTTGTGCCGATTGTTCAGAACGCCGACGCCGAGCGGCTTCGTCAATGTCAGTGGCAACCCTGCTTGCGCCGCGTCGTTGCGCAGCAAGCGGCGCGGGTCAGCCACTCCGGTCACCGCCATCCCGTACTTCGGCTCGGGGTCGTCGATGCTGTGGCCGCCACCGACCGGGCAACCGGCCAAACTCGCAACGTCCCGACCGCCACGCAGGACTTCGGTGAGCAGTTCGAGCGGCAACACGTCGCGCGGCCAGCCGACGAGGTTGATCGCAACGACCGGTCGTCCGCCCATGGCGTACACGTCCGACAAGGCGTTCGCGGCC
This sequence comes from uncultured Actinomycetota bacterium, assembly GCA_963708645.1. Lineage (GTDB taxonomy): Bacteria > Actinomycetota > Actinomycetes > Mycobacteriales > Jatrophihabitantaceae > RYN-133. The sequence goes on along the minus strand of CAVPTA010000006.1, from coordinate 237,708 downwards.
GCGATGCGTCCCCAGTCGTAGGCGTCGTCGACCACGGGCGTGAAGAAGTCGGCCGTGCTGATCACTGCTGTGTCAGGTCCGAGCGCGACGACGGCCGCGTCGTCGCCGGAGTCGAGTCCGACGAGCAGTGCCGAATCATCGTTGCCGCCGAGACCTGCGACAACTTGCTCCAACTCCCCCGGTGGGATCTTGCATGCACATCCGCCGCCGTGGGCGTACTGCGTGAGCCGAACGGTCATGTGTGAACGGTACGGTGATGATCGGAGGCGTAAGGGTGCCTGGTGGTCCTCCCGGTCTTCAAAACCGGTGAAGTCGAGCAGCTCGGCTTGGCGGGTTCGATTCCCGTCCGCCTCCGCAACATGTTCGGCCGCGCTGAGGGAGGGCGTCCGTTGTCCGATTCACGTCGTCTTGTTCCGCGCACCGACGCCGTGCTCGCCGATCCTCGATTGACTGCTGCGATCGAGCAATTCGGACGAGTGCGGGTAAAGCAGGCCGTCGCAACCGGCCTGCAACTCGTGCGCGACGGACGGCTCGCACCGGACGACGTTGCCGACCACGTGGTCGTCAGTCTCGGCGACCCGGCAACCTCGTTGCGTCGCGTGATCAATGCGACGGGCGTCGTGTTGCACACCAACCTCGGCCGCGCATCGCTGTCCGACGCCGCACGTGATGCGTTGCAGTCGGCGAGCGGTTACGTCGATGTCGAATACGACCTCGAATCGGGTCAGCGTGCCAGGCGTGGACGTGGCGCACTCGCTGCGTTGGCGCGTGCGGTGCCTGCCGCGGGCGATGCACTCGTGGTCAACAACGGGGCAGCTGCGCTTGTCCTGGCGACGACCGCTCTGGCGCGCGACCGCGAGGTGATTGTCAGTCGCGGCGAACTCGTCGAGATCGGCGACGGGTTCCGATTGCCCGATCTGATCGCGTCGACCGGCGCGCGGCTGCGCGAGGTCGGGACGACGAACCGGGTCACCCGCGACGACTACTCGGCGGCGATCGGCCCGGACACCGGTTGCATCCTGAAGGTCCATCCGAGCAACTTCCGCATCGAGGGTTTCACAAGCGCCGTCCCGGTCCGCGACCTTTCCCAACTGGGTGTGCCGGTCGTCGTCGACATCGGCAGCGGTCTGCTCGGTGCGCACCGACTCCTGCCGGACGAGCCGGACGCCGCCACGGCGCTGAGCGAGGGCGCCGACGTCGTGACAGCCAGCGGCGACAAGCTGCTCGGCGGCCCGCAGGCGGGCATCGTGCTGGGACGCGCAGAGATCGTCCAACGCCTGCGCCGCCACCCGCTCGCGCGCGCCCTACGGGTCGACAAGCTCACCCTTGCCGCGCTCGAGGCGACGCTCACGGCGCAGGCCACGCCGACCTGGACCGCGATCGAGGCAGACCCCGACACCTTGCATCAACGCTGTGCGGTATTGGCCGATGCGGTCGGCGGCACCGTGGTGGCGAGCAGCGGAGTTGTCGGCGGCGGCGGCGCGCCCGGTCTCGAACTCGACGGCTGGGCTGTCTCGCTCCCCGCGCAGTTCGCGCGCCCGCTGCGCGCCGGCCGGCCACCGGTCGTCACCCGCGTCGAACACGACCGATGCCTGCTCGACCTGCGCTGTGTCGATCCGACCGACGACACCCTGGTTCGCGATGCGGTGCTGCGCGCAGTCGGCGCATGATGCACGTCATGGCGACCGCTGGTCACGTCGACCACGGCAAGTCGGCGCTCGTCTACGCGCTCACCGGCATGGATCCTGACCGATGGCCGGAGGAGCGACGCCGCGAGCTCACGATCGACCTGGGCTTCGGCTGGACCGAACTGGCTGACGGAAGCGAACTGGCACTGGTCGACGTCCCCGGCCACGAGCGATTCATCGCGAACACGCTGGCCGGCCTCGGCCCGGTTCCAGCGGTGCTGTTCGTCGTGGCCGCCGATGCCGGATGGTCTGTGCAGTCGGAGGAGCATCTCAACGCGATCGACGCGCTCCACGTCGAGCATGGCGTGCTGGCCGTGACCCGCAGCGACCTCGCCGACCCGAGCGACGCGATGACCCAATCACTCGACCGGATAAGGCAATCCTCGCTCGGCAACCTCCGTGCCGTCGCAGTCTCGGCGACCACCGGGCTCGGCCTCGCGGAGTTGCGCGAAGCAATCGGTGCGATGGTGGCGGCGTTGCCGTCACCCGATACCGACGGCAGGGTGCGGCTTTGGATCGATCGGGCGTTCTCGATCCATGGCACCGGCACTGTCGTCACCGGCACGCTCGGGGCGGGTTCCATCGCGCCCGGCGATCGGTTGCTGCTCGGACGTCGGCCGGTCGTCGTGCGAAGCGTGCAGAGCTTGGGCCGTGATCGTGACCGCGTGAGTGCGATCGCCCGCGTGGCGGTGAATCTGCGCGGTGTCAGCCGCGCCGACGTGACCCGTGGCGACGTACTGCTCGCCGACGCCGCGTGGCACCGCAGCCGGGTCTTCGACGTGCGGCTGCGCCCCGTCGATCCGGGCGCGCGGTGGCCGTCTCGGTTGACGATGCACATCGGCACCCTCGCGACTCCGGTCCATGTGCGCCCGCTCGGGGCCGACACCGCCCGCCTCACCCTGCAACATGAATTGCCATTGCTGGCAGGCGATCGCGCAGTTCTGCGCGACACGTCCCGGCACTCGGTCATCGCCGGCGTCGACGTGCTCGACGCCGATCCGCCGCCGCTGCGGCGGCGAGGTGCAGCCCGCGACCGTGGCGACGAACTTGCCGATGGACGCCCCGACGCATATCACGAGATCACCCGTCGTGGCGCGGTTCGCGAGGACCACCTTGCCGCACTCGCCATCGACCTACCTGAGCGTGACGATCTGCACCATCACGCCGGTTGGGTGATTGCCGAGGGGCAGTGGCAGGACTGGCTGGCTGCCGCGCCGGACGCAGTCGTGCAATGGGCCGCGCAGCACCCGCTCGACCCGGCCATGCCGCTCGGCGTCCTCGCGCAGCGGCTTGCGTTGCCCGACGAAGCACTCCTGGCACCGGTCCTCGCCGCGGCGGGTCTGGCCGAGGGCGGCGGACGGGTTGCCGCGTCGCTCGCCGTCACGCTCGGGCCGGCCGAACGATCGGTGCGCTCGGTCGAGTCGTGGTTGTTCGAGCACCCGTTCCACGCACCTGACCGCGACGAGTTGCGCGCACTCGACCTCGGCCGTCGCGAACTTGCCGCCGCCGAGAAGGCCCACCGACTCGTGTGCATCAGCGACGACATCGTGCTGCTTCCGGATTCGATCGAGCAGGCTGTCGTCCTGTTGCGTGAGTTGCCCGCGCCGTTCACCTCGAGCCAGGCCCGGCAGGCACTCGACAGCACGCGCCGGGTGGTGATCCCGTTGCTCGAATATCTCGACGCTGCCGGGTACACAGTGCGACTCGACGGCAACCGGCGCACGATGGCTCAGTCGCCGCCCTCACCCGAGCCCGACGGCGCGAACGAGCGCACCGCAACCAACGCCGACTGAATCGAGTTGTAGGCCGGTGCCGTAATCGCACCCTGCGCGCGCAGGTCGTCGAGATGATGGGCGAAGTCGTTGATCGGCCCGGACAGGTCAGGCGCCGGCGGTCCGCCGTGCTGCTTCGGCTTGCCGTTGCCCTGGTCGTTGCCCTGGTCGCCCCGGTGGCCAGGCCCCCCACCGGGGCCCGATCCGGCAGTGCTCATCGCGTCCACGCGATGGAGCAGGTCCTGCGCGTCGGCTGCCGACACGGCATTGTCGGCCTGCGCCGTGGTGATGGCGCTGCGCAGGGCGCTGAGCGCACTCGGCAGATCCGTCGGTCTCGGCGTCGGTGTCGATCGCGGTGTCGGTCTCGGTATCGGTCTCCGTGTCGGTCTCGGTGTCGGTCTCGGCGTCGACCGGGTAGCTGCCGGGTGTGTGGACGGGCGCGCGGGATGGCTGCTCGAGCGGTGGTTTCCTCGCGTGCTTCCCGCGATCGGCGTGCCGCTCCCGGACGTGTCGCCGCCTGAGTTCGCGATCACGATCACGACTGCGAGCAGCGCGAGCGCGAACGCGATCCCGAGTGCGATCAGACCTGTTCGAGGTTGCAGCCGGCTCCGCGCAGACCCGTCGCCTGCGATCGGTGCGAGCACCTGCGTCGACGCCACGGCCGCCCCCGCCAGCGCGGCCGTGGGCGCTGTTGCAGTTGCCGGAGTGCCGTCGAGGCGGGCGATCACGTCAGCGGCGCTCGGGCGGGAGACCGGATCCTTGGCGAGCAGAGCGACGACGAGGTCGTCGAGGTCGGGCGAAACGTCAACGCGAACTGAAGACGGACGCGGGACCGGCGCGTGCACGTGCTGTGCCATCGCGGCCATCATGTCCTCGGCGTCGAACGGCGGCTTGGCGGTCAGCAGCGTGAACAGCACTGCGCCGAGCGCGTACAGATCCGCGGGCGGTTCGGGTGCGGCGCCAGTGATCACCTCCGGCGCCAGGTAGGGCACGGTGCCGAGGATCGTCCCCGCCTGGGTGAGCGCGGGTTGGGTGGTCGCCGCGCCGTCGAGGCGGGCGATGCCGAGATCGAGCAGCTTGCACGTGCCGTCGGCGCCGAGCATGAGATTGGCCGGCTTCACGTCGCGGTGCGTGATCCCGGCCGCGTGCGCCGCGGCGAGGGCGCTCGCGCACTGCCGTCCGTAGCTGCGGGCCACCTCGACCGGCAATGCCCCACGGTCGTTCACCAGCTCCTGCAAGGTCGGTCCGGCCAGCAGTTCCATGACCAGCCACGCGCGCGCCTCGTCGGTGCCGAAGTCGAAGATCGTCACGACGTTCGGATGCGACAGGCCGGCCAGGAACTGCGCTTCGCGGCGGAACCGCTCGACCGCGGCCTGCGGCGCCTGCTCGACGTCGAGCAGCTTCACGGCGACGTCGCGGCCGAGCAACTCGTCGTGTGCGCGGTGGACCGCACCCATCCCACCCCGTCCCAGGAGCGGGCCGAGGCGATAGCGCTCGGCAAGCAACTCGGGCTGATCCACACTGGCGATTGTTCCGTGTAGGCGCCCGCTCTTCACGTTGCACTCAGCTGCCGCGGACGGCTGGCGAGGCGCCGAAAATCGGCGCGAACCCGGGGCTGTAGCGGGTCGGCGTTAGCACCGACACCGGGCATGACCAAGCCGCCACGCCGGTGAGGGTTGTGAATCTGTGTGCCATGTGTGACGGTTGATGCTTGTGTTGTTTGAGGCTAGTGGTGTGAAGGACGGGACATGAGCCGATATCTGGGGCGATCGAGCCCCGACACGACCTCGTCGACGTCGTTCTTCAACGACTGGGCCGCGGACGCCCCGGCCGCCGATACCCCGGATGCCGACACCGCACTCAAACAGCGACAAGTCGACACATCGACCAGTCGACGAGTCGAGCTCTGGCAGCGGGTCGCCCCTGGGCGGCGTCGTGCTGTAGCTCTGAGCGCGCTCGCTGCGAGCGCAGCCGCCGTCGCCGTGTTCGCACCCGGCCCGTCGGCGAGCGCCGACCCGTCCGCGCACACCTGGTACCGGCTGCGGATGTGCGAGTCGAGCAACAACTACAAGATCAACACCGGCAATGGCTATTACGGCGCTTACCAGTTCGACCTGTCCACGTGGCGCAGCGTCGGCGGGAGCGGCTACCCGAACCAGGCCTCCCCGGGCGAGCAGGACGCCCGCGCCCTCATCCTCTACCGGATGCGCGGCTGGCAGCCGTGGACCTGTGCGGGCATCCTCGGCCTCCGTGACGACGCCGACGCCGGTTCCGGTCGGGTGGGCGACATTCACGTTCCGGGGTCCGGCGGCGGCTCCGGCGGCGGGTCCGGCGGTGGCTCGGGCGGCGGTTCGCACGGCATCCCGGCATTCCCCGGCTCGCGCTGGTACTACCTCGGCGACTGGAACAACGACATCAAGCGATTCCAGAACCAGATGCACCACCGCGGCTTCTTCCCGCCCGGCACCGGCCAGTACGGCCCACTCACCTTCGCCATGGTCAAGCGCCTGCAGGCGCTCAACGGTTTGCCGGTCACCGGCTACATCGGCCCCAACACCTGGCGCCTGGCGTGGACCGGCAAGTACAGCAACCCCTCGACCGGACACCCGAAGCCGGCCCCGCGTCCGGTCTCGAACGGGAAGGTCCCGGCATTCCCCAGCAAGGCCTTCTTCCACTACGGCCAGTCCAACAACGACATCGAGCGGTTCCAGAACCAGATGCACAGCCGCGGCGTGTTCCCGGCCGGCACCGGACAATTCGGGCCGCTCACCCTGGCAATGGTGAAGAAACTCCAGCAGGCCAACGGTTTCACCGCGAACGGTGTCATCGGCCCGAAGACCTGGGCGCTCGCGTGGACGGGCAAATATCCCTCCGCCGCACCGACCAACAAGCCGACGACCAAGCCGGGCACTCACACGGCAGTCCCCGCGTTCCCGGGAGTGCGGTGGTACCGCCTCGGCGACTGGAGCGCGAAGCTCAAGGTGTTCCAGGACGAGATGCACCACCGCGGCTTCTTCCCCGCCGGCACCGGTCAGTACGGCCCCAAGACGCTGCGGATGGTCAAGCAACTGCAGCGGCTCAACGGGCTCATCCCGAACGGCCTGATCGGACCGAAGACGTGGCGGCTGGCCTGGACGGGCAAATACAGCTGACCCTGAACCTGAGGTTCAGTCGTTAGGCGCTGAGTCCGACTGCGCTGACTCCTGTTCGAACAAGGTCAGCAGACCACCGATCTCGAGCACCCGCCGCACGGCGGCCGGCGAATTCCGGATCGTCATCCGCTTGCCCAGTGCGATGGCATGGCTGCGGGTCTCGACCCAGCAGCCGATCCCGGTCGAGTCGAGGAAGCTGAGCTCGCGCAGATCGAGCACGAGGGCCCGACACTCGGGGCGGTCGAGTTCGGTCGCGGCGAGCGGACCGAGCTGCGGCACGGTCGCGATGTCGAGGTCACCGCTCAGGCTCACAATCGTCGTGTCGCCTGAGCGCGTCACCGCCGTGGAGAACGTCGCCACCGGCATACTGTGACACACCCCGGGCAGACCGTCCGCAACGGCGGAGCCTTGCGAACACGTTCGGTCGGCCGGCCGGAAGGGACGCCCAGCACCATGGCGCACAGCACGCTGGCCGAGTTGGCCGGTGACGTGCAGGCTCCGGCCCGGGCGCGGCGCCTCGCGGCGGAGTTTCTCGCCGATCACGCACCGCGCGCCGCCCGCGGACGTACCACGGGATCCACCGACGTGGCCACGGTGATCAGCGAGCTGGTGACCAATTCGGTTAGGGCCGGCGCGCGCACGATCTCGGTCCAGCTCAGCGTCGAGGGTGTGCGGATGCACATCGAGGTCAGCGACGAGGTCGCCGGGTGGCCGCGTGCACGCGCCGCGCGTCCGGACGATCCCAGCGGGCGCGGGCTGCAATTGGTGGCGGCACTGGCCGAGAGCTGGGGCGTGTCGCGCCTGCCCGACGGCGGCAAACTGGTGTGGGCGACGGTGCGGCTCGACTGACGTCGCAACCGACCGCGGATCAACCGCGGGTCAGCCGCGGATCAGCGGCGGCGCCGCACCGTGAGGACGGTGACATCGTCGTCGTGATCTGCGCCGCCGATGAGGTCGTCGACCAGCGCGCCTGTCCCGGCGGCAAGCGGTCCGGTCAGGCGCTCGGCCGCGGCGTCGACCAGTCGCGCCAGTCCCACATCGACGATCTCGCCGCGACGCTCGACGAGCCCGTCGGTGAACAGCACGAGCACGTCCGTGCCGCCGAAGGCCACGGTGGTCGTCGTGCGCTCGTCGCCGCCTGCTCCGAGCGGCAGCCGCGGCTCCGTGGCCAGGGGGCGCGGCCGGTCGCCGGGCGCGACCAGCATCGCCGGGTAGTGCCCGGCGTTGGTGAAGCTCAGCGTGCCGGCGGCAAGATCCGCGACGGCATAGAAGATGGTCACTAGTTGGGTGATCGCGAGGCGGGCGAACATCGTGTCGAGGTGGCCGACGACCGTCGCAGGATCGGGGTCGAGGCTGAGGAATGCCCGTGTCGCCGCCCGGATCTGCGCCATCGCCGCGGCGGCTCGCACGCCGTGCCCCATCACATCGCCGATCGCGAGCGCGAGGCTCCCGTTCGGTAGGGAGACTGCGTCGTAGAAGTCGCCGCCGACGCCGACGCGTCCGCCGGGTTCGTAGTGCGCCCCGACCTCCCAGTACGGGATGACGTCGACCGCCTCGGGCAGAACCGCGCGTTGCAGCTGCAGCGCGACGTCCTGGCTCTGGCCATAGAGTCGGGCGTTCTCGATCGCTACGCCGGCGCGACGTCCGACCTCTTCGGCGAGCACGAGATCGCTCGACACATAGGGCGCGCTGCCCTCGGTGCGGATCACCGTCAGTACACCGAGCGTCGCGTCGCGTCCGGGGATCGGGATGACCATTCCGCCGCGCAGGTTCAGTTCACGCGACAGACGCAGGTGCTCCTCGTCGCGCGCGCCGGCGACGAGCATCTCGTCGGTGATCTCGGGATAGAACTCGCTGCGTCCGGTGCGGTAGACGTTGCCGGCACCGCTTGCCGAGTCGTAGTCGGTCGGATAACGCTCCTGCAGCTCCCACGCCCACCGCACTTTGTCCGGGTCGACGTGCGCCACGGCCAGGGTGCTGGGGACGCCGTCGGTCACGATGTCGACGGCGCACCAGTCGCCCAACGCGGGCACGCACAGGTTTGCGACGTTCGCCAAAGTCGATTCGTAGTCGAGGCTGCTCGACAGCTCGAGCGACACGTCGGCCAGGAACGCCAACTCCCAGTCGCGCTTGGCCGCCTCATCGGCCGCCAGGACGCGCCGCACGGCTTGCCCGCACGCTTCGGCGAACACGGTGAGCAGCGCGAGCTCGGCCTCGCCGGGCACCCAGCCCTCTTCGAAGGTCAACCCGATCACGCCGACGGCCGGACTGGTGCTGTCGAGCGGGACGCACACGAGCGAACGCCCGGCCGGCATCTGCGAGCGCAGCACAGGGTATTCACGTTCGACCGTTTCGGGGTCGGCCAGCACGACCGCACGTCCGGTGCGTGCAGCGTCACTGGCCGGATTGACGTCGTCCAGGCCGAAGTCCTGCCAGTTCTCCTGCACGCCCGGCCGCAGGCCGTGGCCGGCGACCAGGCGCAACCGCTCGCCCTCGGTGAGCATCAGGGTGCTCACGGCCGCCCCGACGGCCACCACGGCATGGTCGACAGCGGCGGCGATGACGGCCTCCATCGTGGTCGCCGCACTCAGCTCGGCGCTGACCCGGGCAATCTGCTCGATACGGACTGACGCGGGATCCTCGGGCACGCGAAAGCCGGGCACGTCCGGGCGACCGGACGGTGCTCCTGAGCGCTCCGGCATCGCCGCAGTCTGGCAGTCGGCATGCGCGCTGTCATCTAGCCGATCCCGCGTGCCACGTTCGCGAGCGGGGAGTTTCGCCTCGTCGCGCCGATCAGCACTTAGATCGCGCCGTGCCCGGCCATACGCACCGCGGTCAGGTCCTGCGCCAGCGTGCCTCACACAGGCCGAACAGCCCGAACATCACCAGGCCGAGCGCGACGACGAGCAGCAACCACGGTCCGACCGGGGTGTCGCGCAAGGCACTCAGTGCGCCGTCGATGCCCCGCGCCTTCTTCGGGTCGAACTGGACCGCAGCGATGACGAGCAGCACACCCGCAACACCGAATACGAAGCCGCGAGCAGCCGTGCCGACGGTGCCGAGGAATTCGGTCGCGCGGCGTGCACCGCTGCTCATCTCGCCCAGCTTGAAGTACTTCTCGAACTTACGGGTCAGGCCCTCGTAGACCAGCACGCCACCCACGACCGCGACCACGACGCCGAGGAGCCCGATCGCCCATCGTCCAGCGGTGTAGTGCATGAACCGCGCGGTATAGGACTGCTGTTGCTTCGCCTGACTTTGCTGCCGGCCCTGTATGAGGATCGTGAACGCGCTGACTGCGAGGAAGGCATAGACCAGGCCGCGGATCAGCGACTGCACCCGCGGGCCGGCCTTGTCGCCCTCGCCCGCGACACCGAACGCGGCCTCGCTCAACCGCCATACCGCGTAGCACACGAGCCCGACCGCAACGATGAGGACGAGCACGAACCCGCCGGTCTGCTGTTCCAGTTGCTGTATCGCCCCACGTTGATCGGTCTCGCCATGGCTCTTGCCGAAGGCCATCAGGACGGCGAGCACGCCGATCACGAGATAGATCACGGCGCGCGAGGCCATTCCGAGCCGGGCGAGTCGATCCATGCCCTTGCTGTCGGCGGCTCGGCGGGCATTGAACGTCGCGGACGCGGCACTCATTGACGCTCCTTGCTGGTCGGGGGTTTACCCAACAGGCTGCCCGGATCGTTTCCAGGGCAAACCACACGATTTTGTGGGCATTTTGCGGTTCCCTGCGGGAAAGATTCCGGTCTGCGCGTGTTCGATGAACCGCATGCTCGTTGCCCGTCTTACTCGCATGTCGCTGGCGGCTGTCGTTGCGGTGGGTGCGGTGACCTATGTCGGACTGCGCGTTGCGGCAACCGATACCCGCGCTGACGCCGCCGCTCCCCCGACCATCGTGATCGGGCGCAACGCGGCAAGTCGCGGCTATACGACCAAGCGGCTCGTGATCAACAAAGGTCAGACGGTCCGCGTCGTCAATCACGACACGATGCGGCACACGGTCACCTCGTCCGCGCAGAATTCGCATCACCAGCCGCTGTTCAGCGCGTATTTGTTGGCCGGTCAATCGGCAACGCTGACAACGTCCACGCTGCCCGCCGGTCGGTACCCGTTCCACTGCACGTTCCATCCGACGATGCACGGTGTGCTGATCGTGCGCGGCGGTGGCGGGACCGGGTCGGGGCAGTCGTTCAACATCGCGCTGTTGATCCCGCCGGTACGCCGCACTGCGAACGTCACCATCCCGGTCGAGCGCGCAGCGGTTCGCGTGTTCGCCAAGGGCCCGAAAACCATGATGTGGACCTACGGCGGCACGTACCCCGGCCCGACGATCGTGCGGCCTGCCGGCCACGACACCAAGGTCACCTTCGTCGACAAGCTGCCCAAGTCGGTCGGGTCGCTCAGCGTGCATCTGCACGGCGACCACCACGAGTCACGCTTCGACGGACAGCCCACGACGTCGTTGCTGCAGCCGGGTCACTCACGCACGTACGACTACCCGCTCACCGACGGTGGCCAGGCCGAGCACGCAAGCTTCTTCTACTACCACGACCACCGCATGCTCGAGACCGGCCGCAACAACTGGATGGGCATGCAAGGAATGTTCGTCGTGACGCGACCGGATGAGCAGTTCGGTCTGCCGAGTGGCAAGTACGACGTCCCGCTCGCCGTCTCGGACCGCTCGTTCACCTCGACCAACCAGCTGCGCAACCCGTTCCCGGCACACCCGATGATGGAGATGAGCGGGCCGTCCGCACCGCCGAACGACGAGACGGTCGGCAACACGATCCTCGTCAACGGCCGCTACTCGCCCTACTTCAACGTTGACACGCACCGCTACCGGCTGCGCCTGTTGAATGCGTCGAACTTCCAGTCCTACGACTTCGAACTGTCCAACGGCCAGTCGTTCACGCAGCTCGGCTCGGGCGACTCGCTGTTCCCGCACCCGGTGACCCGTAAGGACATCCTGCTCGGTCCGTCCCAGCGCGCCGAGGTGGTCGTCAACTTCGCCGGCGAGCTGGGAAAGCGGATCGTGCTCAAGAGCGTCCCCCGGGTCAACCGGCCGAAGAACGGCATCGGGACGCCGAGCGCGTCACTCATGCAGTTCCGTGTGACCCACAAGACGACGTCGGCGGGCAAGCCGGTCCCGAGCACGCTCTTGACGCTGCCGACACCCGCTCCGGTCACGACAATCTCGAAGACGTGGGCGATCACTGTCGAGCACAACTCGCAAGGCTCGTACTGGGCGATCAACGGCAAGATGTTCGACCCGAACCGGGTCGACTACACCGTCAAGGCCGGCAGTACCGAGCAATGGGACCTCGTCAACAACAGCAACATCACGCACTACTTCCACCTTCACGAGGAACAGTGGCGCACGATCTCGCGCGACGGGCAGGTGCCGAAACCGTGGGAGTTGGGTTTGCAGGACACCTGGCGACTCGATCCCGGTGAGAACGTCGTCGTGCAGGCCACGTTCACCGACGATGATCTCGGCGTATTCATGCTGCATTGCCACATGCTCGATCACGAAGACCACGGGCTGATGGCTCAGTTCAAGGTCGTGCCGTAGCGACCGCGACTGTTGACCCCCGCTCGTCGTCGGTGACAACGCGCGCGATCAGCGTGGCAGCGTCCATCAGCGCGAGCGTGCCGTTTGCCTGCTCGTCGCTGGTCTCGACGAGCAGGTGAGCGCCGGGCGCGAGCCAGCCCGGCGCGGCTGCGATCACACCGCGCTGCACGTCGAGCCCGTCCCCACCACCGTCGAGTGCGACGCGGTGTTCGTAGTCGCGTGCCTCGGACGGCATGAGCGCGATCGCATCGCTCGGCACGTACGGCGCGTTCGCGACGATCAGGTCGACGCGCCCCCGCAATCCGTGAGGCAGCGCGTCGAACAGATTGCCCTCGTACACCTTCGCAGTGGCGAGATTGCGGCGCGCGCAGTCGACCGCGACCGGGTCGATGTCGGTCGCGTGCAGTTCACCGATGTCGCCACGCGCGCTGATCGCCGCACCCAGCGCACCTGTGCCGCAGCAGACGTCGACCACGATCGCGTCCGCACGCAGCAACGCGAGCGCTGTCTCGACGAGAAACTCCGTGCGTCGCCGTGGCACGAACACTCCTGGCGCGACGGCGATTTGCATGCCACAGAACTCGGCCCAGCCGAGGATCTGCTCGAGCGGGGTACCCGTTACACGTCGAGCGATCATCGCGTCCAACTCGCCATCTGTCACGGCAGCAGCACGCAGCAGCCGCGCTTCGTCCTCGGCGAACACGCACCCGGCGGCGCGCAATCGGGCAATCACGGAGTCGGCGTCGAGCACCGCCCCAGCCTAATTTCGGTGCCGGTGATACTTCGACAATGGACATCGTCGAGCTCGCCGCAATTCGCGCCGTTCTGGGACGCGCGTACGCCGACGATCCGCTCAGCGCGTGGATCTTCACCGACGCGAGCACACGAATCGACGCGTGTGCAGTCTGGTACGGGCTGTTCGTCGAGACCTACGCACGCAGTGCACACGTCACGTGGCTTCCCGACGAACAGGCGGTGTGTCTCTGGTCCACCCCGGACACTTCCGAGCTGGCGTGGCCGACCTTCCCGACGATCGCCGGCGTGCTGACCGCACTGGTCGGTGCGGACGACGCCGACCGGGTGGGCAATGCGTTGCATCCCATCAACGAGCTCACCCCGCCCGAACCGCATGTGTACGTGAACTTCCTCGCGGTCGATCCGGATGGCCAGGGCCGCGGCGCCGGGCAGCGGGCAATCGCACCGGCACTGGAGTCGGCGCGGTCGGCCGGGCTCGGTGTGCGGCTGGAATCGACCAACCCGCGCAACCTGCCGTTCTACGAACGGCAGGGCTTCCGCCGTCGCGCCGAACTGCAACTCGGCGACGGTCCGCTGCTCGTGTCGCTGTGGCTCGATCCGCGCTGACCGCTCAGGCCGGATCGCGCCACATCGGGAACAGCGGCGGGCAACCGTCCGGCAGCTCGAGCACCTCCCGCTCGACGAAGCCGTGCCGGCGGTAGAGCTCGCGATTGCGTTCGTTCGTCGCCTCGAGGTAGGCCGGTACTCCCTGCGCGTCGCACTCGGCGAGCTTCGCCCGCAACAGCGCGCTCCCCCGTCCGGTGCCTTGCGCGCGCGCCAGTGCCCCGATGTAGAGCAGATACCAGTGCGGCTGCTCGGGGTGGTGTTCGGTCATCGCCACCAGCACCTTCGTCGCGACCGGCAACTGCCGTCCGAACACCCAGATGGACGCCGGGCCCTGCAGGAACGTGCGCAACATCGGCTCGCGCCACGTGCCAGGCGGGTACCAGATCGCTGCGGCACTGGCGTCGGCGGCGATCCATGCGCCGCCGCAGTGTCGGCTGCGCGGCACTTCGAGCGCGAACATCGTGCGCAACCGGGCGTCGCGGTTGCGCACGCCGGGCGGGATCAGATGGCTGATCACCGGATCGTCGGAGAACGCCTCGCCGAGCGCACGGGCCATTGCACGAGCATCGGTGCGAGTCGCCTGTCGCACGTCGGGACTGGTCATGACATCGACACCCTGACATGTCGTGGGGTTGTCGAACCGGGCGGGTCGCGCTCGTCGTGGTAGCAGGGCATCCACCGACGGAGGAGAATCTCGACATGGCTGACAGCATCTGGCCGGTCATCCACGCGGAGCGCCAGGCGCTCATCGACGACCTGTCCGGCATCACCGACGAACAATGGCGCATGCAGTCGCTGTGCACCGACTGGACAGTGCACGACGTGCTGGCCCACCTGCTCGCCGCAGCGCGGCAGACTCCACCGAGCTTCGTCGTCAAGTTCGCCGGCGCGGGGTTCAACTTCAACCGGTTCGCAGCACGCGACGTCGCCAGGCAAGGCGCGGGCGGCCCCGCCGCGACCCTGGCCGCATTCCGCGCCGCGAAGGACCGCACCAGCGCACCACCCGGACCCAAGGACACCTGGTACGGCGAGGCATTCGTCCACGGTGAGGACATCCGGCGTCCGCTGGGCATCACGCACACCTACCCGCTGCCCGAGGTCGCCCAGACCGTCGCGTTCTACGCCAAGAGCAACGCCATCATTCACGGCCGCGACCGCGTCGCCGGGCTCACGCTCAAGGCCACCGACACCGACTTCGCCAACGGAGCAGGTCCGCTCGTCGAAGGTCCGGCCATCTCGTTGCTGCTGGCCGCGGCCGGCCGCAAGGCCGCGCTCGACGACCTCAGCGGACCGGGCGTCGAGCAGTTGCGAGCTCGCGGCTGAGTCAGTCGCCGTTCGCCTGGTGCGCGGCCTGGTCGACTCGCGCGCAGTAGTCGGCCCACCAGGCCTTGTCGCCCGGAGCCATGTTGTCGTTGGTCGGACGCAGGCCGACGGCGCCGTCGATCAGTTCGCGCACGATGTCGGCCTGGCCGGCGTGCCGCGACGTCTCGTCGACCATGTGCACGAGGATGCGGTGCAACGTGACCTCGCGATGCTCGGCCGGCCACCACGGCACCTGGCCCGGCGCATCAAGATCGAGGGCTTCGATGGTCTCGTCGGCGTGGGCCCACGCGCGATCCCACAGCGTCAGGATGTCCTGCCGCGACTCGTGGGCAGGAACCCACATGTCGGCGTTGGTTTCGGCGTCGTCGGCGAACCACGGGATCGCGATGCCGGACGGGCGTGCGAACGTGTCGCCGAAGTACCCATCGGCGACGGATGCGACGTGCTTGACGAGCCCGAGCAGGTTGGTGCCGGTCGATGTCATCGGGCGGCGCACGTCGTACTCGGAAAGCCCGTCGAGCTTCCAGATCATCGCTTCGCGGACGTTCTTCAAATAGCGGTGCAGGTCGGCTTTCGGGTCGCTCATGAGCCGAACCTAGCGCCGGCGACTGACAGCGCGACCACGTCGGCGGCTCAGCCGCGCAGCACGCGCGACATGTCGTCGGCCACGGCATGCGCGCCGTCGCCTGGCTCGGCACGAAGCCCGGTGATGACGCCGTCCTGATCGGCTTCGGATCGGTTCTGGCTGAGCTTGGCCTTGCCCTCGACCCGCTCGAGCGCGATCTCGATGCCGACGATCGCACGCAACTGACCCTCGACGTACTTGTCAGGTGCGTCCGAGACCGCCCACGGATGCGCGCGGGCGTGCTCGTGCTGGTGCGTCAACTCGGTGACCGCATGCCGCACCCACTCGGGGTCGTCGTGGACCGTGACACGTCCGGTGAGGTGGACCGCCGAGTAGTTCCACGTCGGCACGACCTTGCCGTGCTCGCGCTTGCTCGCATACCAGGACGGCGAGATGTAGGCGTCTGCGCCGGTGCACACCACGAGGGCCGGCGAGTCGGGCCCGATGGAGCGCCAGTGTTCGTTCGCGCGCGCCATGTGCGCGATGACCCGTTCGCCGTGCCACAGCACCGGTAGGAGCGTCGCCGACGGGTAGCCGTCCGTGCCGACGGTGATCAGCTGCCCTGTGCTGACTGTTGCAACGAGGCGGCGCAGCTCGTCCTCGTCGGACATCGCGTTGAAGTGCGGGACGTACACGGTGTCAACGCCTCAGCTCGAGATCGAGCCACGAAGCGAGACCGGCTACCTCGCGGTCGATCTTCGTGGCCATGGCCTTCGTGAACGGCACATCCTCATGGACAGCGTGTACGTCGAACACACCGGCCTTGCGGTCGGCGGTCGCGTCCAGCTTCCCCACGAGCCGGTCGGCGTACAGGATTGGCAGCGCGAAGTAGCCCCACTTGCGCGCGGACGCGGGCTTGTACATCTCGAGTTGGTAGTCGAACTCGAAGATTTCGGTCGTCCGCTTGCGGTCGTGGAGCAACCGGTCGAACGGTGACAGCAGTGCGGCCCGCCCGCGAAACGGCTGGCCGAGATAGGACGGGTCAACCCGCCACTCGCCCTTCACACCCTCGATGACAGCAGGCTCGCCGACCTCGCCCACGTCGAGCGGCTCGACGGGGCACTCCGGTCCGCGTGCGCGGGCGATGCCGAGAGCGTGCAGCCGGTGCTTGTTGCGCACGTGCACCGCTTCGTCGACCGGTACGGGCGGCTCGTCCGGATAGACCCGCTCGGCGAGATCCCACAGTCGCTCGCGGCCGAACCGTCCGGCAACCGCGACCTCGCCCCGTCCGACCATGATTGCGAGCAGTTGCGTGACGTTCTTGTCGTTGGTCCATCCGGTCGAGCGCCACGGCTGCACGCACGTGTCCGGCAACTCGCGCGAGGGCAGCGGACCCGACTTCTCGAGCCGCTTGAGGATGTCCCGGCGGCACGCATCGTTGGCTGCGACCCATTTCGCGGTGCCGGTCTGCCAACGGTGCAGGTTCTCGCCACGACGCGTTTGTGCCATGCGGGCCCGGTAGAGCGCCATGTGCTCACTCGGACGCAGGAATGCCCGTAGTTCGATGAGCTCGCGCGCCTCGAGAGCCTTGACGAGATCGGCGGGTTGGAATGTCGAACCGAGCCGGCTCCATGCGACGAGGTCGGCGTTCGGCGCGATGGCAGCGGTCGGGTCGAGTTGCAGCAGCGTCAGCTGTCGCACGGTCTCGAGCAGCCCCGACGGACGGGCACTGTCGAGCAACTGTGCCCGCACCGCGATCCGCCGGGCGTCGGTACGCGAGAGCTCGTGCACGACCACCTCGCCAGGCTAATCCACGCCCACCCGGCAGATGTGACCCATCGCACGTCGAGCGGTGATCACGGATATGCGCCTGGCCGCTCGGGGAGGCTTGGTGCATGCCAGACACACTCGTGCGCAAGGACCCCACCGAAATCGCCCGCGATGCCGGCGCCGCCGTGGTCACCGCCGGGACGCGGGTCAAGGACGGCATCACGAACAACCGCACCGAGATGCTGATCCTGCTCGGCACGATCGGGTTCGTGTTGGCGATGACGCTGCTCGGCATCGCGCTGCTCAGAGTCGGCTGAGAGCCGGCGAGGTACGCACACAACCTGCGTGCCCGGTGTCTGCGCGCCCGATGCGAGACACGGCAGACGCGATGCCGGGGGTAACTCGCTAGTAATAGCCCGGACAGGGCAGGCTCAGAGGCATGGTGTCGAGCAGCGCAGCTCCTGAACGTCTCACCTTCCGTCGCATCGCCGTTGTCAACCGCGGCGAGTCGGCGATGCGCCTGATCCACGCCGTCCGCGATTTCAATGCCGAGAACCGCGACGGCGAGCCGATCAGCACCATCGCGCTGTACACCGATGCCGAGCCTGCTGCCATGTTCGTGCGTGAGGCCGACGCTGCGTACTCGCTCGGCCCGGCCGCGGCGCGTCCGTATCTCAATCACGACCTGCTCGAGACCGCGCTGCTCGCCACCGAAGCCGACGCCGTGTGGGTCGGCTGGGGTTTCGTCGCCGAGGATCCCAACTTCGCCGACCTGTGCGCACGACTCGGCATCACCTTCATCGGACCGTCCGCCGATGCGATGCGCAAACTCGGCGACAAGGTCGGTTCCAAGCTCATCGCCGAAGAGGTCGGTGTCCCGGTCGCGCCGTGGAGCCGCGGCTCGGTCGACACGATCGATGCGGCGCTCGCGGCTGCGAACGAGATCGGTTATCCGGTGATGCTCAAGGCCACCGCCGGTGGCGGCGGACGCGGCATCCGCGTGATCCACGACGACGCCGAGATGCGCGATGCCTACCAGCGCACTCGCGACGAGGCCGGACGTGCGTTCGGGAACGACATCGTGTTCCTCGAACGACTCGTCACCGGCGCCCGCCATGTCGAGGTGCAGGTCATCGCCGACAGTCACGGTACGGCCTGGGCTCTCGGCGTCCGCGACTGCTCGGTACAGCGCCGCAACCAGAAGGTGATCGAGGAATCGTCGTCGCCGCTGCTCACGTCCGCACAGACCGATGAGTTGAAAGCCTCCGCCGAGCGACTCGCGCAGGCCGTCGGATACTGCGGCGCCGGCACGGTCGAGTTCCTCTACCACCCCGGCGAGAAGTCGTTCGCGTTCCTCGAGGTCAACACCCGGCTGCAGGTCGAGCACCCGATCACCGAGATCACGACCGACACCGACCTCGTCCGGCTGCAGTTGCACGTGGCATCAGGCGGACGGCTCACAGGTGAGAAGCCGCACGAATTCGGCCATGCGATCGAGGCACGGCTCAACGCCGAGGACGCCGACCGTGACTTCGCGCCCTCACCCGGACGCATCGAACTGCTCGAACTGCCTAGCGGGCCGGGAATTCGCGTCGACACCGGCGTCAGCGAGGGCGACACGATCCCGGCCGACTTCGACTCGATGATCGCGAAGATCATCGCGTCAGGACGAACCCGCGAGGAGGCGCTCGCACGGCTGCGCCGTGCCGTATCAGAGACCGCCGTGGTCATCGAGGGCGGGGCGACGAACAAGAGCTTCGTGCTCGATCTGCTCGATCAGCCCGAGGTCATCGACGCCAGCGCCGACACCGGCTGGATCGACCGCGTCCGCGCGCAGGGTCGCCTCATGGAAGATCGCCATTCGGGCGTCGCACTCGTCGTCGCGGGCATCGAGGCGTACGAGGACGACGAGCAGGTCGAACTCACCCGCCTGCTCGAGACCGCCCGGGGCGGACGCCCGCAAGCGCAGCATCGCGTCGCGCGACCGGTCGATCTCAAGCTGCGCGGGCAGGGCTACAAGGTCGCGGTCGCTCGTATCGGTAGCCAGCGCTTCCGCGTGACCGTGACCGACAACGGCACCCCGCACGTCGTCAACGCGACGATGCAGCGGCTCGGCACACACCGCACCCGGCTGATCGTGTCCGGACGGCCGTACCGGCTGTTGACCGCGACGCACGGACCCGTGCACTTCGTCGAGGTCGACGGTGTCGCGCACCGCATCAGCCGCGACGAGGGCGGCGTGCTGCGCTCCCCCGCGCCCGCATTGGTCGTGGCGACCCCGGCCGCCGTCGGCACCGAAGTTGCCGCGGGTGCGCCCGTCCTGGTGCTCGAGTCGATGAAGATGGAGACGCGGATCAACGCGCCGTTCGCGGCGACGGTGCGCGAGCTGCACGTGTCGGCCGGCAGCCAGGTCGAGACCGGCGCGCCGCTGATCCGGCTCGAGCCCATCGGCGATGAGGTCGAGGCAGTCGCTTCCGTCGAGGTCGATCTCGATCTGCCGCAGGGCAGTGACGAAACCGCCGAGGCGCTCGCCGACCTGAAGGCGGTGTTGCTCGGCTTCGACGTCGATCCGGGCGACGACGGTGGCACGTTGGAGCGTTATCTCGTCGAGCGCGACGCCGCGGCAGAGCGCGGCGAGGACGTCCTGTGCGGCGAGATCGATGTGCTCAGCGTGTTCACCGACTTCGCTGAGCTGAGCCGCAACCGTCCCGCCGACGAGGAAGCCCGTACGGAGTTGCGGGTGCACAGCCCGCGCGAGTACTTCCACAGCTACCTGCAGGGCCTCGACATCGAACGCAGCGGGCTGCCGGAGCTGTTCAGCATCAAGCTCAAGAGCGTGCTGGCGCACTACGGCGTCACCGACCTCGAGCGCTCACCTGATCTCGAGGGTGCGGTCTTCCGGATCTTCCTTGCACAGCAGCGGTCTGCGCCCGACCTCGCGATCGTCACCGCGATCCTGCAGCGTTGGCACACCGAGCCCGCACCGGACGACGATCGCGCGCTGCAGGTGCGCGACCTGCTCGAGCGATTGGTGCTCGCCACCCAGCTACGCTTCGCCGCCGTCGGTGACCTTGCCCGCAGCGTGCGATTCCGCTGGTTCGACCAGCCTGTCGTCGACAGCGAACGCGCCGACGCGCTCGCCGGCGTGCCGACGGAGGTTGCGTACCTGGCCAGCAACCCTGACTCGCCCGATCGGGCGGAGCGGATGGACGCACTGGCTGCGATTCCGGAACGCATCGTCAGCTTCCTCAGCGACCGCCTCCAAGACGGCGTCCCGACGCAGGAACCGTTGCTCGAGGTGCTGATCCGTCGCCACTACCGCGAATACGCGTTGCAGGATCTGCGGTCGCTGCAGATCGAGTCACGCCCGGTGACGGTGGCCGACTACGTGCTCGACGACCGGCCGACGCATCTCGTGTCGACCGTCGGGACGTTCGACGAACTCGCAGCTGAGAGCAGCCTCACGCGTGCGATCACCGAGCAGGTTGCAGCGTGCGCCGCCGGCCAGGAGGCAGTGGTCGATCTGTATCTCGCCTGGCCGGACGCCCCCGACGACGCGAACGAATGCTGCGGCGCGCTGCTCGAACGGCTCACCACCCTGCCGTTCACGCAGGACGTGCGCCGCGTGGCCGTCGGTGTCTGCTGTCCGGGCCGAGCCGTCTCGTACTTCACGGTGCGGCCACGCAGCGGTGCGCTGTACGAGGACGACCTGGTGCGCGGGCTGCACCCGATGGTCGGCCGGCGCCTCGACCTGTGGCGCCTGCGCGACTTCGACATCACGCGTATCGACGCGCCCGAGGACGTGCTGCTCTATCACTGCATCGCCAAGGACAACGAGGCCGATCAGCGCCTGGTCGCGATGACCCAGGTGCGCGAGCTCACGGTGGTGCGCGACGACGACGACCATGTCAGTTCGCTGCCGCAGGTCGAGCGGGCGATCGCCAACTGTGTCGAGGGAATCCGGCGCGCGCGTGCATTGCGCGCCACGCGCCAGATCGCGCTCGACATGAACCACGTCTGGGTGCACATCTGGCCGCCCATCGAGGCCGACCTCGATCAGTTGACCGCGCTGCGGCGCCGCATCGCGCCGATCACGGCCGGGGCGGGCATCGACGAGGTGCTCGCCCAGGGCCGCGTGCCGTTGACGGGCACAGACTTCGCTCCCGTGGCCGGACGGTTCTACTACCAGCCTGGCACCGGCGTCCAGTTCTCGGTCGGACCGCCGCCGACCGAGCGGCTCAAGCCGATGGACGACTACGCGCAGAAGGTCGTGCGCGCGAGACGGCGCGGAACGATCTACCCGTACGAGATCCACGCGATGGTCGCGGGTGAACAGGGCTCGGTGATCGAGCACGATCTCGACGACGCCGGACGGCTGGTACCGGTCGATCGTGCACCCGGACTCAACAAGGCCGCGATCGTCGTCGGCGTGGTGACAACGCCGACCGAAGCGCACCCCGAGGGCATCAAGCGCGTGCTGTTGAGCGGCGATTCGACGCGCGCCCTCGGCGCGCTGTCCGAGCCGGAGTGCGCCCGCGTGAACGCCGCGCTCGATCTCGCCGAAGAGTTGCAGGTGCCGGTCGAGTGGTACGCGCTGTCGGCGGGTGCTCGGATCGCGATGAACTCGGGCACCGAGAACATGGACTGGGTCGCCCGCGCGCTCAAACGCATCATCGAGTTCACCCAGGCGGGCGGCGAGATCAACATCGTCGTCGCCGGGATCAACGTCGGCGCACAGCCCTACTGGAACGCCGAAGCGACAATGCTCATGCACACCAAGGGCATTCTCGTCATGACGCCCGACAGCGCGATGGTGCTGACCGGCAAGCAGTCGCTGGACTTCAGCGGTGGCGTGTCGGCCGAGGACAACTTCGGCATCGGCGGCTACGACCGGGTGATGGGGCCGAACGGGCAGGCGCAGTACTGGGCGCCGGATCTCAAGAGCGCGCGTGACATCGTCCTGGCGCACTACGAGCACGCCTACATCGCGCCTGGCGAGTCGACACCTCGTCGGGTGGCGACAGTCGACTCACCAGATCGCGACATCACGACTGCCCCGCACGACGTTCCGGACAGCGACTTCACGACCGTCGGGGACATCTTCTCGCCGACCGCGAACCCGGATCGTAAGAAGGCGTTCGACATCCGCACCGTCATGCGCGCGCTCGCCGACCAGGATCACGCGACGCTCGAACGCTGGGCCGGGATGGCCGACGCCGACACCGCGGTCGTGTTCGACGCGCACCTCGGCGGGCACCCGGTGTGCCTGATCGGCATCGAATCGCGCACGGTGCCGCGGCGTGGGTATCCGCCGACCGACGGGCCGGACACCTACACAGCCGGCACACTGTTCCCGAAGTCGTCGAAGAAGGCAGCGCGGGCGATCAACGCGGCAAGCGCGAACCGTCCGCTCGTCGTGCTGGCAAACCTGTCCGGCTTCGACGGTTCACCGGACTCGATGCGCAACCTGCAGCTCGAGTACGGCGCCGAGATCGGTCGCGCGATCGTCAACTTCGACGGCCCGATCGTGTTCTGTGTGATCTCGCGCTACCACGGCGGCGCGTTCGTGGTGTTCTCGAAGGCGCTCAACCCGCGCATGACCGTGCTCGCGGTCGAAGGTTCGTATGCGTCGGTCATCGGCGGTGCCCCGGCTGCTGCGGTCGTGTTCGCCCGCGAGGTCGACACACGCACCGACTCCGACGCGCGCGTGCGCGACCTGCAACGCTCACTGCGCTCGGCCGACGAGGCCCACCGCGCACCGGTCGCCGCTCAGCTTCGCGACGTCCGCACCGCGGTGCGGGCCGAGAAGCTGGGTGAGGTCGCCGCCGAGTTCGACCGGATCCACAGCATCCACCGAGCCGTGGAAGTCGGCTCGGTCGATGCCGTCATCGGAGCCCACGAACTGCGTGGCCGGATCATCGCCGCGCTCGAAGCTGGCTGACCGCGTACCGCTTTGCCCCGCTGGTAAGGCACCGCTTGCCCCGCCGTCGCACCGCTTTGCCCCTCCACGGCTTGGCCGCCACACGCCCGGGAACCGGTCCGGACGGAGACGACCTGAGCGACGACAGCCGCGCCGCTCGATGAGCGGCGCGGCTGGTCGTTCGGCCCGGCTACGTGCTGTCAGGCTTTCTGCTGCATCGACGATCGGGCGGGGTTGCCTTGGTCGGCAGCCTTCGGATCCTTCTCATCGCTCTTGGCGTGGACGCCGGACTCGATACGGTCGCCGAGATCCTTGTCGACGTTGCGCCAGTACTCGAACGCGCGGGCCAGCACGGGCTCGCTCACCCCGTTCAGAAGGTGTCCGACGATGTTGTCGACGAGTCGGCCACGTTCGTCGTCGTTGAGGACCTCGCGCACCATCGTGCCCGCCTGGCCCCAGTCGTCGTCCTCCTCGTGCGAGACGTACGCCGATCGCACCATCTCGCCGTCGGCGTACCAATGCCCGCCGTCGTCGGTGAGTTCGGGCTGCGCAGCCGGTCCGCCGTAGGAGTTCGGTGCGTACACCGGATCCGAGACGTTCTTGACCCGCATCGCGCCGTCCTTCGAGTAACTGTGCGTCTCGACGTGCGGCGAGTTGACCGGGATCTGCCGGTAGTTGACCCCGAGCCGCGCGCGGTGCGCGTCGGAGTACGAGAACCCGCGCGCGAGCAACATGCGGTCGGGCGACAGGCCGGTCCCGGCGACGATGTTGTTGGGCTCGAAGGCCGCCTGCTCGATCTCGGTGTGGTAGTCGGTCACGTTGCGGTTCAGCGTGAGCGTCCCGACCCGCTGCAACGGATAGTCGCCGTGCGGCCACACCTTGGTCAGATCGAACGGGTTGAACCGATACGTCTTCGCTTCCTCGAACGGCATGATCTGCACGTACAACGTCCACGACGGGAACTCGCCGTCGGCGATGTGATCGAACAGATCACGCTGGTGGTAATCGGTATCGGCCGAGGCCATCTGATCGGCTTCGTCCTGCGTGAAGCATTCGATCCCCTGGTCGGTCTTGAAGTGGTACTTCACCCAGAACCGCTCGCCCGCCGCATTGATCCACATGTAGGTGTGGCTGCCGTAGCCGTTCATGTGCCGCCACGTGCGCGGGATCCCGCGGTCACCCATCAGCCAGGTCACCTGATGTGCCGACTCCGGCGACAGCGACCAGAAGTCCCACTGCATGTCATGGTCGCGCAGGTTGTTGTCGACGCGACGCTTCTGTGAACGGATGAAGTGCTGGAACTTCATCGGGTCCTTGATGAAGAACACCGGGGTGTTGTTGCCGACGAGGTCGAAGTTGCCCTCGCGCGTGTAGAACTTCAGCGCGAAGCCACGCGGATCGCGCCAGGTATCGGGGCTGCCACGCTCGCCGGCGACCGTGGAGAACCTGGCGAGGACGTCGGTCTGCTCGCCGGGCGCGAACACCGCAGCGCGCGTGTACGCGCTGACGTCGTCGGTCACTTCGAACGTGCCGAACGCGCCGCCTCCCTTGGCGTGCGGTTGGCGCTCGGGAATGCGCTCACGGTTGAAGTTCGCCATCTGCTCGATCAGGTAATGATCTTGGAGCAGGATCGGGCCGCCGGGGCCGACGGTGAGTGAATGCTCGTCGCTGGCGACCGGAACACCGGCGTCTGTCGTGGTTGGAGGAACTTGCTGATCTGTCACTACGTCTCCCACTGCATCGAGAGGCGAAATCTGTTCATAACGCCACTAATTGACATACCCGGCTAGGCACGTCTCAAACGTCCGGCGAGCAGCTCGGCGCAGGTACTAAGAACTGCATTCGCCGTGCCGATCGGATAGTCAGGGTGTGCCGGCCGTACTGTCACCCCGATCGCTACGGTCCGGTACACCCGTTTCTGTGGCAGTCCCCTGAGCTCGTCCTTGCGATCGTCTTACCGATCACCCGCTGACCCGGTGGCAACCGCGGCCGGCCGTTAGCGTCGGCGCCATGGTGCGTCCGTCTGCGTGGGTGCGCACCTGGCCCGGACGAGGCCTGCTTGCGGTCACCGCGATCCTGCTTGCCGGCCTGCTGATCCCGGCGATCTTCCAGTGGCACGTGCACGCGAATTCGTTCGCCCCGCTGACTGCACGGTGGCGCCCGCGCTTCGGGCCGGGCACCGTTCCGTCGGTCCTGATCGCGGTCGGTGCCTGGCGCTGGGCTCTGACGCTGAGCCACCGGCTGAGGTGGCGCACGCTCATGCTCGCCGCGTTCGCGGCCGCGTTCGCCTGGCTCACAGCGCTCGCGGTCGTAGACGGACGCGCCGGCCTGGCAGCGACCATCGAAACACCCGGTGAGTACCTGGTGACAGCCCGGCACGTGCACGGCGTTTCCGCGCTGCTGCACCACTTCGTCGCACACATCGGCGAGTTCTCGCCCGACTCGTGGCCGACCCATGTAGCGGGACATCCGCCCGGAGCCCTGCTGTTCTTCGTGCTGCTCGTGCGACTGCACCTCGGCGGTGCGCTGGCTGCTGCGCTGGTCGTCACCGTCATCGCGGCGACGACGCCGGTGGCCGTGGCTCTCACGATGCGCCTGCTCGGTGCCGAGCTGTTGGCGCGCCGTGCGGTGCCGTTTCTCGTCTTCGGCCCGGCCGCGATCTGGTCTGCCGTGTCAGGCGATGCGGTGTTCACCGCCGTCGCCGCATGGGGACTGTGCGCGCTGGCCGCTTCGGCATCGAGGCGACGACGCATCGGCTGGGCCGTCGGCGCCGGCGTGCTGCTCTGCGCCTGTCCGTATCTGTCGTACGGATTGGCGCTCGTCGCAGTGTTGGCGGTCGGAGTGCTGGTCGCAGCACGGACGTGGCGCCCACTCCCCTATGCGCTCGTCGGTGCGGGCGCCGTCGTCGCGGCCTTCACCGCGAACGGGTTCGCGTGGTGGCAGGCGTTGCCGGTCGTCAAGGCTCGCTACTACTCGGGTATCGCCTCGACCCGTCCCGCGAGCTACTGGTTGTGGGGTGACCTCGCCGCGCTGGCGATCGCCGCCGGACTCGCGCTAGGCCCCTCGGTAGGGGCGGCTGCGGGACGGATGCGCGGGATCGTGCACAGCCGGCTCGCATCGCGCCCCGTGGCGGTGCTGACCGTTGCCGCGGTGGCCTGCATCGTCGCGGCGGACGCATCCCTGTTGAGTAAGGCCGAGGTCGAACGCATCTGGCTGCCGTTCGTGCCCTGGCTGCTGCTCGGTGTCGCGCTACTGCCGCCGCGATGGCGACGAGGGCTGTTCGCTACGCAACTTGTCACGGCGCTGCTCGTGCAGACGCTGCTGTACACCCGTTGGTGAATCAGCCGCTCACTGCGACGAGTTCGGCAAGACCGTCGGCGAACCCGACCTGGGGGCGCCAGGCGAACCGCTCGCGCAGCAGGGTCGAGTCGGCGGTGATGTGCCGCACGTCCCCCAGCCGGAACTGCCCGGTGACGACCGGCGCGGGGCCGCCGGTGACGACCGACAGGGCACTGGCCAGTTCTCCGACCGTGCGCGCGGTGCCGGAGCCGACGTTGACGGCGATGACTCCCGCGTCGTGCTGTTCGAGCGCCGCGACTGTCGCACTCGCGACGTCACGGACGTGGACGAAGTCGCGGCGCTGGCCGCCGTCCTCGAACACCCGTGGCGCTCGCCCGTTGCGCAATTCCGACCGGAAGATCGCCGCGACGCCCGCATACGGAGTGTCGCGCGGCATCCCGGGCCCGTACACGTTGTGGAAGCGCAGCGAGCTGACGCTCCCCCCGGTCGCGCGCGCCCACGACCCGGCGAACTGCTCCTGCGCGACCTTGCTGGCCGCGTAACCGTTGCGCGGGTCCAGCGCGGCGTCCTCGGTCACGACGGCGGGTGCCAGTGGCGCCCGGCAGGTCGGGCACGGCGCCTCGAACTGGCCGCGCACGAGCTCGGCCTCGTCGCGCGGGCCGGGCGTGACTTCGCCGTGTTCGGCGCACGCGCCGACACCTTCGCCATAGACGACCATCGAACTGGCCAGGACGAGTCGGCGCACGCCGGCACGCGCCATTGCGGCCAGGACGACCGCCGTCCCGCAGACGTTGACGTCGGCGTAGTCGGGCAGGTCGTCGACGTCGACCCCCAGCCCGACCTTCGCGGCCAGATGGCAGACGGCGTCGACGCCGGTCAGCGCGCGGTTGACCGCTTCGACGGCGCGTACATCACCGATCACGGTCTCGACATCGAGCTCGGGCGGGTGCAGGTCGAGTACGCGCACCTCGTGGCCGGTGGCGACCAGCCGGCGGCACACCTCGGATCCGATGAATCCGGCGCCACCGGTGACCAAGACTCGCATCAGTCCACAGTCACACGCAGCGTGCGCGTTGATCCACTGTGTGGGGCTTACGAAACAATGACCACCTCGGCAATAACCGGCTCAGCACGACGCAACGCAGCTAGCGTCCGAACCCGTGCACACGACCACCGACATCGTGCTGCCGTGCCTCGATGAGGCGGCGGCGCTTCCGTGGGTTCTCGCGCGGATCCCCAGCTGGGCAAAGGCAATCGTCGTCGACAACGGCTCGCAGGACGGGTCTGCCGCGATCGCCCGCGACCTCGGCGCGAGCGTCGTCTCGTGCGCCGAGCCCGGCTACGGCGCCGCCTGTCATGCCGGTCTCGAGACGGCGACGGCCGAGATCGTTGCCGTGTGTGACTGCGACGCATCGATCGATCCCGGTGTGATCGGAGCCCTTGTCGCGGCGCTCGACCATGCCGACCTCGCCGTCGCTCGGCGCCGTCCGGTGTCGCGCGCGGCGTGGTCATTTCCGGCGCGGCTGGCCAACCGGGAGCTTGCGCGACGCGTGTCGCGCCGCACCGGCATCACGCTCAGCGATCTTGGGCCCGTACGGGTCGCGCGTCGCTCGGCGTTGCTCGCTCTGGACGTGCGCGATCGCCGCTCGGGCTATCCGGTCGAGACCGTGCTGCGGGCCGCGGACGCCGGTTGGCGCATCGTCTCGCTCGACGTCGCCTACCACCCACGCATCGGCACGTCGAAGGTCACGGGCACGGTCGGCGGTTACTTGCGTGCGGTGCGCGACATGTCGGCGGTGCTTGCTTCGTGACGACCACGATCATCGACACGCACATCGTCATCGCGAAGCGCCCGGTGCCCGGCCGGGTGAAGACCCGGCTGTGCCCGCCGCTCGCGCCTGCTGAGGCGGCCGCGCTGGCCGCGGCTGCATTGACCGACACGATTGCTGCAGTCCAATCCGCGTCGGCGGCGAGGAAGATGCTCTGCTTCGACGGCGACGCGACCGACTGGTTGCCGGCTCGCTGGACGCACCGAAGGCAGCGGCCGGGCGGGCTCGACGTGCGCCTGGCCGATGCGCTCGGCAGTGCAGACGGGCCGGCGATGGTCGTCGGGATGGACACCCCGCAGCTCGATGCGCGCCGACTCGACAGCTTCGATGCAGAGCGGTTCGACGCCTGCATCGGGCCCACGGCCGACGGCGGCTACTGGACGATCGGTCTGCGCGATCCCGCAGTGGCGCCGGCCGCGCTGCTCGGCGTGCCCATGTCGACCGACCACACCTACTCGGACCAAGCGCGTCGGCTGCGTGCACTGGGCCTGTCGGTGCAGGTGCTCGAGGAACTCACCGACGTCGACACGATCGACGACGCGGTCGAAGTAGCCCGTCAGGCGCCGCACACGTGCTTCGCCGCGGCGTTCGCCGACCTGGACGCCGGAGCCGCGTGATGGAGATCGGCGCGCTCGCCCCGTACGAGCGATCGCTGTCGACCGGTGCGCCGTTGCAGCTGCGCCACGGCGACGGGCGCACGATCACGCTCGACGTCGCGCGGTGGCTCGCCCCGGCCGACTCGACCGATGTCGACGTGATCTCTCACGCGTATGCACCGGTGCTCGATGTCGGGTGCGGCCCCGGCCGCATCGTCGCTGCGCTGACCGAACACGGACGATTCGCACTCGGCATCGACATCGCGGAGAACGCCGTCGCGATGACGCGCAACCGAGGCATGAATGCTCTGCGACGCAACGTGTTCGATCGATTGCCGGGTGAGGGGCGCTGGGCAACGGTCGTGCTGCTGGACGGCAACATCGGCATCGGTGGCGACCTCGACGCGCTGCTGGACCGAGTCCGAACGTTGCTTGCGCCGGGCGGGCAGGTACTGGTCGAGGTCGACCCCGACGACGCGGTCGACGAGTCGAGCGTGGTCCGGTTCGCGATCGGCGACGACGCGCTCGGACCGCCGTTCCGGTGGTGCTTCGCCGGCCTCCGCGCGCTACGCGCCAGTGCGCGTGCGTGTGGCCTGGACGTCGTCGATGACTGGATCCACCGCGGCCGTCGGTTCGCACAGCTGCGTTCGGGATCGTCGGCGTGAGAACCCGACCGCAGCGCTGGCCGCACTTCACCAGCCCACTGCGATCGACTGCGGTGACCGCCCGCCTCGGACGGGTGCTGGGGATCTGCTTCGGGATCTGCTTCGTAACCGGACTGCTGAGCCATTACCAGTACCACCCGTGGTCATGGCTTCCCGAGCCGGCGAATCCGGTGTGGCTCTACCGGGTGACCCAGGGTGTGCACGTCGCGACCGGGGTTGCGAGCATCCCGCTGCTGCTGGTCAAGCTGTGGTCGGTCTACCCCAATCTGTTCCGCTGGCCGCCGGTCCGTTCGAGGCGACATGCGGCCGAGCGGTTCTCGGTCTTCGTCCTGGTGTCCTCGGCGCTCGTCCAGGTCTTCACCGGGTTCTTGAACACCCTCGACTGGTATCCATGGCCATGGAGCTTCGTGCCCGTGCACCGCTTCCTCGCCTACATCCTCATCGGGTCCGTACTGCTGCACATCGCGATCAAGCTTCCCGACATCAAGTACGGGCTCAACGCAAAGCTGCGCGATGCCGATGTGCTCACCGAGATCCCGTGGAGCGACAATCCGCAGGCGCACAGCAACGCCGGCGACGTCGCGCCGCCGCCGACCCGTGCGATCGGCCGGCGCGGTCTCCTTCTCGCCACCGGCGCGGGGATCGGCACGGTCGTGGTCACCACGATCGGGCAGACGCTCACACCCCTGTCATCGGTCGGCCTACTGGCGACGAGGCAGGCGGACAAGGGCCCGCAGGCGGTCCCGGTGAACAAGACCGCTACTCAGGCCGACGTCATCGCGGCAGCGACGTCGCCTACCTGGCGGCTGCACGTGCTCGGCCCCCAGCCCTTCGACCTCACGCTCGACGACCTGGCGACGCTCGCCCGCACCGAGCGCGATCTGCCGATCACATGCGTCGAGGGATGGAGCGCGGGCGCGCACTGGCGCGGTATCGCCCTGCTCGATCTGGTCGAACGAGCCGGCGGGACAGCCGACTCGCACGTGCATTTCGTATCGCTCGAGACCGGCAGTCAGTACGGCCAGAGCGATCTCGAGGGTCCACAGGTGTCCGCCGCGCTACTTGCGACCCACCTCAACGGCGAGCGACTCGACCTCGACCACGGCTACCCGCTGCGGCTGATCGCACCCAACCGGCCAGGCGTGCTGAACACCAAGTGGCTCAATCGGATCGAGGTGACGTGAGGTGCGGCGCCAACGAATTGCTCTGGCTGCAGCTGGAATCGCCCTCGGGCTGTTCGGCGTGTTCCGGCTGTTCACCCAGATACCGATCACGAGCGTGCTGCTGCTCGGCGGCTGGATGATTGCTGCAGTCGTGATCCATGACGGCGTGCTGTCACCGCTGGTGATCGGCGTCGGGGCTCTCATCGGGCACGTTCCGCCGCGAGCCCGCCGGTACCTGCAGGCCGCCCTGATCGTCGCGAGCTGCATCACGGTGATCGCGCTGCCGCTGATCACGAGGCGCGGGTCGCAGCCGGCGGCCAAGGCGATCTTGCAGCGAAACTACGCAGTAAACCTGACCATCATCGTCGCCATTGTCGCCGCGCTGTCGCTAGTCCTGTACGCCGTCCACGTCGCTCACGACGTGGCGCGCGCACGACGCGCGGATGATGCCGAGCCGAAATGAGCCATACAGTGGAACGCATGCCATGCGTGCTGGTCGTCGACGACGACGACACGCTCGGATCGGTGGTTGCCGATTACCTCGAGCGGGCCGGGCATCAAGCACGCCGCGTGGGTGACGGCGAGAGTGCGCTCCGGGTCTTGATGTCGGATCCGGTCGATCTGATGATCCTCGACATCATGCTGCCCACGATGGACGGACTCGAGGTCTGCCGCCGTGCGCGGGTGACCTGGCCGCACCTGCCGATCGTCATGCTGACCGCGCTCGGCGAGGCCGAAGACCGCATCGCCGGTCTCGAGCTGGGCGCCGACGACTACGTGACCAAGCCGTTCTCGCCGCGCGAGCTCATGTTGCGCGTCGAATCCGTCTTGCGGCGCGTCCAGCGCACCGACGCCCGCCCGGTCGGCGGCGGCCGGTTGCGGGCGGGCCCGATCGAACTCGACGAACCCGGCCGCCGCGCCTACCGCGACGGCGCGGCCCTGAGCCTGACGGTCCGCGAGTTCGACCTGCTCGCCTACCTGCTCGCCCGTCCCAACACCGCGTTCTCACGCGAGCAACTCATGCACGACGTCTGGGGCTGGACGTTCGGCGACACCTCGACCGTGACCGTCCACGTGCGCAGGCTGCGCGAGAAGATCGAGGACGACCCGGCGCAGCCGACGCTGATCCGCACCGTGTGGGGCGTCGGCTACCTGCTCGAACCGCCGCCCCCCGAACAACCGCAGCAGCCGGCATGAACGACATCATGACGTCGATCCTGTGGGCCGCCGTCGCCGCTGCACTCACTTGGATCATCACGTGGCCGCTCCGGCGCCGTTCGGTCGGGGCGCTGTTGCTGTCGCTCACGCTCACCTGCACGGCAGCATCGGCCGGCGCGATGCTCGGCGCGGTGCGCTCGATGCTCGTGCCGATGGGACACGAGACGGCCGTCCTCGTGGTGTCGGTCGCCGCCGGGCTGCTGACGGCAATCGCCGCGGTGGCCGCCGCGCGACGCATCAGCAAACAACACGCGGTGCTGCGCGCGACCGTCGTCGAGCTGAGCGAGTCGCGCGACCGCGAGCAGGCACTCGAACGGTCGCGCCGCGAGTTGGTCGCATGGATCAGCCACGATCTCCGCACCCCGCTCGCCGGGCTCCGCGCGATGGCCGAGGCGCTCGAGGACGGTGTGCCCGACGACCCGAGTACCTACTACAAGCAGATCGGCGCAGCGGTCGGCCGGCTCGACGGCATGGTCGACGACCTGTTCGACCTCTCGCGAATCCAGGCTGGCTCACTCGGACCGCTGAGCGAACGCGTCCTCGTCGACGAGGTCGTCGACGACGTGGTGACGACCCTGGCGCCGCTCGCCGAGGCGCGCGGGGTGCGCCTGACGGGCCACCCTGCCGGCGGCCCGACCGTGGTCCGCGGCGACGCGGCGATCCTCGACCGCGCGGTCACCAATCTGGTCGCGAATGCGATCCGGTACACCAGCGACGGCGGCACCGTCGACGTGCGCGTCAGCCTCGACCCGGGGCAGATCGTCATCGACGTCGACGACGAGTGCGGCGGCATCAGAGCCGACGTGCTCCCCCGGGTGTTCGACCTCGGTTACCGCGGCGCTCCCGAGCGGCCCGCCGACCCGCGTACCGGCGGAGCAGGCCTCGGCCTCGCGATAACGCGCGGCATCATCGAGGCGCATCACGGCAGCGTGAGCGTGATCAACACCGAGTGCGGCTGCCGGTTCCGTGCTGCACTGCCTCGAGAGTGATCTGATCGCGCCCACGCGTTGCACGGCCCGCGATTGGGTAGTCCCTGAACATGACCACTGTCGAACGCACCTTCTCGGTGAACCTCGCACCCGACGCCGTAATTGACTACCTCAAGGACTTCGCCCACGCCGAGGAATGGGACCCGGGCACCGAGCGCTGTGTGCGCACGGACACCGGGCCCATCCAAGTCGGATCGACCTGGCACAACACGTCCAAGATCGCGGGTGCCACAACTGAGCTGACCTACACGCTGGCCGAGTTGAGCGCCGACACCGTCGTGTTCACGGGCAAGAACGACTCGGCCACGACCCGCGACACGATCACCGTGCGCCCCGACGGCGCCGGCAGCGAACTCACCTATCACGCCGAGATCGACATCTCCGGGCTGCTCGGCAAGCTCGCCGCTCCGGCAACGAAGCTGCTGTTCGAGAAGCTCGGCCACGACACCGAGCGGCAGCTGACCGAGGTGCTCAACGGCCGGGCGTAGACCGGTTCAGCTCAGCTCCAGTTGTCGATGTGGACGTCGTCCGGCGTCGGCGCACCGGTGCCGGTTTCGAGCAGTTGCTTGAGACTCACCATGAACACGCCCCACTTGGTGCTGCAGTGGTGCATGAACTCGACCGGCTCGGCCCATCCGGCGTGCTTGAACAAGACGACTGTGTAGTTGCCGTCCTGCTTGATGTCGAAGTCGATGTGGGTGTCGAGCCATTCGTCGGGTCCCTCGGTCACGCGCCAGCTGACCCGCTCGTCGGGACGGCGCTCGACGATCTCGGCGGCGAGGCCCTCGCCGAAGCGCAGGGTCCCGCCGAGCGCGTCGTCGCCGGTTGTGCCGCCGATCCACCATGATGCGACCCCTTCGTGAGTCGCCACGGCGTCGAACACCGCGCTCGGCGCTACGTCCTTTGCTGCAATGCGATGCAGGATGTCCACCATTTCTTCATCTCCTTATTTGGGTGACTTCTTCTTCTCGATCGCCTCGGCGATGCGCTTGATGCGACGCATCCGTGCGTCCCACGCAGAGCCGACCGCGGCAAGTTGAGCGACAGCGCGCGAAAACTGCGCGTCGTCGAGCCGGTACCGCACCTCTCGCCCTGCAGGAGCCCCGTGGACGAGACCGGCACGGTCGAGCACCGTCAGATGCTTGGCGACCGCTTGCCGTGTGACGGGCAGGTCGGTGCTGAGCGAGGTCGCAGTCGCCGGCCCGTCGATGAGCAGGCGGTCGAGGATGCGCCGCCGGGTCGGATCGCCTAGCGCCGACCACAACGTGTCGTCGACCGCTGTCGTCGGCGTGCTCATCTGCGTCGGCTCTCGGCGCGCGCCTGCAGGCGGGGCAGGTAGAACGCCCAGCCCTGCACATGATCGTTGTACTGCGCTTCGAGGACGGCTGCTTCCCACCCTTGTTCGCGGAACCCGGTTTCGGTCATGCGCAAGACGGTGCCGCTGTCGCCGTCGGGACTCAGCTCGAAAGTGACGAGCATCGAGTTGGACTCATGCAATGGCCCCTCCGCCTCGTGCGTCCAGCGGAAGGAGAACAGGCGTGGCGGTTCCGCGTCGGCCACGACGATTCGGGCGACGTCACAGCGGCCCGTCTCTGCGTCGGTCCAGACCAGTTCGCCGGTGCTACCTGCCGTGGCCTCGATGCTCGTGTCTGCTGACCACCAGTCGGCGATGTGCTCCGGACTGCTGACCACGTCGAACACCACCTCCGGTGGCGCGTCGACGTGCAGCTCCCGTTCGATGCTGCCGAATTCCATTGCGTCGATCCTTTCGCAACCTTTGGTTGCAGTGACGTTACCCGACGTCATCCATCTCACGCAACCTTTGGTTGCAACGCTCCGAGGCGGCAACCCGAAGTACGCGGCGAGGGTGATACGCGATTACAAGACAGGCTTGTACCTGCGCCGCTAAGCTGAGCGCATGCCGCTGAGCGGACACGTGCCCGACCTCTCGGCGATCGAGGTGTTGCTCGCAGTCGCTCACGCCGGCAGCTTCAACGCCGCCGCCGCCGAGGTCGGCGTCAGCCAGCAGGCGATCTCTGCGCGCATCCGGTCGATCGAGGCACAGACGGGCGTTGTGCTGGTCCGTCGCGGCCCGCGCGGTTCGGAACTCACAGACGACGGCATCGTTGTCGCCGAGTGGGCAACCCGGCTGCTGGACGTGGCTGCTGAGTTCGACGCGGGTCTCGCGTCGCTGCGGCAGGTTCGGCGGCAGAGATTGCGCGTGAGTGCGAGCCTCACGGTCGCCGAGCAGTTGCTGCCGGGCTGGCTGGTCGCGTTCCGCACGATGGGCGCACGGCGTACGGGGCACGCGACCGAGATCGAGCTGACCGCCGTCAACAGCGACACCGTCGTCACGCACGTCCGCGACGGGTCCGCCGACCTCGGGTTCGTGGAAGGCCCGCGCGTTCCGTCCAACTTGCGCTCGCGCGTCGTCGCGCACGACGAGTTGGTCGTCGTAGTCGCGCCGGATCATCCCTGGACGCGGCGGCGCAGCGCGCTGACCGCCGCCGAGCTGGCTGCGACGTCGCTCGTCACACGCGAGCACGGCTCGGGAACCCGCGACGCGCTCGATGTTGCGTTGCGCGCGGTGCTCGGGACGTCCTATGAGCAGGCGGAACCGGCGATCTCGCTCTCGACGGCCACTGCCATCCGTGCCGCCGTCGCCGCGGGCGCCGGTCCGGCCGTGCTGAGCTCGCTCACGGTGCGCGACGACATCAGTCGCGGGCACCTGGCCCGCGTCCCGATCACAGAGCTCGATCTGCGGCGCAGCCTGCGGGCCGTGTGGCACGGCGATCGGCAGCCACCGGCCGGCGCGGCGCGCGACTTGATCGGGCACATCACCAGTTACCAAGCAGGGTTGTAGCTCCACAACCGCAACACCACTACTGGACGCCCCCGGACGCCAGCACTGTGGTGGGTATGACCAACGCGCTGCTCGATCGGCCCTCGAACACCCCGACACCCGCAGCAACGAGGCCGGCGCCGCGACGGATCACACCGAACCTGTTCGCGATCAGCTTCGGGCTTGCCGGGCTTGCCCAGACCTGGTCGACCGCAGCACGGTTGACTTCCGCGCCGGCAGCAGTCGCCGAGGCGCTGTGGGTCATCGACGGTGCAGTCTGGCTGACGACCCTCGCGTTCTATCTGCGCTCGCTGTCCGTCGGAAAGCGATGGCGCACCGAGCTGTCCGACCACATCTTCGGCCCGTTCGTCAGCGTCCCGGCCATCGTCGGGATGTTGCTGGCCGGCGGACTCGAACCGCATGCACACGTCGCAGGGTTGGCCCTCTACTTCGTCTCGCTGGCGGCCGCGCTCGCCCTCGCCGGAGCACCTGATCGCGGTCTGGGCGCTCGACGACGCACCGTCGACCCAGTGGCATCCCGGCTACTACCTGCCGTCCGTCGGTGCACCGATCGTCGGCGCGGCGGAGGCTGCCACGTTCGGCTACGGGAGTCTCGCCCGGCTGCTGTTCGGTTTCGGTGTCATCAGTTGGGTGCTGATCGGCGGGATCCTGCTGCAGCATCTCGTCGGCCAGGAGCGTCTGCCCAAGCCGTTGCTGCCGACCATGGCGATCCTGGTCGCACCGCCGGTCGTCGCCGGCAACGCCTGGTTCGCGATCAACGGCCTGCACGTGGACGACCTCGCGCTGGGACTCGCCGGCTACGCCGTCCTGATGATCATCGTCCAAGTCAGCCTGATCCCGGCCTACCGCACCGCGCCGTTCGGGCCCGGCTGGTGGTCGTTCTCGTTCCCGTACGCAACCACCGTCGGCAATGCGATCCTCTGGTTCGCCGCCGAGCACGTCGCCGGACAGACCGCCTGGACGTATCTGCTGCTTGCCGCGATCACCGCGTTCATCGCCTACCTGTCGGTCCGGACGGTGCGGGCGATGGCGCGCGACACGTTCGTCCCCCAGCCGGTGCGCTAACCAGCTTCGGCGGTCTCTTCGTGCAATCCGTCCAGATAGCTCGCGAAACCCTGTGGCGCACGGCCGGTGAGCCGCGCGCTCGTCACGACCGGGCTCGCACCACTGCGGGTGATCGTGAGGCCGGCCGAGATCGCGCGTTCGACCAGATCAATGTCCTCGTGCACCGCAAGGTCTGCCCAGCCGCCGAGCCGGACGTAGGCCGCCGCAGCGATGCCCAAGTTCGCGCCGTGCACATGCGGGTGTCCGTCCGAGAGGTCGTGGCGCGCGTACCAGGCCTGCTCGACCGGAGCGGCCAACCCGGGCGCGAGCCGAAGCGTGCCGAGCACGAGTTCGCTGCCGCCGGCAGCCGTCGCGGCCTGTTGGGTGAGCCAGGTCGGTGGCACGCGGCAATCGGCGTCGGTGTTCGCCAACCACAACTGCTCGGCCGGCCCGAACTCGCTCAGTGCGTACTCTGCCGCCGCGCGGCGCGCCGTCCCGACTCGACGCGCGTGGGTCTCGACCACGCGCACATGCGGAAAGCGGGCCACGACCGCGGCCGTGTCGTCGCGGCAGTCGTCGAGCGCGACGACCACGTGCCCGCGCAGCGACGTGCGCGCATGCAGATCGGCAATCGCAGCGTCAACCGTCGCGAGGCACTCGTTGATCTCGTCCTGCTCGTCCGCGGCCGGGATCGTCACGACGATCTGGCTGATCATGTGGTGAGGTCCGAGACGATGCCGGTCTCGACCGCGACCGATTGACCGGTTCCGGTCCAGACGTGCAGCAGGAAGTCGGCCTCGACATGGGCGACGACCGGTTCGCGGTCATGACCGAGGACGCCGTGGACAGCTTCTGCGGTGTGCTGATGCAGTGCAGCGGGATGGCGCCAATGGCAGGCTACGAGCGTCCCGTCGGCCGCGAGGCTGCCCCACACCTTGCGCGCAAGGTGGTCGAGATCTGCGCAGTAGTAGCCGACCTCGGACACGACGACGAGGTCGAACACGCCGTCGGGCCACTCGTCCGGGACTGCTCCTCGTTCGACGCGAACGTTCGGCGAATGCGCGATCCGCGCCGAGGTCTGATCGAGAGCACGTTGGGCGACGTCCCAGGCGATGACTTCGTCGCATCGCGAGGCGAGCGCTGTCGTGATCAGCCCGGTGGCGCAGCCGGGCTCGAACGCACGGCCGAAGCGCGGCCGGGGTAGCGAATCGATCAGCAATGACCGCTTGCGCACTTCGTAGAAGCGGGTGTCCAGACCCCAGGGATCGTCATCGCGCGAGTAGAGCCGATCGAAGAATCCGGGGGTCGTTACGTCGTCGGCGTTGACGACCACGAAGGTCTCGAACGGCCGATCGAAGTGCGCGACCATGCCGGGATCGAGGATCGCCTCGTCGCCGGGACGGCTCGACAGCGCGCTGTGCTGGCTCACATGCGCGGCGATCGCGCGCCGCTTGGTGGCCTGTTCGGCAGGCGCGATCGCGACGAGCCGCGTCGAGGCCCACGGCAATGAGCCGCCGTCCGCTGCCGGATCGCCCCAGTGCCACGCCCAGATCGGGTACTGCCAGCACTGCAACCGGTGGCGCCCGGCAGCGAGGGTTCCCGCGCGAGCGCACGCTTCGTGATCGGGATGGCGATCGTGCTCCCACGGAGACACGACGTGCGTGGCGGTACGTGCGAAGAACTCGACCTGCGCCTGCAACGCCTCGGTGTACTCGCCGAGATGGCCGTCCGGCAGTCCGAGGAAGTGCACCTCGGTGTTCACCCCGAGCTCGTTGACCGCGTTCTGCACCTCAGCACGGCGCCGCCGCGCGAGCATCTGCGGCGTGTGCGTGGGAGAAGCCGGATGCGAGGCGTCGCCGTCGGTGGCGACAACGATCGTGACGCGCGCGTCGCGCCGCACGGCGCCGGCGATGAGGCCACCCGCCCCGAGCGTCTCGTCGTCGGGGTGGGCGGCGAGCACGAGGACGTGGTCGCCCGCACCTGGCGTGTCGAGCCACGCACAATCGGCGAGCGGCCCCGCGAGCCACGCGGCGTCCGGTGGGCTGTCGTCGCTGTGGCGGAACGCGCTCATGAACGGGTGACCCGTTCACCGATGGCGGCAAGATCTCGTTCGCCGTGGTGCTGGCGGATGTAGATGGTGAGGTCGGCAACCCTCGCGGCGTGATCTGCGTCGAAGCCGAGCGGCGCCGGACCGAGCGCGTGGCCGGCCTGATGCAAGATCCGTTCGGCCGCCTCGGCCACGATGGTGCGCACTCGCAGCGCGAGCAACTCGGGATCGTCGACCGATCCGGAGTCGATCGCGCGAGCAGCGTCGCACAGCGCCACCCGGGCCGCATGAAGCGCTACATCGACGATGCCGGCATGTAGGGCTGCCAGGTCGCCGGATCGTCGTGCCGCCGAGGCGAACACGGCGGTGGCGAGCCCGACGCCGGCGCCGTACCAGCACGCTGCGACGCCGATCCCGCCCCAGGCGAAACCGTTGCGCCGCAGGTACCAGCCGGGCTCGCCAACCGGTGTCGCCGGTGCGTGGTCGAACTCGATCGGGACGCTCACCACGGCGCGCAGGCCACGAGCGACCCACCGCTCGGGAGGGTGAACGTGCACCTGCGGCTGGGTGAGGTCGACCTGATAGAGCCCACGATCCTGACCGACGTGCGCCGTGACCAGCGCACGGTCGACGTCGCCACCGAGTGAGCACCACGGCTTGGTGCCGGTGAGCGTGATCGATCCGTCGCGCGTCTCGGCGTGTACGGCATTGCCCGGAGCCTCGGCCGCGAAGACGCCCCATGTCGTGCCGATCTCGGGTTCGACGCCGGCCTCGGCGAGGATCGCGAGCGCATCGGTGTGCGCCTCGACCACGCGCGCCACCGTCAGGTTCACCTCGGCGACGCGCGCGAGCACGCTCCATCGCTCGAGCGTGCTGCCACGGCCGGGCAGGGCCAGGCGAGCTCCGAAATCACGCGCGAGCCCGAGCGCCGAGGGCGATGTCTTCACCGGCGCTGGCCGCGCGTTCGACGAGGTCGGAGGTCCAGACGGGCGCGGCTGTCAGGTCGAAGTCGGGCATGAAGGTGGGGCGGATCGCAACACGATGATCCTTGAAGGTCGAGCTGAAGGCGGTTGCTCCACCTTCAGCCAACGTAGCCGATGGCGCCGACAACGGGGTCGTCGCCGGCGCGAGGTCCCCTGGGGCCGCTGCGAATAAGTACTGCGGGCAATGGGAAGAATGTCTCCCGGACAACATCCCCCGGTCCGACAACAGCAGAGGAACAACTTCATGACGAGATCCGCAACGCAGCCGGTGCGCCGCGGGTTGATCCAGAGATGGAACGACAGCCGCCTAGGGCGACACATGATGGAGGCTCGCGAGAAGGACCTCGGCGCCCACATCCTGGCCATCAGTGCGCAGCAGCTGCTCTGCACGGCGCCGCTCGCGATCGCGCTGGCCGCGGTCGGCAAGCGCGTCACGGGCGTCTCCTTCGCCACCACGATCACCCACGTCCTGCAACTGTCACCGACCGCACGAAAGGAGATCATCGAGGCGTTCGACGGTTCACCCCACGTCAGTCTCGGGGTCCTTCTGATCAACCTCGGTCTGGCCGTCGCGTTCGGCGTCAGCCTCGCGGCGACCCTGCAGCGCGGACTCGAGCTGATCTGGCGATTGCCCCGCGCGCCCTACCTGCGCAGCCTGTTGCGTCAATGCATCTGGGCGGTCGCGCTGCCGGTGATGATCAGTGCGGTCGTGTTGCTCAGCCGGGCAGGACACTTCCTCGGACGCCACACGACCGGCGTCGTCCAACTCGGTTTCGGCGTCCAGGTGCTCCTCATCGCCGCGTTCATGTGGTGGACCCAGCGCATGTTGCTCGCCCGGCGCGTGCAGTGGCGCCGGCTGTGGCTGCCGACCCTGCTGAGCACGCTCGGGATCGCGATCGTCGTGGTGGCCGGTCGCCATCTGATCTCGGGTCAGATCATCCCGGCCTACCGCGCATACGGCTCGGTCGGCATCGGCATCGTGCTCTCGGCCTGGGTCGCGATCGCCTCGAGCGCGTCCAGCGCCGGGCTCGCCCTGGGCTGCTGGCTGGGCGGGCGGCGCCGCCCTGAGCCGGCGAGACTGGACGAGCGCGACCCAAACCCCCGCTCGGATCGCGCCCGTCCTAGTCAGCCGTGGCCGACAGGCTCCAGCAACGTGGCCCCCACAACCACTGCGGAACTCGATGCCCGGCCGGTTTCCGTCCCGCCGGAGCCCCCGCTCCAACGAAACATCTTCCAAGGAAGACGTTAGCTCGGCGTAAAGTTCTGCCGCAACTCGACCCGCCCTTCCGGTCGAAGTCGTAGCACCGCCTCCGATTCACCGCGTATCGGACGGAGCGGCTGACTCGTTCACCCCTACACGAGATGACTTCACCCCGTGTCGGTTCGGTCCATCGATCGACTGAAGTCATCCGGGTTGGAGGTCCGCCATGCGCGGAGCACCCGCACTCGCAGTTCCGCTGGTCGACGTCCGATCCGTCGACCGACTCGCCGCAGAGTTCCCGATCGGTGCCGGAGCGGATCGTGGTCTCCGTCCTGGCTGCCTATCGCCGGACCGGGGAGTGACCCACGACGCCGCCGTCGACTTCGCCCGGCACCGACTGCTGGACGCGCTGCGCCACCTGATCCGCCGCCCGGTGAGGTCAGCTCGCGGGCTGCGACGGCGCGTGCCGCGAGCGCGACGCTCGCGAGATCGATGCCGATCATGTCGAGCAACTCACGGCATTCCGCCGGCATCAACCGCGTGGTTGGCCACCGCGTACACGGCGCGACGCAGTCCATCGCGTTGCACAGCCATCTTCTCGGCGTTGCGCTCAACATCGACCGCAGACAAGGTGATGCCGTCGATGGTCGGCGTGCCGACCTGTTCGGCCGGCCGTTCCGAGCGGGGTGGCCGTACGGCCGATGAAGGGTCACTTGCAATGGCAGGTTGGGAAGTCAAACGCTCGCTCGCACTCGCAGATGCACATGGCTGCCGGGTTCAGCCGGTCCCAATTGTCCACCCAGCCTTACCGGCCTCGATCGGCAGGGTTCGGCGTTGCGCCGCCCAAGGCCTTGCCGACGGCCGCAATGCGCAACCGCTGCACGACCTCCAGTTGCTCCTCGGCGCGCTGAATGAGGACGTCCAGGGCGTCTGCGTCCAGTTCTGCACGGCCAGGTCGCCAACTCACGCAAAGCCTGCCAGCCGGCCCG
Source organism: uncultured Actinomycetota bacterium (assembly GCA_963708645.1). GTDB lineage: Bacteria > Actinomycetota > Actinomycetes > Mycobacteriales > Jatrophihabitantaceae > RYN-133. The sequence goes on along the minus strand of CAVPTA010000006.1, from coordinate 195,682 downwards.
TTTGCCGGTGATGCCCAGCGTCGACATTTCGTATTCGACGACGTCCGAGAGCGGTGATCGACGCACGAGCGCGCCGTTGGTCTTCCAGCGCCCCGCCCGCTCGGCGATCACAGCGAACGGCTCTTTGTAGAACGTTCGCCGCAGCCCGAGACGCCCGATGATCGCGATGAGCGAGTCACGGTCCTCGGCGATTTGTTGCGCGAGGTGTCGAGTCTGCTCGCCTACTGATCCCGTTCGGGAACCCGCGACGCGGCGGGCCAGCGCGACGCCGCCCGCCGCGCCGGCCAGATGATCGTTGAGATAGATGCCGAGCAGATCCGAAGCCACAGGTCGGCCGTTCGCGATCAGTTCTCGCGCGGGACGTCGCCGCGCCATGCGCCGGTCTCGTGCCGCGCGCCTCGATGAATTTCTTGAATCGGTCGAGGTCGTTGGCCACCTGGTGGTCATCGGCGTTGACGGCCGACGCGGCCTTCTCCAGCGCACCGTCCGGCTCCCAGTCGAGCTGCACCGTCACGCGAGTCGTGGCGTCGCTGAGCTTGTGGAATGTCACGACGCCGGCGTGGGTGATGCCGTCGACGCTCTTCCACGCGACGCGCTCTTCCGGATGCTGCTCGGTGATCTGCGCGTCGAAACTGCGCTTCACGCCGGCCACGTTCACGTGCCAGACGCAGGTTGTCGGTCATCGCGTTGCTCGACCTTGTCCACGCCGCCCATGAACTCGGGGAACGTCTCGAACTGGGTCCACTGGTTGTACGCGGTCGCGATCGGGACGTCGACGTCGACGGACTTGGTGATGGTTGTCATTGCTACCTCCGGGTTACTTGCTGAACTGGTCAGTGAGCGCGTGCGTTGAACGCGTCGAGATCGTCGGGTTTGCGGCTCGTCACCAGCGCGAATCCGCCCTCGGCAGAGGTCACCACCTCGCGGTCCTCCCACGTGCCGCCGGCGTTACGGATATCGGTCTGCAGGCTCGGCCAACTCGTCAGGGTCTTGCCGTCAACGACGGCGCTTCGATGAGCGTCCACGGGCCGTGGCAGATCGCGGCGATCGGCTTGCCCGCCGACGCGAACGACTTGACGAACGCGACCGCATCGCCGTCGGTTCGCAGCTTGTCGGGGTTCGCGACCCCGCCGGGCAGGACGAGGCCGTCGAAGTCTGCGGCGTCGGCATCAGCGACGGCGAGGTCAGGCTGGAAGGTGTCGCCCTTCTCGACGTCGCCGTTCATCGCCTGGACCTCGGACTTCTCCAGGGCGATCAGCACGGGCTGGCCTCCGGCGTCCTGCACGTGTTGCCACGGGCTCGTCAGCTCGACCTGTTCGACGCCTGCGTTGGCTACCAGGAAAGCGATGCGCTTTCCGCTGAGTGTTGCAGTCATGGTGGTCACCTCCGTTGCCGGGCACTGCGCACGCGCATGCCACAGCGAAACAAGATTGGGAGTCGGTCGATCGGCTGTTGTCCAGCGCGACCGCTCGGTCTTGGCCTACCCGGATGGAGTTTTCTGAAACTTCGCACTCAACGCGCGATCATGTGCGTGAACGCGGGTAGCCAGTTGGCATGACGAAGTACGGCTACACATTGATGACCGAGCAATCCGGCCCGCGCGAACTCGTCCGCGACGCCAAGACCGCCGAATCTGCGGGCTTCGACTTCGAAGTCATGAGCGACCACTACTCCCCTTGGCTCGACAGCCAGGGGCACGCACCGAACGCCTGGGCGACGTTGGGTGCCGTTGCTCACGCGACTGAGCGCGTCGAGCTGATGACCTACGTCACCTGCCCGATCATGCGCTACCACCCTGCGGTAGTGGCGCAGCAAGCCGCCACCGTCGGATTGTTGAGTGACGGTAGGTTCCTGCTCGGCCTCGGTGCCGGTGAGAATCTCAACGAGCATGTCGTCGGTCGCGGCTGGCCATCGGCCAACGTGCGGCACGAGATGTTCGACGAGGCGGTACAGATCATTCGCGCGCTCTTCGGCGGCAAGTACGTCAACTTCGCCGGCGACCACTTCCGTGTCGACAGCGCCAAGCTGTGGGACGTGGCCGACGAACCACCGGCGTTGGCGTTGGCGATCTCGGGAGCGCAGTCGGCGCAGCTCGCCGGCGAGCACGCCGACGCCATGATCGCGGTCGAGCCCGACGCCGACCTGGTGCAACAGTTCGATGAGCACGGCGGACGAGGCAAGCGGCGGATCGGCCAGGTGCCGATTTGTTGGGATCCTTCGAAGGACGCGGCGATCGAGCGGGCGCACGACCAGTTCCGCTGGTTCGGCGGCGGGTGGAAGGTGAATGCCGAACTGCCCGGAACAGCTGCCTTCGCGGGCGCAAGTCAGTTCGTCCGTCCCGAGGACGTTGCGGAATCGATCCCGTGCGGCCCCGACGTGGGCGCGCATGTCGATGCGGTCCGCAAGTTCGAGCAGGCCGGCTTCACTGACATCGCGGTCGTGCAGGTCGGAGGCGAGACGCAGCCTGCCTTCCTCGAATGGGCCGAGCGCGAACTGCTACCAGCGTTGCGGAGCTGACGTGCCGACAGGAGTGCTCTTCGACGTCGACGGCACGCTGGTCGACACAACATTCATCCACACCGTGTGCTGGGCCGACGCGCTGGCGACGGCCGGGCACGTAGTGCCGATGGCGAGCATCCACCACTCGATCGGCATGGGGTCGACCGAATTGCTCGACCACCTGCTCCCCGAACGCGACACGAGCGAGGACGAGAACATCGTCACAGCGCACCACGCGCTGTATCGCCAGTACTGGGGCCGGTTGTGCGCGTTCGATGGTGCTGTCGACCTCTTGCGGGAATGCGCGCAGCGGGGACACAAGATCGTGCTTGCTTCATCAGCGTCGACCGACGAGCTTGCCGCACTCAAGCGTGCGCTCGATGCTGACGACGTCATCGACGTTGCGACCAGTTCTGGGGACGCCGGGAGTGGCAAGCCTGATCCGGACATCCTCACGACCGCCCTCGATCAGTCCGGCCTCGACCCGGATTCGGCGGTCTTCATCGGTGACTCGGTGTGGGACGCCGAAGCGGCCGCGAAGGCCGGGCTGGCGTTCGTCGCCGTCGCCTGCGGAGGCACGCCGTCGCGCGAATTGCGTGAGGCGGGCGCGATCGAGGCCTGGCGCGATCCGGCCGATCTGCGAGCGCACCTCGACGAGAGCATCATCGACCGGCTCAGCACTCGCGCGGACTCACGCTGAGTGAGATGAGCAATGGCAAAGTAGTGCGATAGGCGGAACGAATGCCCGGGTAGGCACCGAATAGTGGCATCAGCTCTGAACCACAGAGTGCAACCGTCGACTCTGAGGACATACATGCCTGGGCAACACTCCGCCGGAAATTTGAACGAGCAACCGTCGACCGGCGAACTGGTCTCACAGCTGTCGGAGCAAACATCGCGACTGATCCGCGACGAACTCCGCCTTGCGCAACTGGAACTGTCGGCGAAGGGCAAGCGCGCGGGCGCAGGCGTGGGCCTGTTCGGCGGCGCCGGGATGTTCGCCCTGTACGGGCTGGCCTGTTTCGTCGCGGCTGCCGTTCTTGCGCTGGCCAATCCGCTGCCCGCTTGGGCGGCGGCGCTGATTGTCGGCGCGGCGCTGTTCGTGGTTGCAGGCGCAGCAGCGCTGGTAGGCAAACGCGAGATCGCGTCGGCCACCCCACCCGTGCCGCAGGAGGCCATCGCAGGGCTCAAGCAAGACGTTCAAACACTCAACCCCAGGGGCAACTGATGACCGAAGGGCAGCACAGCGCGGACGAGGCTGACGCCGTCCGTGCGGACATAGCCAGTACCCGTGCCGAACTTGCAGACACCGTCGACGCACTGACCGACAAGCTCGACGTCAAGCAGCACGCATCAGACAAGGTCGCCGACGTCAAGGACAAGGTGGCCGAGACAGCGACCCGTGCCAAGCAGGCCGCACCCGAGCCCGTCCAGCACGCGCTCGACGCGGCCGCAACGAAAGCGGGGCCGGCGATCCATCAGGTGAGCGAGAAGGCCAAGCCGCACCGCGGCAAGATCGCGGCCGCGCTCGTGGCCGGCACGCTCGTCCTGGTCGTCATCCGCCGCAGGCGGTCTGACCGATGAAGGCGCTCTATCAACCGATCGGCTTGCTGTTCAGCGTGCTCGGCGGCGTTATTGCGAGCGCACTGTTCAAGCGGATGTGGCGCGTCGTTGCCGGCGAGGACGACGCACCGGACGCCAAAGACCGCGAGCGCGGCTGGGGCGAGATCGTGACGGCCGCAGCGTTGCAAGGTGCATTGTTCGCCACGGTGAAAGCAGTCATCGACCGAGCGGGCGCGACCGGCTTCGAACGCGCCACCGGGACATGGCCCGGCAACACCGAAAAACCGTGAGTTCCGAGTCGGACCTCGCCGACCTCGAGTCACGTTTCGGCACAGGGGCGCCCAGACCGACCGTGGACCATCAACGCCCTGCCGGTATGGACGACGCAACCGTCGACGCGCTCGGCCGACTGTCAGCCGCCTTGGAGACCGCAGAGGACGCCCGCGGACATCTGTATGCCTTCCACCGGCTCTCGGGCCGGGCCGATCTCGATCTCCAGGACGCCGTCGCAGCGTTACGTGCCGCGGGGCACCAGGAACTCGCCGACACCGTCGACACCGTCATGACCGGACGAAATGTGATCGCTGATCGGTGGACGTTCGAGATCGTCGAGGACTACGACGCCAACTACATCACGCCGTTTCGCGCAGCAGAACACGTCGCACGCGCCCAATTCGACGCGCCGCCGCACTTGGCCGAGGCCGAGATGAAGGCACGCGAGCAAGGCAGCAGTTGACCGATGACGCACCGAACAGTAGGTCCCGATAACGCCGGCAACTCGCAGCCTTCGGCGCCTGACTCACCGACCGACTTGCCGAAGCGGTCGTGGCGTCAAGTGCTACGACGCGTGCTCAAGCAGTTCACCGTCGACGAATTGACCGACCGCGCTGCCGCACTCACGTACTACGGCGTGCAGGCAATTTTCCCCGGCCTGCTCGTGCTGATTTCCATCCTCGGTCTGCTCGGCAAGAGCGCGACGAACACTCTGGTCGACAACCTCGGCCAGATCACGCCGGGGAGCGTCTCGTCGTTCATCAAGACAGTCATCGACAACGCCCAGAAACAGCGGGCAACGGCAAGCATCGCCGGCATCCTCGGCCTCCTGCTCGCGCTGTGGTCTGCCTCGGGTTACGTCGCAGCTTTCATGCGCTCTGCCAACCGGATCTACGGGTTACCCGAGGGACGTCCGATCTGGAAGACGGCCCCCGTCCGGCTCGCAGTGACGTTGTTCACGGTGGTGTGCCTGGTAGCCGGTTTGGTCATCGTGCTGGTCACAGGTTCGGTCGCCGACCGCGTCGGCAAGACTCTCGGTATCGGTTCTACTGCTCTCACCGTCTGGGAGATCGCGAAGTGGCCCGTGCTGCTGGTCATCTTCATGTTGTTGCTGGCGGTGCTCTACTGGGCCACGCCGAACGTTCGCCAAGGCGGGTTCCGATGGGTGAGCCCGGGTGCGGTCCTGGCAGTTGTCGTCTGGCTGATCGCATCGGGACTGTTCGCCGTTTACGTTGCCAACTTCTCGTCCTACAACAAGACCTACGGCGCACTGGCCGGCGTCATCATCTTCCTGGTCTGGCTTTGGATATCGAATATCGCCATCCTGCTCGGGCTGGAACTCGACGCCGAACTCGAGCACGAACGGGCGCTGGGCGAAGGCGTGCCGGAAGACGTCGAAATGTTCGCCGTCCCGCGTGACACCCGCAAGTTCGACGAGACGCAGAAGGCCGAATCCGAGCGCGTCGAGCGCGTGCGCCGCGACAAGTGATCGTCCCGCACGCAGTTGTCGGCGGTCACATGCCGGATGCCGAATAGACACCACCGGGTAGGTGTTGAGTCAGTAGGCGAAAGGAGACGACCATGATTCCCACCGGACGCCATCGTGTCGTCGTGATCGGTTCAGGCTTCGGCGGCTTGATGGCAGCGAAGAAGCTGCAGCGGGCCAACGTCGACGTGACGCTGATCAGCCGCACCACCCACCACCTCTTCCAGCCGCTCCTCTACCAAGTGGCGACCGGAATCCTGTCTGAGGGCGAGATCGCCCCGGCCACACGCGAGATCCTGCACCGCCAGCGCGACGTCCAGGTGCTGCTCGGCGACGTCGAGGACATCGACCTGTCGGCGCGCACGGTCACTTCCTACGTCGGCACGGATCGGACGGTGACCCCCTACGACTCGCTCATCGTCGCCGCCGGTGCCCAAACGTCCTATTTCGGCAACGACCGGTTCGAGACCTACGCCCCCGGTCTGAAGTCGATCGACGATGCGCTCGAGCTTCGCGGCCGGATCCTGTCGGCGTTCGAGTTCGCCGAGCTGTCGGCCACCGAGAACGACGAGCAGGCTGCGCGCGAATGGCTGACGTTCGTCGTCGTCGGGGCGGGCGCAACCGGTGTCGAGATGGCCGGCCAGATCGCGGAATTGGCGCACCGCACGCTCAAGCGTGATTACCGAGCCATCAGTTCGCGCACCGCGCGCATCGTGCTCGTCGACGCGGCCGACGCGGTGCTCGGCAACTTCGGCACCCGGCTTGCGGCTGGAGCCGCACACCAACTCCAACGTCTCGGCGTCGAAGTCTGGCTCGACGAGAAGGTCGTCGACGTCGACGATCGCGGCATCACAGTCGAGGACAGCTCGGGCAAGCGCAACCGCATAGAGACCCGCACGATCGTGTGGGCCGCCGGCGTCCGCGCGTCCGCACTGGGAGCGACGCTGGCGAATCAATCCGGCGCTGACATGGATCGCTCCGGACGTATCGCCGTCCGTCCCGACTGCACGCTGCCCAACCACCCTGAGGTGTTCGTCATCGGCGACATGATGACGCTCAACAACTACCCTGGCGTGGCCCAGGTGGCGATGCAGCAGGCGTCGTACGCCGCGAAGGAGATTCGCCGGCGGCTGCGCGGTCAGGCGCCGCAGAAGCCCTTCGTCCTACTTCGACAAGGGGAGCATGGCGACTGTCTCGCGCTTCAAGGCGGTAGCCAGCGTCGGGCCGTTCCGGTTCGGCGGGTTCATCGCCTGGGTGCTCTGGCTCGCCGTTCACCTGCTGTACCTCGTCGGCTTCAAGAACCGGGTCACGACGATCTTCCACTGGGCGGTGAGCTTCCTCGGTCGTGGCCGTTCGGAGCGCACGCTCACCAATCACCAGCTGTACGTGCGAACAGGTTCGCCGCAGCCCGAGCACCTCACCGTGGCCGATCCCCCGCTTGCGCCGACCACCTATGCGCAGAAGAACTCAGGGTGATCGACCACAGTGCCGATTCGGTAGTCCACGTGCTGGGTACGAGACGATCATGAGCGACGAAAAGAACGCCGGCGACGGCGTCACCGATGAAGAGCTGGTCAAGCAGGTCAATCGCCAGACGGACAGCGAGCTTCAGCAGAAGGACTTCTTCGAGCGGGAGTCGGATGGCACGACCACCGATACCGAAGCGGCGCAAGCAGACGCTGACGAAATCGCCTCGGACTAGACGTCCGAGTCGCCGACCGTGACGCGTCGGTCGCCGCCGCAGGCCGAGGACGACCGAATAGCGCCGTCAGGGGTGCAGCACGACCTTGACCGTGCCGTCCACCTTCTTCTGAAAGTTCTCGTACGCCTGCGGCGCTTCGTCCAGCGGAAGGTGATGAGTCGCGAACGTGTCCACGCCCAGCCGGTCGTCGTCGGTGAGCAGCGGGAGGATGTCGTCGACCCACCGCTTGACGTTGGCTTGCCCCATCCGCAACTGGATCTGCTTGTCGAACATCGTCAACATCGGTAGCGGATCCGACGCGCCGCCGTAGACACCGGACAACGAGATGGTGCCTCCGCGACGAACGACATCAATGGCCGTGTACAGAGCACGTGAGCCGGTCGACGCCGACCTTCTGCTGCAACGGATCGGCCAACACGTCCGGGAGCAGCCCGGCCAGCGTCTGCGCCAACTTCGGACCGCGCGAACCGTGTGCCTCCATCCCGACGGCATCGATGACCGAGTCGGTTCCGCGTCCGTCGGTGAGATCTCGAATCACCGCGCCGAGGTCGTCGTGTTCTCGCAGATCCAGCGTTTCGGCACCGCGCGCGCGAGCGCGCTCGAGCCGTTCCGGCACGAGGTCGACGGCGATGACCCGCGCGCCCTTGTGCATCGCAATCCGCGCCGCCATGTCGCCGATGGGCCCGAGACCGAGCACTGTGACCGAGCCGCCCGAGGGGATGTCGGCGTACTCGACGCCTTGCCATGCCGTGGGGAGCACGTCCGACAAATAGACGAACCTGTCATCCGCCGGCCCGTCCGGAACCTTGATGTGCGTGAATTGCGCCTGCGGGACGCGCAAGTACTCCGCCTGCCCGCCCGGTACCTGTCCGTAGAGCTTCGAGTAACCGAACAGCGCCGCGCCCGATCCGTACTCGGTGACCTGCGTGGTCTCGCACTGCGAGTACAGCTTCGCGGTGCACATGTAGCAGTGGCCGCATGACGTCTGGAACGGGATCACAACCCGGTCACCGATGCGCAGGTCGCCGACGTCCGTGCCGACCTCGACGACTTCACCCATTGGTTCGTGACCCAGGATGTCGCCGGCAGACATGTAGGCGCCCAGCACCTCGTACAGATGCAGGTCGGAGCCGCAGATGTTCGTGCTGGTGATCTTCACTATCGCGTCCGTCGGTTCTTCGATGACCGGATCCGGTACCTCGGTGACGCTCACGTTGCGCTTGCCTTGCCAGGTCACTGCACGCATGATCAACTTCCCCGCTCGCGCTCAGCTACGGGTTCGAGCCGGCACTAATGCGCTACCCGCAGCTACGGCGCGAGTAACGATCAGGGTCGGCGGGCGAGTGCCTGCAGGTGTGACTTCAGCCCGACGCCGTACTGCGTCGGCGTTCCCGCCCAGTTACGGATCAGGCTCGGCCCGCCGTCGCACGACCAGCCGGGGTTCCACGCCCAACCCAGATATGACAGCCGGTGCCGGTCGGCGTAGCGCATCCATGCGCTGACGTACCCGTGGGCGCAATCAGTCTCGCCGAGTTCACCGATCACGACAGGCACCTGGCGAGCCACCGCGCTGACTGCTCCGATACAAGACCCCGTGCATGGGTGGCTGCGGCCGTAGTTGTGCTCGGACGCGACGAGCTGGTGCGCCGGGTCGTGCGGACGATTGGCCAGCCATTGATCGATGTCGAGAGCGAAGTTGAGCCCACCGAGCAAGATGGGCTGCTTCGCGCCCGTCGAGCGCACCACGTTGACGAGCCGCTGCATTCCGACTGCGCGGTACTGCGGATGCCAATTCCTGCCGAGTCCACCGGCCGGCAGGGTGCATCCGTTGCGCCAGCACGACCAACTGACCCCGTGCGGTTGGTTGTAGAGGTCGAACAGCACCGCATGGTCGGACTTGAACGTGTAGGCCATCGAGCGCCAGAATGCCGGCGCGTGATCGGCGTCAGGCATCGGGATGTAGCCGACAGCCTGCCCGCGCCCCGGTGCAGCCCAGTGCATGTCGAGGATGACGTCGAGCTTGGCTGCGTTGAGGCGGCGGACATAGTCGACGATGGCCGTGCGGTATTCGCGACGGCCGGTCGGGACGTGGTTGATGCCCAGCCAACAGGTTTCGTTGATCGGCAGCCGCACGGCAGTGACGCCCCAGCGCTTGATGGCGGCGATGCTGGCAGGTGACGTGGGCCCGTCGAACAGACCCGTCTTCTTGTGATATTTGCGCAGACACATGTACTCGGCGCCGGCGCGGTTGACGCCGAGCAGCCGGAACGTGCGTCCCCGTGCGTTCACGAAGTGGTTGCCGCGCACCGACACCGACAGCCCTGGGCCCTGTGCCGCAGCCGGCGCGCTCGACGCGAGCACCGACACGGAGAGCGCCATGAACAGTGCGAGCACGGCTCGCACGGCTTTACCCCTCGACATCGCGCCCTCCCCCGACCTTGGTATCAGCATCCTGAGCGATTTGATCGCCCCAGTCCACCGACCGGGCCGACTTCACAATTACCGGCGAGCGACGTCGAACCACACGACCTTGCCCCCGTCGACCTGCACGATCCCCCAGGCAGAAGCCATCGTTGCGACAAGATGGAGCCCGCGACCCGAGGCGTCGTCGATGCTCGCCTGATGCGGGCTCAGCGCCACGGCGTCCGGATCGGAGACCTCGACGTGGACGAAGTCGGGATGCAGGCTGACCCGCACGTCCGGCGTACCCCGGGTATGGACGATGACGTTCGTGACGAGTTCGGTGACCAGCAGTTCGACGGTCTCGATCGGGTCGACGGTGTCCCACGACGCAAGGGTGGTCGCGATGAAGCGACGCGCATCGGACGGCGTGCCCAGCTCGCGCGAGAACGACGTCCGCACAGACACTGACAGCGATGCGGCCACCGCGTCGAGCAGATCAGCGCCGCGCAGCAACTCGTCGAGCAGCTCGGTGATCGGCGTGCTCTTCTCGACGTAGGCGACTGCGCCTGCGCTCAACGCCGTGTGGGCATGCACGCTGGCGGGAAAGGCCGACAGGATCACGATCCTCGTGTCCGGTGCGACCGCTTGCAGCTGCGGGAGCGCGGCCAGCCCGTCCAGCACCGGCATCTCGAGGTCGAGGATCAACAGGTCCGGACGCAGACCGGCGGCGAGTTCGATGGCGACCGCGCCGTCGCCTGCTTCGCCGACCAGCTGCATATCGGGACGCCCGACCAACGCCGTCCGGAGCAATAGCCGCATGTCGGGCGTATCGTCCACGATCACCACGCGCACAGGCCGTTGCGCGGGGGCATCGTCCACGTGGCGCCCCTCCCGGGTCGGTCGATAGGCAGGAAACCCTCGTTTCTGGTCGTACTGCATCGGCCGGTGCCAAGCAACTACCGGGCCATCTGCGGCGCGTTATCGTCAACTCATCGCGGGTTGGACGTCGCGACGTCCACTTCGTCGATGATGGCGCGCAGGGCGGCGACGTGGGCGGTCAAGGCGCGACGCCCAGGCGTCGTCAACGCGACCCAGGTTGTGCGCCGGCCGAGCTGATTGCCCTTGCGGCTGCGGACGTAGCGCACACCGGTGAGCGCGCTGATGTGCTTCGAGAGCACCGAGTCAGATACATCGAGCTGATCGCGGAGCACCGAGAATTCGGCCTCGGACACGGCGGTCAACATCGTCATCAGGCGCAACCGCGCCGGATGCTGCAGGTTCGGATCGAGCTCGCGCATCACCGTGCGGTGGCAACCAGGATCAGTCCGGCCACCGCGGCCACGATCAGGACGCCGAGCCAGACCATCGACTCGCCACGGCTGTGCGCCACCGGATCCTGACGGTATCGACGCCACCAGTACTGCCCGGCAAGGGCATACGCGACGCCACCGGCTGCCGCGCAAGCGAGCATCAGAGCCCACTGTGCAGCCAGAGCCGCCCACGTCGCGCCGGCGAACGCGGCCACGTACGGGACTGACGCTGCATTCGCCGTACCGGCCACGACACGCGACACGAGTCCGTTCACCCATACGCCGTTCGCCCGGCGGAACCGCAAGAGCTGCGCCACCGAGACGATGGCCAGTACCGCTAGGCCAGCCGGCAGCGCTACCGCGAGCCACGCACCACCACGCGCAATACCGGTCGCCGACGTCGCGATCTGCACGGCGATCGCGATCCCGAGCCACGTGCAGAACAGACTCGGTAGCACGAGCTCATCGGTGAGTCGCTGCCGATCCCCCTCGGCCTTCGCAAGCATCGCTGCTGCCTCATGCGCGGATGTCGTATCGCTGCTTTCCATGTGGGAAAGTGTGCCGGTTACTTTCCAATCTGGCAAGTTCGTTGTCTTTACTTCGCGCTCGAGCGGCATGCGTGGCAGCGACATCAACACGTCGTCTGTCAGCAATGCGATCAACGCGTCGACGTCGCATGCCATGAGCTTTGATTAGGCTCACGACTCGTGATCAACTCGTTGGCGTCCAGCTGCGGCACCGAGGACGCCTGCCCGTCCACAACGTCAGTGGCGGGGTTGGTCCTAGTGGTGGTTGCCGCCGCGGTCCTGCTGCTGCTTGGATGGCGAACCATCAGGCGGGCGCGCCGTGCCGACGGGCCAGCTCGGTCACTGGCAGCAGGTGCATACGTCTGGGCAGCGACATCTCTCATCGCCTGCCTGTTCTCGTCCCTGCGTGACTTCGGCGGCCAGATTTCAGGCAACGCTGCCGTCCCGTCCGAGTACCGATGCGCCCCGCTGTACATACAGCTTGGTTCGTCCGACGGGGTCGCTCACAACGGAGGTACGCCTAGCCGAAACTGTCTGGCTGCAGCACAGGACGTCCTTCCTGCAGTACTAGGAGTCTGCGTCGGCGTCGGCGCGTTCTTCGGTGTGGTGACATTCGGTGCGTCAGAAACGCGGCGTAGACAGTCCGAGTCAGCGATCAGTCGTCCAGAGGGCGCTTGAAACTTCTCACCCGACACGACCCGGTCAGTTACCCCGTGGGTCGTCAAACATCCGCATGCAACGCTCGCTGATGGCGCAACGCAATCAGGTGTGTTGTTCAGTCGCCTCGGGACTGGTCGGCGAGAAAGCGCTCCAACTCGGCGCCGAGTTCGTCGGCCGACGGCAAGTCGCCCTCGGCCAAACCTGTCTGAGCTGCAGCCGCCGCCGCGTCGAACTGCTGCTCGAGGGCAGCGACGACCCTCTGCAGCTCGGCTGATCCCGCAATCTCACGTTCGATCGCCTGCCGTGTAACGCGTTCGGTGTCTTCGAGGCCTGTTGTGTCGAAGCGAAGCCCCGCGCGTGCACCGACTTCCTGCAGCAGCGCGAGCGTGGCAGTCGGGTATTCGGTCTGAGACAGGTACGGCGGGACAGGAGCCGCGATCCCGAGTGCGTCGATACCTGCTGCGCCGAGGCGGTACTCGAGCAGGTGCCCGGCGCTCGCCGGAACCATGATCTGACCAAGCCACGCGCGATAGTCGGCGAACAGCTCACGCCGCGAACCGTGGACGATGATCGGCGTCGGCCGGGTGTGTGGCACCGACATCGGAAACGCATCGAGACCGACGACCAGTCGCACTCCGAGACGCTCGACAAGCAGAGCGACTGCAGCCACGAACCGCTCCCACTGGGTGTCCGGCTCAGGACCTGCAAGCACCAGATACGGCGTCTCGTCTTCGTCGTGCAGCAGGTGCACTGCCAACTGCGGAGTGTCGTAATCACTCCAGTGATCGACGGCGAAGCCCATCATCGGACGTCTCGCGCGGTAGTCGTGGAGCTGGTCGACATCGAAACGCGCCACCACTGGCGCGTCGCCACCGAGCAACGTCGCGCGGGCAAGCCTGACTGCGGCACCGGCGTCGACGAACCCGTCGAGGGTGTGCAGGAGCACGGCACCAGCCAGGTCCGGCCGGTCTGCGTCGAGCTCGAAAAGCTCTTCCGGATCTAGGCTCACGCCTCCATCTTGCCCATACCGACCGGGCCAGACCCATCCGATCCCCGGAGACTCCGTCCCTAAGCCCGCCTGCAAGCCTCTCCGGTTCGCGACACCGGACCTCGATATGACTCCCGGACACCCATACATCGACCGAATCGGCGACTTGATCCAAGTATGGATTTGGTCGATCTGCGGCCCGATCGATACTTCGATCAAGGGTTTCGCCGCCCGCGCACAGTCGCCGGCGACGAAGACCGAGATTCTGACACCTCTAGGTGTGGGCGATACTGGGATCGAACCAGTGACCCCTGCCGTGTGAAGGCAGTGCTCTCCCGCTGAGCTAATCGCCCGGGACGGAGCGACCCGTCACGGCCTTGACAGATTACACGGGACGCCCACCCGCTTCCGCACGCTGGGCGAGGGCGCAAGACTCGGGGCATGCCCGAGCCGCAGCCCGTCCTGACCCCCCTCACGCAGTCCGCGATCTTCCTCGTCGTCACCGTCCGCGAGGGCCGCGAGGCGCTGGTGCGAGAACTACTCGCGGACGTCCCGGGCATCGGGCGGTCGGTCGGCTTTCGCGAGCCGGACGGCGAACTCAAGGCGGTCGTCGGCATCGGATCCGACCTCTGGGACCGCGTCATCGACGAGCCGCGACCGGCCGGCGCTGCACCCGTTCCACGATCTGCACGGGCCCACGCATCACGCGCCGAGCACGCCGGGCGACCTGTTGTTCCACATCCGCGCGCGGCGCATGGACCTGTGCTTCGAGTTCGCTGCACAGGTCATGAAGCGTCTGGACGGGGCGGCCGACGTCGTCGACGAGGTGCACGGCTTCAAGTACTTCGACGAACGCGATCTGCTCGGCTTCGTCGACGGCACCGAGAACCCGACCGGCCCGTACGCGGCCGACGCCGCGATCATCGAGCGACGGCGAGTTCGCCGGCGGCAGCTACGTGATCATCCAGAAGTACCTGCACGACCTGGACGCATGGAACGCGCTCACAGTCGAAGAACAAGAGCGTGCGATCGGACGCACCAAGCTCGACGACATGGAACTCCCCGACGACACGAAAGCACCCGACGCACACATCGCGCTCAACGTCATCGAAGACGACAACGGCAACGAACTCAAGATCGTCCGCGACAACATGCCGTTCGGACGCCTGGGCGACAAGGAGTTCGGAACGTACTTCATCGGTTACGCGGCCGATCCGGCGATCACCGAACGTCTGTTGCGCAACATGTTCCTCGGCGATCCGCCCGGCACGACCGACCGCATCCTCGACTTCTCGACGGCCCATACCGGCTGCCTGTTCTTCGTCCCGTCGCAAGACTGGCTCGACGCGCTCTAGCGGGTGTAGTACCACCACGCCGCCGCGACCAACGCCGCGAGCAGTACCACGCCGGCCAGCCAGATCAGCGCCTGCACCGGGCGCGATCGCGCTGCCACCCACTGGGTCCACTGCGAGACCTTGGCCCGCGCGAACCGCAACAACCGGGCCGCCCACTCGTACTCGGTCGCGAGAATCCCCAGTCCGGCAAAGATGATCAACCAGCCGGGCCCGGGTAACGGCAGCAGGACGATGCCGATGACGATGACCGCGACACCGGCCACGGTCGCGCCGACGCGCCACGCGATGCGTCCCCCGGATGTCGAGCGCACCCTCTCACGCAACGACGTCACGGATTCAACCTACGGAGTGCACCTATGCGCGATCCTCAGCTGAGCGACTAGCCGGCCAGCCCGTCGCGGCAGGCAAGCAGATAGCGCCGCAGGTCGCTCGTCTGTCGCGCGGTCAGCGTGGCGAGCATCTGCTTCTCGAGGGCGGCAACCCTCGGGCGATACCGCTCGAGCAGACGCCGCCCGCGTGCGGTCAGCGAGAGCACCAGGCGCCGCCGATCCGCCGGGTCGCGGCGCCGCGTGATGACGCCCTGCCCTTCGAGCGAGGTCACCATGTCGGCCATCGACTGGGCCGTGACGAACGAGCTGCGGGCCAGTTGCGCCGACGTGAGGTCGGGCTCGCGTTCCAGCACGGTCAAGGCCGTGTACTGGGACGTCGTCAGACCGGCCGGACGCAACAGTTCGTCTAGTTGTGCGCGCATGGCGAGTTCGACCTGCTTGACCAGATACAGGACGGTCGCCGTCGGACGATCTGAGCTGGTGCGGCTGGCCACCTCGTCAGTGTGCGGGTACGCATATCGATACTCAAGACACGAAAGTCATCAGGGCACCGATGGGTCGGAACTGTAAGAATCCGCCCATGGATTACAAGCTCGAGGCCATCCCGTTGCCCGTCGCCGACATCGACCGCGCGAAGTCGTTCTACGCCGATCAGCTCGGCTTCCACCTCGACGTCGACCACAGTGCCGGAGACAGTTTCCGCATCGTGCAGCTCACTCCACCCGGCTCGGCCTGCTCGGTGATGGTCGGCCGCGGAATCATCGACTCCGAAGCGGGCACCGTGAAGGGCCTGCATCTCGTCGTGACCGACATCGAAGCGGCTCATGCCGAACTGACCGGCCGCGGTGTCGCAGTTGATCCCGTCCGGCACATGACACCCAACGGCTGGGCTGACGGCGTCGATCCGACTCACGCCGAGTACAACTCGATCAGTGGCTTCAGCGACCCCGACGGGAACGTGTGGGTGTTGCAAGAGCGCGGGTACACCGCGTAGTCAGGCGAGCGCTGAGGCGACCGTGTTGTGGATCTCGAAGATCTCGTTGAGTCTCGAGATCTCGAACAGCTTGAGCAGCTGCGGACGCGGGCACACGAGCGTCAGGACCCCGGCGCCGGTGTGCTCCTTGCTTGCGCCGACCAGCGCGCCGAGGCCGGACGAATCCAGAAAATCGGTCTCGCTGAGATCGACGACCACTCGCCGTGCCCCGTCACCGAAGGCCTTCGCGATGCCCTCGCGCAACTGCGGCGCGGTGTCGTTGTCGACATCGCCGCCGACTGAGATGACAGCTGCGTCGCCCTCCCGACGCGTCGCCAGCTGCAGATCCATCAGACCATTCCTCGTCTCGGCGTCACCGGGCTGCCGCCTGCTGCCAGTACGCTAGCGTCGCGAGGACGGTGACGCACTAGCAACCCGGGGTCGGAGGGTATCGGGTCGCATGGACCACAGCGACGGCACGGCGCAGTTCGACAGCTCGCCCGCCACACCCTTCGATCTCGACACCGAGCTCGGGCGCGATCTGGCCGCTGTCGATTGGGCGAACACCGGCGTCGGGCCATGGCAGAACTGGTCAGCCAGCCTGACCAACAGCGTCCAACTGATGACTGCCTCCCGCTTCTCGATGTGGATGGCGTGGGGCGACGAGCTCACGTTCTTCTGCAACGACGCCTACCGCCGCGACACCCTCGGCGCGAAGTACCCGTGGGCGCTGGGCAAGCCCGCCGAGCAGGTCTGGTCAGAGATCTGGAGCGAGATCGGTCCGCTGATCGACTCGGTCATCACGACCGGGGTCGCGACCTGGGACGAGCGGCTGCTGCTGTTCCTCGAACGCAGCGGCTACACCGAAGAGACCTACCACACGTTCTCCTACAGCCCGCTCCGCGGCGATCGCGGCGAGATCGCCGGGATGCTGTGCGTCGTCAGCGAGGACACCCCCCGGGTCATCGGCGAGCGGCGCATCGCACTCGTCCGCGATCTGAGCTCCGGGCTGTCGAGTGCCTCGACGATGGACGAGGTCGGGTTCGCCGCGCAGCGCCAGCTTGCGACCGACCCGTTCGATCTGCCGTTCGCGATGTCATACCTGCTCGACGATGGACGGCGCGGCGCGGCTGCATTGGGCGACCGGCCTGACGTTGGGTAGCGCCGCAGCGGTCCGCGGCTCGCGCCGCAGAGCTCTGACCTGCTGTGGCATCGCGCCGTATTCGGCAGCCGGGGCGAGCCCAGTCTCATCGATCTTTCCGCGGTGCCGGATCTTCCGACGGGCGGCTGGACTGCTCCCCCGCTCCAAGCTCTGTCGGTGCCGCTTCGCCAGATCGGTGCGCCGGAACCGTACGGCTACCTGATCGTTGGGCTGAACCCGTTCCGCTTGCTCGACGACGACTACCGCAGCTTCGTCGAGCTGATCGGCGGCCAGCTGTCGGCGGCGATCGCGCGCGCGATGGCGTTCGAGCAGGAACGAGATCGGGTCGAGCAGCTCGCCGAGCTCGACCGGGCGAAGACGACGTTCTTCACCAACGTCAGCCACGAGCTGCGCACGCCGCTGACGCTGCTGCTCGGCCCGGCCGAGGACGCGCTGCTCGACCAGGAGCACGAACTCGCCGCCCGAGCACCGCCGGCGGTTCGAGGTCGTCCAACGCAACGGCGAGCGGCTGCTCAAGCTCGTCAACACGCTGCTCGACTTCTCGCGGCTCGAGTCGGGACGGGTTCAGGCCACGTACGAACCGATCGACCTGACTCGCTACACCGCCGAGCTCGCGAGCATGTTCGAGTCGGCCTACGACCGCTCGCAGCTGACGCTGACGATCGACTGCGATCCGCTGCCGTCGCGGCTGTACGTCGATCGCGAGATGTGGGCGAAGATCGTCCTGAACCTGTTGTCGAACGCATTGAAGGCGACCTTCGCCGGCGGCGTCCGGGTTCGCCTGTCGGACGGCGGCGATGTCGCCGTCCTCGAGGTCAGCGATACCGGCGTCGGCATCCCGGCCTCGGAGCAGTCGCGGCTGTTCGAGCGATTCCATCGCGTCAGCGGCGCCGAGCTCCGCACGTACGAAGGATCGGGAATCGGCCTCGCGCTCGTCTCTGAGCTCGCGCGCTTGCACGGCGGCGAGGTCGGGGTCGAGAGCGAGGTCGGCGTCGGCAGCACCTTCCGCGTCACGATGCCGTACGGACGTGATCACCTCGACGCGGACCACGTCGTCGAGCACGTCGTCGACGAGATCCCCGAGGTAACCCGTTTCAGCGCCGGCTATCTCGCCGAGGCGCAACGTTGGTTGGGTACCGACCCGGCAGCAGCAGACGACCTGCCAACGCAAACGCGATCTGCCGAGCGTGCTCGTCGTCGACGACAACTCCGACATGCGCGAGTACATCCGTGCGCTGCTCGCCGACGACTATGTCGTCACGACGGCGAGCGACGGCGCTGCTGCGCTGCGGCAACTTCGCGTCCAGCAGCCGGATCTCGTCCTCACCGACGTCATGATGCCCGTGCTCGACGGGTTCGGATTACTGAACGCGATCCGGGACGACCCCGAGCTGGCCGCACATTCCCGTCGTCATGCTGTCGGCACGATCCGGTGACGAGGCCACGATCGAGGGACTCGAGGCCGGCGCCGACGACTACCTGGTCAAACCATTCTCGGCGCGCGAATTGCTCGCCCGGGTGCGGGCCAACCTCGAACTCGAACGGGTGCGGCAACTCGTGACCGAGCTGGAGCGCTACCGCGAGATCCTCGACAACGCCGAGGGTCTCGCGCATGTCGGCAGCTGGGAGGCAGACGTGCGACGCAACACCGTTCGTCTGTCCACCGAGGTGCGTCGTATCGGTGGCCTTCCGGATACCGATGAGATGCCGTTCGACGCGGCCATGGCGATGGCAATTCCGGAAGACCAAGCGATGTTCCAAGAAGCGATGAACGCAGCGCTCGCTGCGAATGAGTCGTTCGACGTCGTTGTACGCGGGCGTCGTGACGACGCTGCTACTCTGCTGCGCGTCCGCGGCGCAGGCGTGCGCGGACCGGACGGCGAATTGGCTTTCATCCGGGGCAGCACGCAGGACATCACCGAGCAGCGCGCGACCGAGATCGCGATGGCGAACGCGCAGGCCGACCGCGAGGCCGCCGCGCGCGAGCACGCGATTGCAACCGAGCTGCAGCAGAGCCTAATCCCACCGCCGACCTTCGCTGCCGACCAGCTCGAGATCGCGACCTACTACCGTCCCGGAGTCGCGGGCACCCAGGTCGGCGGCGACTGGCACGACGTGATCGATCTCGGCGACGGTCGCACCGCCGTCGTGATCGGCGACGTCATGGGACGCGGTGTGCGCGCCGCCGCAGTGATGGGTCAGCTGCGTGCTGCCGGACGTGCGTATGCGCGGCTCGACCTGCCACCCGCCGAGTGGATTCGACTGCTCGACGACACCGTCCGTGAAATCAGCGAGGACACGATCGTCACGTGCGTCTATGCGGTGTACGACCCCGGACGAACAAGTGCTGACGTATGCGAACGCCGGGCACCTGCCGCCCTTGGTTGTCGATCCTGGTCAGCGTGCGAGACGGCTGGTCGCCGGCGGGCCGCCGCTCGGCGTCGGCACGCATGGTGACATCGCCGAGACCGTCCCGTTGCAGGCGGGCACGATGCTCGCGCTGTACACGGACGGTCTCGTCGAGCGGCGCGGTTCTGACCTCGACAGCGGCATCGAGAAACTCGCCGACGTGCTCAGCACGAGCGAGGCTGCCCTGGCCGACATCCCGTCACTGCTCGTCGAGCGACTGTTGCCCGACGGACCGGACGACGACGTCGCGATTCTCGTGTGCCGGGCCAACGACGAGGCGATCACCGAGGACCGCGTCGCGCGACACGACGTCGGCCACGAGTCCGGGGCGCTGTCTGATGCCCGGCGTTTCGTTGCGCGCACGCTGGCCGGCTGGCTGGTCACCGATGCATTGACCTTCGACATCCTGCTCGCCGTCAGCGAGCTTGCGACGAACGCGATAAACCACGGGGCGAGACCGATCCAGCTGCGCATCCGCAAGCAGCGCGAGCACCTGCTGCTCGAAGTCCGCGACAGCGGAACCGGCGTCCCGTCGATTCAGCGTTCGCTGCCCGACGAAGTGAGCGGACGTGGCTTGCTGATCGTGTCGCGGTTGGCCGAGCGGTGGGGAATCCGGCCCGGGCCGGCCGGCAAGACCGTGTGGGCGCAGTTCCGCTTGTCCGTCACCGACAGCGACGAGCTCGCGGTCTAGCGCAGCGGCAACAACCAACCTGTGTCGTCCGCGCCGAGCGCGGCATTGATCTCATCGATGTTCGGCAGTCGTCCGTAGGTATTCGCCGCCGCCAACTTGGTTCTCTGCGGATCGAGGTAGTAGTCGAGCTGCGACGTGTCCAGCGGGTCGACGTCGAGCAAACGCCATACCTCGGCGAGCTGCGCATGCTGACTTCCTCGAGCCGCGAAGTAGAGGTCTTCGTAGCTCAATCGCACGGTTCCTACGTCGCCGCGACGATCGAGCAGCGCCTCGATCCACTCGCGGTGCGCGGCGAGGTCGCTTAAGTAGGTGCGCAGATCATCCATGTCGAGCGACGGAAGCGCGTCGTAGCGACGCTCGAGTGACTCACCATGCTCGAGGTCCCAGCGATTCCAGATCTTCGTGTGCTTGGCAATCCGGTCGGACACCGCCGTCTGGAGCAAGTTGCGACGACCTATATACACGATCCTGACGTCAGGCCGCAGCACGAGACTGGTGAGCTGTTCCTCGTCCAATTGGTAGCTCAGGATCTTGATGCCGCGATACCCCGCGAACAGCTCGTCCAGCACGCGCTCGAACGACTCCGCCTCGAGGCGGGCCAGGTAGTCGGGGTTGTCGCCGGCCCAGCTCGCGAAGTTCTCGTTGAACGGCTCGTCAGGCATGAGACGTAGCTGCGGATGCGACCGCATGATCTGCCAGAGACTCGAGCTACCGCTGCGCGGCCATGCAAGCAGCACCACTCGTGCGTCGTCGGTCATCATCGGGATCGATCCTACGTGTGCCGGCGTTGCCAATCCTCATATATTTTGGCGGATTCTCTGTCCACAACTCTACCGTTCCTTCCTCGGAAGGGATATTATCGAACACGTGAGCAGCTCGCAGTTGACCGGCACCGCAGTGTTGGATCGGCTGCGCGAAATCCAGCGTCACAAGCAGGTGCTGGACGTGGAAGAGCTCGCGCTGATCGCGCAGGTCGAGACCGAGCGGCTCGCCTATGATCTCGGCGCGAAGAACACCACGGTGCTGTTGCGGGACGCGTTGATGATCGGCGCGAACGATGCGGCCGGGCGGGTGAAGCTGGCGCTGGCGATCACGCCGCCGAGACTGATCACCGGTGAGCTGGTCGAACCGCAGCACCCGCAGACCGCCCAGGCACTCGCCGACGGGTCGATCTCGGTCCGAGCCGCGGCCACGGTCGTGAAGATGACCGACAAGATCGACGACCTGCTCGCCGACCAGTCAGCACCCATGTATGAGACCGCGCTGCTGCAGTTCGCTGCCGAGCACGATCCCGACCTGCTGGCCCGCTTCGCCACCGGTCTCTACGCCCGCATCGATCAGGACGGGGCGTTTCGTGACATCGAAACCGCGCACCGGCGCCGCACCCTGACCCTGCGCCGGCGTGCGGACGGATCAGGCACCGTCGCCGGCGAGCTGACGTGTGAGGCCGCCGAATACCTCGAGACCCTGCTCGACACCCTGGCCAAGCCACACACCGGACCCGACGGTGAACGTGACCCGCGCACCCCCGGACAACGCCGCCACGACGCACTGCTCGAAGCACTGAAACTGCTCTACGCCTCCGGCGAGCTGCCCACCGCCAACGGCTGCGCCACCACCCTGGTCCTCACCGCCACCGTCGACGACTATGCGAACGGCGCCGGGATCGCCCAGACGTCGCACGGCTACTCGATCCCGGTCGCAGTCGCCGACCGGTGGCTCGAACCGAAAGCCAAAGCCATCCTGGTCCTGCTGTCCAAGACGAAAAGCATCTTTGCTTACAGCGATCAACAAAGGTTGTTCACCGAACAACAACGACTAGCCATGTTCGCCCGAGACAAAGGCTGCTCATATCCCGGATGTGACGCGCCCTTGGCGTGGACACAGGCACATCACGTCACCGACTACGCGAAGACCAAACGCACCTGCGTCGATGACGGCACCCTTGTCTGCACCGCCAACCACGCCCTGTTCGAACAGATGGGCTGGCAATCGATCATGCTCGACGACCTACCCCACTGGATACCACCCGCCTGGATCGATCCGAACCAGAAGCCACGCCGCAACCGCATGCACGACTCACCCCAACTGACCCGGCGCTGAAGCGCGTCTTCCAGCGTGCCGCAGGTACCAGCGAGGACTACCCGGCCTCTCACTACGTTCGGACCGGACCGAACAACGCAACTCGTGTACCGCGCAACTCGCCTTCGCTGCGCCTTAGTCTTCAACACCCGCTGCGCCTCGGGCTCGCCCGGTAACAGCCTCGCCGGCGGTGCATCGCTAGCTGGTACGCAGAATGTGTCCGGTCCGGGTCGCAATGAGCCCCACGCCCCATACAGTCGGCGGGCATCCTGGCCCATTAGGCGAGTACGAGCGCGAGTGGGCGACCGTGACGCCATGACCTCGCCACAGCCCCACCCGCACCGCTACCCGCACCCGCACAGTCGCGTTCGCGGGAACCGAAATCTGAACGCCGATGGTCGGGAACCGAGCGTCCGGGCCCTGGTCGAATGATTGCCGCCGACAATGGCCGTTGATGCAGGCAGTCATCGTTGCCGGGTGCGGCACGACCAACACTCTCTTCGGCAGTCTGAGCGTGACAGCAGATTCAGCGCCGATCAACGAACATGCCTTGGGCGCGGCACATGCGGAGATCATCGGCGCGATGACAGCCACGGCTACGCCCGCGACACATCGCCGCATCAAAAGGCGCACCGCACAGTGCTCACAGCTCGAAGTACGTACTCAGCCCCAGCGAGTCGATCAGCGCGCGGGCGCGTGGCGGAACCGCTTGCATCGTGAGGTCGACACCGCGCTCGTCGCAGCGGCCCTTGAGATAGACGAGCACCGACAGCCCACTCGAGTCGATGAACGTGATCCCGGACAGGTCGATCACGAGCCGCTTGACGCCTTGGGCGGAGAGCAGGTCGACGCCTTGCTTCTGCACATCGGGTGCGCTCAAGAAATCAACGACGCCGCGCATTTGCAGCGTGCGCTCCGTCGAGTCCTGCTCGGATGTCACCGGCAGAGCCTACGACGTACCGACTACGTCACCCCAGCGCGCCCACCCGGCGCCGCAGATCGCCGTGCGCTGACTCTTCCAGTCCGTGCGACTGCAGCCACCCGGTCATCCACGGACGATCGGGATGCGTGGCAGGGACGACGTTGTAGATGTAGTTGAGGCCGCGCTTGCGTGCTTCGTCCTCGAGGTGATCGAGCACGAATTCGCCTATGCCGTCGCCACGACGCGCGCGATCGACGAAGAAGGTGATCTGGGCGTCGCCCCACTCGCTGTCGAGCCAGCCGTACCCGGCGATAGCACCGTCGTCGCCCACCACGTGCCACCACTCGTCCGCGAGCGAGGCGCCTTGCGCCGGACGATCCATCCCGACCGAAAGCAGTGCGATGTCGTCGAACATCCGCTGCTTGTCCGCGTCCCAGCGCGGCAGGTCTTCCTTCACCCAGCGCATCGTCACGCCAAGTGCACGTAGTCGTACTCGAACGGCTGGCCGTTGATCCCCTGTCGCGGCGGGGCGATCCACGACGCGATCTTGCCGCGCTCGTACACCGGACGCATGAGCGAGCGGACGTGCGTCTTGTCGACCTCCGTCGGCAGCCACGCGTCCTTGCGGCGGTCCCACTCGTCAGCTGAGAGCTTCTCCCCCGTCGGCGAGGCCTCGATGCCGGAGTACGCGCCGACCTTGCGGTTGAACGCGATGTGCGGAAGGTAGAGCCGCTGCGACAAGCCGGCGCTGTCGAGGATCTTGTTCCAGCGTTTGACGCCGCCTTCGCAATCGCTGATGTACTCGCGCCGCAGATCGGTGTTCAGGCCGACCAGCGCGGACACCTCGTTCTGGCCGATCTCGCCGTCGACCAGCGCGTCGACGTGCATCGCATCGTCGCCGAGCTTGTGGTCGTCCTTGCGCCGGTCTTCGAGCCAGCGTCCCTTCAGCCCTGCCGTGTAGTAGTTCGCGACGTTGGTGGACGTCTCTGAGCCGAACAGGTCGAGCGATACCGAGTAGTGGAAGTTCAGATATTTCTGAATCACTGCCAGCGGGATGCCGCC
Organism: uncultured Actinomycetota bacterium; assembly: GCA_963708645.1. GTDB lineage: Bacteria > Actinomycetota > Actinomycetes > Mycobacteriales > Jatrophihabitantaceae > RYN-133. Next base: position 171,286 of record CAVPTA010000006.1, on the reverse strand, counting down.
ACGCGCCGCGACCTCCTCGTCATCGTGTTCGAGCATCAGCTCGACAGTGCGCTGCACGACGCGGTCGATGCCGGTCGTCCCGACCATCATGTGGTGGGCTTCTTCTTTGAGCATGAACTCGCACGTGCGAGACAGCGGGTCGAAGGCCGACTCCTTCAACGTCCCGAGCTGGTACTTGCCGTCGCGGTCGGTGAAGTAGGTGAACATGAAGAACGACAGCCAGTCGGGCGTCTCTTCGTTGAACGCACCGAGGATGCGTGGCGCATCGTCACTACCCGAATTGCGATGCAGCAACTCTTCGGCTTCTTCACGTCCCTCACGACCGAAGTACGCGTGCAGCAGGTACACCATCGCCCACAGGTGGCGACCTTCTTCGACATTGACCTGGAACAGGTTGCGCAGGTCGTAGAGGGACGGGGCCGTCGCGCCGAGATTGCGTTGCTGCTCAACGGAGGCGGGTTCGGTGTCGCCCTGGATGACGATCAATCGTTGCAGGTCGGCGCGGTACTCGCCCGGCACCTTCTGCCACGCCGGGTCGCCCTTGTGCTGACCGAAGCCGATCATGCGGTCACGCTCGCGCTCGGCCAGGAAGATTCCCCAGCGATAGTCACGCATCGCGACATGACCGAAGTGCGCCCAGCCCTCGCGGCCGACGTTGATCGCCGTGCGCAGGTAGACGTCCTCGGTCGGCAACGTCGGGCCCATCGACTCCCACCAGTTGAGGAAGTTCGGCTGCCACGACTCGAGGGCACGCTGCAGGCGGCGGTCTTCGTGCAGGTCGACGTTGTTGGGAATTTTCTCGCTGTAGTCAGCGGTCGTCGTCATCTGCTAAACCCTCTTCCGGTCGTACGAGGCCCGCTGTCCGGTCCCGAACTTTCTTAACGCGCCGTCCTCGCCGGCGGCGTTGGGACGGGTGAAGATCCAGTTCTGCCAAGCCGTCAGGCGTCCGAAGATCTTCGTCTCCATCGTCTCGGGGCCGGCGAACCGGTAGTTCGCCTCGAGCCCGGTCAGTGCGTCGGGGCTGAACGACGCGCGCTCTTCGAGCGTGATGCGCACCTCGTCGTCCCAGTCGATGTCGTCGGGGGCGAAGGTGATCAGCCCGAGCTCGCGCGCTGCGTCGGCATCGAGCGCCTCGCCCGCACGCTTTTCGATCTCGGCGGCTGCGTTGTCGTCACCGAAGAATCGGGTCTGCAGCCGGGTCAGGCCGTTGCCCATCGGCAGCGGGCCGAGATTCATCGCACCGACCGTGATGGTGGCAGGAGCTGCGTCCGGATCGATGTCTTCGAAAACGCCGAACAGCTGGAAGCTGCGATCAGCCGCGAGCGCGAGCTCGAGCAACGAACCGGCGAAGCACGAACCCGGCTCGATCAGCGCGAGCAGGCTACGACTGGTGACGTCGAGTCGTTTCAACGTCCGCTTGAGGTAGTGCACGATCTCGTTGGCTCGCCAGTCATCGGCGTGGTCGAGCAGGTACTGGTCGTGTGCCAACACCTTCGCCGCGTCGCCCTCGGTGCGGAACACCCATGTGCCCAGCTCGGGCTCATTCGTGCGCAGGTCGAGGATCAGGTCGTCGAGTTCGCGAGTGAGGGCGAGCGTCCAGAACTCGGCGTCGAGATCGCCTGGATCTGCGGACGGCCCGCGCACCGTTATCTGCACCGCCCGAGCGTCACGGTCGAGCTGGGCGCTGAGGTGGGTGTAGTCGATTGCGTCGTCGGTGCGGGTCTTCTCGAGATCGGGCAGCGCGACGCCGGCCGCGTCGCTCGGCCGATGCGAACGCTCGGCGAATTCTTTCGCGCGCGACGACACCGTCTCTTGCCATTTTGCCCGGGGCACCGCCTCATCGACCAGTTTCCAATCAACAGCCTTCGCGCCGCCCAGGCCTTCGGACTTGGTCGAGAAGTAGTCGGCCAGGTCACGCCGCACGTGCCGCTTGTCGACGACGCGCGTCAGTCCGCCCGTCCCCGGCAGCACGGCGAGCAACGGCAACTCCGGCAGCGACACGTTGGACGAGCGGTCGTCGATCAACATGATGTGGTCACACGCAAGCGCAAGCTCGTAACCGCCTCCGCTCGCGGTGCCGTTGACCGCCGCGAGATAGGTCTGTCCCGAGTTCGCGGTGGCGTCCTCGATGCCGTTGCGGGTCTCGTTGGTGAACTTGCAGAAGTTCACTTTCCACGGGTGCGGGCTGCCGGCCAGCATGCGGATGTTCGCACCTGCGCAGAAGATCTTGTCCTTCGCCGAGGTGAGCACGACCGTGCGCACCTCTGGATGTTCGAACCGCAGCCGCTGCACCGCGTCGTACAACTCGATGTCGACGCCGAGGTCGTAGGAGTTGAGCTTGAGCTCGTACCCGTCAACCAGACCGCCGTCCTCGTCGACGTCCATCGCGAGCGTTGCCACGGCGCCATCTGTCGACAACTGCCAGTGCCGGTAGCGGCTCGGATCAGTGCGGAACTCGACGCGTTCGGCCATAACCTATTGTCTACAAAAACCTGACCTGACTGCAAGCCTTCGTAGCATATTTATCGCTGCCGGCGCACGTCCCGATCGCGAAATGCGTCCAGGTCGTAGGCGTCCTCGTAGTAGCCGTCGGCCGACAGGCGACCCTGGCGCCGGCGTCGTTCGCGCTGGTGGTGGTAGTCGTCGGTGCTCAGGTGCACGCCGGCCCGTCCGGTGATCGCTGCCGCGAGCTCCTCGGCGAAGGTCGTCTTCCCCGCTGCGGTGATGCCGTCGACGCCCACTCGCACGGGATGGTCGAGCTGCATTGCCGTCAACAACGAGGCGATCTCGTCGATGGCTGCGGTGCGTGGACTCACGTAGGACGACACACTACGAAGATCCGCTCGATCTCCTTGTCCGGGATGTCGTAACCGACGCGATCGACGAGATAGGGACGTCCGTGCAGACGCACGTTGTCACCTCGCGCCGGCACGAAGTGGGTGTCAGCGACGACGACGAGTTCGCGGTTGTCCTCGTCGGTGAAAACGAGCGTCGGGATCGTTCGGAACAGAGCGGCCACGCCGCCGATGCTCGCACAAGGTCAGGTGCGCGCCGGCCAGCCTGCGCCGGCGACCTCGACGTCGGTCGCGAGCAATCGCCCGTTGAAGGGTTTTGCGCCGGTCATCGATTCCATTCCGTGCCACTCGGCCGCAACCACGAACAGCGTGCGGCCGGCATCGCCGCCCAGCATGCACGCGAAACCGCCCAGCCCGTCCAGGTCGACGGTGTCGAGCACCTCGCCGCCGGCGCGCACGCGCCGCACCCACTGGTTCGGTACGTCGGCGTACCAACATGCGTCGTCGGCGTCGAGGCAGATGCCGTCGGGCGTGCCGGGACCGAGGTCTGCCCACACCTGACGATTGCTCAAGCCGCCGTCGGCGCCGATGTCGAAGCCGACGAGGCAGTGCCGGTACGAGTCGGCAACCACGAGCGTCGCGTTGTCGGCGGTGACAGCCATGCCGTTGGGGAACGAGATGTCGTCTGCAACGACACTCGCCGAACCGTCCGGACGGACGAGCGCGACGAAGCCCGGTGCGACGGCGCTGTCAGGCGGGCCGGCCTGGAAGTCGAAGTTGGGGCTGTTGACGTAGGCGTTGCCCCGGCCGTCGACGACGATGTCGTTGCAGCCCTGTGCCGAGAGTGGTGCGAGCTCGGCGTAGCGCGTCAGCGACCCGTCGGCCTCGACCGTGAGCAGCGCGTGTTCGGTGTTCGACACGAGCACCGCTCGACCATCCGGCAACCGGTCGAAGCACAGCGGTAACGACGCGTGCCGTACGACGATCTCGCTCTCACCCTCGGGCGTGACAGCGAGGATCTCGCCGTTGGTCCAGTCGGCGAACCACAGCCGGCCGTCGTGCCACCGCGGCGACTCGACCAGGCCACGATCGCCGATGAGGTGACGCAGTCGGCTCACTGGTCGCTCTTGTCCGCCGAATCGTCGTCGCTCTTGTCGACTGACTCGTCGGGACTCTCGTCCTGCGAATCATCGGACTTCTCGAGCATCCGACCCCGGGGCGTCGGACGGATCGTCGGGAATGTCGCTCGTCCCGTCGATCGCAGTGCCTGACAGCAATCCTTCGTCGGGATCGAAATCGACATCGTCGCGCGGGACGTAGATCTGGCCGTCGTCCTCGCGTACGTCGTCCAGCGTTTCTTCCAGCGGCTTCTCTTTGGCCATTCGTCCCCCATAACGTGGCGTCGGGCGTCTGGGATGACCTACCCCAGACTGCGTGCGGGATCTCACTCCCGAACGGCTCGAGACTCACTAAGCTTGGCGCGGCACAGGGCAACTAGCGAACTTGTGGAGGTTCCTGGGACGTGCAGGTCGCGACGATGGGCGTCAGAGCCGCGAGCCGCATCCGGCGCTGGATGCTCGGGGCCGCGATGCGCCTTCCGGGCGGCGGTGGATCGACCAACATCGAATCACTGTTGTCGCGGTTTCCTGATGAAGCGCTGGTTCCGTTACGTCGAAACGGGCTCGACCCTGTGCCCGCAATGAGTGAGCGGCCCGCCGTCTCCCGGCTGAAGATGCCGCTCGGCCTGCGCGCCTGGCTGGTCACCGGGTACGCCGAGTCGCGGACGGTGCTCGCCGCCGACACCGAGACGTTCAGCAACGATTTCGGCCACATGGTCGGCAAGGTCGGCATCGCGGCCGAACAGGACCCGGGCGGCCTGGGCTTCGCCGACCCACCGGCGCATACCCGGCTGCGGCGCATGTTGACGCCGCACTTCACCACGCGTGCGCTCGCGCGCCGTGCACCGCGAGTGCACGAGATCATCGAAGAAGCACTCGACGACATCGAACGCCGCGGTGCGAACGGCGAGCCGGTCGATCTGCAGAAGCACTTCGCCGTCCCGATCCCTTCGCGCGTGATCATGGAACTGCTCGGAGTCCCGGACACCGATCAGGAGGAGTTCCAGAGACTGAGCGCCGCACGATTCGACTTCTCGTCGGGCGCGGCGAGTTCACTCGACCCGATCCAGCAGGCGATCGAACTGTTGGCCGAGATCGTCGCGCGACAGCGTGTCGAGCCGGTGCCCGGACTGATCTCGACCGTGCTCGCCGACCACGGCGACGACATCAGCGACATCGAACTCGGCGGCCTTGCCGACGGCGTGCTGACCGGCGGTCTCGAGACGACCGTGAGCATGCTGTCGCTCGGCGCCATCGTGCTGATGCAGGACGGCGAAGCCGCTGCGTCGCTGCGCGACGGTGAAGCCGATGTCGACCACCTCGTCGAAGAGTTGCTGCGGTATCTGAGCGTCGTGCAGGTCGGGTTCCCGCGCTTCGCCGCCCAGGACACGACGCTCGGTGGCAAGCACATCATGCGCGGCGACGCGGTGATGTGTTCGTTGAGCGTCGCCAATCGCGATCCCCGCCATGGCTCGGACATGAGTCACGTCGACCCGCACCGCGTGCCGGCCGGGCACCTTGCCTTTGGACACGGACTGCATCGTTGCGTCGGTGCCGAACTCGCGCGGATGGAACTGCGGATGGCGTATCCGGCTCTGGTGCGCCGCTTCCCCAATCTGCGTCTCGCCGTTCCCGCGCGCGAGCTGTCCTATCGGGACGTGTCGATCGTTTACGGGCTGACGTCACTCCCGGTGCTCGTCGACTGACTCACTTCCACCGTGGCAGCCGCTGCTTGCGCAACGCGATGGCACGGAACGGATCGGGCCGCGAGGTCAACCGGTCGGGGACGGTGCGGATCGTCCACTGCCCCGCCCGGAGCGTCGCGTCGTCGAGTTCGTCCCAGTCGATCGGCGCTGCGACGGGTGCACGCGGCAGCGCACGTGGACTGTACGGCGCGAGAATCAGCCTGGCGTTCTTGTCGACCTGCCAGACCCGCCTGATCTCGTCGGGGACGGCCTCGGCGACGGTGTCGATGAGTGTCGCCGTCCATTCATCGGACGCGCTGCCGTCGGTCGGCACCCAGATCGACAGCCCGTGCGCGCCGGTGAGCATCGGACGCGCGATGACGCCGAGGTGGTCGAGCGCGGCGCGATAGAGACGGGCGACCACGAGCACGTCGGCCCAGCGCACCCGGCTCGGCGGGTCGAGCGCGATCACGGCAAAGGCGGGTGCGGCGTCGACCTGCCATTCGATCGCGCCGAAGTTGACGGCCCAGATCAGCGCTGCCGCTTCGGACAAGACCAGGCGTCCGTCACGCCGCTCGATCCAGTCGGGAGCGCGTCCGGCCGACATCGCGAACGACCGCCGCTCGAGGTACGGCACTGCGACCGGCGCAATGCGCGCGGCATAGCGGACGAGGTCACGCTTGGTGACCGGCAACCGACCACCGACGAGCTCACGGTCGAGATTGCTCAGGCGAATCATGCGGTCGTACACGTGCCACGTGCCGCTCGTCCCGAATGCATCGAGTTCGGCCAGCTCGTCGCGCGACAACGCGTCCGGTCTGAGCGCGATCGACGCGCGGTCGGCCGGCAGGTCCGAGCGCCACAGCCGGTCGGGGTCGTCGCGCACCTCGTCGTTGGTGCGACCGCTGATAGCCGACTTCGGATGGTCCTCGGCGTCGTAGCCGGTCACCGCGAAGTCGTCGTTCTTGTGCAGGAGCAACCACTGTTGTTTGTCGACGTCAGGTGCGCTCGTGCGGATGAAGATGAATCGGCCGCGCAGCTTCGTCCCGAACAGATCGACGTGCAGCTCGCCGCGCGCAAGCGCCTGCGACGCGTCCGGTTTCTTGTCGTCGGGCTGCCAAATTCCGGTGTCCCACACGATCACATCGCCGCCGCCGTACTCGCGCGACGGGATCACGCCTTCGAACAGGAGGTATTCGATCGGATGGTCCTCGGTGCGGAACGCGCCGCGGCGCACCTTGGGATCGAGGGTCGGGCCCTTCGGCACCGCCCAGCTCGACGAGCACGCCGTCGATCTCGAGTCGGAAGTCGTAGTGCAATCGGCTCGCGCGATGACGTTGCACGACGAACCGTCGTTCGTCGGTCGTACCCGTTGGGTCGCCGGCGGGTTCAGGCGTGCGGTCGAAGTCGCGCTTGCGACGGTAAGTGTCGAGCTTGTCGCTCAAACGAACTGAACTGTGTCGGTGGCGAGACCGAGCGCGTCGCACAGCCCTCGCAGAGTTGAGTGCACACCCCGCAGTCGGATCGGCGCCACCCGCGTCGCCACGCGCGCGAACTCGACAACTGTCCGGTGGTCGATGAAATCGGCCCTGCTGACATCGACGACGAGACCGTCGCCGCGCGGTCTGACGGCAAGGACCCGTCGCAACGTAGCGATCGTCTCGTCGTCGACCTCACCTGTCAGCACAGTGGCACCCTCATCGACGAACAGGCGGAAGGATCCACCGACATCGTGAGTTACGGGGTGCACCGCTCCGAGCGCTGTGAGCCGGTCGGCACCTACCCGCGTGGCGTCGAAGTAACACACGCCCAGCACTTCTCGCGAGTCCTGGAAACTGTCAGTGAGCTGCTCCCACGCCAACCAGCGCGCGAAGCTGTCGTCGCTACCTTCGACGAGCGACGTGTTGTCGGCAACCACAAGCAGGCCTACGTAACCCGCCGCCAGCGCCTCGTCAAGCACACCCGAGAACACCTCGAGCTGGATTGCCGGATCGAAGTGGGACGTGTTGCCGTACACGTCGGCCACAGCGGCCGCGGTGAGCGCACCGATGTCGATCGCCCGATCGAGGCTGCCGCTGACACGCAGCTGCTCGAGGTCCGGAGCGTCACCGATGAACACCATCCGCTGATTGCGCTCGGCTCCCGCCGAGAAGGCGTCGATCGCCAGCTTCAGCAGGTCGTCAGGGCCGTCACCGCACCACGCAACGTGGTCGTGCAGTGACAGCACGGCCGGGTCGTCAACGACGCAGTTGTTGCGCAAGCGAACTCTCATATCCGGGGGTGATAAGGACAGCTGACTAATGTTCGCACGTCGACCCGCAGTCGCGAAGTGGGTGCGGCATATGTGGTGATTCGGGTTACCTGGCAGGTAATCGACACCGTGACCCGGCACTGGTTCGGTCGAGTCATGACAACAGGCCGCCGTTACGACCGCACGATCCGCACTGTCATGTGGCTCGATGCGTTCTTGTCATTGGCAATGGTGGTCGCCGCGCTGCTCGCCGTTCCGCTCGTCGCCGGTCTCGGCGTACCGCGCTCGATCGTGCGATCGGTTGGCATGGCGTCGATCGTCTGCGGCGTCCTGCTCGCCGCATTCGGCGCGATCACCGCCGTCGTGCTGATGGTGCGCATGCGCCGGGGCGACTACTTCCTGCCGCACAACCTGCGCCTGCCGCTGCCGGGTCCGATGCGGCCGAGCGGGGTGCTCTCGCCGTCAGGACGAATGTCGGCGCAGCGCAGCACGTAGCGCCGCGTCGGCGATGCGCGCCGGGAGGACGTGTAGGGCGGTCCGCCGCCGGTCTGCGCCGATCGAATACGCAGGCCTGGGACGGGTGGCCGTGACCGCCTTCCAAATCACCTCGGCGAGCGCCGTCGGGTCGCGCGCATGGTCGTCCTCGTTGACAGCCAGCGCCGCGACGCGGCGGACCAGCCAGCGCAGTTCACCCGCTGTCTGCTCGGCCTTGGCGAACGCGGCCGGGATGCCGCCGATCATGTCCGTGCGGAACGGTCCCGGCTGGATCTTGATCACGGGGATACCGAGAAACATGAGTTCGCGGCGCAGCGCGTCGGAGTACGCCTCGATCGCGTGCTTGCTCATCGCGTAGGGCCCGTTGAGCATGAGCGCGCTCTGCCAGCCCGTCTCGGAACTGATGTTGACGATGCGACCGCGCCCGAGCCGGATCGACTCGAACAGCGCCTTGTTGACGCGATAGGTACCGAACACGTTAATGTCGAGCACACGGCGCAGGTCGTCCTCGGGCATCGTGACGAGAACACCGACAGCCATCACGCCGGCGAAGTTGACGACCGCGGCGATTCCGTCCGGCGCGAGTTCACGCACCCGCTCCGCGAGTACACCGACCGAACCGGCATCAGTCACGTCGGTCTGCACCCACGTCGCGTCCGGTAGCGCCTCGGGCGGCCGCACATCGGCGGCAATGACGTGCCAACCGCGCGTCGCGAACAGGCGTGCCGTCGCGGAACCGAGACCGCCGGACGCGCCGGTGATCACGATGTACCGCACCGTGTCGGCCATTGCGCGCACCCCTTCTCCGCTCGTCTGAGGCAACGAGGCACGCACAGTCAGGTAACGCAAAGTCGGCGTTATGTGCTGGTAACGGACTATTGACGCGTTCGTCACCTTCTGGTTACGTAACCGGTTACGTAAGTAAGCGGTTACTCAACTAGCTAGTCGAAGGACGGTCCGTGGTCGAACGTTCGACGATCTACGAGGTGGCCCGCCGCAGCGGCGTGTCCACCGCGACGGTCTCGCGCGTCATGGACAACGGCACCGGCTTCTCCGCTGCGACTCGCGATCGCGTGCTTGCCGTGGCCGACGAGCTCGGCTGGGTACCCAGCGGCTCAGCGCGCGGCCTCGCCCGTCGACGCACCGGCATCGTCGGCCTGCTGTTCCCCGACTTCGCAGACATCGGTGAGGGCGAGGAGGAATCACCGTTGTACGTCGACCAGGTCATCCGTGGCGCCGAGCGTGCCGCAGCCTCGGCCGGCCACGCCGTGTTGATCGCGGCAACGCGCAGCGCGAGCGGACGTGACCTGGCGTTCTCGGTCGCGAGCAAGGTCGACGGCCTCGTCGTGATGGCGCGCAGCCTCACCGACCACGACCTCGCCACGATCGCCCACACCGTGCCGGTCGTAGCCCTGGCAAGCCGGCCCGCCCGCGGGTCGGACCTTGACCGCATCAGCGCCGACAACCGGGGCGGCACGCGAGCGCTAGTCGAGCACCTGATCGAACAGCACCACTGCCGTGACCTCGCCTTCGTCGGCGGCCCCCAACGTTCACCCGACTCGATGGAGCGGTTCGCCGGCTTCTGCGAAGCCCTCGCGTCGGCCGATCTCGATGTGCCAGAAAACCCCGACGCCGGCGGTGGATTCACCGAAACCGGCGGGGCAAGGGCGGTGTGCGAGCTGCTCGACCAGCGCGACCTGCCCGACGCCATCGTCTGCGGCAACGACGAGATGGCCATCGGTGCGCTGGCCGTGCTCAAGCGCGCGAAGGTCAAGGTGCCTGCCGATGTCGCGGTCACCGGATTCGATGACATCGCCGCCACGCGACACCTCGCTCCCCCGCTGACCACAGTGCGTCAGCCGATGCACGATCTCGGTCAGCACGCAGTGCAGGCCGTCCTCGAACGCGTCACCAACCGCACCGCCGGGCGCCGCGAAGTCGTCCTGCCCACGCAGCTTGTCGTCCGGCGTAGCTGCGGCTGCCGACTTCGCACCGAATCCGTGATCACCACCGAACAGAAGGGCAATGCCGCATGACCCGTGCTCCCGACATCGACGAGCAGCAACGTGAACGCGACGCGCGAGCTGACTGGGAACGGCGCATCTATCGCCGGCTCACCGACACCAGTTCAGCGGACGAGTCGCTCGCGCTGCCCGCGCCGACGGGTGTGCGCGCGGACGCCGCAGTGGGTCACATTCGGCTCGCATGGGACGAGGTCGAAGGCGCGGCCGGTTATCTGATCGAGCGCACTGATCCCGACGGCGAGACCCGGTTGCTGCAACACGGTGGCAGCGACGTGCCCGCAGTCCCGTCTGCGCCGTTCGCCGACACCGGGCTCGATGACGGGGTCGACTACCAGTACCGGATCGCTGCCGTTGTCGGCGCCGAATATCCCGGCTGGAACTGGTCGGAGCAGGTCACCGGCCGCACCAGCATCGACGACATCGCACCGATTTCAGTTCGCATCGATGCAGCGCAGACGGTCGGCACATTGCACCGGGTGTGGGAGATGGTCGGCAGCGAGCGACTGACCCAGCTGCGCTTCGGCGACGACGGCAACGGCAACGACATCGGACGAGAGTTCGCCGAGTCGCTGCGCATCGCGCACGACGACCTAGGTACGACCTTCGTCCGGGCCCATGCGATCCTGCACGACGACAACCACGTCGTCTCCCGAGCCGACGATGGCGCGCTCGCCTATGACTTCACCGAGGTCGATGCGCTGTACGACGAGATCCGCGATCTCGGGTTCAAGCCGATCGTCGAGCTCTCGTTCATGCCCGCGGTCATCGCGCGCGATCCGCACGAGACCGTGTTCGAGTACCGCGGCATCATCTCGCCGCCGCGCGAATGGTCCGACTGGTACGAGGTCGTCCGCGCGCTCACCGAGCACCTCGTCGAGCGGTACGGGCTGGACGAGGTCGCGACGTGGGCGTTCGAGGTCTGGAACGAGCCCAACCTCGAGGTGTTCTGGACCGGCACTCAGCAGGATTACCTGCGCCTGTATGACGAATCGGCGCGCGCGGTGAAGCACGTCCACCCGAGTCTACGCGTCGGCGGCCCGTCGACCGCGGCAGCCGAATGGGTCGAAACGCTCGCGGCACACGCCGAGGACGCCGGTGTCGCCCTCGACTTCGTCACGAGCCACACCTACGGCAATCTCCCGCTCGACACCAATCCCTCGATCGACCGGCACGGGTTCAGAGGCATCCCGACGTGGTGGACGGAGTGGGGCGTCGGATCGACGCACTACGGACCTATCCACGACGGCGTGATCGGCGCGCCCTTCGCACTGAGCGGATTCCACGAGGTCCAGGGCCGCATGGAGGCCGTGTCGTACTGGGTGATCAGCGACCACTTCGAAGAGCTCGGCCGGCCGCCGCGCCTGTTCCACAACGGCTTCGGCCTGCTCACCGTCGGCAACCTCCGCAAGCCGCGCTACTGGGCCGTGCACCTCGCCGCGCACCAGGGCAACGACGTGCTCGCCACTGACGTTTCCGGCGACGGCGCGCAGGTGCTCGTGCGTACGTGGGCGACCAAGCACGACGACGGAACCGTCGACGTCCTCATGTGGAACGGAACGATCAACGGCGCGCTGATGGACGGCGACGCGCGACTCGACCGCGACGTCAGCGTCACGGTCGACGGGCTCGACGCCACGCCGTACCGCGCCGAGCTGGCGCGCATCGACTCGCACCACTCGAACATCCTCGACGGGTTCCCGGCCGACGTCGCCTGGCCCGACGCGCAGCAATGGCAGCAGTTGCACGCTGCCGACCGGCTTCACGAAGAGCCGCTGCCCGAGGCCGAGACGTCCGGCGCCACCGCAAGTTTCCACATCTCGCTCCCCATGCCCGGCGTTGCCCGGGTTCGGCTCGTCCCGTCGACGACGACGGGTACGGAACAGGAAGGTTCACGATGATTCGCGTATCCCGCGTCCGAAAAGCGTTGGTGTGTACATCGATCGCAGCCCTCACCACGCTCGGCGTGTCGGCGTGTCAGGGCCACGCCAACGACACGAGCAGCGCCGCCGGAACGCTCACCATCCAGGGTGACGCCGGCGATCCGACGCTCACCGAGAACTTCAACCCGTTCTCGACGACGCAGCTCGAGGGCACGCGCCTGATCTACGAGCCCCTCGAGATCGCGAGCTCGGTCGATGGATCCTTCACGCCGTACCTGGCGACAGGGCACTCGTTCACCAACTCGAAGACACTGGTCTTCACGCTGCGCAGCGGCGTGAAGTGGAGTGACGGCCAGCCGTTCTCGGCCAAGGACGTGCTGTACACGTTCAACCTGCTGAAGAAGAACTCGGCGCTGGACACGACGGGCGTCTGGTCGCAGATGGCCGGCATCAGCGCATCCGGTGACAAGGTCACCGTCACCTTCAAGACGCCCAGCGTGCCGTTCGCCCAGATCGTCGCGGGTGTTCCGATCGTGCCCGAGCACATCTGGTCGAAGGTGACCGGTGATCTGACCAAGTACACGAACACCAAGCCGGTCGGTACCGGACCGTTCGAACTCGACAAGTTCGCGCCCACCCAGTACACGGAGAAGAAGAACTCGTCGTACTGGCAGGCCGACAAGATCGCGCCCAGCGAGGTCAAGTTCCCGGCCCAGTCGAGCAACCAGAGCACCAACCAGCTCGACATCACGAGCGGGAAGTTCGACTGGTCCTACAATTACCTGCCGAACGTGAAGCAGACCTTCGTTTCGAAGGACTCGCACAACACCTACTGGTTCCCGCCGGGCGGCACCATCGGGCTGTTCCTCAACCTGACCAAGGCGCCGTACACCGACGTCAACTTCCGGCAGGGCATCTCGCTGGCACTGAACCGGCAGACGATCGCTCAGAAGGCTGTCAACGGCTACACCGGGCCGGCCAGCCTGTCCGGGCTGATCCTGCCGAACCTGAAGCAGTACCTCGACCCGTCGCTGCCGAACCAGGGCTTGATCACCCAGAACACGTCGTCGGCCAAGTCGGCGTTCCAGAAGGCCGGCTTCACCTACAGCGGAAGCAAGCTGACCAAGAACGGCAAGCAGGTCTCGATGACGATCGAGATGCCGAACAACTTCACCGACTGGGTCGCTGCGGCGACCGAGGTGAAGTCCGAGCTGAGCGCGGTCGGCATCAACGTGACTCTGAACGAGCCGCAGTACGCGCAGTACGAGAAGGACATCGGCGCGGGCTCGTTCGACGCGGCGATGGGTGGTTTCGGTGGCAGCGGTTCGCCGTACATCGACTTCAACAACGCGCTCAACAGCAAGTTCGCCACGCCGCTGAACACGCCGACGGTGAACAACTTCGAGCGGTTCAAGAGCCCGCAGGTCGACCAGGCGCTGGCACAGCTCGCCTCGGCCGTCGGTAAGGACGCGCAGAACCAGGCGACGTACAAGCTCGAGCAGGTCATGTACACGCAGGTGCCGATCGTCCTCATGTACTACGGCGGCAGCTGGGGCCTGTTCTCGACGAAGAACTTCACCGGATGGCCGTCGGAGAGCAACCCGTACATGCTGCCGACCACCTACAACAACGCGATGTTGCAGGTCGTCACCCACATCAAGAAGGCCTGACAACCACCCGGAGCCGGAAGGAGGTGATCGCGATGCCCTATCTGCTGAAAAAGCTCGGACTGTTCGTGCTCACGTTGTGGGCCGCCGTCACGCTGAACTTCATCCTGCCCCGGATCATGCCCGGGTCGCCGCTGGACGCTGCGCTTGCGAAAATTGCGGCGTCCGGGCAACAGGTTACGAATGCCGAGCGAGCGGCCATCGAGGCCCAACTCGGCGGCGGGCCGCACGGCAGCACGCTGAGTCAGTACGCGACCTATCTCAACGACGTCCTGCACTTCAGGTTCGGTCGCTCGTTCACCGATCCGACGCAGACGGTCGCGGGGTCGATCGGCAAGGCGCTGCCGTGGACGCTCGTCCTCGTCGGCGTGACGACCATCATCGCGTTCGTGATCGGGACGCTGCTCGGCGTCTACGCGGGTTGGCGGCGCGGCCGCAAGTCCGACACGACGATCACGGTCGGCGCGACGTTCTTCGCGGCGTTCCCGCCGTTCTGGCTCGGCCTGATCCTGCTCTACGTGTTCGCGTTCAAGTTGAACTGGTTCGCGATCAAGGGCGGCTACAGCGAAGGTCTCACACCGAACCTCAGCCTGTCCTTCCTGCAGGACGCGGCTATGCACAGCGTGCTGCCGGCGCTCACGCTGGTCGTCACCACCCTGTCGGGCTGGGTGTTCGGCATGCGTAACAACATGATCAACACGCTCGGCGAGGACTACATCACCTTTGCCGAGGCGAACGGTTTGCGTAGTCGCACCGTCGCGTTGCGGTACGCAGCGCGAAACGCGCTGCTACCCAACGTCACGGCGTTCGGGCTGACGCTCGGTGCAGTCGTTGGTGGATCAGTGCTCGTCGAGGGCGTCTACAGCTACCCCGGGATCGGCCACCTGCTCTACGAGGCAGTCAGCAACCACGACTACCCGCTCATGCAGGCACTGTTCCTGGTCATCACCGTGAGCATGCTGACCGCGATCTTCATCGTCGACTTGCTGTACAGCCGACTCGACCCGAGGGTGCGCAACACATGACAGCCCTGACAACCGCCCAACCGCCATCGGAAGCGCCCGGCAAGGGCGCTGAGGTCAAGGCTGGTGGCCCGAGCTCAGTCCCCGGCCCGTTGCTGTTCGTCGCACGTGCCGTCCGCACGATCTGGAGCAACGGCAAGGCCAGGCTAGGGATGGTCATTCTCGCCATCTTCATCGTGCTGTCGTTGCTCGCGCCGCTCATCGCGCCGCATGACCCGGCCGCGACGAACTTCCAGCCCTACCTCGGCCCCAGCGGGACGAACTGGTTCGGGACAACCGGCAACGGGCAGGACGTGTTCTCGCAGTTCCTGTACGGCGGGCGGGTGTCGCTGCTCGTCGGATTCGTGGCCGGCTTCGCCGCGACCTTCATCGCGGTGACGCTCGGCCTGATCTCGGGCTACCGACCGGGACTCGTCGACAGCGTGCTGAGCTTCTTCACGAACCTCGCTCTGGTGCTGCCTGGCATCCCACTGATGATCATCCTGGCGGCGTACTTCACGTCGCACTCGATCTGGACGATCGTCTTCGTCGTAGCGGTGACGTCATGGGCCACGGGCGCGCGGGTGATCCGCAGCCAGGCCGTCACGTTGCGCACCCGGGAGTTCGTGACCTCGGCGCAATTCTCCGGCGAGCGGCTGTTCCGGGTCGTGTTCCGCGAGATCCTGCCCAACATGACCTCGCTGGTCGCGGCGAGCTTCTTCGCCACGGCGACGTCAGCGGTCATGGCCGAGGCAAGTCTCGAGTTCCTCGGGCTCGGCAATCCGTCGACGATCAGCTGGGGCACGATCCTGTATCAAGCACAGCAGCAGAACGCGCTACTCACCGGCCAATGGCTGATGGTCTTCGCGCCGGGCTTGGCGATCGCGCTACTGGCGCTGTCGTTCACGCTGATCAACTTCGGGATCGACGCGCTGTCGAACCCGAGACTGCGGGAGAAGGCAGTATGACCGAACCCACTCCCCTGCTCTCGGCGCGCGGCGTCAACGTCGTGTACGAGCCGAGCCGTGGCACCCGCATCTGGTCGGTGCGCGACGTCGACCTCGATCTGGCCGCCGGCGAATTCGTCGGGCTGGTCGGCGAATCCGGGTGCGGCAAATCGACGCTGGGCTACGCGCTCACTCGCATGCAGCGTCCACCGGCGCGCCTCGACGGCGGCAGCATCACCTTCGACGGCGTCGACATCGCCGATCTCGGCGGTGAGCAGTTGCGCGAGCAGCGACGCAACGGTTTCGCGCTCGTGCTGCAGAGCGGAATGAACGCGCTCAATCCTGTCCGTACCGTCGAGCACCACTTCGGCGACATCCTGCGTGCTCACGCTCGCGACGGCGAGGGCGTCGACCGGCAGTCGGTTCGCCGGCGCGGAGCCGAACTGCTCGAGAAGGTCAGCCTCGACGCGGACGTGCTGCGCCGGTACCCGCACGAGCTCTCGGGCGGAATGCGGCAGCGGGTAGCCATCGCGCTTGCGCTGTCACTCGAGCCGCGCCTGATCGTGTTCGACGAGCCGACGACCGCGCTGGACGTCGTCGTGCAGAACGCGGTCATGGACACGATCAAGCAACTGCAGCGTGAGCAGCAGTTCACCGCACTGCTGATCAGCCACGACCTCGGCGTCGTGCTGGAGGCCACCGACCGGGTGCTCGTCATGTACGCCGGCGAGATCGTCGAGGACCAACCCTCCGACGCGTTGTTGCGCGGCCCACACCATCCGTACACCGAGGCGCTGCTCGACTGCTACGCCGACCCGCGCGCCGACGAGGTCCAGCTCGGCGGCATCGGCGGCTCGCCGCCGGACCTGTCCCTCGACCAACCCGGTTGCCCCTTCGCACCGCGCTGCAAGGCGGTCGAGGACATGTGCCTCGAGAAGGATCCACCGCTCACGCCGCTCGGCAAGGGCACCGCAGCGTGCCTCGTCCGGGCCCGCGAGCACGAGGAGGCCACCCATGTCTGAAACGAATCCAGTGACCAGCTCGGTGCCACCGCTCACCGTCGATCACGTCACGAAGACGTTTCGCGTGCGTGGCCGCGGTAGCGGCAGCCTGACCGCGGTCGACGACGTGTCGTTCACCATCGACCCTGGTGCGGCGGTAGCGCTCGTCGGTGCCAGCGGCAGCGGCAAATCGACCATCGCAGGGATGATCACGGGCTCCGCGCGACCGACGTCCGGCACCATCAAGTTCGGCGATCTCGATGTCGGCAAGCTGCGTTCACGCGGGTTGCGCAACTACCACCGCAACGTGCAGATGGTGTTCCAGGATCCCTATGGCGCACTCAACCCGTTGCACACGGTCGGCTACACGGTCGCCCGTCCGTGCCAGAACTTCCTCGGTCTCTCGGCCCGCGAGACCACGGCGCGGGTCAACGAGCTGCTCGACACCGTCGGGCTGACCCCACCCGAACAGTTCGCCGCCAAGTTGCCGCACCAACTCTCCGGCGGTCAGCGGCAGCGTGTCGTCATCGCCCGCGCGCTCGCCTGCAATCCCGAGCTGATCGTCGCCGACGAACCCGTCTCGATGCTCGACGTGTCGCTCCGCGCCGGCGTGCTGCGGCTGCTGTCCGCGTTGCGTGCCGAGCGAGGTCTGAGCCTGCTCTACATCACCCACGACCTGCTCAGTGCGCGCGTCGTGACCGACGAGATCCTCGTGCTCAACAAGGGCCGCCTCGTCGAGTCCGGTGCGACGAAGGACGTGCTGCAGCACCCGAGCGACCCCTACACCGTCCAACTGCTCGACGCGGTGCCGAACCCGTTCGCCGCATCGGCCTAGGAGGAAACCATGTCCCTGTCCCGCATCATGCGACGCGTCGGCGCCGCGGTGACGACCGCGGTGCTCGCGGTCGGCCTCGCCACGGCTCCGTCGGCGGTCGCCCGACCACCGGGCGGATCCGGTCTGACCGGCCCGCAGCGCGCCAATCTGCTCGCGATCGCACGCGACACATGGCGCTTCTACGGTCCCGACATCGACCCCAAAACCCACCTGCCGCTGGACAATCTCGGCCCGGGTAACACGCGCGGCAACTACACCTCGGCGGCCAACGTCGGCACCTACCTGTGGGCGGTGACCTCGGCGTACGACCTGCACATCATCAACAAGCGGGAGGCCGACCAACGGCTCCAGCAGACGCTGACCGCCGTGCAGGGTCTCAAGCGCAGCGACGGCTTCCTCTACCAGTGGTACGACACTGACAACGGAAACACCCTGCTCAACCCGGGGCAGGGCGATTGCACCGAGACGACACCGGCGCAGGACAACTGCTGGTTCCTCTCGGCCGTCGACAACGGGTGGTACGCCAGCGGCCTCATCGTCGTGAAGCACGCCTTCCCCGAGATTGCCGGGCTCGCCGACAAGCTGCTCGCGCCGATGGACTTCTCGATCTTCTACGACAACCGTGCGCAGACCGCGTGCAACACCAACGCGAACATCGACGGCAACCAGCCGACCGGCCAGATGTACGGCGGCTACTACGTCGACCAAGGCCCCGCCGGCTACCACAACGGCGCGATCTACTCCGACCCGCGCATCGCGATGTACGTCGGCATGGGACGGCACCAGATGCCCGGCGACGTGTGGTGGCGCACCTGGCGAGTGCTCCCGCCGAAGCAGTGCGATACCGACCCCGACTTCTCGTGGCAGGGTCAGCCGCAGCCACAGGGCTACTGGGTCAACCAGAAGGATCCGCTGTCGGGAAAGACGTTCCGCGTGTGGGAAGGCCACTACACCTACCCCGGCACGTCGCTGAAATTCCTGCCGACGTTCGGTGGCGGCATGTTCGAGGGCCTGATGGCCAACGAGGTCGTGCCGGAGACGACGTGGGGCACGCACAGCTTCGGCCTCGCCGACAAGCGCACAGCTGAGGTTCAGATCAAGTACGCGACGCAGAAGCTCGGGTACCCCGTCTGGGGAATGTCGCCCTCAAGTACCGCTGATGACACCGGCAACTACGGCGGCTTCGGTGTCGAAGGCCTCGCGTTCCCGAAGGGTCAGCACCTGTCGCAGTGCGACACCTGCGCGACCGAGTCGACCGTGACTCCGCACGCGTCCTTCCTCGCTCTGGACGTGACACCGCAGGCCGCGTACGCCAACATCCAGAAGCTGCGCTCGTTGTACCCGGACGTGTACACCCATGACGGCGGGTTCTACGACGCGGTGAACCCCTCGACAGGGCAGGTCGGCCACCGTCGCCTCGTCCTCGACCAGTCGATGATCATGGCGGCGCTCGACAACGCGCTGAACAACCGCCAGTTGCAGCGCTGGTTCGCCATGGACCCCACTGCTAACGCCGCACGGCAGGTGCTGCAGGCAGAGCACATGTCGATCTGACCCACCGCGGTGGACGCTCAGCTGCTGACGTCCTTGGTGGTCATCCTCGACCAGGCCAGACTGAGGAAGATCGCCGCATAGGCAAGATGCAGCAGCGTCCACCGCGTGAGGTCGCTCGTGCTGATCGAGGTGCGCAGCAGTTCGCCGTAGCCGAGCCAGTGGTCGGTCAGCAGCGCGGGATGGATCGCTGACAGCTGCGGGACAGCGTCGAGCAGCGCCGAGAACACGGCGATGCTCACGGCGCTTGCCATCGCCGCGATGGCATTCTCGGTCAGCGTCGAGATGAGCAGCCCGCCCGATGCCAGCGCGAACAGCGCGATCGTGACGTAGACGACGACACCGAGCGTGCGCAACAAGCCGTCGCCGAGCGACACGGTGTCGCCAGAGAGCAGCACGAGCGAATGCAGGCCGAACAGTGCCGCGCCGGCGAGCAGTCCGACGAGCGCGACGATGAGGACGGCGATCGCGGTGAACGTCGCGACGGCAAGACTCTTGACGGTCAGGAGGCGGCCGCGCCCGACCGGGACGGTCAGTATGTAGCGCAGCGTGCCGAGCCCCGCTTCGCCGGCGATCGCGTCGCCGGCGACGACGCTGATGATCAGCGGCAGGAAGAACGGGATCGCCACCGTGATCGCGGTGAAAACGAGGAACAGGCCGTTGCCGGTGATGCGTCCGATGAACTGAGGGCCGTCGCCGTTCTGCGGCGCGCTGATCTTCACGGCGACGCCGATGAAGATCGGGATCACGGCGAGCACTGCGAGCAGGATCTGATTGCGGCGCCTACGGAGCAACAGCCACACCTCGGAGCGGTACAGCCGCAAGAACGCGCCGCGGTAGCGCTTGGGGCGCGGCGGCGCGAGCTCAGTTGACGACATCGAAGCCCTCGCCGGTGATCGAGACGAACAGGTCCTCGAGATCGGGACGATCGACCGAGAGGCCACGCAGCCTGACACCGCCGTGCACGAGTTCGCGGGCGACATCTTCGACGGGGACCGAGTCGAGGCGGGCCTGGACGGTCTCGTGTTCCTTGTCGACCGTGGGCACGGCGAGGCCCAGTCGTTGCAGCACCGCAGCAGCAGTATCGAGGTCGGGCGTGCTCACCAACAGTTGCGCGAGCGCCGTCGGCGAGCACTTCGTCGAGGGTGCCCTGGCGCACGAGCCGGCCCGCCGACATCATTCCGACGTGCGTTGCGATCTGCTCGATCTCGCTGAGCAGATGGCTCGACACCAGCACGGTCGTGCCGTCGGTGGCGAGATCGCGGACGAGCTTGCGCACCTCGCGGGTGCCCTGCGGATCAAGCCCGTTCGTCGGCTCGTCGAGGATCAACAGGTCACGGGGCTGCAGCAGCGCGGCAGCAAGACCGAGCCGTTGCTTCATGCCGAGCGAGTAGTTGCGGTACTTCTTGCCGGCGGCCGCCGTAAGCCCGACGCGCGCGAGTGCCGAGTCGATGCGCGTCCGCGACGACGCGGGGTCGGCCGTCGCATCGCTCACGTCCAGACGGCGCAGATTCTGCAACCCGGTGAGATAGGGATGAAACGCGGGGCCTTCGATCAGCGCACCGACACGTGGCAGCACCCGCGAGCTGTCACGCGGCATCGCCGTCCCGAGCAGTTCTATCTCGCCGGCGTCCGCTCCGATGAGCCCGAGCAGCATGCGGATCGTAGTCGTCTTGCCCGATCCGTTGGGTCCGAGGAAGCCGTAGACGGCACCGTGTGGAACGTTCAGATCGATGGCGTCGACGGCCACCTGCGCACCGAATCGACGGGTCAGTCCCGCCGTGCGCACCGCGACGGCCACGGACGGGCTCAGTGAGTGGTTGTTGCGGCGATGTGCTCGAGAGCCGCCGGCCGCATCGCAGCGACGAACGCGCGCCCGTCGGGAAGCAGCACTGCGTTCACCAGCGCGGTGTGCAGCAACCTCGTCCCGGACGTGCCGACCCGGGTGGTGAGCTGCGAGACCGGTCCCGACATCGCGGCGAGCTGGTCGGCGCCGTGAACCTCGATCACCGATGTCCATCCCGAACCGATGACGCGCGGTCGCAGCGAACCTGTGGGCCCTTGCATCGGCGCGGGGGCCGCCTGTTCCCCGTCGTGCGAGGACGGGGAGCCGGTGAACGGATTCTTCGTCACCGTTGCTCCGGCCGGGGCGTGGAAGTTGAACGTCGAGGCGGCAGGCGTCGCGAACGAGATGTCGGTGAAGCCCACCTTGATCGCGGGGGTCGACGACGCACCGAACACTTCGACCTGCAGCGGGACGAAGTGGGTGCTGTCGACGGCGATGGTGATCTTGCGAATGGTCGAGCGAGCGTCGCGCGGCGAGATCACGAGCGTGTAGGCCGCATGGTCGGCGACCATCTGGGTCGGTCCGAGCCTGACGGACGTCGTCGGCGAGATCGCCTTCAGCACCCGCGCGGTCGCCGCGGCGGGAGTCAGCTCGGCGTGGGTGGGATCCACGACGTCGTGCTTGCGCGCGTGGGCGGGCAGGACGCGATGGCTCACCGAGTTCGAGTCGGACGTGTAGGTCCAGACGTCACGGCCGTTGTGCACGATGTCGGCCTCGGACAGTTCGCCGATCACCGCAAGCCGCTGCTTGGCCGCGCCGTCGACCCATACCCGAACCGAATGCGAACCGGTGAGGAACGACTGCCACGAGAGCGTCGCGGTGTTGCCGGCGCCGGGAAGTTCGGGGAAGCCGAGGCTGGTGGCCTCGGTGATCTTTCCGGACAGCGCGGTCGTCGTCGTCTTCGCGACGGCTGTCAGCAGCTGCGCCGGCGTGCGCGGTGCCAGGCGCGGCGCGGCGGACGCGCCGGATGATTCGATCGCGGCTCCGACGCCCACTGCTGCAATGACGGCGACCGGGACGAGCCACGCAGCCCGCCGCCGGCCAGAACCAAGCGAAAGCACCATGGCTCCATCATCCCCCTTCACTGCTGAGACCCTTCTTACCGAGCCTCGATGGGCGCGGGGCTCAGGCTCCGAGCCGAACGGCCGCACCGATCGCCCGTAGCGCGTCGCTGTCGTTGGTGCGCTCGTAGGTCTCGAGCGCGGTGTCGGCGAGCTTGATCATGTGCTCACTGCCCGCGGCGACGGTTTCGTCGAACGCGTCCGCGTCGCTCGGCCGATGCTTGACGTCGCCGTCGGTCGATGGCCGGTACGCCGCAACGACTGCCGCCGACGCCGACCATGCCGCTGCGTAGGACGGCTGCCAGAGCTCGACGGGCAGGCTGGGCAGCGTCCGCAGCACTGCGTTCGGTGCGGTGGCCGCGTGGACGAGCATCGTGGGGTTGCCGTGCGCCCATCGGGCGTAGCGGAGCACGACTGCGTCGACGAGCGCTTCGAGATCGCGTGGGACGTCACGTGCCGGTGCCAGCGACTCGGCGGTGTCGACGTAGCCCGCCGTCGACTCGAGCTGTGCCAGGCGTGGCCTGATGCCGCCACTCTGGTCGGCCACTGCCGGCACGCGGCCGACCACCTCGCTGGGCAGTCCCGCGCCGCGCGGGACAACCACGGGAACGCGCTGCCAGCGCATCGCCCAGTACCCGAGGGCATGCGCGAGCTCAGCGATCCGCGGCTGCGTCTCGTGCTCGCGGAGTGAGACCACTGCGTGTCCGACCCGGATGACACCGTGGGTCGCTCCCGCGGCGATGCCGGGCAGCAGCCGCAGCCACCAGTGCGCCAACACCGACTGCCACGGGGAGTCGGTGAGCTGCGCGCGAAATGTGGCGAGCCAGTCGGCCGCGAGACGTGGATCGCCGAGCGCGTCGTCGAATTCATCCTCGGTCAGAGCGCGGCCGCGGCCGGGCGCGGCATCGAGTCGTTTCACGTACTCGTCGGTCCACCCGGTGATGTGCGAGTCCCGTCCGCGGCGCTCCATCGCCTCGACCGCCATCGGCCCGTGGTTGCTGAGCCAACCCTCGAACTCGGGGCCGTAGCGATGCAGGCGGAGCAGGGTCTCGTCCAGTGTCGTCAATTTCAGGCATGTATACAGCTAACAAGCTCAAGTCGGCTTGAGGTCAAAAGCAGAGGTCCCCGGCCGTATCGGCCGGGGACCTCTGTCGTGAACTGGTGGATCGTCAGGCCTTCTTGACGACCCGCTCGACCGAGCTGGCGATCAGCGCGTGGCCGCCGAGGCTCGGGTGGATGCCGCACGTGCCGTTCGGCGGCGTGCTGGCGGTCAGGATCGTCTCGAGACCAGCAGCGCACGTGTCGTTGCCCGCGGCATTACGCGACGCCGCCGCGAACCGCGAGTACGAGTCGGCGATCGTCACGTTCTTGAAGTTCTTCGCGACTGCGCCCTCCGCTGCGTTGAGCAGCGTGCTGTTCTCGTTCGCGTCGGTGCTGGCCGAGTTGACCGAGTAGTAGTTCACGAGCACCAGCTGGCCGTGGTAGCCGCCCTTGTTGGTGATCGCGGTCAGGATCGTGTTCAGCCGCTTCTGGACGCGCTGGGCCAGCTCTGCCTTCTGCTGGAGCGTGTTGCAGTTGCCCAGCTCGATGCAGCGCAGACCGTCGTTCGCCCCGATCTGCAGGGTGACCAGCTTCGTGCCGGGGTACTTCTTCAGGAACGCGATCGCGAACTGCAGCTGCGACTCGCTCGGCGAGGTGTACGTCGCGTGCAGCGGGAAGTTCGTCCGGTAGCCAGCGGCGGCCACCCCGTTTTCGTCAGCGGAGCAGCCGTGGTCGAGATGTCCGGCGGTGATGAAGCTGGCTGCCGTCTCACCGGGGCAGGCCGCGTTCGTCACCTTCAGCCCGAGGTCCTGACCGATCAGGTACGGGTAGCCGTGGAAGGTTGAGGGCTTCGGGTAGTCGGGCGTCTGAACCGCGTTCGACTCGCGGAACCCGAACGCGATCGAGTCGCCGAGTGCGAGGTAGCGGGAGCCCTGGGTAACCGGGGCAGGTGTCGAGGCCGCAGAGGCCGGAGCGACACCGGCTGTGGTCAGGGCGGCAACCGCAGCACCGACTGCTGCGATGATTGCGATCTTCTTACGTGGCTTCATTGCCGAACGGAACATGCAGAACGCCTTTCTGGGCGGACGAAACTGTGAACACCGCGTGAACGGTGGTGCACAACGTTTCGCAGTCCCGAAGCGCAGTCAAGCCTCCAGGCGATCTTGGCGGACTATCGCGCACCATGACCCGGACGAATCACCCGCAAGCGGACCGTCCCGGTGCAGTGACTAGGTGGCTGCTATGCGCTCGCGCTGCGCGGCTCGCAGCGGTGCGCCGAGCGAGTGCAAGTGACGCAGCACGATCACGTAGGACGAAGCGAGACTCGTCTCGGCATACGCGATGCGATGGGTCTCGCAGTAGGAACGGACCAGGCGCCGGGCGCGCCGAAGGTTGGCACGCGGCATGCTCGGGAACAGGTGATGCTCGATCTGGTAATTGAGGCCACCGAGGAGCTCGTCGACCAGCCAGCCACCGCGCACGTTGCGCGAAGTGAGCACCTGCCGGCGCAGGTAGTCGATCTTCTCATCGGCCCCGATCGTCAGCATGCCCTTGTGGTTCGGCGCGAACGAGCAGCCCATGTACAGACCGAAGACGGCTTGGTGCACGGCGACGAACGCAATGCCCTGCACGGGGCCGAGTACGGCCAATATCCCGCCGACATACGCAATCGCGTGAACACACAGCAACGCGATCTCGGTGCGACGCAGCTTCGCCGTGCGCGTCCGTCGCAGGAAGTCGATGCTCGCGAAGTGCAGGTTCAGGCCTTCGAGCGTCAGTAGCGGGAAGAACAGGAAGGCCTGATTGCGAGTCACCGCCTTGGCGAGCGGGCCGCGCCGATTCGCGGCGTGATTCGTCGTGAAGGCAAGCACGCCCTCGCCGATGTCGGGGTCGTGATCTTCCTTGTTCGGGTTGGCATGATGCCGGTTGTGCTTGTCCGCCCACCAGGCTGTGCTCAGCCCGGTGAGCAGGTTCCCTGCCACCAGGCTGACCACAAGATTGCCCGTGCGACTCGACGCGATCTGCTGGTGCCCGCCGTCATGGCCGAAGAACGCGACCTGCGTCGAAGCGAGCCCCAGTGCGCCGGCCACGATCAGCGCCAGCCATGACGAACCGACCACGGCCAGCAGCCACCAGCACGCAGCGAAGAATGCGAGTGTCAGAACCGCACGGACTCCGTAGAGCCACGGTGTGCGTTCCAACAAGCGCGCGCTGCGTACCAGGCGACTGAGACCGGCGTAGTCACTGCCCTGCTGGGCGGACAAGGTCGTCACTTAGATAGCGCGAACGTTCTCCGCCTGCGGACCCTTTTGGCCCTGGGTCGTGTCGAACTCAACCCGCTGGTTGTCTTCGAGGCTCTTGTAGCCGTCGCCACTGATTGCGGAGAAGTGGACGAAGACGTCCTTCGTGCCGTCGTCGGGGCTGATGAAGCCGAAGCCCTTTTCGCTGTTGAACCACTTCACGGTGCCTTGTGCCATTCCCATTCACCTTCAAATTCGCCGTACTCCCGACGCACACCGTGTGCATCGGGTGGTCTGCGGTTTCGACTTTCGATGGCGCTGAAAGGCGGCCCACGCAACTGCAACAACTCCTGCGTCGCGCAATGGGGCCGAGGTAGGAAGTGCTGAATAACCGATGCACACGCTAGCAGAGCCTTACGGCTGAAACGGCATCGCGACTCAGGCGGGTAACACGTGGGCGCGATGAAGCGCGCTGCGCATGACGGGGGCGATGGTTCGCATGTATGCCTGCGTGGCATGCGTGGCGTCGTACATCGTCGGAACACCAGCGACGAAAGCCGGGCAATACCCCGCCGGCGAGCAGAACCATCCGCGCGGGTCGACGAACCTGTCGTGGAAGCGATTCGCCGCCGCGCGCTGGGCATCGGCCAGGTCGATCCAGGTCTGTGAGGGTCGAACTACACAGTGCACGGGTGACGCGTCGGGCCGGTAACAATCCTGCAGGTCTGCGCCGCCCGGCGGCGGGGCGAGCAGCACCACCGTCCCGACCTCGGCGCGAACCTCGGTGAGCTCGCGATCAACCTCGGCAGCCTGCTCGGCCGCAGAGACCGGAGTCGTGGCACCGACCTGGATCTGCTCGTGGTACTCGTTCGTAACGATGAGCACGTCCGGACGGAGCCGACCGATTTCCTGAACCACGGTGTCGTTGTGGCTGCTGCATGCGCCCTGAGTGCCGTCCACCTGCTGGTAGGCGGCCGCCGAGAACGGACAGCCGAATCCGCTGCGGATGATCAATCGCCAGCCGGGCATCGACTCGACGATCGAAGCTGAACGCTTCGGCGTACACCGCCGAGGTCGAGTCGCCGGTGATGTAGATGCGTGTGCGTCGCGTGACGTCCGCGCCGAACGTGCACGAAGCGAGCGGCGCGAGCGCGTCCTGCCCGCACGCGATGATGCGTTCGGACGCGAAGTCGCCACTGGTCGCATCGTCCATGCTCGGGTGCAGCGTCGGATACGTCGTCGCCCGTAACGCCGTCGCGATCTGCTTCTGCAGTGCCGCGAGCTGCATCGGCAGCGTTGTCGCCGTTGGCTGCGTCTGCGAATTGATCGCCTGGTATTCCCTGGCGAGCGCTGCGTTCTGGTCGGGCTGCAGTCCGATCGTCACCAGCCCCGCAGCTCCGCAGACCGCCGCGACGAGCACCCATCGCGCGCTGCCGACCGGATCGCTTCCTCGCGTGCGGCGATCGCGCGATTCGTGTTTCGGACGAAGCCAATTCGAGTCGAGCACAGGTCGCTCGACGAGTGCGTACAGCGCACATGACGCGGACGAGCGTCAGCAGAACAGCGGAGGCGTAGAAGGCTGCGCCGTGATCGGACATGGCCGCCGCGAGCAACACGATCACCGGGAAGTGAACGAGATAGAGCGAGTAGGAGATGTCGCCGACGCGTGCGGCGATCCAGTTTGTGAGCAGTGGATTCCACGCAGTGCGCAGGCCGCCTGCGGCGATGACGAGCGCGCATCCGATGCAGGCTGTCGCCACTCCGGTCAGCGGGAACGCGCCGGCCGGAGCCGTCCCGAACATCGCAACGACGATCAGGATCGTGCCGGCCCACGACCCAGCCGTCAGCACCGTCCTCGATGCGCGGATCACCGGCACGCACGCCAACAGTGCACCGACGCCGATCTCCCAACCACGGGTGACCGACGAGAAGTACGTCGTCGTCGGCTCGGACCCGCTGTGCGCTGCGGCCAACGCCAACGACACGCCGCCGATCACGATCGCTGCAGTGGCTATCGACGCGCGACGCAGTCGTTCGGGGACGGCCGACGCCACAAGCAGCGTCACGAGCGGCCAGACGAAGTAGAACTGTTCCTCGACCGCGAGTGACCAGAAATGCTCGAACGGTGAGACCGGGCCGCTCGCCGTGAAGTAGTTCGTCCTGACATCGACGAAGTGCCAGTTGGCCCAGAAGATGAACGACCACCAGGCATCGCCGCGCGTTGTGGCGAACCGGTTCGTCCCGAAGACCGAATGCGCGGCGAGCAACGTCAACGCGATCACGACGACGGCGGCCGGCAGGATGCGCCGCGCCCGGCGGCGGTAGAACGCAGTCAGATAGCCGACCGATGCGCGTTGCGGGTCCAGTCCACGCAGTAGGACGCCGGTGATCAGATAGCCCGAGATCACGAAGAACACATCGACGCCGACGAATCCACCCACAGGATCACCGGTCAGGTGGTTGGCGAAGACAGCGATGACTGCGAGCGCACGTAGTCCTTGGATGTCCGGCCGCTTCGGTGCGCGACCGGCGCCGCTCTGGTCGCGCACCACCGCCTGCGTCACAGCCGCTCCGTCCATCGGTATCGGCATCGATCCTAGGCGTCGTCCATGTAGTTGCTATTCGACACTATCCCGCCTAGCGTCGGTCCGGTGTCCAGCACTCCACCGCCGGCACCGGCAGGCCTCGAGACGACGTCCGCGACATGAATCCGGACTTCGACCCGGCCGCGTGGGGCACCTTCTTCGCCGCCACGCTCGGCGCGGCGGCAGCGCTGGCCGGCCTCCTGTTCGTGGCAGTCTCGATCAACCTCGACCGGGTGCTGCTCGACACCCGGTTGCTGGCTCGCGCCGCAGAAACTCTCATCGGACTGATGCTGTCGCTCGTGGCCAGCGCAGTTCTGCTGACTCCACAACCAGCGCATGCATCGACCGGCGAGCTGCTCGCCATCTGCGTTGTCGTAGCCGCATTGGCGCTGCGAGTCCAGCTCAGACACGGCCCCGATCGGCCCTCCGATCCGTGGTGGTGGTTCGCCGTGCGGGTGGCCACGGTTCAGGCCGTCGCGCTACCCACCGCGATCGGATGCGCGAGTGTGCTGCTGGGCGGTGGCGGCGGCCTGCGCTGGGTCGCCCTTGGGCTCACCAGCGGTTTCGCCCTCACTGTCTACAGCGCGTGGGTTCTGCTCGTAGAGATCGTGCGGCAGGGCCCGGCACCGACGGCGGACCCACCCGCGTCAGATGGCGTTGCGGCCGGCCGAGCCTGACCGACGCGCAACTATCCTCTGGCCATGCCACCTCCCTCGGGCAAGCGGCTTGCGTGGCTGCGCATGTTGGAGGCGCACACACGCCTGGTCGAACTGATGGAGTCCGACCTGCAACGCGACTGCGGCGTACCGCTCGTCTGGTACGACATCATGATCAAGATCTGGGTCGCGCCGGGTCGCCACATCCGGATGGCCGAATTGGCCCAACAAGCGCTGCTCAGCCGCAGTTGGCTCACGCGGCGCGTGGCCCAACTCGAACAGGCCGGTCTGGTGACGCGCGCAGGGGCCGACGACGACGGCCGCGGCGTGTCGGTGGAGATGACCGCAACCGGCCTCGAGACGTTCGCGCGGATGGAGCG
This sequence comes from uncultured Actinomycetota bacterium, assembly GCA_963708645.1. Taxonomy (GTDB): domain Bacteria; phylum Actinomycetota; class Actinomycetes; order Mycobacteriales; family Jatrophihabitantaceae; genus RYN-133. The sequence goes on along the minus strand of CAVPTA010000006.1, from coordinate 142,227 downwards.
CTCGCACGCCAAGTCGATCGCAAAACACTTCTCGGCCCACGTGAGCCACGACGAAGCGCGGGTGATGGCCGAGGCCTTCGCGCGTATCACTGCTGCGGGATCTTCACCCGCAACGGGCACCAGACGCTAACTGGCCGCGTCGGTCATTGAGTGATCCGCCTCGTCAGGAGCCGGACTTCGCGGCGTGCTCCCGCACGTAGCGGATGAGCCCCACAACGTCGTCGGGCACCAGGCGGCCGATCGCGCCGGAGGAATGTGTGCCCGGCGGCCTGTTTGGCCGCTGCCACAACCTGATTAGCGACTCCCGACAGCCAGGTCTTACCTCCGCGCAACCGAGCAGCTGTCGAGGAGCAGGCCCGTAGGCTCGAACACATGCAGCCGTGCGAAGTCTCCATGGCCAACGACGCAACTGTGCACGGCGCCGCGGCCGCCGAACCCATCGCCCCGCTCCCGCAAAGTCGTGAGCATGACGCCGAGTTGGCTGAGTGGATCCGCACTCTCGCGGATATCGGTCCGGTGCGCGAGCAAGCGTTGGCGAGAATGCATGAACTGTTGCTGCGTGTCGCTCGCAGCGAACTGCATCGACGTAGCGGGAAGCATCCGATCACCGGCCCGGAACTCGACGACCTGGCCCATCAGGCCGCCGCCGACGCCCTACTGGCCGTTACCGGCAAGATCAACGGGTTCCGCGGCGACAGCAGGTTCACTACCTGGGCGTACAAATTCGTCATTCTCGAGGTTTCAACCAAGCTCGGCCGGCACTTCTGGCAGAAACCGACAGTCGCGCTTGACGCGGAGTCCAGCTCGCCTCGAACGCAATGCGATCTACAAGACACTGTTCGACGCTCGACGTAAGTTGCGGGCCGCGCTCGCCGCTAACGGACATCTGAGCATTGCAGCCGACACGGCTCCTGCGGCCTCAGCAGCTGAAGATCGGGGCGGCGAGCATGACTGACTGGTCGGCGATAGACCGGTTCCTGGCGACCGATCCTCGCGATGTCGGATGCGCGCAGGCGTTGGAAATTTTGCACGTCTATGTCGAGCTGGTCCTTGACGACTCCCCCGGCTCGGCAGCCGAGCGCTACCCCGGCGTCGCCGCCCACCTGGCCGCGTGCGGTCCCTGCGACGACGACTTCCAGGGGCTACTCCGTGCCGCCGAGGCCTCGTCGTGACCAGCGACTATCCGGCCCCGCTCCCACCGGTGAACCACACCGCGCCGGTCCCCCGACGAATCCGCGCATTCCTGAATGGCCGCGTCGTCCTGGACACCATGTCAGCGCTCTACGTGTGGGAATGGTCGCGCTATCCGCAGTACTACGTTCCGGTCGACGACATCGACCCTGCGGTGCTGGTTGACGAGCAGCACGAGCAGAAACTGAGTCGCGGCACTGCTCGCCGCTACGCACTGCGCGTCGGAGACACTGTCCGGGCCGCCGCGCTGCGCGTGTACGGCGACAATGCGACCGTCGAAGGTCTGGCCGGGCGAGCGCGGTTCGAGTGGGACTCCGTCGACGCCTGGTTCGAAGAGGACGAGCAAGTCTTCGTCCACCCCCGCGACCCGTATGTGCGCGTGGACGCGCTGCGCTCCACCCGCCCCGTCCGCGTCGAACTCGACGGCGTGACCCTGGCCGAGTCCAGCTCGCCGGTGCTGGTGTTCGAGACCGGGTTGCCGACGCGCTACTACCTCAATCGCAGCGATGTCGACGTCACCAAGCTGTTCGACGACCGACACGGTGACCGCGTGCCCCTACAAAGGTGTCACCAGCGGCTACTGGAACGCCCGAGTCGGCGACACCACCTACGCCGACGTCGCCTGGACCTACGACTCCCCAACCCGACAGCTGCTCCCCATTGCCGGCCTCATCGCGTTCTACAACGAGAAGGTTGACATCTACCTGGACGGGCGGCTGCTCGGCCGGCCGGTTACCCATTTCTCCTGACTGCAGTTCTTACGGACCGGCAACGCCACTCGTCACCGAGTAAGACCGTTCCCGCTACGCGCCGCTCATTGGTTGTCCAACACGGTGCGACCAACCCAGGAGCGTTAATGAAAACCACTGCCCGCATTGCCACTCTCGGTGCCAGCGCCGGCTTCGGCGTTGCCGCTATCGCCGCAACCTTCGCCGGACCGGCTGCCGCGACTCCCGCCCATCAACCGACCCATTCGCCGGTTCACCAGCCCGCGCACCGGTTCACACAGTCGCATTCGGCGGCAGTGTTTGTGCAGACCGACAATCCGGCCGGCAACTCGATCGTCGCCTACGCCCGGGCGGCGGACGGAACCTTGAGTCAGGCGGGCGTCTATCCGACCGGAGGTCTCGGCGGGCAGCTCGCGGGATCAGCGGTCGACTTCACGGCTTCGCAGGGCGCGCTGGCCTACGACTCGGCGACGAATCTGCTCTACGCCGTGAACGCCGGCAGCAACACCCTGACCGTGTTCGCCGTTCGTGGCGATCACTTGACCCGGCTGCAGACCATCAGCTCAGGCGGCGCGTTCCCCGTGAGTGTCACCGTGCACGATGGGCGGCTCTACGTCCTCAACGCCCGCGACGGGGGTTCCATCCAGGGCTACCTGCGGATCGGCGGGTTGCTGGTGAAGGTTCCGGCGTGGCACCGCGACCTCGGGTTCAACCCGAACCCGAGTCCCGAGTTCACCAGCACCCCCGGCCAGATCGCTTTCACCCCGGACGGTTCGAAGCTCATCGTCACGACCAAGGGTGACGGACAGAGCATCGAGGTCTTCCCTGTCAGCTGGTTCGGTCCGTCCCGCGAACCGGTCATCACCCCGGACACGGGCAATGTGCCGTTCGCGATCGCCTTCGACCGGCAGCAGCATCTGGTGATCGCCGAGGCCGGGCCGTCCGCGCTCGCGACGTTCGACGTCAACCACGACGCGACCCTGAGCCTGATCCTGCGCACGACGACCGGGCAGGCCGCAACGTGCTGGGTCACCGTCACCGGCGACAAGGTCTACGGGTCGAACGCCGGCAGCGCCAGCGTCTCGGGGTACACCGATACCAATGGCACCCTGGCTGCGCTCGGGAACACGAGCACGGACCCGGGAACGGTCGATGCGACCGCAACACCCGACGGGCGTTTCCTTTACGTGCAGACCGGACGCAACGGCATCGTGGACGAGTTCTCCATCGGTAGCACCGGTGCCCTGACCGCGATCGGATCGGTCTCCGTGCCCGGTGGCGCCGGCGGCGAAGGCATCGCTGCCGGCTGACAGGCTGCGACCAGGCGTCGCCAACCGGCACGTTGATGTTGGCCGCCCGTACGCTTCGACGAGTCCGGGTTCGAACTGGTGGGCGATACTGGGATTGAACCAGTGACCCCTACCGTGTCAAGGTAGTGCTCTCCCACTGAGCTAATCGCCCGTATGCACCGCTGTGAGCGGTGGTTTGTCTGTCGTGCAACCTGCGAGGCGGCGGCGGGAATCGAACCCGCGTACAGGGCTTTGCAGGCCCTTGCCTAAGCCACTCGGCCACGCCGCCGTGTGGGTCGGCTTGGCTCCGGCTTTCGCCGGAGAGATCGCCGAGGCGGTGCCTCGAGCGGACGACGGGATTCGAACCCGCGACCCTCACCTTGGCAAGGTGATGCGCTACCAGCTGCGCTACGTCCGCAGTTCGCGCGGCGTTTTCGCGCCCTCGCGTACGGGCGATGACTCTATCTGATCGGGATCGGCCGTTCCAAACCGCCTACCTGGTGCGGAGCCGGTCCCACAGCGCGTCCACTGTCGCGTCGAGGTCGTCCGTCGACGCCGTTGTTCTCGACGATCTCGTCGGCCATCGCGCGGCGTTGCTCATCGCTCGCCTGCGCCGCCATCCGGGCCTCGGCGTCCTCGCGGGGCATGCCACGGCCCGCAAGCCGTTCCAGGCGCGTCTCGCGGTCGGCGAGCACCATGACGACCACGTCGAAGCCCTCGCGCGAGCCCTTCTCGGCGAGCAGCGGGACGTCGTAGACGAGAACTGCGTCCTCGGGCGCCGCGGCGGTCAGCTCGGCGACACGTCGGCCGACGCGTGGATGCACGATCTTGTTCAGGTCGGCCAGCGCGTCCTGGTCGTTGAACACGATCTTGGCCACTGCGGCACGGTCGAGCCGGCCGTCCGCGACCACGGCGTCACCGAAGCGGGCCACCACCTCGTCGTAACCAGACGTTCCGGGCTCGACGACCTCGCGCGCGATCGCGTCCGCGTCGATGACCACGGCGCCGTGGTGCTCGAGCCGGCGGGCAACGGTGCTCTTGCCGGACCCGACTCCCCCGCTCAGCGCCACCCGCACGCTCCCGACCGTACCGACACAGCGGGGTGGGACGCAGAACGGCCCGGGACATGTGTCCCGGGCCGTCGTGCAGAGCTGGTTCTAGCGACCGGCCAGCTTCTCGCGCAGTGCCGCCAGCGCCTCGTCCGAAGCGAGCGAACCGCCCGACTCCGGAGCCTCCGAGGTGTAGGACGAGCGCATCGCCGGTCTCGACCGCAGCATCGGCGTCGGCCTTCTGGGCGTCCTGCGAGCTGCTTCTTGTGCGCCTCGAAACGCTCGCGAGCCGACGCGTAGCGCTTCTCCCACGCCTCACGCTGATCGTCGTAGCCGGGCAGCCACTCCTGGGTCTCGGGATCGAAGCCGTCGGGGTAGATGTAGTTGCCCTTGTCGTCGTACTGGGCCTCCATGCCGTACTGCGCCGGGTCGAAGCGAGTCCTCGGTGAGCGCGCCCTCGTTCGCCTGCTTCAGCGACAGCGAGATGCGGCGCCGCTCGAGGTCGATGTCGATGACCTTGACCAGCAGGTCGTCGCCGACGTTGACGACCTGCTCGGGGATCTCGACGTGACGCTCGGCCAGCTCGGAGATGTGCACCAGGCCCTCGATGCCGTCCTGGACGCGGACGAACGCGCCGAACGGAACCAGCTTGGTGACCTTGCCCGGGACGACCTGCCCGATCTGGTGGGTGCGGGCGAACTGGCGCCACGGGTCTTCCTGGGTGGCCTTGAGCGACAGCGAGACGCGCTCGCGGTCGAGGTCGATGTCGAGAACCTCGACGGTGACCTCCTGGCCGACCTCGACGACCTCGGACGGGTGGTCGATGTGCTTCCAGGACAGCTCGGAGACGTGCACCAGACCGTCGACGCCGCCGAGATCGACGAACGCGCCGAAGTTGACGATCGAGCTGACGACACCGGTACGGACCTGGCCCTTGGCGAGCTTGTTCAGGAACTCGCTGCGCACCTCGGACTGGGTCTGCTCGAGCCACGCACGCCGCGAGAGCACGACGTTGTTGCGGTTCTTGTCGAGCTCGATGATCTTCGCCTCGAGCGTCTTGCCGACGTAGGGCTGCAGGTCGCGGACGCGGCGCATCTCGACCAGCGACGCGGGCAGGAAGCCACGCAGGCCGATGTCGATGATCAGGCCGCCCTTGACGACCTCGATGACGGTGCCCTCGACGACCTCGTCGCGCTCCTTCTTCTCCTCGATCGTGCCCCATGCGCGCTCGTACTGCGCGCGCTTCTTGGAGAGGATCAGCCGGCCTTCCTTGTCCTCCTTCTGGAGAACCAGGGCCTCGATCTCATCGCCGACGGTGACGACCTCGTTCGGGTCGACGTCGTGCTTGATGGAGAGTTCGCGGGACGGGATGACACCTTCGGTCTTGTAGCCGATGTCGAGAAGGACCTCGTCGCGGTCAACCTTGACGATGGTGCCTTCGACGATGTCGCCGTCGTTGAAGTACTTGATGGTGCTGTCGATCGCGGCGAGGAAGTCATCGGCGGTGCCGATGTCGTTGATGGCGACCTGGGGGGTGCTGCGCGGTGCGGTTTGGGTGGACGTCATTGAGTAGGTGGGTCCTGACAGTTGCTCGAAGGTCGCGGCGCAGCCCTCGGACCGAAGTCCATCGACATTTCCGGTGCGGATTTGACGAGCGGCCTACTCCATGTCGAGGCCACAGACCTGTACCACCAGCCTCAACCCTACTCCAGACCCTTCTGTTCCCGGTAATCCGGGCCCTGCACGCTAACGGGCGAACGCCTCGCCGAACGCGGCAACCGCTTCGGCGAGCGCCTGCCGCGCGACCGGCACCACACCCGGCAGGGAGATGTAACCGTGCACAGCGTCGACGTAGTTCGTCAGCCGAACCTCGACGCCGGCCTTGCGCAGTGCGTCGGCGTAGACCCGACCCTGATCGCGCAGCGGATCGTGCTGGGCGGTCTGGATCAGCGCCGGCGGCAGTCCCTCGTGCTCGCCGAACAGCGGCGAGGCATACGGCTCGTCCTCGTGGCCCGGGCAGTAGACGTCGCTGATGCCCAGGTCGGCCTTGCCGAGGATCGGCGCGAACTCGTTCTCGTCCTCGGACGGGTAGGTGTTGACGCATATCGACGGCCGGGTAGAGCAGCACCTGCAGCGCGATCTGCGGGCCGCCGCGGTCGCGGGCCATCAACGACACGACCGCCGCGAGATTGCCGCCTGCGCTGTCGCCCATGACGCCGATGCGGGACCCGTCGGCGCCGAGGTCGGCCGCGTGCTCGGCGCACCACGCCGTGGCCGCGTAAGCAATCCTCCGGGGCCGCCGGGATACGGGTGCTCGGGAGCCAAGCGGTAGTCGACGGACACCACGACCGCACGCGCATCGTGGGCGATCGAGCTGCACCACCACTGTGACTGCTGCGGATCGCCGGTGATGAAGCCGCCGCCATGGAAGTTCATGATCAGCGGCAGCGGTTTCGCTGACACCGGACGGCCGGTAGATGCGCGCCGGGATCGTGCCCACGGTGGTGTCCTCGACATCGACGTCGCGGTGGGTGCGGCCGACGATGAGGGATGCACCGGGCATCAGGATGAGCTTTTGCCGGCTCGCCCGTCCGGCCGCGATCTCGTCGGGCGGCAACTGCAACACCGGGGTGCCGCCGACTCGCGACAGCACGGCCCACAGCATCCGCATCGGGACAGGGATCGCCACGTCAGCCCTCTTTCAGTTCGGTCAGGTTCGCCAGTACTTGTGCTACCCGTTGCGCGGGCACTGCCCCACGGGTGCTCGACCCCGACCTGCTCGTCGAGATCCCACAGCACGCACGGCTCGTCACGATGAGCAACGATCGACCAGGCGACAACGGTGCGCCCGAGCTGGGCAGCGGGGTCGTCGACAGCCGCTCCCCCACCACCGTCGGGATGATGGTGCAGGAACTGCCCGTAGGCGCGCCGGCAGAAGTCGGCGTACTGCGCGGTGCACAGAATGAAACCGTGCCACGCCTCGTCGACCGCGTGCGACGGCATGCCGATCACCTTGTCGTCGCGCAGCGCGGCCCCCGCGCAACGCAGCCATTGCCGCAGTCCGGTCTCGACGAGTTCGCGCGGCTGCCACGGGCACGTCTTGTAGACAGCCTCGGGCAGCACGAGCGCCGCCACCGCAGCGTTCATCCGCTGCAGGTCGGGTCGTCCACGCCGGCGAAGCTGTGCCATCGCATTGAGCCTAGGTGGCGCTTACGCTCGTGACATGCCCGCCGTGATCCTGGTCGTCGTCGCCGTTGTGGTGCTCGGCCTGGTCGTGCGGCTGGGCGGTACCAAGGGCCGCGGTCCGCGTCGGCGCTCCGGCGGCGAGTCGACCTGGTGGGCGGCAGGCGGCGACGGCGGTTCCGGCGGTCACCATGGCGGCCACCATGGCTGTGGTGGCGGATCGTCGTGTGGCGGTGGATCGTCGTGTGGCGGCGGATCGTCCTGCGGCGGCGGGTCCTCGTGCGGCGGCGGCGGCGGGTGCGGTGGCGGCGGAAGCAGCTGAGCCACCCTCGCCGATCGGTGTCGGCCGGCAGCCGGCCGACCGTCAGGCGACCGTCCGAGCGAACCGGCGCTGGTGGGACGCCGAGGCCGACGACTACCACCGCGAGCACGGCGAGTTCCTCGGCGTCGCCGACTTCGTGTGGTCTCCGGAGAACCTGCGTGAGCAGGACGCGCGGCTGCTGGGCTCGGACGTGCGCGGCAAGCGAATCCTCGAGGTCGGCTGCGGCTCGGCGATGTGCTCGCGCTGGCTCGTCGGGCAGGGCGCGCAGGTAGTCGCGTCCGACATCTCGGCCGGCATGCTGCGCCACGCTCGCGACGGCGCCGCACGTACCGGTGTTGATGTCCCGCTCGTGCAGGCCGACGCGCAGCGCCTGCCGTTTCGCGACGCGTCCTTCGACATCGCGTTCACCGCCTTCGGCGCGGTGCCGTTCGTCGCCGATTCCGCGGCAGTCATGCGCGAGGTCTCGCGGGTCCTGCGGCCGGGCGGTCGATGGGTGTTCGCGACGACGCATCCGATCCGCTGGGCGTTCCCGGACGACCCCGGCCCGGACGGGTTGCGCGCGACCATGCCGTATTGGGACCGCACGCCGTACGTCGAGTTCGCCGCCGACCGCACTCCCACCTACGTCGAGCACCACCGCACGCTGGGCGATCGCGTACGCGAGATCGCCGCAGCCGGCTTCCGGCTCGTCGACCTCGTCGAGCCGGAATGGCCCGCCGGCCACACCCAGGAGTGGGGCCAGTGGTCGCCGCTGCGCGGGGCGATCTTGCCCGGCACGGCGATCTACGTATGTGAATTGACCTGACGCGGCACGATGAGGGGATGCAAAGCCGTCCCGCCACACGAGACGACATCCCTGCCGCGGCCGAACTGGCCACACGCGCCGCGACGTTCTGGTTCGGCGCACCTGAAGAGGACGAAGCAGAGATCGGCGAGCACTTCGATCACATCACTGACTTCGAGACCAACAGTCGGGTCTTCACCGACGGTGATCGCCTGGTCGCGGTTGCGGTGCGCAATGAATACGACGCATGGTTCGTCACCGACCCCGACCAGCAGTTGACCGGCGCGGTCGCCGACGACCTGATCGATTGGTACGCCCGCTTCGACGGTGCCCACATCGAGGTGCTCGATCGCGACGAGGCGATGCGCGCGGCCCTCTCGGCACACGGCTGGCGGCACGCGCGATCAAGCTTCGAACTCATCCGTCCGGTGGCGCAGGACTGGACCATCGCCGAACCCCGCTACCCCGACGGCGTCCAGACCCGGGACTTCACGCCGGGCGACGCCGCAGCCATGTATCACCTGATCTACGTCGACGCGGGCTGGGCCGAGGTGCCAGGTCACCCGCATCGCGAGTTCGAGGACTGGCGCGAGCTGTTCATCACCGACACGACGGTGCCCGACCTGCAGGTGCTCGCCTGGCGCGGCGACCGTCTGGTCGGCGTGTCGACCGGACGCATCTTCTCCGACGGCACGGGTTGGATCGCCCAGCTCGCCGCCGCAAAGGACGAGCGGGGCAACGGTCTCGGCCGCGCCCTGCTGCTCGACGGTCTGCGTCGGCGCAGCGACGCCGGTGCGACGGTGCTCGGGCTCGCAGTCCAGGCAGAGAACCGCAGCGCCCTGAATCTCTATCTGAACACCGGCCTGCAGATCGACAGGGAGTGGATGGAGTACCAGCCGGCCTGATCTGCGCCATTCCCCGCCCGCCGACAGCGGAGCGGAGGTCGACCCGCCTACGGCGGGCCAGAGTCAGTGCGCCGCTTCGTGCCAGGTGCGGCCGATGCCCACCGACACGTCCAGCGGGACGTCGCCGAGCTTGTAGGCGTTTCCCATCTGGTCGCGCACGAGCGCTTCGACCTGGTCGCGCTCGCCGGCGGCGATCTCGAGGACGAGTTCGTCGTGCACCTGCAGCAGCAGTCGCGACCTGAGGCCGGCGTCGGCCAGCCCGCGGTGCACGCCGAGCATGGCGACCTTGATGATGTCTGCTGCGCTGCCCTGGATGGGGGCGTTGAGCGCGGCACGTTCGGCCATCTCGCGCAGGTTGCGGTTCTCGCTGTTGAGGTTCGCGAGATACCGGCGGCGTCCCATGATCGTCTCGGTGAAGCCGGTCTGTCGGGCGTCCTCGACGACCGAACGCAGGTAGTCGCGGACGCCGCCGAAGCGGGTGAAGTAGGCGTCCATCTGGCCACGGGCCTCGTCGGGTGTGATCTTGAGCTGCTTCGACAGTCCGAACGCCGACAATCCGTAGGCCAGGCCGTAGGACATCGCCTTGATGCGGCGACGCATCTCGGGGTCGACGTCATCGGTCGGGATGTCGAACGCACGCGAGGCGACGAACGTGTGCAGGTCTTCGCCGGTCGTGAACGCCTCGATCAGACCCGCATCGCCGGAGAGGTGCGCCATGATCCGCATCTCGATCTGGCTGTAGTCGGCGGTCATCAGTGACTCGAAACCGGCGCCCACGACGAACGCCTCACGGATGCGGCGTCCCTCAGCGGTGCGTACCGGGATGTTCTGCAGGTTCGGATCAACCGACGACAGCCGCCCGGTCGCGGCGACGGTCTGGTTGAACGTGGTGTGGATGCGATTGTGGTCATCGACCAGCGGCAGCAATCCGTCGACGACGGTCTTGAGCCTGGCGACCTCGCGGTGGCGCAGAAGCTGACCGAGCAACTCGTCGCCGGTCTTGGCGAACAGATCCGTCAGCGAGTCGGCGTCGGTCGTGTAGCCGGTCTTGATCCGCTTGGTCTTGGGCAACTTCCGCTCGTCGAACAGGATCTCTTGCAGTTGCTTCGGGGACCCGAGGTTGAACTCGCGCCCGACAAGTTGATGTGCGTCCTGCTCGACCTGTTTGACCGCGCCGCCCAGTTCGGACTGCAGATCGATCAGCGCATCGGTGTCGGCCGCGATGCCGACCGCTTCCATGTCGGCGAGGACGAACGTCAACGGCAGCTCGAGTTCGGCGAGCAGCCGCGATGCACCGCCGGTGTCGAGTTCGGCGTCAAAGGCTGTCGCCAGGTCGTTGATCGCGGTCGCCTGCACCGTCTCGATCTCAGCCAGGGCGTCGTCGGACTCGTCGAGACCGCCGTCGAGGGTCAGCTGACCTGACTCTTCGACGTTGCTGCGCAGCTCGCGCCGCAGGTAGCGCAGCGCGAGGTCGGACAGATCGAACGTGCGCTGGTCAGGACGGAGCAGGTACGCCGCGAGCTGCGTGTCACTGGTGACCCCGTCGATGCGCCAACCGTGTTCGCGCAATGCGAGCACCGGTCCCTTGATGTCGTGGGTCGCCTTCGGTATCGCCGGGTCGGCCAGCCACGCGGTTACCGCAGCGTCGTCGTCGGGGCTCATGCGGGACGGGTCGAGGTAGGCCGATGCGCCGTCAGAGCTTGCGAGCGCCAACCCGGTGAGCGAGCCCGTCCCCCGCCCCCACTGGCCACGGAAGGCAACGCCGACGCGGTCGCCGCTGCGGGCGTGCTCATCGAGCCACTGCTCGACCTCGTCGACGTCGAGGCGCTCGTAGCGAACGTCGAAGCCCTCTTCGGCCTCGGGCTCGGCCGCGGCGACCTCTTGGAACAGCCGCTCACGCAATACGCGGAACTGCAGGTCGTCGAAGAGCTTGTGCACCTCTTCGCGATCCCACTGCTGCCGCTCGAGTTCGTCGGGTGTCACATCGAGGGTCACATCACGCACGAGCTCGGTCAGGCGGCGGTTCATGAGCACGCCCGCCAGGTGCTCGCGTAGTGCGTCGCCGACCTTGCCCTTGACGGTGTCGACGTTGGCGACCAGGCCGTCGAGGTTGCCGTACTCGCGGACCCATTTGGCAGCGGTCTTCTCACCGACGCTCGGGATGCTCGGCAGGTTGTCGCTCGGGTCACCGCGCAGCGCGGCGAAGTCGGGGTACTGCGTGGGCGTGAGGCCGTACTTCTCTTCGACGGCTTCGGGCGTGAAGCGGTTCATGTCGCTGACGCCGCGCCTCGGGTAGAGCACGGTGACGTGGTCGTTGACCAGTTGCAGCGCGTCGCGGTCGCCGGTGCAGATGAGCACCTGCATGCCCTCGGCGTCGGCCTGCGTCGTCAGGGTCGCGATCAGGTCGTCGGCCTCGTATCCCTCGACGGCGACATAGCGGATGCGCAGTGCGTCGAGCACGAGCCGGATGAGTTCGACCTGGCCGCGGAAGTCGTCGGGCATGGCTGAGCGGCCGGCCTTGTATTCGGCGTACTGCTCGGACCGGAAGGTCTTGCGGGATACGTCGAAGCACACGCCGATGTGGGTGGGCTGCTCGTCGCGCATCAGATTGATGAGCATCGAGGTGAACCCGAACACCGCGTTCGTGGGCTGCCCGGTCGTCGTCGACATCTCTACCTCGCGCAGTGCGTAGAACGCGCGGTACGCCAGCGAGTGCCCGTCCAGGAGCAGGAGTCGAGAGGTGGTCGCAGGTCTCGTCGCGGTGTCAGCCACGGCCCCACTCTAGGACTGTGGTCGGACGCTAGCCGCGGGTCAGGCGCCTCGTCCGACGCCGCGGCCGACGAGCCCGCGTGGTCGCGCGCCCGAGGCGGTCCGCTGCACCCGGTTGAGCCGGGCGCGCCGCAGCAGAGCGATGCGCTCGGAGACGTCGGAGATCCCCAGCGAACGCCGCAGCGCGGCGGTGGAGGCGACCCGGTGGACGACGAGCGGCGCGAAACCGAGGCGGGCGAGGTAACGGTTGGCCTCGCGCGAGCCAGATGCGGCGGTCGCCAGCACCCGGTCGACGCCGCGCTCGTCGGCCAGATGGACGGCCGCGGCCAGCAACGTGCGACCGACGCCACGACGGCGATGTGTCGGCGTGACAAGCAGATGCGTCACGTGGACGGCAGGCGTCAGGTCGATCGCGCCGATCTCGTCCATCTTCGTTACCAGCAGACCGACGAGGTCGCCGGTCTGGTCGTCGGTGGCCACGACCAGAGTGCGGCCCGCCTCGGACAAGATCGTGGTGAGCCGGGCCGCAAGGTGCGCGAGGTCGGGATCGACCAGGCCGCGTCCGCTGAAAACACCCGACTTCGTATCGACCGAACTGATGAGGGTGACCAGGGCCGGGACATCGGCTGTCTCGGCAGGGCGCACCCGTACGCTCGCGCGCGTCACTAGATGGAACCTCCCGGTTGGAGGTGAGGAAGGGGGGATAGCTGCACCTGCAACCATAGGACCCTGTGCCGGGAGTAGCGCAACCCCCTGACGCTAAGCGGTGGAAATCTCCTCGCCGAGATACGCGGCGCGCACGCGGTCGTCGGCGAGCAATTCCTGACCCGTACCGGAGAGCACGATCTCACCTGTCTCGAGGACGTAGCCGCGATCTGCCAGTCCGAGCGCCTGCGAAGCGTTCTGCTCGACGAGCAACACCGTCACGCCCGTCTCGTTGATCTCACGCACGATCGAGAAGATCTGCTCGACGATCAGCGGAGCGAGCCCCATCGACGGTTCGTCCAACAGCAGCAGCTCGGGGTGTCCCATCAACGCACGACCGATGGCCAGCATCTGCTGTTCGCCACCCGACAGGGTTCCTGCTGGTTGGCGGAATCGTTGTTTGAGGATCGGGAACATCTCGAGCACCCGGTCGACATCGGCGGGGTCGACGCGACGGAACCGGAACGCGCCCATGTCGAGGTTCTCGGCGACGGTCATGCGCGGGAACACGTGCCGTCCTTCGGGGACGTGGCAGATCCCGCGCCGGATCAGGTTGTGCGCCGCGATGCCGTCGGTGCGGTCGCCGCGATACACGATCGATCCGCGCGTCGGCCGCAGCATGCCCGACACCGCGCGCTGCGTGGTCGTCTTGCCGGCGCCGTTGGCGCCGAGCAGCGCGACGATCTCGCCCTCGTTCACCTGGAACGTCACGCTGGTCAGCGCACGGATGCTGCCGTAGCGCACCTCGATGTCCTGGACATCGAGCATCAAGTCACCCTTGGCCACGGCTACTCCCCCGTCTCTTCGGGTTCCTCGTCACGCACCTGCACGCCCTCGGTATCGATGAGATGCAACTCCGGCTGGTCGGTCGTCTCGACGTCATCGGCGGACGTGCCGAGGTAAGCAGCGATGACCGCGGGGTTGCGCTGGATCTCGTCCGGAGTGCCTTCGGCGATCTTCTCGCCGAAGTTCAACACGATGATGCGGTGCGCGATCGACATGACGAGCTTCATGTCGTGCTCGATGAGCAGGACGCTGATGCCGCGCTCGACGTTGATTCGCTGGATCAGCTCGGCGAGTTCGCGCTTCTCGACCGGGTTGGTGCCTGCCGCCGGCTCGTCGAGGAGCAGCACACCGGGATCGGTGCCGAGGGCGCGGGCGATCTCGAGTCGCCGCTGCTCGCCGTAGGCCAGCGAGTGTGCGAGCTCGTTCGCCTTGCGAGCGAGCCCCACCTCACGCAGCAACGCCATCGCAGTGTCGGTGCTGCGCTTCTCTTCGCGACGCTGCCACGGCATGCCGAGCATCGACGCGATCGGACCGGCCTTCATCCGGGTCTCGATGCCGACCTTGACGTTCTCGATCGTCGTCAACGCCGGGAACAGCCGGATGTTCTGGAACGTGCGCGCAACACCCATGTGATTGATGACGTGCGTCTTGCGGCCGAGCACGCTGCGTGGCTCGTCGCCCAGCCGCGCGGCCAGCGTGATCTCACCTTCTTGCGGCGTGTAGACACCGGTGAGCGAGTTGAACAGCGATGTCTTACCGGCCCCGTTCGGGCCGATCACGGCGAGGATCTCGCTGCGACGCATCTGCATCGAGATGTCGTTCAGACTCACTACACCGCCGAAGCGCAGCGTCGCGTGACTCACGTCGAAAACGATGTCGGGCGCCGCGGTTTCATCGGGCTTCGTGGCGGTTTCGGTCATCACAACCCCTCCGACGCCGGCACGGCCGATACCTCGGCGGAGGCCGGCGCATCGAGTCCCTGCAGTTCGGCCTTGCGTCTGCGAGCGGGCAGCAACCCGGCCGGTCGGAAGATCATCATCGCGAGGACGAGCGCGCCGACCCACATCTGGCGGTCGTTCTGGGGTACCTGGTCCTTCAGGAACTGCGGCAGCCAGGTGAGCGCTGCCGCACCGGCCATTGCGCCGGCCAGCGAACCCATGCCGCCGAAGACGACGTAGGCCACGATGAGGATCGACGCCTGCAGCGTGAACAGGCTCGGGTCGAAGTAGCCGACCTGGCTGGCGAAGAACGATCCTGCCAGCGCCGAGGTGGACGCACCGATCGCGAACGCGAGCAGCTTCACCCGCACCGTGTTCACACCTGATGCCTGCGCGGCGACCTCGTCCTCGCGGATGGCCGCCCACGCTCGTCCGATTCGTGACCCTTCGAGCCGGTAGAACAAGATCAGCACCACTACGAGCATGATCAGTAGCAGGTACCAGTAGGGCAGGTTGTCCTCACCGAAGGTGACGTTGATGCCGAACAGGTGGATCGACGGGTGCGGGATCGTCGGGCCCTGCGGGCCGCCGGTGATCCCGCGCGCGTTGATCGCCCACAGCTGGGTGATCTCACCGAAGCCGAGCGTGACGATCGCCAGGTAGTCACCGCGCAGGCGCAGCGTCGGCGCGCCCAGCAGAATGCCGGCGATCAAACACGCCAGGATCGCGAACGGGATCGTTTCGAGCGGCTTGAGGTGCAGCCAGCTCGGTGGCTTGATCGGCAGGGAACCTGAGAAGTACGCCGTCGTGTAAGCGCCGACCTCGTAGAAGGCGATGTAGCCGAGGTCCAGCAGGCCGGCCCAGCCGACGACCACGTTCAGGCCGAGCGCGAGCAGCACGAACACGCCGATCTGGACGACGAGGACGTTCTGCCAAACGACCGGAAGCATCGGCGGGTAGAAGATCGCGATCGCGAGACCGATGATCAGCACTGCCCGAACGTTGCGCGACCCGCTCACCGCACCGACCATCGAGGTCACCGGCAGTTTGCGCTGCCCGGCGGTGCGCCTGCCCTTCTTGGTGACCGGCTCTTCCGCCAGCACCGCGGCCGGCGCGTCGGCGGGGTCGACCGTTTTCGCCTTCCGACGGCTGAACGCGCCCGCCTGGACCGCACCCGCGATGTAGACGGCGAACACGAGGCACATGATGAAGCCGCCGACACCAAGGTTCATCCACTCCGCGCCGTTCGTCGACGCCACTTTCGCGACGACTTCGGTCATGGATTTGAGCGTGAAGAACGTCGTCACGATGCCGACGAGCGAAACCACGGTGCTGAGCAGGCCCACCACGCGCACCGGGACGAACACCGTCGCCAGCGCGAGCAACGTTGCCACGACGAACAGCGTCCAACCCAGCCATGCGAGATAATCGCTGCCGAGTGAGCTGATCGCGGTGCCCTTGAAGTCCCTGCTCGAATCGGCAAGGTCGGCGTTGAGAACCAGCGGTCCGGTCCAGCAGTCGTTGAGCAGGGCGAGCAGGCCCATCACGACCGCTATGAGGACGACGAACAGCCCGTTGCGGTAGCTGATCGCGTCACGGATGAAGCCCTGCGGATCCGCGACCTCCTTCTTCGACAGCGCCGCGATGAGGCCGGCGCCGCCGAGGATGAGGAACCCGATCATGTCGGCGAACATGCCGAGCGAGTGGTCGATCTGCTTCGTCAGGTCGATCACGCTGGTGTGCGCGTCGTATGCGGCAGCAGCACCGAGCACACCGATGACAGCAGCCACGTAGCCGGCGATCCGGATCCGTGCCGCGATCGCGATCGCGCACGCGACCAACCCAGCAGCCGCGAGCGTCCAGGCCATCCAGTCGAAGAACCAGGTGGTCACTTGACCGAGGCCTGTCGTCTTGTCGACCGCGCTGCGGAGGTCACCGAACTTGCCGCTGGTCACGCTTGCGAGCGGGTCGTACCAGTTCATGATCGTTTGTGCAGCGATGATCACGAGGATGCCGGCGCCCGCGCTGGCAACGCCGGGGCGTCGGATGTAGGGCCGGACGAGTGGCCAGAATGTGATCAGCAGGAAGATCACGACACCGATCGCCAGGAAGATGAAGACGCGCGGGCGCCACAGGGCTTCCTTGAACGCGATCCCGAAGTCGTTGAACGTGCCTTCCTGATTGCCCACCATGAGCGCGAGCACGACTCCGCCGAACAGGCAGGCGAGCAAGCCGCTTGACGAGCACGCTCGTGTTGCTTCTCATGCGGTCACCTCGTGACCACTCGCTGCGCTCGGGCCAGTCGGCACCGACAACCGCGCCTGGCGGCGTGGAACATGTCTTTGATTCGCTCCGCAAGCGTCGCTCATGCCGCCCGTCCCAACCGCTCGCCGAGGATGCCGGTAGGTCGCACCAGCAGGATCAGCACGAGGACGACGAAGCTCACCGCGTCGTTCCACTGTGCGCCGACGAACGGCAACGCCGAGATGAGCACTTCGGCCTGGCCGAGGATCAGGCCGCCGATCATGGCGCCGCGGATGTTGCCGATGCCGCCGAGCACCGCGGCGGCGAACGCCTTGACGCCCGGCGTGAAGCCCATCAGGTTGCCGACGCCGAAGGCGGTTCCGAACATGAAGCCTGCGACGCCGGCGAGGGCACCGCCGATCACGAACGTGCGCGAGATCGTCTTGTCGATGTCGATGCCCATCAGCGCCGCGGTCGGCGCGTCCTCGGCGACGGCGCGGATGCCGCGTCCGAGCTTCGTGGCATTCACCAAGCCGGTCGAGGAACAGCATCATGACGAGCGCGGTGGCCACGATGATCACGACGATCAGCGACACCTTCGCACTGCCGATCGTGAACAGCTGATGGTTGACGTTGAAGTACGTCGGGAACGAGTTGTTCGGTAGTCGGTTGAACAGCTTGCCCGCGAGGTTCGACAAGAACAGCGAGGCCCCGATCGCGCTGATCAGGAACGCCAGTTTCGGCGCGCCGTTGCGGCGCAGCGTGCGATAGGCGACCTTCTCGAGCAGCCAGGCGATTGCCGCGCCGCAGATCGCACCTGACAGCACGCCGGCCACGACCGTGAGGGGCACCATCGCCCCGCTCAGATGTCGGTTGCCGACGATGCCGTTCACGACCAGATAGCTACCGAAGGCCCCGGTCATGAACACCTCGCTGTGCGCGAAGTTGATCAGCTGCAGCACGCCGTAGACGAGCGTGTACCCGAGAGCGATCAGCGAGTACATCGATCCCTGTTCGAGACCGATCACGATGTTCTGCGGTAACTGCTGGAACCAGTCTTGGGATTGGCTCACGCCGATAGCTCCTCGAAACTAGACGCGCGCGCCGCGCACGGCGCGACCCGACTGACCAAGGCAGAAAATGCGTGCGGGGCGAGCCGGATGCTATCCGACTCGCCCCGTCACGTGGGACTAGCTAGCCAACCGACACAAGGTCACTTTGCGGTGGCCTTGTTGATGTCACCGAGCCCGACGATCTGTCCGTTCTTCTGCTCGAACAGGTTCACGATCAGGTTGTTGGCCACGACCTCACCGTTCTTCTGGAACTTGATCGTGGTCGTGATGCCCTTGAAGTCCTCGGCGTTGAGCGCGGTCAGCAGCGAGGTGCGTGTGACCGGAGTGCCCTGAGCCTTCGAGATCGCGTCCATCATCAGGTTCGCCGCGTCGTACGCCTCGGGCGAGTAGGTCGACGGGTCCTGGCCGAACTTCGCCTTGTATGCGGCAGTGAACGCCTTGGCCGACGGAGCGACCGGTCGCGTCCTGGCAACCGCAGGTGAAGTACCAGCCGTTACCGGCCGGGCCGGCGTTCTTGGTGAACACCGAGTCCTTGGCACCGTTACCCGACACCGTGCGGCCCTTGAAGCCGGCCGCCTGCAGCGCCTTGGCGAGCAATGCGGCCTGCGCGTCGTAACCGCCGTAGAACAGTGCGTCGGCGCCACTGGCGGCGATCGTCTGCGCGATCGGGCCGTAGTTCTTCGTCGTGGTTCCGTCGACACCGTTGGTGATGACCTGAACGCCCTTGGCCTTCAGCTCCTTGGCCATCGTCGCCGCGACACCGGCACCGTAGGTGCTCAGGTCGTTGAGGACGTAGACCTTCTTCGCGCCGGTGCGGGCGAGCCAGTCAGCACCCTGGGTTCCCTCGACGTTGTCGTTCGGGATGATGCGGTGCCAGCAGGTGTAGCCCTGGTTCTGCAGCGTTCCGTTGCTGGCCGACGCCGTGACGATCGGCATCGGCGGCGACGCGTGGCAGAAGCTCGGGTCGACCGCTTCGCTCTCACCGGAGAACGCCGGGCCGACGACGCCGATGACCTTCGGGTCGGAGATCAGCGCGGTGGCTGCGGCCGGCGCCTTGGCCGGGTCGCCCTCACTGTCCTGGGCGTCGAGCTGGATCTTGAACTTGTACTTGCCGGCGCTGTTGGCCTGGTCGATGGCCAGCTCGCATGCCGTTCTTCTCGTTGATACCGAGCTGGGCGTTCGGGCCGGACAGCGCGCCGATGAAGCCGAGCTTGTAGGTCTGGGTGGTGGCGCCGCCGCCGCCGCTGCTGCTCTGGTCAGGCCGCCGCCGCCGCCGCTGCTGCTGGACGTGCCGCCTGCCGGGGCGCTGCTGGTCGCCGCCGCCGCCGCTGCTGCTGGAGCAGCCGGTGAGCGCGAGGGCTCCCGCCGCCACCGTGGTGATCGCCATGGTGCTGATGGATCTGCGCACTGATTCGCCTTCCTGCGGATGTCTCTCGACACAGTCGATCCGTTTGTGGACGGCACGTTAGCGCATAGCCAACGACAGATGCAGCAGTCGTTACGCGTTGATCGTTGTCGTAACCAAATCTCAACCCGCAAATCATCCGAACCGAGCGGTTTGCGTCTGATTACTGGTGCGTAGCTGCGCGGCGATTCCGTCTTGAACGTCGCTATTCGGGCATCTCGCCGGTGAGAACAAGCTCGGCAACGGCGCGCATGGAGGTGCGGTTGTCCATGGCGGCGCGCTGGATCCAGCGGAAGGCCTGGGGCTCAGTCATCGCATGGGCGGTCATCAGCGCACCCTTCGCCCGTTCGATGAGCTTGCGCGCTTCGAGGCGTTCGCGCAGTCCCGTGACTTCCGCCTCGAGGGCGGTGATCTCGGCGAACCGCGAGACCGCCATCTCGATCGCCGGGAGCAGGTCGCGCTTCTCGAACGGCTTCACGAGGTAGGCCATCGCGCCGGCGTCGCGAGCGCGCTCGATGAGGTCGCGCTGGCTGAACGCCGTCAGCATCACGACGGGGGCGATGCGGTTGCCGGTGATGTGCGCGGCCGCGGCGATGCCGTCCATCTTCGGCATCTTGATGTCGCAGATCACCAGATCCGGACGCAGTTCGCCCGCGAGCGCAACTGCCTGCTCGCCGTCGGCTGCCTCGCCCACGACTTCGAAGCCCTCGTCGATGAGCATCTCGCGGAGATCGAGCCGGATCAGCGCCTCGTCCTCGGCGATGACGACCCGCAATCGGTCGCCCGCCGGATTGTCCGGCCCGGGATCAACATCGGGCGCCACGGTGCGTCCCTCTCCATCAGACCGACGATCGCGAGTGACCAGCCTAGCCCGGATACGATGTCGGGGATGTGTCAGGCTCGGCCCGGCATCAGCTTTGCCCCTGTATCCCAACTGGCAGAGGAAGCGGACTCAAAACCCGCCCAGTGTGGGTTCGAATCCCACCGGGGGCACGACCGCGACACGCGTGTGGATAACGCTGCGAAAGCCTGTTGCACCCGTCGACTAACCCAGTCATGTGTAGCGACGACGCGTTTCGGATAAGGGCACGCCAACTGCGGCGTTCCGGCGCCTCGGTGTCGTCGATCGCACGCGAACTCGGTGTTGCGCGGTCGACGGCGCGAGACTGGCTCGTTGAACGCGAGGTGGCGGCAAAGCCGACTGCGCTTGTTTCGTCTGCGAGCACGAGTCATGTCCGTGTGCCGAGCGACTATTGCTATCTGCTCGGGCAAGTACCTCGGCGATGGCTATCTGGTCATGAGCATCCGTGTCCCGCGCCTTCGGGTCAGCTGCTGTCTCGCCTACCCAGACATTGCGGCAGAAGTAGATGCGGCATTGGCCGCGGTCAGCGGCAATCGTGTCGGGGTGGTTCACGGCAATCGGCTGTAGCGATCGCGGCACTTACTGGAAACACTGGCCGTGTGTGATCCCGCAGCACGGAGTCGGCCCGAAGCACACCCGTCCGATCATGTTGACCGACTGGCAACGCCACCTGGTCTCCGAACATCCGTGGCCGTTCATTCGCGGCCTAATCCACTCGGACGGATGCCGCTCACTCAATCGCATTGTGGGACCCAGCGGTCGTCGGTACACCTACCCCCGATACTTCTTCGCCAACGAATCCGTCGACATTCTCGAAATCGCGGGGTGGGCGTTGGATCTCGTCGGCGTGCAGTGGCGGTTCAACCGGCGCAACAGCATCTCGGTCGCACGCCGCGATTCGGTTGCGCTGATGGACGAACACATCGGACCGAAATCCTGATCCGTGGCCGCGACGGATAGTGTCGGCACGTGGCGCACATGAGCCCCGAGGAATTCCGCGAGTACGGACGCAAGGCGGTCGACTGGATCGCCGACTATCGCGAGCAGGTCGAGTCGCTCCCCGTCCTGTCGCGCGCCGAACCCGGAGCGCTGCGCGCGGCGCTTGCCGCACGACCCGCCCGAACGTGGCGAGCCGTTCGACGCCGTACTGCGCGACATGGACGAGCTCGTCCTGCCCGGCATCACGCACTGGCAGCATCCGTCCTTCTTCGCCTACTTCCCGGCCAACGCGAGCGGGCCGGCGATCCTCGGCGATCTGCTCGCGTCCGGCCTCGGAGTGCAGGGCATGCTCTGGGCCACTTCGCCCGCGGCGACCGAACTCGAGACGCACGTGCTCGACTGGTTCGCAACGCTGCTGGATCTGCCCGAGCAATTCCGCTCGACCGGGTCGGGCGGTGGAGTCATCCAGCACACCGCGTCGGACTCGGCCCTCGTCGCACTCCTCGCCGCGCTGCACCGCGTCAGCGGCGGCGAGACCGAACGCGACGGTGTCGCTGCCGGCAAGTACGCCGTCTACACGCTCGACGCAGACGCACTCGTCGGTCGAGAAGGCGTGCCGCGTTGCGGGCCTCGGCACGGACGCCCTGCGCAAGATCGACATCGATCCTGCGACCCTGTCGATGAATCCGACGCTGCTGCGCGAAGCTGTCGAGAACGACGTCGCGGCGCGGCATCACGCCGACGTTGGTCGTCGCAACCATCGGCACGACGAGCACCGGCGCCATCGACCCGATCCGCGACCTGGGCGAGATCGCCCACGAGCACGGCGCCTGGCTGCACGTCGACGCCGCGTGGGCCGGCGTCGCCGCCGTCGCGCCCGAGTTCCGCTGGATCAACGACGGGGTCGAACTGGCCGACTCCTACGACACCAACCCGCACAAGTGGTTGCTCACGAACTTCGACTGCAGCACGTTCTGGGTTGCCGATCGCACGCCCTTGATCGACGCGATGTCAATCCTGCCCGAATACCTGCGCAACACCGCCAGCGAATCCGGCGACGTCATCGACTACCGCGACTGGCACGTACCGCTCGGCCGCCGGTTCCGTGCGCTGAAGTTGTGGTCGGTGATCCGCTGGTACGGGGCCGAAGGGCTGCGCGAGCACGTGCGCAACGGCGTCGCGCTCGCGCAGGAGTTCGCAGGCTGGGTCGGGTCCGACGACCGGTTCGAGCTCGCCGCCCCGCACGAACTCGCTCTGGTCACGTTCCGGCTCAAGAGCGGGGACGACGCGTCGCGCGCATTGATGGAAACGGCGAATGCGTCCGGATCGATGTACCTGACCCACACCGTCGTCGACGGCAAGTTCGCGCTACGAATGGCGATCGGCGCGACGGCGACCGAAGAGCGGCACGTCCGACGCGGCCTGGGCAGTTGCTGCAGCGGCTCGGCTACTTGACGCGGATCATGCCTTCCTGCACGACGCTGACCAGATGGTGACCGTCACGGGAGAAGAACCGGCCGGTGGCGAAGCCGCGTCCGCCGCGTGCGGCGGGCGACTTCATCGAGTAGAGGATCCACTCGTCCATGCGGAACGGCCGCAGGAACCACATCGCGTGATCGAGCGAGGCCATCGCGATCTGCGTCGTGCTCGTGCGAGAGGCCGTGGTGCACCAGCACCGTGTCGAGCAGCGTGAGATCGGAGGCGAAGGTCAGCACGCACACGTGCAGCAACGGGTCGTCGGGCAGCGCGCCGTTCGCGCGCATCCACACACTCTGGACGCCCGACGCGGTCGTCGGGACCGCGGTCCCACGACGGCTCGTCGACGTAGCGCGATTCGATCGGGCGCGCGCGTCGGGTCAACTGCGCGTAGCATCTCGGGACGATCGCGGAAGCGCTCCTCCATAGTCGGCACGTCCTCGGGATTCGGGACGTCCGGCATCGGCGGTCTGTGCTCGATGCCCGTCTGCTCGAGCTGGAACGACGCCGACAGCGTGAAGATCGTCTTGCCGTGCTGGATCGCGACGACGCGGCGGTACTGAGAACGAGCGGCCGTCGCGCACGCGATCGACCTCGTACACGATCGGCTCGTCCGGGTCGCCGGGGCGGATGAAGTACGAGTGCAGCGAGTGCACTGCGCGCTCGGGCGCGACGGTGCGGCCGGCCGCGACGAGCGCCTGCCCGGCGACCTGGCCGCCGAACACGCGCTGCGATCGGAGTCTGGTGACTCTGACGCCGCGGAAGATGTCGACCTCGATCTGCTCGAGGTCGAGCAACGCGGACCAAGTGCCGTCGAGTGTCCGGCTGCCGCCGGCGTCGCTCAGCCGTCATGGCGCACGATGTCGCCGATGTGGTGCACACGGATCGTGTTCGTCGCGCCCGGCGTCGTCGGCGGAGTGCCGGCGACGATGATCACGAGATCGCCGGGGTGGCACACACCGCGGTTGAGCAGTGCGGAGTCGACCTGACGCACCATGTCGTCGGTGGTCTTGCACCGTCCACACCAGCTGCGCCTCGGCGCCCCAGATCAACGCCATCTGACGCTGCACCTGCTCGACCGGCGTGAACACCAGCAGCCGCTGTGCAGGCTGCAACCGTGACAGCCGCCGGGCCGTGTCACCGGTCTGTGTGAACGCGACCAACGCGACGGCGCCGAGCGCATCACCGATGTCCTTGGCCGCCTTGACGATCGCACCGCTCGACGTGCGCGGGTTGTGCATCAGGCCGCGCACCTCGGTCCCGGAGGCCTCGACCGAGGTGATGATGCGGCTCATGGTGGCCACGGCCTGCACGGGGTACTTGCCGACGCTCGTCTCGCCCGACAGCATCACCGCGTCGGCGCCGTCGATCACCGCGTTGGCGACGTCGGACGCCTCGGCGCGCGTGGGCCGCGAATGCGTGATCATCGACTCGAGCATCTGCGTCGCGACGATCACCGGTTTGGCGTTGTCGCGGCACACCTGCACCGCGCGCTTCTGCACGACCGGCACGGCTTCCAGCGGCATCTCGACCCCGAGATCGCCACGGGCCACCATCACTCCGTCGAAGGCGAGCACGATCTCTTCCAGCCGCTCGACCGCCTCCGGCTTCTCGATCTTCGCGATGACCGGGCGACGCACGCCCACCTCGTCCATCACGCGGTGAACGAGCTTGACGTCCTCAGGGGCGCGGACGAACGACAGCGCGATGAAGTCGACGCCGAGGCGCAACGCGAACTCGAGGTCTTCGGCGTCCTTGTCCGACATCGCCGGGACGCTGACGGCGACGCCCGGAAGCGACAGGCCCTTGTTGTCGCTGACGACGCCGCCTTCGAGCACGTCGCAGACGACGTCGGTGCCGTTCTCGATATCGACAGCGACCAACGCGACGTTGCCGTCGTCGACCAGCAGCCGATCACCCGGACGGACGTCGAGCGCAAGTTCCTTGTAGGTCGTCGACACCCGGTCGTGCGTGCCTGCGACGTCCTCGACGGTGATACGGATCCGCTCGCCGGACGCCCACGTGACCGGCCCTTCGGCGAAGCGGCCGATTCGGATCTTCGGCCCCTGCAGGTCGGCCAGCACCGCGACGTTGCGTCCCGCCGCGGTGGCAGCCTGACGCACCTCGTGGAAGCGGCGGCCGTGGTCGGCGTGCTCGCCGTGGCTGAAGTTCAGCCGCGCGACGTCCATGCCTGCCTCGACGAGCGCACGGCACCGCTCGACGGTGTCCGTTGCCGGACCGAGGGTGCAGACGATCTTCGCGCGACGAGTCACGGGTTAAGCCTAGGACGTGCTTGCACGTCCCATCTCTGCGAGTGGTCACTTATTCCCCGAGTGGTCATTTACAAGTGACCACTCGGGCCGTAAATGACCACTCGGCGAAAGGACGCGCGATCAGGTTTGTGCAGCGGACATGACTGCTTTGTCGACGTCCTCGCCGTTGGCCTGGGCGCGGGCGGTGGCTTCGACGACGCGCTGGAAGTCGCGCGGGACGATCACGCTGAAGCGTTTCGCCGAGTGCGACCAGTCGGCAAGCAGGGCCGCCGCCACCGCCGAGTCGGTGTAGACGTGATGCTGCTCGACTATGTCGCGAAGCTGTGCCGCGTGGTCGCGATCGAGTGGAGCGATGTCGACGAGTTCGGTGTTGACCTGGTTGTCATCGAGATCGAGCACGTAGGCGTACCCACCGGACATGCCGGCGCCCAGGTTGCGGCCGACCTCGCCGAGGATCACCGCCACTCCCCCGGTCATGTACTCGAGCGCGTGGTCTCCTGTGCCCTCGGCGACGACGGTCGCGCCCGAGTTGCGCACGCAGAACCGCTCGCCGACGACCCCGCGCAGGTAGATCGATCCGGACGTCGCGCCGTAGGCGATCACGTTGCCGGCGATGACGTTCTGCTCGGCCGTGAAAGCGGCATCCGGGTGGGGGCGCACGGCGAGTACGCCGCCCGAGAGCCCCTTGCCGACATAGTCGTTCGCATCGCCGACCAGTCGCAGCGTGAGGCCGTGGGGCACGAACGCCCCGAACGACTGCCCGGCCGACCCGCCGAAGGTGATGTCGATCGTCCCGTCCGGCAGCCCTTGCACGCCGTAGCGGCGCGTCACCAGCGAGCCGAGCATTGTGCCGACCGTCCGGTTCACGTTGCGCACCGGCAGTTCGAGCTTGACCGGCGAACCGTCGAGCAGCGCGCCCTCGCACAGCTGGATGAGGGTGTTGTCGAGCGCGGCGTCCAGACCGTGGTCCTGGTCGCGCACCTTGCGCAGGTCCGGGCTGTACGGAGTCGACGGCGGAGCGAGCATCGGCGTCAGGTCGAGCCCGTCGGCCTTCCAGTGCTCGATCGCCTTCGCGGTGTCGAGCACGCCGACCTGTCCGATGGCCTCTTCGAGGCTGCGGAACCCCAGCGAGGCGAGGATCGCGCGCACCTGCTCTGCGATGTACTCGAAGAACGTGATCACGAACTCGGGCTTGCCGGTGAAGCGAGCACGCAGTTCGGGGTTCTGCGTCGCGACGCCGACCGGGCACGTGTCGAGGTGGCAGACCCGCATCATGATGCAGCCGCTCACGATCAGCGGAGCCGTCGAGAACCCGTACTCCTCCGCGCCGAGCAGCGCGGCGATCACGACATCGCGCCCGGTCTTCAACGCTCCGTCGACCTGCACCGTGATGCGATCGCGTAAGCCGTTGAGCAGCAACGTCTGCTGCGTGTCGGCGAGGCCGAGTTCCCACGGCAGCCCGGCGTGCTTGAGGGACGTGAGCGGCGCTGCGCCCGTACCGCCGTCGTGCCCGGAGATGAGCACGACGTCAGCGTGCGCCTTCGACACGCCGGCGGCGACCGTGCCGACGCCCGCCTCGCTGACGAGCTTCACGTGCACGCGCGCCTGTGAGTTCGCGTTCTTCAGATCGTGGATCAGTTGAGCGAGGTCCTCGATCGAATAGATGTCGTGGTGCGGCGGCGGCGAGATCAGCCCGACGCCCGGGGTCGAGTGCCGCGTGCGCGCGATCCACGGATAGACCTTGTAGCCCGGCAGCTGCCCGCCCTCGCCGGGCTTGGCGCCCTGGGCGACCTTGATCTGGATGTCGTCGGCGTTGACGAGGTAGTGCGAGGTGACACCGAAACGTCCGGACGCCACCTGCTTGACCGCTGACCGCCGCAGGTCGCCGTTCTCGTCAGCGACGAACCGGTCGGCGTCCTCGCCACCCTCACCGCTGTTCGACTTCGCGCCGATGCGGTTCATCGCGATCGCCAGCGTCTCGTGCGCCTCGGCCGAGATCGACCCGTACGACATCGCGCCGGTCGCAAACCGCTTCACGATCTCGGCGACCGGTTCGACCTCCTCGATCGGGACGGGCGGACGGTCGGGCGTGAAGTCGAACAACCCCCGCAGCGTCCCGCCCTCGCGGTTGAGCCGCTCGACCTTCTCGGTGTACTCCTCGAACAGCTCGAAGCGGCGTTGCCGCGTCGCGTGCTGCAACAAGAACACGGTCTCCGGGTTGAACAGGTGGATCTCGCCCTCGCGACGCCACTGGTACTCGCCACCGACGTCGAGGCGGCGATGCGCCTTTGCGGTAGGCACGAGCGGATACGCGGTCGCGTGCCGCGCAGCGGCCTCATCGGCGAGCACGTCGAGCCCGACACCGCCGAGCCGCGACTCCGTGGCACCGAAGTACTCGTCGACGAGCGGCTTCGCGAGCCCGAACGCCTCGAAGACCTGCGCACCCGTGTACGACGCGATCGTCGAGATGCCCATCTTCGACATCACCTTCAGGACGCCCTTCGACAACGCCTTGACGTAGTTCGCGATCGCCTGCTCCGCGCTCACCCCGCGGATCGCGCCGGACGACACCATGTCGTCGATCGACTCGAAGGCGAGATACGGGTTGACCGCGGCGGCTCCGTAGCCGATCAGCAGCGCGATGTGGTGCACCTCGCGCGCCTCACCGGTCTCGACGACCAGACCGACCTGGGTGCGCTGCCCGGTGCGGACGAGGTGTTGGTGCACCGCGGAGGTCAGCAGCAGTGCCGGGATCGGTGCGTGGTCGGCGTCGCAGTCGCGGTCGGACAGAATCAGGATTCGCGCGCCGGCCGCGATCGCCTGCGAGCATTCGCGACGCACGCGCTCGATCGCCGCTGTCAGCGCCTCCGCGCCGCCGAAGACGCGGAACCGCCCGTCGATCAACGCGCACTGGAATCCGGGCAGGTCGCCGTCCTGGTTGACGTGCCAGATCTTGGCCAGCTCGTCGTTGTCGAGGACGGGACGCGGCACGACGATCTGCCGGCACGACGCCGGGCCCGGCGTGAGCAGGTTGAGCTCGGGTCCGATCGCGCCGGACAGCGAGGTGACCATCTCTTCGCGGATCGCGTCCAGCGGCGGGTTGGTCACCTGCGCGAACAACTCGGTGAAGTAGTCGAACAACAATCGTGGTCGCTTCGACAGCGCGGCCAGCGGCGTGTCCGTGCCCATCGAACCGAGCGGCTCGATCGCGCCGGTGGCCATCGGGGCGAGCAGCAGTCGCAGCTCCTCCTCGGTGTAGCCGAAGATCTGCTGTCGCCGCGTCACCGACTCGTGGCGTGAACACGACGTGCTCGCGCTCGGGCAGATCCTCGAGCCGGATCAGCCCGGCGTGCAGCCACTCCTGGTACGGCTGCTCGGCGGCGAGTTCGCGCTTGACCTCGTCGTCGGAACGGATCTCGCCGCGCGCGGTGTCGACGAGGAACATGCGCCCGGGCTGCAACCGGCCCTTCGCGACGACGCTCGTCTGGTCGAGGTCGAGCACACCCGATTCGCTGGCGAGCACGACCAGGCCGTCCTTCGTCTGCCACCACCGACCGGGACGCAACCCGTTGCGGTCGAGCACCGCGCCGATGACTGTGCCGTCGGTGAACGTGACGCACGCCGGCCCGTCCCACGCCTCGATCAGCGACGCGTGGAACTGGTAGAACGCACGACGATCAGGATCCATCGAGGCGTGGTTCTCCCACGCCTCCGGGATCATCATGAGCACCGCGTGCGGCAGGCTGCGCCCGCCGAGGTGCAGCAGCTCGAGCGCCTCGTCGAAGGTGGCCGAGTCGGACGCGTCCGGAGTGCAGATCGGGAACAACCGCCGCAGGTCGCCCGGGATGAGGTCGGACTCGAGCAGCGTCTCGCGGGTGCGCATCCAGTTGCGGTTGCCGCGGATGGTGTTGAACTCGCCGTTGTGCGCGATGTAGCGGAACGGGTGCGCGAGCGGCCAGGACGGGAACGTGTTGGTCGAGAACCGGCTGTGCACCAGCGCGAGCGCGCTGGCGAACCGCTCGTCGGTCAGGTCGGGGAAGAACTCACCGAGCTGATCGGTCGTGAGCATGCCCTTGTAGACGATCGTGCGGCACGACAGCGACGGGAAGTACAGTTCGAGCTCGTTCTCGCGCGCTCGACGTTCGCCCACCCGGCGGGTGGCAAAGGCGCGCCGCTCGAGCTCGAGGTCACGCTCGCCCTCGGCGCCGGCGAGGAACACCTGCCGGAAGCGCGGCATGACGCCCTTGGCCGTCGGTCCGATGGACGAATCGTCGGTCGGCACGTCGCGCCAGCCGAGAACGGTCAGCCCCTCTTCGGCGGCCGTCGTCTCGACGATCTCGACAACGCGCGCCGCAGCGTCCTCGTCCAACGGCAGGAATGCCGTCCCGCATGCGTAGGAGCCGGCCTCGGGCAGGTCGATTCCGGCGACGGCGCGCAGGAACTCGTGCGGGAGTTGCAGCGTGATGCCCGCGCCGTCGCCGGACGACGTCTCGGCGCCGGCGGCGCCGCGGTGGTCGAGGTTGTGCAGCGCGGTCAGTGCCTGCGCAACGATGGAGTGGCTCCGTCGCCCGGCCAGGTCGGCGAGGAAGGCGACGCCACACGCGTCCTTCTCGTAGGACGGGTCGTACAGTCCCTGCGCGGGCGGCACGGCCGAGAACGGGGGCACGGATCTCCAGTCGATGTTGCCCGGCGGGGGCGGGGCGGGGGTCGATCGGGACGGCGTTGGCCCGTGCAGCGTCGCCTTACGTTACCGGCAGGTTTCAGCAGGCCCGAACGAGACCGCTGTGAGCTATCTTTCCCCACGAAATCGCCGGGAAAGCGCGGCGATTTCGCGGGGCCCCCAACATGCGCTCAGACCCGGCGCAGCTCGACCTCGATGTCGCTGCGCGCATCGCGGCCGATCGGGCGCCCCGAGCGGTCGGTCAGGTAGAACGCGGCGACCACCGATTTGCCGAGGAGGCAGCCGCGCACTGCGCACGTCCGCACCGCTGCGTTCGAGGGCGGCGGTGATGCGGGTCAGCAGGCCGATGCTGTCCTCGGTGCGGATCTCGAGCACGGTCGCGTCGGTGGCTTCGCGGTCGAACCAGCGCACCGTCGGCGGCCGGGACGGGCGCGCTCTGCGAGTAGGCGCGTTCCTTCTCGCGCAGCCGGTCGGCGAGCGGCACCTCGCCGGCGAGCGCGCGGGCCAGTTCGGCGCGCAGCAGGGCCGCATCGGGCACCCGGCCGAACCGCGGCTCGACGACGAAGCTGTTCACCGCCATCGTGCGTAGGTACGGATGGACGCCTGGCGGACGTCGAGCAGGTGCAGCGCGAGCACGCCCGCGGTGCGGTAGAGCACGCCGACGCCGTCGGGCGCGGCGACGACGATCTCGCGGTCGCGGACGACGACGGCGAGCTGACCTGCCTCGGCGAGCGCGCGCCGCTCGTCGTCCAGCGGCGGCGCGGGCGGCGGGTCGTCGCCGTGCAACACCGCGCGGGTGCGGGCGCGTCAGGGCGGCGATCAGCCCGGCCTTCCACTCGCTCCACGCCTGCGGTCCGGTCGCGGCCGCGTCGGCGATCGACAGCGCGTGCAGCAGCTCGAGCACCTCGACCGATTCGCCCACGGCATCGGTGACGATCTTGATCGTCACCGGGTCGTGCAGGTCGCGACGGGTCGCGGTGTCGGGCAGCAGCAGGTGGTGCGCGGCGAGCGCGGTGATGGTCTCGACGTCGTGGTCGGAGAACCCCATCCGGCCGGTGATCTTGCGAGCGTGCTCGGCGCCGACGAGCGAGTGGTCGCCTGGGTAGCCCTTGCCGATGTCGTGCAGCAGCGCGCCGACGAGCAGCAGGTCGGGACGGTCGACCTCGCGGGTGTGGTCGGCGGCGTGCGCCGCGGTCTCGAGCAGGTGCCGGTCGACGGTGAAGCGATGCACCGGGTTGTGCTGTGCCCGGCTGCGCACCGCGTCCCATTCCGGGATCAGCGGGCTCAACAGCCCGGCGAGATCGAGCGCTTCGAGCACCGGGACGGCCGCAGCACCGGTACCGAGCAGCGCGACGAATCGTCGCGCACCTCGGCCGGCCACGGCTCGGGCACGGGCGCACTCTCGGCCCGGAGCCGCTCGAGGGTGTAGTCGGCGAACGGCAGCTCGTTCTCGGCGGCGGCGCGTGCGGCCCGCAGCACCAGTCCCGGGTCGTTGGCCGGGCTCGCGTCCCGCGCCAGCACCACCTCGCCGTCCTGGGCGACGACGTCGCGCGCGATGCCCTCGCGCACCGGGCCGGCCGAGCCGCCGAACAGCCGCCGGCGCAGCGACGGACGCGCGGCGCCGGGGCGATCCGGCGCAGGGCCGAATCGAGGCTGTGCGCCACCGTGCGCGCCGCGTGATTGACCCGCCGCAGCACCTCGTCGCGATCGGGCGCGCCGGTCGCGTCCCGCAGATCCAGCGCGGCTGCCACGGCGTCGTGTTCCTGCAGCCGCAGCACGTCGTCGGGCCGGCCGAGCAGCCGGTGCAGCTCGCCGCGGATGTCGAGCAGGTCGCGTGCTGCGTCGCGCGCAGCCGGCGGCAGGTCGACGAGCTGGGCGAGGGCGAGCGCGTGCAGCACTGCGCACGTCGCGCAGCCCGCCGCGCGAGTCCTTCAGGTTCGGTTCGAGCAGGAACGCGCCCTCGCCGGCGAGCTCCCAGCGCCGCCTCGCCAGTTCGCGCAGCTCGTCACTGCGTTTGGGCGCCGTCGAGCGCCACAGCGACAGAGCGTTCGACCGCAGCGTCGAACTCAGCGATCTCGTCGCCGGCGAGATGCCGCACGTCGAGCAGGCCGAGCAACGCCTTGAGGTCGTCGCGAGCGACGTGCATCGCTCGTCGGGCGTGCGCACCGAGTGATCCAGCCCGACGCCGCTGTCCCAGATCGGGTACCAGATCGAGTCGGCGAGTTCGGCGACGTCGGCGGTACGTCCGTCGTGCAGCAGCACGAGATCGAGGTCGGACTACGGCGACGGTTCGCGGCGGCCGAGGCTGCCGACCGCGACGAGCGCCACGCCAGAGGTGCCGGCGGGGACGCGCCTGGCAAGCCAGCCGTCGTAGGCGTCGGTCAGCGCCTCGCGCAAGGGAGCACGACACGAGTCCGGGCCGGCGCAGCACGCCGGCCCGGACCTCGCTCAACGAATCAGACGGCGTCGGCGCCACGCTCACCGGTCCGCACGCGGACGAGTGTATCGACGGACGTGACCCAGACCTTGCCGTCACCGATCTTGCCGGTGCGCGCGGCCTCGACGATCGAGTCGACGACCTTGTCGGCGTCGCCGTCGTTGACGAGCACGTCGATGCGCACCTTCGGCACGAGGTCGACGGTGTACTCCGCGCCGCGGTAGACCTCGGTGTGGCCCTTCTGCCGGCCGAAGCCCTGCACCTCGCTGACGGTCAGGCCCTGGATGCCGAGCACCTCGAGCGCCGCCTTGACGTCGTCGAGCTTGAACGGCTTGACGACTGCGGTGACCTGCTTCATGCGTCGACACTCTCCTTCGAAGCGGACGAGGTGGACGGTGCAGCGGTCGCGGTGCCGAGATGACCGGACGTCCCGATGCCACCCCAGTCGTAGGCGGATTCGCCGTGGATCGCGGTGTCGAGACCTTCGAGCTCCTCCTCCTCGGTGACCCGGTTCTTGATGAACAGGTTGATCACGAAGCCGATGATCAGCGTGCCGACGAACGAGAAGATCGTCACCGCGCCGGCGGCGAGGAACTGGTGCATCAGCAGGTTCCAGCCGCCGAAGTGCGCCGCCGCCGCCGTAGAAGATGCCGTTGTTGCCCAGCGAGTTCGTGCCCGTGGTGCTGAAGAAGCCGACGCACAGCGTGCCGATCCACCCACCGACGAAGTGGACGCCGACGACGTCGAGCGAGTCGTCGAAGCCGAACTTGTTCTTCAGGCTGATCGCGAACGCGCAGACGAAGCCGGCGATGAAGCCGATGAAGATCGAGCCCATCGGGCTGACCCAACCGGCGCACGGCGTGATCGCGACCAGACCGGCGACCGCACCGGACGCGGCGCCGAGCGCCGTCGACTTGCCGTAGCGGAGCTTCTCCGCGAGCAGCCAGCCGAGCAGTGCCGTGGCGGTCGCGGTGTTCGTGTTCACCCAGGCCGCGCTGGCCACGCTGTCCGCGCCGAGCTCCGAGCCGGCGTTGAACCCGAACCAGCCGAACCACAGCAGGCCGGCGCCGAGCAGCACGAACGGGATGTTGTGGCCGCGCATCTGCTCCTTCGGCCAGCCCTTGCGCTTGCCGAGCACGATGCCATCGCCAGACCGGCGGCACCGGCGTTGATGTGGACGACCGTTCCGCCGGCGAAGTCCTCGGCGAAGAAGTGGTCGCCGGGCTCGATCGCCGAGCGGTTCAGCCAGCCGTACGCGTCGAACACCCAGTGCGCGACGGGCGCGTAGATGACGATCGACCAGATGGTCACGAACGCGACGAACGCGCCGAACTTCCAGCGGTCCGCGGTCGAGCCGGTGATCAGCGCCGGCGTGATGATCGCGAACGTCAGCTGGAAGGCGACGAAACACATCGTCGGGATCGAGCTGCGCCGTGCCGAGCGTCGGCACGACGTCGTTGATGTGGCGCAGGAAGACGAAGTGCAGGTCGCCGAGGTACTTGCCGTCGCCGCTGAACGCCCAGGTGAACCCGATGACGATCCAGGTGACGCTGACGATGGCGATGGCGGCGAAGTTCTGCATCAGCATGGCCAGGGTGTGCTTCGCACGCACCATGCCGCCGTAGAAGAACGCCAGGGCGGGCGTCATCAGCAGCACGAGCGCCGACGAGGCGAGGATCCAGGCGGTGGCGCCCGTGTCGAACTTCTTCAGCGTCGGATAGGACGCGGCCAGCTCGTGGGCGAGCATGAGGTGGGACACGTAAGGCTTCCCCTCGTAGGTACGGAGCACCGCGGTGGCGCTCGGGACGTCGAGGACACTTTCTAGAGAAGGTGTTTCGCGAACCGGTGGTGAATGTTTCGGGCATGTAACCAAGTGCTACCGGTGAGTGACATGGTCGACACCCGGTCCGCGACCGGTACCGTCACCTGCCGTGAGCACCTGGTACGACTACCGCTCGGTGTGGGCGGGTCACCCGTGGGTCCTGATCTACGCCGTCTTCGTGGTCCTGCTCGTCGGCGTGTCGATAGTCGGAACGATTCTGGGCAATGTGCTCGCGATCCTGTTCATTCCGAGCCTGTTCGGGATCTACCTGCACCACCTCATCGTGCAGCGCAAACTGAATCAGCCAAACGTTTGACCCTCACGTGGCGTGAGCCTGCACAGTGGGCCAATGCCGTCCCGCACCTACACCGTCGGTGAGCTCGCCGCAACTCGCGCATGTCTCGGTCCGCGCCCTGCATCACTACGACGCGATCGGGCTGCTCGTTCCGGGCGGGCGTACCAGCGCCGGGTACCGGACGTACTCCGATGACGATCTGCAGCGGCTGCGACAGATCATGTTCTACCGCGCGCTCGAGTTCGGCCTGGACGACATAGCGGCGATGCTCGCCGATCACGGAGCGAGCGCCGATGACCACCTGCGGCGACAGCACCGGTTGCTGCGCGAGCAGATCGACCACCGCCGCGAGTTGCTCGCGGCTATCGAGAAGGAGCTGGAGGCACGTGCGATGGGAATCTCACTCACGCCCGAGGAGCAGTTCGAGATCTTCGGCAGCGACAAGTTCGCCGGCGAATATGCAGCCGAGGCCGAGCAACGCTGGGGCGAGACCGATGCCTGGAAGCAGTCACAGTCGCGGACGGCCGCGCTCACCAAGCAGGACTGGCTCGAGATCAAAGCCGCGACCGACGCGAACGAAGCCGGCTTCGCCGAGGCGATGCGCGCGGGCGAGCCGGTCGACAGTGCACGCGTCCAGCAGCTCGTCGAAGCGCACCGTGCGGGCGTGTGCCGATTCTGGGACTGCTCCCCGAGGCGCACCGCAACCTCGCCGAGCTCTATGTCACCGACGACCGGTTCCGCAAGCACTACGACGACATCGCCCCCGGACTGGCCGACTACGTGTACAACGCCATTTCGTCCGCCGCGGGCTGACCTTCGCGCAAGCGCTCATCGCGTTCGTGGTCAATTGACAGCGGCGCGGGCGGCGACGAACGCGCGCACGCAGGTCTCGACGTCCTCGTCCGAGTGCGCGGCCGACAGCTGGACGCGGATGCGCGCCTTGCCCTGCGGCACGACCGGGTAGCTGAACGCGATCACGTAGACGCCGTGGCGCAGCATCTCGTCGGCGATCTTGCCGGCCACGACCGCGTCGCCGAACATCACCGGCGTGATCGGGTGCTCGCCCGGCAGGATGTCGAAGCCCTCGTCGGCCATCCGCCGGCGGAACAGCTCGGTGTTCGCGCGCAGCTGGGCGCGCGCGTCGTCGGAGGTCGCGACGAGGTCGAGCGCGGCGAGCGATCCGGCGACCACCGACGGCGCGACCGCGTTCGAGAACAGGTACGGACGCGAGCGCTGCCGCAGCAGCTCGACGATCTCGGCACGGGCCGAGATGTAGCCGCCGGACGCGCCGCCGAGAGCCTTGCCGAGCGTGCCCGAGACGATGTCGACGCGGTCCTGCACGCCGGCCAGTTCGGGCGTCCCGGCGCCGGTCGCGCCGACGAACCCGACGGCGTGCGAGTCGTCGACCATCACCATCGCGTCGTGCTTCTCGGCGAGATCGCAGATGTCGGCCAGCGGCGCGAGGTAGCCGTCCATCGAGAACACGCCGTCGGTGACGACCAGCCGTCGCCGGGCACCAGACGCGGCCTCGAGCTGCTTCGCAGCGAGGCCATGTCGCGGTTGCGGTAGCGGTACCGCTTGGCCTTGCACAGCCGGATGCCGTCGATGATCGACGCGTGGTTGAGCTCGTCCGAGATCACCGCGTCGTTGCTCGTCGAGCAGCACCTCGAACACGCCGCCGTTGGCGTCGAAGCACGACGAGTACAGGATCGTCGCCTCGGTGACCGAGGAACGGCGCCAGCCGCGACTCGAGTTCGGTGTGCTGGGTCTGCGTGCCGCAGATGAACCGCACGGACGCCATCCCGAAGCCCCACTCGTCCAGCGCCGCCTTCGCGGCGGCGACGACGGACGGGTGGTCGGCGAGACCGAGGTAGTTGTTGGCGCAGAAGTTCAGCACGTCCGCGCCGCCTGCTGCGCACGTGCGCCGACTGCGGCGAGGCGAGTTGGCGTTCGTTCTTGTACAACCCCGCGTCGCGGATCTCGGCCAACGTCGTCTGCAGTTGCTCGCGCACCGCTCCGTACATCAGTGCTCTCCTGGTTTCGCGCGAGCGCTCATCCGAATGACTCCAATCCATGACGACCTTGCCGCACTGCCCGCTGCGCGCGGTCTCGAACGCTTCCTGCCACGCCTCGGCCGGCAGTCGGTGCGTGACGACAGCAGAGATGTCGAGACCCGACCGCAGCATCGCCGACATCGCGTACCAGGTCTCGAACATCTCGCGGCCGTAGATGCCCTTGATCGTGATCATGTGGGTGACGACCTTGCCCCACTCGATCTCGATCGGCTGGCTGGGCAGTCCGAGCATGGCGATGCGGCCGCCGTGGTTGAGGTTCGCGATGATGTCGGGCAGCGCGGACGGGTGCCCGCTCATCTCGAGCGCGACGTCGAATCCCTCGACCATGCCGAGCCGTTCCTGCGCGGAGGCAACCGACTCGCGCGAGACGTCGAGCGCGAGGTCGACGCCCATCTTGCGAGCCAGGTCGAGCCGGTACGGCGACACGTCGGTGATGACGACGAACCGCGCGCCGATGTGCCGCGCGATCGCAGCGGCCATCAAGCCGATCGGGCCCGCACCGGTGATCAGCACGTCCTCGCCGACGAGCGGGAACGACAGCGCGGTGTGCACAGCGTTGCCGAACGGGTCGAAGATCGCGCCGAGATCGGGGTCCGGATCGACTGGGATCCCTGTGCACCCAGACGTTCGACTCGGGCAGCACGACGTATTCGGCGAACGCGCCGTCGCGGTTGACGCCGACGCCGGACGTGCGGATGCACAGATGGCGACGCCCGGCACGGCAGTTGCGGCAGGTGCCGCATACGACGTGTCCCTCGCCCGAGACGAGCGCGCCGACATGCACGTCGCGCACGCCGGCACCGATCTCGACGACCTCGCCGCAGAACTCGTGGCCGGGGATGAGCGGCGCGTTGACCGCCGACGCCGCCCAGGCGTCCCACTCGAGGATGTGCAGGTCGGTGCCGCAGATCCCCGTGCGCAGCACCCGGATCTTCACCTCGCCCGGGCCGGGCTCGGGTTCGGGGCGGTCGACCAGTTCGAAGCCCGGCGACGCTGCCGGCTTGAAGAGAGCCTTCACACGTTCAGTCTCCCAGCAACGCGTCGACGAAGGCCTCGGGCTCGAACGGGGCGAGGTCGTCGGCGCCCTTCGCCGAGCCCGACGAGCTTGACCGGGACGCCGAGTTCGCGTTGCACGCTGATCACGATGCCGCCCCGGGCCGTGCCGTCGAGCTTGGTCAGGACGATGCCCGTGACGTCGACGACCTCGGTGAACACCCGCGCCTGCGTCAACCCGTTCTGGCCGGTCGTGGCATCGAGCACGAGCAGCGTCTCGTCGACCGGTCCCTGCCGCTCGACCACGCGCTTGACCTTGCCGAGTTCGTCCATCAGCCCGACCTTGGTGTGCAGCCGGCCGGCGGTGTCGATCAGGACGGTGTCGACCTTGGCCTCGGTGCCCTTCTTGACGGCGTCGAACGCGACCGATGCCGGGTCGCCGCCCTCTGGTCCGCGGACCGTTTCGGCGCCGACGCGCGATCCCCACGTCTGCAGCTGATCGGCAGCCGCCGCGCGGAACGTGTCGGCGGCCCCGAGCATGACGGTGCGCCCGTCCGCGACGAGCACTCGGGCGAGCTTGCCGCAGGTCGTTGTCTTGCCGGTGCCGTTGACACCGACGACCAGCACGACGGCCGGACGGTCGGAGGTCGGCGTGGCGTGCAGGGTGCGGTCGAGGTCGGGCTGCAGCGCTGCGACGAGTTCGTCAGCGAGCAGGGCGCGCAATTCGCCCTGCGAGCGAGTGCCGAGCACCTTGGTCTTCGTGCGCAGCGCCTCGACGATCTCGGTGGTGGGTTTGACGCCGACGTCAGCGCTGAGCAGCGCCTCTTCGATCTCCTCCCAGGCATCGTCGTCCAGGTTCTCGCGCGACAGCACGCTGAGCAGGCCACGTCCGAGGGCGTTGTGCGAGCGAGCAAGCCGCGCCCGCAGGCGTTGCAGTCGCCCGGCCGTCGGAGCGGGTGTTTCGAGCGCCGGCTCGGCCGGTGCAGCAGGCTCGGCGGTGGTCGTGTCGACCGCCGGCAGTTCGACCGTGTCTGTCGGCGGCTCGGCGTAGTCGACGCCCGCGCGCGGCGGCGCATCGAAGCGCGGCCCGCGGCGCGAACGGGTGACGACGAAGCCGACGACCAGCGCCGCGACGACGGCGATGGCAAGGACTACCCAGAGAAAAACCACACGGTCATCCTCTCAGGGACGACTGTCCGCCCGGCTTGTGACTCG
Source organism: uncultured Actinomycetota bacterium (assembly GCA_963708645.1). Lineage (GTDB taxonomy): Bacteria > Actinomycetota > Actinomycetes > Mycobacteriales > Jatrophihabitantaceae > RYN-133. The sequence goes on along the minus strand of CAVPTA010000006.1, from coordinate 103,788 downwards.
AGCTGCGTGGAGTGACTCAGCTGGTGGAGTGACTCAGCTGGTGCGGTAGAGGCCGCCGAGTAGCCATTGCGGCCAGGACACGTTCCAGTCGCCGTAGCCGTCGCCGATCTGCATCAACGCGCCGTTGGCGTTGGGGTACTGCACCGGGTCACCGACATCGAGGAAGCTGTACAGCTTCTGCGCATCAGCGGGCAGCAGGTTGGTGCAACCGTTGGAGGAATCGATGCCGTGGGTGATGTTGTAGACATTCCACGGCGCCGCATGCAAATACTCCCCGTCATAGGTCAGACGCTGATCGAGCTTGATACCGCACTCGTAATAGGTGTTGTTGGTGTCATGCATGCACGTGGTCGGGTACTTCTCCATGATCACCTTGATGCCCCGCCGCGTCCGGGTCGCATCCGCACCCAACGACACCGGGAACGTCCCCCACGGCCTGCCGTCATCAGTGACCGACAACTTGTGCGTCGCCGCGTCCACAGTCACGATCCGCGCATCACCGGTCGCGAAATCCAACGTCAGATCGTCCTGGAACGCCAAATTCTTGCCCGCACTGACACCCTTGACCGGCAACGACAAATGAATCCGTGAATGAGCCGGCCAATAATGCTGCAACCGGTAATCAGCCTCGATCGGATGCCCCGGATCGCCGTACTTCCGCTCGAAATACCAACCCCCATGCACCACCCGACCATCCACAGTCACCTTCGTCGCCTTCGCAAACCCCGTCGCATCAGTAATCGGCCGCGACAAGAACGCGATGATCGGCATCCCCACACCCAACGTCTGCCCATCACCGAACTTCAACGACACATGCACCGGCTTGGCCGGCTTCGCCGGCTTCGTGGGCTTCGGCTTGGGGGACGAACTCGACGAGCCTGCCGAGCCGGAGTGGCCCGCGGTGTGGGTGACCGTCTGGGTGGGGTTCGGTGCCTGCTGGTCGGATCCGCACGCTGCGAGCGCAAGTGCGGTCACGGACAGCACTGCGACAAGCTGCGCAGCACGGCGGGCGCGGCGAGGCAAAAACGAAGATGTCACCCGGCCACCCTAGGTGAATCGGGCCTCTCCGCCCGGGTTGCAGGCGGATAACTCACAGCTTGCCAACCTGGGGGGCCCGGCGCGCGTCCACCTACCGGTGGGCGTGTGTCCGCAGCGACCTGTCAGTTCGCCGGGACGGGTTCTTCGACCGCGTCGTTGTCGTGCAGGCGCTGACTGATGACCTGGGTCACACCGTCGCCGCGCATTGTGACGCCGTAGAGCGCGTCCGCGATCTCCATCGTGCGCTTCTGGTGCGTGATGATGATGATCTGGCTGTTGCTGCGCAGTGCCGCGATCAGTTCGAGCAGTCGGCCGAGGTTGGTGTCGTCGAGCGCGGCCTCGACCTCGTCCATGATGTAGAACGGGCTCGGCCGCGCGCGGAAGATCGCGACCAGCAGCGCCACCGCTGTCAGTGATCGCTCGCCGCCGGACAGCAGCGAGAGCCGCTTCACCTTCTTGCCGGGCGGGCGGGCCTCGACGTCGATGCCGGTCAGCAACATGTCGTCGGGATCGGTGAGGACGAGGCGTCCCTCGCCGCCGGGGAACAGCGTCGCGAACACGATCTCGAATTCGCGAGCCACGTCGGCATACGCGCTCGTGAACACCTCGAGGATGCGTTCGTCGACCTCCTTCACGACCGTCAGCAGGTCGATGCGGGTCTTCTTCAGATCCTCGAGCTGGGTCGACAGGAATTGATGGCGTTCTTCGAGCGCGGCGAATTCCTCCAGCGCCAACGGGTTGACCTTGCCCAGCAGGGCCAGGTCGCGCTCGGCGCGCGCGGCACGCTTCTCCTGGGTGGGCCGGTGGAACGGGCCCGGCTGCGGCGCGACGACCTGGTCGCCGCGCTCGCGGGCCTGCTCGTACTCGGCGAGCTCGATAGCCGAGGGCGGGGTCGGCTGGTCGGGGCCGTATTCGGCCACGAGGGCTTCGATCTCGACGCCGTACTCGTCGACGGCCCGCTCTTCGAGTTGCTCGATACGCAGGCGCTGTTCGGCGCGCAGCATCTCGTCACGGTGCACCGCGTCGGTGAGGCGGGTGAGTTCCTCGCCGAGCTGGCGGGTCTGGCTGCGCAGGGCCAGCAGCTCGCCTTCGCGCACGACGCGGTCCTGTTGGGCAGCGTCGCGCTCGGTCGCCGCCCGGGCCACGGACGTCTCGATGTGGGTGAGGACGTGGCGGGCGGCGTCGCGCACCTGGGCGGCGACGGCGGCACCGCGGGCGCGTGCGGCTCGGGCGGCCTCGTGCCGCGCCCGGGCAGCCCGCTCGATCTCGGCGGCGCGCAACAGCTGCTCGGCCCGCCCGGATACGGCCTGCACGCGTTCCTCGCCGGTCCGCACGGCGAGGCGAGCCTCCATCTCGGCCTGTCGCGCGGCGGCGACCTCGGCCTGCAACGAGTCGCGCTCGCCGGTGTCGGGCTCGGTGGGCTCGTCGGACTGGGTCTCGGCCAGGTGCAGTCGCTCTTCGAGGTCCGGACAGGCCCGCCAGGTCGTGGTCGCGGGCTGTCTCGGCGGCAGCGCGCGCCTCGTCGAGGCGGGTTGCCTCGGCGGTCGCCTGACGCGACGACTCGCCCAGCTGGGCGAGCCGCTCGGCCACGGCGGCCAGCTGCGCATCGGACTCGTGCAGCGCTTCGAGGGCCCGCGTGACTTCGTCCTCGAGCGCGGTCGCCCGCTCGCGGGCCTCGCCGAGTTGGGCGTGCAGGCGCTCGTGCCGCGTCGCTGCCTCGTCGGCCTTCTGGGCCGCTTCATCGACCGCGGCGCGGACCTCGATGGCGCTGGGCGCCGAGCTCGAGCCGCCCTCGACCCAGCCGCTGCCGAACACGTCACCGTCGCGCGTGACGATGCGCACGATCGGGCTGTCGTCCATCGCCCGCGCCATGGTTCGGGCCAGCTCGAGGTCGTCGACGACGACGACGTCCTCGAGCAGTTCGTCGATGCTGCCTCGATACGGCTCGGGCACGCTCACGAGTTCGGCGGCCCACCGCGCGCCGGGACGCAGCCCGGCAGCGGACGGATGCGCCGGCGCACCGTCGACGCCCCCGACCAGAAGCCCGACGCGCCCGCCGTCCTCGGCCTTGAGGTGTTCGAGTGCGGCCACGGCCGTGTCGAGGGTGGTGACGGCGATGGCGTCGGCCGCGGCGCCGAGCGCGGCGGAGATCGCGGTCTCGTAGCCGGCTTCGACGACGAGCAGTTCCGCCAGCGATCCGGTCACGCCGGCGAGGTCGGCCTGCAGCAGCGCGCCGCCGCCGTCCTTGCGGGTGAGCCCCAGCGCGAGCGCGTCGGCGCGCGCGGCCCAGGTCGAGCGTTCGCGCTCGGCCTCGCGCTCGGCTGCGGCCAGCTCGCGCGCGCGTTCCTGCATGGACGTCAGCGCGGCGACGGCGTTCTCGTGCCGCTCGTTGAGCCCCAGCTCACCCTCGTCGAGCGCGCCGACCTCGGCCTGCACTCGTTCGAGGTTGGCCCCGGCTGCGGTGGCCCGCTCGCGCGCGGCGGTCGCCGACGCCGACAGGCGGGCGATCTCGTCGCCGGCGGCGCTCGACCGCGCGCGCAGCGCGTTGACCTGCCCGGCGAGCTTGGCGAGGCCCTCGCGACGATCGGCGACCGCGCGGGCGGCGGCGACCAGGGCGCGTTCGGCCTCGGCGAGGCGGCGTTCGAGGTCTTGCCGCTCGGCGACGACCTCGCGCCAGCGCCGCCTTGGCGTCGCTCAGGCTGGCTTGCAGCCGCTCCTCCTCGACCCGGATCTTGGCGGCCTCGGCCTCCATCGCCTCGGGGTCGCGTCCGGCGATGCGTTCGTCCTGCTCGACCGACAGCAGGCGGGCCCGCTCGGCGGCGAGGGAAGCCGTGCCCCGGAACCGCTCCTCGAGCGCGGACAGGCGGTACCAGGTGTCCTGGCTGCGGGCGACCGACGGCGCGTCGGCGGCGATCGCCTGCTCGAGCTCGGCCTCGCGCGCCCGTGCGGTTGCGACCTGCTCCTCGACCTCGGTGCGGCGCGCCCGGATCTGCTCCTCGTCGGCGACCTCACGGCGCAGGTTGTCACGCAGGGTCACGAGGTCGTCGGCGAGCAGTCGCAGTCGCGAGTCGCGCAGTTCGGCCTGCACGCCCTGGGCGCGCCGGGCGATCTCGGCCTGCTTGCCGAGTGGTTTGAGCTGACGGCGCAGTTCGGCGGTGAGGTCGGTGACGCGGGTCAGGTTGGCCTGCATCGCATCCAGCTTGCGCAGCGCCTTTTCCTTGCGCTTGCGGTGCTTGAGTACGCCGGCGGCCTCTTCGATGAACCCGCGGCGGTCTTCGGGACGGGCCGACAGCACGGCGTCGAGCTGGCCCTGGCCGACGATGACGTGCATCTCGCGGCCGATGCCGGAGTCGGACAGCAGTTCCTGGACGTCGAGCAGGCGGACGTGCTCGCCGTTGATCTCGTACTCGCTGGTGCCCTCGCGGAACATCCGGCGGGTGATCGACACCTCGGTGTAGTCGATCGGCAGCGCGCTGTCGCTGTTGTCGATGGTCAGCGTGACCTCGGCGCGTCCGAGCGGCGGGCGCCCGGCGGTCCCGGCGAAGATGACGTCTTCCATCTTGCCGCCGCGCAGCGCCTTGGCGCCCTGCTCGCCGAGCACCCAGGCGATCGCGTCCACGACGTTGGACTTGCCCGACCCGTTCGGCCCCACGACCGCGGTGATGCCCGGCTCGAAGCGCAGCGTCGTGGCGGAGGCGAAGGACTTGAAGCCCCGCAGCGTCAGCGACTTGAGGTGCACGAATCTCCCGTAGCTAGCAGTACGCAGGAGAACCTACGTCACAACCCGCCACCGGTGCAGAGCGGCCACGCGAAACTCAGCCGAAAGGTGACCCCGACGGAGGATCAAGCCCGAGGAGCGCCGGCGACGACGGCTTCGGTCCGACGCGCTAGCCCTGGAGAGCGCAAGCGAGCACGGTCTCCGACTCCGCCCGAGCGCAGCGAGTGGCGGACGAGGAGTCCGCGGGCTAGCCAGAAATACAGTCAGACCGGGATCGAACTGGCGGCGGATAGGCGCTGCAGATCCAGGTCGATCTCGGCGTGCTGCCGCTCGCGGACGTCGGCCAGCTCCGCCTCCAGCTCCGACACCCGCCGACGCAGGCGCGCGACCTCAGCGGCCAGAACCTGCTCGTTGTTGTTGCTTCCTACATAGCCGACCAAGGCGCGAGCCATACGGCAGACCCTTCATTTCCCCCGGGGCGACCGGGTTCGGTGCGCGTCAACACACCGATCTTCGAGACAGATTGTGTTGTCGACGAGTCGGGGTCTCACCCGTTCAGAACAGGATCCCTCAGGTTCTGGATCGACCGGTCTCACGGCCCCGACAGGTCACTCAATGGTTGCACCGCGATAACGAACGGTCAACATGGGTCTGCTGTTCAGGCACTGTGGATGCCGTCGGTCCGAGGCGGTCGCTGGCAGTGCGGGCAGAAGAAGCTGGACCGGTTCATGAAGGCCGCGCGCCGGATCGCCGTCCCGCACCGAGGGCAGGCCCGGCCCTCCCGCCCGTAGACGGCCAGCGCCCGGTCGAAGTAGCCGCTCTCGCCGTTGACGTTGACGTACAGCGCGTCGAAGGACGTCCCGCCGGCGCCCAGCGCGGCGCTCAGCACGGCGCGGACGTGCCCGAGCAGCTGCTCGACCTGTGCGCGGCGCAGGCTGCGGCCGAGCCGTTCGCCGTGCAGCTTGGCGCGCCACAGCGACTCGTCGGCGTAGATGTTGCCGACCCCGGACAGCAGGGTCTGGTCGAGCAGCGCCCGCTTGACCGCGGAGCTGCGCCGGCGCAGCCGGCGCGAGAAGTCCTCGTCGTCGAAGAACGGGTCGAGCGGGTCGCGGGCGATGTGGGCGATGCCTGCCGGTATCCGCTGCTCGGGACGGTCGGGCGCCGGGACGAGCGCGTCGAGCTGCACACCGCCGAAGGTGCGCTGGTCGACGAAGCGCAGTTCCCGGCCACCGTCGGTGAACCGGACCCGGACGTGCAGGTGCTTCTCGTCCGGCGCGCCGGGTGCCTGCACGAGCAGCTGGCCGCACATGCCGAGATGGGCGACCAGGCACTCGTCCGCGGTGCCGTCGGCGCGGTCAGCGGGAGCCACAGGTACTTGCCCCGCCGTGAGACGGCCTCGACGCGGGCGCCGACGAGGCGGTCGGCGAGATCCTGCGCGCCGGCCAGGTGCCGGCGGACGGCGCGCGCATGGGTGACGTCGACGGACGCGATCGTGCGCCCCGCGACCCAGCGTTGCAGCCCGTCGCGGACGGTCTCGACCTCGGGAAGTTCGGGCACCGCTCAGCCGCGAGGTGCGCTGGCGAGGTCGTCTCGCTCGTTGCCGTGCTCGCGCCCGTCCAACGCGCGCCAGGCGGTTTCTGCGGCTGCCTGCTCGGCTTCCTTCTTGCTCCGTCCGGTGCTCGGCGCGAAGGTCTCGCCGGCAACGGTCGCCGCGGCGGTGAAGGTCTTCTCGTGGTCCGGGCCGGTGGAGCTCATCGTGTAATCAGGGACGCCCAGCCCGCGCTCGGCGGTCAGTTCCTGCAGGCTGGTCTTCCAGTCGAGGCCGGCGCCGCTCTCGGCGACATCGATCATCAGGTTGTCGAACAGGTCGTGCACGACACGGGCCGCCGTGGGCAGCCCGTGCTCGAAGTAGATCGCGCCGAGCAGGGCCTCGAGCGCGTCGGCGAGGATGCTCGACTTGTCGCGGCCGCCGGTGGCCTCCTCGCCGCGGCCGAGATACAGGTACGCGCCGAGACCGGCCGGGCCGATGCCGCGGGCGATGTCGGCCAGCGCGCGCATGTTGACCACGGACGCCCGCAGCTTCGCCAGGCGTCCCTCGGGCAGGTCCGGGTGGGCGCGGTACAGCGTCTCGGTCACGACGATGCCGAGCACCGAGTCACCGAGGAACTCCAGGCGCTCGTTGTGCGGCAGGCCGCCGTGCTCGTAGGCGTAAGAGCGGTGCGTCAGGGCGCGCTGCAACAACTCGGCGTCGAGATCGACGCCGAGCGCGGCCATCAGGCCGTTTTGGTCGGCAGGGTGCGAACGCGGTGGCATGCGGCGGCGAAAGCCGGGCTCAGACTTCGAGCACCTGCTTGCCGTCGTACTGGCCGCAGTTGGCACACGCGGTGTGCGGCAGCTTCAGCTCGCCGCACGCACGGTTCGGGCAGGGGACGAGCGTCGGTGCGCTCGTCTTCCACTGCGACCGGCGGGACCGGGTGTTGCTGCGCGAGGTCTTCCGCTTCGGGACGGCCACGTCGGGGACTCCTTCATCTGGGTCTAGCTCAGTTGTTTTCCCCGTCGACCAGCGCCTGCAGCGCCGCCCAACGGGGGTCGATCGTTTCGTGCGAGTGGTCGTCGGGCAGGTTGTCGAGGCGTTCCCCGCACGTGGGGCACAACCCGGCACAGTCCGGCCGGCACAGCGGTGTCCACGGCAAGCCGAGGACGATCGCGTCCCGCACCACCGGTTCGAGGTCGAGCAGGTGCTTCTCGAGCCGGTGCACCTCGTCCGGACCGGTTGTCTCCTCGGTGACGCTGTCCGGATATGCGAACAGCTCCACGATGTCGACGACCAGCTCATCGGTGATCGGGTCGAGGCACCGCGCGCACTCGCCGCTCAACGGAGCCGCGACCTGGGCTGTGACGAGCACACCCTCGGTCACCGACTCCAGTCGGACGTCGACTGTGAGTAGTGCACCTGCCGGAACCCCGATGAGTTCACTGCCGAGGTCCGCAGGCGCGGGAACCTGACGCCGGTCCGTCCGCATCGAACCGGGACGGCGACCGAGCAGCCGGACGTCGAAGACGTACGGGCTGCGCGGGTCTGGACCGGCCGCGGAGCGCGGTTTCGGTGTCAAGTTCTCAGGCATACCAACATCGGCCGTGATCGGTTGAGGCCGTCGTTCAGCTTAGCCGAGAGCCCCGTTCACCCCGAAATCGCAGGTTGAGATCAGACCGAAACCGGGTTTTCGGCCTCTTCTGGCCGACCGGCGGGCTGCACCGGTTCGTCTTCGGAGCCGGCGCTGTCGTCGACTCCGGCGGGCATGTCGGCCTCGTCCTGGGCGTCATAGACCTCGTCGCGGGCTCCGTCAGCGGGTTCGGTCGCTGGCTGCGCGAGGCCGGCGCGGCGGTGCGCGAGCGCGACGCGACCCTGATCGGCGGTCGCTGCAGCGCGCTGCAGCGTCGTGGCCAGCTCGTAGAGCGTGCGGTCGGCGTAGTCCTCGCTGTCGGCGGCGAGCTTGGCCGCGTAGCGCTCGGCGCCGGCACGGGTGTCGGCCGAGTACCGATCGGCCTCGGCCATCGTCGAGCTGTGGTACTGATCGGCCTGCTCGTGCAGCCCGCGGGCGTACGCCTCGGCCTGCTGACGTACCTCACCCGCGGCGCGCGCCGCCGACTGGTGGATCGTCGTGGCCGAGACCAGCGTCGCGTGCTCGGCCTTGCCCCGCTCGACGGTCTCGTAGGCCTGCACCTCGGCGTCATGGACGATCTCGTCGGCGCGGGTCTGGGCGTTGGCGGCCATGGCGTCGGCCTCGGCCGCAGCCTTCTCGCGCACCGAGCCGGCCTCGGCGTAGGCGTCGTGCAGCAGCGCGTCGCGGTTCGCGATGACCTTGCGGGCCTCGTCGATCTCGGGCGGTAGCACCTCGCGCAGCTCGTCCAGCAGGTCGAGCATGCGCTCACGCGGCAGCACGCACGACGAAGACATCGGCATCGATCGGGCGGTCTCGACCTGCTCGACCAACTCGGTCAGTAGCTCGTCGGCGCGGCGTAGGGACTGGTCGGTCATTCGGCACCTCGCTGTTGCTGGCGGCGCCGCAGTGTCGTCCTAGGCGCCGTTCGTTCGATCGATGAGGCGTTTGAGCACGTTCGACGGGACGAGTGCGGACACGTCGCCGCCCCATTTGGCTATTTCCTTCACCAGGCTAGATGCGAGGAAGCTGTATTCCGGGTTAGTGGGCATGAACAGCGTGTCGATCCCGGCCAGACCGCGGTTCATCTGCGCCTGCTGCAGCTCGTAGTCGAAGTCGCTGACCGCGCGCAGCCCTTTGACGATCACGGCGATGCCGTGTTCTTTGCAGTAGTCGACGGTCAGGCCGTGGAAGCTGTCGATGCGCACATTGCCGTACTGCGCGGTGGCTTCCTCGAGCAGTTCGCGGCGCTCGTCGACGCTGAACAGGCTCGACTTCGCCGTATTGACGAACACGGCGACGGTCAGCTCGTCGTAGAGCTGCGCGGCGCGGCCGATGATGTCCAGGTGACCGTTGGTCACCGGGTCGAACGAGCCTGGGCACACCGCCCGGCGGATCACGTTGTCACCCATAGTTGGCGCGACCGTACCAAAGGCAACCGTCCCCGTAGCGGCGTTGTGTGACGAGCGCGATGCCCGCCGGCCACGCCGGTTCGGCCGAGCGCGCCGAGCGTTCGACCACGACCATTGCCGACTCGGCGAGCCAGCCGTGCGCGACGAGCGCCGCGAGCATTTCGGCGACCTTCGCGTCGGCCAGTTCGTAGGGCGGGTCGGCGAACACCAGATCGAACGGCTCACCGGCCTCGGCAAGCACTGCGTCGACAGGACGCCGCCGCACCTCACCGCCGGGCAGTCCGACGGCTTTGATGTTGCGCTGCACGATCTCGGCCGCGCGCCGATCGGCCTCGACGAGGACGGCGCGGGTCGCACCCCGCGAGAGCGCCTCGAGCGCGACGGCGCCTGTACCGGCGTAGAGGTCGAGGACTGCGGCGCCGCCGATGTCGAGATGCGTACGCAGTGTGTTGAACAGACCCTCGCGCGCGCGATCGGACGTGGGACGGGTGCCCCGCGGCGGTACGACCAGCCGGCGCCCCCTCGCCGTCCCGCCGACGATGCGAGTCACGACTTGTCGAGGTAGCTGGCCTGCTCGTCGGCCACGAGCGCGGCGACCTGGGCGGCCAGGGCAGGATGCCCGGCGAGGTCGGGATCGGCGGCGACGAGCGTGGTGGCCTCGGTGCGGGCCGCGATGATCAGGTCTTCATCGCGCAGCAGCGAGAGCAGTTTCAGCTGCGAACGGCCGCCGGACTGCGCCACTCCGAGTACGTCGCCCTCACGCCGCTGTTCGACGTCGAGGCGGGCGAGCGCGAACCCGTCGGTGGTTGCCGCGACCGCGTCGAGCCGCTCACGCGCAGGGACGCCCTCGGGCACGTCGGTGACGAGCAGGCACAGCCCGGGATGTCCGCCACGGCCGATGCGTCCGCGCAGCTGGTGCAGCTGCGAGACCCCGAACCGGTCGGCGTCCATCACGATCATGACCGTCGCGTTGGGCACGTCGACTCCGACCTCGATGACGGTGGTCGCCACCAGCACGTCGAGCGCGCCCGCGGCGAACGCGGTCATCGTGCGGTCCTTCTCATCCGGAGTCAGCTTGCCGTGCAGCGCGGCCAGGCGCAGGCCCTGCAGCGGCCCGTCGGCGAGCATCGGGAGGACGTCGCTGACCGCCATCGGCGGACGGCGCCCCGCGCCGTCCTCGTCCGGCAGCTCGACATCGGCCATGTCGGCCTCGAAATCGCTCATGTCGGCGCCGATGCGCGGACACACAATGTAGGCCTGGTGTCCGGCCTGCACCTCCTCGCGGATGCGTTGCCACGCCCGTTCGAGCCATGTCGGCTTCTCACCGACGGGGACGACCGACGTGGAGATCGGGGCCCGGCCGACCGGCAATTCGGTCAGCGTCGAGGTCTCGAGGTCACCGAACACCGTCATCGCGACAGTGCGTGGGATCGGCGTGGCGGTCATCACCAGCAGATGCGGCGGCACCGACGACTTGTTGCGTAACGCGTCGCGCTGCTCGACGCCGAAGCGGTGTTGCTCGTCGACCACGACGAGGCCGAGCTCGGCGAACTGCACGTGTTCCTGGATCAGCGCATGTGTGCCCACGACGATCCCCGCCGCGCCGGAGGCCAGGTCGAGCAGCGCCGCCTTGCGCGCCGCGGCGCCGAGCGAGCCGGTCAGCAACACCACACGGGTCGCGTTCTCGGCGCCGCCGAGCTGGCCGGCGTGCGCCAGCGGCCCGAGCATGGCCTCGATCGTTCGCGCGTGCTGGGCTGCGAGCACCTCGGTCGGAGCGAGCAGCGCCGCCTGCGCGCCGGCATCGACAGCCTGCAGCATCGCGCGCAGCGCGACGACGGTCTTGCCCGAGCCGACCTCACCCTGCAGCAGGCGGTGCATCGGGTGCTCGGCCGCCAGTTCGGTAGCGATCGTCTCGCCGATCTCGCGCTGCCCGGCGGTCAGCTCGAAGGGCAGCTGCTTCTCGAACGTGTCGAGCAGGCCGCCGTCGATGCGAGCCCGCGCAGTCGCCGGGTTGAGCGATGCCGAGCGCCGGCGCTGGGCGAGCACGAGTTGCACCGCGAATGCTTCGTCCCATTTGAGCCGCTGCTTGGCCTGCCACCAGTGCGCGCGGTCATCAGGGCGATGCACGTGGCGCAACGCGGTGTCGAGGCCGAGCAGGTTGTGACGGGCACGGATCTCGGCGGGAACGGCGTCCGGGATGGGGTCGAGCAGGTCGAGGGTGTGCGCGATGGAGTTCGCGATCGTCCACGAGCGCACCTCCTTCGTCGCCGGGTAGACCGGGATCAGCGTGTTCGCGTAGAAGTTCGCTTCGAGGTCGGCGTGGGCCTCGGAGTCGAGGAACTGCCACTCCGGGTGCACGAGCTGGCGGCGGTGGTTGAAGACGCCGACCTTGCCGGAGAACAGGCCCAGCGTGCCGGGAATCGCCTGGTCGACGCGCCATTTGACGCGCTTGCCACCGAAGAAGACGAGATCGAGTTCGCCTCGTCCGTCACTGACCGTGATGAGCGCACGCTGGCCCGGCGGCTTGCCGACCAGTGCGGACTTCTTCACCGTCGCCAGCACGGTGACCTCGTCGTCGACGCGGAGCTCGTCGAGGTTGGTCAGCTCGCCGCGCTCGGCCAGCCGACGCGGGTAGTGGCGCAGCAACTCCCCCACCGTGTGCAGGTCGAGGCTCTTCTCCAGAGGCTTCGCGGTGCGGCCGCCGACGGCGTCGGCGATCGGCGAGTCGAGCGTGATCGTCATTCGACACCGATGATGAGCGGACGACCGGTCTGCCCGGCGTCGTAGACGGTGACCTCGGTCAGCGGAGTGCGGTCGCGGACGTGGTTACGCACCACCTCGCCCACACCGGCCTGGGCATCGGCGCCGACGAGGACGGTCATGAGTTCGGCCCCGACCCCGAGCAGCCGGTCGACCACGGCGAGCGCGACCGACAGCACGCCGTGACCGATGTCGACGACCTCGCCGTCGATGAGCCCGAGGATGTCGCCCGCCTGGCAGATGCCTGCCGACGTGAGCGATTCGTACTCGGCGACGCTGACCTCGGCGAAGCGGGTCGCAGCGGCGGCTTCGGCCATGGCCACGACGTCGTCGTCGAACCTGCGGCTGATGTCGTGCACCGCCACCGCGGCCAGGCCTTGCACCGGCGATCGGGTCGGGATCACCACGACCCGCACGTCGCGCGTGCGCAACTCGCCGGCTGCGAGTTCGGCGAGCGCCGCGATCTCGGCGTCGTTGGGCAACAGCACGACCTCGCGGGCTCCGGTCGCAATCACCGCCTCGACGACCTCGGCCGGCCCGATCTCGTCGCCGGTGACGACCTCGACGCCCTCACCCGCGAACAGTGCCGCGAGCCCGGTGCCGGGCGTCACCGCCACCACCGCGCTCGGCTTCGTGCCGTGCGGCGACGTCACGATCAGCGGTGACACCGAGATGCGGTACGGACGACCGCACGCGATGCCGGCCTCGACTGCGGCGCCCGCGTCGTCGGTGTGGACGTGGACGGAGAGCGTGCCGTCGCCGGTGCCGATGACCACAACGGAGTCACCGAGCCGCGCGAGCGCGCTGCGCAGGGTGTCGGCCGCACTCTCTGCAGCCTGGGCATCGGTGTCGAGCAGGTATTGCACCTCGAACGCGCCGCCACCTGTGCTGTGTTGGTGGGGAACCGACTCGGGGCTCGGCACCGGCGCGATCGAGACGATGTCGACGCCGATGCTACGAACGAGCGCCTCGAGAATCAGGACGAGCCCCTGCCCGCCTGCGTCGACGACGCCGGCCCGGGCCAGCGCCGGCAATTGCTCTGGCGTGCGTCCGAGGGCCTCGTCGGCGGCAGCGAGGGCGATGCCCGCCACCTGCGCCGGGCTGGCCGCGTCGACCGGGACTGCGTCGGCGGCGGCCGTGGCGACGGTGAGGATGGTGCCCTCGACGGGCTCGGCGACGGCGGCACGAGCCTCGGCTGCGCCGCGACGCAGCCCGGCACGCAGCGCCTGCGCATCGCACGTCCCTGCTTCGGCTGCCGCCTCAGCGATCCCGCGCAGCAACTGGGCAACGATGTTTCCGGAGTTGCCGCTCGCACCGAGTACCGCACCACGGGCCAGCGCTGAGAGCGCCGCGACGGCGTCACCAGTCGACACTCTCGACCGCGCGGAGCGCGGCCCGCATGGTCGTGGCGAGGTTGGTCCCGGTGTCGCTGTCGTGGACGGGGAAGACATTGAGCAGGTCGATCTCGGCCCGGTGCGCATCGAGGGACGCGTACGCGGCACGGGCCCACTCGCACACCGCCGCAGCGTCGAGCGCACCCACCGCGTCTGGCACGTGCACCCCCTGCTCCCGGTCCGCGTGACCATACTTCCTGATCCTGACCGACCCGATCGATCACCCACGCTGTGGACGCGGGCGGGCCGTTTTTGCAGCGGCACGAGCGCACCGGTTAGACTGCTCCGGTTGCCTGGCGTGCATCTCGAGCCAGGCCCGTTCACCAATCGGCACGTCCAAGGAGGCCAACGTGGCCAGCGTCTGCGATGTCTGCGGCAAGGGGCCAGGCTTCGGCATGTCCGTCTCGCACTCCCACCGCCGTACCCACCGCCGGTGGAACCCGAACGTGCAGAAGGTGCGCGCGCTCGTGGCCCCCGGCACGCACCGGCGGATCACCGTGTGCACGTCCTGCCTGAAGGCCGGCAAGGTCGTTCGCGGCTGACCCGCACGTCTACTCGGCAGCCCGTCTCCCCAGCGGAGGCGGGCTGTTGTCGTTACTGGCGCAAGCTATCCCGCGAGGTCCTTCGCGAAGAAGTACGCGCCGTGGATGTGCTCGTAGTGGCCGTATCTGTCGTCGCTCTTGCGATAGCCGTTCGCCTCGTAGAAGCGCATCGCGTCGCTCTGGCGGTAGCCGGTGTTGAGCACGACCTGCTCGACGCCTGCCGCCGCCGCAGTGCGTTCGAGTTCGGCAAGCATGGCGCGGGCCAGCCCGGCCCTGCGGACGGATTCGGCCACGTACATCCGCTTGACCTCGACCGAGCGCGCATCGCGCCTACGCCATCCGCCGCAGGCGACCGGTTCGCCATCCAGGTAGCCGACGAGGAACACACCGTCCGGCGGGTCGAACTCGTCCGCGGCCATCAGGTCGCCGTCGTGTCCGCCGTAGATCTGCTGGTAGTAGTCCTGGACCTGCCCGATCAGCGACGCAGCATCGGGGTGGTCGAAGGGTCGTGGCTCGATCGTGAAGGCCATCAGCGGAAGTGCTCGTGGCCGCCCTGCGGCCAGCGCCGCCCGTCGACGCGGACGCCTTCGCCCTCACCGACGAGGCCGATCGGCGTCCAGGTGTCGGGTAACCGGGTGCCGTTCGGGAAGGTTGCCGCCAGCGCGTAGTCGTCGCCACCGGTCAGCACCCACACCATCGGATCGACGTTGAGCGCGGCTCCGACCTCACGCAGTTTCGCCGGGACGTCGAGCGCGTCCCCGCGGACGTCGATGCGGACGCCACTCGCCTCGGCGATGCGGCTCAGGTCACCTACCAACCCGTCACTCACGTCCGTCATCGACGTCGCGCCGAGGTCAGCCGCGATCGGGCCCTCCTGGTACGGCGGTTCGGGACGGCGGTGCGCGGACACCACGGACACGGGCGAACGGAAGCCGCGTCCGAGAACGGCGAAGCCTGCGGCGGCCCAGCCGAGTCGTCCGGTGACGGCGACGATGTCGCCGACCTTCGCGCCGTCGATCGTGACCGGTGTGCGTTCTTCCAGATCCCCGAGCGCGGTGATGCCGAGCATGACGACGTCGGCCTCGGTCACGTCGCCGCCGACAACCGCGGCCCCGACAGCGCCACACTCTTCGCGCATGCCCGTGACCAGACCGTCGACCCATTCGACCGGCAGCGATCCCGGTGCGGCGAATCCGACGAGCAGTGCAGTCGGGACGGCGCCCATCGCGACGATGTCGGCGAAGTTGCGTGCCGCCGCCTTGTGGCCGATGTCGTTCGCGCTCGACCAGTCGCGGCGGAAGTGCCGGTTCTCGATCAGCAGGTCGGTCGACGCGACGACCCGGCCGTCGCCGGCCGCGACCACAGCGGCGTCGTCGCCGGGGCCGAGCAGCGTGGTCGGTGCCGACGCCGCACCGGCGCTCACCGCGGCGGTTACCCGCCTGATGAGCCCGAACTCGCCGAGTTCCGAGACAGTGATGACCCCAACCCCCTTGGTCGCGCGCATGCCACGCTACGTTCTACCGGTCCCGACGAGGTGACGACGAAAGGACACCCCGTGAGCGTCAATGCGTACATATTGATCCAGACCGAGGTCGGCAAGGCGGCCTCTGTCGCCGAGGAGATCGGCCGGCTACCGGGCGTCACCATCGCCGAGGATGTCACCGGACCCTACGACGTCATCGTGCGGGCCGAAGCCGAGACCGTCGACGACCTCGGCAAGCTCGTGGTCGCCAACGTCCAGGCGGTGGCGGGCATCACCCGCACGCTGACCTGCCCGGTCGTGCACCTCTAGACCGCGGACGAGGACCTCCGATCGATTCCACCACCCGCCGCGCGGCGCTGATCGCGACCGTTGTCACGGTGCCGGTCGTGATCGTCGCCGGGTTGTTGCTCGGCGGCGCGGGTTCGCAAACCGGGGGGTCGTCCCCATCGGGTTCGGATGCCGTGCTGCCTGCCGTCAGTGTGGGCGCACCGTCCGACACGTCCGGTCCTACCGTCTCGACCTGCGCCCAGGTGATCAGTGCGCTGCCGCTGCGGCTGGCCGGCCTCGACCTGCGTCGCACCACCTCGAACCCACCGTCGTCCTCGATCGTGGCCTGGGGTGATCCGGCGGTCGTCCTGCGCTGCGGCGTGTCTCGCCCGGCGTCGCTGCGCCCGGGCTCATCGGCCGACTACATCTCGGCCACTGGGCAAGGCGGCCCGTACTACGACGTCGCGACCGGTAATGACGCGAACGTGTACACGACCGTCGACCGAGCCGTGTACATCGAACTCACCGTGCCGGTTCAGTACCACGGCGCACCACTCGCCCCGGTGTCGCGGGCGATCGCCCACGTGTTGAAGCCGGTGTGCGTTGGCGGACAGCCGGGGGCCGGGCCGCTGCCGCCGCAAAGCACGCTCTGCACCCGCCGCAAGTAGCCACTTCTCCCCTGGCGCAGCCACTTTTCGCGCCGAAATCTGACTGCGCCGGGGAGGAAGCGGTCAGGTGGAGCGGTCGAGGCCGCGGCGGGCGGCCCGGTCGGCGGCCCGTCCGAACGCGCTGACCAGGCCCTGCACGGCGAGCGGACGAAGCCGCGCGAGCATGGCGACGACCTGCTCCGAGTCGAGGTCGCCGCGCTGGTACGGACCCCAGATCGCCTTGATGAACACATCGGTCAGGCCTTCGGCGACTGCGGTCGCGTGCTCGTCGATGATGGCGGCCGAGTCGTGCAGCACCGAGGTCGGGACGGGCAGCTTCATCAGCTCCAGCGCATGGCCGAGCACGGCCGGTGACGTGCGGAAGGCATCGGTATCGTATCGGCATCGGCATCGGCATCGGCATCGGCGTCACCCACCCGCGCCAGCGCGCCCACCTGCTCGAGGTAGCCGAGTTCCTCGTCGCTGATGCGACGCCCGACCCGCCGCTCGAGACCGGCCCGGTCGTACTGCTCGGCCGCGTCCGGCAGCCACGGCGCCAGGACTGCCGACTGCACCGCGTACTCGGCGGGTTCGGCGTCCGGCGGAACGCGGGCCAGCACCCGCTCGATCGCTGCCAGCGTGTAGCCGTGGTCCTGCAGCGCCCGGATCAGCTCCAGGCGCAGCCGGTGCCCGGCGCTGTAGTACGCGACGCGGCCCCGGCGCTCGGGTGGCGGCAACAGGCCTTGCGTTGCATAGAAACGCACCGTGCGTACGGTCAGACCTGTACGTGCCGCGAGCTCGTCGATCGTGAACTCGTCCGCAGTCAGGTCGGCGCGCACCGGTACGGCCATAGCCGCCACTGTAGACATACGACACCTTCACTGGCGCGTTATGACTGTGACAGTAATACTGTTGACATCGAATCAGGCCCGACAGCACGCCCGATCCCACACCCGGAGGACGGTCCATGACCGAAGCGTTCGTCTACGACGCCATCCGCACCCCACGCGGGCGCGGCAAGAACACCGGATCACTGCACGGCACGAAGCCGGTCTCGCTCGTCGTGGGCCTGCTCGAGGAGTTGCGCAAGCGCAATCCCGACCTCGACCCGGCCGCCGTCGAGGACGTCGTGCTCGGCTGCGTGTCGCCGATCGGCGAGCAGGGCGCCGACATCGCCCGCACCGCCGCCCTGGCCGCGGGCTACGAGACCTCCGCGCCGGGCACCCAGATCAACCGCTTCTGCGCCTCCGGCCTCGAGGCCGTGAACATCGCCGCGCAGAAGGTCCGCTCCGGCTGGGAAGACCTGCTGATCGCCGGCGGCGTCGAGTCGATGTCGCGGGTACCGATGGGTTCGGACGGCGGCCCCTGGGCCATGGACCCGCAGACCGCATATGACACCAGCTTCGTCCCGCAGGGCGTCAGCGCCGACCTGATCGCCACCCTCGAGGGCTTCAGCCGCACCGACGTCGACACCTACGCCGCCGAGTCGCAGGACCGCGCCGCGAAGGCGATCGCGAACGGCAACTTCGCCAGGTCGATCGTCCCGGTCGTCGACATCAACGGCCAGACCGTGCTCGAGGTCGACGAGTTCCCGCGCGCGGGCACGACCGTCGAGTCGCTCGGCGGGCTCAAGCCGTCGTTCGCGGCCATCGGCGACATGGGCGGCTTCGACGCCGTCGCGCTGCAGAAGTACCACTGGGTCGAGAAGATCAACCACGTTCACACGCCCGGCAACTCGTCGGGCATCGTCGACGGCGCCGGACTGGTGCTGATCGGCAGCGAGCAGGCGGGCTCGGCGAACGGGCTCACCCCGCGGGCGCGCATCGTGTCCGTCGGCGTCGCCGCCACCGAGCCGACGATCATGCTCACCGGCCCGACCCCGTCCGCGCAGAAGGCGCTTGCCAAGGCCGGCCTGAGCGTCGAGGACATCGACCTGTTCGAGCTGAACGAGGCGTTCGCCGCGGTCGTCCTCAAGTTCATGAAGGACCTGAGCATCCCGCACGAGAAGATCAACGTGAACGGCGGCGCGATCGCGCTGGGCCACCCGCTGGGGGCCACCGGCGCGATGATCCTCGGCACGCTCGTCGACGAGCTCGAGGCGCGCGACCTGCGCTACGGCCTCGCGACGCTGTGCGTCGGCGGCGGCATGGGCGTGGCAACGATCGTCGAGAGGATTTCGGCATGACCGACACGATCAACTGGGACCAGGACGCCGACGGCATCGTCACGCTCACGCTCGACGATCCGAACCAGCGCGCGAACACGATGACCGACGACTTCCGCTCGTCGCTCGCGTCGACGGTCGACAAGCTCGTCGAGCAGAAGGACTCGATCACCGGCGTGATCATCACCTCGGCAAAGGACACCTTCTTCGCCGGCGGTGACCTCAAGCTGCTCGCGCAGGTCGACGACGACAACGCAGCGGAGTTCGCAGCAGGCGTCACGAAGATCAAGGCCGATCTGCGCCGGCTCGAGACGCTGGGCAAGCCGGTCGTCGCAGCGCTGAACGGTGCTGCGCTCGGCGGCGGTCTCGAGATCGCACTCTCGTGCCACCACCGCGTCGCGCTGAACAACCCGAAGTCGCAGTTCGGCTTCCCCGAGGTCACGCTCGGACTGCTGCCGGGCGCCGGCGGCGTCGTGCGCACCGTCCGCATGCTCGGTCTCGCGGACGGCCTGATGAAGGTGCTGCTGCAGGGTCAGCGTTACAACCCGGCGGACGCGGTCGGACTCGGCCTGGTCGACGAGGTCGCCGACTCCCCCGAGGCGATGCTCGAGGCGGCGCGCGCGTGGATCAAGGCGAACCCCGAGGCTGTCCAGCCGTGGGACGCGCAGGGCTACCGCATGCCCGGCGGCACGCCGTCCAGTCCGAAGCTGGCGGGCATGTTGCCGGCGTTCCCGGCCAACCTGCGCAAGCAGCTCAAGGGCGCGCCGATGCCCGCACCGCACCACATCATGTGCGCGGCCGTCGAGGGCGCGACCGTCGACGTCGACACCGCGTTCGCGATCGAGGGCCGCTACTTCGTCAACCTCGCCAAGGGCCAGGTCGCGAAGAACATGATCCAGGCGTTCTGGTTCGACCTGAACTCGATCAACGCCGGCGGTTCACGTCCGGACGGGTTCGACCCGAAGCCGGCGCAGAAGATCGCCGTGCTCGGCGCCGGAATGATGGGCGCCGGCATCGCCTACGTGTCCGCGCGTAACGGCATCGAGGTCGTGCTCAAGGACGTCTCGCTCGAGGCGGCCGAGAAGGGCAAGGGCTACTCGAAGAAGCTGCTCGACAAGGCGATCTCGCGCGGCAAGATGTCGCAGGAGAAAGCCGACGAGATCCTCGCGCGCATCACGCCGACCGACGACTACGACAAGCTCGAAGGCTGCGACATGATCGTCGAGGCCGTGTTCGAGAAGCAGTCGCTCAAGCACGAGGTCTTCGGCGCGGCAGAGGGAATCGTTCTGCCCGACGCAGTGCTCGGCTCCAACACGTCCACCCTGCCGATCACCGGTCTCGCCGAAGGCGTGCAGCGCAAGGCAGGACTTCATCGGGCTGCACTTCTTCTCACCCGTCGACAAGATGCCGCTGCTCGAGATCATCCGTGGTGAGAAGACCTCTGACGCGACGCTGGCTCGTGCGCTCGACTACGCGAAGCAGATCAAGAAGACACCGATCGTCGTCAACGACAGCCGTGGGTTCTTCACCTCGCGGGTGATCGGCACGTTCGTCAACGAGGCGCTGGCGATGCTCGGCGAAGGCATCGCGCCGATGACGATCGAGCAGGCGACGACGCAGGCCGGTTACCCGGTCGGCGCGTTGCAGCTCGCGGACGAGCTCAACATGGAGCTGTTCCTGAAGATCCGCAACGAGAGCCGCGAGGCGATGGGCGACTCGTACGTGCGTCACCCAGCCGAGGACGTCGTCGAGAAGATGGTCGAGCTCGGGCGTCCGGGACGCTTGGCCGGCAAGGGCTTCTTCGACTACGACGAGGCGGGCAAGCGCACGGGTCTGTGGTCGGGACTGGCCGAGGCCTTCCCCGTCAGTCGGCAACCCGGGCGACGTCGACCTGCACGAGCTTGTCCGAGCGCATGCTCGTCATCGAGGCCGTCGAGTCGGCGCGCTGCGTCGAAGAGAACGTCCTGATCACCACGGCTGATGCGAACATCGGCTCGATCATGGGCATCGGCTTCCCGCCGTGGACCGGTGGCGTGCTGCAGTACATCAACGGCTTCCCCGGTGGTGTCGCGGCGTTCGTCGCTAGCGCGCCGAGGAGTTCGCGTCCGAAGTACGGGCAGCGCTTCGAGCCCAACCCGCTGCTGCGCAAGAAGGCCGAGAACGGCGAGACGTTCTGATCCGCTCTGACGGCGCGATCGTGCACTCTGCGGTCGCGGCGGTTGCACACGGGCTGTGACGAGTAGTCGAGCTGCCGGCGATCGGGCCAGTCCCGTTCGCCGGCATGCTGCTCGCCGATCTCGGCGCCGAGGTCGTGCGCATCGACAAGCTCGCGGCGACGGGTCCGTTCGACGGGCTGCCTGCCGGTCCGCTCGGACGTGGCCGGCGCTCGCTCGCGGTCGACGTGCGCAAGCCGGGCGGTGCCGAGATCGTGCTGCGGTTGTGCGACGTCGGCCGAGCTGCTCATCGAGGGCTTCCGTCCCGGCGTCGCCGAGCGGCTGGGCATCGGCCCGGCCGAGGTGCATGCACGCAACCCGAAGCTCGTCTACGGACGCATGACCGGGTGGGGACAAGCGGGTCCGCTCGCGCACACCGCCGGGCACGACATCACCTATCTCGCGATCAGCGGGCTGCTGCACGGCATCGGGACGGCGGACGGTCCGCCGGTGCCGCCGGTCAACTACGTCGCCGACTTCGGTGGCGGCGCGATGTTCCTCGTGACCGGGCTGCTCGCCGCACTGACGCACGCGCGCACGAGCGGCGAGGGTCAGGTCGTCGACACCGCTATGACCGAAGGCGCCGGCTATCTCGGTTCGATGACGCGCACGTTCCTCGCCATGGGCGGCTGGCAGGACAAGCGGTCGGCAAACCTGCTCGACGGCGGCGCGCCGAACTACCGCTGCTACGAGTGCGCGGACGGACGATATGTCGCTGTCGGCGCGCTCGAACCGCAGTTCTGGCAGGCACTGGTCGACCGGCCTCGGGCTGACCGATGCGCCCTCGGCACACGACCCGGCCCAATGGACCGCGTGCGCCGAACTGCTCACCGCAACCTTCAAGACGCGCACCCGCGACGAGTGGGCCGAGCAGTTCGCCGACACCGATGCGTGCGTCGCGCCCGTGCTCACGCTCGACGAGGCGCCGAACCATCCGCACAACCTCGCGCGCCGCTCGTACACGCAGGTCGGACCGGCGACGATGGTCGACGCCGCGCCGAAGTTCTCGGCGACGCCCGGGGCCGCCGGCGAGCTGACAACAATCGGCGGCGACACCGAGGCGCTGCTCGCCGAACTCGGCTACGACGATCTATCCGAACTGCGCTCGGCCGGAACGATCGCCTAGCGCCGTGTCCGCATGCGATCATGCGCGCATGACGGCAACGGTGACCGACGCGACGGTCAGCCCTGCCGCCTCGCAGCGGCGGTTCTCGCGCAAGCTCATCGCGCTCGTGGCCACCGTCGTCGTGCTCGTCGCCGGCGCGGTGATCACCGCCGTCGCGGTGAGCTTCCACTACCTGCATGCGACGTCCTTGCAATGCGTTTGTGCAATCGGCTGGGGGTCGGACGAGCACGCGCACGCCGTGGACGGATTGCTCGAGAACGGCATGGCCGTCGACAACACGCCGAGTCACCGACACACGTACTGGATCGACGTCCAGAATCGGTCAGCCGTCACGCAGACGATTCTCGGTGTGGCCGACGAGGGTGTCCCCGAGACGGTCTCGGTCGGCTCGGCCGGCCTCGGCATGCAGACGCCCGACACCATGCGCTTTGTGCCCCCACCGGTTGCGCTCCGTCCCGGCGAAGATAGGTACCTACGCGTCGGTCTGGATGTGTGCGCGCCACGAGGTGGAGAGGCTGTGTTCACCAGCCTCGACCTGCGCGTCAGAGTCGGCGCATTCATCCGCACCGAAAGGGTGAGCTTCGACAACTTCGCACTCGGCGTCGTCGGGAAACATGTCGGCTGCGGCTGACGCCTATCGTTGAAGCCATGCGCGAGATGTCGCTGCGCGACGTGCTCGCGTTCCTCGACATGACCGACGACCTCGGGATCGTCCCGTGGTTGGCGGGCGGCTGGGGCGACGACGCCGAGCACGGCCAGCAGACGCGCTGGCACGAGGACCTGGACGTGTTCATCGCTGCTCGCGACGCCGCGGTGTTCGCCCAGCACCTGACCCTGCGCGGCTTCACCGCGCAGCCCCAAGCGCCGTGGCACACGACGTTCGTCGACCGGCGCGGGCGCGCGATCGACGTGCGACTGTTCGAGCGCGACGGCGACGAGGTCACCTACGGCCCGGACGAGCGTTGGCCGGGCGAGACTCTGGACCGTTACGGCGTGCTGGGCGAGCGGACGGTCCGCGTTGTCAGACCGCACCATTAGCTTGACGATATGAGCGATCTCCGATTGGAATTGGTCATCGTCCCGGTCACCGATGTCGACCGGGCCAAGGCGTTCTATGTCGACAAGGTCGGTTTCAACCCCGACCACGACCAGCGGGTCAACGATCAGCTCCGGTTCGTGCAGCTCACGCCGCCGGGCTCGGCGTGCTCGATCGCGATCGGCGAGGGCGTGACCGATGCCGAACCGGGATCGGTCAAGGGCCTGCAACTTGTCACCGCCGATGTCGACGCCGAACGAGCAGGCTTCCTCGAGCGCGGGCTCGACGTCGGCGAGGTCGAGGACCTGCCGTGGGGCCGGTTCCTCTACTTCACCGACCCCGACGGCAACGCATGGAGCGTGCAGGGGATCGTCCGCCCGAGCTGATCAGTCCTCGCGCACCGGAATGAGCGCCCACGCGAACAGGTAGGCGACGAACTGCGGGCCAGGCAGCAGGCACGACAGCACGGCGAGCACGCGCACTGTCTTGGCCGAGACGCCGAAGTAGTCGGCGATACCGCCGCACACGCCGGCAATCATTCGGTCGTGTCGGCGGCGGGTGAGTCGTGTCGGTTTCAAGACGGGTGGTGGCGGTGTCGTCGTTGTCATGCGTCCAGTCTCGGACGATCGACGTGGGCCGGCATCGGTGATCGCCCCGACCCGCGACCCTGATTTTCGGCGGGTTGCCGGGCGCGACAGCTCAGGCGCCGGAGCGCCGCAGCGCAGCGGCGATCAGCCGGTCGACGAGCTCGGGATACGCGACACCTGACTCGGCCCACATCCGAGGGAACATCGAGATCGGCGTGAACCCGGGCATGGTGTTGACCTCATTGACCACGACCGTGTCGTCGTCAGTGATGAAGAAATCGACGCGCGCCAGGCCGGCGCAGTCGAGCGCGACGAACGCCCGGCACGCGGCTTCCTGGACCGCGCGCGTGAGCTGCGGCCCGAGCTTGGCCGGAACGTCGAACTCGCATGCGTCGTCGAGGTACTTGGCGTCGAAGTCGTACCAGTCGTGCGAGCCGGTGAGCCTGATCTCGGCGGGCAACGACGCCTCGGGTGCACCGTTCGCACTCTCGAGGACTCCGCACTCGACCTCGCGGCCGGTCACCGCCGCCTCGATCAGCACCTTGTTGTCGTGCTCGAACGCCGTGGCCATCGCGTCCGGCAGCTGGGCCCAGTCAGTGATCTTCGTGATCCCGACGCTCGAACCGGCGCGAGCAGGCTTGACGAACGCAGGCAGACCGAGGGTTTGCACGTCGGCCGGCACCTGATCGCGGTGCCGCACCACGCGGTACGTGCCGACGTCGAGACCCTCGGCCGCCAGGAGCTTCTTCGTGTACTCCTTGTCCATCGCCGCAGCGCTCGCGAACACGCCCGGCCCGACATAAGGGACGCCGGCCATCTCGAACAGGCCTTGGATCGTCCCGTCCTCCCCGAAGCGACCGTGCAGGACGGGGAACACCACGTCGACCGTCTCGAGCGCCTGCACCCCGCTGCGCGGCTCGACCGTCACCAGTCCCTTCGCGGTCGGGTCGGCGGGCAGCACGACGGCAGTGCCCTCGGACACCTCGGGCACCGTGCGTCCCGCGATCTGCATCGACTTCGCGTCGCCGGAGGTCAGCAGCCACGCTCCTTCGCGGTTGATGCCGATCGGGACGACCTCGTAGCGATCGGGATCCAACGCCGCGATGACGCTGCCCGCGGAGACGACCGAGATCCCGTGCTCGCTGCTACGTCCGCCATAAACGACGGCGACCCGGATTTTCGCCACGAAGCGAACCTAACGGATGGTCCTCAATGACTCTCGCTCTTGGTCGAGCGCGACATCAACAGCTCACCCACCGTGCGTGGGCTCAGCGAGCGGAAGCACACCGCTTCGACCGCGGCAGTGATCGGTACCTCGACGACACTGCGATGTGCGAGGTCGAGCACCGCCCGACACGACATGACACCCTCGGCGACCTGGCCGTGCGCCGCGGCCTGCGCCTGCTGCATGGTGTCGCCGCGGCCGAGACGCTCGCCGAAACTGCGGTTGCGCGACAGCGGGGACGCGCAGGTGGCGACGAGATCGCCCATGCCGGCAAGTCCCGCGAACGTGATCGGGTCGGCGCCCAGCGCGGCACCGAGGCGCGCAGTCTCGGCGAGCCCGCGGGTGATCAGCGTGGCGACGGTGTTGTCGCCGAGCCCCATGCCCTGAGCGATGCCGCACGCGAGCGCGATGACGTTCTTCACCGCGCCACCGAGCTCGCACCCGATGACGTCGGTGTTGGTGTACGGCCGGAAGTAGGACGTCGTGCTGGCCTGCTGCACCGCCGTCGCGGTGTCCTCGTCGGTGCAGGCGACGACGGTGGCCGTCGGCTGCTGGCGGGCGATCTCGAGCGCAAGGTTGGGCCCGGACACGACCGCGACGCGTTCGGTCGCGGCGTCGGCCACCTCGGCGATCACCTCGCTCATCCGCTTGGTCGTGCCGAGCTCGACACCCTTCATCAGGCTGACGAGCGTGGCTTCGCGGGGCAGCAGATCGACCCAGCCACGCAGGTTGTCGCGCAGCGTCTGGGACGGGACGGCGATCGCGACCAGCTCGGCGCCGTCGAGGGCGGCCGCGGCGTCATCGGTGGCGTGCAGCAGCGCCGGTAGCTCGATGTCGGGCAGGTAGTCGGGGTTGGTGTGCTCGCGTTCGACGCTCGTTGCGATCTCCGGCCGGCGCGACCACAGGGTGACCTCGTTCCCGGCGTCGACGAGAACCTTGGCGTAGGTCGTTCCCCACGATCCGGCACCGAGTACGGCGACCTTCATGATTTGGCTGATCTCGTCCATTTGAACAGCGGGCCGGTCGGCGCAGGCTCGCCACGTAGCTCTGCCACGTCGTCGCGAAGGCGGCGCATGATCAGGTCGGTGACCTCGCGCAGCGCTGCCCCGTCGACCAGACGGTTGCGATAGGCCGACAGGTCGATCTCGTCGCCGACCGACAGTGTGTGCCGCGGCCGCGGGATGAGCTTCACCCTCTTGCGGTACAGATCGATCTGCTCCTGGACGCCCCACTGCGCAACGGGGATCACCGGGACGTCCGGAGCGAGCAGCGCGAGGCGGGCCGCGCCGGTCTTGCCGGTCATCGGCCAGCCGTTCGGGTCGCGGGTGACGGTGCCCTCGGGGTGCAGCACGATCAGTCCGCCGTCCTCGAGCGCACGCACTGCGGCGTCGAATGACTGTCGAGCGTCGGCGGTCCCGCGTTTGACCGGGATGTGGCCCATCCCCCGCATCGCCGCGACCGACTGCGAACACGTCGAAGATCGAGTCCTTGGCCAGGAAGCGCGGCCGACGCGCACCGTCGATGATCATCTTCGCTACGAGGAACGGATCGACGTGGGAGACATGGTTCACGACGATGATCGCGCCGCCGCTCTGTGGCAGCTTGGCGAGGTTGCGGTACCGGGTGCGGATCAGCAGCGAGAACGGTGCGTACAAGACGAGCATCACGATTCCCCAAGCAAGCCCCAGCTTCTCGCCGTGGCCCGGCCTGCGCAGTTTTGCCGTAGGCAACCGGATCGCCCCTCTCATGAGTCCAGTGCAGTCTGCCAAACCCCCGAACACCCGTGCGTTAGCGTGGTTGCAATGCGCCCATTTGCGTGCGGGACGTGCCGGAGCCTGGTCTTCTTCGACAACTTCCGTTGTATGACCTGCAATTCCGCACTGGCCTATGACCGGGCGGCAACCGACCTCGTCGTGCTCACCGACGAAGGTGCGCGGTGCGCCAACCACGACATCGCCGACTGCAACTGGCTCGCCGTTCCCGGTGCGCCGTTGTGCGGAAGCTGCGCGCTCACCCGCACCCGTCCGGCCGACGACGACAGCGCCGCGCTCGCAGCCTTCGCGACGACCGAGGCGGCCAAGCGGCGGCTGGTCTTCCAGCTCGACGCATTAGGGCTCAGCACGGACGGGCTCACGTTCGACCTGCTGTCGAGCCAGTACGAAGCGGTGACGACGGGGCACGCCGACGGAGTGGTCACGATCGACCTGGCCGAGGGCAGCGACCCGCACCGAGAGGCGATGCGTGTCCAGCTCGCCGAGCCCTACCGCACGATGCTCGGACACCTGCGGCACGAGGTCGGGCACTTCTACTGGACGGTGCTCATCGACGGCACCGACCGGCTGGACCCGTTCCGCGAGGTCTTCGGCGACGAGCGCGCCGACTACGCCGACGCGCTCGCGCGGCACTACGACGCCACCGACGACCGGACGTGGACCGACACCCACATCAGCTACTACGCCGCCGCTCATCCATGGGAGGACTGGGCCGAGTCGTTCGCGCACTACCTGCACATCCGCGACACGATGCAGACAGCACGCGCGTGGGGCATCCACATCGGCGGTCCGCACCTCGACCTCGACGTCGCGTGGGGCGCACGGCTCTCGGTGAACCCCGTGGCCACGGTGACCGACTTCGATGAAATGGTCCGCGCGTGGATCGCGTTCACCTTTGCGATGAACGCCGTCAACGACAGCATGGGCAACGGGCCGCTCTACCCGTTCGCGCCAAGCCCGACCGCGCTCGAGAAGTTGCGGTTCGTGCACGACACCATCACCGCGTCGGTCGGATCGCCGGGATGAGCTGGACGGTGCTGGTTCCCCTTCGCGCGTTGCCGAGTGCGAAGAGCCGGCTGGCGTCATCGGTCCCGCACGAACTGTTCGAGCAACTCGTCTCGGCAATCCGTGCCGACACGCTGACGGCGGTGCGTGCCTGTGCGGCGGTGACGCGAGTGGTCGTGGTCGGCGATCGTCCCGGCGACGGGATCACGCTGGTGCAGCATTCAGCGGGCCTCAACGGCGCCCTGCGCGATGGCGCCGCGTACGCGCGTGAGCAGTGGGGCCAGGACGGCACGGCGGCCCTTGTCGGTGACCTGCCGGCCTTGCGTCCCGAAGAACTCGCTGACGCGCTGGCGGCCGCAGCCGAGCATGACGCCGCGTTCGTCCCCGACCGCACGGGTACCGGCACGACGCTGCTGACCGCACGACCGGGCGTCGTCCTCGACCCGCGCTTCGGCGAGGGATCGGCAGCCCGGCACGGCACGTTCGCCACCCGCCTAGCGGCCGGCGCCCGGGCTGCGACACGACGTCGACACCGCCGAGGATCTCAGCGCCGCGGCGAGCGTCGGCCTCGGCGAGCACACTGCCGCTGTGATCCGTCCAGACGGTGGGCCTTCCCCGTTCACCCTGACGCGGCATTATGTGCAGCATGGGTGCTCCGATCCAGGCTGAGGATTTGGTCCCGGATGGTGATCTTGTCGGCGAACCCGGCACGTCCGCCGATCTGCCATCCGGTCGATTCAGCAATCGCGAACTGTCGTGGCTGGCGTTCAACGAACGCGTGCTGGCCCTCGCAGAGGACGAGCGGCAACCACTGCTCGAGCGGATGAAGTTTCTCGCGATCTTCGCGAGCAACCTCGACGAGTTCTACATGGTGCGCATCGCCGGGCTGAAGCGTCGCGCAGACATGGGGCTGCAGGTCGCCTCGCCCGATGGCCTCACCCCGCGCGAAGTCCTCGCCGCACTCGGCGACCGCACGGCAACCCTGATCGAGCGTCACGCCCGGTGCTTCCTCGACGGTGTCGAGCCGGCCCTCGAACGCGAAGGCATCCACATCCGGCGCTGGGACGCACTCGACGCCGAAGAGAAGGGCCGCCTCGGCGAGTACTTCCGCAGCAAGATCTTCCCGGTGCTGACGCCACTTGCCGTCGACCCGGCGCACCCGTTCCCCTACATTTCCGGGCTCTCGCTCAACCTGGCCGTTCTCGTGCGTGATGCCGAGGGCGGCGGCCCCGATCGGTTCGCCCGGGTGAAGGTTCCGAACAACGTCCCGCGGTTCGTCGTTGTGTCGCAGTCAGCAGTGGAGGCCGAGTACCTGCCGCTCGAAGATCTCATCGCCGCGCATCTCGAGATGCTGTTCCCCGGCATGCAGGTCGTCGAGCACCACCTGTTCCGCGTAACGCGCAACGCCGACTTCGAAGTCGAGGAGGACCGCGACGAAGACCTGCTGCAGGCCCTCGAGCGCGAACTCATGCGACGCAGGTTTGGGCCCGCCGTGCGGCTCGAGGTCGAGGCCGACATCGACGACGAGATCGTCGAACTCCTCGTCAACGAGATCGACGTCGAGATCGGGGACGTGCAGCGACTGCCCGGCCTGCTCGACCTCGGCGCGTTGTGGCAGGTCTACGACATCGACCGTCCGGCGCTGAAGGAACGTCCGTTCGTCCCGGCCACCAACCCACGCTTCGCCGAGGGCGAGACCCCGAAGTCGGTGTTCTCGACAATGCGCGATGGCGACGTCCTCGTGCACATGCCGTACGAGTCGTTCGCCACCAGCGTGCAGCGCTTCATCGAACAGGCCGCCGCAGATCCGAACGTGCTGGCCATCAAGCAGACCCTGTACCGAACTTCCGGAGACTCACCGATCATCGACGCGTTGATCGACGCGGCCGAAGCGGGCAAGCAGGTCGTCGCGCTGGTCGAGATCAAGGCGCGCTTCGACGAGCAGGCGAACATCAAGTGGGCCAGGGCGCTGGAACGCGCAGGCTGTCACGTGGTGTACGGCGTCGTCGGGCTGAAGACGCACTGCAAGACCGCGCTCGTTGTGCGCCAGGAGGGCAGCTCGATCCGCCGGTACGCACACATCGGTACCGGTAACTACAACCCGAAGACCGCGCGCCACTACGAAGACCTCGGCCTGTTCACCGCCGATCCGGACATCTGCGCCGACATCACCGACCTGTTCAACGTGCTCACCGGCTACTCGCGCCAGACCGACTACCGGTCGCTGCTCGTCGCGCCCTACGGCGTACGTAGCGGGCTGATCGACCGCATCGAGCGTGAGATCGAGCTCGCCCGGTCGGGACGGCCCGGGCACATCCAGTTCAAGACCAACCACCTGGTCGATGAGCAGGTCATCGACGCGTTGTACCGGGCATCGCGCGCGGGCGTCAGCGTCGACCTACTCGTGCGCACTTTCTGCACGATCCGCTCGGGCGTCGAAGGGCTGTCGGAGAACATCTCGACACGCTCGATCCTCGGACGTTTCCTCGAGCACTCGCGCGTCTACTACTTCGGCAACGACGGCCAACCCGAGTACTGGATCGGGTCCGCCGATCTGATGCACCGCAATCTCGATCGGCGCGTCGAGGTGCTGGTGCAGGTGTCTGACCCCGGTTGCAGCAAGCAGATCCGCGAGCAGCTCGACCTCGCGTTCGCCGCCGAGACGACAGCGTGGGAACTCGGTCCGGACGACACCTGGACGCGCACAGGCGATCAGGACTACCAAGAGCTGCTCATGCATCAGTTGGTCGACCGAGGTGAGTGAGTGAGCCGACCGACCAAGGGGATTACTGCTGCCGGTGGCGTTGTGTGGCGCATTCGCGATGGGGCGCCCGAGGTGCAGATCATCCATCGGCCGCGTTATGACGACTGGACTTTGCCGAAGGGCAAGCTGCTACCGGGCGAGCCGGATCTCGCGGCGGCTGTGCGCGAGGTCGGCGAGGAGGTCGGTGCCACGGTCGCCGTGCAACGCCGGATCGGCACGATCAAGTACCTCGTCGGCGACGCCCGCAAGAAGGTCACGTACTGGTCGATGCGCTATCGCAGCGGCGAGTTCGAGGTCAACGACGAGGTCGACCAGGTGCAGTGGTTGCGGGTCGGCCGCGCATACCAGCGGCTGACCTACAACGTCGATCGCAGCGTGATGCGCGACTTCGCGTCCGCGCCCGTGGGCGATTCGGTCATCGTCCTCGTGCGGCATGCGAAGGCCGGCAAGCGCACCGAGTGGCGCGACGACGACGCACTGCGTCCGCTCGATCCTGCCGGCGAACGCCAGGCCGAACTGCTGTCATCACTGTTGTCGTTCTTCGGGCCGACGCGCATCTACTCGGCCGACCGCACCCGCTGCATCCAGACGGTCGAACCGCTCGCGCACGCGATGGATCTCAAGGTGCGGGTCGAGCCGGCATTCTCAGACGATGCCTTCGAGCCCGGAGCCGGAGGCACCGCGAATCGCCTGTTGGCGCTCGCGAAACCGGGCAAGGTCAGCGTGATCTGCAGCCAGGGCTACACGATTCCGACCCTCATCGATCATCTCGGTCCGGGGCTGCGGTCGTCCGACACTCGCAAGGGCGCCTGGTGGGTGCTCACCAGTGTCGATGGCGAGATCGTGTCGACCGACCACTACGAAGCGCCCTGAAGACGACGAAGAGGCCGGCACGATGTGCCGGCCCCTCCGTGTGAGTCGTACTAGCGGGACTTCTTCGCCGCAGTCTTACGCGCGGTCGTCTTCTTCGCCGTGGTCTTCTTGGCGGGAGCCTTCTTTGCCGCGGTCTTTGCGGGCGCCTTCTTCGCGGCGGCCTTCTTGGCCGGCGCCTTCTTTGCAGGGGTTCGCGTCGGAGTTGCCTTGGCGACAGCCTTCTTCGCCACTGCGACCGCGCGCTTGGCCGGCTTGGCCAGCTTCTTGGCACCGCTGGTGATCGCCTTG
Organism: uncultured Actinomycetota bacterium; assembly: GCA_963708645.1. Taxonomy (GTDB): domain Bacteria; phylum Actinomycetota; class Actinomycetes; order Mycobacteriales; family Jatrophihabitantaceae; genus RYN-133. The sequence continues at coordinate 72,313 of CAVPTA010000006.1, read as the reverse complement.
AACTCGGCACCGGCCTTGAACGCGGGAACGCTGGTCTTCTTGACCTTCACCGTCGCACCGGTTGCAGGGTTGCGCGCCGTGCGGGCGGCCCGCTCGCGCTTTTCGAAGACGCCGAAGCCGGTCAGCACGACCCGCTCACCCTTGGAGACCGACTGATAGACCGTGTCGATCACCGCGTCCAGCGCTGCTTGTGCCTTCTTCTTGTCGCCGTCGAGCCGCTCGGCGAGCAGTTCGACGAACTGAGCCTTGTTTGGCACCTGTCCTCCGTGTCTCTAAGACATGAATGTTCGGCTCTGGTAGCCGTTTCAGCCGACACGCTAGGACGATTCTCACGCCACAACAACGAACGCGCCGTGTGTCGCGACGGTTTTTTCTTTGATTTCAGGGGTTTCCGGCTCCGACGGCGGGTAGCCATGGCTTGCGGGACGGTTCGTACTGTTCGACCGCATCGAGGTGTCTCTCGGTGATGCCGATGTCGTCGAGGCCTTCCATCAGGCGCCAACGCGTGTAGTCGTCGAGGTCGAAGTCGTGCACCTCGCCACTCCACCGCACCTGCCGCTCGACCACGTCGACGGCCACCTCGGTGCTCGGATCGGCCTCGATGTCGTCCCACAGCCGCTGCACGATCTTGTCCTGCAGGACAACAGTGAGCAGTCCGGCCTTGAGCGAGTTGCCCCGGAAGATGTCACCGAACCGCGACGCGATGACGACGCGGAAGCCGTAGTCGAGCAGCGCCCACACCGCGTGCTCGCGCGAACTGCCCGTCCCGAAGTCAGGCCCGGCGACCAGGATCGTCGCCCCCTGCCACTGCTGCTGGTTGAGGACGAAGTCGGGCTCGTTGGCGCGCCACGCGCTGAACAGCCCGTCCTCGAAGCCGGTGCGCGTGATCCGTTTCAGGTACACCGCCGGGATGATCTGGTCGGTGTCGACGTTGCTGCGCCGCAACGGAACCGCGCGGCCGACATGTTGGGTGAACGCGTCCATTTACATTTCCTCGCAACTCTGTGGTCGAGTTCCAGCGGCGTTTGTCGGATCGTCCTTTGCCCGGCTCACTTCGTTCGGGGCCGGCGGCGACCCGATGGGCGCCTGCGGCGGCCGGGCGAGGCTCTTCGCGCAAGCGCTCATCGCGCGTCGAGGTCGTTCGGTGCGGCGAGGTGCCCGGTGATCGCGGTGGCGGCGGCGACGAGCGGACTGACGAGGTGCGTGCGGCCGCCCTTGCCCTGGCGTCCCTCGAAGTTGCGGTTGGACGTCGACGCACTCCGCTCGCCTGGTGCGAGTTGATCGGGATTCATGCCGAGGCACATCGAACAGCCGGCTTGGCGCCACTCGGCCCCGGCAGCGGTGAAGATCGCGTCGAGGCCTTCTTGCTCGGCCTGCGCCTTCACTTTCATCGAGCCCGGGACGACGAGCATGCGCACGCCGTCGGCAACGTGATGTCCTTCGACGATGCCGGCAACCGCGCGCAGGTCTTCGATGCGGCCATTCGTGCACGAGCCGACGAAGACTGTGTCGACGGTGATGTCACGCAACGGCGTGCCGGCTTCGAGGCCCATGTACTGCAACGCCTTGCGCGCTGCGACGCGGTCGCTCTCGTCGTCGAAGCTGTCCGGATCGGGGACGCTCTCGCTCAACGGCACGCCCTGAGCAGGGTTGGTGCCCCAGGTGACGAACGGAGTCAGGTCGGCCGCGTCGAGCGTGATCTCGACATCGAACTCGGCGTCGTCGTCGGTGCGCAGGCTCGTCCAGTAGTCGACTGCGGCGTCCCACTCGTCGCCGGCCGGCGCGTGCTCGCGTCCGTGCAGATAGTCGAACGTGGTCTGGTCCGGCGCGATCATGCCAGCGCGCGCACCCCACTCGATGCTCATGTTGCAGACCGTCATGCGGCCTTCCATCGACATCTGCTCGATGGCCGTGCCGCGGTACTCGACCATGTAACCCTGGCCGCCGCCCGTGCCGGTCTTCGCAATGACGGCGAGGATGACGTCCTTGGGGGTGACGCCGGGCGGCAGGTCTCCGTTGACGTTGACCGCCATGGTCTTGGGACGGTCCATCGGCAACGTCTGGGTTGCGAGCACGTGCTCGACCTGGCTCGTCCCGATGCCGAAGGCGAGCGCGCCGAACGCGCCGTGCGTCGACGTGTGCGAGTCGCCGCAGACGATCGTCATACCCGGCTGGGTGATCGCGAGCTGGGGGCCGATGACGTGCACGATGCCCTGGTTGACGTCGCCCATCGGGTAGAGCCGGATGCCGAACTCGTCGCAGTTCTTGCGCAGTGTCTCGACCTGGGTGCGGCTGACGGGGTCGGCGATCGGCTTGTCGATGTCGACGGTCGGGACGTTGTGGTCCTCGGTCGCGAGGGTCAGGTCGGGACGGCGCACCGTGCGGTTGTTCAGGCGCAATCCTTCGAAGGCCTGCGGGCTGGTGACCTCGTGGACCAGATGCATATCGATGTAGAGCAGGTCGGGTTCGCCGACCGCGCTGCGTACGACGTGGGTGTCCCAGAGCTTCTCCGCGAGCGTTTTGCCCATCGCTTGCAATCCCATCTCTTGAGATGCGAGTATCGCTTTGTGGGACAGCTTAGCAGCGGTATCGGCGTGCTCGACAAGGGTGCGGCGATCCTGTCTGCCGTGGCCGACCAGCCCTGCACGTTGGCCGAACTGGTTGCCGTGACCGGGTTGCCACGCGCCACCGCGCACCGGTTGGCCGTCGCGCTCGAGGTGCACCGGCTGGTCGCGCGTGACGTCGACGGTCGGTTCGTCATCGGCCCGCGCGTGGGCGAACTCGCGCACACGCGTCCCGATGCATTGGTCGCGGCGGCCGGGCCGGTGCTCGCCTGGGTGCGTGACGAATGTGGCGAGAGCGCGCAGTTGTACCGGCGCGACGGGTCGCAGCGGGTGTGCGTCGCGGCGGCCGAGCGCGCGACCGGGTTGCGCACGACGGTGCCGGTCGGCACGCGGCTCACGCTGGCCGCCGGTTCCGGTGCGCAGGTGCTGTGCGCATGGTCGGCGGACGGTTCGTCGGACTTCCCGCCGCGCCTGCTCGCCGATGTGCGGCGTCGCGGCTGGGCGCAGTCGGTCGCGCAACGCGAGGCCGGCGTCGCGTCCGTGTCAGCGCCCGTCCTCACCTCGGCGGGCGCGCTGCTCGCTGCCATTTCGATCTCGGGCCCGATCGAGAGGCTGGGCCGCACCCCGGGCGCGCGCTTCGCCCCCGTCCTCATGGCCGGGGCCGAGCGCATCGCCTCCGCCCTCGCGTGACCCGCTCCCCCGGCTCGCCCCGTTCCCTCGCGCCCCAGTTCCGCCCTCCCGCAGCTCCGCTCCCGACAGTGGTCAGTTCCGTCCTCAGTGGTCAGATACAACTGACCACTCAGGGTCCGATCTGACCACTGTCGGTGCGGTCGGCTTCAGCGGGACACGACGAGCAGGTGTGGGGCACGAAGCCGGACGAGGTGTCGGATCTCGGGCTTGATCAGGTATGGCTGGCCGAAGACTTCCGCGGGTCCATACGGGATCGTCAGCCACTCATCGCGGCGCATATCGGTGAAGCGCGTGATGTCCTTGCGCATTCGTTTGACCTCCCCGTGGTCGCTGCCCTGGTACTCGAGTGCGAGGCGGGCTTCCTCGAGCGACAGGTCCGGCTCGGCAAGCCAGCCACCTTCGCTTCGGTAGATCGAGACGTTCACCTCGAAGCGCGGCATGTCCGGTCCGCTGATCGCGACACGTAAATGGCTTTCCGGACGAGACCTGGACCGCTTGTCAAGCAACTCCAGCGCGGCGTGGGCGCGTTTCGCGTTGTGCCGTCGCGAACTTGCTCGTAAGACATCGGCAAGCTCCTCGCGGCTCACGCCCGCACGCAGAGCGCTGTCGCCGGCCGCGACGAGATCGGGCAGTGACAGGACGCTCGCCAGATCACGCCACGTACGCGCTATCGACGTCACGAGCAGGCCGTCGACCATCTCGAAGTCGACGCTTCGCAGCTGGAATCTATGGGCGACGAGTTCCGGACGCTGACTACGTGTCATCAGGCGTCCGGCACGCTCAGGAGTCGCCGTGGCGACGTGGACGCGATCGTCGGCTTGATCAGGTAACCAGAGACCGTGCAGGCGCGCGGCTGTCATCGACGCGATCACCGTGTCCTGCGCGGACGTGGCGAGCAGCACGGCGCAACGTCCCGCCAGGTTGTCCGCTTGCGAGCTCGATACCCACGCCCGGCGCGCGATCCGTACCGGAGGGTCGGGGTGTGTCGTTCGGGTCATGCGGACACGGTGCGCAGACCGCAATCCGTTGCACCGTGCGCGACAGCACCCTGTGGAAGGCGCGCCCTGTGTCCACACCACCCCACACACCCGGCAGTGGTTAGTTGCAGGCCTCAGTGGTCAGTTGTAACTGACCACTGAGGCCGTAACTAACCACTGCCGAAAGCGGACGGGGGTCGTGGGGAAACGGCGCGGCGGGCGGGCGGGGGGTCGAACGGGCTACCAGGACGTGGCTACGTAGGTTGTCTCGAGGTACTCGTCGATGCCTTCGAAGCCGCCTTCGCGGCCGATGCCGGACTGCTTGACTCCGCCGAACGGGGCGGCGGGGTCGGAGACCAGGCCGCGGTTCAGGCCGACCATGCCGACCTCGAGCCGTTCCGACACCGACAGGCCTCGGGCGAGCGAGCCGGAATACACATAGCCGGTCAGGCCCATCTCGGTGTCGTTGGCGATCGCGAGCGCTTCCTCTTCGTCGGCGACCGAGATGATCGGCGCGACCGGTCCGAACACCTCTTCGGTCGCCGCGGCGGAGTCGCGCGGGACGTCTGCGAGCACCGTCGCCGGATAGAAGAACCCCTCCCCGGACGGACGAGAGCCGCCGAGCACGACCTGAGCGCCCGCGGCCACCGTGCGGTCGACCTTGTCGGCGATCCCGTCGACAGCACGCGCGTTGACCATCGGGCCGAGCTGGGTGTCCTCGGCTGTTCCTGCACCCATCACCAGCGCGCCCATCTTCTCGGCCAGCTTCGCCGCGAAGTCGGCCGCGACCGAGGCCTGCACGAGGAAACGGTTCGCCGCGGTGCACGCCTGACCGCCGTTGCGCATCTTCGCGAGCATCGCCCCTTCGACGGCTGCATCGAGGTCGGCGTCGTCGAGCACGATGAACGGGTCGTTGCCACCGAGCTCCATCGACGTGTTCACGATGCGGTCGGCAGCCTGGCGCAGCAGCGTGCGTCCGACATTGGTCGAACCGGTGAACGACAGCTTGCGTACCCGCTCGTCAGCCAGCGCCGTCTCGACGAGGTCGCCGGGCTTGTCGGTCGTCAGGACGTTCACGACACCGGCAGGTGCACCCGCCTCGGCGAGCAGCGAGGCAAGCAGCAGCGCCGTCAACGGAGTGTCCTCGGCCGGCTTCAACACCACCGTGCACCCGGCCGCCAGCGCCGGACCGATCTTGCGCGTCGCCATCGCGGCCGGGAAGTTCCACGGCGTCAGCAGCAGCGAGACTCCGACCGGCTTGCGGAAGGTCAGGATGCGGTTCGCCCCGGACGGCGCAGTGCGCAGCTCGCCGCCGACGCGCACCGCCTGCTCGGAGAACCAGCGGAAGAACTCGGCCGCATAGACCACCTCGCCGCGCGCATCGGTGAGCGACTTGCCCATCTCGAGCGACATGAGGAACGCGAGCTCCTCCTTGCGCTCGATCATCAGATCGAACGTGCGGCGCAGCACGTCCGAACGCTCCCGCGGCGGGGCGGACGCCCATCCGGGCAGCGCCGTAGCAGCGGCCGAGACAGCAGCGGCCACGTCGTCGGCGCCGGCCCGCGGCACCGAGGCGATCTCGGTCCCCGTCGACGGGTTCAGCACGGCGAACGATCCGGCCGAGCCTCCCGTCCACTTGCCGTCGACGAACATCTCGGTGGGACTTCCGGCGGGCAACGTCATATCTCCAGCTTGCCACTGGCGGTGAGGCCGCAGCCAGAACGGTGAACCGCCGGGAATTCGCCAGAGAATTTCAGTGCACAGGTATTCACTCAACGCGCCGGTTGCCGTTACGGTCTGATCATGCGCGCGGACGAGATGCGAGACAGTGGAGCGCTGGTCGGCACCGCGCTGGACGAGCTGACCGAGCTCGCGCGCGACGTGCACAAGGCGCTGGCGGGACGCATCTTCGGGATGTTCGGCGCCGCCGCCCGTCCCGCACGCCTGTTGCACGACGCCATCGCAGCCACTGCCTATGCCGGCAGCCGCGTCGCCGTCCGCACCGTCCCCGCCGTCGTCGGTGCTGTCGCCGCCGAGACCGGCAAGGCCACCCTCGACGCCTACGCCGACACTCCGCGGGGGCACTTCACCCTCAGCGCCTTGAGCGGCTTCTGGGGCGATCGCCTGGCCGAACAACGCGCGGCACTGGCACCGACCATGAGCGTGCGCACCCACAACGGACCGCTACGGCGCATGCCCGGCAACGTCGCCCACGACATCGCCGCACCCACCGGCAAGCTGGTCGTGTTCCTGCACGGGCTGTGCGAGACCGATCGCTACTGGTGGTTCGGCGCAGAGCGGGCGTGGGGCGATCGCAACGTGACCTACGGTTCGCGGCTGCACGACGATCGCGCCTGGACGCCGCTCTACATGCACTACAACACCGGGCTGCACATCTCTGAGAACGGCCGGCTGCTCGCCGGCTATCTCGAGACGCTGGTCGAGCGCTGGCCCGTGCCGGTCACCGAGATCGCGCTGATCGGGCACTCGATGGGCGGGCTGGTCGTGCGCTCGGCCGCACACTTGGCCGCCGACCGCGAACTCACCTGGGTCGAGGCGCTGCGGCACATCGTCGGGCTCGGCGCACCGCATCTCGGCGCCCCGCTGGAGCGCTTCGTCAACGCGGGCACGCACGCGATGGCGCGGCTACCCGAGACACGCCCGATCGCGACGTGGCTCAATCGCCGCAGCGTCGGCATCAAGGATCTTCGCTACGGTTCGGTACTCGAAGTCGACTGGCACGATTTCGATCCCGACGATCCGACCGACCGAGTGAGCGCAGCGACGTTGCTGCCCGGCGTCGCCTACTCGATGGTGTCCGCAACGCTCGCCCGACGGCCGGACGGCCGCTTCGCCCACGACCTGCTCGTCGAGCACATCAGCGCGCACGGCACGGGCCGTCCCAATGCGGTACGCCGGATCGACTTCGAGGTCGACCGGCTCTTCCACATCGGCGGCCGCACGCACTTCCACCTGCTCAACGACCACGCGGTCTACGAGCGGTTGCGGCAATGGCTCGACGGAGCTGACGGCGCCGCCCCTGCGGGCGCCGCCGTCAACTAGAACACGTTCTCGTTTTGGGGTACCGTCCGGACTGTGCCGCACCTCGACGACATCCGGGACATCGAGCAGTTGAAGTACCGCTACACGCGCTGTCTCGACCTCAAATTGTGGGACGACTTCGCCGCCACGCTCACCGATGACATCGCTGCGTCCTACGGAACCCTGGCGTTCACCGGACGCGAGGCCGTCGTCGACTTCATGCGCACCTCGCTCGGGCCGGCGATCATCACCGTGCACCACGTCCACCATCCCGAGATCACAGTCGCAGCCGACCACGCGACCGGCACGTGGTACCTGCAGGACACCGTCCTGATCACCGAGCAACGCGTGCTGCTGCGCGGCGCAGCGTTCTACGACGACGAGTACGTACGCACCGACGCGGGCTGGCGCATCGCGCGCACCGGCTACACACGCAGTTACGAGTCGATGGAGACGTTGCCGCAGTCGTGGCGTCTGACCGCGAACCGGTGGGCTGCGTGAAGACCAAGCCGAAAGGGCTCGACAAACCCAGCACCGTGAAGGTGATCAAGGTGATGTCGGCGGCCAACACATGGCTCTACCGCACGACCGGCGGCCGCGTGGGGCGCACCTGGCGCATCGGCAGCGCAGTTCGCAAGGGCGTACCGATCTGTCTGCTCACGACGACGGGTCGCACAAGCGGACAGGCGCGCACCGTGCCGCTGTGCTACCTCGCCGATGACGACCGCATCGTGCTGGTGGCATCGCAGGGCGGGCTGCCCAACGATCCGCAGTGGTACAAGAACCTCGTTTTCGACCCGAAGGTCGAGATCCAGATCGGGACGCGTCGCACGCGGATGTCCGCGCGAACGGCCGCCGAGGCCGAACGCGAGGCGCTCTGGTCACGGCTGCTCGAGCTCTATGCCGACTACGCGTCCTACCAAGAATGGACGGACCGGACGATTCCGGTCGTGATCTGCGAACCGATCGGCGAAGTGGCCTGATCTTGGGTTGTTTTTGCGGCTGGATCCGGTGCTGGACTTGTTATCGTCCCGGCCATGTCGACGCCGCACCAGCCGGCATGGACTCCGCCACCACCCCGCCCGCGCGATGCTGCGACGCCGGTGGATCACGCGGAGACCGAGCCGGCCGACGCCCATGAGCACACGCGCCTGGCGCTGATCATCGCGCTCTCGATCGCGGTCGTATCCGTGCTCGGCGCGATCGTCGGTTGGCGTGCCGAGGTGCACGCGTCGAGCGCAAGCCGCTACGAGCAGGACTCCGTAGCGACGTCGATCGCACGCACCGCCGTGCAGGCTCAGGCCGAAGCTGTTGCGGCAAAAGCGGCGTCCGAGTACGAGCACTACCTGCGGCTTCAGAACGAGGCCAACATCCTGTCCCCCGGCGCGTGCGGCCCGCAGGGTTCGCGTTCCTCGCTGGTCGACCTCGACGCCGGCACGCTGTGTCAGACCCAGGTGCAGTTCTCGAACGACTCCGACTACGCCTACCTCGATGCGAAGGGCAACTTCGACATCGAGGCCTATGCGCGTGACTACGTGGCAGCGCAGGCCGAACAAGGCCCGTTGAACCCGACCGAGTACGCCGACAAGGCCGAGCAGGAACGGCACAGCGAGGACAACATGCTCTACCTGTCGCTGTTCCTCGTGCTGGCCCTGGCGCTGCTCACACTGGGCCGCCTCGGCAAGTCGGTGCCTTCACGGCTCGTGCTCGCCGTCCCCGGCTGGTTGTGTCTGATCGCCAGCGTCGTGATCCTCGTGTCGGCGGAGGCGTGACGGTGGAAAATCCGCTGCACGAGGCGCACGAGCAGATCGAGCAACTCGAGGAAAAGCCGGAGTCGCGCCTCAAGGCGATCATCACGGTCGCGATCCTGGTCGTCACCATGTTGACGACCACCGCCGGCGTGCTGGCCGCGATCTGGTCCGCACACCAGTCGGAGACCCAGCGCGAGCGCCAACAGGCGGCGACGACGAGCCTGCAGGAGTCGGTTACCGCGAACGCGCAGCTGCGCGCAGTCGACTCGCTCAGGGACGACATCAAGGAGGACACCTGGCGCAAGACGTTCCTGCACGTCTACAAGCTCGAGGTGAGTGACAAGACAGTCGATGCCGAGTTGCAGCGTCAGGCCAACAGCGCGGCCGCGATCGCGAAGCAGCTCAGCGCCCGGCTTCCGGCCGGCGCCACCGCCGACGACTACTCCGACAAGCTGTACGAGAAGTCGCTCGCCGATTCGCAACTGGCGTCGGCCTACGCGCAGGAGAGTTCGGGCTGGCTCGAGAAACACAACGGTGCGCTCGCAGTCGTCAGCATCCTGGCGTTGTCGTTGTTCCTGCTCGGCCTCGCGCTCACCCTCGGTAACCGACCCACGCAACTCGGGTTCACGGCACTGGCGATTGTGATGACCCTGGTCGGTGGTGCGCGCCTGCTGCAGGTGCAGCTGACCGGCATCACCGCGCCCACCGAGGACTGCATCAACACCGCAGCCGCAGCAAACGCCGACATGGTGTTGACGCACTACGTCGATGCTGCGGCAAAGTTGAACAGTGCCCTCTCGGACTGTCCCGACTACGGCGAGGCCTGGTCGCAACTGGCGAATGCGTACTTCTACTACGGGGTGTTCTCGGGCAATCCCATTGCGAAGAAGGCGTGGGTGAAGGCCGAGCTGGCCGACAAGGCTGCGCTCGACGTGGCCGATGTGAAAACCGGCGTTCTCTACAACGACCTGGCGTTCATGGAGATCCTCAATCATCAGTACGACGCAGCCGCACAGAACATGGTCCAGGCGCACAAGCTCGTTCCGGAGAGTCACTACGTACTCGGCACTCTCGCCGAACTCGCGATCGCGCGCGGGGACGAGAAGACGGCGATGCACTACCTCGATGAGGCCGCGCTTCCGCTGAAGGACGCCGGACCGTACTTCCGCGATCAGTACTTCTTCACGAGCCTGCGCTACGACAGCGGGTACTTCGCCACCGCCGGCATCACGGGCCCGAAGGTCGACGCGTTCTTCGCCAAGGCACGCGAGTACGAGGCGATGCTCGATGTCAGGAACATGGCGCACCCGCTCGACACGCACGGCGCGGCCATCAGCAATCTCGTGTTCCGCAAGTCCGACTCGGTGCTCGGTCGCACCGCCGGCTTCGTGACGATCGGGTTCAACTACCGCGGCCTCGAAGTCGGCGACGTGCTCTCGCTGCGGTTCTACGGTTACGGCGACACGTTCTACGACCCGACCGCGTCTCTCACCGAGACGGTCAGCGCGGGCAGCAGTCTGGTCGGCGACGGGACCGAGCAGCCCGACAGCGACTACCGCCTGAAGCTCTCGTACAAGTACAAGACGACGATGGAGGTCTACCTGAACGGGGTGCTGCAGGGCGAGCTCGACTACACACCCTGAGCGGCGATTTCAGCGCAGCGAGATACTCGCCGACGTGCCGACACCGATGTGGGTCCCCGACCCCGACCATGTCGAGACGACGCGGCTGACCGCGTTCACCCGCTTCGCCGAGGCCCGCACGGATCGCGCGTTCGAGTCCTACCGCGAGCTGCTGGCGTGGTCGACCGACGACCTCGATGCCTTCTGGGGCTGCATCTGGGACTTCTTCGACATCATCGCCGAAACCCGGGGTCGACACCGTGCTCGCCGACGATTCGATGCCAGGTGCGTCGTGGTTTCCGGGTGCACGGCTCAACCTCGTCGACCAGGTCTTCCGCAACCGTCCCGACGACGAGATCGCGATCCACGAGCGCGACGAGACCGGCCGCCGCGTCGACATCACGTGGGCCGAACTGCGAGCCTCAGTCGCGTCTATGAGCGCGACGCTGCGCGAGCACGGGGTTGGCGTGGGCGACCGCGTCGTTGCGTACCTGCCCAACAGTTCCGAGGCGGTGGTCGCGTTCCTGGCGACGGCGGCCCTCGGCGCGATCTGGTCTGCCTGCGGCATGGACTACGCGCCGACTGCCGCGCTGGGCCGCTTCGCCCAGCTCGAACCGCTCGTGCTCTTCGCCGCCGACGGCTATCAGAACGGCGGACGGGTTCACGACCGCGCCGACGCGGTGGCGCAGGTGCGTGCCGGACTGCCATCGCTGCGAGCGACCATCGCCGTCGACCGTCTCGGCACGACGCTGCCGGACGCGATGCCGTGGGCCGACGCAACCGGCCGGCCCGCCGAGCTCACGACGACGGCAGTCGATTTCGCGCATCCGCTGTGGGTGCTGTTCTCGTCCGGCACGACCGGGTTGCCCAAGGGCATCGTCCACGGTCACGGCGGCGTCCTGCTCGAACACCTGAAGGCTGTGGCGCTGCAGTGCGACCTCGGTCCGGGCGACCGGTTCTGGTGGTACACGACGCCGAGCTGGATGATGTGGAACTTCCAGGTCGCCGGACTGCTCGTCGGCGCCACGATCGTCTGTTACGACGGCAGCCCGGCGCACCCGACCACCGACGCAGTGTGGGCACTCGCGGCCGAGCTCGGCGTCAAGGTGCTCGGCACGTCCCCGGCGTACTTGGCCGCGTGTGCGAAGGCCGGCGTCGTGCCCGGCGCCGAACACGACCTGTCTGCTCTACGCACGCTCGGGGTCACCGGATCGACGTTGCCGACGCCGGCGTACCACTGGGTCGCCGATCATGTGGGCCAGTCGGTGCAGATCGCGTCGATCACCGGCGGGACGGACGTGGTCACGGCGTTCGCCGGTGGCGCCCCGTCCGTCCCAGTGTGGGCGGGCGAGATCTCGACTGCATACCTCGGCGCGGCCATCGACTCCTTCGACGAGAGCGGCCGCAGTGTGCGCGACGAGGTCGGCGAGCTCGTCATCACCCGTCCGATGCCGTCGATGCCGGTGATGTTCTGGAACGACCCCGACGGCACGCGCTATCACGACGCATACTTCGACGCCTATCCCGGAATCTGGCGGCACGGCGACTTCGTCACGATCACCGATCGCGGCACGTTGGTGATGCACGGCCGCTCGGACGCGACACTCAACCGCAACGGCATCCGGATGGGCAGCGCCGACATCTACGAGGCGGTCGAACAACTGCCCGGGATCGCCGAAGCGCTCGTGATCGGTGTCGATCAGCCCGATGGCGGCTACTGGATGCCCCTGTTCGTGACGCTCGAGCCAGGCACTGAATTGGACGACGCGTTGCGCGCGCGGATCCGCGACGCCATCCGCACCCATGCCTCGCCCCGGCACGTCCCCGACGACGTGTTCGCCGCACCGGGCATCCCGCACACGCGCACCGGCAAGAAGCTCGAGGTGCCGGTGAAGCGCCTGCTGACAGGTTCGGTGAGCGGCGCCGCCTTCGACGCCGGCAGCGTCGACAATCCCGATCTGATCGACTGGTACGTCGAGCTCGGCGCGCGACACAACCGCCGGGACAGCTAGCCGGCGGCCGGCATTGCCAGAGAAAGTTGGAGCACAGACGTCGGAGATCGCCGCCGAGATGCGACGTTAACGATGTGAGTGAGCAGCCGGCCAGTGGCGAGCACGGTCTGCTCGACCTCTATGACCGCGCGCTGCCACACGTGTACGGCTACCTGCGGGCCCGGTGTGACACACAGGCGGTGGCCGAGGACCTCAGCGCCGAGACCTTCCTCGCCGCGGTCGACGCGGTGCGCAAGCCCAACCCGCCACCCGTGGACGTGCCGTGGCTGATCGGGGTGGCGCGACACAAGCTTGCCGACCACTGGCGGCGCCGCGCGCGCGAAACGCGCAATCTGCAGGCCGTCGCTCCCGACACTTCGGTCGATGACCCGTGGGAGATCGAGCTGGACGTCATGCACGCCCACGACGTGCTCGCCGACCTCGCACCGCAACACCGCGCCGCGCTCACCCTGCGCTACCTCGACGACCTGCCGGTCGCGCAGGTCGCCGAACTTCTCGGCCGCAGTCTGCACGCGACCGAAGGATTGCTCGTCCGCGCCCGCGCTGCCTTCCGGCGGGCGTACAACCCCGGAGAGGAGGTCGACCGGTGACCGATCCCTTCGCCGCACTCCGCGCCACCGACGCCCCGCTCGACCCCGATCCGGACTTCGCCGCGAGGCTGCGCGCCCGGCTCGAGCGAGCCCTCGCCCTGCCCAGAGGAGTCGCCCCGATGACCGACATCCCCACCAGGAGCACGCTGACGCCCTACCTCGCCGTTCACGACGCGCGCGCCGCGATCGACTGGTACACGCGCGTTCTCGGCGCCACTCCGGTCGGCGATCCGATCGTGATGCCGGACGGCCGGATCGGGCACGCCGAACTCGATCTCGGCGGCGCGCACCTGTACCTGTCCGACGCACATCCCGAGATCGGTGTTGTCGCTCCCGACCCTGACGCGGGCGCGAGCATCACGCTGCACCTCGAGCTGTCCGACGTCGATGCCGCGACCGAGCGAGCCCGCGCCGAGGCCGGCGTGATCGAGCGCGAACCGTCCGACAACCCGTACGGCCGCATTGCGGCGGTGCGCGACCCGTTCGGGCACCGGTGGATGCTCAACGGCCCGGTCAGCGCGTCGCGCCGCATCACCGGTGACGTCGGGTACTTCGCGCTGTGGGTCGAGGACGTAGCGCGGGCGGCGACCTTCTATGCCTCGGTCCTCGGCTGGACCTATGTCGACTCCAACGGTCCGCGGCGAGAGATCGCCGGGGCGCCCTACCGCACCGAACTCACCTCGTTGGCGGAGATGCGCGCACAAGCGTGGCCGGCGCGAACGAGCCCTACCGCGTTCTGCGCGTTCGAGGTCGCAGACCTCGACGCGGCCGCCGAACGCATCCGCGCGGCCGGTGGGACGGCGCGGCCCGGCCACCATGACGTCCTGGACTGCACGGACGACCAGGGACTGCCGTTCTCGGTGTATGTCTGGGAGGCGTTGCCGGCAAACGACGAACTCGCCTACCTGACTGTCGAAGAGCCGTCGATCGAGGCGGCAGTCGCGTTCCACGAGGCGGTGTTCGGATGGACCTTCCGGCCCGGCAGCGTCCCCGAGGGTCGCCAGGTGGAGGGCCCGACACCGATGACCGGGTTCCGCGGGGGCGCGGCGGAGCCAGTGGTGGTGCCGATGTTCGCGGTCGACGACATCGCGGCCGCGGTCGAGCGCGTGCGCGCTGCGGGCGGCAGGGCGACTGATCCGGAGCGGCAGCCGTATGGGACGACCAGCGACTGCACCGATGACCAGGGCCTGCGGTTCTACCTCGGCGAACTCAGCTGATCCGTCCGGCGCGCGGCTCGCGGGCGATCGACGCATCGGCGAATCCGGCTGCCAGCGCACGCAATCCGGCGTCGAGGTAGCTTGCCCAGATCGGCGTCGGCACGTGCCGCCCAGCGTTCGTAGGCGGCGCGGCAGGTGGCCAGCGTCGCGCGTCCGACGGCCAGTGGGTACAGCGAATCGGCGGGCTGCCGCGAGCGTGCCGCGACGAAATCGATGATCGCCCGCTCCCAGGCGTCGTAGTGCAGCGCGGCTGCGGCGGCCAGTTCAGGGGTGGCGCTGATCAGGCTCATCCGGGCGCGCAGTTCGGGCACGTCCGCAGCGCCGTAGTGGTTGACCGCGAGGACGGCGGTGCGCACCGCGTCCATGACCGGCAACGTCTTCGGGCAGTGCTCGCGAGTTCGCGACGCAGGTTCGTGACCTCGAGGTCGAACTCGCCCCAGAGCACCTCGGACTTCGATTCGAAGTAGCGGAAGAACGTGCGTCGGCTGACGCCAGCCTCGCCGGCGATCTGATCGACGGTCGTGTCGTCGAAGCCCTGCTCGGCGAACAGCCGCAACGCGATGACTTCGAGCGCACGCGCGCTCGTGCCGGGCGGCCGTCCGCGCCGGGTTTCAGCCAAGGTCTTGCTTTCCGTCACGCGATGACGTTAACGTACGCGGTCATTCGGCACTCGGTGACGAAATCATGCGATTGGAGTCGACCATGACCGACGAACCCACCACGCAGACCAGCGACGAGGCGACCGGCGAGACTGCCGTTGTCGAGGACGTCCTCGTCGAAGAGGTCTCCATCGACGGCATGTGCGGTGTCTACTGAGCTCGCGGCGCCGCCTCGGTTCGACCTCGACTCGCGCTGGACGCTGAGCCCGCAGGTCTCGATCCGTCCGGAGCGCTTCGGCGCCCTGCTCTACCACTTCGGCACCCGCCGCTTGTCGTTCTTGAAGAGCCCCCAGCTGCTCGCGGTCGTGCAGGCCCTGCCGACGAGCGAGACCGCTCGCGATGCGTGCGTCACTTGCGGCGTCGCGGTCGGCGAGTTGCCCCGATACGCCGCCGCGCTCGCGACGCTCGCGACCTCCCAGATGATCGAGGCACGCCCGTGACGATGACTCCCCTGCCCCTCGTCGAGCAGTTCCAGTACGGCCTCGACGCGCCGATCTGCCTGACGTGGGAACTCACCTACGCCTGCAACCTTTCGTGTGTGCACTGCCTGTCGTCGTCCGGACGGCGCGACCCGCACGAACTGACGACCGACGAGTGCAAGGCGGTCATCGACGAGCTCGAGCGCATGCAGGTGTTCTACGTGAACATCGGCGGCGGCGAGCCGACCGTGCGCTCGGACTTCTGGGAGCTGGTCGACTACGCGACCGAGCACCACGTCGGAGTCAAGTTCTCGACGAACGGCGTCAAGATCACGCCTGAGGTCGCGCGCCGGCTCGCGGCCAGCGACTACGTCGACGTGCAGATCTCGCTCGACGGCGCGACCGCCGAGGTGAACGACGCGGTGCGCGGCCGCGGCTCGTACGACACCGCCTTGCGCGCGATGCGAAACCTGGACGACGCCGGCTTTCGCGGCTTCAAGATCTCGGTCGTGATGACGCGGCACAACATCGGCCAGCTCGACGAGTTCAAGGCGCTCGCCGACGAGTTCGAGGCCCAGCTGCGCATCACCCGGCTGCGGCCGTCCGGACGCGGCGCCGACGTATGGGACGACCTGCACGTGACCGCGCAGCAACAGCGCGAGCTCTACGACTGGCTCGTGCTGCACGGCGAGAACGTCCTGACCGGCGACTCGTTCTTCCACCTGGCCGCCTACGGCGATGCGCTGCCGGGCCTGAACCTGTGCGGCGCGGGACGCGTGGTCTGCCTGATCGACCCGGTCGGCGACGTGTACGCCTGCCCGTTCGCGATCCACGAGAACTTCCTCGCCGGCAACGTGCGCGCCGAGGGCGGGTTCACCGGTGTATGGCGCACCTCGGAGTTGTTCGACGTCGCTGCGCACACCGCAGACGGGTGGCGCCTGCACGTCCTGCTCGGCGTTCGACGCGTGCCGCGGCGGTTGCATGGCGGCGAAGTTCTTCACCGGACTGCCGCTGGACGGCCCCGACCCCGAATGCGTGAAGGGGCACGGCGAGACCGCGCTCGCCGCGATCGACCGCGGCGGTGCGCCGAAGCCGTCGCTCGACCACTCGCACCGGCTGCTGCCGCTCACCGTGCGCACCCCGCCTGCGAAAGCCTGTGACGAGGATCCGTTGGCCGGTGTTCGTGTCGCTGGGTGACCTCACCACTGTCGACGTCGCCGGCGGCGACACCGTGCTGGCCGTGCCGCTCGGGTCGACCGAGCAGCACGGCGCGCATCTGCCGCTGTCGACCGACACCGACATCGCGGTGGCGCTGTGCTCAGCGCTGGCCGCGGCGCGGGACGACGTCGTGGTCGCACCGCCGGTCCCCTATGGTTCGAGCGGCGAGCACGCCGGATTCGCAGGAACCCTGTCGATCGGGCAGGACGCCGTCGAGCTGCTGGTCGTCGAACTCGCCCGGTCTGCCACCGAGACGTTCGACCACGTGCTCTTCGTGTCGGCGCACGGCGGCAACGCGCCGCCGGTGTCGCGCGCGGTCACGCGGCTCCGAGCCGAGGGCCGCGACGTCTCGCTGTTCCAACCGACGTGGGACGGCGACCCGCACGCGGGCCACGTCGAGACGTCGCTGCAACTGCTCCTGCGGCCGGACGTCGTCCGGGCGGACCGCGCCGTGGTCGGCGACATCCGTCCACTCGCCGACCTGATGCCGACCCTGCAGGCCGGCGGCGTGCGCGCCGTGACCACAACCGGAGTGCTCGGCGATCCGACCACCGCATCGGTCGAGGCCGGTCGCGAGGTCTTCGCCAAGCTCGCCGCCGACCTCACCGAGCACGTCGCACATTGGCGAGAGACCGGATGAGCACTGCGATCGTCACCGGCGCAGCGCGCGGGATCGGCGCCGCGACGGTTCGCGCACTCGCTGCGCAGGGATGGTCGGTGGTCGCCGTCGATTGCGCCGCCGACGAGCCGGCCCTGCCGTACTCGCTCGCCACCCGCGCCGAGCTCGACGCGATCGCCAGTTCGAACGTGCATCCGGTCGTCGCCGACGTCCGCGACGAGGCCGCGCTCGCCGCTGCGGTCGCCGAGGCCGAAGCGAGCTTCGGCGGGCTCGATGCCGCGATCGCGGCAGCCGGTGTGATCGCCGGCGGCGCCGCGCACTGGGACGTGCCCGTCGCGGCACAACAGGCAGTGCTCGACGTGAACCTCGGCGGAGTGCTCACGCTCGCCCGCGTCGCGATTCCCGCACTGTTGCGCCGTCCCGAACCGCGCAGCGGACGCTTCCTCGCGGTCGCGTCGGCGGCGGCGACCCAGGGCTTGCCGATGCTCGCGGCCTACTGCGCGTCCAAGGCAGGCGTGACCGGCCTGGTGCGCGCGCTCGCCGTCGAACTCGGCGGAACGGGTATCACCGCGAACGCCGTCAGCCCGGGCTCGACCGCGACCCCGATGCTCGACGAGACCGCCCGGCTGTACGGGCTGACTTCGGCGCAGGACTTCGCGGCGCAGCAACCGCTCGGGCGGTTGATCGAACCCGAGGAGGTCGCGGCCGTCCTCGCGTTCCTGGCCGGCCCAGGCGGTGCGGCGATGACCGGCGCGGTCGTCCCCGTCGACGGCGGCCTCGCGCTGTGACCGCCTTCGATCCTGCATCGGCTGCTGTGCAGGCCCCGTCACGGCCGAACCAGGGTCATCGTGGCTTGCCTGCGGGGTTCGGGCTCACCCTCGACGTGAGCGCGAGGCAGTTGCGCGACGACCTGTGGTTCGGCGGTTCACCACCGCGCGTGCTGCGCCTGACCGAGGCGGGACGGCGCGCGTGGGACGAGCTTCGCGATGGCCGCGTGGCCTCGCCCGAATCGGCCGTTCTGGCACGACGCCTGACCGACGCCGGGCTGGCCCACCCCGTCCCGCCGCCGGTCGCGACCCACGACGTCACCGTCGATCGTTCCCGCGCACGACCGCGTCGCCGACCTCGACCGCTGCCTCGCCGCACTCGGCAGCAAGGTGCCGGTCGTCGTCGTCGACGACGCTTCGCGTGAGCGCGCCGGAGTTGCCCGGATCTGTGCGACCCACGACGCAACCCTGGTGCGACGTGGTGAAAACGGCGGCCCGGGCGCCGCCCGCAACACCGGGCTGGCACACACGCAGAGCGAGTTCGTCGCGTTCGTCGACAGCGATTGCACGCCGCCACCTGGCTGGCTCGCCCCGCTGCTCGCGCACCTGGCCGATCCGTTGGTCGCTGCCGTCGCGCCGCGCATCGTCGGTGTGGCCGACAGCTCGTGGGCCGGGCGCTACACAGCCGAACGCAGCAGCCTCGACCTCGGCGATCTGCCCGCGCGCGTGATGCCACGCTCGCGGATCACCTACGTGCCGAGCGCGGCTCTCGTAGTCCGTCGGGCCGCACTGGCCGACGTCGGCGTCGCGTTCGACGAGACCCTTCGCATCGGCGAGGACGTCGACCTCGTCTGGCGACTCGCGGCGGCCGGCTGGCGCATCCGGTACGAGCCGTCCGTCCACGTCATGCACCGTGAACCAGCGACCTGGCCGCAGTTGCTGTCACGGCGGTACCGGTACGGCACGTCGGCCGGCCAACTCGCCCGACGGCATCCGGACGCGATCAGCCCGCTGGTGCTGCATCCCTGGCCGACGATCACTGTTGCCGCAGCCCTGGCCCGCCGCCCGCTCGTCGCCGCGGGTGCGGCAAGCGTCGGCGCCGCGACGATGGCGCGCACCCTGCGGGCGGCCGACGTCCCCACGACCGGTCTGCTCCCGGCGATGGCCAACGGCGTGCGGCAGACGTGGCTCGGGCTCGGTCGCTACCTCACCCAGTTCGCAGCACCCGCACTGTTCGCGGCGTTGTGCTTACGTCGCGCGCGCTTTGCTGCCACCGCATTGTTGCTCGGCCCGCCACTCGCTGCCTGGGCACCGCGTCGAGTGCTCGACCCCGTCCGGTTCACGGTTGGTTCGCTCGCCGACGAGATCGCGTACGGCACCGGCGTGTGGGTCGGCAGCGCTCGCGCGCGAACCCTGCGCGCAATCCGTCCGGTCGTCACCTGGCGGCCGGTACGCAGCACCACCCGCAGGAGCTGATCACGATGGCGAATGCCTGGTTCGAAACCGTTGCCGAGGCGCAGCGCCGCGCGCGCAAGCGGCTTCCGAAGTCGGTCTACAGCGCGCTGGTCGCCGGGTCAGAGCGAGGCCAGACGATCCGCGACAATCTCGCGGCGTTCGCCGAGCTCGGGTTCGCACCGCACACGGCGGGACAGCCTGCCGAGCGCGACCTCACGACCACGGTGCTGGGACAGCCGATCTCGATGCCGGTGGTCATGTCGCCAACCGGCGTGCAGGCCGTCCATCCGGACGGTGAGGTCGCCGTTGCCCGCGCCGCTGCCGCCCGCGGCGTGGCGATGGGGTTGAGTTCGTTCGCGAGCAAGCCGGTCGAGGACGTCGTCGAGGCGAACCCGCAGACGTTCTTCCAGGTGTACTGGGTCGGGTCGAAGGAGCAGATCGCGGGGCGACTCGAGCGCGCCCGTGCGGCCGGCGCGGTCGGCGTGATCGCGACCCTCGACTGGTCGTTCTCGATGGGACGCGACTGGGGCAGTCCGCACATCCCCGAAAGGATCACCCTCAAGGAGGCGGCCCGGTTCGCGCCCGAGGCGCTCACGCATCCGCGCTGGCTTGCGAGCTATCTGCGCACCCGACACATCCCTGATCTGACCGTCCCGAACATGCAGGAGCCCGGCGAGCCGGCGCCGACGTTCTTCGGCGTCTACGGACAGTGGATGCAGACCCCGCCGCCATCGTGGGACGACGTCGCATGGTTGCGCCAGACCTGGGACGGGCCGTTCATGCTCAAGGGCGTCACCCGCGTCGACGACGCCAAGCGCGCCGTGGATGCAGGCGTCAGCGCGATCTCGGTGTCGAACCACGGCGGCAACAACCTCGACGGCACGCCGGCGACGATCCGTGTCCTTCCCGCGATCGCCGACGCGGTTGGCGAGCAGCTCGAGGTACTCCTCGACGGCGGCGTGCGCCGCGGCGGTGACGTCGTGAAGGCGCTCGCCCTCGGCGCCCGCGCAGTCATGATCGGCCGCGCGTATCTGTGGGGTCTCGGCGCCAATGGCCAGGCCGGTGTCGAGAACGTGCTCGACCTGCTGCGGATGGGGATCGACTCGGCGTTGCTCGGCCTCGGCAAGAAGTCCGTGCGCGATCTCGAGCCGTCCGATCTCGTCGTCCCGGACGGCTTCACGCGCGCGCTCGGCGTCGACTGACCAATACGCTCGACACGTGAGCGCGCGCGAAGCCGAGATCGCCGACGAGCTGTACGGGCTCGCACCGGACGAATTCACCGCGGCTCGCGACAATGCCGCGAAGGCGGCCCGCGACGAGGGTGATCGCGAGCTCGCCGACGCGGTGAAGAAGTTCCGCAAGCCGTCGATCGGCACCTGGCTCGTCAACGTCGTCGCGCGCACCGACCAACTCGACGACCTGCTCGATCTCGGTGCCGCGCTGCGCGAAGCGCAACGCACGCTCGACGGTGCCGAGCTGCGGACGATGTCACGACAGCGACATCAGGTGATCCGCAGCCTGTCCGAGCTGGCTCACGAACGAACCGGCAAGAAGGCGGCAGACTCGGCGCAGCGCGAGTTCGAAGCGACCCTGGAAGCCGCTCTTGCCGACGATGCAGCCGCAGAGGCGGTGCGCACCGGTCGCCTCATGCGAGGGCTCACCTCGACCGGTCTGGAACCCGTCGACCTCACCGACGCGGTGGCCGCCGCCGACGACGCGCCGCCGACCCGCCGTCCGGCGCCGAAGAAGAAGCCGGCCCGCGAAGAAGGACGACAGCGCGGCGCGCAAGAAGCACGCAGCCGACCTCGCCGCCGCGATCACGAAGGCCGAGGACGCGGTCGCCGCCGCTCAACGCGAACTCGACGACCACGAGGAGACCCTTGTCGGGGCCCGAACCGAGGCCGAGGACGCGCGGGCACGCGTCAAGGAGCTCGAGACCGAACTGGACGAGGCACGCACCCGCCACGCCGACGCAGACCGAAGCCGTCGCGATGCCGAGACCGCCCACAAAGCGGCCGGGCGGGCCCGAGACGCGGCGCAGCGGGCCCTCGACACAGCGCGCAAACGAACCTGAGGACGCACACGAGGTCCACATCACCTTCATGTGTCGGTTCCAGCGCCGATGGGAATGATGTGCATATGACCCGGTTCACAGCTACCACCGAGTCCGAGGCGATCGTTCCCGCGGCCCGCGAAGACATCTGGGCAGCACTGACCGATCCCGACCTGCTTCCCCGTCTCACGCCCTTGCTGCGGCGCATCGACGCCGATGGCGACACGTGGACGTGGCACATGACCAAGATTTCGGCGCTCGGGGTCAGTATCAGCCCCTCGTTCACCGAGCAGATGCGCTTCGATGACGGTCACCGCATCGAGTACACCCACCAGCCGCCGGCCGGTGCGCGTGAGCGGGCCGGTGCCGAAGGCTGGTACGACCTCAGCGACACTGCCGAGGGCACCGCGCTGAAGATCAGCCTGACCCTTGAAGTCGAACTGCCGCTGCCGCGTCGAGCCGGCCCCGCCGTGCGACGAGTCATGCAGGCGACGATGAACCGCATGGGCGACAAGTTCTCGACGAATCTGATGCGTCACCTGGGTCTCGAGGACGACGCCGCACTGTCTGCCTGAGCGCACTGAGAGAACGGTCATCCTCGGCCGTTTGCCATCCACCCAGCCGGGTAAGTCGCTAACAGCGGTCGGGTGAAACCACACTGTCGGGCTGCCCTATCGCAGTGAGGTCATCGTTGCTCTCGCGCGTCATACCCCCGGCCCTCACCCTCGTCCTTCTCGCCACACTTGCTGCCGCGCTGTTCTGGAGCCCGGCCTGGTGGATCGCGGTCGTCGTCTTCGCTGCACTCACCGCGCTCGCCTGGTACGACGTCGTGCAGCGTCGACACTCGATCCTGCGTAACTACCCGGTAGCCGGACACATGCGGTTCCTGCTCGAGAAGATCCGTCCCGAGATCCAGCAGTACTTCATCGAGCGCAACTTCGACGGCCGTCCCTACGACCGCGACACCCGCTCGGTCATCTACGAGCGCGCGAAGGGTATCCACGGCGAGAAGGCGTACGGCACCGAACTCGATGTGAACGAGGTCGGTTACGAGTTCGTCGTGCACTCGTCCGCGCCGCGCGAGCCCGACAAGGAACAGCCGCGGGTGCGTATCGGCGGCCCCGACTGCACCAAGCCGTACGACATGGCGCTGCTCAATGTTTCCGCGATGAGCTTCGGGGCGCTGTCGGCCAACGCGATCCGCGCTCTCAACGCCGGCGCGAAGCGCGGCGGCTTCGCGCACGACACCGGCGAGGGCGGGCTCACCGACTACCACCTCGAGAACGGCGGCGACCTGATCTGGGAGATCGGCAGCGGCTATTTCGGTGCGCGGACGAAGGACGGCGACTTCGATCCGGACTTGTTCCGCGACAAGGCGGCGCAGGACCAGATCAAGTGCGTGTCGCTGAAATTGAGCCAGGGTGCGAAGCCGGGGATCGGCGGCGTGCTGCCCGCGGCCAAGGTCACTGATGAGATCGCCAAAGCGCGCAACGTCCCCAAGGGTGAGAAGTGCGTCAGCCCGGCGTCGCACAAGGTGTTCTCGACGCCGCGCGAGCTCGTCCACTTCGTTGCGCGGATGCGCGAACTTGCCGACGGAAAACCGACCGGTTTCAAGTTGTGCATCGGGTATCGCCACGAGTTGCTGGCCATTTGCAAGGCGATGGCCGAGGAACAGATCACGCCCGACTTCATCGTGGTCGACGGCTCAGAGGGCGGCACGGGCGCGGCGCCGATCGAGTACGAGAACCACGTCGGTATGCCGCTGACCGACGGCCTGATCACGTTGCACAATGCACTGGTCGGGACGGGACTGCGCGACCGCATCAAGATCGGCGCCAGCGGCAAAGTAGCGACGGGCGTCGACATCGTCAAGCGCCTGATCCAGGGTGCCGACTACACGAATGCCGCCCGCGCGATGATGCAGGCCGTTGGGTGCATCCAGTCACAACGCTGCCACACCAACCAGTGCCCGGTAGGCGTCGCGACGCAGGACCCGAAGCGGGCCCGCGCCCTCGTCGTCGCGGACAAGACAAGCCGCGTGGCCGAATACCAGGCTGCCACGGTCGCCCAGTCGCAGCAGATGATCGCCTCGCTCGGACTCGCCGGACCGCACGAGCTGAACCCGGCAATGCTGATGCGCCGCATCGACCACGTGCACACCCGAAGCTATCTCGAGCTCTATGACTGGCTTGCGCCGCGCGAACTGCTCGACGGCGTCCCGGCCGGTTGGGCCGACGACTGGAATGCGGCCAGCCCTGACAGTTTTCGACGCCAGACCGGAGGACGAGTGGAATGAGCAACACCGTTGCGGAACTGATCGTGAAGACCCTGGCCGACCAGGGCGTCCGCACGATCTGGGGTGTTGTCGGCGATGCGCTGAACCCGGTGACCGACGCGATTCGGCAAGAGGACCGGATCGAGTGGATCGGCGTGCGCCACGAGGAGGCGGGCGCGTTCGCTGCCGGCGCGCAGGCTCAGCTGACGGGAACGCTCGGCGTGTGCATGGGAACGGTCGGGCCCGGCTCGATCCACCTGTTGAACGGGCTCTACGACGCGAAGAAGTCACACGCACCGGTGCTCGCCATCTGCGGCCAGGTGCCGCTCGCCGAACTCGGGACGGACTTCTTCCAGGAGGTCGACAACGACGCTCTCTTCCGTGACGTCGCCGCGTTCAATCGAACGATCACGTCTGCTGAGCAGGCGCCGACCCTGCTCGAGCAGGCGCTGCAAGCAGCGCTGAACACGCCCGGCGTGGCGGTGCTGACGCTACCCGGCGACGTGGGCGGGCTGGACGTCCCCAAAGGGACGGCGCCGCCGAACGTCGTCGTGGCTCACCCACCGACGGTTCCCGACGGCGAGGCGCTCGACCGCGCCGCTGCGCTGATCAACGAGGCCGAGTCCGTGACGCTACTGGCAGGCATCGGAGCGCGCGGGGCGCGCGACGGTCTGCTCGCGCTCGCCGACCGGCTCAAGGCGCCGATGGTGCTCTCGCTCAAGGCCAAGGAGGGTCTGGAGAAGGACAACCCGTTCGAGGTCGGCCAGAGCGGTCTCATCGGCAACCCGGGGGCAACGACCGCCTTCGACGGCGGGGACGTGCTGTTGATGATCGGTACCGACTTCCCGTACCGCGACTGGTACCCCGAGGGCAAGACCGTCATCCAGATCGACGCGCGTCCCGAACACATCGGGCGGCGCACGCATGTGACGTTGGGCCTCGTCGGCCACAGCGTGCCGACGGTGCGTGAGTTGCTGGCTCGCGTCACGCCGAAGGAATCGACAGCACATCTCGACAAGAGCCGAGACACCTACCGCGCGTGGCGCGACCGTCAGTCGGCTCTCACCGACCCGGACTTCGACAAGAGCCTGATCGGACGGGTGCGCGAGAAGTTCGACAACACGTCCGACCGGATCCGTCCCGAGGCGCTTGCGCAGGCGATCGATCGACATGCAGCACCCGACACCGTGTTCACGAGTGACACCGGCATGTCGACGGTGTGGTTGTCGCGGTTCGTGACCATGGCGAGCACACGTGCACTGCTCGGATCGTTCAATCTCGGCTCGATGGCGAACGCGATGCCGCAGGCACTCGGCGCGCAGGCACTCAACCGCAAGCGGCAGGTCGTCGCGTTCTGCGGCGACGGCGGTTTGTCGATGCTGCTGGGCGATCTGATGACTGCAGTGACCTACGACCTGCCGGTGAAGCTGATCGTGTTCGACAACGGTCGGCTCGGCATGGTCAAGCTCGAGCAGGAGCAGGGCGGACTGCCCGAGTTCGGCACGGTCTTGCAGAACCCCGACTTCGCTGCGGTGGCGCGCGCGATCGGCATGCATGCGGTGCGCGTCGAAGATCCTGACGAGGTCGACGGCGCCGTGCGCGATGCGTTCGCCCACGAAGGCCCGGTGCTGCTCGACGTGCTCACCAACCCGGAAGAGATCTCTATCCCCGGCAAGGTGAAGCTCAACCAGGCGTGGGGATTTGCCATCGCAAAGATGCGCGAGACCGTGCTCAGCCAGGGAGATGCCTAGCTAGTCTCGATGTGTGTTGGTGCTCTCGCGCGATGAGGTCGTCGAACTGCTCGATCTGCGCGCACTGGTCGATGCGCTCGGCGACGCGATGCGCGAATTCAGCGCGGGGGCGGCGGTCGTCCCGCCGCGGGTTGCTGCGCGCATCGCCGAGCCGCAGGCAATGCTTGCCGCAATGCCCGCGTTCCTCCCGTCGGCGCGAGCCCTGACCGCGAAGCTCGTCACCCAGTTCCCGCACAACAGCGACCGGCCGTCGCACCAGGCGTTGGTGTGCTGCTTCGATCCGGACGACGGCACACCGCTCGCGATCATGGACGGCGAGTATCTGACGAACGCGCGCACCGCCGCCGGATCGGTGTTGTCGTCGCGCTTGCTGGCGCGCGAGGACGCACGCACCGTCGCGGTGATCGGAACGGGCGCGCTCGCGCGAGCACATCTTGCGGCGTTCACCCGAGAGCGCGGCGTTGGCCGGATCCTGATCGCCGGACGCAATCGCGAGCGCGTCGCGCACATTGCCGCTGAGACGGGCGCTGGGGCCGTCCCGTCGATCGAGGAAGCGGTGCGTGCGGCCGACATCGTCTGCCTGTGCACCCATGCGAGCGAGCCCGTGATCGAGCGCAAGTGGCTGCCCCGCGGTGTGCATGTCTGCTCAGTCGGATACAACCCGGCCGGCAGCGGTGAGGTTGACCTGGACACGATCAAAGACTCGCTGGTCGTCGTCGAGTCGCGCGAGTCGGCGCTCGCGCCGCCACCCTCCGGCGCCCCGGAACTGACGGCCGCGATCGCGGCCGGAGTGCTCGATCGCGCAGATGTGCGCGAGATCGGCGAGCTCGGCGACTCGGTCGGCATGCAGTCGTTCACGCTGTACAAGTCGGTCGGCGTGGGTGTGCAGGATGCTGCTGCGGCGGCACTCGTTTTGCGCGCCGCGGCCGCCTCCGGCGCGGGTACCACGGTCGAGCTCTGAATCGCGAGCCCGTGATCATCCGCGACGCGACGACCGACGATGCAGCGGCGTGCGCCGCAATCTATGCGCCGTACGTTCGCGACACTGCAATCAGTTTCGAGACCGATCCCCCGACGCCCGAGCAGATGGCCGAGCGCATTGCCGCTGCGCAGCGCGCCCACGCCTGGCTCGTCCTCGACGATTCCGCCGTGGTCGGCTACGCGTACGGCAGCCTGTTCAAGGCGCGCGCTGCGTACCGGTTCTCGTGCGAGGTCAGTGTCTATCTCGAGCTCGGCCGGCACCGCACCGGTGGTGGCCGGATCTTGTACGAGGCGCTGTTCACCCGGCTGGCACAGCGTGGGTATCGGACAGCTGTCGCCGGCATGACCCTGCCCAACGAAGCGAGCGTCGGGCTGCACCGCGCGCTCGGGTTCGAGGCCGTGGGAACGTACCGCCGAATCGGATGGAAGCACGGGGCCTGGCACGACGTGATGTGGATGCAACGAGCACTGGTTGACGACATGCAGCCACCGACTGATTCCGCGTAGCCACCTACGGATCTCAGCCACTTCCAGCGTGGCGCTGGAACGGAAAGACACAGACCAAAGGCGCAGCGAAGACGAGTTGCGCGGGGGTTGAGTTGCGTTGTTCGGTCCGGTCGGGACGAAGTCCCGAAGCGGGTAGTCCTCGCTGGTAGGTGCGGTGGCGCTGGAAGCCATGTGTCAGCCGCCGGTCAGACCGGGGCGAGTTCGGGTGAGTCGTGCATGCGGTTGCGTCGTCGGCCGCTGGTTCGGGTCGATCCAGGCGGGTGGGATCCAGTGGGGTAGGTCGTCGAGCATGATCGAAGACCAGCCCATTTGTTCGAACAGGGCGTGGTTGGCGGTGCAGACGAGGGTGCCGTCGTCGACGCAGGTTCGTCGGGTGATCGCGTAGTCGGTGACGTGATGAGCTTGTGTCCACGACAAGGGCGCATCACAGCCGGGATATGAGCAGCCTTTGTCTCGGGCGAACATGGCGAGTCGTTGTTGTTCGGTGAACAACCTTTGTTGATCGCTGTAAGCAAGGATGCTCTTCGTCTTCGACAGCAGGACCAGGATCGCTTTGGCTTTCGGGTCCAGCCACCGGTCGGCGACCGCGACCGGGATCGTGTACCCGTGCGACGTCTGGGCGATGCCGGTGCCGTTCGCGAACTCGTCCACGGTGGCGGTGAGGACGAGGGTGGTGGCGCAGCCGTTGGCGGTGGGCAGCGTGCCTGAGGCGTAGAGCAGTTTCAGTGCTTCGAGCAGGGCGTCGTGGCGGCGTTGGCCGGGGGTGCGGGGGTCGCGTTCGTCGTTCGGGCCGGTGTGCGGTTGGCCAGGGTGTCGAGCAGGGTCTCGAGGTATTCGGCGGCCTCACAGGTCAGGTCGCCGGCAATGGTCGCGGAGCCGTCCGAGCGGCGGTGCAGGGTCAGGGTGCGGCGCCGGTGTGCGGTTTCGATGTCACGAAACGCGCCGTCGTGATCGACCCGGGCGTAGAGACCGGTGGCGAAGCGGGCCAGCAGGTCGGGATCGTGCTCGGCAGCGAAGTCGAGCAGCGCAGTCTCATACAGCGGTGCTGACTGGTCGGCGAGCAGGTCGTCGATCTTGTCCGTCATCTTCACGACCGTGGCCGCGGCTCGGACCGAGATCGACCCGTCGGCCAACGCAGCCGCGGTCTGCGGGTGTTGTGGTTCGACCAGCTCGCCGGTGATCAGCCGCGGTGGCGTGATCGCCAGCGCCAGCCGCACCCGCCCAGCCGCATCGTTGGCGCCGATCCTCAACGCGTCCCGCAGCAACACCACCGTCGACTTCGCACCCAAGTCATAGGCCAGCCGCTCGGTCTCGACCTGCGCGATCAGGCTCAGCTGTTCGACCTCGATCGCCTGCTTGCGAACCTCGAGCTCGCGCAGCCGATCCAGCACCGCGGTGCCGGTCAACTGCGAGCTGCTCACGTGTTCGATAATACCCCTTCCGGGGAAGGAACGGTAGACCTGTGCGCAGAGAATCCGCATGAATATATGAGGATTCGCCGTCAGCGAACGCTTCTCGGCGAACGGCACCCGTGCGCGCTCGGGTCAGATCGCGCGAACGACGTCCATCGCCCGACCCAGCGTGGTGAGTCGCTCGTCCAACGTCTCCCCCGCTGGATACAGCCGCACGGTGGTGACCCCGGTGTCGCGCCACACGCGCAACCGCTCGCGCACGCGCTCCTCGGTGCCGAGCAGCGTCGTCGCTAGCACCATCTCGTCGGTCACCAGCGCTGTTGCGTCAGCACGACGACCAGCGAGCCACAGGCGACGGATCTCGCCGGCGACATCGGCCCAGCCCTGCCGGCTGTAGGCATCGTTGTAGAAGTTCGTCGACTCCGAGCCCATCCCACCAAGGCTGAACGCGAGCTCCTTCTTCCGCGAGTCGACCATGCGCGCGAGTTCGTCCTCGTCCGCGGCGAAAGCGACCTCGGCGCCCTGGCAGATGTCGAGATCGCTCAAGGCGCGCCCAGCCGAGGTTGCACCGGATCGCAACGGATCGAAGTACGCACTGGCCCCTTCGGGAACGAAGCTTGTCCCGAGCCAGCCGTCGGCAAGCGCACCGGTGAGCTGCAACATCCGCGGTGACAACGACGCGACGTAGATCGGAACGGACACCGGGTCACTCGCCAGCCGCATCGGACGAGCGCCGGCCAGCGGGATGTCGTGCAACGCACCGTGGAAGTCGATCTTGTCGCCCGCACACGCAGCGCGGATGATCTCGATCGTCTCGCGCATCCGCGTCAACGGCCGGTCGAACGTGACGCCGTGCAGACCCTCGAGCACTTGCGGCCCCGAACTGCCGAGCCCGAGCAGGAACCGTCCCTCAGACAGGTGCTGCAACGTCATCGCTGCCATCGCAATCGCCACCGGCGAACGCGTACCGACCTGCACGACACCTGAGCCGAGCAGCAGCCGCGAAGTACGCGCAGCGAGATAGCCGAGCGGCGCGACGGCGTCGGCGCCCCAGGCTTCGGCCACCCAGCAGACGTCGAGTCCGAGACGTTCGGCTTCGACGACGAAGTCGACCGTCCCCCGCCAGTCGGTGCCGAATTCGACGGTGGTCGCAGTACGCATCACGGTGCCTCAGCGCGCTGCTTGATCGTTTCGAGGTTCGAGCGCATCCAGCTGCGGAACTGTTTCATCCGATTGGCGACGATGCGCTCCTCCTTGTCCGGCATGCGATCGATGGCTGTAGTCAGCCCGGACGGGCCGGAGCCCAGCTGCACCCATTGAGCGCACCGCGTACCGCGGTCGGTCGCAGCGAGTGTGTAACGCCAGGTCGTGTTCGGGTTCGCCGGGTCGCCGACAACCCAGCCGAACACCTGCGGCTCGTCGCACTCGATCACCGTGGCCATTGTCTGCCACGTCCCGAAGTACTGATTGGTGTTCGTGCCGACGAACTCGCGGCCGATGCACGGCACGTCGCCCTCGCCAGTCACCCACTCGACACCGATCAACTCAGGACTCACCCCGACCGACAACGCAATGTCGCTGGCGTGCGGCCACACCCTTTCCGGAGGTGCGGCGATGTCGATGTGTTCTTCAGCAGATGGGCCGTCGGCGTATTGCACGTGACAACTCAATCAAACGCCGCAACCCTTCTGACAGACTCACGGGATCAACGTGCCGCGGACGATCACTGTGGTCGCCGCTGCGGCTGCGATCATGGTGGGATTCGCGCCGTATCTCGACGAATTCGCGGGCACGCCCTCGTTGAGCCAGTTCTCGACCGACCAGCCAGTCGCGTTCTGGTTCGGCCGGGCGGCAGTGGCGCTCCTCGTGGTCACTGCGTCGACCGCGTTCAGATCCCTTCGAGTCGCCGTCGGATGCGCGGTGCTTGCCGTCGCTGCTGCAGTGGCGCCGATCGTCGTGCCGCCCGTGCGCGGTGCGGTCGTAGAAGGCTGGGCAGCGTACGTGGGTTCGCCGGTCCCGCCGCACCTGCCGACGATTTACGCGACGCCGCTGTGGGGACTGGCTGCCCTGATGGGCCTGACCGTGTTCACCGCGACCGTCCTCGTGCTCGCGCTGGTGCGCGCTACTGCACAACCAGGTGCCATGCGCACGACCGTCGTCACGCTCGTCGCCGTTGCTGCCGCAGGCGCCCTGACCGCCCTCGCCGTCTCGTACCGGGACAGCATCATCGGCACGAATGTCAGCTTCGGCACGCCTCGACGCTACGTCGACTACCTTCCCGAGGCGTCCGGATCGAACCTCGGCGGATCAAGTGCGTGGTACGCACTCGCGAGCGTTGTCGTGGCGCTGGTTGCTGTCGGCGTGACGCATCGCCCGATCAGCGCGAGGCCGCCGCGTCGATCCACCCGATGATGTCGGCGGTCACCTCGTTGCGGTTCGTCTCGTTCAGGATCTCGTGTCGTGCGTTGGGGTAGTACTTCTCGTCCACACCGACTCCGGCGCTGCGAAGCAACTCGGCCAACGCGCGGACGTACTCGGTGCGCCCGCCGACGGGATCGCGCTCACCGGCGGTGAGCAGCACGGGCAAGTCCGAGGGGACGCGCTCGATCTCGTTGATCTCATCGCGCAACATGCCGAACGCAGCGTGCATGTAGCTGTACGTCAAAGGATGCTGCGTACCGCACATCGGATCGGCGAGGTACTTGTCCACCTCGGTCTCGTCGCGGGAGAGCCAGTCGAACGGCGTGCGCGCCGGCTCGAACGCAGCGTTGTACGCAGCAAGCGCGTCCATCGGCGCATCGCCCATACCTGCTTGCACCGCGCCGTCGAGCTGCTCGAGCACATCCGGGACGCCGGGCATCGCGCCGATCGGCCCGGAGAGCACGAGTGCAGCGAGACCGCCCGCCCGCGCCTCGGCGTAGCGCAGCGCGATGATCGAACCGAGTGAGTGCCCGAACAGCACGACCGGGGTGTCACCAACCTCGCGGTGCGCCCGCTGGACCACTTCGTCGAGGTCGTCCAGCGTTCCGTCCATGCCGCGCGGGCCGGGCTTGCCGACCCCGGTCGACGCCGCCGTCAAACCGTGCGCGCGATGGTCCGGCGCCAGGACGGACCACCCGTCGGCGTTGAGCGCCTGCGCGAAGCGCTCGTAGCGTCCCGAATGCTCGGACGCTCCGTGCGCGACCACGACCGCACCACGCGGCTCGTCGACCGACCACCGCCGCAACGCCACCTCGATGCCGTCGCTGTCGGTGAACCGCTCTACGAGCATGGACTCGAGACTAGGGCTTCGAGCGTGGCAACAATCTGAACTCCGGCCAGCCGGTCGAGTTGATGACGGGGATGCGTCGGTTCTCCGGTAGCGACGGTGCCGTCGGAATCGTCTGTCGCGTCTCCGGCGGCGCGCTCGACAAGCGCTGCGCGTGCATCGCCGAGTTCATCACCAGGGTTGGCTCCTGGGTGGTGCTCGACGCGGTGAGCGACGCCGGGCTCGACAGGCAGGTGCGGCGCACTCCGAGTCTGCGCGAGGATGCTCCGCAGACGCTGCGAGTTCCCGGCATGATCGACCGGATGATGTAGTGCCCCGTCGCATCCGTGCGGATGTCGTTTCGCGGCGACGGGAACGACGGGTCGTCGAACTCGAACTCGTTCCTGTAGTCGAACGCCGCCGACCGCCCGATGTGCACCGCGACGCCCCGCAACGGGTTGCCGTGCGAGTCCTGCACGAGCCCGGTTGCCGCGGCGCCCGGATCGAGTGACACCAAGGCGGCCGCGGGCTGGCCGCGGCGGATCGTGAGCGAGAAGGTGCCGCTCGCGCACTTGTCGGCGAATCCGCTTGCCGGCACCGGCGCGCTGGACGCCGCGTAGTA
The DNA here is from genome assembly GCA_963708645.1 of uncultured Actinomycetota bacterium. Classification (GTDB taxonomy): domain Bacteria; phylum Actinomycetota; class Actinomycetes; order Mycobacteriales; family Jatrophihabitantaceae; genus RYN-133. The sequence continues at coordinate 39,863 of CAVPTA010000006.1, read as the reverse complement.
GGCAAGCGCGCACGCGACGTAGTGCCCGGGCCGCAGTCCTTGGAAGACCGCCCGGCCGGACAGCCCGGTTGTCTGGCTCGCGGCAGTGTCAACCGGCGTCGTCGTGCTGAACACCGGCTGGGTCGGGCAGTCGTTGAACAGGCATGCCCGCAGCACAGCAACGTCGACACCTGACAGCGCGTGCCCGGCACCGTCCTTGACGGTGACGGTGAGCAGCGTCGCCTGCGGCAGCTTGATATGCGCTCCTCTCGTGACCTTCCCCGCGACGACGGTTACCCGGTGTGCCAGGCAACTGCCGGTCACGCTGCCACTGGCGTAGTCGAGTTCGCCGCACACGCGATAGGAGCCTGGTGTAAGTCCGGTCATCCGGAACTGACCGTCACGTCCCGACGTGGTAACCGTCGAACCCGTCGGTCTGTTGCCTCGTCTCAGGAACACGACGCCTGCATTCGCGACGGGACGTCCCGTGGTGTCAGTGATCGTCCCGGACACCGCACCACCCGGCGCCAGCGTGCGATCGACGCCGATCCGATCGGTCCCGGCCACGACAGTGAAGACACGATGCAGACAGGTGGATCGTCCGCCCAGTGGATCAGCAGCGCTCGATGCTCCCTCGGCCGAGATACACACGGTGAACGCGCCCGCATGCAACCCGCTGACCGTCCACGCCCCGTTCAGATCGCTCGAGGTGGTGTAGGTCCAGCCGCCGTGCGCGGTCTGGTGGGTCACGCTGATCGACACACTGCCGAGCCGTCGACCGGACGGACCACGGACAAGACCACTCAGCGCACCGACCGGCGGGAGGCGCAGCTCGACCGTCTTCGTCCGATTCGCGACAACGTTGATCGTTCGGCACGTATCGCCGCCGAATCCCCCGCCGCCGGCCGCGACTGACTCAGCGCAGACGTGCCAGGTTCCGACCGCGAGATTGTTCAGGGTGAACCGACCCTGCCGGTTCGTGTGCACCTCGAAGCCGGCTCCGGACGAGCCTTCGCTCGCGAAAACGATCGCGTGAGACACCGGGTGTGACGCGGCGTCGACGACCGTTCCTGCGATCGTTCCGTCCGCTGTCGGTGCGACTCGGTCGAGGCTCACGACCGGCGCCGCTGCAACCTGGCCTGCCCGGACGGCGACCGATGTGGTGGCGCACCGCGATCCGAATCCGTCCGCCTGGAAGCACGGCACGTCCGTGCCCGGAAACAGCCCTTTGACCACGTAGTGCCCGGACTGATCGGAGCGCCCGGTGGCGAACTGGCCGATTCCGCCGATCAAGACTCCGGAATCGTTTCCCAGGTAGGCGGGCGCGACGTTCGGTTCGACCCGCACCCCGGCTGCCGGCTTGTTCTGGCTGTCGGTCACCGATCCCCTGATCGCTGCGGCACGTGCGAGGACGAAGTGAAGCCCTGAACGGACGTTGCCGGGCCGGACGGTGGTGCGGCGCGTCGAGATCAGGTAACCGGTCGCGTCGGATACGCCGCCAAGGGCTCGAGCGCCGATGATCGCCAACTCGTAGTGCCCGGGCGACACAAGGAGCTGGAATTTGCCGGACGCGTCGGTTCGAGTGCGCAACAAGCGTTGCAACGTTGTGAAGTCGAACGCGAAGACGAGTGCGTTGCGCAGCGGATTGCCGGCGGTGTCGACGACCTGGCCCGCGAGCTCGCTGGTGCGGCGGCCCTCGACAGGCTTGGTCGTGAAGCTCGTCGTCACCCTGCGCGACAGGCTCGAGCCGCGGTGCGTCCAGACCGATACCGAGAACTGCCGTCCCGCCGGCAGGCGACCCAACACGGCCTTGGACGCGCGTGGCGAGCCGAGCTTGACCGAGCGACCGTCGTGGACTGTGGCGGGCGCATCGGGTCCACGGACGATGCGTACGACATCGCGGTCGAGAGCCCGAGGGTTCGTCCACCGCAACACGACGCTCCCGTTCTGCTCGAACGGCGCGAGCGCCCTGACCGACGCCGGAGCACCCGCCTGCGCGAGCGCCGACGAGGCGGACGGGGCGGTCAGCCCGGCGACTGCCAGAACAGCGGCGAACGCCGCAGTGCAGACACGATTGCGCATCGGTCCCTCCCAGATTCGAGCGGCACTCTATGTGATCTGGATCTTGTTTGCGAGCGTTGGGACACCTTCGGGTCGTGGGCGCGTCACGGGGGTAGATATCGTCCAGGAACAGAACACGACGGGGCGGCACGCGCCCCCGTGAGGGGAGCTGCGAGAACCATGGCCGACGTCGACGCCGAACTCGATCGGGCCGGACTGCACAACCCGCACGTCCGGGAGTTCGTCCGGTACTGGGCCGCGATCACCGAGCCCGACGCAATCGAGGTTGTCAGCGCCGAGGACGACTCCCGGCTGATCGACGAATCGCTGGCGGCCGGCGAGATCACGCCGGTCGGTGAGGGCCGCTACTTCTCGCGCAGCCACGCCAAGGACACCGCCCGGTCCGAGGACCGCACCATCGTCGCCACCGCCGATCCGGCCGACGCCGGCGCCTACAACAACTGGCGTGCGTCGAGTGAGATGAAGCCGCTGCTCGAAGAGCGCATGCGCGGCGCGTCACGGGGCAAGACCATGTACGTCGTCCCCTACCTCATGGCACCGCCCGGCTCGCCGCTCGAGTCGTACGCGGCGGGGGTCGAGCTCACCGACCACCGCACGGTGGTGTTGCACATGATCCGCATGGCGCGCGTCGGTGTCGCCCACGTCAACAGCCTCGCCGAGCCTGCAAGCTTCGTGCGCGGCGTCCACGTCACCGGCGACCTCGACAACCTCGGCCAGGGCACGCCCGAGGATCAGCGCTACTTCGTGACGGTCGCTGACGAGCGCCTCATCCTGCACTTCGGGTCGTCGTACGGCGGCAACGCGTTGCTCGGCAAGATCGCGCACGGTCTGCGCCAGGCGGCCTACGACGGCTGGAAGTCGGGCAAGTTCCTCGCCGAGCAGTTCATGCTCATCGGCATCACCGACAAGCAGACCGGGCACAAGTACCACATCTGCGGCGGCTTCCCGAGCGCATCGGGCAAGACGAACCTCGCGATGATGCTTCCGCCGGACGAGCTGGCCGACCGCTACCACGTCGAGTTCTACGGCGACGACATCGCGTGGCTGCGCGTCGACCCCGACGACGGGAAGATCTACGCGATCAACCCCGAGAACGGTGTGTTCGGCGTAGCCAAGGACACCAACGAGGTCACCAACCCGACCGCGCTCGGTGCGATTGCCGAGGGCACCGGGACGTTGTTCACCAATGTCGCCTACAACCCGGATACCGGCGAGGTCTGGTGGGAGGGCAAGACGCCGCAGCCGCCGAGCGACGTGACCGGCTGGCACGACTGGACGGGCGAACTGATCGCCGACCGTCCGGCGGATGCCAACGGTGCGCCGTGGGCGCACCCGAACAGCCGGTTCACGACGACGCTCGCCAACGTCCCCAACATTGCGCCGGACTATGACGAGTCGAAAGGCGTCCCGATCGACGCGATCATCTTCGGCGGGCGCACACGCGACCGCGAGCCGCTCATCCGCGCAATCATCGACCCGGCCGAAGGCATCTACGACGGCTTGACGCTCGGCGCCGAGGCGACCTTCGCCGCCGAGGGTGTCGAGGGCCAGCTGCGCTACGACCCGATGTCGATGCGCCCGTTCATGTCGTACCCCGAAGGTCTGTACGCCACGCATTGGCTCGCGATCATCGGCGCCGCGCGCGAGAAGCCGATCTTCGCGCACGTGAACTGGTTCCAGACCGATCCCGAGGACGGCCACTTCCTGTGGCCGGGCTACCGCGACAATCTGCGGCCGTTGCTGTGGTTGCTCGCACTTCAGGCGGGCGAGGTCTCCGGCACGCAGACGCCGGTGGGCATCGTCCCGACCGAGAAGGAACTCAACCTCGACGGCGTCGACATCACGCCCGACGATCTCGCAACCCTGCTGCGCATCGACACCCGACGCTGGCAGCAAGAGATGCAACTGCGTGCCGAGCATCTAGCTGAGTTCGCCAACCTGCCCGAAGAGATCTGGACGGCGCATCGTCGCGTCACCCAGGCACTCGACGAGCTGTGAGCCGCTAGCCGATTCCGTTCGCCGCAGCAGCGTCGTTGGCGTCGATCGCCGACTGTGCTCAGACCGGCAGCCACGTCCGCTGATCGGTCATGGACGGACTGATCTGCGCCGAGTCGAGTACGCGCCGCGCGGCATGGCCGCTGAGTGCATGTCGTGAGACGCCGATGACCAGCACTGTCCCGTCCGGCAGCACGCGGTGTTGGGCCATCTCGTCGTCGCGCCTGCTCGTCCGGGGCATGAACGGGTCGCGCAACTTGCTCGCCGATGCTCGACATACGGTGACGAGAGTCTGCGGCACGTTCGGCGTTCGCAGGCTGCGCAGCGTGGTGAAGCCGACGCACCAGATGCCGCGAACGGAGGTGACGTCGGTTCGGCGGAAACCCTTTCCGAGCGCCACGTGGAACGGCGCAGTCACGTACTGCACCGAACTCGGTGACCGCACCGCCGTAGCGATACGCAGCAGCTCACGTTTCGCCACGACGTTGTCGAAGTTGTAGGTGGCCGGACGGAATCCGACCGTCCCCATCAGGATGTTCCAGGTCCCGTCGGTGTTCTTCCAGCGCAGCGCCGGTTGTGGATCACCGCTGGCTGCTACTGCCTCCCACGGATGCTTCCGGACGCGCGCCACCAGGTCTGCGGTGTTGACGCGACGGCCAGGCATCCAGAGACCCGGCTGACCTGCAACGGTGATCGGGTGCGCAGTGCTGAAGTTGCCCGGATAGGTCTCGGCTGCGGGCTCGCGGCCGTAGCTCACGCGCGCGCGTCCGGACGTCGGGGTGAGATCGGCACCCTGGCCCCATCCGCCGGCCGTGCCGGTGCTGTTCGACCACCACGACGAGTAGGTGCGTTCGGCCGTCCAGCCCGGAATCTTGTCGATCGCGAACTGCCACACGACGTGACCTTGGGGCGGGACCGCCCCGGGCGGCTCGGTTTCACTGCGGTGGGTCGACGAGCCGGCGAGTGCGACGACGCCCGCCGTCAGCGCGACGACGGCAGCAGCTGCCAGCCAGGGGGTCGCGCGCCGCGCCGGAGCGCGCCTGGCGGCGGCCGAATCTTCGAACGTGGCGACGACGGCGTGGCGATCGGGCGCCGCAGTCTCGGCACGCTCGGCCAGCAGTTCTGACAGATCCTGCAGTGTCGGCATGTCAGTTCTCCTTCGCGGCGCGGTCGGTGCCGGCGACCGCAAGATCGTTCGATTGGCTGATGCGCAGCGCGGCAAGGGCGCGGCTGGCGTGTGAGCGGACCGTGCCGGTCGAGCAGCCGAGAATTTCGGCGATGGCGTCGTCGCCGAGACCTTCGTAGTAGCGCAACACGAGCACGGCGCGCTGGCGTGGAGGCAATTCGTTGAGGAGTCGGTTCAGCGCATCGCGATCGGCAAGCTGGTCGGCGTGATCGCTCTCGGACGGCTCGATCGGCATGACTGCATGCGGAATCAGCCGAGCCCACTTCCGCCGCCACGACACATGCTGGTTGACGACCATGCGACGCAGGTACGCCGGCGCTGCTCCGGTTGCCGCGATCTGCGGCCACCTCGTCGAAGCACGCACGAGAACGTCCTGCACGATCTCCTCGGCGAGGCCACGGTCGCCGGTCAATGCACCGGCCAGCCGCAGCAACGGCGTCAGGCCGTGTGCGAGGTACTGCTCGAACGATTCGTCCACCCGTCCACCCTTTGCGACTACTGCGACACGTTCCGTCGAATAGACGCTTCGGACGAACCTAGTTGTTGAGCAGCCGATGGCAATTCATCTGCGGCTTCATACGGGACGCGCGTAGGCAACGATGTTGTCGTCGTAGTTTCCGGTTGCGCTGTCGAACGGCCCGCCGCACGTGATCAGGACGAGCCGCGCCGCGCCGGTCCGGGCGAACACCTGCGGCGGGATGCCCGTGGTCTTCGGATAGGTGTGCACGGCTGCGATCGCGTAGCGCAGCGTTCGATGCGGTTCGGCGATCGTCACGTGGTCACCTGGACGCATGCTCGCAATGGTCGCCAGCGTCCCGGTCACGCCTGAGTAGTTCACGTGGCCCACGATCACCGTCGTCCCGGACGAGTCGCCTGGTGCGGCACCGCCGCTCCACCAGCCGACCCGACGTGGGTCGAGCGGGATCTGCATCGTCGTACCGCGCAGACGAACCCGCTCGATCGGAGCGGTTTCACCGGCGACGCGCAGCGTGGACCCGTCAGGCAACGTTCCGTGTCGCGGCTCGACCTTGCGATGTCGCACGGACGTCGTAGCACTGTGCGCATCGGTCGGGACGCGACCGACATCGACCACTGGCAGTGCCTGACCGCGGGCCGGGGCGCTGCCGTGCACGGCCAGCACGATGCCGGCCGTGACGAGCAGCGCCCCCGCGACGACGCATCCGCTGGAGACGAGCAATCGCCTCACGGACGGCGTCGGGTCGCGACCACCGCTCCCCCACCGGCGAGCAACACTCCGGACGCGATCAACGCGACGATCTCGATCGACGATGCGCCGCCAGCACTGCTCGTGATCTCGGCACGGCCGGCCGGTACGGCAATCACAGGTCCACGAGTTGCGACCGGACTCGGCGCGGCGGTTTGCGACGGGCCGGTCATCGGTGGGCGGGTGGCGCTGGCTGACGGCACCGGTGTGGGCGACACGCTCGGCAGCTGTAAGGGTGTGGCCGCGGCCGCGACACCTCCGACAGCACCGGCGATCACACAGCCAATGCCGGCGACACCGGCGAGGACCGAACTGCGACGAGCTTGCACAAGAGACTCCCGAGGGACGGTCGGCCGTCCCAGAGCCGGCCGCTCGGTGTCTACATGCGCGTCACGGCGAAGTTGTTGCATTCGGCCGAAGCGTTCGCGACGGGACCGGCGGCTGAGTGCCGGCGACTTGCGTTCCCACGACTTGCGGCGCGCGCCGCGTCACGTTCGACCGTGACGGGAGCTGAAGACTCCGCGGCGTTGCGCTGGCGGCCGGCGTAGGACCCGTTCGCGGCGGTGCCGGCGTGGGCACGGCGCTGCCGTGCGGCGCACGAGAGATGCGTTGATGGGGGTGCGACGGCGTCGGCAGTGCCGGGCGCGGACTGACCGTGGCGCCCGGCGCGATCGGACTCGGTGCCGGACGGTGCGTCCGCTCAGGTCCGGTGAACACCTGCGGCGCAAGTCCGATCACTGCCACCACCACTGCGGCGACGAGCGCTTGGCCTGCCGTACGACGCCTCGTGCGAACACGATCTTCGGCGAGCACACGCAGCTCGGGTCCCGAGAGGTCGGTCTCGACCGTGTCCGCCTGTGCACTCAGGACGTTTCGCAGCTGCTGTTCGATGTGCCGCGGTTCGAAGTCAGGCATCGCGCACCTCACTCACGGGCGTGATTGCCGCGCGCAACGTCGCGAGGCCCCGGCTGATGTGACCCCGGACGGTGCCCGGACGGCAGCCGAGCGCGCCGCCGATCTCGGCGTCGTCCATCCCGGCGTAGTAGCGCAGCACGACGGCGGCGCGTTGTTGCCGTGGCAATTGCTGCACCTGCGCCCACAGCTCCGGATCCGGAGGATCCGTCCACGGGTCGACGATCTGGTCGGCGAGGACCCCGTCCGGCACAACGCGGATGTGCCGCGTGGACCACCGCCGGCGCCAGGACAGGAACTCGTTCGTGACGCAGCGGCGCACGTACGGGAGCGGGTCGGCCAGCGAGTCCCATCGTGGGTACAGGCGGATCAGCACGTCCTGCACAAGATCCTCACCCTGCGCCACCGAACCGGAGAGGAGCGCGGCAATGCGGACGAGACTCGTCCGATGCTCGGCGACGAAGCGGTCAAACGCAGCCTCGCTCGCGCGCCGCGTGTCGCCGCTCATCGCATCGCGCTCCTGCTCGAGGTACAGCTCGCCCGTCACGTTTCTACACGCCGCTCACCGCCGATCTGTTGCATCGGCCAGACGAGAATCTGACATGGGATCGCGGATGATCACGATCGGGGCTACGTTCCGGGCACCACCGACGCAGGATCACCAGGAGAATCCCCATGCAACGTCGCACTGTGATCACAATTGCCCTCACTGCCGTCGGGTCCGCCACGGTGGCGACACTCGCAGCGCTCCAGTTCGCAGGCGCCGCGACGCCACCGCGCGCGGCTGCGCCGGCGCGACACGCGGACCGGAAGCCTGAGATCAGCACAGCGGCGGCGACAACAGGGCGATTGCGCTTCTCGCACATGGTGATCGTCGACGAACAGCGGCCCGGCAACGAGCCGGACGTCAAGGTGAACCCGGCCGGCAACATCTTCTCCAGCGAGCCGTTCGGATTCTCGACCACGAGCAGTTTCCTGTGGCGCTCCGGCGATCACGGCCGCAGCTACCAGCTCGTGCCCGGCAACATCGGTTCGGGCAAGCCGAGCACGTGTGCGGGTGGTGGCGACACCGATCTCTACATCGACAGTTCGAACGCGCTGTACTTCTCCGACCTGCAGGGTCTGACCAACATCTCGAACAGCGTCAGCACGAACGGCGGCAAGACGTTCAGCACGACCTGTTCCGGAGCTCCGAACAGCCCGGTCGACCGCATGTGGTTCGCCGCGAAAGGCAACCTGAAGAAGGGCAACCTGAAGCTCTATCAGGACTACGACCAGACGGGGACCTCCGCCAGCACCGACAACCCGGGCGGCAACCAGCTGGTCGAAACCGTGTCGACCGACGGCACCACATTCCTGCCCGTCGTCAACACCAACGTCAACGGCACCGATTGCGCCGGCACCGCGGTCAACTGCGTCACCGACAACGAGGGCATCTCAGGCAATCAGGTCGTCGATCCACACAGCGGCAACGTGTTCATCGCGCACACCACGATCAACGGCGCGTCGTCGAGCACGCCCGGCGTGCAGGTCAGCGAAGGGCGGATCACCTTCGGCACAGGCGGATCGGCGACCGGGGTGTGGCACGAGAGCAAGAACTTGGACGGCGCGCTGTGCCCGAACACGCACAGCACGTGTGTCGACGCGGCGAAGAACCCGACCGAACTCGCCGGTGAGAACTTCGCCAGCATCGCTCGCGACAGCGCCGGCTACCTGTACGTCACATTCACTGCGGGCCCGGTCAATCACACGGCGAACAGTGCGAACCTCGGCCAGTTGACCCACGCCGAGCAGATCTACGTCGTGCGCTCACTCGAGCCGGCCACCATGGCCAACCCCGCGAACGTCACGTGGTCGAAGCCGATGCGCATCACCGGCCCGTCGCGAGGCATCAGCGGCGGTACCAACACCTTCCCGTGGATCACCGCCGGATCGCGCGGACGCATCGCGGTCGCCTGGTATCACACCAACCTCGTCTCGCAGCACGGATCGTGTGCCAAGACCCAGCGCTGCCCGCTCTACGGCGCCTCGCAGCTCACCCACGCCGAGTGGACGGTCCAGGCAGCGCAGTCGCTCAACGCCAACTCGTCCAGCCCGACCTGGCGTCGCACAACGGTGAGCGACGGACCGGTCAAGTACGGCAGCATCTGCACGAACGGCATCGGCTGCGCCACCGGCGGCGACCGCAGCCTCGGTGACTTCCTGCAGGTGTCGCCGGACCGCCAGGGCGCGATGCTCGTGACCTATGTCGACGACACGAGCGCCAACGTCCAGGGCGGCGAGGACACCGGCCCCGAGGTCATCAGCCGCCAGTTCGCCGGACCGAGCCTGTACGCCGGGCACACCGTCACGCTCGACGGCGGACCGGGCGCACCGTCCGGCGGCGTCAGCGACCAGCGTGGCGACGCCGCGTACTCGGCGAACGGAACGCGCGTGTTCGCGGACAAGAACGGTGGCCGGCAACTCGACCTGCGCGGCGCGTCGATCAGCCAGCCGCGCGGCAAGGCGTACCTCGTGGCCCAACTGCGCCTGCGCAGCCTCGCGTCGCTCGCCGGCAGTCCGACGCTCGGCGGAATCGACGTGAGCTGGATGATGCGGTGGACGCAGGTGCATCGCGGTCACGCCGGCAACGGCACGATCTATTACGTCGGCGCCGACAACGGCGGCGGAGCGCCCGGCACCAAGCCGACGTTCTTCTTCGGTTCGACGAGCTGCATCCCGGCCAACAACCCCGAGGAACACTGCAAGTTCCTCACCTATCCGCAGACTCAGACGATCAAGGGCACCGTCATCGCCAAGCGCGGACTCATCCGGCTGCAGATCCCGCGCGCCGCCGCACACCTGCATCGCGGCGTGCTGCTGCGCTCGGTCACCGCGTTCACGACGACAGCCAGTACACCGCAGTCGGCAACCACGCTGTTCAACCTGATCGACGCTGCCGCACCGTTCGATGTCCACGTGCGGCGGTGACACGCTAGCGTGACGGCGTGCAGCCGGCCCGCTTCTTCTATGTGCCCTACCGGATCGCTCGGCTACCGCTGGCCGCGGTCGACCGCAGGTTGGCCCGCTACCTCGGCACCGAGTCGCCGGTGCGCGCGGTCAGCCGCGCCACGTTGAGCACGGTCGACCGCGCCGCCGCCGCCGTGTTCGACGAGACACCGCTGCGGTCGAAGTAGCCCTGACCCGATCAGAAGTTGCCGCGCAGCGCCTGCTCGCGCTCGATCGCCTCGAACAGCGCCTGGAAGTTGCCCTTGCCGAAGCCCAGCGAGCCGTGCCGTTCGATGAACTCGAAGAACACGGTCGGACGGTCGCCGATCGGCTTGGTGAAGATCTGCAGCAGGTACCCGTCCTCATCGCGGTCGACGAGGATGTCGCGCTGCTGCAGTTCGTCGATCGGCACCCGCACCTCGCCGATGCGTGAGCGCAGCTCCGCGTCCTCGTAGTACGTGGCCGGCGTCGCGAGGAACTCGACGCCGCGGGCGCGAAGTTCGTCGACGGTGCGCAGGATGTCGTCGGTGGCCAGCGCAATGTGCTGCGCGCCGGCGCCGCGGTAGTACTCGAGGTACTCGTCGATCTGGCTCTTCTTCTTTCCGACCGCGGGCTCGTTCAGCGGGAACTTGACGCGGTGGTTTCCGCTGGCGACGACCTTGCTCATCAGTGCCGAGTACTCGGTTGCGATGTCGTCGCCGATGAACTCGGCCATGTTCGTGAAGCCCATGACGCGGTTGTAGAACTCGACCCACTCGTCCATGTGCCCGAGCTCGACATTGCCGACCACGTGATCGACGGCCTGGAAGACCCGATGTTGCGGCGCATCGATGGCAGAATTGCGCGCAACGTAGCCGGGCAGGTAGATGCCCGTGTAGTTCGAGCGGTCGACCAGCGTGTGGCGGGTGTCGCCGTACGTCGCGATCGCAGCTACCCGCACCGTTCCGTGTTCGTCGGTGAGGTCGTGCGGCTCGTCGAGCACGGTGGCGCCGACCGATCGCGCGTGGGCGACACAGCGGTCGACGTCGGGCACCTCGAGCGCGATGTCACTGATGCCGTCGCCGTGCATCGACAGGCGCTCGATCAGGGGGCTGTCCGGCTCGACCGGGCCGTTGAGCACGAAGCGGGACGCGCCGCTGTCGAGCACGTACGAGTGGTGGTCGCGCAGCCCGGTGGCGGGGCCGGCGTAGGCCACGAGCTCCATGCCGTAGACCAGCTGGTAGTACGCGGCGGCCTGCGTGGCGTTACCGACCGTCCACACGAGGGCGTCCCAGCCGATGATCGGGAACGGGTCGTTCGTGGCGTCGTAGTCGACGAGCCCGACGAGCTGGCTGAGTTGAGTCAGGCTCAGGTTCGCGAGCCGCTCCTGGTCGGTGAGGGTCTGCTCGATCGTCATGGCGTCATCCAATTACTGCTCCGCGGATGTGGCAAACGGGCTAGTCTTTACTACGCAATCGGTTCAATCAGCCGACCCAAACCCGGCATCCGGCTGTACAGATTGGCTAGCTCACGATGACCCTGGACGAGTTGGACGTGCGGCTCCTGACGCTGCTCGACGAGAACCCGCGCGCCGGCGTCCTCGAGCTCTCGCGACTGGCGGGAGTTGCCCGCGCGACCGTCACGTCGCGGATGCAGCGCTGGGAGCAGGCGGGCGTCGTGCGCGGCTACGGCCCGCAGGTCGACCTCGAGGCGGCGGGCTTCCCCGTTCAGGCCCTCGCCACGCTGGAGATCGCGCAGGGCCGCCTCGCCGAGATCGCGGAGTTCCTGGCCGCGCTGCCGGGCGTGATCGAGGCCTACGCGACAACCGGCACGGGCGACGTCGTCTGCCGCCTGGCTGCCGCATCGAACAGCCATCTGCAGCAGCTGCTGGTCGAACTCAACGAGTCCGAGTCGATCGGCCGATCTACCAGCGTCGTGATCTTGTCCACGCTCGTCGCGCCGCGGGCTATGCCGTTGCTGGCGTCGGCGCACTGACAATCACTCGGTCACGTCCTCTGGGTCGTCGACCGGAAACATCAGGAACGCCATCCGAACGCGTCTCGCGCCGGGCGGACGTGCGTCGCGTCCGCGTGGTTTGGGCTTGTCCGTCTGGAGCATCTCGTCGGCGGCGCGGCGCACCTCGATCGCTTGCTCCTCGGTCAACCAGGTCTCGCGGTAGGCCATGACCGCTGAATCGCGCCAGAACTTCGATTCGTCGTGCTGACGGTCGAGCCACCGGGCCAGCTGGGTGCGTGTCTGGTCGAAGTAGTGCGAGGCGATGAACGCGGTCGCAGCGTCGGCACCGTGTTCGGGCGGATCGAAGGTGAGTCCGGAACCGGCGCGTTCCCAGCGCCGCTCACGTCCGTCGACGTCAGCCACAGCGTTGACATCGCCCTCGGCCTCGCGGACGATGCCCCACTTGGCAAGCGCGCGCAGGTGATAACTCATCGCGGACGGGCTCAGGCCTGCGACCTGCGCCGCCTCGGTCGCGGTCAGTGTCGCGCGCTGATTCAACGCGTCCAGGACGGCAAGTCGCGCCGGGTGCGCCAGTGCGCGGATGGCGCGAGCCTCGGTCAGTCGGACCGGCTCCTCGGTCGGCTTCGCGTCAACCTTCTTGATCGCCACGATTCGAGCCTAGCCCCAACTGTGCAACATCTGTTTCAGGCCGAACGGACGAGATCGGCGAACTGCGCCGAGTCGACATTGCCGCCGGACAAGATCACGCCGACGCGTCGTCCGGAAAATCGCGCGCTGTTGCGCAGCAGCGCCGCGAGCCCGATGGCGCCCGACGGTTCGACGACGAGCTTGGTCCGCTCGAACAGCAGCCGCATCGCAGCCACGATCTCGTCGTCGTCGGCGATCAGCACCTCATCGACCAGTCGGCGATTGACCGAGAACGTGAGCTCACCCGGAGCGTCGACCTGCAGCCCGTCCGCGATCGTGCGCGGAACTTCGATGCGCACTCGGGAACCCTGCGCCAGCGACAGCTGGGTGTCATTGCCCGTTTTCGGTTCGACGCCGATGAGCTCGATGTGCGGATGCAGTTCACGAGCGGCCACTGCGCTGCCGGCCATGAGACCGCCGCCGCTCATCGGCACCATCAACACGTCCAGGTCGGGACGGTCGGTGAGCAGTTCCAGCGCGGCCGTGCCCTGACCGGCCATGATCTGCCAGTCGTCGAACGGCGGCACCGAGACCATGCCCATCTCATCGGCCAGTGCGCGCGCAAATACCTCGCGATCCTCGCGGTAGCGGTCATAGCCACGCACGGTCGCGCCGTAGCCTTCGGTGGCCGCGCGCTTGGTGGCCGGCGCATCGTGCGGCATCAGCACGATCGCCTTCGTACCGATCACCCGGGCAGCGAGTGCGACCGCCTGTGCGTGATTGCCGGACGACCACGCGCACACGCCGCGCTCTCGCTCGTCCGGAGTGAGTTGTGCGATGCGGTTGTACGCGCCACGGAATTTGAACGCGCCCGCGCGCTGCATGCTTTCCGCCTTGAAGACGAGGTGTGCACCGCTGATCTCGTCGAGCGCACGCGACGTGAACGTCGGAGTGCGGTGAGCGACGCCAGTCAGCCTCACGGCCGCCGCGGTGATGTCGTCAAAGGTGAGGCCGGTCGCCACTTCACTCACACACGCGAACCTACGCGTCGGGTGCAACGGTGGGCGCGTCGACCGTGATCGTGTCCGGGTAGAGCAGGCCGGTGCCCGTGTTGAGCACGACGACCTCGTCATCGCGACCGAGCCACCCCGACCCGCGCAGCGACTCGACGGCGGCGAAGCACGCCGCGCCCTCCGGACACACCCACGTGCCCTCGTCCGCGGCCAGCTGGCGTTGGGCGGCGAGCAGCGCGTCGTCGCTGACCGCGATCGCTGTGCCGCCGGTCGCGCGCACCGCGTCGAGCACGAGGAAGTCGCCGAGCGCCTTGGGCACCGTGATGCCGAACGCGACTGTATGCGGATCGGCCGGTGCAGTGCTCTCGTCGAGTCCGGCGGCGAACGCGTCGACGATCGGCGCGCACCCCTGGGCCTGCACCGCGACCAGCCGCGGCAGGTCACCGCCGATCCAGCCGAGCTCGCGCAGTTCCAGCAGCGCCTTGTAGATCGCGATGATGCCGACTCCCCCGCCGGTCGGGTAGAGCAGCACGTCGGGGCAGCGCCAGCCGAGTTGCTCGGCGATCTCGAACCCCATCGTCTTCTTGCCCTCGATGCGATACGGCTCGCGCAATGTGGACGTGTCCTGGTAGCCGCCGCGCTCGGTCACCATGCGCGCGACGATTCGTCCGGCATCGCCGATCAGGCCGTCGACAAGCAGCAGTTCGGCGCCCGCAGCGACGCACTCGCGGCGGGTGATCTCGGGAGCGTCGACAGGCATCGCGATGAGCGCGTCGATGCCCGCACGAGCGGCGTAGGACGCCCACGCGGCACCAGCGTTTCCGTTGGTGGGCATGGCAATTCCGCGAACACCGAGCTCGACGGCGCGCGATACGCCGACCGCCGCGCCGCGCGCCTTGAACGCTCCGGTGGGCAGCAGCCCTTCGTCCTTCATCAGCAGGCCGGGCACCCCGATGCGCGCACCGTGTCGCGGTAGCGGAAGCAGCGGCGTCATGCCTTCGCCGAGAGTCACCACGTTCGCGACGTCTCGAACGGGAAGCAGTTCGTGATAGCGCCACAATGTCGACGGGCGCGAGGCGATCTCGGCCGGCGTCACGGTGACCGCGTCGAGGTCGTATCGCGCAAGCAGCGGTGCACCGATGTCGGACGTCCCCTGGACGAGGTCGGCGTCGTACCGCGTGCCGGTGCGTGAGCACTCGAGGTGACTGAGTGTGGAGAACGGCATGCCCCGAGGTTGCCATTGCCGCGTGCGTGGCAAGCTCGCAGCATGCAGATCGCGGACTCGGTAGCACTGGTCACCGGCGGCGCATCAGGTCTCGGCCTGGCGACCGCGCGACGCATTGTCGCTGCAGGGGGCGGGGTCGTGCTGCTCGACCTGCCGTCGTCCGCGGGCGCTGATGTCGCGAAGGAACTCGGTGACGCCGCACGGTTCTCGGCGGGCGACGTGACGTCGCCCGATGATGTGACGGCAGCGCTCGATGTCGCCGCCGAACTGGGAACGGTTCGCATCGCGGTGAACTGCGCAGGGATCGGCCCGGCAGCGAAGACGTTCGGGAAGAAGGGCACGTTCCCGATCGACGTGTTCACGAAGGTCGTGACGGTCAATCTGATCGGCACGTTCAACGTCATCCGGCTGGCTGCCGAACGGATAGCCGCTGCCGACGAGGTCGACGGCGAGCGCGGGGTCATCGTGAACACCGCGTCAGTTGCCGCCTTCGACGGGCAGATCGGCCAAGCGGCCTACTCCGCGTCGAAGGGCGGCATTGTCGGGATGACGCTGCCGATCGCGCGCGACCTCGCCTCGCTGAAGATCCGCGTGGTCACTATCGCGCCGGGACTGTTCGACACGCCTCTGCTCGCGGGACTGCCCGACGACGCGAAGGCCTCGCTGGGCCATCAGGTCCCCCATCCGGCTCGGCTCGGTGATCCGTCCGAGTACGGCCTGATGGCGACGCAGATCATCGAGAATCCAATGCTCAACGGTGAGACCATCCGGCTCGACGGCGCGATCCGGATGGCGCCGCGCTAACTGCCGTTTGATCACCTCGTCGATTCCTAACCAAGTCGGCGAGTCGATCAAGGCGAGCCCGGGCCATGGCGTCTAGTACGTCTCAGTGGTGGCCGAGCCGGTCGCGGAGTGCTTCACTGATCGTGTAAGGGAGGCCGACATGATGACGGTCCTGCTGTTCGTGGGTGTGGTGCTCTGCCTCTCGGCGTTCGTCGCACTGGGCTTGTGGATGCGCCGCTCGGAGCGCGACATCGACTACACCGCCCTCGAAGCCGACTCGCCGCAGACCGACGCCGAGCGCCAGGCCAGGCAGGTCGCGATCGGGCTCACGTCGAGCACGTCGAGTTGGGGACTCTAGCTCTGGATCCAGGGGCGAGAATGGGCTCCAACTGCCGAAGCGCGGCAGGTGGAGAGTGGTCGTTGGATGAATGAGCCCGATGACGGTGATGCGCGAAAGGGTCCGCGCCGCACATTGACGCCCGAACAAGCCAGCGCTGACGCCGCCGATCTGCAGACGAGCCTCGACGATCTGGCCGGTCTGGTGAGTGGAACCCTCGGTCTGACCGAACTGCTCGCACGTGTCGCGACCTTCGCGGCGCGCGCGATACCGGGTGCGGACGGCGCGGGTGTGACCCTGCTCCGCCTTGATCAACCGCACAATCTCGTCGAAGCACTCGCTGCCAGTGCGGAATTCGTCGCCGAGATCGACGAGATCCAGTACGTGACTCTCAACGAGGGGCCGTGCATCACGGCAGCGCTGGAAGGGCGCACTGTCCGCTCGGGATCCCTCGGCGGCGAGAAGATGTGGCCACGTTTCGGCCCTCGGGTCGGCCGAATGGGAATCCACAGCGCGCTGTCGCTCCCGTTGCTTGTCCCGGGGCAGGTGGTCGGAGCGATCAACGTCTACGCGCGAGACAAGAACGTGTTCGATGACCACGCCGCCGAGTTGGGCGAACTGTTCGCCGCGCCGGCCGCGGTCGCGGTACACAACGCCAAGATCCTGGCCCAGGCACTCGACCTGGCGGCGCAATTGCAGGCCGCGTTGTCGACCCGACCGGTGATCGACCAGGCCATCGGCATGCTTCGGGGCCGCACCGGCTCCACTGCCGAGGAAGCATTCGCCCGATTGCGGACCATCAGCCAGGCCGAGCACACCAAGCTCGCCGATGTTGCTCAGAACATCGTCGACGAGGCCGTACGTCGCGCGCGAGCACGTCACACCGAGACCTAGCCCACGGCATATCCCTGACCGTCACGAGCCCGTAGGCTTGCGGTCAGGAGATCACGGAGCTTGGGCCCTGGCTCGCAGCTCAGCCCTCCGACCGCGCGCAGCACCATGCATCGTGCGGATCGTGCTCGCGAACGGGCGCCCGGGGGCGCACAGCGGAGCCGACCGCTCGTGACGATTCCTCCAGGCTTGGCCGCGGAGCTGGCCTTGCTGACTGAAGCCCTCGATCTGCCAGACGTCGGGATGGCCGAGATCCTGACCCACCTGGCCGCCGATGCCAGAAGCGCCGTCGAGTCGTATCTGGGCCTGTCAGTGGTGATTGCGGCTCACCAGTCAACATTCGGTCTGACCTTCTTGAACGAGAACGCCCACCCTGAACAGATCACCACGTCCCTGCTGGTGCCACTTGCGGCGGCAGCGGACGGTGCCGAGGGCTCGATCACGCTGATCCTGTACGCCGAAACTCCAGGAGCGTTCGTCGACCTGGCAGTCGACCTGGCCTGGATCACCGGCCGTCCAGCTGAAGAATTCGTGCTGGACGAGCACCGCAGCCTGCCCACTGACTCGACCGCAAGGTTGAGCCACCTATCGTCCATCAACCAGGCACTCGGCGTTCTGATCGAGCAAGGATCGACTCCAGAACAGTCCGAGCAAGAGTTGGCCGCACGCGCAGCGATCGCCGGAATCGAATTGGCTGCGGCGGCAGCTCTCATTCTCGCCGCGCTCACTCCCCCGTCCTGACCACAGGTCGAGCAGCGACGGATCAAGTCATCGACGTCAGCACTTGCGATGCCCGCCTGCCTCGAGGGCGGCCGACAGCTGCCCACAGCTCGTGGCCGTACTCGGTGTCGAACTCTCCGCAGCTGTCGGCCACACACTCAACCAGCTGAAACCCACGAGCGGCCGAAACCGCGTCTGCTTGAGCTCCAACGGGTCTGTGCACTGTGCGAATGAGGACGCGGACGATGATCCGGTCCTCGTCCACCCCGACGCTGAGGTGCAGCGGCGAACGGACTTGTCGCACGCTCATCGCGACCAACTCGCCGGCGATGAAGGCGAGGGTGCGCTCGATGGGCGGCGCCAGCTCATTCTCGCTGCACACCCAACGGATCCACTCTCGCGCGAGCACAGGCGCCCCCGCGCTGGGGCGCAGCCGGAGTATGTGCCCGACGCTGGTAGCACCATCCGGAGCAGGAGTTGGACGCACGACCGTTATTGCTGAGTCGGCACTGGGTGCACGCATCGCTGGGCATCGCGCAACGATGCGCCCATCGCATTCAGATGGGTGAGCATCGCCCGGTACGACCCGACCAACGACGTCTGCGTGTATGCCACCCCGAGCTGCTCGCAATGTGCGCGCACGATCGGTTGCGCACGACGAAGAGCGGGACGGGGCATATTCGGAAACAGGTGATGCTCGATCTGATAATTGAGTCCGCCGAGGGCGAAGTCGGTGACGATCCCACCGCGCACGTTGCGCGAGGTCAGAACCTGGCGCCGCAGATAGTCGGGGTGGTCGTCAGGGCCGATCAACGGCATGCCCTTGTGGTTCGGCGCGAAGCTGCAACCCATGTAGATGCCGAAGACGGCCTGATTCACGGCGACGAACGCGATTGCCTTTACCGGCGACATCACTATGAGCAGCAAGGCGACGTACAGCGCGGCGTGCACGATAAGACCGACGGCTTCGTAACGCCTGCTACCACCGCGCCTGCTACGGAACTTGTCGGTGACGACTGCGGCCACGCTGTCGACGTGCATGCTGATGCCTTGCAGGGTCAGGAGCGGGAAGAACAACCAGGCCTGACGACGGGCGATGAACCTGCTGAGCGCGCTGGCTCTGGTCGTCGACTGCGCCGGCGTGTAGACCAGGACCCCGTCCTCGATGTCGGGATCGCGGCTCACATCGTTCGGGTTCGCATGATGACGACTGTGCGTGTCGACCCACCAGCCGTAGCTCAAACCGACGAGCAGATTCCCGAATGATCGCCCGAGCGCGTCGTTCGCGCGGCGGCTGGCGAATATCGCCTGATGGCCGGCGTCGTGGCCGAGAAACGCGACTTGGCCGAACGCGATCGACAGCAACGCAGCCGTGATCAACTGGTACCAGGAATCCCCGATCACAACGATCGCGAAGACGACCGTCGCGTAGAGGGCCAGTGCCGCCACCGCGCAGCACATGTAGAAGCCTCGCCGGCGATCCAACAGCCCAGCGCTACGAACCGCCTTCACGAGCGCGGCGTAGTCACTTCCGCGCGGCGCTTGCGCTGCCGGCGACGGTGCTGCCACGAAGCCTGCAGCGGTATTGGCGATCGTCATGACATACAAGTCCGTTCGGGGCGAATCCCGCCCGGCACGAGGCGAACAGAACTCAGCGGAGTAGCCGGCGTTCACGGGTCATCGTGCGTTCGGCTCGAGCGGTTGCTCGGCAAGTTCAGCAGCGGACGGCTGCTCTCACCCCGGACCGGCTGTGGTTCCCAGCAATGTCGACGCTACACCCTGGCGCGACCTGGCCGTGTCGTGCGGACGTCATCGGTTCGCCCTCCACGTCCGGGCGTTCGGTGGTAGCGTCGTGCCGCTAGGAACCATGCCAGTTCGGAGGGATCGGCCGTCCGCTGCCGATCTTCGAGAGCACAAGCTCGGTGCCGAACAGTCCCGTTGATCCGTCGCCGTAACGGGGTTCGAGCATGGCTGCCCGGGTGACGTTCACGTCGTCGCACAAAGCATCCGCACCGCGCCGACGGTTCGTCGCGCGGACCGGGCTCATCCCACGTCCGAACACTTTGGCGGCATCTGCATCCGGGGGGCGGCAGATGCCGATCCGGTAGGACCGTCGGAGGTGTCGACCCGTGGGGGAGCCGACACCTCCGACGCCTACCCGAGATCGGTCCGAGGTAGGAACTCCTACTTCGGGCTGGCCGCGCCGACCTGGTGCGTGCCGTGCTCGGCATGACCGAAGCAGACGTGAGCTTCACAGCGGATGCACGTCTGCCTCGCACGCGCCTCGCATTCCGGCGCCTCGCATCGGCCGTAGTCGGCGGTCGGGCCGTACTTCAGTGCTGGTTCGGTCCACTTCTGCGAC
Source organism: uncultured Actinomycetota bacterium (assembly GCA_963708645.1). Taxonomy (GTDB): domain Bacteria; phylum Actinomycetota; class Actinomycetes; order Mycobacteriales; family Jatrophihabitantaceae; genus RYN-133. Next base: position 19,582 of record CAVPTA010000006.1, on the reverse strand, counting down.
GGCATAGCTCCTATAGTCGCACTTTTGTATTTTTTCGAATACATGTCCGAATCGAAAATGCCCCGACTGGCCCCACGGTCGCGCTCAGCGGACGACGATGCTCGCCAGCTGACGTGCCGCTGCAGCTGCTCCGGTGCGTGCCACCGGACGCGGCCTCGACTGCTCCAGAGGGGCGGCCATGATCGCTCGTGCGAGGTCGCGGGGATCGGTGGTCGCGAAGTCCATACGCCGTCCGGCGTTGTAGTGGTCGAGGCGATGGGACACGAAATGTTGCTGTTCCCAGTGGTTCGCCAGCGGGAAGTAGATGAACGGCCGGCGCGCGGCGACCAGCTCCATCGTCGTCGACAGTCCGCCCTGCACGATCGCGACGTCCGCGCACGCAAGGTGTTCGAACAACGACGGGATGTAGCCGAGCTTGTCCATCCCTTCCACGTCGGGAAGCTGCGCAGGATTGAGTCGCGGCCCGGTCACCATGACCATGCGCGCGTCGGGCTGGTCCTTGCGCACGAGCGCGAACGCCTCGGCCGTCAGTTCGAGCAGGTCACGCCCCACCGCCGTCCCGCCGACTGCGGCGACGTAGAGCGGGTAACCGGTGCCGTACCCGAGCCGACGGCGTAGCGCATTCGTGCGTCGATAAGGCGCCGGGTCGAACGGGATGACGTACGGCACGGATGCGTACCACTGCTTCGCCCAATCGCGGATGTTCGGCAACCCCGTACCGAACGAGGCGTCGGGCAGTTCGTCGAACCCGCCGATGAACACCGACCGATCGCGTACGTACGGGAACCGCGCGAGGTGCTCGATCATCTCGGCGTTGTAATCAGCGCACAGGTCGGCCTCGCGCGGATCGCCGGACGGGTCGACGGGCAGGAATCCGATCACGTCGGTCAGGAACGCGAACGGCGCGATCTTGCGCTCGGGATTCTCGTGCAGGAAGTGGTCGACCTCCCACGACTCGTCGCCGATCCAGAGGTCGTAGGACGTGTCGCGCACGACGTCGTCGAAGAGCATGTAGTTGGCGCACAAGATCTCGTCCATGCGCCGGAACGCATAGAACGCATGCAGATCGTGGTGGGTGGCTTCGCTCTCCCAATGCGCAGCCTCCGACGACAGTTCGGCGCTGGCCGGGTGCACGATCTCGCCCTCGGCCTCGAGCACGGCCGTGACGGGCGGCTGCGCAAGCCAGTGGATCTCGAGGTCGCTGACGGTTTCACGCAGCGATCGTGCGATCGCGATGTCGCGCAGCACGTGGCCGAGGCCGATGGGCGAGCTGACCCACAGTGCTCGGCGTTTGCGTTCACGGGCGAACAGCCAGGTGCTGCGTGGCGGCGTGGCGGTTGCGTGCATGTCGACGAACTCCTTGATCACGACGTTGACCAGGACGGGGTGCCGGCCGTGCGGAACGTGACCGGCGCCTTCGAGCACGAGCAGACGACCGCCTGTCGCTGCAGCGAACCGACGTCCGCGTTCGAGCGGTTGGCAATGGTCGTCGGTGCCGTGAATGACGAGCACCGGGCAGTCGAGCGATTCGGACAGGTCAAGCGCCTCGGCTTCTTCGGTCGGCCGCAACGGTGCGTGGGTGCGCGAGGTCAGCGTCGGCGCGTCCGTCTGCGCCGTCCACTCGACCAGATCGTCATACAACTTCGACGAATACGGCTCGGGCGTCAGCCGTCCGGTGTGGTACTCGGCCCAGCCGGCGAAGTCACCCTGCCACTGTGGCGCGTCGACCGGGTCGAGCGGGTTGGGCTGCGGCGCGAGCGGATGGACGCCCGGCGCGATGGCGACGAGTCCAAGCACGCGACCCGGCTTGTTGTGGGCGAGCAGGATCGACCATTTGATTCCCGAGCACAGCGCGACCAGAATACGCCGACTCGGTGTCGGTCGCGTCCAACACGGCAGCCGCGTCAGCTGCGTTGATCTCGTCCGAGTACGCATCCGGGCCTGCGGGGCGCCCCGATCCCCCGTTGCCGCGTGCGTCGATCGTGATGACCCGGTAATGGCGGGCGAGATAGGGAACCTGCGACTTCCATTGCCGCCCGTCGACGACGGGGAACGTCCCCATCAGCACGACCGTCGTCGTGCCCGTTCCGAACACCTCGTAATGAATGGCCACGCCGTCGCGGTCGACGTCGCCGACGTGGTCGGGTTCTCGCGCGCGCATCATGCGCTCACCGAGTCGGCGAAGCGGCGCAACACGATGTTGAACCGCACGGGGTGCCGTGCGGTCACGCAGTGTCCGCCACCGGCGATCACCTCGACGCCGCAGCCGAGCGCGTCGGCGAGCAGTTGCGATGTCTGGACGCCGACGATGCGGTCGTCGTCGCCGTGCACGACGAGCGCGGGGCAACGGACCAGCTTCGCCAATCGCGCTGCTTCAGGCTCGCCGGACGGACCGGCTTCGACGTCGCCGAGGTACGGCGCCCGTTCGATGGCGATCAGCGTGTCGGCGTCGGTCTGCAGCGTCCACTCGACGGCGTCGTCGAGCTGCTTCGACGAATGCGGCTCGCTGAACACCTCGCCGAAGAAGAACTCGGCGAAACCCCGTAGATCCCGCCGCCAGTACTCGGCGTTGAAGCGGCCCCAACCGACATCAGACACGCACGGGTCGTCGAACTCCCGCACCCAGCAGCTCGGCACCTCTTCCTCCCACCGCACCGACGTCCCGACGAAAACCGCGCCGGCGACGCGGTCCGGATGAGCGACGGCGAGTTGCAGCAACACCCGTCCGCCCATCGACAGCCCCACGCACACCGCCGACTCGGTGTCGGTCGCGTCCAGCACTGTGACAGCGTCCTCGACCAGTTCGCAGTCGGCGTGTGCCTGCGGATCCTGCGGACGATCCGAGCGGCCGTTGCCCCGTGGATCGAAGACGATCACGCGGAAGTGCCGCGCCAGATAGGGCACCTGCAGCTTCCACACCCGCGAGTCGAGCGGCGCCCACGTCGGTAGCAGCAGGATCGTCTGCGGCCCGGTGCCGTACTCCTCCCAATACAGCCGCACGCCGAACCGCACGGCATAGCCGCAACGGTCCGGCGTCAGCGCCCGCATGTCGTTCACTGTCCCCTGTTCGGTGACGCAGCGCAGCCGCCCAGACTCACGGACGGGCCTCGTACACCAGGTTGAACGGTGTCTCGGCCACGCGCTCGAAACGGGTGAACCCGGCCCGCCGGACGACCTCGCCGATCGCCCGCTCGCCGGCCTGCGCGCCGAGCGAGTAGCCACCCGGCTGCGAGACCGCGTTCGGGACGCAGAGGAAGGTCGAGAAGCCGTAGTACACCCGTCCGACCGGGTTCAGGTTGTCGGCGACCGTGTCGCCGGCAAAAGGTTCGACGATCAGCCAGCTGCCGTCGTCGGCGAGGGCCTGCCGGATGTGCGTGGCCGCACCGCCCGGGTCGCCCATGTCGTGCAGGCAGTCGAAGGTCGTCACCAGGTCGTAGCCGGTGCCCGCGAAGGTCTGGGCCGAGGCGACCTCGAACGCGATCCGGTCACCGACGCCGGCATCGGCAGCGCGCTTCTCGGCGAGTTCGATCGAACCGTCGTGATAGTCGCACCCGATCAATGTGCTTGCCGGGTACTTCTCTGCCATCAGGATCGTCGACGCGCCGAGCCCGCAGCCCACATCGGCGACCTTCGCACCGGCTTGCAGCTTGGCCTCGACACCGTTCATCGCCGGGATCCAGCTGGTGGTGAGGTTGGCCAGGTAGCCGGGACGGAAGAACTGCTCGCAGCCGACGAACACGTCGCCGTCGTGCTCGTGCCATCCGATTCCCGCACCTGTCCGGAACGCCTCGCTCACTCGTGATTCGGAGCGCAACGCACCGAGCGCCAGTACGAACGCGCCCGGTGCGTACACCGCGCCGTCCGGATCGGCGAGCACGAACGCCTGCTCCTCGCTGAGCGAATAGGTGTCGGTGTCGGCGTCGTACTGGACGTAACCACCGGCGGCCTGTCCGCGCAGCCACTCGGCCACGTAGCGCGGATCGGACTCGGTGCGCCGCGCCAGCTCGTCCGACGAGCCCGATGCCGCGGCCAGCGCCTGATAGAAGCCAAGGCGGTGCCCGACGACAACGTTGCCGGCAGCCATGGTGGCGCCGAGGTCGGTGACGAAGCGGCCCAGCATCTCGTTCAACTTGTTCTCGTCCATCGTGGTTTCCCCCTGAAGATCGACACATCGACCACGTTCGCGGTCTGCACCCTGTCTAGAAATCGGGGACGACCGATGCCATAGGGGGAACCCCCTACGCAGGCGACTCGCGGTGCGTGCTCACCCAGGTGGCCACGCCTGCTCGGCTCGGGACGTTCAGCCTGCTCATGATGTTGCTGACGTGGATCTCTGCAGTTTTCTCACTGATTCCGAGCGAGCGCGCGATCTGACGATTCGTGCATCCTTCGGCGACGAGCGCGGCGACCTCGGCCTGCCTGCGGGTGAGCACCACCGGTGCAGTCGCCGGTGGCGGCGGCGCCGCGATGCTCGCGGCGAGGGTGAGAACCCCAGCGCGTCCGGCGGTGCGACCTGTGTGCTTGGCGTGGTCGGCACCGGCGCGGCCGAGCGTCGCGTTCACCGTTGACTCCACCTCGGCGAGCCGCTTCGACTCCGGTTCGGTCGGTGTGGTTGCACCGAGCTGTCGATGCGTTTGCGCCGCGCCGAGCAGCCGTCCGGCCGCCGCGCACTGCCCGCGGCCGGCGGCGATGCGAGCAAGGGCCTCGAGGCACTGCGCGCTACCGCGTCGGTCGCGTGCGGCATCGTGCAGCACGACTGATCGGGCCAATAGCGTGGCCGCTTCGTCTGCTGCGCCGCGATCGAGCAGTGCGGTCGCGAGCGCGCGCAGCGTCTGCGCAACCGCCCATTCGTAGTCGAGGTCCTCGAAGTAGGTCAGCGCCTCGCGCAGCAGCGGTTCGGCGCTTGCTCGATCAACCGCATCATCGGCGTCGACCATCAGCACGCCGAGGTCGAACGCCGACCACGCAGTACCGCGTACGTTTCCCCGGCGCTGACAGATGGCCCGCGCGGAGCGGTAGTTCCGTGCGGCGTCCTGCGGTCGTCTGAGCCGCGCTCGCTACGTGGCCGAGGAACGAAAGCGCAGCCGCCTCGCGCCGTTCGTCGCCACTCGCCTCGCTCAGCCGCACCGCCGACCGCAGTTCGGCGTCCGCCTCGATCAATTCGTCGAGACCCAGCGCGGCCACACCGGCCGCTGTCGACATCGCCGTCCGTGTCCCCACGTCCAGCCCACCCGGCACCTCGACGGACGGAGGCAGCGCCGCGATGACACGAAATGCCGCGAGCACAGCGGGTGCCTGTACGAGCGAGCCGTGAATGTGGCCGTACCAGGCAAGGGCCACTCCGAGCCATACCTTCGCCAGGCTGGAACCGACGTAGTCGAAGGCAACACTCAGATCTGGATGCACCGCCTCGAAGTCGGTCCAGGTCGCGTTCTCCTCGTCCGTCCCGACCGTGGCTTCCCACGCCTGCGCCACACCGGCGAAGTAGGCGGCGTGCCGGTCACGCGTCGCGTCCTGCTCACCGCTCGACGCCAGCTGCTCGGCGGCAAAATCGCGGATGCTGACGAGCATCGCGAACCGCGCGGCGCCATCGGTCGCGACGCGTTGCAGCAAGTTCTGTTCGAGCAGCACCTCGATCGCCGTGACGACGACCTGCTCGGGCAACCCGGCGACCGCCTGTGCCGCCGCAACCGTCCATCCCCCGACGAGCACACTCAGACGCCGGAACACTGTGCGCTCCGCCTCCGGAAGCAACTCGTGACTCCACTCGATCGCGGTCACCAACGTGCGGTGGCGCGACGGGGCGTCGCGCGGCGCGCCCGACAACGACACCGTCCGATGCTCGAGCCGGAACGCCAGCTCACTCGGCGTGAAGACCCGCAGCCGCGCCGCGGCCAACTCGAGGGCGAGCGGCAATCCGTCGAGTCGCAGGCACACCTCGGCGAGCGGACGCGCAGTGCGCCGGCTGAGCGCGACGTGCGCCGGCGCTCGCGCGAGCAGCAGTTCGACCGAAGGATTGCGCGCCAACTCGGCGAAATCGTCGGTATCGGCCTCGGCCGGAAGCGCGAGCGGCGGTACCGGAAACTCGACCTCGGCGACCAGGTGGAGTCGTTGCCGACTCGTCGCGAGCACCCGAGCCCGAGGGATCCCGGCGAGAACCGCCGCGATCGCAGAAGCAACTCCGGACAGGTGCTCGCAATTGTCGACGACCAGCAGAATCTCGCTGCGCGCAAAGCGAGCCACGAGCGCGTCCACGGTCGGCGCTCGCCCGTGCGGATCACCGAGCGCGCGGGCGAACTCCGCGAGGACGTTGGCCGAGCTACGGATCGGTCCGAGCTCGACCCAGGCCGCCCCGTCCGGATAACCGGGTGCGAGCGTCGTCGCGAGCTGCATCGCCAGACGGGTCTTGCCGACCCCGGGCGGGCCGGTGAGGGTGATCAAACGCGACGGTCCGGACAGCAGGTCACGCAGCGTCGAGAGCTCGTCAGCCCGCCCGACGAGCGTGGACGCCGCGACCGGAAGCGGGCGGCCAGCAGCCACTGCGCGATCTTACGACCGTCCGAGCAAGATGGGTGCGTGACCGAATCCGCGCTGCGCCTGCGCGAACCGGCGAACCGGGTGAGCCCGCGGGCCCGTTCGTACTGGACCGTGCGGGCCCTGGTCGGCTGGATCGTGGTGGCGATCCCGGTGACGGTCGTCGCGGTGCAGGTGCCCATCGGCTGGCTCGTCGGCCTCGTCGCGGCGGTGATCGCAATCGCGCACCTGATCGTCATGCCGCGCTGGCGCTACCGGGTGCATCGGTGGGAGGCGACGCCCGATGCCGTGTACACCCAGACCGGTTGGTTCAACCAGGAGCGCCGCATCGCGCCGATCGCGCGGGTGCAGACCGTGGACACCCAGCGCGGTCCGATCGAACAGCTGTTCGGGCTCGCCAACGTCACGGTGACGACGGCTTCGGCAGCCGGGCCCGTCAAGATCCACGGCCTGACGCGAATCGATGCCGACACCCTCGCCGCTGACCTCACTGCGCGCGCGCAGGACAGCCCCGGCGACGGCACATGACCGCTGTCGAGACGCGGCCCGAGGTCGACTGGCGCCGGCTCAACTCGAGGATGCTGCTGGTGCATCCGGTGGTCGAGGTCGCGAGGGCGCTGCCCGCGATCGTCGCGGCATTGCTGGCCGGACACGGCACGAACGCCGGCACCGTGTGGGCTACGGCGATCGCCGTCATCGTCGCTGCAATCGCGCTGGTCCGCTGGTTCACCACCCGGTACAGGATCACCGGTGATCGCGTCGAGCTGCGGCGTGGGTTGCTGCGACGGCGCACGTTGACCGCGCCCTTGGACCGCGTCCGGACCGTCGACGTGACATCCCACCTGCTGCACCGACTGCTCGGCCTGGCGCGGGTCGCGATCGGCACCGGAACCTCTGATCGCGAGGGTCGCGGACAGGGTCATCCTGGACGGCCTGACGCAGGCCGAGGCAGCCGGGCTGCGTGTCGAGTTGCTGCACCGCAGCCATGTTCCGGCGCCGACGGACTTCGGCGAGGCCGTCCCTGTCCGAACACGACGTCGAGGAGGAACTGGTCCGGGCAGATCCGCGCTGGCTGCGCTTCGCGCCGTTCACGCTCACCGGTGCTGTAACTGGATTGGCGCTGCTCGGCGTGCTCTGGCGGGTCGTGAACGAGGCCCACGTGAACGTGCGCAGGCTCGGCGTGATCCGCGATGTCTCGCATCGCCTCGAGCGATGGCCGGTGGCCGCGGACGTCGTCGTGGTCGCGGCCGGGGTGGTCGCGTTCGTGGTGATCGCGTCCACGATCGGCTACGTACTCGCTTTCTGGCGGTTCAGGCTCACGCGCCACAACGGCGGCACCCTGCAGGTGACCCGCGGTCTGATCACCACCCGGGCGACGAGCATCGAACAGCGGCGACTGCGCGGCGTCGAGGTGTCCGAGCCGCTGTTGCTGCGTTCGGTCCGCGGCGCGCGGTGCCTGGCGATCGCCACCGGGTTGCGGGTCGGACGCGGCGCCGAGCGCGGTGGCGAGATCCTTCTGCCACCCGCACCTCGTGCCGACGCCGTCGCGCTGGCGGCGACGCGTGATCGGCACGGACGCGCCGTTCACGAAGCGCTGGTCCGGCATCCGATCGCTGCGCTGCGCCGCAGGCTCACGCGCGCACTGTCCGCCACGCTGGTGCTGGTCTGTCGTCGCGGTCCTCGGCGTCGGGTTCGCGCACTGGCCGGTGTGGTTGCTCGTCGTCGCGGTCGTACTGGCCGGCGCGGCCGTCCCGCTCGGCATCGATCGCTACCGCAGTCTTGGCCATGCGCTCACCGAGCGAATACCTCGTCACCCGGTACGGGACGATCGTGCGGCGCCGCAGCGCGCTGCAGACCGACGGGCGTGATCGGCTGGAACATCCGGCGCAGCTTCTTCCAGCGGCGGGTCGGGATTGGCATCACTGACCGCGACCACCGCGGCCGGACGTCAGCAGTACAAGATCACCGACATCAGTGACGACGAAGCGGTCGCATTCGCCAACGCGACCGTCCCGACCCTGTTGACGCAGTTCCTCGCCGATCCATAGCGCAGCGTTACCTGTGCGGGCCCAAGGGACGCCCAGCTCGAGCTCTGACCTGTCGAGGACGTTGGCGGCGAGCGTCGAAACGACGCGCATGGTCGCGCGCTGCTCGTCCGAGAGCCAGTGCTCGCGATGCCATACGGCGAAGATCGTGCCGACGATCTCGGCACGCTGGATAAGCGGAGCGCAATACAGTGCCTGCGCGTTGTCGCCCACCGGATACCTCGATCACACTCGGAAATGCGTCGAGAACCTCGGCACGGGTGCACAGCGAATACGTCGCGGCGTTGAGCACGGCCGCTCCACCGGGGAACCTCCGATCGAGCGGGAGACTCTGCCACACATAAACGTCGTTGGATGCCGCCCGCGGAACAACTGCCGCGATCTGCAGAGCGCGCCGGGCAGCATCGACCACGCTCACACCCGCCGCGAAGGCGCTGAGATACCTCCGCGTGAGCGCAGCAATGATCTCGACGGAGTCGTCATTCGCCACGGCTACCTCGTCGGCGACCTGGCCGAGAAAATCGAGCGAGGAGAGCGGCTCGACGTCCAGCTCCGTAGTCGGCACCGGATGCAACTCGTTCACATGCACGCTCCCAGATCCTGGCGCACGCAGACCAGCTCCTCACGCGGTATGTCGGTGCTCATGATGCCGGACCCGGTGCAGATCGCGGAGAGGCCTCGGCGCCACATGACCGGTCCAGGCATGTTGTGACGGGGCAGACTGCTGTCATGGCCGATGCAGTGGACGTCCGGACGATTGCGCTGTCCCTGCCTGGAGTGGAAGAGATCCCCAGCGAAGGATTCGACTTCCGCGTCGGCGGCAAAGGATTCGTGTGGTCGTACCCGGAGCGAATTGCCGGACGGCCCCGACAGATCCGTGTCGATATCGCCGTGCTCTACGTCGGGGACGCATCCGAGCGGGAGGCTTTGTTGCTGGGCGAGCCTGATCTGTTCTTCACTGCACGGGGGTACGAGGACTTTCCGCTCGTACCGCTGATGCTCGACACCGTCGATGTCGATCGACTCGAAGAACTCGTCACCGACGCGTGGCGTATGCGGGCGCCGACCGACATCGCGCAGTTGCTGCGGTGATCGGTCGTATCGATCGTGATCAGTTGGGCGGCACAGCATTCAGGAGGTGAGCGCGTGTCGGCGGCATGTCGCTCTCGCCGCTGTCACCGGGACGCACGGCGAGCACCTGGTTCACCCCGATGTCGTTGGACTCGAACGACATCGCCGAGGCGGTCATGTACAGCTGCCACACCCGTGCGCGTTCCGGCGTCGCGGCCGAGACTGCGGCGTCCCAGTTGCGGTCGAGGTTGGCGCACCAAGCGCGCAAGGTCAGGCCGTAATGCTCGCGCAGCGCTTCGAGGTCACGCACCTCGAAGCCGACATTCTCGAGCGTTGAGATCATGCGCGCGATCGGCACGAGTTCGCCGTCGGGAAACACGTAGCGGTCGATGAACGAGGACGATTCCGGGCCTTGCTGCGGATCGTCGGGACGCAGCGAGATCGCGTGGTTGAGCAGCCGTCCTCGGGGTCGCAGCAGGGTGAACAAATGGGCCGCGTACTCAGGCAGGTGATCGGCGCCGACGTGCTCGGCCATACCGATGCTCGCGATTGCGTCGAACGGCCCGTCGCTGACTTCGCGGTAGTCCTGGATTCGGATGTCGACCAGGTCATCGACGCCGGCATCGGCCATGCGTTTGCGTGCGTGCTCAGCCTGCGCGACTGACAGCGTCACACCGACGACACGGGCTCGGTAGGTGCGTGCGGCGTGAAGCGCGAAGGTGCCCCATCCGCACCCGACGTCGAGCACCCGTGCGCCGGGAGCCAACCCGAGTTTGCGGGCGACGAGATCGCACTTGGCGAACTGGGCCGCGCTCAGCTGGGCAGCATCGCTCACGTCGGGCTCGGGCTGGTCCCAGTAGGCGCACGAGTACGTCATCGACTCGCCCAGCACGTTGCGGTAGAACTCATTGCCGATGTCGTAGTGGTGTGCGATCGCCTCGGCGTCGCGTCGTCGCGTGTGCCGGCGCCCGCGCAACCGGACTTCCTCCTTCGGCGGGCGCGGCGGGAGCCCGACAACGCGCAGCCGGACCGCTGCCGCGACGAGCGTCGCCAACGTGCGCACGCCTGGGCGTTGCCCGACGATGTCGTCGGGGCGGACGAGGTCGAGGACCAGTTTCAGAGCAACGAACAGATCACCCTCGACATCCAGGTCGCCCGTGACGTAAGCACGCGCGAGCCCGATCTCGTCCGGCGCCCACACCAACCTGCGCAGCGCGCGGCGCCGCGCGATCACCAGGGTGACCGGTGACTGCCGCGGCCCCGTGCTGCTTCCGTCCCAGAACCGCAGACCGAACGGCAGTTCCCCACCCAACGCTTCACGCAGGAGCGGACCCAGAACGGCCGCCGCGCTGCGCTTGGAAGATCGGACGCGGCTCACATGACCCCCTTGACTCACGTGATCAAACGTAACCCCGACGGCGACCGGAGACTTCGGCCGCCAGGCGTGCGGAAGGACGCTTTGGTCCGACTTTTCAACCGCCTCAACTGGGAGCGACGCAAGCCTGCACCCGGTGACGCCATGGCGGCACTCGAAGCGGGTGCGGTCGGCATCTGACAGACATCCGCCGCATCGTCGAGTTCGAGGTCAAAGCTGCGCGACGATCTCGCGGCAGACGCGTTGACCCGAGACGACTGCGCCATCCAGAAAGCCTTGCTGGTACGGGTCGGTGTGCTCGCCGGCGAAGTGCACACGCCCTTCGGCGACGCCTTCGTACCCGCCGGTCGTGGTCTCCTGGCCGACGCCCCAGTAGGAGTACGCCCCGTGGTGCCAGGGGTCCTTGACCCAGTGATCTTCCCAGGCCGTGCCGGTGTATGCCGCTGTGGTGCCGGGGTAGATGGGTTCGATCTGGTCGAGGAACCAGCTCACGTCGGCGGCCGGGGCGGGTCCGTGCGCGGCTCCCGTCAGCGTCGTCGCGCCGGCGCGAGCGCCGGGGAAGCCGAGCAGGATCGCCGGCCGGGCATTCGGGCCCAGCGGAACGCTGTCGTCCCAGGCGGTGCAGAAGCCGTCGTACTCCGTGTAGGTCGCGCCGCTGTAGCCGAGGGCCGGCCAGGTCTTGCGCTCGAGCTCGACGTGGATCTTCGCGTTCGAGCCGAGGTGCCCGTTGGCGATGGCCTTTCGTTTCAACGGTGACAGGCCGGACCGGCACAGGTCGACCTTCTTCAGGGCGGTGAACGGCAGGGCCAGGACGACCTCGTCGGCGACGACGTCGACCATGCGGCCGCCATGGTCGAAGGTCAGTGTGTGCGTGCCGTTGTGGTTGTGCCGCAAGGCAACGAGCGCGTAGCCCTGGCGCACGGTTCCCGCGGGCAACTGCTCGACCATGCGGTGCACGATCTGGTCGTTGCCTCCGACGATGTGGTACTTCTCGTCGTAGCCGGACATCGGCGCCAGGGACGAGCGCGGGTTCGCGTACGGCAGGTAGATCAGGTTGAGCGCCGACTGGTCGGCCGGATCGCCGCCGTACTCCGAGACCGCGTTGGCGAGCATGAGCTTGCCGAATCGCGAGGTCGATCCGATTCCGGACTCGTCGAGCCATTCCGGGACGCTGAGGTGGTCGAGCCGTCGGCCCTCGGCTGTGCTGCGGTCCCACAGCTGCGGGAACGGCGCGGACTTCGCAGCTTTGCGAAAAGCGTGGAAACCGATGGTGGCCCAGTCATGTTGGGCTTCCTCGACGGTGTACGGGCCACCGTCGATCCAATAGATCTCCTCACCCTGACGCAGATCGCCACCGTTCGCGACCTCCTCGTGCAGGCCGAGCCCCTTGGCCAGGCGCCGGATCGGCAGCTGGTCGGAGTTGATGAAGGCACCGCCGAGCTCACCGATCAGGCCGCCGGAGAAGAAGCCGCGCAGGCTCCAGCACCGCCCGCCGATGTGAGTCGTGTCGGCCTCATAAATGGTCGAGCGGATTCGATGCTTGGTCCACAGTGCATGCGCGGTGCGAGTGCCGGCGAGCCCGCTGCCGACGATGACCACCCGCGGCGCCCGCGGGTCGGCCTGCGCCACCGAGGGCACGGCGATCATTCCGGCGGAGGCGACCGCGCCGGCCAGGAAAGTACGGCGTCGCAGCACGGCATTTCGCTGCCGCTCCGATCCGCCCTGCTCGAGCAACTCGCCGACGGGCGCTCCAGTCCGCTCGGCCTCCGCGTGCGCGGCGACCATGCGTTGCATCGCGGCGGTGGCGGACGGATAGCTCATCGCACGGGGCATCCGGCGTCTCCTTCGTAGCGATCGAGGCCGTAGGTAACTCACCACGAAGATGGCGTAATCGTCAAGGGAGGCGACTTTTGGCAACGGATTTAGTTGCCAGGTAGCGATTGACCGGCTGTTATAGCTGTCCAGCCAGTCGCGGTGATCGGCGATTGAGTCAGAGCTGCCGAGGCGAGCTCACCCGAGCGCGTCGGCGATGGTCCAGTAGGTCGACGGGTCGCCGAGCTTCGACGCGATCGTGAGGGAGTCGAACACCCGCGCGGCAAGCTTCGGGTCAGACCTCTGACCCCCGTCGCTCATCACCTGGTTGTAGCGCGCGCCGACACCAATGGTGTAGTCGCCGATGCGTCGGGTGGTGCGGCACAGTGTCCGACAGCTGCCGCGCGGGAGGTACTCCACGCTGATGGTGACCGTTTCGTCACCGTTGGTGAGTGCGGCCACCCAGTAGCCGTGCCGGACGGTCACGCCCATGACGCGGTAACCGCTGGGTAGATAACCGGTGCGGAACGGCAACCGCGTGCGTCCCTCGACGAAGTCGATGTTCAGCTTTGCGTATCGACTGGCGATCCACGCCGGCTGGGCGAACCCGGCGGGTCTGATATCGCTGTTGATGTACACGAAGACCCACTTGCCGGCGGGGTCTTGGAAGGCGATCGTCCAGATTGGTATCCATCTGCCACCACCTGTGGTCGGACTCCCGTCGAGCGGGTACAGCTTGAACTTCGAGAAATAGCCCGTTGTCCCGGCGATCGGGACCGGGCGATCTCGGGGTATCCGTGCCGGGTCGAACGCGCTCGAATCAACAAGCGTCACCCCGATCGAACGACGGCCGAGGTCCGCCCAGATGCCTTCGGTTCGCCCGCCAAGGCTGTTGGCGGGCATCGAGTAGGAGATCCCCGCGTTGTTGCCGGCCCGCATCTGATCGACCACAGAGCTCAGGTCGGCAGGAACGTGCGCGGACGAGGGTGCGTGCTCGTTCGAGCGGCCTTGCAGGGCAACTCCCCCGGCAACGACCGCGATGATCACCGCGGCCGCGGCAAGAGCCGGCAGCAGATGACGCTTCGGACGCGTGGTGACGACGCGGTCGGCGAGGGTCTCGGCGCGGGACGCGGAGTGTTCGAGCGCCCCGCGAAGTTCGGTCTCGGTGTACATCACGTGTCCTTTCTGGCAGGCATCGGTTGCGCGACGCGAAGCGCGGCGAGGCCGCGATGAATGTGCACGCGCACGGTGCCGAGTCCGCACCCCAGTGCTTCGGCGATGTCGGCGTCGGCCATGTCCTCGAGGTAGCGCATCACGATCGCGGCCCGCTGTTTCGCGGGCAATCGAGACAGGCTCCGCAACAGCGCATCGCGTCGATCGACTGCGTCGGTCGGATCGTCGACCGTCCGGTCGAGCTCGCGGTCGGGCCGCGGCTGAATGCGGCCCCACTTACGCCGCCACGAGATCACCTGGTTGGTCAGCATGCGGCGCACATAGGCATGCGGATGATCAGCGGCGGCAACCGAACTCCACGACTGCTGCGCCTTGAGCAGAACGTCGTGGACGAGATCCTGGGCGAGCTCGGGATCGTCGGTGAGGACCACGGCAAAGCGCAGCAACGGCATTCGCGCGCTGCGTGCGTACGTGTCGAAGTCCATCACCCTCCTGTGCCGCGTCGTCGTGCGAGATCAGTGCCAGCGGTCGACGGCGAAGTATCCCGATGCGTTGTTCCGCACGATGATGCGCCCGGTCAGGCTCGTGTGACCCACGAGCGGGTGACCCGCCGTGTTCACGAACCGTGTCGACGAACTGGGAAAGTACTGGACCTGCGTGTGCTTGACGCCCTTGAGTTTGCACGAACTGCTCGAGCTCTTCAGCGCGTTGGCGACGATCTTCCCGGACCCGGTGATCATGCCGGACGACGCGGGCACGTGCAGGGTCTTCGCTGCCCTGCTGAAGGTCGGCGCGCGCGAGGGCTTGGTCGTCACGCTGTCGGTGCGGCTCGCCCGCGGCTTGGTCATCGACACGTTGCGCGACACCTCGGCGTAGCGTGTCGCACTGCTGCTGAAGCCCAGGACGCCCACTCCGTGCGGAGCGCTGTCGAAGAACGACTCGTAGTTCGTGCACACGTGACCGGTGGGGAGCGGGTTGAAGCATCCGCGATCGGCCGTCAGCGTCGTCGTGCCCGACTTGAAGGCCACGTGCTGACCACCGACGGTGCCGCCGCCGGTGAGGTGCGTGATCAGCGTCGCGCGTCCGGCGAGATTGCCCTTGTAGAGCGTTTCGGAACCCTTGTAACAGCGCAGAGCGCGATGACTGCTCGCAACGAAGGTCATGTCGACCGTCGTCAACGGTGCCGTGGACGCCGGCGTCTTGAGCGTGCCGCGTTGGGTGCGGCCGTTGAACGTCAGCCGGGACGATCCGAGCGGGACATTCCACTGGTGGGCCTCGGTGCCACCGGGCACCGGACGGGAGAGGCTCAGCGAGAACGCGGTCGAGCCACCGATACCGTTCAGCGCACTCCACAAGCCGAGATTCCACTGCTGGTGGTTCGACGTCTGCACCGTGATCGTGGTCGTGGTCAGCGTCAGATCTGCCGGGGGTGGCGCGGCCCCAGCCGTCGTCGCGGCCAGGACCAACCCGGACAGTGCGGTAACGACAGCAATTGCTGCCGCAGCCAGGGAGCGAGATCGTGGCAGCGGCAATCGCGCGCTGCGGGGGAATGTGTCGGAGTCCATCACAATTCTTCGACGCGCCGACCCGCTCGATTGTTTACTCCAACGTCGAAATCGCGGCGGTACGTAGGATCGAGCATCGGCGTGTGCATACCCGGGGACTGGCCGACACGGTGCGGTTCTGCGCGTGCGGCGCGGAACCGGAGGCGGCTGAGCATGCGGCTGGCATCAGGTGGCAAGGTCCGCGCTGCCGCGATCGTTCTGGTGATCCTGCTGGCCGCCTGCGATCACGACGCCTCGACTGATGGGACACCGGCCGCCAAATCACGCGCGCACACCGTGCCCGCCGCGCGCGAGCTGTACAACGCTCTGTCCGAGACGAATGCCCGGTCGGTCGACGTGCTCGACTGGGGTTACAAACCATGTGGGACGGGGACCACGATGCTCTCGTACAGCATCTCGATGCGCCTGTTCGCATTCGCCCCCAGCCAGAACACACACTTCGGGGCGTACCGGCAGGTGGTGGTGCGCATGGTGCGCGCGGCCGGCTGGACGCTGCGCCGGCGGCTATCCACCCGCCGCGTGACCCTGCCGACCGTCCCGTCCGCGTACTACCGGTTGTCCAGACAAGAGGGGAACGTCAAGCTGACGGGCTTGCTGTCGCTGGCCGGAGATGTGAACCCGTTGGTGGGGGTCGGAGGAATCCTCACGATCGACGGCCCGTGCGTCGATGCCGATGGCGCCGCCGGCACCCTGCAGAGCCACAACGGCAGCCCTCCGTTTGCCGCGCCGAGTCCGTCCGCATCCCACTCGTAGTCGCGCTCATCGTCGACGTGAAACTCGCCGTAGTCACTCCCTCGCCGTCCAGACGCGCGACGGACGCGGGCTTACGCTCGTTTCCGCGAACTGAGTGCGCCTGCGCCCTCGAGTGCGGCGATTCCGTCGTAGAGCATCTCCAGCATCTGGAACCAGTCGTCTCCCGTGCCGCTGATGAGACGAAGTTCGCCGTCTGTGCGGACGACCGCGCCGAACGGCATGAACCGTCCTCGTTTTGCGAATCTGCCGCGACGAGCGCGCGCCGCTCGGCAGATGTCGGAGCCGTCAGCATGTCGCGTTCCATTGCGCGGACCGACGCTTGCGCGCGGTGCTGCAGCTCCGACCTCGCGCGGTGATCACTACGGCATGCGATCGGCAATCGGATGGATCCGGATTGCGATCAACGAGTCCGCGACCCTGCAACGTGTCGAGCAACTTGATGAGCCGCGTCTTGTCATGGCGCACATCGCGAGCAAGCGTCAACTGTTCGGACGGCTCATCGATGCCGACTCACGGCGCGCGTACCGGCTCCGGGTCGAGAATCGGCTGCGTTCTCGGTTCGGGGGCCGGACGCGGGGTCATACCGGGGGCCGCAACGGCCGCGAGCAGCGCCACTGCCGCGAGCGTCCACCACGTGTGCCGGAAGGCGGCGTGAGCCGCCGCGTAACCGACGGGGTTTCCGAGCACCGCGATGACGAGGCTCACGCCCAGCGCAGTGCCGACCTGCCTGCTCATGTTGACCACGGCGCTGCCCGTCGCGGCGCGTGCGGCCGGCAGGTCGGCGGTTGCCGAGGACAGGATGGACGGCAAGGCGAGGCCGACACCGATCCCGCCGATAAGCCAGCCGGGCAGCACATCTCCCGCGTAGTCAGAGTGCGCGCCGACGAGGACGGACGTCATGACCGAGCCGATTCCGAGCAGGGCGCAACCGGCCGCGACGAGCACCCCCACCGGGATGCGTCCGGCAAGGCGGTGCGCGACTGCGGCGAAGATCGGCACCATCATCGGACCGGGCGCGATCGCGAATCCGACCCGCACCGCGGAGTAGTGCCATACGTCCTGCATCCAGAGAATGTTCGTCAGCAGCGCTGCGGCGAACGGCACACCGAACAGCAGCGCAGTGACGTTCGACCAGGCGAAGGGACGCACCCGTAACAGCGCCGGTTCGACGACGGGCACCTCATGCCGTGCCGACGAGATGCCGAAGCCGAGTAGCCCGGCGGCGGTCACCACCCACGCAGCGTCCACACCCGGGCTGTCCCATCCCCACGACGGGCCCTGGACGAGGCCCAGGGTGAGCGCGCCGATGCTGACGGCGAGCAACAGCGCGCCGAGCACGTCGGGGATGCGCGTGACCGATTCATCGCGCGAGCGCGGCACGAACCGGGCGGCAGCGGCGAGGGCGGCGATGCCGATCGGCACATTGACGAGGAACACCCAGCGCCACGAAGCCGCGACAAGCAGGCCGCCGACGGCCGGGCCGAGGGCTGCGGCCACGGCGCCGGTCGCGGCCCAGATGCGCACCGCACGCGCGCGTCGCTCGGGCGGCACCGATGCGACTACGAGTCCCAGGCTGGCCGGCGTCAGCAGCGCCGCACCCGCGGCCTGCACGACGCGGAAGGTCACCAGCCACCACACGCCTCCGCTGGCGGCGCAGGCCGCACTGGCAAGCGTGAACACCGTGAGGCCAATCAGGAAGCCGCCCTTGCGCCCATAACGATCGGCCACCCGTCCGGCCGGGATCAGCAGCGCCGCGTAGACGATCGCGTACGCGTTCAGCACCCAGGACAACTGCGCGAGCGTCGTGCCGTGGAAGTCCGCACCGATCGCATCGAACGCGACATTGACGATGAAGACGTCGAGGCTGGCCATGAACGCCGCGAAGGACAGCACCGCGAGAATGAGACCGGGACGCTGACTTTTATCAGGCATAGTCAGCGACGTTAGAGGCTGACTATGGCAAAGGCAAGCTAGAGTGGCACGCGTGAGCGATGACACCGCACAACTCGTCGGCCCGCTGCGCGAGCGCAGTCGTTGGCGAGCAGACCGCTGCCCCATCGCGCGTTCACTGGGTGTTGTCGGCACCCGCTCCGCAATGTTGATCATGCGGGAGGCGTACTACGGAACGACCCGGTTCGACGACTTCGCCGACCGCGCCGGCATCACCCCAGCGGTGGCCGCTGCGCGACTACGCGAACTCACCGACGCCGGCCTGCTCCAGCGAGTCCCCTACCAGGACCCGGGTCAGCGCACCCGCTACGAGTACCGGCTCACCGAAATGGGCCACGATCTGTGTCCGGCCGTACTCGCATTGTTCGAGTGGGGGTCGAAGTACCTGTACGACAGCCGCGGAGCCCCGGTGACCTTGCAACACGCTGACTGCGGGGCCGACATCCACGTCACCACCACCTGCGATAACGGGCACGCTGTGCCTCTGCGAGATATGACCGTCGCCCGGGCTTGAGATACGCCACGTGGACTCGGTCGACGTCGCTGTCGATGGCCTCGCGGCGCGTTCGGAGCGCGGATGCCGCTCACGAGCCGTCGGCAGGTGCGTTGCACGGAACGCGCCCCGCCAGTTGGAGCGTCTACAGGTCATGCGGGGCCGAGTGTGGATCGTCAACATGGCTGTCGCCTGCGCGGCAACGATCGCATTTCCTGCGGCCTGCACGGACGGCCATCACCCCCCTTCAGGAACGATTACGGGCCGGTTGCTGGCCGTGGGCGGTCCGGCACCTGGCACCGCTCGACCCCTGTCAGGGACCGTGAGGCTGGAGAACGTGGCTACACATGTCGCAACCGAAGTTCCTGTTGGACGTAACGGCCGCTACTCGGCATCTGTGAGTGTGGGAACCTACGAAGTCAAAGGTCGCAGTCCGATGTACGGCGACGGCGGATATGCGTGCGCTGCTGAGAAGACCGTGGCGGCAACCACGAAAATGACGGCGGTTTCGAACGTCTATTGCCAGCTGAATTAGGCACCCTGGAGCGCGCCCGAATCTGCCGCGGTGGAACGAACCCCACCAAGTGCCTGCCGCGTCTAGTGTTCGTGACCGTGTCGAAAATCGTCGTGGGTGCTTGGGCGGCAATAGCTTTGCTCACGACCGCGTGCGGGTCGTCTGCAACGAGGCACTCCGCATCGACCCGCAACGAGGACCCGGCGAGTCGGACCGCTACGAGCGCCGCCGTGGGCTGGCTCAACCACGAAGTCAAAGAGGACTTTCACCTCAGAAATCCACTCGACTGTCCTGGTC